>CAVRGU010000017.1:0-46172 GCA_963720795.1 uncultured Solirubrobacterales bacterium | reverse complement strand
GTCCGATCGAGTTCAACTTGCGGGATCACCTGGGCCAGGCCATGAAATCGCTGGCCGGCGGGGCCCACCAGAAGGACTTGGAACTGGCCTGCTTTGTTCCACCCGAACTGCCGGAATGGTGGTCGGCGATCCGGTGCGTTTGCGCCAGGTGGTGCTGAACCTGGCGGGCAACGCTGTCAAGTTCACGGAACGGGGCGAGGTGGTGCTGCGGGTGGAGGCGGAGGAAAGCGAACCAGACGCCCTGAATCTGCACTTTACGGTGACCGATACCGGCATCGGCATCCCGCCTGAGAAACAGAAGCTGATCTTTGAGCCGTTCACCCAGGCCGATACATCCACCACGCGGCAGTATGGGGGAACGGGGCTGGGGCTCTCCATCTCGATGCGCTTGATCGAGATGATGGGCGGCCGGATTTGGCTCGAAAGCGAAGTGGGCAAGGGCTCTACCTTCCACTTCTCGGCTCACTTCGGAGTGGTGAAGAATGCGGCGGCGCGGCCGTCCTCGCTGAGCCGCGTGCCCAACCCGCCCGCCAAGATAACCGCTTTCATTTCAGCCCCTTATTTCCGACCAGGCAGGTGGCCGCATCGCGATTGGAATCAACTTGGTACGTGAGTCACTTTGCCTTGACTAATACATTACACTGGCCACTTCCGATTTTGTATGCTTGGTATGTGGACCCTCGATGACTAATGGAACCGAACGGCTTCGGCAGCAGATTCTTGAACTGACGGCCCAATACTCTGCCGAGGCATTTCCCGTACGGAATTCAAGCCGGGCGAGACGCCGATTCCTGTCTCCGGAAAAGTGATCGACGCGGCTGACTACGCGGTAGTGGAGTCGGCCCTGGACTCCTGGTTCACAACGGGGCGTTTTGCGGCTGAATTCGAGCGGAAACTGGCCCAGTTCGTCGAGGTCCGCTTTGCTTGCCATTTCGGGACTGGTCTGGTACAGCACTCCGACGACCAGCACGCCCGCGAGCACGGCCGGCCAGGCCACTCGACCCCGCCGGCGGGCTTCGACCCCTCCACGCAGCCGATCCAGTCCGAGGGCGGCGCCGAGCAGCGCGAAGAAAGCGATGAAGACCACGATCCGCGCGGGCGCGTGCAGCTGCGGATCGACCACGTACGCGAAGACCGTCGAGAGCCCTCCCACCGTTCCGATCAGGAACGCCATCCCGGCTCCCATCGCCGCGTGCAGCTCGCGTGGATCGCTCGGACCACCCCCCTCCCCGCGTACGCAGCGGATCCCGACCACGATCGCCAGCCACAGCAGACCGAGGGTGGCGACGATGCCGATGTTGGTCCACGACGGTTCCGACGTCGGGCTGCTCGCCGGGACCGGCACCGTCGAGTTGTAGTGAAACGCCAGTTTCGCCAGCGCCGGGATGCGACTACTTTCGATCGGCATCACCAGATTGGCGAGCGACAGTCCCCAGATGTCGGTTTCCCGTGGAATGCGGGTGGTCGGGACGGTGTTGGGGCCGTGCTCCGCGTCGTAGACGACCGTCGGAAGTCCGTTGAGCACGACCGCCCCGAGAACGATCGCCATGGCCACCGCTCCACACACGAGCGGGCGCCTGCGGCGGGTCGCGAAAAAGGCCAAGATCGCAGCCGGTGCCATCAGGGCGACGGTGTACAGCGCGAAGTAGTTGTCGCCGGAGCCCACCACCAGACAGACCACGGCTATCGCCGCCGAGCGCTTGGTCAGGTAGGCACGCAGGCCCACATGCCGCTCGTCCCGAGTGAAGAGCTCCGAACCCCGGAACGCGGCGAGGACCAGCCAGCAGCAGACCGGAACGATGAAGTAGGTACTCAGGAAGATGTGGGTCTCGTTGGTATCGAGGTGAAACGGCAGCGTCGCGTAGAGGACCGCGCAGACGACCGCGACTCCGATCGAAACGCCCACCCGTCGCAGCACCGCAAAGCTCGTGATCGAGACCAGGGGGAAGCCCAGCAGGTAGTAGACGTTGACCGTCACCGCGGGATCGCCGATGAACGTCCCCAGCACCTTGACGATCGCCATGTAGAAGCTGTCGCCGCTGAAGGCCGGGTAGTCGTACAGCTCTTGGCCGAAGGGCATCCCGAGGCTCGGGTTGGTGAGGTCCCAGCCGTGCGTGAGAACGTCCTTGACCATCACCAGGCCGAACAGCGAGTCGCCGGCGCCGATCACGAACGGCACGTGCAGGCTCGCCTTCCACAGCTGCAGCACCCACACCGCGACCGCGGTCGCGAGCGCGGCCGCCCCCAGCGCCGGGAGGAGCTCCGCCTTGAGACGGCCCACCGGCAGCGCCGCCGGTGTCGGAATCGTGGCTCGGGTCCGAGGCCGTGCCCGAGTCCGCGCCCCAGCCTGAGCCTGAGTCGGGGTCGGACTCGGAGCTGGAGCGAGCGACGACCGCGAGGGGCCTCTCGCGGGTCGCTTCACGCTGACTTTCTTCTCCGGCTGCTTCATCGGGGCTCCTGTTTTCCGTAGAGTCGGAACCGCCCGATCGTACGGACAAGCCGACCGCTCGTAGCACGGAAGCTCCACACTGGCGCCCTTACCGGCGAAACGAACCGCCCACGCGGAGGCGACGCCTGGACGGCGTGTCTCCGACCTCGCGGTCTCCACGGACCCTCGAACGACGCCCGCCCCCAGGTCGCGGGGCACGGAGGCCCTGCGCACACGGCGCCCGGCGGGCGTGCTCACCCGCGCGGACGATCCCCCCCTACCCCTCCACCAACGTGCTCACAACGGCCTCGTACACCCCCGCCCCGTGCGCCGCCTCGCACACCCGCACGTTCTCGTGGGCGGCGAGCGCCTCGCGGATCGTCGGGTCGCGCACCACCGCGTTGGCCACCAGCCAGAAGGTGTGCACGTGCGCCGCGCTCGCCACGTCCTCGCGCGAGTCGCCCACCGCGAACGTCTCCTCGCGCGCGTACCCCCGCGCGCGGCGGTGGAAGGCCACGGCCGCCGCCTTCGAGGCTCCCGCCGGCAGCAGGTGGTAGGCGCGCACCTGGGGCAGGCTCGCCAGCGCGGAGGAGGGGCCCGCGCTCACCGAGCCGTTGTCCACCAGCCGCAGGCCCTCGTAGCCGTGCTCGGCGAGCACCCGGTCGGCCTCGCTCGCGTCCACCAGGCCGCGGAACAGGTGCGAGACTTCGCGCGCGGTGTGCCACGGGTCGTGGTGCTCCAGGCGGCCCGCGTAGTGCTCCAGCAGCAGCGCCGGCGCCCCCGAGCGCTCGATCTGTTGGGCGATCGTCTCCTCTCCCGGGAGCAGGGCGCCCGTCAGCCAGTGCTCCTCCCCGTCGAGCACCACGCACGCCCCCGCCTCGTAGATGTAGGAGCTCTGGCCCAGCAGTCGCGCGTCCTCCGCCAGCGACGCGCGGCGGCGGCCCGACATCAGCGTCACCTCCACCCCCGCGCGCAGGCACGCCTGCACCGCACGCACCCCGTCGATCGAGACCGACCCCTCGCCGTCGTGCAGCAGCGAGCCGGCCCTGCCCAGCAGCGTGCTGTCCAGGTCCAGGTACAAGCACGCGCACGCTCACCGCACGCGCACGCTCTCTCAGCGGCGGGCGCTTCGAGCGCCTGCTCGTACTCCAACTCGGCGAGCCGCCCCTCCCGCTCCAGGCGCCGCGCGATCGTCGCCAGCACCGTGTACGCCATCGGGGTCAGCGCCTGCAGCGGCTGGTGGCGGTTGCGGTGCACGTCCAGGTCCACCTGCGCCATCCCCTCCAGGCCCACCGCCTGCCACACGTCGATCACCATCGCGATCTCCACCCCGTAGCCCGTCGCGAACGGCAGCCGCTCCAGCAGCTCCCGCCGCGCCGCCACCTCCCCCGCGAGCGGCTGGCGTACGCCGGCGAGCTCCGGGTAGAAGAGCGCGAGCGCCGGGCGCGCCGTCAGGTGGTTCACACGCCCGCCGCCCTCCGGCATGGGTCACCCCGTCGTGCTCGAACGGGCGCCGGTAGAACGCCTTCACGAACTCGACCCCCTGCTCGCACACCAGCGGGCCGAGCAGGCCCGTCGCGAAGTGCGCCGAAAGCCCTCGGTGTCCGCGTCCAGGTAGCACACCACCTCCCCCTGCAGACCGACAGCGCCCGCCACATCGCGTCCCCCTTGCCCAGCACCGCGCCGAACTGCGGCAGCAGCTCCGCCTCCTGGTGCACCGTCGCCCCTGCCCGCTCGCGCCACGGCCGCCGTCCCGTCGCGCGAGGCGGCGTCCACCACCACGACCTCATCGACCGCGCCGGCCTCCCGCAGCTTCACGAGCTCCGCCACGATCGCCCCCACCGTCCCCGCGCACTCCTTCGCCGGCACGCACACCGACACGCTCTCCCGCGCGCTCGCGGGCGATCCGCTCCACCGAGTAGCGCGAATGGTGGAAAGTGCGCTCTCGCGCCCACTGCTCCGCGTCGAGCCGTCATCGGCGTCTACTATCGCAACCGGTGGCGATAGAGCGCACGATCGAGCCCTGGAGCGCCCTGCTCGACGAGGGCCGCGCCGACGGACGGCTCGTGCGCGAGGCCCGCGAAGGCTCCGGCCGTGGGGGTGCGGGCTCCCCAGCGCCGGCGGGCTCCCACCCCCTCGTGGACCCCCCCGCGGAGCTGCACCCCGAAGTGCTCGCGGCGCTCGAGCGCGCGGGCATCGAGCGGCTCTACTCCCACCAGGCGCGCGCGCTGCACGCCGCCTGGGAGGGGCCGCTGATCGTCACCACCGGCACCGCCTCGGGCAAGTCGCTGTGCTTCAACCTGCCCACGCTCGAGGTCCTCTGCCGCGACCCCCACGCGCGCGCGCTCTACCTGTACCCGACCAAGGCGCTCGCGCAAGACCAGGCGCGCGCACTCGCCCGCTTCGGCCTCGGCGAGCGGCTGCGGCCCGCGATCTACGACGGCGACACCCCCCGCGAGGCACGCACGCAGATGCGCCGCCGCGCCAACGTCGTGCTCACCAACCCCGACATGCTCCACCTCGGCATCCTCCCCCACCACGAAGCGTGGGCCACGTTCTTCGCGAACCTCGCCGTCGTCGTGGTCGACGAGGCCCACGTCTACCGCGGCGTGTTCGGCTCCCACGTCGCCAACGTGCTGCGCCGCCTGCGCCGCGTCGCCGCCGCCTACGCCACCGAACCGCGCTTCCTGCTCGCCTCCGCCACGATCGCCAACCCGCGTGGAGCTCGCCGAGCGGCTCACCGGCCTGGAGGACGTGGGGCTGATCGACGAGGACGGCTCCCCCACCCCGCGGCGGCAGATCGCGATGTGGAACCCCCCCCTGACCGACGCCGCGCTCGGCGCGCGGCGCTCCGCGCTGGGCGAGGCCGCCGAGCTGCTCGCACGGCTCGTGCGCGAGGGCGCGCGCGCGATCTGCTTCATGAAGTCCCGCAAGGGTGTCGAGCTGCTCAGCCGGCTGGTGCGGGAGGAGTTGGAGGCCGAGGACTCTGCACTGGCCGAGCTCGTGGTCCCCTACCGCGCCGGCTACACCCCCCAGCAGCGGCGCGAGCTCGAGGGCCGCCTCGTGCGCGGGGAGCTGCGCGCGGTGATCACGACCGACGCGCTGGAGCTGGGGATCGACATCGGCGAGCTCGACGCCGCCGTGGTCGTCACCTTCCCCGGCACCGTCGCCTCGCTGCGCCAGATGTGGGGGCGCGCCGGGCGGCGCGGACGGGGCCTCGCGGTGTACGTCGCCGGCGAGGACGCCCTGGACCAGTTCTTCTGCCGCCACCCCGACGAGTTCCTCGAGCGCCCCGTGGAGGCCGCGATCCTCGACCACGAGAGCCCCCAGATCCACCTCGCCCACCTGCTCTGCGCCGCCTTCGAGGGCCCGCTCTCCAGCGACGACGCCGGGGTGCTCGGCCCGCGATGGGAGGCGTACGCGGAGATGCTCGTTGCCGGCGGCCGGCTGCGGCGAAGATCTGGAACCCACCCACCCGCCTACGTCCCCCGCAACCCCGGCGAGTACCCCGCCGCGGCGGTCTCGCTGCGCTCCGCTTCGCTCGACAGCTTTGCGATCGTGGACACCTCCTCCGGGGAGCTGCTCGGCACCACCGAGGCCGCGCGCGCCCACTCCACCGTGCACCAAGGCGCCGATCTACCTGCACCTCGGGCGCTCCTACGAGGTGCAGGAGCTCGACCTGGAGCGCCGCCGCGCGCTCGTGACCCCGTTCGACGGCGGCTGGTACACCCAGCCCAAGCGCGAGACCGACACCACGATCGAGAGCATGCTCGACCGCCGCGAGACGCTCGGGGTCACGCTCTCGCTTCGGCGAGGTCTCCGTCACCGAGACCGTGCTCGCCTACCAGCGCCGCCGCCTCTCAGACCACGCGCAGATCGACCTCGTCACGCTCGACCTGCCCGAGACGAGCTTCTCCACGCAGGCGCTCTGGTTCGAGCTCGACCCCGACGTGCTCGACGCCGTCGACGCCCTCGGCGCGCTGCACGCCGCCGAGCACGCCCAGATCGCGGTGCTGCCGCTGATCGCGATGTGCGACCGGTGGGACGTGGGGGGGCTCTCCACCAACCTCCACCCCCAGACCGGGGCGGCCGACGATCTTCATCTACGACGGCCACCCCGGCGGCGTCGGGCTCACGCGCGCCGCGTTCCTGCGCTTCGAGGAGCTCTGCCGCGACGCCCACCGCCTGATCGCGGAGTGCCCGTGCAGCAAAGGGTGCCCCTCCTGCGTGCAGTCCCCCAAGTGCGGCAACCTCAACGAACCGCTCGCGAAGGCCGGCGCGCGGCGCCTGCTGGAGGGGATGCTGGAGGCGGCGGTGAAAGCCGCGGTGCAACCGGCGTAAAGCGCCGGCGAGCCAGGCACAATGGGGACCGCGTGTCCCACGGCGTCCCCGGCAAGAGCACGATCGCGGGCGTAGCGGTCCTCCTGGCGTTAGCGGTCAACGCGCCGGCGAGCCGTGCGGACCTCGACGAAGGCCCCGGCGGGCACGTGGCGCTGACCCAGTGGGTTGTGCGCCCCGACCCCGAGGACCTGGGGCAGCTGCGGGGGTGGCCCACGCGGCGACTTCGGGGGCGCGGCGGTGAGCGTGCCCAACGTCGGTCAACCCCGCCCCCGTCAAAGGGCAGGCGGCGGTCCCCGCTTCGAAGGCTCGGTGGCGTGGTACCGCACGACGTATCACCGCGCCCGCCGCGGGCATGTACGCGCTGGAATTCGCAGTCGGCCAACTACCTCGTCGAAGTGTGGGTCGACGGGCAGCCCGCTGGGCTCCCACGTCGGCTTCTACCTGCCCTTCGAATTCGCGCACGCGCTGGCCGCGGGCACGCACACGCTGGTGGTGCGCGTGGACTGGCGCGACCCCGCTGCTGCAGACCCACGAAGGCTTTCAACCGCACGTGGTTCAACTTCGGCGGCCTCGACGGCGCCGGTCGAGCATGCGCGAGGTCGCCGCGAGCGAACTCTCGGACCCCACGATCCAGACGACGCTCACGCCCGACGCGCCCACCACGACGCAGGCGCCACCGTGCAGCTGGCGTCAACGTGCACAACAACGGCCCGGCGCGCACGCTCGCGCCCGAAGGCACGCTCAGCCGGCCCGGCCACACGATCCCGGTGAGCTTCCCCCGCAGCGCGTGGGCGCCGAACAGACGGTGCGCGATGAGCACGACGGTGACGGTCCCCGCACCGGCGGTGTGGGCGCCGGGCAGCCCCAACCTCTACGAACTCACGCTCGCGGTGCCCGGCGAGAGCAGCTACACCGCGCGCGTCGGCCTGCGCCAGCTGACGTGGAGCGGGGGCCGGATGTACCTCAACGGGCAGCCGCTGGAGCTGCACGGCGCCTCGATCCAGTTCGAAGCGCCCGGGCACGGCGACGCGCTCGGCCCCGCCGAAGAGGAGGCGCTCGTGCAGGAGCTGCAGGCGATCGGCGCCAACGCCGCACGCTCCCAGCACCCGCTGCCCGCGAGCATGCTCGAACGCCTCGACGCCGCCGGGATCATGGTGTGGCAGGGAGTCGGCCCCGTCGACCCCTCCGGCGACTGGACCGGCGATCACGCCGCGCTCGCCGAACGGGCGCAGGAAGACGTGCGCACCGCGGCGCAGGCGGACGCGCTGCACCCCTCGATCATCGCGTGGAACCTCACCAACGAGATGGCCGGCAACGGCCACCCCGGCGGCCAGGCGCAGTACGTCGAAGCGATGGCCCAGTGGCTGCACGCCTACGACCCCGGGCGGATGGTCGCGGTCGACGTGTGGGGTGAGCACCCGCCGCACCCGGGTCGCGCGCCCCGCTGTACACGCGACGTGGACGCGGTCTCCGAGACCGACTACTCCGGCTGGTACGAGGGCCTGCGCGACAAGCCCGCGCAGCTGCGCCAGCTGATCCGCGAACGCCTCGCGGCGATGAACGCGACGTTCGCGGGCAAAGTCCAGCTGATCAGCGAGTTCGGCGCCGAAGCCACCGCGCTCGACAAGCCCGAGCCGCCCCGGCTGCTACGCCTTCCAATCGCGCCTGCTCGACCCAGCACATCCGACCTCTACGAGGCCGACCCCCGCCTCAGCGGGATGCTCGTCTGGGTGCTGCGCGACTTCGCGCTAGACCCCCACCTACTACGGCGGCTCGGTGCTCGCCGAAGACCGCCACATCAAGCTGATCGAAGGGATCACTGGGCAAGGGCCTGTTCGACTACGCCGGCCAGCCCAAGCCGGCCGAGCGCGCGGTGGCGCAGCTGTTCAAAGCGCTGCCGGCGGTGTGAGGACGCGAGTGTCAAGGGGGCGCCGAACGCCGCCACGTGTTGGTACCAGACTGCTACCATAGTGGGATGAGTAAGCAGATCGCCGTCCGACTCCCAGACGAGCTCGTCGATTTCGTTGATGGAATCGTCGAGAACGGCGCCGGACGCAGCCGGGCCGCGGTCGTCACTCGGGCGCTCGAGCATGAGCGCCGGCGCCTGAGTGCCGCGCGCGATGCCGAGATCCTCGCCCGCAGTGGGCCGGATCCGGAGCTCGCCGGGCTGGCCGAGCACGCTGTGGGCATGCCATCAGAGCTTGCCTGATGCGCCCTATTCACGTCGCCCAAATCGACAAGGCCCGGCCGGTGCTGATCCTCACACGCGAGATCGTGCGTCCACATCTCACGACGGTGACAGTTGCGCCAATCACCACGACGCAACGCGGGCTCTCGACCGAGGTGCAGGTCGACGCGGCGAACGGGCTCGCGGGACCATCAGTGGTGAGCTGCGAGAACATCACCACGATCCCAAGGGACGCCGTCGGAGAGCAGATCGGTGTGCTGCTCGACCGTCAAGAGCATGCCTTAAGCGACGCGATCCGGGCCGCGTTCGATCTCGATTAGGCGCTCGCTTTGATCTCCAGGCTTTCCTGGTTGGAGACTTTGTCGGCCGCCTTGAGCCCTGTCTGTTCGGGTGCCGATTCTCCGATGACCATACTGAGTAGTTCGGCTTTACCGCCTTCGAACGCTTCCGGCGACTGTTTGCCCGCGGTCGCTTTGAAGGAGACCGTAAATGAGGCCGCCATTTTGTTGACGGCCGTGTAGGAGGCGATCACACCGCCCGTGATCGAGACCGGCACTTCGCCGCAGTGGAACTGGGCCACGTAGGGCTGCTCCAAGGCCGTCGGGGTCAACGCCATCCCAACCGTCGGTTCGCTGCCGCCTTTGATAAACCCGAGGTTGCCGTCGAGGGTGTTCAGGTTGACTTCCCCTGCCCCGCTCCCGGAGCTCTCGCATTTGATGCCGAAGCGGTTGGTCGGTTCGCAGCCGGTGAGTTTCAACTGCACTGTCGCCGTTTTTGAGCCCGTGTATTCACCACTGTATGTGTTTTCCAGGCACTTGATCTGCGCTTTGCCGACCGTCTCAAGCGTCGCCGCGCCGTTTTTGAAGGTGAAGGTTCGCGCAGTGCCGGGTTCGAAGCTCCATTCGTAGGAGCCGGTATTTTCGCCCGCGCTCTTGGTCGTGCAGCTCGCGCTCTGATACTTGCCTGTCGGTTTTTTCAGTTTGACGCACCGGCCGATTTCGGGCAGTTCTTCGACCGGAGACGCCGTGGTGAAGCTCTGATCGGCGCCCGCGCTGACGCCGCCCGCGTTGGAGGCGACGATGCGGAAGTGATATTTCGTGCTGGCGCTGAGACCCGAGATCCCGGCCGATACGGCCACCGGGCTCGTACCCGAGCCGGGCAGCGAGGAGCACGACGCGCTCGATCCATAGGCCAACGACGTGCCGTATTCAAAGAAACAGACAGTCACTTCGCCGCCTTCGGGGTTCACGGTCGCGTTCAACGTCGCCGACGTCCGTGTGACCCCGGATGCCGCGTCGGTCACGACGGTCGGGCGATTTGTTGCCGGCGTGTAGGTGATCTGCACCTGCGGTTCGGCTTTTGGAGAGGCCAGCTCTTCACTTCCACCTCCCGGCACCAGCGATGAGCCACCCCCACCGCCTCCGCTGGCGGCAACACTGGCTCCGCAGCCTCCGCCGCCGCCGTAGTAGCCACCACCGCCACCACCGCCGACATCCAAATTGCAGAAGGTACCGCCAAAGCCATCGCCGCCGCCGACGCCGCCCAATCCGAGTTCACCTTCCTGCCCGGGGCCACATCCCCCACTTCCGCCTGCGCCACCGCTTCCCTGCGATCCGGCGGCGCCGCCGCCGTTGCCGCAGCTGCCGCTTTCGCCCGGCTGACCGGCGTTGCCACCTGCGCCACCGACGCATTCGCCGGTCTGACCGCTACCGCCGCCACCCCCCGAGACGATCAACCGGGCGTCCGGTGAGAGGCCGTCGGCTCGCGGCGAGGTGCGCACATCCGATGCACCACCTCCGCCGCCGCCTCCGGAGCCTCCACCGTTGAAACCGGCAGCGACGCTGGACCCGGTTCCTTTGGTGCTTCCATTTTCGCCGTTGCCGCCGACCTCGACATAAAGAACCTCACCGGGAGTCACGCTCAGGGTCCCGGCCACCTGCGCCGCGGCGCCGCCGGCCCCCGCAGCGCTCCCCCCATGCCCGCCGACGGCGAGGACTTCCACGCTCGTGACGCCCGTCGGCACGGTAAAAGTCTGCTCGGCCCCGGTGTAGGTGAAGGTCTGGGTGCTCGCCTGCGCCGCCGCGGGCGAGGCGAGCACCCACGCGAGCACGCACAGCGCGCCCAAGATCGCGACGCGAGCGGCGCTCGCTTTGGCCGGCGCCGCTGCCGCGCCCGTCGAAGGGTGTGTCGCTCCCAGAACCTTCATCTCCGCCCCCTTTTTGGAGTAGGTGCCGACTCACCATGGAGGCCGGTCAGCCGAATTATGCGGGCATCCTACACTATCTGCTCGTCGGACTGTTCCGATCTTCACAGAAGTCCAATAAGCCAGCGAGTTCGGGCGCAAATAAGCCCCGGGCGATAGGTCGCGGAACGTAAGCCTAGGAGCCCGGTTCGGCGTCACTGACCGACTACCGCAGGCCCGCAGCCGGTTCGACGCGAGGCCAACCCGGCCAGCTATCGCAAGCCCTCAGCCCGTCAGGCGCGGGGCCAGCCGGCCGGCTACCGATTCCCCGAGGCGATCTTGCGCAGGTCGATCGTGGCGTCGTAAAGATCGGCGTCAACGCCAAGCTCCAGCGCCACATCGCGCAGCGGCCGTCCGGAGTCGGTGGCCTGCTTGACGATCATCGTGCCCTTGTCGTAGCCGATCACGCCGTTCAGCGCCGTCGCCACCGCGAGAGTCGCGCCGGCCGACGCGTCGGTGCCGGCCCGGTTGGCTTTGATGCCGTCGACGCACTTCTCCGCAAACGCCCGCGAGGTGCTCGAGAGCAGGTGCAGCGACTGCAGCAGGTTGCGAGCGAGCAGGGGAATGCGCACGTTGAGCTCGAACTGGCCCTGCATCCCGCCGACGGTGATCGCCGTGTCGTTGCCGATCACCTGCGCCGAGACCTGCAGCACCACCTCGGGGATCACCGGGTTGACCTTGCCCGGCATGATCGACGAGCCCTTCTGCAGCTCCGGCAGGTACAGCTCGCCGATCCCCGCGCGCGGACCCGAGCCCATCAGCGCGAGGTCGCCCGCGATCTTGGTCAGCGACACCGCGATCACCTTCAGCGCCCCCGACAGCTCTACGAGCGCGTCGCGGTTGGCCTGCGCCTCGAAGCGGTCCAGCGGCGGGGCGATCTGGCGCAGGCCCGACTCCTTCTTCAACCTTGCCCGGACCCGCTCGGCGAATTTCGGGTGGGTGTTCAGGCCGGTGCCGGTCGCCGTTCCCCCCAGCGGGATCTGGCCGACGTGCACGAGCGCCGCCTGCACGCGCTCCTGGGCGAGGGCCAGCTGGGCGGCGTAGCCCCCGAACTCCTGCCCGAGCGTCACCGGGACCGCGTCCATCAGGTGCGTTCGCCCGGCCTTGACGACGCCCTGGAAGCTCTTCGCCTTGCGCGCGAACGCCCGCTCCAGTTGCTTGAGCGCCGGCAGCAGCTCGTTCTGGGCGACGTCCAGCGCGGCAAGGTGGACCGCCGAGGGAAACACGTCGTTCGAGGACTGGCCCATGTTCACGTGGTCGTTCGGATGGACCTGCTCGCCCGCCAGCGCCGCGATCACCTCGTTGGCGTTCGTGTTCGTCGAGGTGCCCGAGCCGGTCTGAAAGACGTCGATCGGGAACTGCGCGTCGTGGCTTGCCGGCGGCGACCTCCGCGGCGGCTTTCTCGATACGAGCGGCACGGCGTTTGTCGAGCAGCCCAAGCTCGCCGTTGACCGCCGCGGCCGCACCCTTGATGCGCGCCAGCCAGTGCACCACCGCGACCGGCACCGTCTCCCCGGAGATCGGGAAGTTCTCGACGGCCTTGGCGGTCTCCCCGCCCCACAACTGCTTCTCTGGCATCGGGTCTCCTTGAATCGACTCTGCCTGGCCTGGACCTTATCCGCAGAACGCAACAAGCTCCCGCGCGAGCCCGACGGGGTCGTCGTAGGCGATCAGAAAGCCCGTGCCCGAGAGCACGCGCAGCTGCCCGTGGGGGAGCAGCTCGAGCGTCTCTTCGGCGCCGGCGAGCGGGTGCAGGCGGTCGCGGTCGGCCCACAGAAGCAGCACGGGCATCTCCAGCCGCGGGTACAGCTCCAGCAGCTGCAGCTGGGGACCGCACGGCCAGCGGCGCGCGAACTTCGCCCAGGAGCGCGCGAGGATGGGGTTGCCGGGGACGTCGGCGAAGGCGTGGCGCACGAGGTCGCGGGCGGCGGGCTCCCCGCGCGCGGAGAGGCGCAGCCCCAGCGAGGGGGAGAACACGCGCGGCGCGGCGTGGGTGAGCACGCGGTCGGCGCCGGGGACGGCGCCCGCGCGGGCGGCCAGCCGCCAGGCGGCGCGCAGGCGGGCGTGCTCTTCGGGGCGGTGCAGGCGGTTGGGCAGCAGCACCAGGCGGGAGGGCCGCACGCGCCCCGAGGCGACCGCGCGCAGCGCGATCTCGGCGCCGAGGTCGTGGCCGGCGAGCAGCGGCCGCGGGCCGAGCACGTCGGCGGCGAAGCCGCAGAGCACCTCGGCGAACCAGTCGAGCGTGTAGGGGTGGCGGGGACGGTCCTCGGAGTCGCCGTGCAGCGGCAGGTCGGGGAGCACCACGCGGAAGCGCTCGGCCAGGCGCCGCACGACCGGCTCCCACTCCAGGTGGGAGAGCATCGCGGAGTGCAGCAGCGCGAGCGGAGGGCCGGCGCCGAGCTCGCGGTAGGCGACGCGGGCGCCGTCGGGGTGGTGGTAGAGGCGCAGCCTCACGCACGTGCGCAGTAGCGGACCACCCGTGCATCGTAGGCGCAGTCCGTAACGTGTCCGCCGTGCCCCAGCATCCAGAACTCGAAGGTCGACGTGTGCTCGTCACCGGCGCCAGCCGGGGGATCGGCGGAGAGTGCGCACGCCTGCTGGCCGAGCGGGGGGCCGTCGTGGTCGCGGTGGCGCGCAACCACGCGGCGGGTGGAGGAGGCCGTGGCGGGACTGCCAGGCGAGGGCCACCGTGCCGTGGCGCTCGATGTCGGAGACGAAGACGGCTGGAGAGCGGCCACACAGGAGGGGGCGCTGGAGGAGGTCTCGGGCGTGGTCACCGCCGCCGCCGTGCTGGCCCCGGTCGGCCCGGTCGGGTCCTACGCGCCGGCGGAGTTCTGGGCGACGGTGCGCGTCAACGTGCTCGGCACGCTGCTGGCGGTGCACCACTGCCTCGCCTCACTGGAGGCGACGCGCGGCGCCGTGGTCACGTTCGCGGGCGGGGGCGCCACCTCCCCCCAGCCCCGGTACGACGCCTACGCGACGTCCAAGGCCGCCGTCGTGCGCCTCACCGAGAACCTCGCGCTCGAGCTCGCCCCGCGCGGCGTGCGGGTCAACGCGGTCTCGCCCGGCTTCGTCGCCACCGAGATCCACGCCGCCACGCTGCAGGCCGGCCCCGGCAGGGCCGGCGAGGGCTACTTCGCGAGCACCGAGCGTCAGCTCGACGACGGCGGGGTGCCGGCCGCCGCGCGGCCGAGCTGACCACGTTCCTGCTCGGCGAGCAGGCGCGGGGGATCACAGGCAGGCTCGTCAGTGCCCCATGGGACCCGTGGGAGGAGCCGGACTTCCAGCGGCGGCTGCGCGAGGAGCCCGACCTCGCCACGGTGCGCCGCATCGACGGCCAGTTCTTCGTGCCCGCCTGACGGCGCCACTCCCGCCGCGACCTCACGACGTGACCACCACGCACCACGTCCCCGGAGAGGCGTGTGAAGCGCCCGCCGACTCCGTACCATCCCGAGCGTGAGCGAGCACAACGACGGCGGCACGTGGGCGGGGACGCGCGTGCTGTTCACGGGCGCCCAGGGCTTCATCGGCTCGTGGGTCGCCGAGCGGCTGCTCGACGAGGGCGCGGAGGTGTTCGTCCTCGACCGGCCGGCCGCCGAGCACTCGCGCTACCGCCTGCGCGGGCTGCACGAGCGCTGCACCCCCGTCGCGGCCGCCCTGGAGGAGGCGGAGACGCTGAGCCGGGCGATCGACGAGCACGCCGTCCAGGCGGTGTTTCACCTCGCCGCGGCGACGATCGTGGGCTCGGCCACCAACTCGCCCCTGAGCACCTACGAGGTCAACGCGCGCGGGACGTGGAACCTGCTGGAGGCGTGCCGCCTCGCCGCCGAGCCGCTCCAGAGGGTCGTGGTGGCCTCGACCGACAAGGCGTATGGGGTCCATGAGGACCTGCCCTACCGCGAGGACAGCGCGCTGCAGCCGCGGTACCCCTACGACGCGTCCAAGGCGTGCGCGGACATCGTCGCCCGCTCGTACGCCCACACGTTCGGGCTGCCGGTCGCGGTCACGCGGTTCGGCAACGTGTTCGGCGGCGGGGACATGAACTTCTCCCGCCTGATCCCGGGGACCGCCAGGGCGCTGCTGGCGGGGGAGCGGCCGACGATCCGCTCGGACGGGCGGATGGAGCGCGACTTCCTGTACGCCGAGGACGCGGTCGCGGCGTACCTGGCCGTCGCCGACTCGCTCGCACGGCCCGAGTACCACGGGCGGGCGTGGAACGCGAGCATCGGCAGACCGGTGTCGGTGCTGGAGGTGGTCGGACAGTTGATGGAGGTCGCGGGCCGCAGTGACGAGCCGGAGGTGCGCGGCCAGGGGACGCCGCACGGTGAGATCTCGCGCCAGTGGCTCGATTCGAGCGCGATCAGAGAGCAGCTCGGGTGGACGCCGACGTGGGACCTGCGGCGCGGCCTGGAGGCCACGTACGAGTGGTACGCGCAGGAGTTGCCGCGAATCCCGGCGCTGAGCATGGGGGGAGCAGGCTCCCCCCATGAGCCCCCCACCCCAGACCTCGCTCGCTCCAGCGGCTGAGCCGAGCGCGGCCGTGAGGGCGCATCCGACAGAGCTCGCGGGGGTGGTCGTCGTTGAGCTCGAACCACACGTAGACGAGCGCGGGTCGTTCACACGCACGTTCGACGCCGAGTGGTTCGCCGCGCACGGTCTGGAGGCGCGGGTCGAGCAGTGCAGCGTCTCGTTCAACCTGCTGGCTGGCACGCTGCGGGGGATGCACTACCAGGCGGCTCCACACGGGGAGGACAAGCTCGTGCGGTGTACGCGCGGGCGGATCTTCGACGTGGCCGTGGACCTGCGGCCGGAATCCCCCACCCACAGGAGGTGGGTCGGCATCGAGCTGAGCGGCGAGGGAACACGGTGCCTGTACGTGCCGCGCGGCTGCGCGCACGGGTTTCAGACGCTCGCAGATGACAGCGAGGTGCACTACCAGATCGCCACCGCGTACGTGCCCGAGGCCGCGCGCGGCGTGCGGTGGGACGACCCGGCGTTTGCGATCCGCTGGCCGGAGCCTCCGGCGGGCGGGCGCACGATGTCCAAGCGCGACCGCGGCTTCCCCGACTACACCGCGTAAACGAGAGTACCCCGCAACGAACAGGCGCGGTGCGCCCAGCGCGGCTCAGCCCGCGAGACGGAGTGCCCGCCGGCGCGGCCTCACCCCGCGGCGAGCAGGTCGCGGTCCTCCCAGCGCAGCGCGCCGTCGAGCCGCCCCTCGGCGACGAGCTCCTTGAGGCGCGCGATGCGCTGGAACCGGGACCCCTTGAAGTCCTCGATCGTCAGTCCGGCGGCGCGGTAGGCGGCGAGCTGCTCCTCGGCGCTCGCGCGCACGCTCCAGCGGGGCTGCAACTCGGGGAACGCCTCCCGCAGCTTCGCGAAGCTCGCGCGGTAGCTGCGCTTGTCGGGCCCCGCGCCCGCGGCGAGCGCCACGCGCGAGCCGGGGACGACCTCCTCGACGATCCGCGCGACGTCGCGGATCTGGTAGTTCTCCTCGTCGCCGCCGATGTTGAACGCCTCGCCGTGCACCAGCTCCCGCGGCGCCTGGAGCATGACCAGGAAGGCGCGCGAGATGTCCTCGATGTGCACCAGCGGGCGCCACGGGGTGCCGTCGCTCTGCAGCAGCACCTCACCTGTGGCAAACGCGAACGCGGTGAGGTTGTTGACGACCAGGTCGCCGCGGTGGCGGGGGGAGAGCCCGTGGGCAGTCGCGTTGCGCAGGAATACCGGGCTGAACGAGTCGTCGGCGAGCCCCCCAAGGTCCCGCTCGGCGAGCACCTTCGACTCCCCGTAGGGGGTCACGGGGTGAAAGTCGGCGGTCTCGTCGACCCAGTCGCGGTCGGCGGCGCCGTAGAGGCTGCAGGAGGAGGAGAACAGGAAGCGCTCGACCCCCGCCGCCTTGGCCGCCTGCGCCAGCGTGACCGACGCGCGGTGGTTGACGGCGAAGGTGCACTCGGGGGAGAGGTCGCCCAGCGGGTCGTTGGAGAGCGCGGCGAGGTGCACGACGGCGTCGAAGCCGTCGAGGTCGGCGGCGGACACGTCGCGCACGTCCCGGCGGAGGGCCGGCACGGCCGGCCCGCGGTCCTCCCCGAAGTCGCACCCCTCGTAGAGGAACATGTCCAGGCCGACCACGTCGTGCCCGGCATCGAGGAGCAGCGGCACGAGGACGGAGCCGATGTAGCCGTGGTGGCCGGTGACGAGAACGCGCATCGAGGGAGCCTATGCGCCAACGCCGTCGCCGGTGCGCTCGGGGTGGAAGATGACATTGCGGAACAGCAGGAAGTTGGTGCTCGCGATCAACACGACGGTGCCCAGGTAGACCACCTCCGTTGGCAAGCCCAGCACTGCGGGCAGCAGCGAGGTGGTGGCCGCCGTCACCCCGTACTGTGAACCGGCGAGCACCAGGTAACGGCGCGCCTGGTGGGGGAAGGGCAGCGCGAACTCCCCCTCGGGAGCCCACACGAACAGGCGCTGCAACGTGAAGTGGACGCCGAGCCCCAGCGTGAACCCGATCGGGAGGGCCACCTCGAAGGGCAGTCCCACCACCACGGCAAGGAACGTCGTGGTGAGCAGGTACACGAGCGCGACGAGCGCGCCCGCGAGGGCATAGCGCATCCCCTGCCCAAACAGGCCAGGGACGGAACCCGCCCACTCCAGGAGCGTGCCAGCCGAGCTCCGAGCGGCCGATCTCAGGTCGGTCAGGCGTCTCATCGACCAGGCACGTTCAACCACCGCGCCGGTGGTCCTCCTCGTCCCACCCGTAGCGGGACTCGACGATGTACTTGGGCCTGCGCCGGGACTCGTCGTAGGTGCGCCCGACGTACTCGCCGATCACGCCCAGCGACAGCAGCTGGATGCCGCTGAAGAAGGCGATGGCGATCACGACCGTGGGGTTGCCGGCCGGGAAGGAAGCGCCGAGGAGCTTCATGGCGAGGTAGACAAGGGCACCGAGGAAGGCGAGCCCCGAGAGCGCCACTCCCGTCAGCGAGATCAGTTGCAACGGGTAGCGCGAGAAGCCGATCACCCCGTTGAGGCCGATCAGGATCGAGCCGAAGAAGCGGTTGTACTTGCTCGAGCCGGCCTCCCGGCGGTCGCGGTCGTAGAGCACCAAGGTCTGGCGAAAGCCGACGAGCGCCACGAGGCCGCGCAGAAAGCCGTGGTGCTCCTCGAGCGCCACCACGTTGTCGACGACGCGCCGGCTGAGCAGCCGAAAGTCGCCGGTGTTCGGGGGGATCTCGATCTCGGCGATCCGAGCGATCACCCGGTAGCCGACCTTCGCAACGATCCGCTTGACAAGCGTCTCCCCCTCGCGGCTGCGCCGCTGCGCGTAGACGACGTCATATCCCTCCCGCCAGCGCGCGACGAGCTCGGAGATCAGCTCGGGCGGGTCCTGCAGGTCGCAGTCGATCACGACCACCGCCTCGCCGACGGCCGCTTCGAGGCCTGCAAGCGTGGCCATCGGCTGCCCAAAGCGCCTCGAGAAGCGCAGCGCCTTGACCCGCCGGTCGCGGGCCCGCAGCCCCAGGATCAACTCCTCCGTGCGATCGGTGCACGGATCGACGCTGAAGATCACCTCCCAACTCAGCCCAACGCCGTCGAGCACGGCGGCAAGGCGCCGGTACATCCGCTCGACATTCTGCTCCTCGTTATATGTGGGGATCACGACGCTCAACGTCGCGTCGGGGCCCCGGCCGTTGGGGCGCAGCAGGGAGGACTCCGGGCGTGGCGCCGCCGTCGGGTTTGCCTGGAGGGACACGACCGACGGTCTACCAGCCACAGCCGGGCGAATCCACACCCGCGCACGGGCGCCAGCAGGGCCAACGAATGCCGCACAAGCACTGTCTCCGACCCAACGCGAAACGCGCGCCCGCGAATCCCGGCTGTTGAGCGCCCCCGGCGTCCGGTGCCGCGCGCATCACGCGTGCTCTCCTGCGTAGGCGCCGGAGAACTCGAAGTCGAATGCCAGCTCGGTCGCGTCCGCGTCGGCCATCGCCCGCCGGGTGTCCTCGGGACGGCTGGTGTAGACGAGCAGGAAACCTCCCCCGCCGGCCCCCACCAGCTTGCCGCCGAGCGCGCCGGAACGCCGGGCCAGCTCGTAGAGCCGGTCGATGTGCTCATTGGTCATGCCCGGCGAACGGCGACGCTTGTGCTCCCAGTGCTCGTGCATCAACGCGGCGTATCCCTCCAGATCCCCCTCCTCCAGCAGCCGGTGGATGCTGTGCCCGAGATCCTTCGTGCGGTGCAGGTTCTCGACCATCTGCTCATCGCCCCGTTTGGAGCGCGCGTCCTGGTCGGCGAGCACCTTCGAGGCCGAGCGCGCCTCGCCGGTGTAGAACAGCAGCAGCTGGTCGCGCAGGCGCCTCAGCACCGCCGGGTCGAGCTCCAGCGGCGTCACCTCGACACGGCCGTCGGGGTGGAAGGTGTAGGCGCAGATCCCCCCGTGGGCGGCGACGTAGGGGTCCTGCTTGCCGACCGGCTCGCCGAGCACGCCCATCTCGATCTCGCACGCCGACTCCGCGAGGTCCCCCGGGCTGATCGAGCAGTACCGCGCACGCGCGAGGCCCTTGAGCAGGCACACGGTGTAGGCGCCGGAGGAGCCCATGCCAGTGCCCGCCGGCACGTCAGCGACCGAGGCGATCTCCAGCGGCGCGCCGCGCCAGTGGCGCAGCAGGCACTCGCGCAGGATCGGGTGGCGGATCTCGCTGACGTCGTCGACCTCCTCGAGCTCGGAGTACTTCATCCGGTAGCGGCGCTGGAAGACGGTATGGGTGAGCATGTACACGTACTTGTCGATCGCCCCGGACACGAGGAAGCCGCCGTGGGCGGCGTAGTAGGAGGGCAGGTCGGTTCCGCCGCCGCCGAGGGAGATGCGCAGCGGCGCGCGGCTGAAGATCACCGCCATGTCGCTCGTGCCCTCCTCACCGTGCGGTCTCTCCGGCGGGGACGATCGGCGGCTCGCCCGAGCCGGGCGCCGCCTCCTCGCCCCCGGCCTCGTCGGCTCCGGGCTCCTCGGCCCAGGCGTACTCGTTCGCGTCGAACCACTCCAGGGTACGCACCGCCGCCTGCGCGATCGTCAGCCGCGGCTGCCAGCCGAGGCCGCGGATGCGGGTCGTGTCGAGGTGGATGCGGGGGCTGTCGCCGATCCACCCGCGCCGCCCGCCGGTGCACTCGATGCGCGGGGAGAGCGCCAGGTGCTCGCAGAGGAGGCCGATCGAGTCCTTCACCGTGATCGTTTCGTCCCGGCCCAGGTTGTAGACGTGCGCGCCGGGCTCCTCGCGGTGGCGCTCAACGGCGCACAGCAACGCGTCGAGACAGTCCTGCACGTACAGGTAGGACTTCTCCTGGCGCCCGTCGCCCAGCACTCTCAGGCGGGTGGGGTCGCGCCGCAGCGCGCGGTAGAAGTCGAACAAGTGCCCGTGGGTGTAGCGCTCGCCGAGGATCGACACCAGCCGGCAGATCACACCGGTGAAGCCGTAGCCGGCCGCGTAGGCCGCAATCAGCCCCTCGCCGGCCGCCTTGGAGGCGCCGTACAGGGAGGTCTGGATCGGAAAGGGGGCGTCCTCGGGCGTGGGGAACACCTCCGGTTCGCCGTAGATCGAGCCGGTGGAGGTAAAGGCGATCCGGCTGACCCCCTGCGCGCGCATCGCCTCCAGCACGCCGGCGGTCGCGAGCGTGTTCTGTTCGAGGTCGCAGCGGGGGTGCTCGAAGCCTTCGCGCACGTCAGCGTTGGCCTGCAGGTGAAAGACCCAGTCGCAGCCCTCCAGCGCGTCGGCAAGCGCCGCCGCGTCGAGCACGTCGCCCTCGACGAGGCGCACCTGCGGGCGGCGCAGGGCGTCGGCCACGAACTCGCGCCGGCCGGTGCAAAAGTTGTCGAGGATCACGACCTCGACACCGTCTGCACTGAGGCGGTCGACGAGGTTGCTGCCGATGAACCCAGCGCCGCCGGTGACGCAGACCCGCTTCACCAGACTCGCCTCATGGTTACAACGTGAAGCCGGCGGCAGCCGCGTCGCCGTGGAACATACGCACGGTCTCCAACGAGAACTGCTCGAGGTCCTTGCCCAAGCCGTCGAGCTTCTTCAGCAGGTCGTGGGTGACGGTGATGATGTGGCACCCCACCCGGTCGGCCTGCACCACGTTGAGGATCTCCCGGGGCGAGGCCCAGATCAACTCCGCGCGGGGGGCGGCGGCCATGATCTCCACCGAACGAGCCATGATCGGCACCGGGTCGACACCGGCGTCGGCGATCCGCCCCGCGAAGACCGAGATGCAGGAGGGCGCGCCCTCGGCCACGGCCGCCGTGACCACCTCCACCTGGGCGGTCGTGAACAGCGCGGTCACGTTCACTTTCACACCCTCCTCGGAGAGCTCGCGCACAAGCGCTGCGAGCGACTCGCCCGCGGTGGTGGTGACGGGGACCTTGACGTACACGTTCTCGCCCCACGAGGCGATCAGGCGCGCCTGGCGGGCGATCTCCGGGGGATCGTCGGCGAACACCTCGAAGGAGATCGGGTGGACGGTGACACGCTCGAGCAGGCGGTGGGCGAACTCGGCGTAGTCGGTCAACCCGACCTTGTGCATCAACGTGGGGTTGGTGGTGAACCCCGCGATCCGCGGGTCGGCGGCCAGCGCGAGGATGCCGTCGAGGTCGGCCCCGTCGGCGAAGATGCGCGTGGAAATCCGGTCGAGCATTGGTCGATCACCTTGGCGGCGACCTTACGAGATTCATTTCCGCGGAACTGTTTCCGACCCGGCCGAGCGCGAGATCCGGCCCCACCAGCGAGGATTCGCGGCCCCGAGATCCGCGGAACTGTTTCTCTCGCTCGCTCGCGGCCCTCCGCAGCAGGACACGCGACTACGGTGCTCCCATGTCCCACACAGTGGACGTCGTGGTCGTGGTCTACAACCGGTACGAGCTCACCGACAGTTGCCTGCGCCACCTGCGCGCGCAGGCCGTCGCGCACCGGACGGTCGTGGTCGACAACGGTTCGACCGACGACACCCGCGCGCGCCTGCTCGCCGAGTGGCCCGCGGTGCAGCTGGTGTGCCTGGAGGAGAACCGCGGCTTCCCCGAGGCGTGCAACCTCGGAGTGGCGGCCGGATCGGGGGAGTACGTGGTGCTGGTCAACAACGACGTCGACCTCCGCCCGGACGCGCTCGAACGGCTGCTCGCCCCGCTCTCGGACCGCCGCGTCGGGTCGGTCGCGTCGCTGATGCTCCAGCCGGGGGAAGAGCGGATCGACAGCGTGGGCCTGACGGTAGACCGCACGCTGGCCGTCTTTCCGCGGCTGCAGGGCCTGCCGCTCGCCCGCGCCCGCGACGCCGCGCCGGTGCTCGTCGGGCCGACGGGCACGCTGGCGGCCTACCGGCGCACGGCATGGGAGCAGGCCGGCGGCCTGGACGAGACGATCACCGCCTACATGGAGGACTTGGACCTCGCGCTGCGCCTGCGGATCGCCGGCTGGCACACGGTGGCCGCCCCCGGCGCCGTGGGGGTGCACCTGGGCTCGGCCACCTACGGACACCGCTCGGCCTTCCAGCGGCGTCACGGGGGCTTCGGCCGCGGCTACATACTGCGCCGCTACGAGCTGCTGCGCGGGGGGGCGGCGCTGCGCACGGTGGCCACCGAGGCCGTCGTGGTGCTCGGCGACCTCGTCCTCTCGCGCGACCTGGCTGCGCTGCGAGGACGGGTCGCGGGGTGGCGCGCAGCGTGCGGGCGCCCGCACCTGCCGCTGCCCCCGAGCGAGTCGATCGACCGGCGGATCGGCTTCCGCGACTCGCTGGCGCTGCGGCGCGGGGTCTACGAGCGTCGCAGTGTCTGAGGCGCTGATCGAGTTGCGGCGAGGAGCGTGTAGTAGCCGCAGACCGCGTAACCTCACCCGACGGCGAAGTGGGCATCCACCTCCAGTAGGCAGCCCAACGAGCCGGGCCTGAAGGAGCCGGTTTGACGGCGACGAATTTCACTGGTCTCCATCCCAACCAGGCGGACCTCGCGCTGGCTGAGAACCGAGCAGCCAAGGAGGCCGTCGGCAATGCGATCGGGCTCCACCCCCT
Source organism: uncultured Solirubrobacterales bacterium (assembly GCA_963720795.1). Classification (GTDB taxonomy): domain Bacteria; phylum Actinomycetota; class Thermoleophilia; order Solirubrobacterales; family Solirubrobacteraceae; genus Palsa-744. The sequence continues at coordinate 22,919 of CAVRGU010000017.1, read as the reverse complement.
TCATCCCAACACGCATTACGACGTTGCTGTCAACGGCCATGACCTGACCCAGCATCCGCCACGTGTCGGCGATCAGCCGCCAGTATGAGTCCAGGCCATAGTGCCTGTCATCGTTGGATATGCGTCCCCGTGTCGGGGCGGTGGGGCCGCCGAGGAACCACAGGCGTAGCCACTGATCCTCCTCGAAGTTTGTGACGTTCAGGTAGGGAGGCGAGGTGATCGCCGCACGCACGCTGCGGTGCCCGAGCACGGGCTGGCGTGGCAGCTCGCGCATGTCCCCGCGCACGACAGTCGCGCCACCCGGGGGAGGGGACGAGGCATAGCGATACTCCACATTGCGGCGCAGCATCGCGAAGACGTCTCGCTCGGGAGCCCGATAGCCGTGGCGTCTCCAGAAACGCACAGAGTAGTCAGGCTTGGTGCTGATCGTGCGCGGCATCTGGTTGCTTAGATAACTCGGTGACGTCTGCGATTCGCCGTGCAGCACGCCGAGGATGAGCGCAGCGAGCATGCAGTCGACGTCACGGTGCTCCCAGCGCAAGAGCCGGCGCAGGAAGACGAGCTGCCGCAGCGTTTCGGGGTGGTAGGCGTACGCGTAGAACTCCGGCAGCGACTCGCTCTCCTCGGCCACACCAGCGGGGTCGTAGTCGCGCTGCAGCCGGGTGATGCGGCGGCGCAGCGCGGCTGCCCCGGGGGCGTTGGTCTTGGCGCGGGTGATGCAGTAGGCGGCAGGATTGATGTCGCAGGCCACCGCCCGACGCCCCATCAGCAGCGCCTGGAAGGGTGCCGTCCCGCGACCGCAGAACGGATCGAGCACCAGCTCGCCACGGCGCGTGAGCCGCTCGATCCAGTGCTCTGCAAAGCTCTCGGGGAACATCGCGAAGTATGGGCACAGGGCGTGAAAGCGGTGTCTCATACCCAGATCGCGTCCATCGCTTGTCGGATCGCGCGCAGCGCCCGATGGTTGATCTGGCGGCACCGGGAGCGCAGCTCGGGCGTGAGGGGGTGGGCGAGCGCCGCGATCCGACAGCGGTCGAAGAGCAGGCCGCCCTTGAGCGCCTTTTCCTCCCACTTCTCCGCCGGGACGCGGTGGGGCACGAAGAAGGCGCGCAGCGGCAGGACGACTGGCCGATCGCACAGCCACAGAGCGCTCCAGTCCTCGGGGCGCATCTCCGAGAGCTTCTCGTCCCAGTGCGCGCCGGTGGCGCACTGGCCCCACACCATCACGATCGCGCGGCGCTGGTCGGCGAACGGTCGCCAGACGACGAGATCCAGCGCGGCGTCCTTCTGGTTGCGGCGCGTGGGCCGGTCCCTGGGTTTGGCGCCCTCGCCGGTGCGGCTGCAGAGCTCTTCGACGGCCCGCTCAAAGCCCGGAGGGCCGATGCGCCGGGGAAAGCCGAAAGGGTAGGTTTGCACGCCGTTGCCGGCGCCACCGAGGCAGTTCTGCAGAGCGACCGCCGAGATCTCCTCGAAGAGCTGGGGAAGGTTCGGCTGAGTCCCCATGCCGGCGTCCTCTGCAAGTTTGGACAGCTTGTCCTTGCCGAACGTGGACAGCAACAGCAGGAAGATGTAGACATCCCTGCGGCCTCGGGAACGCAGCTTCAGATCGTCGTCGCCGAGCGTGAACGCATAACCGCCGTCGCAGCTGGCGCTGCGGTCTTCGACCTCGTAGAACGCTGACTCGGCGATCGGCTCGATCGTCTCGCCGCCACGTTCGGCGAGCTGCGGGCCGAACGTGTCCTCATCGAGCTCATCCTCGTAAGCGTGGACTTCCTGCTCGAACGTAGCTTCGTCATAGAGCTCCTCGGCGCTGCCGGAGCTGCGCAGCGCGCTGGCGAAGTCCTGCAAGGAGCTGCTCCCGTCGCGCGCTGCGAGCGCCTGCAGCTCCAGCCAGTCGGCATGCTCGACGCGATCCGCCGTCGCAGGCGGAACGGGGTCGAGCTCCCGCATCGCGCGAGTCACCCGGCCGCGGCGCGCCGGCTGCGCGGCCGCTGGGTCCCTCGTGCGGGAAGATCGCTCATCTCGCGCTCGATGCTCTGGGCCAGTTCGGTGATGTCCTCGGCGAGCGACCTGAGGTCACGCTCCCCCCGGTAGCCGGTGAGCAGCTTCCCCCGCGCTTCCTGTAGCGACTGGCGCGCCGCCAGCAGAGCCTCGCGGAAGAGGGCGTCGTCGCCGCGGCCGATCTCATGGGAAACGCTCAGCCCGAGGCCGCGTTCGAGCGCGGCGACGCCGTTCTTGGTGAGCAGCACCTCGTCCAGCACGCGCAGGTCGGGATTCTGGGACTTGATCAGCGGCTCACGGTTGCGGCTCTTGCTGCCATACAGCCACGTCAGGAGAGTGCCGAGCTGCTCGGTCTTGGTCTTGGGAACGGGACGGGGGCTGTCGTAGCGGTCTCGCGCCAGCCCTACGTAGGCGGCGAAGCCCTTGTAGTCGAGCCCCGTGTAGAGATGGGAGAAGGCGAACTGCTTGCGGGCGCGATCCTCAACGTGGAAGACGTCGGCGTCCGCGGCCTGTTGGAGGACCATCTGCGCGCGGTACAGCCGCCGCACCGTCAGGTGTCGGTCGCCGATCTGCTTGGCGATGTCCTCCAGCGTCACATGGAGCCCGTTGTGAACCCAGGTGATGTATTGAGCCTTGCTGTGCGAGCGCCACACCTGAGGGCCGTTGACGTGCTTGAAGCCGACGTACTGCCAGACCTCACGGCGCGACTCGATGATCACGGGCAGCCGCTCGAGGGCCCTTGCCCGCGCGGCGCTGATGCGCGGGAGGTTCGTGGCGCCAACGTCCTTGCGCAGTGCGGCGTGTCGCAGCAGACGCACGGCGGCCAGGCGCCGGTTACCCTCGACGACGACCCGCTCGCCGTCCTCTTCGGCTACGAACAGCGGCTCGTGTGGGAAGAAGCCATTGGCGGCGATCGAGAGAGCGAGCTCGTCGACGGCGAAGTCCCGCCAGAGGACGCTCAGCAGCTCGTTCTGATCGAGATCCTCTCGACCGTCGGCCAAGCGGGGGTTGCGAGCGTCGAAGCGCAGATCCTGCTCGGCGACCAGTGTTTGTGAGGGAGGGGCGGGCGTCATCGCGGCAGATCGGACCGGGATCGGGTGCCGACGACCGGCGGGTTGGGATCAATGCAGCGGCTCATGCAGCCCAATCGTGCCGTCGAGGGATCATAGCCTGAACGGTAGCGGAGCCCCCGGAGGCGGGATCGCCGGGGTGAGCTTCGAGCCTGACTCGGCGATCCCAGTCTCAGGCACTCCCTTGCTCCGCCCACCACCGCGCGGTCGCTGCCAGCCCGTCGGCCAGCTCCCAACGCGGGCGGTAGCCGACCTCTTCGCGCAGCCGGGCGACGTCGGCCACCAGCCGCGGCGGCTCGCCAGGGCGGTCGGGCGGCAGCTCGCGACGAACCAGCTCGGGGCGCCCGAGCAGCCGCGCGAGGCGGTCGACCACCTCGTCCACCCGCACCCCCACCCCTGAGGCGATGTTGACCGCGCCCGTCACGTGGCTGTCGAGCAGCGCCGCCAGCGCCTCGGCCGCGTCCTGCACGTGCAGGAAGTCGCGCACCCGCGCACCGGCGCCGGTGGACACCGGCTCCCCCGCCGCCAGCGAGCGGACGGTCGAGGCGACCAGGCGCTCGGAGCGCTCGCGCGGGCCGTAGAGGAAGAACGGTCGCGCCCACGCCAGCTCGACCCCCTGCTGCTCGGCGTACGCGCCCGCGACGCGGCGCAGTGCGTCCTTGGCCACGCCGTAGAGGGTGGCGGGCGCGATGCGCGCGCGGGACTCGCGCAGCGGCTCCTCGGCGCTCGACCAGTCGTACTCGGCGCAGGTGCCCAGCACGAGCAGCCGCCGTCCGCCGTGGCGCACGAACGCGCGCACCAGGTGGAGGCTCCACTCCACCCACGCGACGTTCTCCGGCGCGCGCCAGTAGTGGCCGTGCTCCATGCACCACGCGAGGTGCACGAGCCGCTCGGGGGCCAGTTCGCCCAGCAGCTCCTGCACCCGCGCGCCGTCGGCCAGGTCGGCCTTGTGCCAGCTCACGCCAGACAGCGGCGGGGGCGAGGGGTGGCGAGAGAGCGCGTGGACCTCCGCGCCGCGGCGAGCGAGCTCGGCGGTCAGCGGCAGGCCGATGAAGCCTGAGGCCCCGGTCACCAGCACACGGGTCCGGCGAGCCGCCGGCGTTGAGAGGAGATCCTCCGACTCGGCGGACACCGGCACACCCGCTCGAGGCTTGGAGGATGCCTGGCCGCCCACCACCGGGTGGGAGCGCGCGAGGACCACGGGGTCGGCGTCCCTCACGGGAGCAGCTTCAGCTCCGGCGAGCGCGCGGCGAGCCGGCCGCCCCACTCGCGCACTCTCTCCAGCTGCCCCACGATCTCGTCCTTCAGGTTCCACGGCAGGATCACCACCACGTCGGGGCGGTCCTCGGAGATCGCCTGCGGCGCGCGGATCGGGATGTGGCTGCCCGGCAGGAAGCAGCCCTGCTTGTGCGGGTTGAGGTCCACCGTGTAGTCGAGGAAGTCGCGCCGCACGCCGCAGTAGTTGAGCAGCGTGTTGCCCTTCGCCGGCGCGCCGTAGCCGACCACCCGCTGGCCCGCGTCCTTGAGGCCGATCAGGAACTCGAGGATCCGGCGCTTGTCGGCCTCGACGCGGGCGCCGTAGGCGGTGTAGGTCTCCAGCCGCTCGCACCCTGCCTCGCGCTCGCGCTCGCGCAGCTCCAGCGCCCGCTCGGTGTCGGGCCGCGCGTCGTCCTCGTGCGCGCCGTACACGCGCAGCGAGCCGCCGTGCGTGGGCAGCTCCTCGACGTCGAACAGGCGCAGACCGTGGGCCGCGAACACGCGCGTGGCGGTGAGGAACGAGAAGTAGGAGAAGTGCTCATGGTAGATCGTGTCCCACAGCCCTTCCTCGACCAGCCGCAGCAGGTGGGGGAACTCCATCGTGAGCGTCCCGCCGGGCGCCAGCAGGATCTTGATGCCGCCCACGAAGTCGTCGAGGTCGGGGACGTGGGCGAGGACGTTGTTGCCCACCAACAGCTCGGCGCGGGCCTCGGCGGCCAGCGAGTGCGCCGTCTCGCGGCCGAAGAACTCGACGAGCGTGGGGATGCCCCTCTGCAGCGCCACCTTCGCGACGTTCCCCGCGGGCTCGACCCCGAGCACGGGGATGTGGCGCTCGTGGAAGCACTGCAGCAGGCAGCCGTCGTTGGAGGCGAGCTCGACCACCCGGCTGTGCTCCCCCAGCCCGAGCAGCTGCACCATCTGGGCCGTGTAGCGGCGGCAGTGCTCCAGCCACGTGGTCGAGTACGACGAGAAGTAGGCGTACTCGGAGAAGATCGCCGCGGGCGTCTCGAACTCCTCCAGCTGCACCAGGAAGCAGCGGCCGCAGACCAGCGCGCGCAGCGGGTAGAACGGCTCCATCGCGCCGAGGCGCTCGGGGGTGAGGTAGGAGTTGGCCAGCGGCGAGGAGCCGAGGTCCGCGAACACGTCCCGTAGCGGCGCGCCGCAGAAGCGGCACGGCGTGGCCGCCTCGGCGTCGGAGCGAGTACCGGGGGCCGCCTCGGCGTCAGGGCAGGCGCCGTCCGCCGAACCCGTGCGCTCGCCCCGCGCGTCCCCGGCGACCGAAGCGCCGCGTTCCGCCGCTAGCCCACTCATGCCCACACCCGCCAGGGAGCGTGGCCGGACTCCCACAGCTGCTCGAGCTGGTGGCGGTCGCGCAACGTGTCCATCGCCTGCCAGAACCCGCGGTGGCGGTAGGAGGCGAGCTGCCCCTCGCCGGTCAGCCGGCGCAGCGGTTCCTGCTCCCAGGTGGACTCGTCGCCGCCGAGGTACCGGTCCACCTTCGGCGAGAGTACGAAGAACCCGCCGTTCAGCCACACCCCGTCCCCGCGCGGCTTCTCCTGGAAGCTCCGCACGTGCGTGCTGTTCAGCTCGAGCGCGCCGAAGCGCCCGGGGGGCTGCACGGCTGTGACGGTGGCCAGCGCGCCCTGCTCGCGGTGGTAGGCGATCAGCGCGGTGACGTCGAGGTTGGCCAGCCCGTCGCCGTAGGTGAAGCAGAAGTCCTCCTCGCCCACGTACGGGAGCACCCGCTTGAGGCGTCCGCCCGTCATCGTCTCCTCGCCGGTGTCCACCAGCGTCACTCTCCACGGCTCGGTGCTCGAGCGGTGGATCTCGACGCCGCCGCCCCCGAGGTCGAAGGAGAGATCCTCGGCTGTGTGCAGGTGGTAGTTGGCGAAGAACTCCTTGACGACGTAGCCCTTGTAGCCGAGGCAGATCACGAACTCCTCGACCCCGTGGGCGGCGTAGATCTTCATGATGTGCCACAGGATCGGCTTGCCGCCGATCTCGACCATCGGCTTCGGGCGGACCGTCGTCTCCTCGCTGAGCCGCGAGCCCAGCCCGCCTGCGAGGATCACCGCCTTCATGTTCGGTCAAGCTAACGAGACGTCTCCAGAAGATCGAGCGCCTGGAGCTGGCGGCCCTGCCCGCCGGGAGTAACCGTACGTTCGGTGTTTCTGTCCGCCCGTTGGCCGCGCCTCCCTCCAGGTGACCGCCCGACAGGGGCTCATACAATGGGCCGCCCGTGACGGCTCCCCCACGACACCCGCTGATCCCGCGCCGCAAGGTGGACGCTCGCCAGGAGCTGCCGGCGCTCGAGCTGGAGGTACTGCAGCGGTGGCGCGAGCGGGAGGTGTTCGCCGAGTCGCTGCGCCTGCGCGAGGGCGCCGAGCCGTGGGTCTTCTACGAGGGCCCCCCCACCGCCAACGGCCGCCCCGGCGCCCACCACGTGCTCTCGCGCGTGTTCAAGGACATCTACCCCCGCTACAAGACGATGCGCGGCCACCGCGTGGAGCGCAAGGGCGGGTGGGACTGCCACGGCCTGCCGGTGGAGATCGCGGTGGAACAGGAGCTCGGCATCCACCACAAGGCGGAAATCGAGGAGTACGGGATCGCCGAGTTCAACGCCAAGTGTCGCGAGTCGGTGTTCACGTTCCTCGAGGAGTGGGACCGGCTGACCGAGCGCATCGGCTTCTGGATCGACCTCGACGGTGCGTACAGGACACTGGACGAGTCGTACATCGAGTCGGTGTGGTGGGCGCTGGCGCAGATCGACGAGCGGGGACTGTTGTATGAGGGTCACAGGGTCGTGCCGTACTGCCCGCGTTGCGAGACGACGCTCTCCTCGCACGAGGTTGCGCTCGGCTACCGCGACGTGGTCGACCCCTCGGTCTACGTGCGGCTGCCGGTACTGCCCCCTGGACCGGGGAGCCGACTGCAAGCGGGCGACGCGCTGCTGATCTGGACGACCACGCCGTGGACGCTGCCGGGCAACCGAGCAGTGGCGGTGGCGCCGGACGTCGAGTACGTGCGCGCAAAGCGTGGGGGCGAGACCCTGATCCTCGCGGCAGCACTGGTGGAGAAGGTGCTGGGCGAGCAGGTGGAGATCCTCGATCGGCTCCCGGGCAGCGACCTGGTGGGCGCGTCCTACAGGGGACCGATCTTCAACACCGGCCCGGAGGGAGGCTTTCCGATCGTCGCGGGGGACTTCGTCACCACCGAGGACGGCACAGGCATCGTCCACATCGCTCCGGCCTTTGGCGAGGACGACTTCAACACCTGGGCGGCGAACGGCAAGTTCGACCCCGACCAGCCGGGCACGCTTTTCAACCCCGTCAAGCCCGACGGCACCTACGATCAGCGCGTACACAGCTACGACGGCCGCTCCTACGAGAACCGCTTCGTCAAGGACCCGCAGCTGACAGAGGAGCTGATCGCGGATCTGAACGCGCGTGGGCTGCTGTTCGGAGCAGAGGAGTACGAGCACTCCTACCCGCACTGCTGGCGCTGCGACACCCCTTTGATCTACTACGCCAAGCGGAGCTGGTACATCAAGACGACCGCGCTCCGCGACCAACTGCTGGCGGCGAACGAGACGATCGCCTGGCACCCGCCGCACATCAAGCACGGCCGCTTCGGAGACTGGCTCTCCAACAATGTGGACTGGGCGCTCTCGCGCGAGCGCTACTGGGGCACGCCGCTGCCGGTGTGGCGCTGCGGCGGGGGACACCTACACGTGATCGGCTCGTTCACAGAACTGGAGGAACGCTCGGGGCAGACGCTCTCCGACCACCACCGCCCGTACGTGGACGAGGTCGAGTTCCCCTGTCACGAGGCCGGATGCGAGCAGCCGATGCGTCGCGTGCCGGAGGTGATCGACGTGTGGTTTGACTCCGGCGCGATGCCGTTTGCCCAGCACCACGTTCCGTTCTCCGGCGAGGACGCAAATAGCTTCACCGCCGACCCCGCGCGCTTCCCCGCCGACTTCATTTGCGAGGCGCTCGACCAGACGCGCGGCTGGTTCTACTCGCTGCTCGCGGTCTCCACGCTGCTGTTCGACACCGCCTCCTACCGCAACGTGCTCTGCCTCGGCCTGATTCTCGACGGCGAGGGCCAGAAGATGTCCAAGTCGCGGGGCAACGCCGTGGAGCCGTGGCAGGTGCTCGACACCTACGGCGCGGACGCGTTCCGCTGGTACTTCTTCACCGCCAAGCAGCCGTGGGACGGCTACCGCTTCTCCGAGGAGGCGATCGGCGAGGGGGTGCGCCTGTTCCTCAAGCAGTTGTGGAGCACCTACTTCTTCTACGTCCTGCACGCGCACGCCAGCGAGCCGACGCTGAGGGAGACGGCCGAGCAGACGCCGACCGACGACCTCGACCGCTGGGCGCTGTCGCGCTGCGCCGGGACGGCCGAGCTCGTAGCCGAACGCCTCGACGCCTACGACGCGACCGCTGCGGGGCGCGCCGTCGCGGAGCTCGTGGACGAGCTCTCCAACTGGTACGTGCGCCGCTCGCGCCCGCGCTTCTGGGCCGGAGACCCGGCCGCCTTCGGCACGTTGCGCACGTGCCTGTTGACCGTCGCCAAGCTGCTCGCCCCGTTCTGCCCGTTCGTCGCCGACGAGCTCTACGACAACCTCGACGGGACGCTGGCGAGCGTGCACCTCTGCGACTTCCCGCTGGGCGCGGCGCTCCCCGCCCGCGACCCCGCGCTGGAGGAGGCGATGGCGACCGCGCGCGAGACGGTGCGCCTCGGCCTCGGCGCGCGGGGGCAGGCGAAGATCAAGGTGCGTCAGCCGCTCGCGGAGGCGGTGGTCGTCGCGGCGGGACGCGAGCGCGAAGCGATCGAACGCCTGGCGGACGTGGTGCGCGAGGAGCTCAACGTGCGGCGCGTGCGCTTCGTGGCGGGCGCGGAGGAGCTGGGCCACTACGAGGTGAAGGCCAACTACCGCCGCCTCGGCCCGCTGTTCGGGCGGGAGATGCCGCTGGTCGCGGAGGCCGTCGCGGCGCTCGACCCGGCGCGGGTGGCCAGGGCGGTGCTGGGCGAGCCCCGGTCTGGCGAGCCCCACTCTGGCGATCCCCGGGCGGCCGGTGCGCCGTCGGCCGCTGCGAACGGCGACACAGGGCTCGGCATCTCGGTCGGCGGGCGCGAGCACACGCTCTCGGCCGAGGACGTGATCCTCACGATGCGCGCGCCGGAGGGCTACTCCGTGGAGCGCGAGGGCGCCCACGCCGTGGCGCTCGACCTGACGATCGACGAGGACCTGCGCCGCGAGGGACACGCGCGGGAGATCGTGCACGCCGTCCAGTCCACCCGCAAGAGCGCCGGCCTCGCCGTCGAGGACCGGATCGTCCTCTCCCTCTCGGGCGACCCCGCGCTGCTGGAGGCCGCCGAGGCGCACCGCGAGTACCTCGCGGGCGAGACGCTCGCGGTCGGCCTGACCCTCGACGGGGATGCCGCGGCGCTCGCCGCGGAGGCGCACCGCGAGCGCACCGAGATCGACGGCCTCGCGCTCGAGATCGCGCTCACGCGCACGCGGTGAGGCTCCGACCGGGGCTGTGGCACGGGGGCCGAGCCCGACAGCCTCGCGCCAGGCCCGACAGCCTCAGCCTCCTATCGAGTCGCGCTCACACACGCGCTGTAGGCGCCGGCTCCGACCCCGAACGCCGGCGGCGGAGGGCGCGAACGGCGAGCGCGCCGAACTGCCCGAGCAGGGCCAGCGCCGCGGCGAGCGTGAGCACGCGGCCCGCCACCACGGGCAGCGGATCGGCCTGGCTCACCGTGATCGTCTCGGCCGGCCGCGCCGCGCCCTTCGCCCCGCTCTGCCCCGCAGGGCCTGTGGCGCGGCCGACTTCCAGCACGTCGTAGCCTTCGCCGTTGATGCCCACGATCCTGGCACCCGTGAGGTGCACGAGGCTCGGGGGGCCCTGCAGGTTCGAGTAGGCGAACTGGCCCGGTTCCAGGTGCACCACCTTGGTGGTGTGGTTGTCGTGCACCGCGGCGGGGTTGAAGTGGACTTCCGGAGGCCGCCCGTTGGGGTCGGTCAGGGGGCGCAGGTGGACGTCGACGTAGTCGGTCAGCAGTTCCCCAGCGCCCGGGGAGTGGTACAGCGACGCAAGGAGGGCGTAGCGTTCCCCTCCCGTGGGGTGGGCGCGCGCCTGCTGGATCGCGCCGACCACCGAGACGGCCAACACGGGGACGAGTGTCCACGTCGAGAGCCGTGCCCTGCGTCCTTCCCTTTCGGCGAGGACGAGCGCGGCGAGGACCGCGCCGCTCAATGCCAGCAGCACGTAGCTCTCCAGGCGGTAAGTGAACTGCAGCGTGGCGTAGGCCTGCGGCAGCACGAGCACGAGTCCGGGGTGTGTCATCAGCACGACCAGCAGGGCCGTCAGGGTCGAGCAGATCAGAAGCACCCTGATCCACGTGCCCCGCAGGCCCCTCCGCAGGAAGATCGCCAGGCTTACGAACACCCACGCGATCACCAGGATCGGCAGCGAGAGCGCAAAGGCGGCGCCGGGCGTCGACGCTGAGGCGCGCGAGAGGGTGAACAGGTGCTTTGCCGAGACCAGGTACTGCGTCGCCCGCAGCAGCAGCTGCCAGTGCGGGTATTCGGTGGAGATAAGCGTGTTCGACTCGTACGCGGCCGCCGGCAGCAGGAACCAGGCGCTAAGGAGCGCCGCCGGGACGACCAGACCCGCCACCCGGATCGCGCCCGCCCGCGTGACCTCGCGACGGGCCCGCGGCACGCACACGAGGATCGCGAGGGCGACCACGACGATCATCGTGGAGCCCCACACGATCGTGAGGCTGTGGCTCCCGAAGAAGAAGACGCTGCTGACCGTCAGCGCCAGCGCCGGCCACGCGCGCAGTCGGTCGGCGCGGAGCACGCTCAGGCCGGACGCGACGATCAACGGGATCACGGAGACCCCGGTGAACTCCGGCCAATCCCCGCGCGCGTAGATCAACGTGAGGTAGTAGGAGGAGGTGACGAACACGAGGCCGGGGACGTGCGCCCGCCAGCGTCCTACCCCGGCCATGCGTGCCAGCCAGTACCACCCTCCGTACGCGGCGGCAAAGCCGAGTACGTACATGAGAACGTAGGTTTCCATCGGAGCGTCGCCCAGCAGCAGCGACAGCGTGCCGGTCAGCGCGTAGAGGGTGCCGCCGTAGAAGGCGTACTGCGGGTAGAACACTCCGTAGGGGTAGTTGAGGAACAGGCTCGGCAGGTGGTTGGCGCGAATCGCCAGGCTCTGCTGCCACATGAACCAGACCTGGCCCATCCAGTCTCCGTTGAAGGTCGCGGTGGAGAAGACCATCGGCCAGGAGAGCACCCCGATGAGCAGCACCGCCGCCCCCCCCACGAGGACCGGCGAGCGCACCACGGGAGCGACCGAGACCCGCTTGACGGGGCCGACCGCGAGCCGCCGGATGGTCGATTCGTTCTGGATGCGGCGAACCATACGCGCGCCGCGCTGCGGTCCTGCGGGCATCGCGCGTCTCGGGCCCGCGGCGGCCCGAACCCGCTCACCTACACGCGATCGGCCGACGGCCGGCGGGCGCGAATGTCTCCGACCCGGCTAGACCAGCGCCGGCTCGAGCTCGGCTTCGATCATCACTCAGCGGGAAGGGGGCAGGCCCCCTCCATCCTCAGCGGGAAGGGGGCAGGCCCCCCTCCCGACCTCCCCCCGTACAGCCCACCGGCCGTCTAGACCAGCGCCGGCTCCAGCTCGGCTTCGATCTTCTTCTTGGGGTACGCGCCGACTACGGTCTTGACCGGCTGGCCGGCCTTGAAGAGGATCATCGTGGGAATCGACAGCACCTGGAAGCTGGCGGCGGTCTGCTGGTTCTCGTCGACGTTGAGCTTGACGATGCGCAGGTCGGCCCGCTCGCCGGCGATCTCCTCGAGCACGGGGCCCACCACACGGCACGGCCCGCACCACGGCGCCCAGAAGTCGACGAGCACAGGGGTCTCGGATTCGACGACCTCGGCCTGGAAGTTGGCGTCTGTGACTTCGCTCAAAGCGCCTGCCATGGGGGCTCCTTTACTGTGGTTGACCTAGGGCCTAAGCCCAATACTATACAAAGTGTAGTAGGTCTTGTCCGTCCGGCCCGCCAGACTCAGAGACACCGGCGGAGACACGAGGGGCGGCTGCCGGCACCGGTGGACCGCCGGGACGCTCGGCAGTGCTTGGAGAAACGTCCGTGACGGCCTCTCCGCGGCTGATCCAAGCCATTTTCTGACTTTGAGGGACTCGTATGATGCCGACATCATGAGTCGGTTCTTCGTTGCTGGCGGGGCGGGATTCATCGGCAGCCACCTCGCACACGAGCTGTTGCGGCGGCCCGGCCACGAGGTCGTGGTGTTCGACAACATGGTCTCTGGAGACGTGTCTCACCTCGACGGGCTGCTCGACGATCCCCGCCTGCAGCTGGTCGAAGCCGACCTCCAGGAGCTCGAGCGGGTGGTCGAGGCAATGGCCGGCGTCGACCACGTGTACCTGTTCGCGGCCAACCCGGACATCGCGGCCGCCGTCGAGGAGCCGGGGATCGACTTCTGGCAGGGCACCTACCTGACGCACAACGTGCTCGAGGCGGCGCGTGTCAACGGCGTACCGCGCATCACCTACGCCTCGGGCTCCGGCGTCTACGGCGACCGTGGGGTGCAGGAGGTCGACGAGGAGTTCGGGCCGCTGGTGCCCGTCTCCACGTACGGCGCGAGCAAGCTCGGCTGCGAGGCGATGCTCGCGGCCTACGCGCACATGTTCGGCATCCACGCCGTCGTCTTCCGCTTCGCGAACGTCGTGGGCGCGCGACAGACCCACGGCGTCACCTACGACTTCGTGCGCCGGCTGCTCGAGGACCCCCGGGAGCTGCGCATCCAGGGCGACGGCCGTCAGAGCAAGTCCTACATTCACGTCTCCGACGTCGTCTCGGCGATGCTCACCCTGCTCGACCGCGGGTGGGAGGGCTTTCAGATCTTCAACGCCGGCACCGGCGACTACGTGACGGTGAGCGAAATCGCCGACCTCGTCGTCGCTCGGATGGGGCTGGCCGGCGTCCGCTACGAGTACACGGGCGGCCCGCGCGGCTGGAAGGGCGACGTGCCGGTCGTGCGCTTCCGCTCCGACAAGCTCGCCGCGCTGGGCTGGCGCTGCGCCCACTCCTCGACCGAGGCGCTGCTCGACTCGATCGACGCCAACCTGGCCGAGGCCACGCGGGAGGCGCACGCCACCAAGGCCGCGCACGAGGCGCGCCGGTGAGCGTCACCGCGCTGCGGGAGCCCAGCGAGGCCGCGCGGGAGGCTGTGGAGGTCTCGATCGTCGTGCCGTGCCTGAACGAGGAGCTCACCGTCGGCGAGTTCGTCGACTGGTGCACCGAGGGGCTAGCAGCGGCGGGGGTTAGCGGCGAGGTGCTGATCGTGGACTCCTCCAGAGACCGCTCGCCGGTCATCGCCGCCGAGCACGGCGCGCGGGTCCTGCGCGTGCCGCAGCGGGGGCTCGGACGGGCCTACATCGACGCGATCCCGCACGTGCGCGGGGACATCGCGATCCTGGGCGACTGCGACCTCACCTACGACTTCCGCGAGCTCGACGGCTTCATCGCCGCCGTCCGCGGCGGCCACGACTTCGTGATGGGCACGCGTACGCGGGGTGAGATCGAGCCCGGCGCGATGCCGGCGCTGCACCGTTACTTCGGCTCGCCCCTGACCACGCTGCTGTTCAACCTCATCTACGGCACGCGCTTCTCCGACATCCACTGCGGCATGAGAGCGCTCACGCGCGAGGCGCTGCAGCGGATGGAGCTGGAGTCCCCCGGCTGGGAGTACGCCTCGGAGATGATCCTCAAGGCGCACAAGCTGCGGATGCGCACGACCGAGGTTCCGGTGCGCTTCTGGAAGGACCGCGACGGACGAGAGAGCCACCTGCGCCGGGGCGGTTGGCGGACGCCCTGGATCGCCGGTTGGGACAGCCTGCGCGTGATGTTCCTCTACGCGCCCGACTTCTTCCTACTGCGCCCCGGCCTCGTGCTGCTCGCGCTCGGCCTGCTGGTCGCGGGAGCGCTCGCCCCCGGACCGTTCGTGGCGCTCGGCATCGGCTTCAACCTGCACTGGATGCTGCTCGGGGTCGTGGCCGCCACCGTCGGCTACTCAGCGGTGCAACTCGCCCTGCTCGCCCGCGTCTTCTACGACTTCGACCGCCGCCAGACCGACCGCCTGCTCACGACGCTCACCTACAACCGCGGCATGGCGGCCAGCGGGTTGATGCTCTTCGCGGGCCTCGTCCCCAACGCGGTGCTGCTCGTGCGCTGGCTGAGCAACGACTTCCACCTCTCCTCGATCCAGTACCCCTCGGTCTTCGGCCTGCTGCTGCTGATCCTCGGCTTCCAGACGTTCGGCTTCACACTTTTGCTGCACATGATGGGCCGTCGCAGCCGGGTGCAGCGGTAGCGATGTTCGCCGCTCGCGCGCGGTCGCCGGACATGGAGGTCCGGCGCACACCACCCCGTTGGCCTCGCCACACACGTGGACGATCCCCCACGACAACCCCTCCGTTCCGATGAGCGTCGCGGTGGCGTCCCCCGACGGCAGCCTGCACTACAGCGACACCGCCGACCACTTCGAGAACGGCCTGCTGCGCCTGCTGAACCTCAGTCGCGGGGAGTTCGACCGCTGGCTGGAGCTGGCGGCGGGCAGTGGGGAGGCCGACGTGCTCGAGCGGCTGAGCGCCGGCTGGGTCCTGCTGCGCCCCCCGCCGGCGGCGCCCGCGTACGGACCCGTCGGGCCGGGGCCACAAGGACTCGAGGGTCGGCTCTGGCACGCCGCGATCGCCGAGACACCGTCGCACGGCGTGGCCGTCTCGGACGCCGCGCGCCACGGCTGGCTCGTGCGCTTCGACGGCGAGCGCTTCGTGCGCGAGGTGGAGCCGCCCCCCTACGAGCAGGAGTACTTCGAGGGCGACAAGCTGCAGGCCGGCGGCTACGGCGACTACACCGCGCAGGCCGGCTGGCGTCTGGAGAAGGCCGCACGGCAGGTTCGTGAGATGCAGGAGCGCACCGGCGTGGAGGGCGGGCGGGTGCTCGACGTCGGCTCGGGCTACGGCTTCTTCCGGGTGGCGCTCGGCGAGGCCGGCTACGAGCACGACGGCCTCGAGGTCTCGGAGTTCGCCCGCCGTGTCGCCGCCGACTCCTACGGGCTGGCGACGTTCGGCGGGACGCTCGAGGAGCGCTGGGCCGCGTGGGAGTCGCGTTACGACGCGGTGACGCTGTTTGACCTGATCGAGCACCTGGTGGACCCCGGGCGCTTCCTCGCGCAGGTCGCCTCCGTCCTGCGGCCCGGCGGCGTGCTCGGTGTCAAGACGCCGAACCTCGACTGCCCCGAGGCGACGGTGTTCGGGCCCCACTACCACTCGCTCAAGCGCGAGCACCTCTCCTTCTTCTCGGCCGACTCGCTGACCGCCGCGGCGCGGGCGGCCGGGCTCGAGCCCGTTCACGTGACGAGCGCCTCCCACCTGCTCGTTGGGTTCGTCGGCTCGGAGCGGGTGCGCGCCTGGGAGCGGGAGTTGCGGGGGGCCGACCTGGTGGCGTGGTACCGGCGCCCGGCGTGACCGGCTGCGCCGCCTCGGTGGACGATCCCCAGCGGCTTTCCCCTACGGAATCTCCGCTAGCCTTGTAGTTGTTGCACTAGTGCTGACTGAATGAGTGCCGGGGAGCACGGAGGAGGAGACACCAATGGAGAGCACCACCACACCCGAAGGACCCACGAGCACGGTAGCCGTCGAGCCCGTCCCGAATGCCGCGTCCGCCTCAAACGCCGCAAACGCCGCAACGATGGTGGAGGCGTTCGAGATCACCTCCGCCGCCCTTGGCGACCGCGTCGCAATCCGCACGAAGGGCGACGCCCAGACGCTCACCTGGGCACAGTGGCGCCGGCGGGCACGCAACCTCGCCGGGGGCCTGCACCGGCTGGGTCTGCGCCGCGGGGACACGCTCGCGATCCTGCTCGGCAACCGGCCCGAGTTCCACGTCTGCGACCTCGCCGCCATCACGCTGGGTGCGACCCCGTTCTCGATCTACCAGACCTACGCCGCCAACCAGATCGAGTACGTCATCTCCGACGCCGGCGCGCGCATCGCCGTGGTCGAGCGTCAGTACCTCGAGCGGCTGCTGGAGGCCCGCGAGCACCTGCCCCTGCTCGAGCGCGTGATCCTCGTCGATCCGGTAGAGGGGGAGTCGCTGCTCGACGGCGTGCTCACGCTCGCCGAGGTCGAGGCCTTTGGCTGCGACACGGACTCGCAGACAGCCGTTGAGGAGGCCGCCGCGCAGGTCGGCCCCGAGGACGTGCTCACCCTGATCTACACCTCCGGCACCACCGGGCCGCCCAAGGGTGTGCAGCTCTGCCACCGCAACCTGATGTCGCAGGTCGCCGCGATCGACCACCTCGTCAACCTTCCCCAGGGCTCCCGCGTGATCTCCTGGCTGCCCGCCGCCCACATCGCTGAGCGCGGCTCCCACCACTACTTCCCGATCGTCTACGGCCTACAGGTCACCTGCTGCTCGGACCCCCGCGAGGTTATGTCCTACCTCCCCGACGTCCGCCCCCAGGTGTTCTTCGCCGTGCCTCGCATCTGGGAGAAGCTCAAGGCGGGCCTCGAGACGATGCTCGCCGGCCTGCCCGAGGAGCAGCGCCTGCCCACCGAGCGCGCGTTCGCCGCCGCACTGCGCAAGGTGCGCCTGGAGCAGCGCGACGAAGCCGTCCCCGCGGAGCTGGCCGCCGAGGTCGCGGCCGCCGACGAGCAGGTGTTCTCGGGGCTGCGCCAGATGCTCGGCCTCGACCAGCTGCAGGGGGTCTACGTCGGCGCCGCCCCCACCCCCGTCGAGGTGATCGAGTTCTTCCACGCCCTTGGCGTCCCCCTCGCCGAGCTGTGGGGCATGTCCGAGACCTGCGGCCTGGCCACCGTCAACCCGCCCGAGCGCATCAAGATCGGCACCGTCGGCCCGGCCGCGCCGGGCATCGAGCTCTCGCTCGCCGCCGACGGGGAGGTGCTCGTGCGGGGCGAGACCATCATGCTCGGCTACCGGGGCGCGCCCGAGAAGACCGCGGAGACCCTCGACCCCGACGGCTGGCTGCACACCGGCGACATCGGCACGCTCGACGAGGACGGCTACCTACGGATCGTCGACCGCAAGAAGGAGCTGCTCATCAACTCCGCCGGCAAGAACATGTCACCGGCCAACATCGAGGCCACCGTCAAGTCCGTCTCCCCTTTGATCGGCCAGGCCTGCGCGATCGGCGACGGGCGCCCCTTCAACACGGCTTTGATCGTGCTTGACGCTGACTTCGCGCCTGTCTGGGCTTCCCAGCACGGCCTTGATGGCCGCTCGTTGGAGGAGCTCGCCGGCGAGCCGGCGGTTCGTGCAGCCGTTCAGGAGACGCTCGACGCGGCCAACTCGCGGCTCGCGCGTGTCGAACAGATCAAGCGCTTCACCATCGTTCGCGGTGATTGGCTGCCCGGGGAGGATGAGCTCACGCCCACGATGAAGCTTCGTCGCAAGCCGATCGCGGAGAAGTACTCTTCTGAGATCGAGGCCATGTACGCTTAGTTGGGCGTGAAGAGATCCTTGCCGAACACCCAGAGCATCCGGTTGACCCCGCAGGCGACGGTGGCGTTCACCAAGGCGCTGGAGCGCCCTGCAAAAGTCAACCAGCAGCTTGCCGAGGCGCTACGCCGTCCTCGGAAGTTCGTCTGGCTTGACTGAGATTGGACCGCGCAACGACGCAGAACTCATCGGTCGATAGAAGCACCCAGTGATCACAGGAACGGTCATCCAGTCATCATCCGCGTGTGCTTTGCGCCGACTGTGGCATGCTCACATATCTCTGCGATAGATTCTTGCGCGGTCTCGACGATGCGAACACGAATTCTCTACCTTGATGACTCCGGCAAGCCGGATCCTAGCCACGCGTCGAAGGCAGTAGTGCTCGCTGGCTTCGCCATCGACGCCGACATGTATCCAACCTTTTCGCGCCGTGTCTTGGGAGCGAAGAAGGCGTTCTATCCCAACAGGGGTGTGCCGCAAGCCTGGGAGATCAAGTCCGCTCAGGTGATTAAGCCAAACCCTGGAACCGTTCGAAGAACCGCCGCTTCTGCCAAGAGCTTGAGCGACTAGTGACGACTATGGACGGAACTGCATATGCCGCCACAATTCTGAAGTCAAACATGAACCATCCCATGACGTTGGCAACCACGATGCCGTTACAACTTCAGATTCTTGCTGAGCATTTTGATGCCGAGTGCCAAGCGATTGGTCGCATGGGCATGATCGTGGCCGATTGGTCAAGCCACCAATATGATCAGCACGCCAGCCGGTGTGTCGCGAGCTTCGTGGCGTCTGGCAGCCTAGCTCTTCATCCGGCCGTTTACTACGGTAGCTCCCATTCGATCGAGGGTATTCAAGTTGCGGACCTCATCGCGGGCGTGCGCCGTCGTTCAGCAGAGGGCGATGCGAATTTGGTGGGGCTCGATCTGAACCTGTCCAAAACTCGACCGACGACAGGGGTTGGCCCGACATCGAAGGGAAGGCCCTACACGAACTGGATCACCGTGTTCTAGGCACATGGGCCTGCGGTGTGCTATGATCGGCTCGTCGCAGGTTCGATTAGTAGGCGCGAGCTGAATGCAATCGAAGTACCTGCGACTTTGGGGCCTCGGATCTCACGAGGTCCCTTCTTTTTTGTCGCACACCGCTAGCCCCCCACCGCGGCAGTGGCGATTCGGTGCGCGTTGGCCATCACCGAGAGCGTCACCGTCGTCGCGGGGAACGAGGGAAAGACCGCGGCGTCGACGACGTGCACGCGCTCCCAGCCCGGCGAGGCGCCCAAGCGTGTCGGTCTCGAGCTCGCCGGGCTCGCGGCGCATCGGCAGCGAGCCGCCGAGGTGGTTGCCCTTGCCCGGGCGCCCGACCTGGACGAGGCCGGGCAGCGGGACCATGCCGAGCGGGCGCGCGTTCGCCGCGAGGCGGCGCACGACCCGCCGCACGCGCGCGGCCGCGGGGCCCACGTCGTCGCCGACGAGGCGGACGCCGTCCCCTGCGTCGCCGTCGACGGTCAGCCCGGGCGAGTCGGCGGAGTGCAGGAAGCCCTGGAGCACGACCATGCCGCCCGAGCAGCGGCGCGCAGCAGCCGCTCGAGCGCTCGCGGCGCGGCAGCGGCAGCCGCCCGGCCAGCGCCGCCAGCATGATGTCGTTGTAGCCGTAGACCTGCAGGTGCACCGTGTGCGCGGAGACGCGCTCGTCCTCGAGCTCCACGAACACCTGCGCGAGCGTGTTGCCCTGCGTCTGCGACGGTGACCGGCGCGGCGCGCGGCCGTCAACAGCGGGATCACGAAGTACTGGCTGTCGCGCCAGCCGGCGGCTGAACCGTGTGCGTCCCAGGCGACTCGAGCATCAGGCGCGTCGAGGAGATCGCAGCCGCAGCGCGACGAACACCCGCGAGGCGCTCAGCTCGCCCCGCTCGGCGGGACGCTCGGCGCTGGTGGAAATCGACTCTCGACCGCGCCCCCGGCTTCGGCCAGGCGGTCGACGTAGACGCCTCCCCGGTACTCGACCCTGCCGGCGCGCACGAGCGCCTCGAGCGTGTGCGCCGCGTTGTAGATCGAGCCGTACGGACAGCCGTGCAGGCACAGGCCGCCGTGGCGGCAGTGGCGGCGGGTCGTCCGTCGGCGGTGGCACCGCCAGCCGGGAGGCCCCGAAGGCGAAGCCGGCCGCGCTCAGCGCCGGCCGCGTGGCGGCGCAGGTGGCGCAGCACCAGCTCCGCCTGCGCGGCCGCGCCGCAAGCGCGCCGGGCGCGTCGGTGTACAGCGGCACGACCTCCGCGAGCTCGTCGCGCTCGGCCGCGACCGGCACGAAGCGCTGCACGGCTTCGTAGTGCGGCCCCAGCTCGCGCGAGCGAGACCGGCCAGTCCTCGATGTCGCACTGGCGGAAGGGCAGCACCGACGCGCCCCAGGAGTTGCTCAGCCCGCCGTACGCGAGCGAGCGGACGCGTCTCGGCGCCCTCGCGGGCGAGCGGCAGGTCGGGGTCCTCGAGCGCGTAGGGGAACAGCGAGCCGTAGGCCGGCTTGAGCGGGACGTGCTTGAGGCCCACCGGGAACGCGCTCGCGTGCGCGCTCGGCGAGCTCCGGCGGCCAGCGCTCGGGCTCGGAGCGGGCGAGCGCGTCGAACACGTCCATCTGCCCCGTCCTCGATCCGCCCGCCGGCGTCGAGGACGGTCACGTGGCAGGCCGGCGTCGCAGAGCGCCTGGGCCGCGGCGACGCCGGCGGGGCCGGAGCCGATGACCACCGTGGTCACGCCGACACCCCCGCAGCGACACCGGCAGGGCCGGAGCCGATCGCCACCGCGCTCACGCCGCCCTACCCGCTGTGGGGAACGTGGCGGGCGCCGCCTGCTCGATCCGCTGGTAAAGCTGCTCGCACAGCTCGGTGACGCGCCGCGCCTCGCTCATGCTCGCCGGCTGCGGCTCCCCCGCGGGCGTCTCGACGCCGCGCCAGCGGGCCACGACGTCCGCGAGCTCGTCCCGCAGGCTGTCGTTGCGCGTGCCGTACTCGAGCACCTCCTCGGACTCGCGCTGGGAGACCGCGCCGGCGCGCGTCCACGCCCAGCGGCGGCCGAGCCGCAGCGTCTGCGGGCCGTAGTTGCCGCCGCGGCCCTCGGCGATCGCGTAGCCGTCCTCGCCGAACGCCTCCACGCGGAAAGTGTTGACCCAGCGGATGTGCGAGACGCGGACGGTGGCGAGCAGGCGCTCCGCGCGGAAGGTCGCGACCACGTCCTCCTCGATCCCGGTCGGCCAGAACCCGCGCGTCGCCTCGATCGCCACACAGGCTGCCGAGGGAGCGAGCGCCACCAGCAGGTCGAGCAGGTGCACGCCGGGGTCGAGCAGCACCCCCCCGCCGGCCCGCGCGGGGTCGAGCTTCCAGCCGACGGCCGACCCGGGGTGCCCGCCGTGCCCGACGAGCAGGTCGACGTTGCGCAGCTCGCCCAGCTCACCCGCCCCGGCACGCGGCGCAGCAGCTCGCCGACGGCGGGCAGGTAGCGGTAGTTGTACCCGACGAAGCTCGGTCGCGAGAGACCCGCCGCGAGCGCCTCGAGCTCGCGCACGTCGGTCCCGCACACGCCCAACGGCTTCTCGACCAGCACCGGCCGGCCGGCCAGCGAGTACGCTTCGCCGCGACCGCCGCGGCGCGGTCGTGCGGCACCGCCACCACGGCCGCGTCGTACGCCGTCGGGCGGCAGCTCTGCGAGCGTCGCGTAGTGGGGGGCGCCGGCGGAGCGCACCGGGGGTCGACCGTCCGGTGGACCACCGGGTCGACGGTCGCGGCGAGCGTGGCCCCCGCGATCCGCTCGAGGGCCTCGGCGCGCTGGCGCCCGATCAACCCCAGCCCGACGACGGCGACGCGCAGGGGTTCACCGCTGCCTCGAGGGTCTCCTACGGACTCGCCGGGTCGAGCTCCCGGCGCACCCGCACCGCAGAGTGGGAGGGCGCCACCCTGTCAGCCGCCGCCGGCGAGCGACAGGTTTGTGAAGACCAGTGCCTGCTGCGTGCGTGGCTAGCGGGACTTGCCCGGCCCCCCCGGGGTGGGCGCCAGCGGGGGAGCGTGAGGTGGTCGATCGCCGCGGCTCGAGCACGCACCGGGATGCTCGACTTTCTCGCTGCCAGCCGGATCGTGTAGGCTGGCGTGTGCGTGCCAGAGCCGCGCACGAGCACCGTCGCGGGGCTCTGCGAGGGGTTGGCGCCGGCCCCGGTGGCGACGCCCGGCATCAGCCGCGCTGTCAGCTCCGCCTGTTGCGGGACCGGGCGAGACGATGGTTAGCGTCGTCCTGTTCGCCGACCTCACGCCGAAGGCCGTCATGGGGCGATTCACGCTCGTGAGGTGGCGGGGTCGACTGGAAGATCAGCTTTGGCCCCGTTCACTTCCGCCAGCACGGGCCCGCCGGAAACGGCGCGCCCGCCACCGACAGCGGCGAGGAGAGGCTTTCCAGTTTGGCCCACGTGGCGGGGTGGTTGACGGCCAGCAGGTCGCGTAGCCGGTGAAGCCGATCGCCAGGCCCGTGAAGCACCCCCAGGCCGCGAGCACCGCCCCGCCGATCCGCACCGCCACCGGCGCCGGCCCCGCAGGTCGACCGAGAGCGCCAGCCACGCCGCGAGCGCGCCGAGCAAAAGCAGCGCCGAAAGTCGACCTCGTAGCGCTCGGTCGTGGCCTAGAACTCGTACGCGAG
Source organism: uncultured Solirubrobacterales bacterium (assembly GCA_963720795.1). Lineage (GTDB taxonomy): Bacteria > Actinomycetota > Thermoleophilia > Solirubrobacterales > Solirubrobacteraceae > Palsa-744. The sequence goes on along the minus strand of CAVRGU010000017.1, from coordinate 331 downwards.
GAACGCCACACCGACGACGCCCACGCCCGCCAGCATCAGCAGGGGCGCGCCGAGCGGCCCCAGCAGCTCGGCCGGCGCCGCCATATCCACGGCAGCGCCGCGAGGAACACCACGATCGGCGTCATCGGCAGCAGCCCGGAGGTGAGTTCGAACACCTGATAGTTGGAGGGCAGCGCGCCGGGGTAGGATTCCGGTGGCGGCGTGAGGTTCACGAAGGGAAAAGAATCGAGAGTCTCGGAGGGGCCAGCAGGTAGAACCACGCGCCGGGCGTCACGTAGCTGGGGTAGGCGAAGTGGGCGGTGTACTGGTTGAAGCCCGCGAGCGCGTACTT
>CAVRGU010000016.1:0-125417 GCA_963720795.1 uncultured Solirubrobacterales bacterium | reverse complement strand
AGGCGCTCGACACGGCGCTGCCGGAGATGCGCAGCACCCGCTGCGCGATCTGCGACTCGCGAGGGCAACGCGACGGAGCGCTGGCCGCCACGTTCGACCCCCAGGCGTTCAGCGCCCGCGTCTTCTCGGCGCGGCGGCTGCCCGACCGTGTCCACTACCGGATGGTCATCTGCGACAGCTGCGGCCTCGTGCGCTCAGATCCGGTCGCGGACGAGGAGCTGCTGGCGCCGCTGTATGCGTCGAGCAGCTTCGACTACGGCCGGAGGTCGCCTCGATCCAGGCGACCTACGGCCGCGCGCTCGGCTGGCTGGAGGCGCGCTCGCCGCGGCGCGAGGCGCTGCTGGAGATCGGCTGCGGGAACGGCTTCTTCCTCCAGCAGGCGCGCCGGCAGGGCTGGCGGGAGGTGCGTGGCGTGGAGCCGAGCGCCGACGCCGTCGCCAAGGCCCCGCCCGAGCTCGACGGCGCGATCGTGCAGGACGTGATGCGCGCGGGGCTGTTCGCGCCGGAGAGCTTCGACGCGGTGTGCCTGTTCCAGGTGCTCGACCACATCTCCAACCCCGTCGAGCTGCTCGAAGAGTGCCTCGCGGTCCTGCGGCCGGGCGGGCAGTGCTCGCGCTCAACCACAACGTCGGCGCGTGGTCGGCGCGGCTACTCGGCGAGCGCAGCCCGATCGTCGACATCGAGCACACGTACCTGTACTCGCCCGCGACGATGCGCCGCCTCTTTGCGAAGGCCGGCTTCGTCGACCACGAGTGCGCAGCGTGCGCAACACCTACAGCGTCGCGTACCTCACGCAGCTCGTGCCGCTGCCCGCAGCCCTCAAGGCCCGGGTGCTGCCGGGGCTGCGCGCGGGCCCGGCGGGCCGCCTGCGCGTGACGGTGCCGCTCGGCAACCTGTGCCTGATCGCGCGCAAGCCGGGTTGACCGGCGCGGTGCGGGCGCTCCTCACAGGCGCCTAGGCGACCTCGCGGGGCGGGCAAGGCGGCGACGGCGCAGGCCGGGTGCAGCCGCGGTGAGAGCGCTCGTCACAGGCGCCGCGGGCTTCCTCGGCGCGAACCTCGTGCGACGCCTGGCCGCCGCCGGGCACGAACCGATCGCCCTCACGCGCTCGCGCGAGGGCGCGTGGCGGCTACAGGACCTCCCCGCCGAGGTGCGCGTGCTCGAGCTCGACCTCCGCGACACCGCCGCGATCGCTCGGGCCGTCGAGGAGACCAGGCCGCAGTGGGTCTTCCACCTCGCCGCCCACGGCGCATACTCGTGGCAGAGCGACCTCGAGGCGATGGTCGCCGTGAACGTCACCGCCACCGCCACGCTGCTCGCCGCCGCGCGCGCCGCGGGCGTGGAGGCGTTCGTCAACGCCGGCTCCTCCTCGGAGTACGGCCTGAAGGCACACGCCCCGCGCGAGGACGAGTGGCTGGAGCCGAACAGCCTTTACGCCGTCACGAAGGCCGCGGGCACGCACCTCACCGCGCTCGCCGCGGCGGAGGGCCTGCCGGCGGTGACGCTGCGCCTGTACTCGGTCTACGGCCCTTGGGAGGACCCCGGCCGCCTCGTGCCGGCGCTGGTGCGCGAGGCGACCCGCGGGGAGCTGCCGCCGCTGGTCGGCCCGCAGACGGCGCGCGACTTCGTCTACGTGGAGGACTGCTGCGAGGCGCTGCTGCGCGCGGCGGAGCGCCGCGCGCCCGGTGGCCCCGGCGCGACGCTGAACATCGGCTCCGGCACCCAGACGCGTCTGGACGAGCTGGTCGAGGTGGCGCGCGGCGCGCTGGGTGTGACGGCGAGCCGCAGTGGGGCACGATGGGCCAGCGCGAGTGGGACACCAACGTCTGGGTCTCCGACCCGCGCGCCGCGCTGGAGTTGCTCGACTGGAAGGCGACGCACCCGCCTCGACACGGCCTTGCCCGCACGGCCGAGTGGCTGCGGCAGAGGCCGCGGCTGTGGGAGCGCTACGGCGTACGGGAGGGCGACTGACGGGCGGCCGCCGACCTCGAGTGCGCAACTAAGCCGGCCGTGTCATGTTTTGATCGAAATGAAAGAACGAGACGCTGTGATGCTGGGCCCGAGCCAATGAGCGGGAGATATCGCTTCGCGCATGGGGTGTTCGTCGCCGCACTGCTCGCGGGCCTGTGTGTGTCGCCGGCTTCGGCCAACGTCGCCAGCCGCTGGTCGTGGGAGCACCCGGTGTTAGTAGACCCGTCGTCCCACCTGACCACGATCGCGTGTCCCTCGACATCGTTGTGCGTCGCGGCGGATCGCTCGGGGAACATCGTGACATCCACCGATCCAGCGGGCGGAGCGGCTACGTGGAGCGTGGCTCATGTGGACAACAACACCGAAGAGTGTTACGAGACAACGGTGTGCTCCGCCACAGTGCAAGCGATCTCCTGTCCCTCCACATCCTTCTGCGCGGCGATGGATACCGCAGGGTACGTCTTCACGTCTACAGACCCCGCAGCTGGAGCTGCCGGCTGGAGCAGCACAAAGATCGCGGGGGGCCTGAGTGCGCTCTCCTGCCCGTCGATATCGCTGTGCGTCGCCGTCGATTACAGCGGAGACGCCGTAAGCTCGACGAGTCCCACGATGGGCGCCGGGGCTTGGCACAAGGCAACGATCGACTCGGGTCCGTGCCCCGCATCGGTCTGCCACAGCGTCGGCAAAGGTCCTCCCGAACGTCAGCTGGATGCGATCTCGTGCCCGTCGGTATCGCTGTGCGTCGCCGGTGACTGGGACGGGGATGTGGTCACCTCGACGGATCCAACTGGCGTAGGCAGCGCCTGGAGCGTTGCTTACGTCGATCGCAACGCGGAATCAGGCCTTACGGGCTTGGACCCTCAGGCGGCGATTGGAGAAGTGTCGTGCCCGTCTGTGTCGTTTTGCGCGGCGAGCGATCCGACCGGCGAAGTCCTCACCTCGCAAGACCCGACTGGCGGCGCATCCGCATGGCGGCTCAGCCGCGCCACACCCCGGGTTCTCGGCGCCCCCGAGCCGGCGAGTATGCATAGCCTGGTGTGCCCCTCCATGTCGTTCTGTGCCGGGCTGCGGTCCGCCTTGAGCACGAACTCCGAACTTTCGAGCTCCGAAGTAGCCCTGACAAATAACCCGCTGAACGGCGCTGAATGGACACGGGTCGTCATCGATCGAGTCGGATCGCTAAACGCCATCTCGTGTCCGACATCCTCGCTGTGCGTCGCCGTCGACGGCGCCGGCAACGTCGTCGTTGGCCGCGTGCAGCCGCCGCCGACCCGAGCCCAGGTCCAGGCGCGGTTGAGGACGGAGATCACCCCCCGCGGCAAGGCGAGCCTGATCGGCGAGTTGCTGCGCCACCGGGGTTACTCGCTCGCGTTCAACCCACCCGGACCAGGCCGCGTGCGCATCCGCTGGCTGCTCTTCCCGGCAGGAACGAATCCTCGATCCCGCCACGCCAAGGTACTGCTCATCGCCCACGGCCAGCGCAACACCCCCGAAGCAGGCGAAAACACACCGATCACGCTCAGGCTCACCAAGACCGGGGTCTCTCTGCTACGGCACCGCAATCACGTTCGGGTGACCGCGGAAGCCGTCTTCACGCCGTCTGGAGGCCGCTCGGTCATGGCAACCGAAGGGTTCATGCTTCGGCGGTGAAGGAGCAGAAGCCGACTGGTGCGCGCCGAGGAACGATGAAGGAGGCTCCGGCGCAACCCCTGAACATCGGCTCCGGCACCCAGGGAGCGCTACGGCGTGCGGGAGGGCGACTGACGGCCGCCTCGTCGATGCCGCACGCCTGCTCGGCGCCCCTTCGAGTCGGGCAGGGCAGCGGTCGCGAGGCCCTCGCGCGCGGCGACGCTCAGCAGGGGGCCGTCGGAGCTCGCGATGCGCCCACCCGCTGGAGCGCTCGCCACGAGCACCGCGTCGGCGAGCGAGATCGGGCAGCGGGAGCGGTGGTAGTGAGCAGCACGAATCTCACCCGCGCGCCAGGCTTGAGTGGGTCCGAGCGGGAGCAGCGTCAGGCTCTTTGCCAGGAGACCCTCGATCACCGGTCGCACGCGCTCGATCTCGAGGTCGTAGCGCCGCTTGAGCCGGTCCACCGCCTCAGCGAGATTGAGGGTGGTCATCGCGGCGCCGCGGTTCAGCATCTCCTGCACCTCGCCGGCGGCGGGCTCAGCCCCAAGCAGCGCGATGAGCGCCGAGGCGTCGATCAGAGTGCTCGCCGGGGACCCAGCCACGTCAGTGGCGCTCACGCTCTTGGGCATCCAGTTCGTCTTCGCGATCCAAGCGCCTGGCCTCCTCGGACCCGAGCCCGCCGATCTGGGTCGAGAACGCGCCTACGGCGGCTGCCACCGGGTCGTCTGGAACTGGGCGCAGCACGACGTGGTCGCCACAATCTTCGGCAAGGACGGTACGGGTCCGCCACCGCTTGCGCACCGCCGCGGGGACGGACACCTGACCACCGCTGGATATCGCAAGCCGCTTTGCCATGATCATTACAGGCTACCATGAAATGGCGGGGAGGTCGCGCGGGTACTGTCGGGGCGATGAAAAGATCTTTACCTGAACCCCAAGACGCCGCAGCCTGGCCGATGTTGCGTTGTCAAGACAATCGTAGTGTTGTGAAGACGATCATCATGTATAGTAGACAACGTGAACGTGTCGTGCGCGTACAGCGCCGTAGCCCCAACCGTGGAGGGAGACGTGCTGGTCGTCCTCGCTGGAACGACGCAGCCGCTCACGGGTCGCCGGGTAGCGAGGCTGGCACGACGCGGCTCGGTGGCGGCGGTCGCCAAGGCACTGGGCCGGCTGGTGAGTCAGGGAATCGTCCTGCGGCAGGAGGCACCGCCCGCATCGCTGTACACGCTCAATCGACTGCATCTCGCGGCGCCCGCTGTCGAAGCTCTGGCTCTGATCCGCACCGAGCTCCTCGACCGCCTGCGCGACGCCTTCTCGACCTGGAGCACTCCTCCGGCGCATGCATCCCTGTTCGGGTCCGTCGCACGGGGGGACGGCGACGTGGACAGTGACATCGACCTCTTCATCGTCCGCCCCGCCGGCGTTGACGCCGAGGACGCAACGTGGGATGCACAGCTGAGGGACATCGGCGAGGCCGTCCTCGCGTGGACGGGAAACCACGCCAGCATCATCGACTTCGCCGAGCGGGATATCCGACAGGCGCAGGAGGAGAACCCTCCAATCCTGGGGGACCTTCGGCGAGACGGCATAGACCTCGCCGGAGTCCCGCTCCGCGAACTGCTCGGAAGAGCAAAATGAGCCGCGGAGCGGCCAAGGACCCTCGCTCGCGCCAATGTGACGCAGCCGACGCTCGCAAGCGGCTCGCAGACGCAGAGAAGTACCTGGAGGTCGCAGAGCTGGTCGCCGGCGAAGACTCGCTGGAGTCCCATAACGTCGCGACCGGACTCGCGGTGTTCGCCGGCATCGCGGCTGCGGACGCCGCCTGCTGCAAGGCGCTCGGCGAGAGCTCAAGGGGACCCGACCACCGAGACGCAGCGAGCTTCCTGCGCCGAATCACCCCTGGCGGCGAGGCCGGCGCGAACAACTTCGAGCGGCTCGTAGGACTCAAGGACAAGGTTCACTACAGCTTCCTCAACGTGTCCGGCCAGGACCGAACAGGCGCGATCCGCCGCGCCAGCCACCTGATCGACTTCGCCTGCGAAGTCCTCCAGCGATAAAAATCTCTGGCGCGGATCTGGTTGTCGAAACAGCGGAACGCGACACCCTCCGCCGGGCTACGCTTTCGGATGTTTAGACGGCACCGGGACATCCCGAGCGATCATTACTGTCCCGGTCATGAGGCTGTTCTACGTCGACGATTCCGGCAACCAGACGATCACGATGTTCTCAGCCGTTTCCGTGCCCGTGCAAACGTGGACGGCGGCACTGGATTCGTGGCTTGGCTGGCGGCGCCACCTGCACTCGGCTCACGGGATCGATGTGCGGTCTCGACTGCACGCAGCGGACTGGCTGGCAGGCAGGGGCCGTCCTTCAAGCGATGCTAAGGCGGCGATCAATCGCAGCAAGCCGATTCGTCCGGGGGCGGCCCTTCGCAAGACCTAGCAGGACCGGGTTCCCGCCGATGCCGGCGGCCCGACCCTGCACCATGCAGTCTAGCGCGCCACGGGGGCAGAACGACTACAGCGTCCTGCGCACGGGGTAGGGCATCCCTTCGTCGACGTCGAGGTTGACCTGTGTGGGGATGTTGCGCCGCGTCCGTGTAGCGGGCGCCATGAGGACGGAGTTGAGGACCGGTATAGCGGCGGAGCGTGTCAGGACGCAGCCAGGTCGGCGATCTTCGTCGGGCAGCTCGTACCACCAGACCTCGCCACGGTTCACCGAGCGCGATCCCAGGGCTCTTCGCGTATGGACTGCCGTGCCGCCCAACTGGCACCGAGATCCTCCTGGGGCATGCGAGTGTATGACTCGACGATCGCAGCATCGATCTCGCGTCGCTGCTGGTCAGAGGAGTGCTCGTGCTCAACGGCCCGCAACGCGACCTCGGCGTCTTGCTCGCTCCAGCGTGGCGCTTCCCGCAGCAGCAGCTCTTTGGCGGTCATACCCACGATTTTAGCGACCATCCCCCCGCGCACTTCCACGCCCAGTATGGCGAGGAGGTCGCCCAGACCGAGCTCGTGACGCTGCGACTGGAGGGCCGCTACCCCCCTCGGCGCCGGCCTCGCCCGCACGGCCGAGTGGTAGCGGGCGAGGCCAGAGCTGTGGGAGCGCTACGGCGTGCGGGAGGGGCTGAAACAGCGGTTTGTGTTCTCGGATCTGATAATCTCTTCAGTGTGGTGGTTCCGCTGGATGAGGTTCTAGAAAAGGCCGCGCAGCTGCAGGCGTTGGTCCCTGGCGCAGTTTTGGTCGGGGGGTCGGCGGCGGCGCTCCACGCCCACCATCGGGAGTCGCTCGATCACGACCACGTCGTCGTGGATCTCGGGGAGCGCTTCGACTCGATCCTGGAGAACCTGGAGGCGCTCGGCGACTGGTCGACCGCCAGGGTTCAGCCTGGGAAGATCATCTTGGGCGAGCTCGGTGGCATCGAGACCGGGGTGCGTCAGCTGCTTCGCAGCCGGCCACTGGAGACCATTGAGATCGACGTGCGGGGCGAGCGGCTTGTCGTACCAACCGCAGCGGAGATCCTGAGGATCAAGGCGTGGCTTGCCCTGAGCCGCAACCAGACACGGGACTACCTGGACGTCGCGGCTCTCGCGGAGAGCATCGGACTCGACGAGGCAGCCACCGTGCTGCGGGGCATCGACGACTACTACGCTGACATCAACCGCCGGCCCGAGGCCGTGGCCACACAGCTCGTCAGGCAGTTGGCAGATCCACGACCGCGAGACGCCGAGGTCACCACGCAGCTGGCCAGCTACAAGGCACTGGAGGAGCGCTGGCACGAGTGGTCTACGGTCAAGGCGGTGCTCGCGGACCTCGCCAAGAGGATCGTGCGATGACTGTGCACTTTCGCAACGTCGACTTCGATTCCACCGCACCGATGGACCGATGGCCAGCCGAGGCGATCGAGACGATCATCGATCGCGGCTCACTGTCCGATTGGCGTCGTCTTGCCGACGCAATCCGGCAGAACCCGTGGGGTCCTGCGGCGCGCACGGCCGAGACCGTGACCGCGTGGGGCGAGCACTATGGCGTCGATGTGCTGATGACAGGCGTGATTCGATCCGCCCGCAAGGACCTCACCCTACGCGGACGGTCCGAGTATGCCGCGCAAATTCGCGCCTGGCGCGCCCAGACCGGGTTGACGCTCCGCCAGTTCGCCCTGGCGGCCGGCACCTCGGCGTCCCGGCTCTCCGACTACGAGAACGCGAAGGTCGCCCCCACCACCGACGTGCTCGGCCGCCTCAGCCACGTCGCCGCGACGTACGCAGTTCCATACCCGGTCGCCTCCTAATGGATGAACCGGGGCTCGGTATATGCTTCCGGCCCCGGACCTGATTGCCTGACGAGAACACTCGTCTACGCGAAGGTCCACGACCACCTATATCGTCACCGCGAACAGGAACAAGGATGCAGCGCGCACGGATTCTTCACGCGATGGCGGAAATCGTCGCTGAGCATGGGTATCCGCGTACCAAAGTGAAGCAGGTGACCTCGCGGGCCGGGGTGTCCACTGGCACGTTCTATGAATACTTCGGAGATCTGGAGGACTGCTTTACGACATTGCTGGATCTGGGGTCCGAGCGCGCCAACGAGCTGATCGCGGACGCGTTCGAGCGCGAGGAGCGCTGGCAGGACGGGGCGCGGAGCGCATTAGCGTCGCTGCTTGTTCTCTTCGACAACGAGCCATTGCTGGCGCGGATCTGGTTTATCGACGCGTTGGCGGCCGGCCATTGGGCGCTCGAACGGCGCACGCACAATCTCGCGCTGCTCAGGTCGACGATCGTCGAGCGCTTCTGGCGGACACCGCGCGAAGAGCGGCCCAAGCCATTGATCGTCGCCGGCATCATCGCGTCCATCCTGGGGCTAATCCACACCCACCTGCTCACCAAGGAGCCCACGCCGCTGATCGACCTCCTCAGCCCCATCATGGGCCTCGTCACCGCGCCCTACCTGGACACGCACGATCTCGCGCGGGAAATCGAGATGGATCGCAGCTCGCGCGCGAGATCGCAGCCGGAGACCCCCGCTGGGCACCATTGGCGCAAACGCCCATACTGAATCTGGGGCTCGGCGCGATCCATCCCGCGATACCCAACAATGCCCACCGGGTGCGTCGATGCCTGCTCTTCCTCGCCGAGCACCCAGACTCAAGCAACCGCGAAATCGCCACGGGAATCGGTATCACCGACCAATCGCAGATGTCGCGACTATTGGCATCCCTCGCCCGCGAGAACCTCGCGACCAAACACTCCGAAGGCATCGGCAAGCGCAACGCATGGCAGCTCACCACGCACGGCGAGGAGATCGCAGGGATGCTGTCGGCGAAGTGAGACCTGCCCGGCGGTCCAGCCGTGGGGCTGCGGACAGAACCTTTGCGCTAGCGATAGCATTCTGTCTATGCTTGATGGGTCACTTCTCAGTGTCCGCGAGGCCGCCGATCGTCTCGGTGTCGGCCCGGTCGCCGTGCGTCAGCACATCGCGTCGGGTCGGCTGCCCGCTGTCAAGCGCGGGCGCAGCTGGTGGCTGGATGAGCGAGCGGTGCAACGGATGGCCCGGCAGCGACCCGGTGGCGGTCGGCCCCTGTCACAGACGATGGCCTGGGCGGTCCTCCTGTTGGCATCCGGGGACAACACCACGGCCGAGGACATGGCTGGCCGGGACCGCTACTCCTCACGAATGCGCGCCTGGCTGCGCAACCACCCCCTGCGGGAGTACGCGCCCCGACTACGCGCGCGCGCCGAGATGGAGGAATTCGACGTCCACCCTTCGGAGTTGGCGCGGATCCTCGACCGGCGCGACGTGCTGGCCACCGGCATCTCGGCCGGCGACGTGGTGGGCCTCCTCGGCCCAGCGTCAGCAGTCGAGGTGTACGCGCCGGCCGGCCACCACCACGCGATCGTCACCGAGCACGCTCTCATGCCGGGGGCGGGGCCGGTCCGTATCCGCTGGGTAGGCGATAGGGTGTGGCCACTCTTGGACCGTGGTGGTGATCGCCGCGCCCCGCGCGCCGCGATCCTGGTGGACTTGCTCGAGAGCGACGAGCCGCGTGCCCGTCGCGAGGCCGCGCGCGCTCTTCTACCGTGAACGAGATCGACATCGACCTCGACGATTCGGAGACCGTCGAGCTCTGGGCGGCCGTGGGGGACCTCGTCGAGCTGCTCCCGAGACAGTGGGTGCTCATCGGTGGCCTGATGGTGCAACTGCACGCCCTCGAGCACGGCGTCAGCGACGTGCGGTTTACCGGCGACATCGACATCCTTGGTCAAGCGCGCCCACAAGGCGCGCTGCGTTCCATCGACGCGGCGCTCCGTGGTGAGGGTTTCGAGCTAATCGGGCCAGACATTGATGGCTATGCGCACCGCTACGCGCGCGACGGGCTGATCGTCGACGTGCTGGCGCCGGATGGCATCAAGCCGCCGCCGGACCTCACGGCTGGCCTCAAGGCGATCGGCATACCGGGTGGCTCCCAGGCCATCACTCGGTCAGAGACGGTCACCGTGATCGTCGAGGGACGCTCGTTCGAGCTTCGCCGGCCGACACTGCTCGGGGCAGTGCTCATCAAGGCCAGGGCACTGATGGTCCACAGCGACCCGGAGACCCAGCGCGATGATCTCCTACGACTGTTGGCACTCATCGAGGATCCTCGCGAGATGGCGGCCGATCTGCGTAAGACCGAGCGCAAATGGCTACGCGTCGCCGAGCAGCGTCTGAACCTGTCGGGACCCAGCCTGCTCGACGCCGAAACGATGCGCCGCGCCGGACTCGCATGCGGGCTGCTCATCCGCAACTCCTGAAGCATGGATGCAGCGCGCACGAATCCTTCAGGCGATGGCGGAAATCGTCTCTGAGCATGGGTATCCGCGTACCAAAGTGAAGCAGGTGACCTCGCGGGCCGGGGTGTCCACCGGCACGTTCTACGAATACTTCGGTGATCTGGAGGACTGCTTTACGACATTGCTGGATCTGGGGTCCGAGCGCGCCAACGAGCTGATCGCGGACGCGTTCGAGCGCGAGGAGCGCTGGCAGGACGGGGCGCGGACCGCGTTGGCGTCGCTGCTTGTGCTCTTCGACTCCGAGCCATTGCTGGCGCGAATCTGGTTTATCGATGCGCTGGCGGCCGGCTCCTGGGCGCTCGAACGGCGCACGCACAATCTCGCGCTGCTCAGATCGACGATCGTCGAGCGCTTCTGGCCGACACCGCGCGAAGAGCGGCCCCGGCCATTGATCCTCGCCGGCCTCATCGCGTCCGTCCTCGGGCTCATCCACACCCACCTGCTCACCAAGGAACCCACGCCGCTGATCGACCTCCTCAGCCCCATCATGGGCCTCGTCACCGCGCCCTACCTGGACACGCACGATCTCGCGCGGGAAATCGAGATGGATCGCAGCTCGCGCGCGAGATCGCAGCCGGAGACCCCCGCTGGGCACCATTGGCGCAAGCGCCCGTACTGAATCTGGGGCTCGGCGCGATCCATCCCGCGATACCCAACAATGCCCACCGGGTGCGTCGATGCCTGCTCTTCCTCGCCGAGCACCCAGACTCAAGCAACCGCGAAATCGCCACGGGAATCGGTATCACCGACCAATCGCAGATGTCGCGACTATTGGCATCCCTCGCCCGCGAGAACCTCGTGAGCAAGCGCTCCGGGGGCATCGGCAAGCGCAACGCATGGCAGCTCACCACGCAGGGCGAGGAGATCGCGCGGATGCTGTCCGAGCGATGAGAGTCCAAGCCAACCCGCCTTTCCACCGTTCCAGATATGGCCACATGGACCAATGCGCGCCAGGTTTCGAGCCACGAGGCCCGGAAACACTGGTAATCCGGGTCGCCGTGGCGAGTTCCATCGCCGTCGCTGCATAGTGTTCTCGACATGCCTGCAAGAGCGATCACGCCGCGGCTCGCCAACAGCCTGCGCTCGCTAGCCGAGAGCCAACTGCAGACCCAGGTCGCCCGCTCCGGGACGTTCGACCTCGGCGCGCTCGGCGTCGTGAGCGTCTGCGCGGCCATCGCCACGGTCGTCCTGGGCGTCAGATCCGCCCACCACCTTTGGATAGCAGCGCTCGTACTGCTCCTCCTCGCTCTGGCTCTCGGCCTTGCCGTGCGCGTCCTGCTTCTCCCGGGGGCAGCGCCGATCGGCCCACCCGTGGCGGGCCTGCTCGACGCCCGCGCCACCGACGACGACGAGACCATCGAAGAGTGGCTGCTCGAAGACCTCGCCTCGGAGACGCTTGCCAACGAGCGAGCCCTCGCGCGCAAGGACCCGCTGCTGGTTGGAGCGGTGACGCTGCTCGTGCTCGCAATCGCCCTCGAGCTCACAGGAGTACAATGAGTGCAATGGACGAGCCCAACGCCAGCCAGCCGGCATCCACAGTCCCACGTCCCAGGCAAACCGACGCCGATACCGGCGAGCGGAACGCGCTCCACTTCGAGCCGCTCACGGTCCCCGACCTGATCTCGGTCCCACTCTTCCTCGCATGGCTGCGCAAACCGTTCCAGCGCCGCGCCAAGACCTGACGTTCTCTGATTCCCGACGGCCGACGCCAAATAGCGCTCCGCGGATAGAAGGCTCACCGGCGGCTCGGGGCCACTGCGTCCCCATACCCGGTCGCCTCCCGATGGATGGACCGGGCTCGATATGCTTCCGGCCCCGGACCCGATCGCCTGACGAGAACGCTCGTCTACGCAAAGGACCACGACCACCTACATCTCGCCACCGCGAACAGGAGCATGGATGCAGCGCGCACGAATCCTTCAGGCGATGGCGGAAATCGTCTCTGAGCATGGGTATCCGCGTACCAAAGTGAAGCAGGTAACCTCGCGGGCCGGGGTGTCCACCGGCACGTTCTACGAATACTTCGGGGATCTGGAGGACTGCTTTACGACCCTGCTGGATCTGGGTCAGAGCGCGCCAAGGAGTTGATCGTCGATGCGTTCGAGCGCGAGGAGCACTGGCAGGACGGGGCGCGGGCCGCGTTGGCGTCGCTGCTTGTGCTCTTCGACAACGAGCCTCTGCTGGCGCGGATCTGGTTTGTCGACGCATTGGCGGCCGGCTCCTGGGCGCTCGAGCGGCGCGCGCACAACCTCGCGCTGCTCAGATCGACGATCGTCGAGCGCTTCTGGCGGACACCGGGCGAAGAGCGGCCCCGGCCATTGATCCTCGCCGGCCTCGGCGTGATGGCCGTCGACGCGGCCGTGGCCGCGATCGTCATCGGAGTCAGGGAAGCGTACGGCTTCTGGATCGTCGCGCTGGTTCTGCTCGGGCTGTCGCTCGGCGTGGCGGTGCGCGTCCTGCGCCTTCCAGGGACCGAGCAGAACGGGCCGCTCGTGGCGGAAATCCTGGAGGCCCGCCGGGCGAACGACGACGACACCATTGAGGAGCAGCTGCTGGACGACCTCGCGCACGAAACGTTCGCCAACGAGAACGCCCTCGCCCGCAAGGACCCGCTCGTGGCCTCGGCGGTGACGTGCCTGATACTTGGCATTGTCGTCGAGTTCGCGGCACAGGTACTACAATGAGCGCGATGGAGCACTCTACCGTCAGCACGCCGTCCGCCGCGGGCGCTCGTCGCCCACGGATCGACGCTGCGACGTACGAACGATACACTCCGCACTTCCGGTCGCTCACCATGCCCGGCTTGGCGAAAGGCCCCATCCTTCCCGCCTGGCTGCGCAGGCGCCTCCGGCGCAAAGACGCACCCCGCTGAGGTCCAGGACCCGCCGCCGGCATTCGGAGCCGTGTGGTTGCAAAGCTCGCGCTGACCGGAGGCATTATTACGGCGGCGGGCGTGGGCAGGGCCTCGAGCGAAGAGCTCGCGCCGCGAGACGGCCTGTTGCCGCGGTATAGACGTCTGTCAACGGTCATCGGTTTCTCCCCATCCGCCAGGCCGACGCGCCTTTTGCAGACTTGACCTTTGGTCTCTTCTAGTTGATAGGTCACGCGGGAAATCGAGATGGGATCGCAGCTCGCGCGCGAGATTGCAGCCGGCGACCCCCGCTGGGAACCATTGGCGCAAACGCCCGTACTGAACCTGGGGCTCGGCGCGATCCACCCCGCGATACCCAACAATGCCCACCGGGTGCGCGAGTGCATGATCTTCCTCGCCGAGCACCCAGACTCGAGCAACCGCGAAATCGCCACAGGCATCGGCATAACCGACCAATCGCAGATGTCGCGACTGCTGGCATCCCTCGCCCGTGAGAACCTCGCGACCAAGCGCTCCGAAGGCATCGGCAAGCGCAACGTTCTCGACATGCCTACGAGAGCGATCACGCCGCGGCTCGCCAACAGCCTGCGTTCGCTGGCCGAGAGCCAGCTGCAGACGCAGGTGGCTCGCTCCGGCACGTTCGATCTCGGAGCGCTTGGGGTCGTGAGCGTCTGCACGGCCATCGCCGCGATCGTCGTGGACGTCAGATCCGCCCACCACCTCTGGATCGCAGCGCTCGTACTGCTCCTCCTCGCCCTGTCCCTCGGCCTTGCCGTGCGCGTCCTGTTTCTCCCGGGAGCCGCGCAGACGGGCCCACCCGTGGCGGGCCTGCTCGACGCCCGCGTCAGCAACGACGACGAGACCATCGAAGAGTGGCTGCTCGAAGACCTCGCCTCGGAATCGCTTGCCAACGAGCGGGCCCTCGCGCGCAAGGATCCGCTGCTGGTTGTAGCCGTGACGTTGCTCGTGCTCGCAATCGCCCTCGAGCTGGCAGGAGTACAATGAGCGCAATGAAGCAACCCGACGCCAGCCGGCCGGCACCCATCGCCACACGTCTCACGCGGATCAACCCCGATACCGGCGAGCGGGAAACGCTCAACATCGGATCGCTCACGGTCCCCGACCTGATCTCGGTCCCCCTCTTCATCGCATGGCTGCGCAAACCGTTCCAGCGCCGCGCCAAGACCTGACGTCCTGATCCCGACGGCCGGACGCCAATAGCGCCCCGTCGCTCGTAGTGCACGCATAGAGAGCCCCGGCGGGAGCCCGCTGGGTGCCGAGCGTTCGACGTCCCCCTTGGTGAATGACGAGCTGAGCAGCCCGCTCAATTTGCTCGCCTGAACGCGACTTGACCTTTGGTCTCTTTTAGTTGATAGGTCGCATCCACTGATGGCCTTAGCCACAGATTTTATGTCTATCTAGGCTTGACCGCCTGCACATCGGTCGGATAGAAGTTTCCCTGCGGCGTTTTCGCTAGTCAAAAGACCAGCACCGGGACCGCCTTTGGAAAGTGGGTGGCATTCCCGGCGCCAGACCGATACGACGGGGAGGTAGGGATGTCAGGCCACGGAACAGATTCACCATCGACAGCGGTCCGGCGCGAGCCAATCGGTATGCACCAAATGGCTCGTCCTATGCGCCGGATGGCGTCTGCGGCGATGCTGCTGAGCGCGTCGCTTGCAGCCTGCTTGGTGATTGTTGCCGGCGGTCTTTCGACTGCTGCCCAGGCCGCGAGCAGCTCATCTTCCGAATGCACCGGGGGGACCGGCGCGCCCCTCCCTCTTTCCTCGGCGGCCGCCGACGCCGCTGAATGTCACGGCTACACCGCCCCGACTCCCACGAGCGCGCCTACCCCACTCGCCCTCGAACCTGGCGCCCGCCCGGTCGTGCAGGCCCTGCCGGGTTCGTCGGCGGATCTCTCAGCCGGGCTGGCTCCGCTTGTGCAACCACCGAGCTCAAGGGAAAGCTTTTATTGGTACAGCTTGTTCGAAACGAAAACGGAACCCAAAGAGAACTGTTGGCAGACGGGAGCACTGGGGGCAAGCTCCTATGCTTGCGATTCTGTTGGCGCCTCCTACCTTCCCAACGGACCGCACATGCACGAAGTCAGCGAACAGGGCGTCGGCGAAGACTTCCAGATCTCCCCGAGTGGCGACTACTGCAACTACTACAGACTCGGCGAAGCTCTCAACACCACGAATGGAAACAAACAGAGCGGCAACACAGGCTACGAACCGCCTACCCCGCTAAGCTCCTACCAGGAGGGTAATTCGCACGTCAGCCCTCCCAACGTCTGCCAAGCATACGAAACCTTTTGGGGCCAGGTGCTCCAGGGCTCGGGGAACAGCAAATGCGAAACCCGACCTCCGTGTGGCATGCAGCACTACGTCTCGCTTCACGAACAGGGCGGCAACGATCGGCCGTGGGGCAGCTCGTTCGGCGAACCGTCGCTGGTCATCTCCGACGATGTTCTTCCGTACTCGCTGGGAACACACGGCGGCGCTTGGGGCTATCTCTGCCCGTTGTTTGAAGACCAAACGACCGGGGACATCTTGGAGTCCTGCCTTGAGATGTGGCGGGTAGGCTCCGGCTTCCCCAGCACCAACGAACACTTTGACGTGGTGTCGGCATGCAATTCTGAGGGGAATCCCGCACACAACCTCGATCAGACGATCACCCAGTTCGCGTCGGGCACCTCTTTTGCGGAAAACGTGGGGTCGGAAAAAACGTTTGTCTTTGGGTCAAACAGTACGTGGCGAGACTTCAGCGCCCGCATCACCAAGGCAGACCTGGAACACGCGATCACCGCCGACAGGCGCAATCACCCCTTTAGCAAAAAAAAGAAGTAGAAGAAGCTGAGAGAGGTGAAAGATCCTGGTCTGAACAGGGCTGCGGACGAAACCTATCCACCAAACCTGAAAGCTACGCACTCATTGGCGTCGAGCAGGGGGCGGAGGGTGGCGGTCTTAGTGAGATTGGCGCCAGTGACTCTAACCTTCAGCTGTGGACTGAATACACCCCCCTCCCACTGCCCGAAGCGACAACCACGGCAGCGACGGGCCTACAAGAAACGCAGGCCGCCTTGCACGGCACGGTGAACCCGAACGGGCTGGAAACGCACTACCACTTCCAGTACGGCACGACGACGTCATACGGTTCTTCTACGCCGGAAGAAAACGCGGGCAACGGCACCAAAATCTTGGAAAAGAGCGCGGCTATAGCCCATCTCGAACCAGGTGCGCTCTATCACTATCGCCTCGTTGCGAGCAGCTTGGCTGGGACCAGCTACGGGTCCGACCAAACATTGATCACGCTGCATCCGGAGTCCAGCTCGCGCTGGGCGATCCTCGCCCCTGCGGCGAGTGACGATCAGTGGGCGTCTTTCGTATCTAATACAGGTGAGGTTTGTTACTGGCAGCTCATCGGATCGTGGGCGGATGACTGCCTCGGTACAGGGAACTATGTAGCGAAAAACACGGGCCTGAGTGCGTTGCGCGATCCTGTGTCGGGCGCTCAGTGGACCTATTTCGTCTCGACCGAAGGCCGTGCTTGTTACTGGCAGCTCGTTGGCTCGTGGGTGGACGACTGCCTCGGTACAGGGAACTATGTAGCCCCCAACACGAGCGTGAGCGCCGTGCGCGACCCCAGCTCGGGTGACCAGTGGGCGTATTTTGTCTCTTCTAATGAAAGTAAGGTGTGTTACTGGCAGCTCATCGGCTCGTGGGTGGACGACTGCCTCGGTACAGGGAACTATGTAGCCCCCAACACGAGCGTGAGCGCCGTGCGCGACCCCAGCTCGGGTGACCAGTGGGCGTATTTTGTCTCTAAAGCAGGTGAGGTCTGTTACTGGCAGCTCATCGGCTCGTGGGCGGATGACTGCCTCGGTACAGGGAACTATGTAGCCCCTAACACGAGCGTCAGCGTTGTACGCGATCCCGCGACCGGCAACCAGTGGGCGTATTTTCTTTCTAGTTCGGGGCGGGTATGTTACTGGGGTTTGAACGCGTCGTCGGGCTCGTGGACGGATGACTGCCTGGGGAGTGCGACGGAATACGTGGCGAAAGCGTCCGGACTAGCGCCGGTTCGAGACCCTGAAACTGGTAACCAGTGGGTATATTTCATTTCCAATGTGAATCAGGTGTGCTACTGGAGTTTGAACGCGTCGTCGGGCTCGTGGGCGGATAATTGCCTGGGCACTGGAGAATATGTTGCTCCTAGTTCTTCATAGTGCTCACTCGAACATGGGAGCCCGAGTTTACCCTCGATCCCCGGACGAGTATGAGTGCGTTGGGGACCTTCCGCACATGGCGTCAGCGACGACCGCTGCGACGCGCAGGGCCTTCCCACTGACTTGCGGCACGGATGATCCGTGGCCGCATCTGATCGTATCCGCGCTGCATAGCTGCCTTCAACTCGCCTCTCCCGCCACCTCGGCCTCAGCACGAATAAGTCATGCCCGGTGAGCACCTCGTCGTTGATATCCGCTCGGAGCATATGATACCGTCGCGTGATATGAGCAGGAAGTCGTGCAACACAGGGGTTTGCGGAACTTGACCCGATACCGGCGAGGCCCGTTGCTACCACCTTCCGGAGGAGTAGTAAGTGATACCCAAGGGGCGATCCTAGCCGACAGTATCCGTCGCACTGTCGTCGAGGCCACGATTATATGAGGGGCCGCACGACATTGGCTAGAAGACCTCGCCTCAGAGTCCCAACGAAGCTGGCCGCAGCGCTCGGCGACCGTCCAAGGCTTGCGGCGAGCCTGTTTGCGGCCGGGGGCGCCGCAGTGATCTTGGCGCTTGCCGCTAGCGTCCTTGGCCTTGCGGCGTCGTCGGCGTTCGGCTGGAAGAAGGCGACGCTGCTGGTCGTCGGCTGCGATCTGATCGTCGCTGCGCTGGTCGTGAGCGCACCTCGTGCCTCGTCTCCCCAAGACACCGACGGGGACCTCGCTTCTCTGCTGAGCGGGGCGATTGCGGATGGCGTGATGATGTTCGCGATAAGCGCCGCTGCTCTGATCGTGCTATTCGGTCAAAGCAAGCCGATCGAACGCTTGGGCTACTTTCTCGCGGTCCTTGTCGTCGTGCCCCTGAGTGTCGTGCTCGCCTGGCGCCGTTATCGTGCGGGCTCAACGGGAGAGCACGAGCAGCTCCTCGCCTTCGCGACGCTCGCTGCGACCGCTGGCGTGCTGTGCTTGGCGGGTCTGCTCGCGCTTTCCGCAACCGGCACGCTCGATACATCGCTCTTCGTTCTGCTCGCGCTGGTTGTGGCCCGTGCCACAATCGCGCTGTTGGCGCGCTTCGTGCCGGCGACCTGGCCGCGGCCGTTCCCGGCACAAGCGGCGGCCGCCACTACGCCACTGTTGCTTGCGGCGGCTGCGATACCGTTCGTGCCGGCTGCCACCCTCAGTGTGGTCGATGTTGCTGTCGCGCTTGCGGCCGGGCTCGCTACCTTCGACCTGGTCAGGACGTTTGGGGGCCGTCGTGGCCCTTCGCGCGCGTGGACCCGAGCATTCGATACCGCTGTCCTCGTCGTCAGTGCGCTCGTCGTGGCCTACGTCGGGCTTCCGAATCTCGGCCTGGCACTCGATCACAACTACTTCCTCGGACCTGCTACCGACGTGCTCCACGGACACCCGATGTTGGTAAGCACGTTCTCGCAGTACGGCGTCGGGCTGATTGACGCGCTGGCAGCGGTCTTCCTCGTCGTGCCTTTGGGCTATGGCACGTTCACCCTTCTGCTGTCTGGGTTGACGGTACTGCTGTTCACAGTCGTCTACCTCGTCTTACGCTGGAGTACCGGATCTCTACTCATCTCCGCGACTGGGCTGGCGGTTGCTGTCGTCCTGTACGTCTTCGGGCAGCTCGCTTTCTACACCTACTTCCCGAGCACCGGGGTGCTGCGGTTCGGCCTGCCGTGGCTCGTGATCCTGCTCTCGCTTGCGCCTGCCAGGACAGAGCGTCACAAGCAACTGCTCGACGTGCTCGTGCTCGCGACGGTCGCGGTCGCGGCTGCCTGGAGCGGGGAGGCCGGCGTCTACTGCTTGGGAACCGCGGTCGCGCTCGCGTGCCTGGATGCCGCCGTCGCAGACATGAGCCCACGCGAGCGCGTCAAGACGGCGACTCGCCGCATCGGACGGCTTTTCGCGGCGAGCCTCCTCGGTCTGCTGGTGTTTACGCTGCTGACTCGAGCCGCAGCTGGAGCGTGGGCGGATTGGGGCGCTTATGTCGAATACATCCGCCTGTACACTACGGGCGGGCTCGGTTTGCTTCCGATCGAAGCTTGGTCGCCGGGTCTTGCGCTCGGGGCGATGTACACGGTCTCAGCCATCGCTGTCGTGCTGCTCGTGCTGATGCGCCCGGCGCTGGTGCGGGAGCACGCCGTCGCGTTTCGCGCCGCCACTGGCCTGACGGTCCTTGGGGCGCTCGTTTACACGTACTTCCTCGGTCGCGCCGCTCCGAACAACCTCATCCATATCTCGCCGCCGGCCATCGCGCTGCTATTCGTCTGGCTGGGCATCGTTCGCTCGACGTTTGACAGTCGCGTCGCGGTGGCGGTCGCGAGCGGCACGGTGATCTTCCTCGGCGCCATGATCGTCGCAAGCGAGAGCGAAGACATCAGTCAGAAGTACCCCTCCACGGCGCTGGCCGCGGTACTGGGGAGCGCGCCGCCGCTCGACAGCGAGCTCCACGCGCTATGGGATAACCCCGTAGTCGATCCGACCGCCGCCCACGTCGTTGCCTTCGTCTCATCGCTTGGGCCCCCCGACCGTGGCGGCCTGACGATCCTGCTGACTCCAAGCGTCGAGACCGAGGCGCTCCTGCGCCTCCACACAGCTAACGCTGTGGGCTCGAGCAACCCCTGCCAGGAGTCGCTTTCCAAACGGGGCCCAGGGCGCGTCGCGGCAGCCGTGCGCTCGCTGCGGGCGGGCGGGATCGTGGTCACCAGCGGGGCTGCGCAGGACGCCGGCCAGCTGCTTCCGATCGAGCAGTACACCCTTGCACTGATTCGGACTCGCTTCAGCTTGCAAGAGATCGGGGCCGACGGGCAAGGCCTGCAGGCGTTCCGCATGACCTTGCCAGCACCGGCCGCCACCGCTCCGGTAGCAGCGCCGCAGCCAGTGGTACCGTCGTTCGGCTGCGCGTAGCGGGAGCAGACGACCGATGCCGGGCCTCACAGTCACCGCATTGCCGCGCGCGGGCCACCAATCGACAGGACCTGCTCGGCCACTTGAGGCGTAGAACGTACACGAGGCGCGCATCGAACCGTTAACGTGCCGCGGGATGAGCACTGTCAGCGGCGACATGAGCGGTCCTGTATGCGTCCTGGGCTTCGGCCGCAGCGGGACGTCGTTGACGATGCGGCTCTTGCATCTCCTTGGCGTGGAGATCGGACCCTCAGAGGATCTCCTGGCGCCGGGCGAGGCGGACAACCCTCGCGGCTACTGGGAGCCCCGATGGATGGTTGAGCTCAACGACGAGATCCTGGCCAAGCTCGGGACCGTCTGGTGGCGACCGCTGCCAGCCGCGCCCGGCTGGGAGCGGTCCCCGGATTTCGACGAGCTGCGCGAGCGCGCGCGCCGCCTTCTGGAGGAGAAGTTTGGCGCGACTCGGCTGTGGGGCTGGAAGGATCCGCGCACGACGCTCACGCTGCCTTTCTGGAAGGAGCTGATGCCAGACGCGACGTACGTGATCTGCCTGCGCAACCCCGCAGATGCGATCTCCTCGATTCAGCGGCGCCCTGACCCGGAACTACCGATCGGCGCATGGGGAGACCTGTGGCTGGAGTACACGGCACGAGCGCTCGAGGAGACCAAAGACCGTCCGCGAGCACTCGTTTTCTACGAAGACTTCTTCCACGATGCCCAGGGGCAGCTCGCCGCAATGGCGTCGTTGCTCGGCCTTGAGCTTTCTACTCAGAACGGCCTGCACGAGCGACTACTCGACGAGATCGAGCAGCGTTTGTGGCATCACGCGACCTCCTCGCGCGAACTGGCCGCCACTTGGGGGGTGCCGCCCACGGCGCGCGTCCTTTTCCTCGCCCTGCGGGCTGCCGAGGATGCCCGTCGTGCGGCGGGCGGTACCCAGCAACAGGTATCCGAAGCGATCGAGCGCGTCGCTCCGGAGCTCTGGTGGGAGCATCGGACATCTACCGACCTACGGCTCGCCGAGGCACAGCGGACCTCTGCCCTGCAGGACGAGCAGAGAGGGCTCACTGAAGCCGTTGCTCAGGCGCGCACGGAAGCCTCAGAGCTGAGGACGCTGATCGAGCAGGAGCGAGAACAGTTGCGCAATGAGCTGGCGAGCGCCCGGCGCGAGCTCAAGGTCTCCACAGCCCAGTACAGCGAAGCACAAGCAGCCCTCTCGGAGCTGGAGAACCGACTACAGCGACAGAGGGCGATCCTCGAAAAAGCGCAGTCGTCCATCAGTTGGCGCATCACTGCGCCACTTCGAATGGTCAAGCACGGAATTGCGCGCCTCCAGCCGACCGATCGCGGGTCGGCGGCCCCCGCGCGCAACCAATCGCTCCTGGCCGGGGTGTCTGTCAGTCAGGTTTGGTGGTTTGCGCTCCTGCTCACCTCGATCATCGCAGCCACCGACGCGATCCTTACTCACGTCGTTCTCATCACGCTCCTCGCCGTCGGACCATTCTGCGGACTGCTCACCGGACGATGGACAAGGACGGCAGTCGTCGGAGTCTGGGCGGTTGCTCTCGCCGTGATCCTCGGCTTCCCCGACGGGATCTGGGGTACCCACATACAGATCGTCGACCTCGGCACTGTTGCGAGCCTGGCACTGCTGAGCACCTTTGCAGCGACCCTCATCGAGAGACGCTTATAGCGCGGCCTTGAACTAGTTCCCCGACCACTGGGTAGCGCTATTCAACCAGGCGCCGTCTTGGATTGAGAGTCAGGTTACGGCGAAGAGCGAGAACGCAGCCTAGCCACGCAGCAAGCGCAGCAAACACTGCTAACTCCTGAAGGAGACGGCCACGTTCGTGATAGGTGGCAGTGAACTGATACCGCCCCGGAGAGAGTCGCCAAGCGCGCAGTGGGATTCCAGCATCAACCAGGTGTACTTTTTGTGAGTTCGCGTGCCAGCCGTTTATTGCGAGCTCGTTTTCCACCATCAAAACTGGTTGGGAGACGTCGACGGAGTAGACGATGCTTTCGACACCATAAGCAAGGGTATGCACGTCGGGACTGGGATTCCACGTCGTCGCAGTCGGCAGATGCACAGCGCGGCCGTTGCATCCGACCGCGGCACAGGGAAACGTGTATCCATGCCAGGAATCGAGCAGTAGAGTAGACCAGATGGGGCTGTGCTCTGCCTGCCAGCGTACCCGCTCGATCGTGCTGCCGTAATCGGTCAGGTGGTAACCATCTGCCACCCACCCCGAGGCGTCGGCATCAGTGCCGGTGGGCGCGAGGTTGAATGGAGCAAACGACGGCACACGGGCAGGACGACTCGCCGGCGCCTGCCCCAACAGCGCGGGCAACTTGCGCACATAGACGTCACGAGCTCGGTAGGGAGCCGCTTCGGCGGGCGAGGTCTGCCACGACGAGATACGCCCCAGAAGGTTGTAATCGTTGATCTCTCGCATACCGTCAATCACCACCAGGGCCACAAGCAGGTAGACCAGCAGGCGCGGTGGCACGCGTATTGACACGAGCGCCACAGCCGCTACGACCATCGCGATGAGCAGCCACAACTCGCGCGTCGGTTGCGCGTAGGTTGATGGGGCAAGCAACGCACCGGCCACTAGCACACAGCCGGCCAATGCCGCCCTCCAAGAGAGACCGTGGCGGCGAGTCGCAATCTGGCTCCAAGCCTCGGCGGACAACACCACCAGCGCGACAGCCACGACCGCCTTGTAGTCGGCTGCGGGAAAGCGACTGGGAAACAGCGGGCGCACGGAGGCCATCGCCCTACCCACTACACCGATCTTTGGGGTCATCGCCAGCGCGAGTGCCACAGCTCCGCAGGCGACCAGCGGAGCCTGCCTGCGGAGCGCATCCATTTTCACACAGGCCAACCCGATCAGCACCGGGATCCCGACTGCCCACGCCGTCACCGTACCGTCGTATATCCATGCAAAATTGTTGAGATAAAGGCCGAGCAGATCGAGTAGAGAGAGAGACTCGCCTGCTCGCACGGCGGCGGTTGGTTCGAACGCGCGGTAGAGTTCGTGGGCCTGCTCTGCCCGCACATAGGGCAATAACACCGCAACGCACACAGCGGCGGCAGAGGCCACAGAGAGTGTCAGCGGGGTGCGATATCTACGCCACACCGCCCTACCACTGACATGTAACGCCACGCTCAAGTACACCAGTCCCGTGATGCCATCCGAGACAACCTGGCCCGGATAGGCACCTGAGACGATCAGCCATGCCAAGGGCGGCAGTGCAGCCAGGCGGGTCCATCGGCCAGCACCGCTGGGCGGTGTCAGGGCCCACAGCAGCCACGGAACGTAAGCGAACCCCCTGAAGATATCCGCGTGCTCGGCCTCACCGTAGAAGCCACCGAAGAACAGGTAGGCAACTGCTGCCACCGCCGCCCACGACCACCCCAGCCGCCGGGCTCGCGCCAGGAACAGGACCCCCACGGCCCCAAATAGCACGTGGGCGACCTGAACAGTGGTCAGCACCCGTAGCGTGGCAGGCACTCCCATAACGCCCAACAACCACCACCCCGGGAAGTACATCCCTGCCTGTGGATCGACATCCACAGGGAATCCCCCCGCCACAAACGGAGACCAGGACAGAAGATGCCCGCTTCCGACCGAAGCCGCGACGAAGGCGGGCGCTGTCGCCGTCGGACCCAGGAAGTCCCACGGGAACGTCCAGTGATCGAAGATCTGTTTCTCGAACACCAGCACCGTGAGCGTCAGCAGACCCCCGATGATCAGGAGTGGAGTGAGAATAGAGTTCGGAATCCAGCGAAATGGTGCAGCACCGCCAACACGGCTGAGAATCGCAGCGGCGCGCTGCCGAGCAACCTGCAGAAATGGGGAGGGGCGTACGGCCAATGGATTCAGGCTAATGCGCCGCGCTGTGCAGTAGCAAGAACATCCGCTCGTCGTTCTCTGGTGTCGCCGGATCCGACGCGACCGTGTCGCCGACATTTGCCCGGTCCAAAATGCTCCACCCAGCGCGCATCACGAGCCGTTCCAGGCCTGCGGGCGAGAGAATCCAGTAGTTCGTCGCATCGTTGTTGGTCTCGTCCGGTGCGACAAGATAGCCAATGGGGAGATCGCCGATCGGCGTCTTCGCCGGTCCCGCGAAACGTGCCACCTTCGTGCTGAGCAGACAGTGCGAGGACCGTGAGGCCAGCTCCCGCAATGCGTAAAAGGGGTTTTGGAGGTGGTAGAGGATTCCCAGCAGGAAGACGAGCCCGTAGCGCTCGCGAGGCAGGGCGAACTGGCGGTCGAGATCGATATCGTGAACCTGAACCTGCGAGCCAAGGTGGTCGCACAGGGCCCGCGCACCGCGCAATCCGTTCATGTTGGTGGCGGCCGTGTCGACAATATCCACCTGCCAGCCCGCAACGTTCTCTAGGGCGAACGCGAGATCGCCGTCGGCCGCACCGATGTCCGCCACCGGCAGGCCCTGCGCGAGCCGATCCAGATTGCGGTTCTCGCCGGAGAGCATCCCGTTGATGTGCACGAAGTTGGCGAGGATGTCGTACGGGTACCATGGGATGTCGTCGCCGATCTGCGAGCGGGCGACCCGCAGACGCTCCACCTGGGCGCCGAGGGCGTCCATGAGATCATCTATGC
Source organism: uncultured Solirubrobacterales bacterium (assembly GCA_963720795.1). Lineage (GTDB taxonomy): Bacteria > Actinomycetota > Thermoleophilia > Solirubrobacterales > Solirubrobacteraceae > Palsa-744. The sequence continues at coordinate 100,335 of CAVRGU010000016.1, read as the reverse complement.
GCATCGCCACCGGTCACCGTAGCCTCGATGCCATCAAGGAGCTGGCTGAGCCGCTCTGAGACCACCGCGGTCGAGCAGCGCTCCGTGATCAGCTCTTGGCCGGCGTGCGAGAGGCTCCGCCAGAGATCATCGTCGCGGTAGGCTCGGATCACGTGGGCGGCCAGCTCCTCCGGGTCGTCGGCGATCAGCAGACACTCCTTGTCGTGGCCGTCCAAACCCTCGGCACCGATCGAGGTGGTCACCACCGGAAGCCCCGTCGCGAGGGCCTGGGTGACCTTGCCCTTCATTCCGGCGCCATAGCGGAGCGGAGCCACCATCAACCTCGCGCACTCCAGCAGCGGCCTTCAGGTCCTCGATCCAACCGGTGACGTCCACGAGCGGCGAGGCGAGTGCCTGGACCTCCGGCGGCGGGTGGGGTCCGACGATCGTGACCTGCACGCCACCGAGCTCGCGCCACACAGCGGGCATTACCTCATTGACCAGGAGGATTGCCGCATCGCCGTTGGGGGGATGCTCAAAGCCGCCCACGAAGAGAATCCCCGAGCGGTCCTCCGGCGGGGGGACGTACGGCTCGACATCGTGAAAGGTCGGCACTACGAGCACACTTGCGTCAGGCACATCCCGTTCGACCTGATCGCGCTCAGTATCGCTCACCACGAGCGTGGTGTCGGTGGCTCGGATCATCGCCAGCTCGATCTCGCGCAGCGCTTCGGCCTTCGGCGCAATTGCAGTGAAGCGGCCGTTGCTCGTGCTGGGGGCACCTCCGGGCGCGGCTCCGATGGCGCTTCGCCTGGCCTCGCGCAGCCAGTGCAGATCGACGGTGTCATAGACCACGGTCGCCGACGGCGCGTACTCCCGCATCGAATCAAGCCAGCGACTTGCCACCTGAGGACGGGAGAGGATCACGGCGCTCAGCCCGGGGCCGATCGTGGCCAGCTCGGCGTTGACGTGGAGCGCACCGTAGAAAACCTCGATTCCCATTCGCTGCAGCGCACGTGTGTATGGCTGCATCGGGAGGAGGTTGTCGGGCATAAATGTCACACGCATGCCGAGTCCCAGCAGCGCCTGCATGATGCCCAACATCCGTAGCGATCCGGCGTCGCGGTCCCACATCGGGACGCGGAAGTCGACCACTAGCACGTGCGGTCCACGCTGCCGGTTGGCTGCGATGCGAACGTTCTTGGGCGCGGAGCGCAGGTGCTCGGACTCCAGCTGGTGGCGCCACTTCGCGACGAACTTCGTGCGGTTGCGCTCCTGGTGGCGCTTATGGCCGGACTCCGTATCGTTGCCGGCGGTCGCTCCCTCGATGTGGACGACGACGGCCTCGGGCTCGTACATGACGCGCAGACCGTGCTCGCGCGCCTGGAAGCAGAGGTCGGTGTCCTCGTAGTACATCGGCAGGTAGCGCTCGTCGAAGCCCCCGGCCGCCTTCCAGAACTCTGTCTTGACCATCAGCGCCGCCGCCGAGCCGTAGTCAGTCTCGCGGCGGTATTCGTACTGGAAGCAATCGAGCTGATCGCCGCGGCCGTAGTTCATGCCGGTGCCGTCGCGCCAGATGATCCCGCCGGCCTCGTTGAGAGTGCGGTCGGGGTAGATGAACTTCGGAGTCACCACGCCCACGTCCTCTGCGGATTCCGCACAGGCGAGCATTGCCGCGAGCCATCCGCGTGTCACTTCGGTGTCGTTGTTGAAGAGCACCAGCCAGCGCCCCCGGGCGACGCTCGCCCCGCGGTTCATGCTCCGTAGGTAGCCGAGATTCTGCTCGTTGTGGAGGATCGTCGCGCCCTGCACGCCCTCGAGCAGGCGTTTCGTCGCGGGGTCCGCGGCATCGTCCACGAGAATCACCTCGTAGCTGGCGTGAGCCGTGTGCTCGCGGATCGATTGCAGGCAGGCCAGTGTGAGCTCCGCGTGCGCGTACAAGGGGACGATCAAAGACACCTTCGGGCTCTCGTACTCGGGCATCGAGATCACGATCCGCTCGGCGTCGCTCTCGTCGGTGTCCGTGGGAGCCGGCGGTGCCGGCTTGGGCCGTTTGATCAGCACGCGTCCCGCCAACCGCAGCGACAGGCTCAGAGCGCTTGCGAGCAGCGACCGCTCGCCAATCGCGTTGTAGAGGCGGCCCCTGGCACGCTGGAACGTCTGCCACGTCACCGACTCCTCGGTGCGGCGGTTCAGCTGCCTGGCGGCATCGCGTTCCGCCCCAAGCGCAGCGATCTCGGCCTCGCGCGCGGCGATCTCGGCGCGCAGCGCGACGATGTCCTCCTGTCCGCGCACGATGTCGTGGTCGCGCTGCTCGAGCTCTTCATGCGCTCGCTCGCCCTCCTCACGTAGCGCACGACCATGTTCCGCGTGTGTTCGTTCGAGCGTTTGCGACAGCTCCTCGTTGCGAGCGACGGCGACGTCTCGCTCCTGAGCCACGACGATCGCGTCGCGTTCCTTGAGCCGCAGGAGCTCTAGGTCGCAGTCGGCGAGCGTCGAGGCGTCGGGCAGCACGGGCAACTGGGCCTTCGATGCCAGCGCGATGACGTAGAGCGCGGCGGGGTCGCCCGCAACGCGCCACTCTTCGCCTGAGCGCTCGACGTAGAAATCGGGCGCGTCGCTCACGCTGCCTTCGCGTGAAGCAGGGTCGAGTGCGTTCATGTGCGAGCCCGTGATCGTCCGCTGGCCCCAGGCGGCCACGTGCGGGAAGTGCGTGCCGAGCAGCTCGAGAAACTCCTCCAGGCCCAACTCCCGCTCATGGAACGGATTGCGCTGGCCGCTTGCCTCGCTGTAGAGGCGCCGATCCGGTGTCGAGATCACCAGGAGGCCGTCGTCGGCCAGCACCCGCGCGACCTCTGCGAGCACCTGGCCCTGATCCTGCACGTGCTCGATGATCTCGAACGCGACCACCGCGCCGAATGAGCCCGTCTCGTGCGGCGAGAGGTCGAGCGCAGTGCCGAGGTGGAACTCCAGGTTGTCCGCCGCGTAGTTGAGCCGGCTGTGCTCGACGGTCCGCTCGTCGATGTCCACGCCCACCACGTGCGCAGCCGACTCCGCGAGGATGGCGGTACCGAAACCCTCTCCGCTTCCCAGATCGAGCACCCTGCGCCCACCGACAAGCCGCGCTGCCCAGAGATAGCGGTGCAGATGCTCGTACACTACCTGCACATCGGGAGCCCAGGGCACGCACCGCTCGCCGGTCCACTCAATCAAGCGCGGGGCAGCCGCACGGCGTCGAAAGCTCACGCTCGCGATTGTACGGTCGCACGGTGCTCACCGGAGTCTGCCCCGTGCGGCCAGGCTCTTGCCCCAACGTCCACACAATCTCTGTTGTACAGGCGCCTATTCGGCCCACGACAGCGTCGAGGGCGGCCTAGCCGTGTTCTTGTATGCGAGGGTATCTCTCGAATGCGACGGTCCTCACGGCAGTGATGGGAGTCGTCGAGCCGGTTGGCGTGAAGGCATCCCTCACCGTCAGCCGCAGTCGCGCAGCTCGTTTCAGGAGGACCACGCCGGCCTTGGTGAAGCCGATCCTCATCGTCTCGGTGGCGGCGGCCGAGAACGTCAGCCTGCCTGACGCGAGGAGTACCGACTTGGTGTGAGCGCCTCGCGCATGCCGACGAGCGGGCGACGGCGCGTATAAGTCGACCGTGGCCGTGCCGGCCTCGAGCGCCCTGAACGGGAACGCGTAGCTGTTGCCCATGCCCGGCGTACGAAACCCGGCCCAATTGCCGAAGGGTCCCGGCTGCTGAGCGAGCGACGCCACGATCTGGGCGCGAGTCGGCAAGGTCGGGGGGGTGACGGGGGGTGGGGTGGGAGTGATCGGCCCCGGCGAGGAGGGCGGCCCTTCCTGCCCTTCACGGGTCGTGTTGTCGAGGACCGTCACGACTCCCTGGAAGGAGTTCACGACCGCCAGATCGGGGAGTCCGTCGCCGTTGAAGTCGCCCACGACGAGCGGCCGGGGGTTCCCGTTGGCTGGGAACGGCGAGCCGGCGGCGTTGGTGAAACCACCGTGCCCGTCCCCCTGTAGAACCGCGATGTCATCGCTGCTGCCATTGAAGTTGGCCATTGCCAGATCCAGGTTGCCGTCGCCATTGAAGTCCCCGGCCGCGATCGAGTCTGGCAACCCGGGCCTTGACGAGGACGCCTCCGGCCCGCCGGGCACCGCAAAGGGCGAGCCCAGCGCGGGCGCGAACCCACCCGAGCCGTCGCCGAGCAGCACGGTCACGGTGTCGCTGCCTTCGTTCGCGATCGCCAGGTCTGTCTTCCCGTCGCCGTTGAGATCGGCCGCCACCATGGATCTGGGGGATTCGCCGACCGGCTGAGGCGATCCCGCGGCCTCCTGAAACCTGCCTTCGCCCATGGCGAGGTAGATCGCGAGCTGGCCTGCGTTCGTCGTTACGGCAAGGTCGGAAAGGCCGTCCGCGTTGAAGTGCCCCGCCACGACCGATTCTGGGCTGCCGGCGACCGCAAACGGCGACCCGGGCGCGGGCGCAAACCCGCCCGAGCCATCCCCGAGCAGCACGTTGACGTTGCCGCCGCTGGCGAACGCAAGATCCTCGTGTCCGTCTCCGGTGAAGTCCCCGACCGCGATGTCGCTGGGTTCTCCGCCGGAGAAGGGGATCGGGGCGCCGCTCAGCCGGAAGCGACCCGTGCCGTCTCCGAGGAGGATCGAGATGGTGTCGTGTATGCCGTCCACCACCGCCAGATCGAGGTGGCCATCGTTGGTGAAATCGCCCGCCGCGATGGCTCCATCCGAGGCGAACATACCCCCGGAGTAGAGTTCCACCGGCGAGCCTGGCGCCATCGTCAGTTCGCCGTCGGGGTGGCCGAGCAGGATCGTGACGCTCTCTCCGGAACTGAAGGCGGGAAGGCCGGTCGCGTTGACGACCGCCAGGTCCGAGATGCCGTCCCCGTTGAAGTCGCCTGCGACCGCCCCACCAAGAGCGCTGCTGTTTGGGACCCCGGTCGTGGAGTAGGGCGATCCGGGAGCTTCGACGAACGTGAGCGCCGCCGCCGAGCCCGGCACGCTCATGGACAGGATCGCCGCCAATAGAGCCCCGCCGTGTAGTGCTGCCCTCATGCTCCCCCTCGACGCAGTTTTGAACGTTCCGAACATCCTCAAGGTACACATGGCCGGCTCCAAAGTTGCGCGGTCGGCCCCGTGTTGGTTATTCAGCAGTCGACGGCCGTGTTTAGTGCTCCGCAGAACTCGCCGCGGGACACGGAGGTTCCGCGCACACGCGCCCGGCTGTCCCCCAACCACTCACGCGGATGATCACAAAAATGGATTCCTCCACCGCACCGACCCGATGACCTGCCCGTCGTTGAGATCCTCGCTGAATAGATGCTGACACCCGCCCTCGCGGCGGCGGCGAGCACCAGGCCATCCCAGCAGGACAATTGGGCGGTGCGGCTGAGATCGATTCGCGTCCGCTACCAGCGGCGGATCGATCGGGACCATCGGCAGTTGCCCAAGCAAGCTCATGCTACAGTATGTGTATGCCGCTTGAGCATCGCCTGCAGATCCTGCTCGACGACGAGCGTCACCAGCGCATCACGAAGGCGGCGCGTGAGCGCGGCGTGTCCGTGGCGACTGTGGTGCGTGAGGCGATCGACCGCGTCTAGAGCTTTCTATAATCCATTTTAGAAGACCTTAGTCGCAAGGCGGGCAAGTGGGAAAGCCGGCCCCAAGCCACTGTCCTTGCCAGCCACATCCCTTCTACCAACGTCTAAAAAGCAATTGAGACAGCGGGCGGAATGGAATGCCCGCCGCCTGGCATCACTCGCTCCCGGCGGTACGAGATCACCGTGGGGCCGCGGAGCTTGGGTGATGTCGGGCAGGACGTCCATCGACTTGCGCAGCGCGGTAGGTTCCTCCTTTGGCGTTCATTCCTGCTCATGCTACAGTATGTGTATGCCGCTTGAGCATCGCCTGCAGATCCTGCTCGACGACGAGCGTCACCAGCGCATCACGAAGGCGGCGCGTGAGCGCGGCGTGTCCGTGGCGACTGTGGTGCGTGAGGCGATCGACCGCGGCGTGAGCAATCCCGATGCTCGACGCAAGGCAGCTGGCCGACGAGTGCTCGCCGCGGCAGACATGCAGGTGCCCGACATGGCTGAGCTACGCAGCGAGCTGGATGAACTGCACGAGCGCCGCGCGTGATCGTCCTCGACACGACGGTGCTGCTGTATGCCAAGGGCGCCGATCACCCGCTGCGCGATCCCGCGAGACGTTTGATTGCCGCGGTTACCGACGGAGACATCGAGGCGACGACCACCGCGGAGGTGATCCAAGAGTTCGTGCACGTGCGCGCCAGACGCCGGGGGCGCACTGAGGCGGTCACGCTGGGCTACGACTACGCGGAGCTCCTGTCCCCTCTTGTGACGGTCACCGCCGAGCAACTGCACCGCGGCCTGGAGATCTTCACTCGCTGCCAGCGACTGGGAGCCTTCGATGCCGTACTGGCAGCCACAGCCTTACACGTTGGGGCTGACGCACTCGTCTCGGCGGATACCGCCTTTGGCACGGTCCCGGCACTGACTCACGTCAACCCCAATGAGCAAGGTGTCACCGAGTTGCTATCTGAGCGGCCTGGTGAAGCTCCGGCTGCCGAGCCGCAGTGATACATCCATCACCGCGCCAGGCCCCAACACATGGTCGTAGACGGGCAGATCCGCCGCGCTGCGCTGTTCGATCAGGTCGAGGGCCTCAGGTGTGAGCAGACAATCGCCGGGCCCCACCGGGATCAAGCCCCCGAGCTCCTCGGTCGCGTTCAGCTCGGTCGGGTCGAGCTCCACCCCGAACAGTCGTCCCAGCCCCCGCCACACGCTGTCACCGAGCTCCAAGACCCCGACGAAGCCGACGCCAGGCACGCGCCAGTACATATAGAGCGACAGAAGTCGCACCCGCGGCTCGCGCAGCACCGTCGCGATCGATGCTGCGTCGGCGATCTGCAGCAACGTGGTCAACAAGAAGTGACCGCTCACCGCTCGGTACCCGCCGAGGGCTCGCACCTCCTCGTGCTCGACCGCGACCAGGTCGCGTGCCTCCTGACGCAGGAGCCCTCCCGGCGTCATATCTCACTCGATACCCGGCCGCGGGACACTGAGGTCCCGCGCGCACGCGCCCTGGCTACCCCCAACCACTCACGCGGACGATCGCGACGAGCGGCGGATCGATGTGCATTTCTAGCCCCGAACAGCGGGGCCGTCACCGGCCAGACCTTTGCACAAATGGCTGTTTCGTGTTACGTAAATGGCTGGTAGTACTAGCGTATATGGCTGGAGGGCGGTCCGCAAGTGGCGGTCTCGCGACGTTGAACGGCGTTCGAGTGGATGACCGTGCCCAAGCCGTCGATCGAGCCGGCCGGGACGACCCACTGACACGATTGGCCGGTCACGGCGACGATCAGAGCCAAGGGTTGAGAAGCTCGATCCCGGTGTCCTCGAAGTCGCTGGTGTTGCGCGTGGCGAGCGTTGCCCCAGCTTGCGGAGTTCGGAGAGAACGTTCGTGTCGAGGAGGTCCACCGTCGGACCGCGGGTGCCCAGGCATCGAGCGCCGGCGGCTCCAGCTCACTATGGCCCGAGCAGTGCCGCGGGTATCACGGCGATTCCGTCTGCTCGCCGGTAGGCCGCAGGTCCCGTCGTGATGACGATTGCGTCTGCCAGTTCATCACCGAGCTCGTCACGAAGCCAGTGGAGGTGGCGCACGTCTCGCTCGTCCGGTGCTTGGCCCAGCTTCACCTCGATCGCGAGGATCGCCTGCCCACGCTCGACGATGAGGTCGATCTCGCGGTCGCCGCTCCAGGTGCGCAGGTGGCCGGTCCGCGCCTCGGCCGCTTGGGCGTAGACACGGACACTGAGCGTGACCAGCGACTCGAACAGAGCCCCGAGGAGAGACCCCTCGCGGGTCATCGGGGGGCCAGCTGGCTGCGCCTGCAGCAGTGTGGTCGCGTTGACGCCGAGCAGGCGGGCCGCGAGCGCCGGGTCGGCGAGGTGGTGCTTCGGCGGCGAGGAGAGGCGAGCGAGCCGGTTGCGGGTTGGAAGCCACGCGGGGACAGGGTCGAGGATCCAGAGTCGCTCGAGCACGTCCCGGTAGGGCTGAGTGGTCGCCCTGGTCGGCTTCTCACCGTGGCCGCTCGTTGCGGCATCTCTGATCTTCTCGTACGAAGCCGTCGTCGCAGTCGCCGCCGCGTACGCCTGCATCCACCTTCGCAACGTCCCCGGCCGTCGCACCTGGCGGCCGAGGTCCTCGAAGTCGCGGTCGACGATGCGATCGAGGTAGCCGTCGAGCTGCGCACGCGACACCCGGTCGGGCAGGCCGCGGAGTCCGGGAAATCCCGATGCGAGGATCTCCTGCACGTAGCGCTCCAAGTTGACCTCCGTGCGTCCGGCGAGGGGGCCTCGTTCGCCCTGCAGCAGTCGCCTGAGGCTCACCGTGGGGGAGGCGAGATCGCGCTCGGCGAGCGTCATCGGGCGCAGACGTGCCCGTACGATCCTGCCGGCTCCGGAGTGCGTCGGCGGGCCTGTTGGGGACGCCGAGCCGGTGAGCAGGAAGCTCCCAGGCCCGGCGCCGTCATCGACGGCGCGACGTACACGGTCGAAGGACTCCGGCAGGCGCTGCCACTCGTCGATCAGGACTGGCCGCTCACCCACGAGCAGTCGCGAGGGATCGGCCTGCGCGATAGAGCGCTCCGCTTCGTCGTCCAGCCGATAGACGGTCACCGCGCGCCGAAGCGCCGTGGCCGTCTTGCCGACCGCCTTGGGGCCCTCGAGCGCGATCGCGGGCAGGCCAGCGAACAACTCGTCAAGCTCGTCGTCGACAATGCGCCGTCGGTAGTGTTCGTCGGGCGCATTCTTCAACTCTCGCTCGCCCGCGACCACGAGCCTACTATACCATTTCGCGGCCCCTTACTGAACAAGTACGCAGACATCTACAGAACATATCCGCTGTTCTTGCCGGAGAACCGGTCGAGCGTGCCGGAACAGGAGATGACCAATGAGTGCCCACCAGCGTGCCTCACCCGTCCCGAGCGCAATGCGCAGAGCGGCCCCGGCGCGCCCGATACCCTTCCCCGGGATGCCCCGACCCGCCAGCAGCGGCCCGCCGCCGATCGTCGCCCAGTCGATCAGCAAGACGTTTCGCGTGCCCGAGGAGCGCACCCACACGCTCAAGGAGCGGGCGCTACACCCACTGCGGCGCACGCGCCACGAGACCTTCAAAGCGCTGCAGAACATCTCCTTCGACGTGCGCCGGGGGGAGTTCTTCGGGATCGCGGGGCGCAACGGCAGCGGCAAGTCGACGCTGCTGAAGTGCCTGGCCGGCATCTACGGGGTGGACTGTGGGCGGATCTGGTGCAACGGGCGGCTCTCGACCTTCATCGAGCTCGGCGTCGGCTTCAACCAGGACCTCGCCGCACGTGACAACGTCGTGCTCAACGGCATCATGATGGGCCTCTCCCCGCGCGAGGCGCGGGCGCGCTACGACGCGGTGATCGACTTCGCCGAGCTGCGCGAGTTCGAGGAGCTCAAGCTCAAGAACTACTCCTCGGGCATGCACGTGCGCCTGGCGTTCTCCGTCGCGATCCAGGTCGACGCCGAGATCCTGCTCGTCGACGAGGTGCTCGCGGTCGGCGACGCGGCCTTCCAGCAGAAGTGCTTCGACGTGTTCAACCGGATGCGCGACGACGGTCGCACGATCGTGTTCGTAACCCACGACATGGGCGCGCTGAACCGCTTCTGCCACCGCGCGCTGCTCTTGGAGCGCGGCGCGCCCGTGCACCTCGGCGAGCCCCACGAGGTCGCCGACCGCTACCTGGAGATCAACTTCGGGCGCGACCCCGAGGCCGCCGGCGCCGAGGGGCGGGGCGGCGACGGCGAGGCGCGCGTCCTCGACGCCTGGATCGAGGACGAGCACGGCGAGCGGCCCGGCTCGCTGCCACAGGGGCAGCGGATCACCCTGCGCGCGCGGGTCTCGTTCATGGTCGACGTCGAGGACCCCGCCGCGAGCGTGTACGTCCTCAACGACGAGCACGTCGCCGTGCTGGTCGCCACGACCGCCCGCGAGCACGAGCGCTCCGGGCGCTTCGCCGCCGGCGAGGAGGTCGTATTCTCGTTCGCCTTCGACAACGTGCTCGCCCCCGGCCGCTACAGCCCGCTGTTCACGCTCGCCCACCGCGGCACCGGCCTCGACCTGATGGACCGCTTCGAGGGCTCCTTCTCGTTCGTCGTCACCGGGCCCGAGGCGATGGGCGGGCTGGTCGACCTGCCCGTCGAGGTCGCCGTCAGCCGCGACGCGGCGGCGATCTCCGAGCGGGTGGGCGCGTGAGTACCGACGCTCCCCCCTACGCGGGGCTCGGTCGGCCGATCAAGGGTCCGCGCGCGCTCACCGACGACTGGGTGCGCTTCTGGCACCTCACCTACAACATCGCGCGTAACGAATTCAAGCTGAAGTTCTTCGGCTCGGTGCTCGGCTACGTCTGGCAGGTGATGCGCCCGCTGCTGCTGTTCGGTGTGCTGTACGTGTTCTTCGTCCTGATCGCGCACGTCGGCCACGGCGGCAAGCCCAGTGAAAAGTATTACGGCGTGCAGCTGCTGGGCTCGATCGTGCTGTTCACCTTTTTCGGGGAAGCGACCGCCGGGGCGGTGCGCTCCGTCGTGGACCGCGAGAACCTCGTGCGCAAGATTCAGTTCCCGCGACTGGTGATCCCGCTGGCGATCGTGCTGCTCGGCTTCTTCAACCTCACGATGAACCTCGTCGTGGTGCTGGTGTTCGCGCTCATCTCCGGCGTTCACCCGATGCTCAGCTGGCTGGAGCTGCCCCTGATCCTCGCGATGCTGATCGTCTTCTCGACCGGCATGGCGATGCTGCTCGCCTCGCTGTTCGTGAGTTTCCGCGACATCCAGCCGATCTGGGAAGTCTTCAGCCAGGCGCTCTTCTACGGCTCGCCGGTGATCATCCCGGTCCTGGCCGTTCGCGAAAAGCTGATCCCCGCCCACACGTTCCTGTTTCACCTCTACACGCTCAACCCGCTGGTCGCCGTGCTCCAGCAGTTCCGCCACGCGATGGTCACTCACCTCACGCCCAGCGCCGGGGCGACGATCGGCAGCTGGGCCGGGCTGGTGGGGCCGTTGGCGGTCACCGTCGGGGCGTTCGTGCTGGGCTTCTGGGTGTTCAACCGCACGGCGCCGCAGGTCGCGGAGAACCTCTGAGGACGCACCGCGATGCGGGCCACGCGCGCGGGTGCCCGCCAGGCGGTAGCCCGGAGCCCTGACCCACGCGGTGCCCGTCACCGGACGGCGGCGGACCCCCGGCCCGCGCGACGCAGCGCCTCGGCCGCCTGCTCGGGCGTGCGCGGCAGGCGCTCGGGAGCGCGGCCCTCGCGGCGGTCTCTGCGCAGGCGCGCCGCGTCGGCGAGCACGCGCGCCACGCGCTGGGCGGCCCCGAGGTTCTCGCGCCGGCCGGCGTAGCGCAGCGGCTTGGTCGCGATCACGTTCAGCGACACTCCCCCCCACACGTGGTCAAGCCACGCCAGGTACGCTCGCCGCGCGAGGCCGTGGCGGCGCAGCGCGAAGCCCCCCCTGCGGACTGCCGCCCTCAGCGCCGGGGTGCCGGGCGCCAGCTGCAGCGTCGCGTCGCCGAAGAACGCGCGGTAGTGCGGCTCGGTCACCTCCGTCAGGAAGCCCGCGCGCGTGGCCTCCCAGCGGTAGCGCCACGCCCAGTGGGCGTGCTCGTAGCCCTCGTACTGCTCGACGCCCTCGTCGTGCACCCCGTGCGGGTCGCGCAGGGTCTTGAGCGTCTCGTTGACCACCAGTAGCCGCCCGCCGGGGCGCAGCACGCGGAACGCCTCGGCCATCGTGCGCCGCAGGCTCGCCCGGTCGTTGTGGTGGAGCACCTGGCAGCAATACACGTAGTCGACGCTGCCGGAGGAGAGCGGAATCGCGTCCATCGAGCCGAGCACCCGCTCGAAGTACGTGTGCCCGTCCTCGATGAACCAGTCCGCCGTGTACAGGCCCTGCGGCTCGACGGTGGCGATGTCCAGCGCGATCGCGCGCAGGCCGCGCTCGGCGAAGTGGTTGGCCGCCCAACACGTGTTCGAGCCGACGTCCACCACCGTCTCGCCGGGCGCGAACGGCACGCTCGTCAGCAGCTGGTGCATCGAGCGCGACTGCACGTACCAGTAGCCGTGCTCGACGTTGGGCAGCCGCCGCACAAGCTCGCGGTCCCACCCGCCGCCGCGCATGTGCTCGGCGAAGCGCTCCAGCCCGGCGGCCTCCTTGAGGATGTGCGCGGGCGGGTCGTACAGCAGCTCGGGCACGCCGCGGGACACCGCGAAACGCTTCGCGCAGGCGCGGCAGCTCAGCGTGCCCTCGCGCACCTCACGCGCGTCACTCTCCCGCGCGCTCAGCTCGAGTGTGCCCTCGCGCCGGCACGCCGGGCAGCGCAACTGGTGTGCGAACTCCTGCTTCACGATCCACCCCGCCATAGTCCCGAGAGCGGCACAGCCCAGATGCGCTCGCCCATGGGTAGCGTGTGTGCGCCAGAGTAGATAACAACGCCCGCCTTGAAGCGTGGGCCGAGCCTGTCGCGCAGCAGGCGCAGCCCGCGTGTGTCGGAGGCTCCCACGGTCGCTGCGGACTTCGCCTCGATCCCGGCGACGTCGCCGGACGCGGTCTCGACGACGAGGTCGACCTCGCGCTTTTCGGTGTCACGGTAGAAGAACAACTCGACCGGCGTTGCGCTCCACGTCGCCTGCTTGACGAGCTCCATCAGCACGAACGTCTCGAACAGCGCGCCCGCAACGGAGCCCTGGTCGGGCGCCGAATAGCGTGCTGCGTCAACGCCGATTAGCGCGGAGGCCATGCCGGTGTCGGCCAGCAGCAGCTTGGTTGTCTTTACCTGCCGCGCGCCGAGGTTTGCCGACCACGGACGCAACCTGTACAGGAGAAACAGCTGCGTGAGCAGTTCCACGTACGCCTTGACCGTCTTGTCGTCGAGTGCGAGCTCGCGCCCGAGCGCCGAGTGATTCACCAGGCCGCCCGTGCGCGCCGCCAGCAGCCGCAGCAGCTGCTCGAGCCTGGAGGAGTCGATTCGCACATCGCCAATCTCGGGCAGGTCGCGGCCGAGGACGGACTGCACGTAGGAGCGGAAGTAGCGCGTGCGCTGGTGCGGGGCGCGAGTGCGAGCGTCGGGAAAGCCGCCGGCGACCACGAGCTCGGCGCTCGCCGCGCGACCCCTGGGCGCATCGCTGACCCGCGGCGCCCTCCCTTCGAGTAGCACATCGATTACCGAGGTGCGCCTGCCAACGACCTCGGCCTGCGACAGCGGCCAGAGGTTGACGTACTCCACCCGGCCAGGAAGCGCGTCGGCGACCACCCTGGCCGTGACCAGGTCGGCCGAGCCGGTGAGCAGGAACTGGCCGGGCGTCTGGTCGCGATCGAGGATCTGCTTGATGGCGAGCATCAGCTGCGGCGCCCGCTGGATCTCGTCGATCACGGCCGGGCGCGTGAGCGACAGCGCGAACCCGTCTGGATCCGAGCGTGCCGCAGTGCGCAGCGCCTCGTCGTCGAGGCTGAAGTAGTGCGGCACGACGCCAGCAGCCTGTAACTGCTTGGCGAGCGTGCTCTTGCCGGACTGCCGCGGACCTGTGATCGCCGCCGCACGGCTCACGCTGAGAATGTCGCGCAGCTCGCCCTCGATGCCCCGGGGGATCAGCGCCATCGATTGCTCCTTTTTCCGACCATATCGGACTACTATACCCGATCATTCCGGAGTAGCACCCCCGATCAATCCGGACTGCCAGCGCCACGCGACGCATCGAACTGTTCCGCGAGCCCCGCTTGGTCCGCCGGAGCGGCTTCCGGGCGAGCTCCTGCCTCACTCGGCCGGCACCTGCCGCGGCGCGGCCACCCCCTCCAGGAACTCCTCCAGCGCGTCGATGCGCCGCTCCCACGCGTACTCCTGCGCCGTCTCGACGCCCGCCCGGCCGAGGCGCTCGCGCAGCTCGGGGTCCCCCAGGACCCGCGCGAGCGCGTCCCGCACCGCGTCGCGCTCGGGCGCGGGCACCAGGCAGTTCTCGCCGTCGCGGCAGAAGTCGCGGTTGCCGTGCGCGTCGGTGCACACCACCGCGCCGCCAGTGGCCATCGACTCCAGTGGCGGCAGGCAGAAGCCCTCGTGGGTGGAGGTCTGCACGAGCACCGTCGCCTGCGCCAGCAGCTCTGCCACCTGCTCGTCGGAGGGGCTCTCGACGTAGCGCATCCCCGGGTCGGTGGCGAGCTCGGGCTCGATCCCGAACAGGCACAACTCCGGGCGGGGCTCTGCCAGCGCGCGCCACGCGGCCACCGTCAGCGGCAGGTTCTTCAGCGGGTTGGAGCGTCCCAGCGCGAGCACGATGTCCGTGCGGCGCTCCACCTCGGGGCGGGGACGGAACGTGTCGAGGTCGATCCCCGGGGGGATCAGCTCGGCGTCGAGACCCAGCTCGCGCAGGCGTTCGCGGTTCCACCCGGAGATCGTCATGTAGTGGAACTCGGGGCGGTAGGAGTCGAGCACCGCGTGGCGCACCACCTCGTCGTCGGGGTAGTAGGAGGTCTCGATGTCCTGCACGAAGTACACGGGGATCCCGTTCAGCACGCTCGCGCGCCACACCGGCGCGGCGGTGTTCCACCACGTCGCGACCTTCACGGCGTCGAGCGGCGCGAGCGCCTCGATCAGTTCGTCGTAGAACTCAAACGTGCGCACCGGGGCGCGCAGCGGGAACCACTCCGGCGGCTCGCCGAGCGTGTACAGCGCGACGTCGTGGCCGCGGTCGAGCAGCCCGTTGAGGTGCTCGAAGATGTCGCGGTGCCCGCCGCCGATGCCCGTGTCCTCGGTCACGTACACCACGCGCAGCCGGCCGTTCTCCGCGCGCACGTCGCGCCCGTCGAAGAACGCCCCCCACCGCTCCCAGAACACGCGTTGGGAGACCCGCTCGCGCTCGCCCACGTCGGTACCGCGGGTGACCGACTCGTGGTGGTACAGCGACGCGGCCGGGAAGTACATCACGCGCAGGCCCGCCTGCCACGCGCGCAGGCACCAGTCGACGTCCTCGTAGGCCATCGGGTAGCGCTCGTCGAACAGCCCCACGCGCTCGAGCGCCTCGCGCGCGAGGTACATGCACGCGCCCGTCACCGCCAGCACGGGACCGGCCAGCGCGGCGGGTCCCCAGTCGCCGGGGCGGAAGCGGTAGCGGTGGTCGAACCACTCGGGGGCCCCCGCGTTGCGCACGGTGCCGGCGAACTGGATGCGCCCGTCGGGGTACAGCAGCCGCGCGCCGACGACGCCCACGTCGTCCTCCTGCGAGGCTGCGTACTGCAGGCACGCCAGCCACCCCGGGCGCGCCTCGGTGTCGGAGTTCAGCACGACCACGTCGCGCGCGGGGTCCGCCGCGCGCAGGCCGCGGTTGACGTTCGCGGCGAAGCCCGCGTTCTCCTCGCCGGCGAGGACCTCGATCCCCGCAATCGCGCGCAGCGCCGCGACGTGCTCGGGGCCGCTCGCGTCGTCGGCGACGATGATCCGTGCTGCACCGGCGGGCACGGTGCGGCGGATGCTCGCCACGAGTGTCGCCACGCGCTCGGCGTCGCGGTAGCTGGGGATCACCACGTCGACGGGCCGCCCGTGCTCGCGGTACCACGCCACCGCGCGGTGGTAGGCGTTCTCGGTGCCCCGCCCCTGCAGCCGCAGGTACCGCTTCAGCGGCGTGGCGCGCAGGGGGAAGGTGATGATCCTGAATAGCACCGTGCGCCAGCCGAGGTACTGGTAGGTCAGGTAGATGCGCCGGCGCAGGTTCCTCATGGTTGTCCGCCACTCCCCTGCAGGCGTTTGATCAACTCGCCGGCTTCGCGCACGATGAGATTGTTGAGGTTGAGATCGGTCACCGCGACGAGCCTCTCGCAGATCGTACGAAGCTCGCCCTCGTCGACGCTTCCGAGCTTCTTGCCCACCAGGCCGGCCTTGCGGACCCGCACGAGCGATTGCAGGTCGATGACCGACTCACTGCGCAGGCCGTAGCGCGGACGCTGAGCGTCGAGGTGAAACAGCGACCGCTCTTCCTGGTTACGCACGCGCTGCACCACCTCACTCGAGAGGTTGGCGAGGCTCGTGATCTGGAGCGCCGCGTACTCGTGAAACCGTGCGAGAGGTCTGTCCTGCAGGAGCATGACGGGCCGGATCTTCGCCTGCACAGCGATCGAGAAGTCGATCGGCTCCTCCTTGCGCCTGACGGCGACGGCGAGGTCGTGCGCGTTCTCATATATGCGCTCGGACCCGTCGGGCTGGGCCAGACGGAACGGCGGCTCAGCAGCGTATGGCACGACCGCCATGTAGAGCGCCCCCTGATCGCCAGGGAGCGGCCTCACGGCCGGGGTCACTCGCTGAGCGCCGCGTCGAGGTCCTCCAGGTCGTAGTACGTCTCGGCCCCGGGTGTCTCGACGATCGCGTGCGCCTCGACCGCCGCGTCCGATGCGACAAGCTCATAAGGGGGGCGTGAGAGGTATGTGTCGATGATCTCTTCGATGCTCATGAAGTCTTCCGGATGGAGGATCACAGCGTGCATCTCGCCGTAGCGAGTGACGAGCGTCGCCACTCCCCGCTGCGGCTCGGGGATCCGGACATCGTTGGCTGTCAGCTCAGTATGCACCATATCTCGGACGAGACTATCAGTTCCCGTACGAGAGGGAGTAGCCATCCGGAGTCTCTCGCCTTGTCCCGATCGGGATGATTTGCCTTAAAAGGCTCGCTGGGCTCAAAATTGTCCCGCTCGGGACAACTCATCCCCGCCTGGAAGTCGAGTTTGTGGCGTCGAGGTCCACCGGCGCAAAACCCGCGCGGCGCTCCAGCGAGAGCCGCCGCCGCAGCCCCGGCGGGAGCCGGTCCGCGCGCGAGCCGAGCACGGCGCCCGTGAGGCGCACCACGTGGTGACCGCCGACCGCCGCAAGCGTAGCCAGGCGCCGCGCCGGGGGGCGCCGGCCACGTGAGGCTCCCGCCGTGCCGCTCCCAGCGACCCGCGCAACTGGCCCGCCAGGTACCGCGGGTGGGCCGGCTCGCGCCAGCCGTAGACCTCGCGCAGCGCGCGCCACTCGTCAAAGCAGCGACGCAGGTGCTCGACCGCGGTGTAGTCGTGGGAGTGCAACACGCCGGCGCGCGGCACGTACGCCTTGGCGTAGCCCGCCCGCAGCAGGTCGAGCGCCAGCAGGCGGTCCTCGGCGTAGGCCGCGTCGCGAAACGGCACCCGCTCCCACGCCGCGCGCGCGAGGCAGGCGTTGGCGTCGGTGAAGAAGCCGCGCCGGCCGACCAGCTCCGAGCCGGTGCGCGCGAGAAGCGACTCCGCGGGCAGCGCCCGCTCCTCGGCGCTGAGCCGCTCCACGCACGGCTCGCCGTCGGGGGAGAGCGAGCCGAACCAGCCCTCCAGCTCCGCCCGCACGGCCGGCGAGGCGTCGGGCCGCGGCAGGTAGGGGCCGTAGACGAGCCCCACGTCCTCTGCCAGCGAGAAGCCCTCCAACAGGCGCTCGAGCCACCGCTTGTCGGCCGGCTCGGCGTCCTGGGTGAGTAGCGCCACGTGCCCGCCGCGCGCCTCGCGCAGCAGCAGGTTGCGCGTCCCGCCGTGGTTGAAGGCGCCCGGCTCGATCTCCAGCACCCGCGCCCCGTGCGCGCGGGCCCGCGCGGGCGAGCCGTCGCGCGAGCCCGAGTCGCAGACGAGCAGCTCGTGGGCGACGGTCTGGCGCTCGAGTGCGCGCAGGGTGCGGACGAAGAGCTCGCCGCCGTCGCACACGGGGATCGCGACCGTGACGTCGCTCATGGGCGGCCACACCGCTTCAGGCCCGTCCTCCCGGCTCGGAGGCCTGCGGTCCCGGCGGGGCCTGCGGTCCCGGCGGGGCCTGCGGTCCCGGCTTCAAGACCTGCCCTCATGGCCGCACGAGCTCGACCCAGTCGGCCTGAGTGCCACACAGGCTCCGCCAGCGACTCGACGCCAGCGTCTGCAACCGCTCCGGGGCCTCGGCCTGGAGCGCGACGGCGCCGATGATGCCGATGCCCCATTCCTGCGGGCCGAAGTGCCGGTGCCCCGCCGCCTTCAAGACCCTGAGGCGGTGGGGGCCCGCGCGCAGGTACAGGGACGCCGCCTGCAGCCACTGGCTGGGCGTGTTCGAGCCCGACACCGAGCCGACCACCCGCCCGTCGAGCGAGACCTGGATCGCACGCGGGAAGTCCCCCTGCACCCACACCGCGTAGCGGCCGCTTGTGGGGACCCTCAGCACGCCGCTGGCGTGACCCGGGGTGTTGGCGATGATCGCCCCCTGCTGGGCGGGCACCAGGCCCCAGCCGAACGACCGGTCGGGCGAGTACAGCGGTTCGTACCACCGCAGCGTCGGCGGGTGGGCGACGACCAGCTGCGTGCCGGACGGGGCGTGCGCGACGAGTCCGCGCGCAGCGGCGCACGTCACCGTGGCCGCGGAGGAGTAGAGCTGCTGCTCGGGCAGGTGGCGCAGCACCTGCGGGCGCGCCTGGCGCCGCCAGCCCAAGTAGTACGCGTTCTCGTAGACCAGCCGGTAGTTGGCGGGCGGGCGGCTGACCGACGGCCCGCGGCGGGTCACGATGATCGGGTACGCCTCTACGAACGACAGCAGCTCCTGGTCGAGGTCGAAGCTGTGCCCGTAGAAGTACGTCGGCGCGCGCAGCTGCACCTGCTGGGGGGTCAGCGCCTCAAACGGCGAGTAGACGCGGGCGGCGCCGGCGAAGACCTTGGCGTACTCCTCGAACTCGTTCCACAACACCGGGCCTTCGCCCCGGAAGCGTGCGCCGGTCTGTTCGATCGCCTCGATCTGGCTGGTCGGCGCGACCCGGTCGTAGCCGTACGCAAGCAGGTCCGACGCCAACACCGCCAGCGCCAGACCGCACCCGGCCACGAGCGCCAGCGGAGCGA
Source organism: uncultured Solirubrobacterales bacterium (assembly GCA_963720795.1). Lineage (GTDB taxonomy): Bacteria > Actinomycetota > Thermoleophilia > Solirubrobacterales > Solirubrobacteraceae > Palsa-744. The sequence goes on along the minus strand of CAVRGU010000016.1, from coordinate 81,400 downwards.
GGCTTCCGCGCACGCCCGCCAGTGCGGCGAGCGCCACCAGCACCACCGCGGGGCTCGCGATCGCCAGCAGCTTGCCCTGCGCGTAGGGGCTGACCCGCGGGTAGACGACCAGCAACACGAGCCCCATCGTGCCGAGCAGCAGCAGCGGGCCGAGCTCACGACGCCGCAGGGCCCACACCACGCCGGGGATCAGCAGCGCCACCAGCGCCACAGTCGCGAGGACCGTCAGCGTCGCGGCCGGCTCGGGGATCACCGGGAAGCGGTATTCGCCGGCGAGCCACACACCGCTGACCTGGCTGAGCGGCAGCGCGCGCAGCAGTTGGCCGAACTGGGTCGCGCCGACCCCCGAGGAGCCCTGACCGGTCTGGGCGTCGCTGAAGAACGTCGAGAACGTGCTCAACGAGGGGATCGCCAGCAGCGCGGTCAGACCGACGCCCGCCGCGAGCGGCCCGACCCAGCGCCGCGGGTGCCAGCCGCGGTGCAGCAGCAGCGCGCCCACGGCCGTGAACAGCACGAGCCCGCCGAGGTAGGGGACCGCCACCGCGTTGTATACCGCCAGCGCGGCCGCGGCGGGGACGGCGAAGAGCACGGCGCCCGTGTAGGGGCGTTCCAGCGTGACGGCCTCCCTTGCGAAGGCCACCGTCGCGCACACGGTCGCCAGCAGGGCGAGCTCCTTGACCCCCCCCTGCAGCGCGTACTGGTAGGTGAGGTTGGCGGAGATCGCCACGAACCCGACCGCCGCCGCGCGGCGCGGCGTCAGCACCCGCCCTGTGAGTGTCGCGAGGGCAACCGCGGCCGCCGCCGCCAGGCCCGAGATGTAGCCCTGGTAGAGGACGCCCACCGAGGTCCGGGTGAGGCCGCTGAACGTGCCCAACAGCGCCTGCGAGCCCAGCGGGTAGGCGGTGCTGAGGTACTCTTTGAGAAATTCGCGGTCGGTGCTCTGGGGGATGGAGCCGAGCGTGGTGCCGAACCCCTTGATGTGCTCCGCCAGCAGCATCTCGAAGCCCGAGTCGTTGACGAAGTCGTAGCCCGACCACGTCCAGTGGCCGTAGGCGATCACCGGCAACATGTACAGCACGTAGGCCGCCAGGCCCGCCGCCCCCGGCCAGCCCGGGTTCAGGCGCGCGCGCAGCCCGCCCTGGGCGAACACGAGGCCGCCGAGCGTGACCGCGACCAGCAGCGCGATCGCCAGGCCGTCGCCCGCGCCGGCCACGTACCCGGGGAAGATCACGACGATCGACACGCACAGCCCGAGCGGCAGCAGCAGCGCGTTCGAGAGGCGCACTCGCAGCACTCGCTCGAGCGCCAGGCCGCAGCCGAGGCTGGTCAGCCAGATCACGGCCAGCGCGCCGACCACGGCCATCAGGTAGTCACTCACGGGGCGAACCGAAGAGGTGTCTGTTGGTCGTCAGGCATCTATAGGTCCCGGGGCGAATACAGGTCGGGACATATAGGTCCGGGGTCGGAGGTCTGGGGTTGGGCTTATCAAGGTCGGTGGCATATAGAGGTCGTACATAGAGAGGTCAGGCGTAGAAGGAGGTCAGCACCAGCACCTGCGCGCTGTAGCTGAGCGCGATCATCCCGACGAGGAGCACGACACCGCAATACAACATGGCGCGGCGTCCAAAGGCGTGCAGGACCCCGACCACGAGCACCGCCAGCGGTGCGATCGCCGGGAAGACGTAGCGCCCGAACGTGGGGATCGCGGTCTGCACGCCTGGGCTGTAGTAGGCGGCCTCAAAGCCCGCGATCACCGCCAGCGGGATCAACACCACGGTCAGGGTTTCGACCCAGTGGGCTCGGATCCAGGTCCACTCGCGGCCGGCCGCCACCAGGCCGAGCGGGATCGCCGCCAGCATCCCGACGAGGATCGCGACGTAGATCCAGTGCGAGAAGAAGACGTCGTACCAGCCGAACGCCCCCCAGCCACGCTGCACGAAGATCGTGTACCCCGGGAACGCCGCCGAGAAGTGCGGCGCCATGCCCGGAAGGCGCGGCAGGAAGAGCTGCCACAGGTAGGAGAGGTATTCGGGGATGTGGTGCAGCGCGTAGGAGGCCGCCGAGGAGCTCGAGCTGATCGCGGAGAGCCCGTTCGCGGCGGCCGGGGGCTGCAGGCTGCTCAGCACGTGCACCGAGAACTCATCCATCAGCAGCGCACCGAGCGCCAGCGCGGCCCAACCGGCAAGGTCGGCGCGGCGGTGGTGGCGCCAGAGCCCCGCCACCAGCACGAGCGCAGCCACCGGGTACAGCGACAGGCCGGTCTCCTTGACGAGCGGCACCGCGACCAACGTCGCGCCGGTGAGCAGGCCCCAGGGAACGGTCAGGCCGCGCCGCAGCAGGCGGATCAGCAGGAATGCGAGCGCCGCGGCCGCCGCGTTGACCCCCACGTCGTTGTTGACCGAGCCCGAGATGAAGCCGTACATCGGCTCGTACACCACGAGCAGGCCCGCGAGCACCGCCAACCACGGTCGTCCGGGCGCCAGCTCGCGTGCGAGCAGGAACGCGAACAGCGCCGCCAGCGCGCCGAGCAGCGCCGAGCACAGGCGCATCAGCGTGAGCTGCGCGAACACCGTGTCGTGCCGTGCGAGCAGGTAGCCGGGCGCCAGCGCGAGGTAGTAGAGCGGACCGTGGGCGGCCGAGGTCGAGTAGCCGCCCCCGTTGTTGGCCGGCGGGTGCTGGATCGCTTTGAGCTGCGCGTAGCGAGCTTGCGCGTGGCGGGACCACGGCATGCTGGTGCCGGCGACCTCGTGGTCGGTGATGAAGTCGGTGACTTCCAGGGCCAGGCTCTCCGCGTTGGACCAGCGCTCGAACGGCGTGGCGGGGCTGGCGGAGGGCCCCTCGCCGCGTTCGACCAGCGACTGTACGTAGGCGTAGTGGTCGACCTCGTCGGGCGACTGGAAGGCCGGCGTGAGCAGCGCCCAGCAGGCGAAGTTGACCGCGGCGATCGCGAACAGCCACGCGCCCGCTCGGCGCGCGCTCCAACCGCGGGCCCCAAGCGCCTGCGCGAGACAGCGCACTGCGAGGAGCGCGAGCGCGGGCAGGACGAGGAACAGCAGCACGGGGTAGGTCCAGGCGCCGACGAAGCCCGGCCGAAACAGCGCGGCGCGCCGAAAGATGGCGCCGGCGCGCTGCACGTAGCTGCGTCGCGAGCTCGCGGGGGGCAGGAACCAGACCGCCACCTGCGATGCCTGCGGCGCGCCGTCGACGATCGCGGACTGCGCGGCGAGCGAGGGCATGCTCGCGCCCGCCCATTCAAACACTCCCGGGCTCCCCTGCGCGCACAGCGAGGCGATCTGCACAGCCGGCCGCGCGGACGTCTCGGGAATCGGGAAGTCGGCGTTGCTGATGCGATCGGGCTGCACGGGCACCGGGGAGAGGCTGGAGGAGTACGTGCGAGCGCCTACGCGCAGCACCAGACGCAGCGGCGGGCGCTCGCGCGTGGGGGAGCGGACTCGCAGGCGCACGAAGGCCGTGCCGGCCGGCAGTTCCAGGTCCGAGGGCGTGCAGAGCGGCGTGCCCGCGGGAGTCTGGATGTAGCTCGCTTCGTCGACCGAGTCCGTCCCCGTGTAGTAGAACCGCGGGCGCAGGGAGTGAAACGCGGTCATCGCCACTAACGGCAAGGCCGTAACCGCGGCGACTCTCCAGACGCGGGCGTCCCCGGCGAACACGACCGCCGCGATCCGGCGCAGCGGCCCCACGCGGCGGTCCCCGGCGGGGGTCGCCGCCAGCCCCGAACGGATTCGTCTCACCCTCAGCGGCGGCGACCCTCAGCTGCGCCGCAGGCCAAGGATCGAGAGCAGGAACGACGAGAAGAAGATTTGGATGCCGACGATCAGGAACGTGGCGGCGATCACGGCGAGGTGTTCGTCGGCGAGCGAGCCGAAGCCGTGGGAGATCCAGGTCGCGAGGATCACCGCGCCCAGCGCGGCGCCGACGAGCACGAACGCGCCGCCGAGCAGCAGGCCGTGCTCGAGTCTGAAGCGCGCTCTCGCGCGGTCAAACCAGGGGTCGCGGGCGCCCATGAAGTAGGTGCCGTAGGCGTGGGCGCAGAGGCCGAGCGCGAGCACCTGGGTGCCGACGATCATCAGCAGCGCACCGCCGATCAGCGCGTGGACGCCCCACGAGCGCCCGAAGAAGTCGAGGCCGCCGCCGACGAGCGCCACGATCAGCGTGCCGAGGCCGGCGAGCAGCGCGCCGGGCACGATGAACAGGTGGGTGGGGGAGTGCACGAGCAGGAACCGCAGGTGGCGCCACCCGTCGCGGAAGCTCGAGAGCTTCGACTCCCCGCCGCGGGGGTGGTATTCGATCGGAAACTCTGCGATCCGCAGGTCGGCCTTCGCGGCGCGGATCACCATCTCGGAGGCGAACTCCATCCCGGTCGTGCGCAGGTCCAGGCGCGGCAGCACGTCGCGGCGCAGCGCGCGCATCCCGCAGTGGGCGTCGGTGACACCGGTGTCGAAGAGCACGTTGAGCAGGCCGGTGAGGAGGGGGTTGCCCACGTAGCGGTGCAACCACGGCATCGCGCCGGGCTGGATGTTGTCCATGCGGTCACCCATCACGAGCTCTGCGCCTTCCTCCAGCGCCGCCACGAAGCGGGGGATCTCGTTGAAGTCGTACGTCAGGTCGGCGTCGGCCATCACGAGGTAGCGCCCTCCCGCCGCGGCGAACCCGGCGAGGTAGGCGGAGCCGTAGCCGCGGCGCGGCTCGTGCACCACGCGCGCCCCGGCCGCAGCGGCGAGCGCGGCCGAGTCGTCCTCGGAGGCGTTGTCCACGACGAGCACTTCGCCGTCGAGGCCGCCGTCGCGGAGCGCCGCCAGCGCGGCGTGCACGCAGCGCTCGATGTTGCGCGGCCTCGTTGAGGCAGGGGATCACGACCGAGACCAGCGTCGTGTCGGCGCCGCCGGGGGCGCTGCCTACGACGTCCGCGGGGAGAAGGGGCCTTGTCTGCTCGACTGTGCTCATGGCTGGGGGACCCGTCCTCCCGCACCGCGACGTGGTCCGGGCGAGAGCTTGAGTCAAGCGGTTATAACGCGCGGGGGGGCGGAAAGGCGCGCGGCACCTGGAGGGGATGCTACCGCAGGCTGTGGCACCACCCCGCAAGCCGGGCCCCCGCTCCGCAGGCGGGACTCTGGGCTGTGGCACCCTCCGGGGCGGCGTGCACCTCGCCGCAACGGCGGGCGCACCCTGCCTGTGGCACTCTCCACGCGCGTGCGCGTGTGCCTCGTATACGACTGCCTCTTCCCCTACACCGTCGGTGGCGCCGAGCGGTGGTACCGCAACCTAGCCGAGCGCCTCGCCAAGGAGGGCCACGAGGTCACGTACCTGACCCTGCGCCAGTGGGAGCGCGGCGCGGAGCCGCGGATCGAGGGGGTGCGGGTGGTGGCGGTGGGCCCGCGGATGGCGCTGTACACCACCGACGGCCGCCGACGGATCGCGCCGCCGCTGGTGTTCGGGGCGGGAGTGGGGTGGCACCTGCTGTGCCACGGCCGCCGCTACGAGACGGTGCACACGTGCTCGTTCCCGTACTTCTCGCTGCTGGCTGCAGCGGCGGTGCGCCCGAGGGGCAGGTACGGGCTGGTCGTCGACTGGCACGAGGTGTGGAGCCGCGCGTACTGGCGCGAGTACCTCGGCGGGGCGGGCGGCGCCGTGGGGTACGCGGTGCAGTTGCTCTGCGCGCGCCTGCCCCAGCGGGCGTTCTGCTTCTCGCGGCTGCACGCGCGGCGCCTGCGCGAGGAGGGGTTGCGCGGCGAGCCGACGGTGCTCGAGGGCGAGTACGCGGGCTCGCTGGAGGCCCCGACGGCGCGGGCGGCGGAGCCTGTGGTGGTGTTCGCGGGGCGGCTGATCCCCGAGAAGCGGGCGCCGCTCGCGGTCGCTGCGTTCGCCCTCGCCGCGCGGCGCGTGGAGGGACTGCGGGGTGAGTTCTACGGCGACGGCCCCGAGCGCGAGGCACTGCAGCGGGCGATCGTCGAGCACGGCGTGGAGGGGAGCGCGAGCGCGCCGGGCTTCGTCGAGGCGGCGACGCTCGACGCGGCGCTCACGCGAGCGGAGTGCATGCTCTCGACCTCCCGGCGAGAGGGCTACGGGATGGTGGTGGTGGAGGCGTCCGCGCACGCCACCCCGAGCGTGGTGGTCGCCGGCGAGGACAACGCGGCGGTGGAGCTCGTGCAGGAGGGCGTCAACGGGTTCGTCGCGGCGAGCGCGGAGCCCGAGGTCGTCGCGGAGGCGGTGGTGCGCGTGCACGAGGCGGGGAGGGCGCTGCGCGAGAGCACGGCGCGGTGGTTCGCCGAGAACGCGCAGCGGCTGTCGCTGGAGTCCTCGCTGCGCACCGTGCTGGGCAGTTATGGGGACGAAGGCGAAGAACAAACCCCACCCGCCCCGGCTGGGGGTGCACCGTCCGGCCCGGGCGGGTCGGACAAGCCAGGAGGGTCCACCGCGGGCGGGTCGGGCACGGGCTCGGGTTCCCCCAGGCCAGGGACCGGGGAGACGGGCAGACCCAACGCCCGCGCGTAGGAGTCGAGCGTGAGCCGCGCGGTGCGCGCCCAGGTGAAGGCGGCCGCGCGAGCGAGCCCCTTCGCGCGGAGGCTCGCGGCGAGCGCGGGGTCCCCGAGCAGCCGCTCGAGCGAGGCGGCGATCTCCCCAACTCTCGCGGGTCGAACAGCAGCGCCGCGTCGCCGGCGACCTCGGGCAGCGAGGAGGCGTTCGCACAGGCGACCGGGACGCCCCGGTGCATGGCCTCCAGGACCGGCAGCCCGAACCCCTCGTAGAGCGAGGGGAAGACGAACGCGTCGGCGAGCGCCCACAGCCCCTCGAGCTCCTCCCCGGTGAGCCAGCCCTCGAAGCGGACGTCCTGCGAGATCCCGAGCGTGGCAGCACGGGCGCGCAGCTCCGCCTCGTGCCAGGTGGGGTAGCCGGGCAGCACCAGCACCGGGCGGCGCTCGGCGGAGATGCGCTCTAGCGCGTCGAGGAGCGCGAGCAGGTTCTTGTGGGGGCGCTTGGCGGAGAGGCTCAGCAGCACACGCCGCTCCCCCAGCCCGAACCGCGCGCGGGTCTGGAGCGCTCCGAGCGCGGGCGCGCGAGCGACGGCGCCGAGCCCCTGGGGCACGACGTCGATCTTCGCGGGGGGCGTGCCGAGCAGCTCCACGAGGTCGCGGCGGGTGCTCTGGGAGATCGCGATCACCCGCTGGGAGCGGCGTACGGCGAGCGGCACCAGCACCCGCATGCCGCGGTCGCGCAGGCCGGAGTGCGCCTCGGGAAAGCGCGCGTAGATCAGGTCGTGGACGGTCACGACCCGCCGGAAGGGCCCCCACGCGGGCGCGGTGGAGGCGAGCGAGTGCACGAGGTCCACCCCTGCGCGCGCCGCGAGCACCGGCAGCAGGGTCTGCTCGCCAAGGACCCACTGCTCGCGGCGGCGGGCGTGGACCGGCACCGTTACCGCCGGCAGCAGCTCGCCCCAGGGACCGTCGCCGGCCGCGGCCGCCTCGCGGTTGATGAAGGCCGTGAAGCGGATCTCGCGGCCCGACCCGCCGATTCGGGAGACACTCGCTTCGCTCCCATCCCCGGCGCGGCCAGCGGCGGCGAGCAGCGCGGGCAGCAACTCGCGCGCGCCGACCTCCATCCCCCCGGTCTCTCCTGGCACGAGGTAGATCAGGTTCAGACCGACGTGCATGAGGGATGAGGCTAGCGACCCACGAAGCGCTCGGCAGGGGCTAGGTCTTGGGATCGTCCACGTGGGCGAGGATCCTGCAGGGGCCGGTGTGCGCGGGGCCTCCGTGCCCCGCGTCGGCTCGCTCCTCGTCAAGCCGGGGGACCCCGGCCGCCAGACGCCGGGCGCAGCAGGGTGCGCCCCGGCGCCGGCGCCACACCTCAGTCTCAGCGAAGGGCGCGAGCTGCCTTCACCTTCTTGCCGGGCTTGTGCTTGGACTTCTTCCGCGGCTTCTTCTTCCGCTTCGCTTCTTCGGCGAGCTTGCGTTCCTTGGCTTCCTTCGCGACCTTCTCCCGAGCTTCCTGTTCGATCTTTTCTCGGGCCTGAGCATCGGCCTTTTCGGCGGCTTCTTTTTCCGCTTTTGCTTTGGCTTCGTTTTCGGCCTTTGCCTGAACTTCTTTGGCCTGCCGTTCGTTGGCTTCCTGTTCGGCTTTCTGTTTCACTTCCTGTTCGGCTTTGGCCGCGCCTTCAGTTGCGCCCGTTTTGCGCCCTTCGGCTTCGCCTTTTTCGCGGCCTTCTTTTTCGCCCTTTTCCTTGCCCGCTTTTTCGCCTATCGTCCGACCTTCTTCTTCGCCCTTGGCACGAGCTTCGCGTTCAATTTTTTCTTTTTCTTGCTGTTCTTCGATCTGCTCGAGGGTACGGAGACGTGTGGCGGTGAGCGTACCGGTCGGCTGGTTCGAGCCTCCCCCGTTGTAGGACCCCGAACCCGAGAATTCGTTGGTGGCGGGGTTGATCGTCCCTTCGGGCATGCTGAATGACAGTTCCCCTTGGGGGGTAGAGATGCCGATCCGCATGGATAGGGTGTTTTCAATGACAGTGCCCGACACCGTTCCGGAAAAGGTAGCCTCGAAGACCTGTGTGCCGGAGTAGGCGCCGCCAGCTTCCTGCGTCTCGATAACGGCGACTCCCTGAAATTCGCTCGCAGAGCACGCCGATGGCGACGACAGCGGCGGGGAGCAGGTCATGGCGTACTTCCATTCGCCACGCACGTCATAGTTCGCCGCACTAGCCACGGCGGTGCAGGCGAGCAGAGCGACGCACACCGTCACTACGCCCAACAGGACTCTTCGCGGCGTCCTCACCAAAGCACGCGAAGCCGAAGCCCGCGAACAGCCTCCTCGATGAGGCGGCACAGTACTGGAGGGAATCCCCCCTCTGCGATAACCCATAACCAATCGTCCTCCTGACGCTGCCAACCTTGCGCCAGCAGACCTCCCCCCGGCGCAAAGTACCGTTACCCATAACCCCTACAGGCAATGACGATACCGGTCTCGTGACGTAAAGACAACCCAGGTTCTTTCACTTGTGAGATAAACGTGGGGTGGGCGCACCGGTCGGAGGCTCAGCCTGACCCCAACCCGGCCAGCTCCCGCGCGCGCTGGAGGACCTCGTCGATCATCGGCGCGGTGAGCCGGCCGGTGAACGTGTTCTGCTGGCTGGGGTGAAAGCAGCCGAGCAGCGGGAACGGCGCCCCGGGGTGCTCGGCCCCGTGACCGAAGCGCGGACGGGGCCGGGGCGGCGACCCGGTGAGCTGCGGCGGGCGGAGCTGTGGGCCTCCAAGCCGGCGGAGCTCGGGTCGCCCAGCGCCGCCCGCAACCGCAGGGCCGCGTCCCACGCGAACGCCCCGAGGCAGAGAGCCACGCGGATGTCCCCCAACAGGCGCAGCTCGGCCACGCTCCACGGCAAGCACTCGTCGCGCTCGCTCGCCGGTGGGGCGATTGGCGGGCGGCGCGCAGCGCACCGCGGCGGTGAGCCACGCGTCGCGCAGACGCAGGCCGTCGTCCCGGCGGGTCGAGGTGGGTTGGTTGGCGAAGCCCGCGCGGAACAGCGCGGCGAACAGGAAGTCCCCGGAGCGGTCGCCGGTAAAGATCCGCCCCGTGCGGTTGCCCCCGTGCGCCGCGGGGGCCAGTCCCAGGATCAGCACCCGTGCGGCGGGGTCCCCGAAGCCCGCCACGGGGTGGGCGGCGTAGCGCTCGTGCGCAAACGCCGCGCGACGCTCGCGCGCCACCTGCTCGCGCCACGCCACCAGCCGCGGGCAGCGCCGGCAACCTTCGATCTCCTTGCGCGAGGGTCGCCAGACCATCCGTCTCGCCGGTCACCGGAACTGCGCCTCTAGGACTGGCCGCCGGTCAAGCGAGGCGAGGGACGCACCGAGCGAGATGTGCCTGGCTGCGCCGAGACGGGCGAGCCTCGCCGAATGCGATCGCGCCCCGACTACGGTGCGTGAGCGGAGGGCGCGTGTCTCGCCGCCCAGTCACCGGCGCCCTAGCCTTTCACGGTCGCCGAGGTCCCCAGCACCGCGCCGGAGGCGGACAGCGCCTGCACCTGCACGTAGGCCTCCGGTGCCGGGCGTGGCGATCGCCGTCTCGAAGCCGCTGCGGGCAGCGCTCGCCACGGCGTGCGAGGCTCTTGGCGGAGGCGCCGGCCAGCACCCGCCAGGAGGCGACCTCCGTGGCCCCGTTCCAGCTCGCGTACACCGTCACCGGGCTCGAGGAGCTCGCTTTCCCGCGCTCGCCGCGATCGCCGGCGGTCCGGAGGGGGTGCCCGTCCACGGGAAGCGGTAGGCACGGTAGGACTCTGGTCGCCGGGTGGCATCTGCGCGTCGAACAGCAGCTGGCCGGAGGAGCTGAATTCCGAGAACCACTGCTCCGCACCCCAGCCGATGAACAGGTTGCCGCTCGGGAGCGACTGCACGTCGCCCTGACTGCCCGCTTTCAGCGCCGACGGGGTGCTCGTACTCCGCGACCAGCGTCTCGGTGTCGGTCTGCTGGTTGAGCGCCACCACGATCCCGCGCGACTGGGGGTGCACCGTCGGCACCCCGCCGTTGTCGAAGACGGAGATCAGGCCGTTGGGCAGCAGCGTGGCGTCGTGCTGGAAGGCGGTCAGCGTGCCCGAGCCCATCTTGATCGTGGTGTGCTTGCCGCCCGCACGCGTCACCACCTGGCCGGTCTGCTTCGTTGAGCTGGTACAGCGCCCAGGTGTTGCGCGCGGAGATCAGCATGTCGCCGTCGGGCTCCTGGTCGAGCGAGTTCATGTGGAAGTAGTCGAACGGCCATTCCGTCGAGGCGCCGTAGGGCGTCGAGTAGGATTCGCTGAGCGCCACGTGGTCGAGGCTGGTCCATTCGCGCCGCACGAGCCCGGTGCGCAGGTCGAGTTCCTGAAAGACGCTGTCGTTGACCGCGGCGTCCTGCGGCCCGCCGATCGCGGTGAGACTGCAGTGGATCGGGTTGAACGCCGTCATCAGCGCGGTGTCGTTGGCGGCGAGGTGGAAGTCGTGGAGGTCCACTTTGAGACCGTTGCCCGCGTGGACGTGCGCGATCTCGCGGTAGGAGCTGTTGGCGATCACCTCTTCCCCTTCGCCGAACCCCTGCTTGGGGATGTACCCCTGCCACCACGTCAGCACCGGCTGACCTTCGTAGGTCTGCACCTGCAGGTTGGTCGCGAACACTCCCCTGGGCAGCGGGTCGAACCAGACGAGCTGGCCGGTGCCGTCGAGGATCATCGGGCCGTTGCCACCCGGGCCGGAGTAGGGCGCAGAGAAGATGTCCCCGGCCGGGCTCAGGCCCGAGCCGGTCGTGACCTGGACCGAGGGCGGGTCCAGGCTCGGCGCCGAGTGGTAGTGCTGGACCTCGGCGGACGTGCCCGCCGGTTCGTTGCCCGGCGGTTCCCACGGGATCGGATCCGGCACCGAGACCGCGAAGCGGAACGCGAACGGCTCCCAGTGCCCGTGTGCAAGCAGCTGGCCCCGCACCGTGACCGTCTCCCCGGGTTGGAAGGGGCTGGAGGGCACGAAGCTCGCCCCGTCCCCCTGGGAGTAGGCGTCCACGCGACCGGGGTGCCCACCGGTGGCCGACCCGCTCACGCTGAGCTGCGCGAGCCGCGAGCGGGGGACGCCGCAGCAAGCTGATCTGAGTGTGCGGCGTGGCGTCCAGGGAGTCCGGCAGCGGCGAGACCCTAAGCGTGCGTGCCGGGCAGCAGGTCGCTGCGGTCCACCGTCGCGGGCACGCACCCCGGAGCCGCGGGCCCGCGGAACGCGGCCTCCTCGGCCATGATGCGCTTGCCGCCGAGCGCGAGCGCGCCGCCGCTGGCCCCGAAGCACCAGCACCGCCCCGAACACCAGCCCGAGGCGCAGCCACCTGTGGTGGGGGTGCGCCTTGCGCCTGGCCCGGGCGGTGAGACGGGCGGCCTTCCAGACGCGGACGGGCGTCCACGCGCCCTCGGAGTCCCCTGGCGGGCGGTGCTGCATCCTGCTCACGATGTCGTTGACCGCCACGACGGGTGGCTCATTGATCCTCCAGCTCTCGTCTTCCACCAGGGACCTACGTGAGGCCCTCGGGTAGCAGATCCTAGCCTTAGACAACGCCGGACCCTCCGAGTTTCGCTCCCGCCCCCGCGAAGCCTGCTGGAGGGGACCGCGTCTCCCGTGTTAGGGCGATGTTAAGGTCCCGCGTCCAGATGAATCGTAACGGACCCATCGCGCCGCTGGTCGCAGTCCTCGCGGGAGTGGCACCAGCGCCGCTGCTCGCAGTCCTCGCAGGGGTGGCGCTCGCCCTCATGCTGGGCGCGTGCGGGTCCGGGTCATCCGGCTCGCACAGCGCGGCCTCGCCGGTGTGCCTGCCGACCACGGTGGACCAAAGCGCCAAGCTGGCGGGGTTGCCCGTCGACGTCTCGCCGGCGCCGGGCACCGTCACGGCGAACCCGCACACGCAGATCAGCTTCCTGGGCGTGCCGGCCGCGGAGATCCACGGCGTCGCCTACCGGCGCGCCAGCAGCGGCGCCCACGCCGGCCGCCTCGAGGCTACTCGCAGGGCGACGGCGCGAGCTTCGTGCCCGACACCCCGTTCGACGCCGGCGAGCGCGTGACCGTGCGGGCCGTGATCGGCGGGGGGCAACCCGGCACCACCGGCGAAGGACGACCCGGCACGACCGGCGGAGGCGGACGGTCGGTTGCGTTCACTTTCGCGTCGACCACCCCCTACCCGACGGCCGCCGTCCCGCCATTCCCCAACCCGCGCGGCGGCGCCCGCCGACTACCAGAGCTTCGACACGCTGCCGGGCGTCGCAAGTGCCGATCCTGAGCGTCACCGTGCCCGACGCGATCCCGCGGCGGGCGACGTTCTCACGACCAACGGGCCCGGGCCCGGCCAGTACGGGCCGCTGATCTACACGCCCCAGGGCAGGCTCGTGTGGTTCGACCAGCTGCCCGGCGGCGAAACGGCGGAGGACCTCAACGAGCAGACCTACGAAGGGCGGCGCGACCTGACGTGGTGGCGGGGGCACGTGCTCGAACTGGGCTTCGGCCAGGGCGAAGACCTCGTGATGAGCTCCAGCTACCAGACGGTCGCCAGGGTGCGCGGCGGCAACGGCCTGAACGCCGACCTGCACGACTTCCAGATCGCCCCCCACGGCGTCGCCTACATCACCGCGTACAACCCGATCCGCTGCAACCTCGCGCCGCTGAGGGCGCCCGCGACGGGGCGATCATCGACACGGCGATCCAGGAGATCGACATCAGCACGGGTCTGGTGCGCTGGGAATGGCACAGCCTCGACCACGTCCCCGCCTCGGAGTCCGAGACCCCCACGGCGACCGACACCAGGCCGTGGGACTGGTTTCACCTCAACTCGATCGACGTGGAGGGAGCGGGCACCAATGCACCCGGCGACCTGTTCATCTCGGCGCGCAACACGTGGGCCGGCTATCAGCTGCAAGGCGGCAGCGGCAGGATCCTGTGGCGCCTCGGCGGCCTGGCGAGCTCCTTCAAGATGGGGCCGGGCACGCAACGGCGTGGCAGCACGACGGCCGCGTGCTGCCCGACGGCGAAGTCACGTTCTTCGACGACGGCGCCAACCCGCCGATCCACCACCAGTCGCGCGCCGTGCGGATCGCGCTCGACTTCGCCACCCACGCAGCCCGGCTCGCCGCCTCCTACACCCACCCCGACCCGCCGCTGCTCGCCGCCAGCCAGGGCAACGCGCAGACGCTCCCCGACGGCGCCACCGTCGTCGGCTACGGCGGGGTGCCCGCGATCAGCGAGTACGCCCCGGCGGCGCGCTCGCTCTTCGACGCCCACCTGCCGTACGACATGACCTTCTACCGGGCCTTCCGCTTTCCCTGGAGGGGCGCCCGGCGAGCCCGCCGGCGGTGCTCGCCAACCTCAACGACACGGGCGAAGAGACGGTCGTGCACGCGAGCTGGAACGGCGCCACCGAAGTGGCCGCGTGGCGCGTGCTCGCGGGGGACCGTCCGGGGGCGCTCGCAACCGCAGACCGTGGTGCCCGCCAGCGGCTTTGAAAGCTCGACGACGCTGCCCAAGCTACACCTACGTGGCGGTGCAGGCGCTCGACTCGGCCGGCCACGTGCTCGGCACCTCGCGCACAGTCAGAGTGATCAGCTACGACGCCTCGCTGCCGAGCGCCGGGCGGTGAGGCTTTGGATTCGGCAAACCAGGGGCCCGACCGATGCCGGGAGACACTCGCCCTCGGCGTCCCCGTTTCGGCCAGCCGGCCTCTAGTACCCCGGTTTGGTCGCGTGCTTGTGCACGGTGCTCGTGGTCGTCGTCGCCGGGTTGCTCTGCGACTGCGTGGAGGAGGAGCTCCCCGCTTTTGCCGCCGCACCCCGCCACGGCGAGGGTGGCGGCCACGGTCGCCGCGAGCGTTAGCATGGCGGTCAGTGGCGGTCTTCTCATCGGCCGGGCTCCAATCGTCGCTCGCGGACTCGCGCGCGCACCCTACCAGGCGGTTGCGCCGCCGGCCGAGCGTGTGCAAGCGCCCGCGGTTGGTCGGCGCACCATGAGCGTCGAGACGACCCCGGCCCGCCGGCAGCCAGCCCCCACGGCCGAGCCCGAGCGAGGTTCGGGCTCCGGGTTGACGTGGCTGCTGGCCGTCTGCTGCGTGGCGCAGTTCATGGTGATCCTCGACCTCTCGATCGTCAACGTCGCGCTGCCCTCGATCCAGTCGAGCCTCGGCTTCACCTCGCCCGAACTGCAGTGGATCGTCGACGCCTACGCGATCACGTTCGCGGGCTTCCTGATGCTCGGCGGCCGCGCAGCCGACCACTTCGGACAGCGGCGGATGTTCGTGATGGCGCTGCTCGTGTTCGCGCTCGCCTCGCTCGCCGGCGGCGTGGCGGCCGACCGCGACGACGCTGATCGCCGCGCGCGCGGCGCAGGGCGTCGGCGGCGCGCTGATGGCAGCCTGCTCGCTGGCGATCATCACCTCCTCGTTCGCACCCGGCCCGCAGCTCAACCGCGCGATCGGCGCGTGGGCGGCGATGAACGGGCTCGGCGGCGCCGCCGGGATGCTGTTCGGGGGGATCATCACCCAGGAGCTCTCGTGGCGCTGGGTGCTGCTGATCAACCCTCCGATCGGCGTCGCCGCCGCGGTGGTCGCATACGCGGTCGTCAGCGAGCGCCGCCGGGGCGGGTGGGGTCCTGATCCTCCCAGCTTCGACCTCGCCGGCGCACTGACGCTGACGATCGGGCAGATGGTGCTGGTGTTCGGGGTCGTCGAAGCCGGTCTCAAGGGCTGGAGCACGTTCGCCGCGCTCGGCCCGATCGTCGCCGGCGTGCTGATCCTCGCGGTGTTTGTGGTGATCGAGACGCGCCTGGCCTCCGAACCGCTGATTCCCTTCAAGGAACTCACCAAGCCGCTGCGAGTCGCCAACAACATCGTGCTGCTGTTCAGCGCCTCGCTGTTCCCGATGTGGTTTGTCAGCTCGCTCTACCTGCAGCAGGTGCTCGGGCTCTCGCCGCTGCACACCGGCCTGGTGTTCCTGCCGATGACGTTGATGATCATGCTGGTCGCCTCGCGCACCGGCAAGCTCGTGAGCCGCTTCGGCGTGCGTCCGGTGCTCGGCGGCGGCCTCGTCATGCTGACCGCCGGGATGCTGCTGCTCGCGAAAATCGGCGCCTCCGGCAGCGCGATCGTGTACATCATGCTCCCCGGGCTGCTCACGGCGGCGGGGATCGCGATGTCGATCGTCCCCTCGACGATCGCCGCCACCCAGGGCGCCAAGGAGGGGCAGGCCGGGCTCGCCTCCGGGCCTCGTCAACACCTCACGCCAGATCGGCGGCGGCCTGGGGCTGGCGGTCCTGGTGACGCTCGCCACGCAGCGCTCCAGCCACCTGATCGGCACCGGCGTGCAGGTGCCGCAGGCGCTCACCGACGGCTTCCGCCTCGCCTACCTGATCGGAGGCGGCCTCGCCGCGGCGGCGGCGCTCGTCACGTTCCTGGCGGTGCCCGCCCCGGCCGGCGCGCTACGCGGAGCAGCGCGCCGCCTGACGGTCGCGATCGGCGTCGTCGTCGTGGGCTTCATCGCGATCGACACGGCGTTCGCGGGCTCGCACGGCGCGCCCGTGGGCGCGTACACGACCGACGGCGCCTACAGCTTCGTCACCGAGCCCTCGCTGCATCCCCCGGTGATCCACAAGGACGGGCCCACGCTCGCCGGCCGCCTCGCGCCCGGGTACATCCTCACCACCAACTTCTACAACCTCAACTACCCCCCGCTGGTCGGCCAGAGCGGGCCGCTGATCCTCGACGACAACCTGCAGCCGGTGTGGTTCCGCCCGGTGCCGGAAAAGCTCGTCGCCGCCAACCTCAGCCCGCAGACCTACGAAGGGCAGCCGGCGCTCGCGTGGTGGCAGGGCGTCGTCACCAACACCGGCTCGACCGAGAGCGGCGAAGACGTGGTCGTCAACCGCCACTACCAGACAGTGGCGCGGCTGAAAGGCGCCGACGGCTGGGTGCTCACGCTCCACGCGCTGGCGATCAGCGGCGACGACGCGTGGGTGACCGCCAACAAGAACGTCGCGCGCAACCTCTCCGCCTACGGCGGCGCCTACAACGGGGCGCTGATCGACTCGGCGGTGCAGGAGTACGACCTCAAGACCGGCGCTCTGCTGCGCACGTGGGACGCGCTCGAGCACATCCCACCGGGCGACTCCTACGCGACCGTGCCGACCAACGGGTTCCCGTGGGACACCTACCACGTCAACGCGCTCGAACTGAGCGGCGACGGCACGTTCCTCGTGTCGATGCGCAACACGTGGGCTGCCTACCTAGTCAACGCCGCCACCGGCAAGATCGAGTGGACGCTCGGCGGCAAGCGCTCGAGCTTCACGTTCGGCCCGGGGCGCCGCCTTCCAGTGGCAGCACGACGTGGCGTTCGCGCCCGGCTCGACCGGGGCGGCGCCCCGCTCGACGGTCACGATGTTCGACGACCACTGCTGCCAGCTCACCGGCGGCGGCACCTCGGTCCCGGCGACCGGCCCTTCGCGCGGGCTGGTGCTCGACCTCGACCAGCGGACGCGCACCGCCACGCTCGCTCGCCCAGTACCCCTCCGGCGGCGAATTCGAAACCGAATACATGGGCGACACGCAGCCGCTGGGCGACGGCAACGTGTTCGTCGGCTGGGGCTCGGAGCCCTACTTCTCGGAGTTCACCCGCTCCGGCCGGCGACTGCTCGAGGGCAACTTCCCCGGCTCCGACCTGAGCTACCGCGAGACGCTCGACCCGTGGGTCGGCCTGCCGCTGACCCCGCCTGTCGGCGCCGCCCGCCAAACGGACGGCAGGACCACGGTGTACGCGAGCTGGAACGGCGCCACCCGGGTCGCCTCCTGGCGGGTCCTCGCCGCAGCCGGCGCCGGTAGGATGACCGCCGTGGCAACCGCCCCCAAGTCCGGGTTCGAGACGGCGTTGCGGTGCGACCGAGCTACACGAGCTTCGAGGTGCAGGCGCTCGACGCCGACGGTCGGGTGATCGGAGCCTCCCGGCCATTCACGTCGGTGGCGGCTCGATGACCGTGTCGAGCACCTCCGTCGACGCTCACTTGGAGCAGCCCGTCGGTCCTCACCGCAAGCAGCTCCCCGTCGGTGCTCACGTGGAGCACGGGCGTTGAGAATCGCGACCCCCGTACTCGCCGCCGCGCTGCTCGCGGTGGCGTTCTCCTCTTGCGGGGCGAGTGACCCGTCCTCCGCCTCCGTGGCGTTCGGCGACAGCGCCGAGGTCGCCGCCGCGGCCGCCAACGCGGTGACCGTCTCACCCCTGCCCGGCACCCCCGACGTCTCTCCCGACACCCAGATCAGCTTCCTCGGCAGCACGGGCACGCAGGTCGCGAACGTGCGCGTCGTCGGGTCGCGCTCCGGCATGCACCCCGGGCGCCTGCAGGCTTACTCGACCGGCACCGGCGAGAGCTTCCTGCCGGCCCGGCCGTTCGTGGCCGGGGAGCGCGTGAGCGTCCACGCGCTGGTGGGCACCGGCACGGGCACTCCGACGCAGGCGGTCACCACCACCTTCACCGTCGCCCACCAGGCCGCCGTGAGCCAGGAAGCAGTTCCCCGCCAACCCCGGCGACCCCCACGCTGTGCAGCACTACCTCTCGGCGCCCGACGCTCACCCCCTCGACGGTCACCCTCACCACACCCGCCCGGGCGGGCGCCGCGAGCGGGGACCTGTTCCTCGCGCCCTACCAGGGCCTCGGCACCGCAGGGCCGATGATCGCCGAACCCAACGGCGCGCTCGTGTGGTTTCACCCGCTGCCCGCCGACGACTCCGCGACCAACTTCCAGGTGCAGACCTACGACGGCCAGCCCGCGCTGACGTGGTGGCAGGGCCGCATCATCAGGGTCGGCTTCGGCGAGGGCGAAGACGTGATCTACAACAGCTCCTACCAGCAGGTCGCCACGGTCCGCGCCGGCAACGGTTACCGCGCCGACCTGCACGAGATCCTGCTCACGCCCCAGGGCACCGCGTGGATCGACGCGTTCGACCCGATCCACATGAACCTCGCGCTCCGTGCACGGCTCCGCCCACGGGATCCTGCTGGACTCCGTAATCGAGGAGATCGACGTCAAGACCGGCCTCGTGATGTGGGAGTGGCACGCGCTCGGGCACATCCCCCTCGGCGACTCGCTCAACCACGTCTCCGGGGGCGAATACCCCTGGGACTACGTGCACATCAACTCGATCTCGCCTGGACCGGAGGGCCAGGCGGGGGGGCGGGCCCAATCAACCGGGCGACGTGCTGCTCTCCTCGCGCAACACGTGGACGCTGTACGACGTGAACCTGCACACCGGCGGCTACAACTGGCTGCTCGGCGACGGCGGGCACTCCAGCTTCAAGCTCGGCCCCGGCGTGCACTTCTACTGGCAGCACGACGCCCAGTTCCAGCCCGGCGGGCTGATCTCGCTGTTCAACAACGCCTCCGACCCGCCCAAGGAACGGGAATCGAGCGGCCTGCTGCTGCGCCCCGACTTCTCCAGTCACACCGTCACGCTGGTCAAACGCTTCGCCAACCCGTCCCACACGCTGCTGGCCTCCAGCCAGGGCGACACGGCTGAGCCTGCCCGGCGGCGACTGGCTGCTCGGCTACGGGGGGCTGCCCAACTTCACCGAGTTCGACGCCTCCGGCCACGTGCTGCTCGACGGCACGCTCGGCAAGAACGTGCAGGACTTCCGCACCTACCTCTCGCCGTGGAGCGGCCACCCGACCACCGCGCCCGCGATCGCCGTGGTTCCGAGCCCGTCCACCCCGGGCGGGGCCGGTCGCAACCGTCGAGGCGAGCTGGAACGGCGCCACCGCCGTCGCCACCTGGCAGGTGCTCGCCGGCGCCTCGCCCGAAAGCCTCGCGCCCATTGCCACCGCACCACGCCAGGGCTTTCAGACCACGATCCACGTGAGCACCACCGAGCCCGACCTCGCCGTGCGCGCGCTCTCGGCCTCCGGGCAGACGCTTGGGGTCTCCACCACGCAACCCATCGCTTAATCAAAAAAATTAAACCCCCCACCACGAGCCGCCGATCGTCGCTGACGGCACGCCCCGGTCAGTTGGGGGGCAGCACCCGCACCTCGGGAGGGCAGAGACCGTGAACGTGATCGGTGCCGGCCTGCCGCGCACGGGCACGCTCTCGCTGAAGCTCGCCCTCGACGCGCTCGGGCTCGGCCCGACCTGCCACGTGTCCGACCTGCTCGCCGACCCCGACCGGGTCGGGCTGTGGGAGCAGGCGCTCGACGGCAGGCGGCGGTGGGCGAAGACCTTCGACGGCTACCACTCCGCCGTCGGCCCGCCCGCGAGCGGCTTCTGGGAGCAGCTGATCGGCGCCTACCCCAACGCCAGGGTGCTGCTCAGCGTGCGCGACCCCGAGAGCTGGGGCCGCGCGCTCGGCGCCACCGTGTGGGGGGCGCGCAACGACGACCCGCCCGGGCGGTTGGTCGAGGGGATGGAGCGCCACAACGCGGCCGTGCGGCGCGGGGTCCCGCGCGGACGGCTGCTCGTGTGGAGCGTCGGGGAAGGGTGGGAGCCGCTCTGCGAGTTCCTCGGGTTCCCCGTCCCCGACGTCCCCTTCCCCCACGTGGGCGCCGGCGCAGAGCTCCTCAACCGCGTCGCGGACTCCTCGCTTGACGCGCTCGTGGAGTGGCCCGCCCTTCGAGAGCTCCCCCACTCGGCGGACCGTTGAGGCGGTGCGCCCCGCGCGGGCCCGGCGGCGGGTGCAACTGCTGTTCGCCCGCCCCGAACGGGCTCAGCGGCCCGTGTTCGCCTTCCTCGCGGCGCAGCCTCGCGGCCGCCGCGCCGCGCGCGGCTTTGTTGGCCGTCAACAGGTAGTCCTGGAAGCCCAGCCCCTGCGCGTCCGCCAGGTGCCGCGGCAGCGGGCCGCGCAGCTCCTCGCGCAGCGCCCGCTCCATCGCCGCTGCAAGCGGCCCTCCAGGCGGCTGTGGGCCGCGCCCCGAGCGGCTGCGACGTTGTCCAACTCCATGCGGCCCGTGCGCGTGCGGTAGTCGTAGAGCTCACGCTCCTGCCCTTCCTGCTCCGGGCTCGATCCCGGTTTCGGCCCCAGTTGGAGTACGTCGCGAACTTCGCGGTGGCCGTGCGCAGCGCCACCACGTGCAGCGGCGCGTCGGCCGCGTACAGTTCGGTCGCGAACTCCGTGACGATCTCGTCGGTCGCGTGCAGCACGTACGGGCGCCCCCGCGCGCGCGGGTTGGCGAGGATCGCCGCGAGGTCCGCCCGGTCGGCGAGGTGCGCGTAGCGTCGCTCCCGCCGCCACGCGTTCGAGCCGCTGGCGATCGCTCAGCAGCAGCGGCGCCACGTCCACGCTCGAGGTCAGCTGCGTACGCGGCCGGCCCGTCGCAGCGGTGAGCACGCCGCGCGGGTCCTTGACGATCAGCGGCACCCTGATCGCCTCCTCGTAGGCCCCCCCGCCCTTGCCGCGCAGGCCGTGCGAGGCGCCGTACTCGCCGTGGTCGGAGGTGAACACCACGACCGTGTTCGCCGCCACTTCCGGGCGGCTTTCCAGCGTGCGCAGCACCTGGCCGACGTGCGCGTCGACGGTGCGCTGCAGCTTCACGTACAGGTCGAAGAACGGCGTCCACGCTTCGGTCACGTCGGGCCCCGTGAACGGCACCGGGCCGAACGATTTCGCCGCGGTCTGCTGCAGCGAGAGCTGCAGCAGCGGCTTGTTGTGGGCTTCCAACATTTCCGGCGTCTCGTAGTTCGGGGGCAGCCCCCGCACCAGCGCCGGCGCGCTGCGCTCCGAGGGGACCCGTTCGGTCCACTTGTGCCACCACGCGATGTCGTGCGGGTTCACGAACGACACGGTCGTGCACCACGGCTCGGGCGAGTCGCCGCTTTCGGCGAACCACTGCTCGAACTGGTCGGCGATCGTGTGGGTCCACGCGCCAGCCCTGGCCCGGGCCCCCGTCCGGCGAGGGGTAGGTGCCGCCCGAGAAGCCGTAGGGCTCGAGCGACCCCGCGTCCAGCAGCAGGCGTCCACTTGTTGTCCCCGTGGGTCAGGTGCCACTTGCCGAACCACCACGTGTCGTAGCCGTGTTCGCGCAGCATCCTCCCCCACGTCGGGAACCCCGGGTCAACGTGCAGCCGCCCGTGATCATGCACCCCGTCTGGTGCGTGTACAGACCGGTCAGCAGCGTCGCGCGCGCCGGCGTGCAGTCGTTGGAGGCCGTGTAGTGGCGCTCGAAGGAGACCCCTTCGCGGCGCAGGCGGGAGATGTTGGGCAGCATCCGCGCCAGCGTCGGCGAGGCCGTGAACCACTGGGGGGAGCGCAGCTGGTCCACGACGATCACGAGGATGTTGGGCCCGCCCGCTCCCGTCCCACCGGTCTGCCGGGGTGGCGGAGACGTCTGCTGCGCGGTCGTTCCCGCCGGCTGTGTCGCCCGGCGCTGGGGCCTGCGCGCGCGATGTGACGGAGCCGCCGGCTCCTCGACCTCTTTGGCGATCGCCGCGATCGCGGCACCGCCGCCCAGCAGCGCCCCGCCGGCCAGCAGTCCGCCCTTCAGGAACGTGCGCCTGTCGATTGGTCGGTCAGCCATCGCCCGCAACGGTACGCCAGCGCACCTTTGCGCAGGCGAAAGGTCGTGTTAAGAGCGTGTTGGGGACCGCGCACTCATGGGTATGCTGCACCGATGCGACAAACTACGGTTAGGCTCCCCGACGACCTGGACGCGCAGTTGCGTCAGGACGCGCAGTTGCGTCACGAGGCTCGGCGTCAGGGCCTCACGATCGCACAGGTCACCCGTACCGCCCTTGAGGGGCATCTCAGCGGCGGCTGGCGCCTGGATGCCGCGGCAAGTGGGCACAGCGGGCATAACGACGTCTCCAAGCGTGTCGAGGAGATCGTCCAAGAGAGCGCCGAATCCGTCCGAGCCTCCTAATACCGTGTCATTCTGATCGAGGGTGAGCCTACAATCTGGAGGTATGGCGATGAAGAGTTGCGGACGTCCGAGTGAGGTCATTGGCTGGATGGGCTCCTCGGGCAATCTGCGCGCGTACCCCAAGGCTGGGGCAAGAACGACGAAAAACGCGGATACCGCCCGCTTGAGCACAAAGACAGCCACAACCGGCAGGGGCCGGCGGGCCAAGGCGAACAAACCGCCTCCGGCCGGCGGGGCTCGCTAGGGCACACCTCTCGTTCGACTTGGCCTCAATCGTGCGCTGCGTTCTGCGTCCAGCCTGGTCTCGACTTGCGCACGTACTCGCCCGAAGATGCGGTCAAAGCTACCGGATCGCACTCCTTCGAACTTCTCAATAGTGATGTCTGGGACTTGCTCTAGTAGAGCCGCGCTGTGCGGATCGGGATATGGCTCCGTGAAGACGATGCGCTTAATACCGGCCTGAATGATCTTCTCAGCACATAGAAAACACGGGAATGCGGTCGTATAGAGGACCGCGCCTGTAAGGTCTTTTCCACGAGCATTGATGATCGCCCTCTCCTCCGCATGGAGTGCCGTGCACCAGTTCATTGCTCGATCCGGAAAGAAGAAGTCGTTCGCCAGATTGGTCCCACACGTATGGCATGTCCATGCAGGGACTGTCTCAGCTTCGACGGGGGCCTTGCATTTTGGACACAATGCTTGCGCATCGGCCAGTCGGCGGAAATGGTCGTCACGGACATTGTCGCGATGGCAGCGGTTGTCGAACTCAGGGTTATCGATGCAAGGAAGGATCGCGTCCGGGTTCTCGTTGTAGCCAACGGCAAGGGTCTCACCTTCGGGAGACGCGATGATGGCGCCCACTTGGCGCTTGATGCACTTCGAACTATTCGCGGATGCATACGCCATGTTCATGAGCAATTCACGTTGTGAGGCGTACCTAGGCTTATCCCCTGTGAGCAAGCCGATGTACTCCTGAAGTTGTGGTATGAAGTGGGTCGCCAATTGCTTGGCCGAGCGATCCTCGGTGTTGTTGATAAAGACGTCAGCGAGATCGACACAGAGTTGAACCTGCTGTCCCTCGATAGTCTCCTCATCACGGTCATGTCTGTCGTCGTCGACAAAGTTGTCATAGTTGAGACCGTGGGACTCGTACTGCTCCTTGCGGATGCGGCCCCATCGCTCTTCGGCTGGAGCGTCGATGGCGAACAGGAAAAAATGCTCGCCAAATCGATCTCGTAGATACTCGATCTCACCCGTATTGCGTACGCCGTCGAGTGCGAGGTATTCAGCGGGAACGTCCCCGCCTGCCTCATCGGCTATGCGTTCAACGGCCATGCGGGCCAACCGTCCACGCTCCTCCCGTCGCCAAGCATTGCCCATTTCCTGCAGGTCTCGTCGATATGCCGGGTCCCCGCCGTGCTCCGCCTTCCAAGCCTCGCGTATAGAAACAGAGAGGCTTACGCTTCTGAACGCCGGGGTCGTCCCCTCACGCAGCAGCGATGCGATGGTCGAGCATCCACTCCCAAATGCTCCGGTAAGACCAATAACGCACTTAGGCGAGAAGGTCACCCTTGAAGTAGTTGTCGACTTGTGTCGGGCCATGTGGATCGAGAGATTCTAGTCCCCGGTGCGGAGGTAGTCTCGCTCCAGGATTCTTCTCGCCGACTAGGGTCTAATGGGTGCGGAGTCAGGCCAACACAGCCTCAACAGATCCTTCTCCGCCCCGATGATCGCCCCTCAAAAAACAGGCGTCTCGGTGTAGTCCCCGAACACCTGCTGCAGCGACTCGACGATCTCGCCCTCCGAGGCGCAGGCGCGCGCGCAGTCGAGCAGCGGCTCCATCAGGTTGCGATCGGGCTGCGCCGCCGCCTGCGCGCAGCGCGGCGAGCGTGCGCTCGACCTCGGCGCCGTCGCGGCGCGGCGCGGGCGGCCTGCAGGCGGTCGAGCTGCTTGCGTTCCAGCGCCGGGTCGATGCGCAGGATCGGCAGCGGCTGCTCGTCCTCGAGCACGTGGCTGTTGACGCCCACCACCACCCGCTCGCCGGCGTCGATCTGCCGCTGCAGCTCGAAGGCCGCGTCGGCGATCTCGCGCTGGGGGAAGTTGCGCTTGACCGCCTCGACCATCCCGCCGAGCTGCCTCGATCTTCTCGAAGTACTCGTAGCAGCGCGCCTCCATCCGGTCGGTCAGCGCCTCGACGAAGTAGCTGCCCCCGAGCGGGTCGGCGGTGCTCGCCACCCCGGTCTCGTGCGCGATCACCTGCTGGGTGCGCAGCGCGACTGCGCACCGCCTCCTCGGTCGGCAGCGCGAGCGCCTCGTCGTAGCTGTTGGTGTGCAGCGACTGCGCGCCCCCCAGCACCGCCGCGAGCGCCTCGACGGTCGTGCGGACGATGTTGTTGAGCGGCTGCTGGGCGGTCAGGCTGACGCCGGCGGTCTGCGCGTGGAAGCGCATCAGCCACGAGCGTGGGTTCTTCGCGCCGAACGTCTCGCGCATCTCCCGCGCCCAGATGCGCCGCGCGGCGCGGTACTTGGCGACCTCCTCGAAGAGGTCGATCTGGGCGTTGAAGAAGAACGAGAGCCGCGGCGCGAACTCGTCGACGTCGAGGCCGCGCTCGACCGCCTGGCGCACGTACGTGAGGCCGTCCGCGAGCGTGAACGCGAGCTCCTGCTGCGCTGTGGCCCCCGCCTCGCGGATGTGGTAGCCGGAGATCGAGATCGGGTGCCAGCGCGGCATGTGGCGCGTGCACCACTCGATCATGTCCCCGCACAGGCGCATCGCGGGGTCGATCGGGAAGCACCACTCCTTCTGGGCGATGTACTCCTTGAGGATGTCCGCCTGGATCGTGCCCGAGAGGCGCTCGGCGGGGTCCGATGGCCGGCTGGCTACTCGCCGGCCGCGGCACGTAGAAGGCGAGCATGATCGCCGCCGGCGCGTTGATCGTCATCGAGACCGACACCTCGCCGAGGTCGATCCCCGCGAACAGCGTCCGCATGTCCTCCACGGTGTCCACCGCCACGCCCTCGCGCCCCACCTCCCCGAGGCAGCGCGGGTCGTCGGAGTCGTGGCCCATCAGCGAGGGCATGTCGAACGCGGTCGAGAGCCCCGTCTGCCCGTGCTCGAGCAGGTAGTGGAAGCGCTCGTTGGTCTCCTCGCTGGTCCCGAACCCCGCGAACTGGCGCATCGTCCACAGCCGCCCGCGGTACATCGACTCGTACACCCCGCGCGTGAACGGGTACTCCCCCGGGCGCCCGATCGGGTCCTCGAGACCGCCGGGGAGGCCGGCTCGCACCGCCACATCGGCCTCGGTGTAGAGCTCCGCGACCGGTTCCCCCGATAGCGTGCGCGAGTCGGCCACACGGGCCTCGGCCCCGCCGGCAACCCGGGGCTCCGCCTCTTTGTCCCGCTCAGGTGGGGTTACGCTCACCGCCATCGCAGCACCGATCATAGGGGCGCAGTGCGCGCGGGTCTCGCGGGAGCGGCCGGGAGACGGTGCCTATCGTGACCAGCGCCTGCCCTTGCGTTCGCAGCATCTGCCGACTCGTCGCCTAGATTGCCGACATGCTCACTGCCAGCGAGATCATCTTGGGGGACAACCTGGAGGTGCTGCCCCGCTTTGAGGACGGGGCCTTTCAGCTGATCTACATCGATCCCCCGTTCAACACCGGCAGGACACAGACCCGCAGGACCCTCCAGACCGTGCCCGACGAGCACGGCGACCGCGTGGGATTCCAGGGCAGACGGTTCAAGACCCGGCTCCTGGCGGAATCGTCGTACGGGGATGCGTTCGAGGACTACCTCGCGTTCCTGGAGCCGAGGCTCACCCACGCACATCGACTCCTCGCCGAGAGCGGCACCCTGTACTTCCACATCGACTACCGCGAGGCCCACTACTGCAAGCTGCTCCTCGACGAGATCTTTGGTCGAGAGTCGTTCCTCAACGAGCTCATCTGGGCCTACGACTACGGCGCGCGCTCCAAGCGCCGCTGGCCCTCCAAGCACGACACGATCCTCGTCTACGTCAAGAACCCCGACGCTTACTACTTCGACGCCGAGGCCGTGGACCGCGAGCCCTACATGGCGCCGGGACTAGTCACCGCCGAGAAGGCGGCGAGGGGCAAGCTCCCCACCGACGTCTGGTGGCACACAATCGTCCCCACGAACGGGCGCGAGAAGACGGGCTACCCGACCCAGAAGCCCGAAGGAATCGTGCGGCGGATGGTGCAGGCCTCGACACGCGAAGGCGACTGGTGCATGGACTTCTTCGCGGGCAGCGGCACGCTGGGCGCAGTAGCCGCAAAGCTGGGGCGACGCTACGTGCTGATCGACTCCAGTCCCGAGGCGTACGACGTGATGCTTCGGCGCCTCGGGTCCGAGCCTCAGATAGGCGCGCCGCGCGAAGGCGCGTCGGCCGCCACCTCGCTGCGCTAGCTGTCCGAGCTCGTCGGCTCTTCCTTCCCCGAAGTGAGCGAAACGTCCCAAGCGCGCCGTAGGCTCGCCAACCCGATGGTGTTTTATTTTGTGTTGGCAGCTCACAACGGATGGTGTACGATTGAAACCCAAGCATCCAAAGAAGCCGGTCGAGGCGGCGCTCAAACGGGCAGAGAGCCAGGGATTCCGGGTCGAGACGAACCGGGGCCACTGGGGAATCCTCTACTGCCCAGGCCGCGAGGCGAGCAGGTGCCCGCCGTTCTCGATCAACGGCTCCCCACGGAACGCCGAGAACGAGGCCCGGCGAATCGACCGCTTCCTCGCCCGCTGTCCCCACACAAGCCCATGAACGACTACACCTTCACCCTTCGATTCCTCGCCCCCGGCAACAGCGCCGAGGAGCTTTCGCTCTCGATCTACGATCGGATCCAGGACGCCTCGCTGATGGGGCCCGACGACGACGGGTCCTTTCTACTCGAGTTCGACCGGCGATCCACCAGCCTCCCCCACGCCCTTGTCGCCGCGCTGGAGGAACTGCTCCGGACCCTTCCGGACGCGATCGTTCTGCGCGTCGAGGAGGACGACCTCGCCACGATGGCGGACATCGCCAAGCGCTCAGGCCGCACGCCCGAGAGCGTCCGACTGCTCGTCAACGGCAAGCGTGGTCCCGGGGGCTTCCCACCGGCAGCCGGACGCCTCGACGCGCGCACCAAGGTCTGGCGTTGGGCGGACATCGCGCAGTGGTTCGAGGAGACGCTCGGCCAGCCCCTCCCCGACACCTCCGACTGCGCCTTCCTGCAGGCATTCAACGACGCTCTGGAGATCAGCCGACTCGCACACCGGCTCGGCGAGCCACAGCGCCGGGCCGTCGCCACCGCCCTATCCGACAGACTCGCCGCCGCCTGAGAAGTCGACAATGGTCAGAGGGTGCACAGCAGCCGTGGCCTGCGCTGTGGTGGCGCTCGCGCTCGCCGCCTGCGGCGGCTCCTCTGCCAGTTCGGCTCACACCACTGCGGGCGGGAGCGCCCCAGCCGGGACGCTCCCTGGGGCTCTGCCACACCCGACCCACGTGACGTTGATCCTCGACTTCACGCCCAACGCGGTCCACGCTGGGATCTATCGCGCGCTCGCCGCGGGGTACTACCGGCGGGAGAACATCGATCTGCAGGTGGTGCAGCCGAGCGCGACCGTCGAACCGCTTAGCCTCGTGGACGCCGGCCGCGCGCAGTTCGGGCTCGCCGACGGCAGCGACGTCGCCAGCGAGATCGACAGCGGTGGACACGACGAGGCGGTGATGGCGATTGTGCAGCGCCCCGTCGGGGGGCTGATCGCGCTCGCCTCGGAGCACCTACGCTCGCCCGCGCAGCTGCAGGGCCGCGCCGTCGGGATCACCGGCGTGCCCTCCGACCGGGCGGTGTTGGACACCGAGGTGCGCCACGCCGGTGGGGACCCCGCCAAGGTGCGTGTCGTGACCGTCGGCTTCAACGGCGCCCAGGCGCTCGTCGCGGGGCGCCTCGCCGCGTTCACCGGCTTCGTGCCCGACGACGGCGTGGGCCTCGAAGTGGAAGGGCACACGATCACCCCCTTCTGGCTCGATCGCAACGGCGGGCCCGCGTACCCCGGCCTCGTGGCCTTCACCACGCGCTCGCTCAGCCACTCCGACCCCGCGCTCGTACGCGACTTCCTCGCCGCGACCGTCCACGGCTACGAAGACACGCTGCGCGACCCCGCGCGCTCGCTCGCTGACCTGCTGCGCCTGAACCCCTCGCTGCCGCGCGCGCTCACCGCCGCCTCGCTGCGCGCCTACCTGCCGCTGTTTGCCGCCCCCGGCGTCCCGCTCGGGACGATCCAGCCCGCGCACGTCGCGGAACTGTCGAGCTGGATGCTCGCCAACCACCTGGCCGCCGCGCCGATCCCCTTCGCGCGCTACGGCAGCGACGTGTTCCTGCCCGGCTAGAACTCCGCGCCGGATACCCCACATAGGCTGGGCATTTTTCGCTATGTGGTATTTTTACAAGTCCTTGATAAGGACGTACATAGATGTATAATGCTAAGTGCGATGCGTGGCAAGGGAATGCGGCGCCGCAGGGGCTGGCAGGGAGAGGAGCGGGGCAGAGGGCTTGACTTCAGGACCCGGCACGGGAGGCCGCGATGCGGCTGCTTGTGACCGGCGCGAGCGGCCTGGTCGGCTCGAACCTCGCCGCTGCCGCGGCGCAGCAGAGCTGGAGCGTGCTCGGCACCTGGCGCGATACGCCCGTCAGCGTGCTCGGCGCGCGCACAGCCCCGCTCGACGTGACCGACCGCCACGCCTGCGTCGCGCTCGCCGAAGAGCTCGAACCCGACGTGGTCGTACACGCCGCCGCGGAGAGCTCCCCGGGGCGCCTGGAGCGCGAGCCCCGCCTGGCCGAGCTGAGCGTGCTCGGAGCCGAGAACACGCTCGCCGCCGCGCGCGCCGTGCGCGCCCGCTACGTGCTCGTCTCCTGCGACCTCGTCTTCAGCGGGCTGCGGCCCTCGGGGGAGTGCTGGGAGGAGGAGGACCCCACCGAGCCGGCCAGCGCGCTCGGGCGTTCGCTGCTCGCCTGCGAGCGCCTCACCCAGCGCTACCAGGGCAGCTGGCTGATCACCCGCCCCGCCGATGTGTACGGGCTCAACCTCTCGATCCCCGCCGCCGCCTCGCACAGGAGCGGGAACGGTACGGCTTACGCCGCGCGCGAGCGCCACGTGTGGGAGCGCTCCGGCCCGCCCCTGCGGTGGGTGGCGTGGCTGCGCGCCGGGCGGCCCCTCGCAGCGCCTGCGGGCATCCGCCGCTCGCCCACCTACGCGTGGGACTACGCCCAGCGCGTCTGCGAGCTGATCGCCCAGGAGTGCGAGGGGGTCTACAACACCGCGGGTCCCACGATCCTCGGCCGGCTCGCGCACCTGCGCCTGCTCGCACGAGCGTTCGAGTGCGACCTGCAGCTCGTCCAGGAGGGCTCCCCCGCAGCCTTCCTGCGCGCGTGCGGCGAGCCGTCGGACATAGCGCTGCCCGCCAACACCGCGCTGTGCGACGACAGGGCGAGCTTCGTGCTCGGCCGCCCCGCAGCCGACCCCTTCACGGGGCACCGCCTGATGCGCCGCCAGCTCGAGCGGCTGCTCGGGTGGCTCCCCCCGGAGGACCGGGACCCCACCCCGCTCGCTCCGGGTTTGCCGGGTGCCCCAGCCCACGCAGGGCTCGACGCCCCTGCCTCCCTCACCGGTGGGTGGGTGGGCACGCCAACCGGGCCCCGCTCAGGCGAGCGGGCCGCAACCGTGGACGGTACGACACCCCCACCGCCGCTCCCGACTCCACGCGGAGCGCACTAGGCTGAGACCGTGTACGGCACGCTCGAGGACGCCGTGCTGCTACAGAGCGAGTTCGCACGCGTCGTGGGCGCCGAGCACGCTTTCGCGCCCCCGGAGGGGCGGGGCGAGTCGGACGAGCGGGCCCGCTCCAGGCTCTCGCCGTACGACCACGACGCCACCCGCAGCCGTGGCCTGCACGGCCGCGCCGACCTCGTCGTGCGCCCCGGCAGCACCGCCGAGGTGGCCGCCGTGGTGGCGCTCTGCTACGAGCGCGACGTCCCGCTGATCCCGCGCGGCGGCGGCACCGGCCTCGCGGGTGGAGCGGTGCCGCTCGACGGCGGGGTGGTGTGCTCGCTGGAGCGCCTGCGCGCGATCCGCGAACTGGAGCCCGCGCTGTGGCGGATCCACCCCGAGGCCGGCGTGCCCACGCGCCACGTGCAGCGCCTCGCGCGCGAGAACGGGCTCTACTTCCCGCCCGACCCCGGCGCCGCCGAGCAGTCGCAGATCGGCGGCAACGTCGCGACCAACGCCGGCGGGCCGCACGCCTTCAAGTACGGGGCGACCGGCGCGTGGGTGACGGGCCTGGAGGCCGTCGTCCCGCCCGGCGAGGTGCTCACGCTCGGCGGGCCCTACCGCAAGGACGTCGCCGGGTACGACCTCCGCAGCCTGCTGGTCGGCTCCGAGGGCACGCTCGGGGATCGTCACCGCCGTGCGCCTGCGGCTGGTGCCCGCGCCCGCGGCGGCGCTGCCGCTGCTCGCCTTCCACGCCACCCGCGCGGAGGGCTGCGCGGCGATCCTCGACGTGCTCGGCGCCGGGGTGGTGCCCGCGGCGCTGGACTTCCTCGACGGGGAGACGCTGCGGATGGCCGCCGGCGCCTAGCCCGGGGGCGCTGCCGCTGCACGCCGAGTTCGCGCTGCTCGCCGAGGTCGACGGCACGCGTCGAAGAGGCGCGCGCCGCGCACGTCGAGCTCGCCGCGGTGCTCGGCGCGCACGCGCTGGACCTGCGCCGCCCCGACCGCGCGGCGCTGTGGGATGGCGCGACCGCGTGCCCGGCGCCGTCACCGCGATGCGCGGCGGGAAGGTCTCCGAGGACGTGGTCGTGCCCGTCGAGCGGCTCGCCGAGGCGCTCGAGCGCTTCGCGGAGATCGCCGCCCGCCACGGGCTGCGCTCCTGCGCGTGGGGGCACGGGGCCGACGGCAACGTGCACGCCAACCTACTACTCGACCCGCCACGACGAGGCCGATCTGCGCCGCCGCCGCGGCGGCGACCGACGAGCTGTTCGCGCTCGCCGTCGAGCTCGGCGGCTCGATCACCGGCGAGCACGGCGTGGGCTGGCTCAAGCGCGGCCAGCTCGCGCGCCAGTGGCCCGAGGGGGCGCTGCGCCTGCACGAAGAGATCAAGCGGGTGTTCGACCCAAGGGCCTTCTGAACCCGGGCAAGAAGCTCGCGCGGCTGCCCTGGTCAGTACCCGGCGAGGCCCCCCTCTAACTGCGCGGGGCCCCCCCCCGGACCCCGTTGCCGCGACGCCGGCTAGGCGTCCATCCCATTCTGGCAAGCGGTCTTTCCGCCGTTCGCGCTAGTCTGCGCGCCTGCTCGTATCTTCAACCCGAAAGGAAGCACCCATGAACAAGACGCAGCTCGTCGACGCGCTGTCCGCCGACAGCGGTCTCTCCAAAGCCGACTCCTCGCGTGCGCTCGAGTCGTTCGTCAGCACCGTGGGCAAGGCGCTGAAGAAAGGCGACGAGGTCGTGATCACCGGCTTCGGCAAGTTCTCCGTGGTGAAAAGGGCCGCGCGCCAGGGCGTCAACCCGCGCACCGGGGAGAAAGTCAAAATCAAGGCCTCGAAGGCCCCCAAGTTCACCCCGGGAGCGGGTCTCAAGCACATCGTCCACCCGAAAAAATAGGCGAGCCGCCCGCCGCGAGGGTCGGCGGGCAACCCGCGGCCGGGCCACACCCGCAGCCGCGGGAGGGAGTCGGGGACGAGGGATGACGCGCCGCGCGCGCCGAGGCCGCGCGTGGTAGCGTCGCCGCATGCCGCGCGTGGACGAGCTGGAGCTCCCCACCCTCGACTACACCGACCCCACGCTGCGGGGGGAGCGCTTCCACGCGACGATGCGCGAGTTGCGCGCGCAGCGGCTGGCTCGCCGCGGGACCGTACGGCTACGCGGTGCTCGACCGCGAGGCGGTCGAGTTCTTCCTGCGCACCCGCGCGGCGATCTTCCCCGGCATGACGATCGCGCAGATCTTCGACGTGCGCGAGGGGCCGCTGTACGAGGAGATGCGCCGCAACATCCTCCACATCAACGGCGCCGACCACACGCGCCTGCGCAGCCTCGTCAACCCCGCGCTCTCCCCGCGCGCGGTCGAGCGCTACCGCCCGGTGATGCGCGAGTTGTTGGAGGACTCTGTAGCGGGGACGGGACGGGGGGCGGGGGGCAGGGGCGCGGGGGCCGATACGCCGGAGCGACGCTCGGCCTCGACGCCGTGGTGGCGCTCGGTGGACGGCGCGCGAGGCGCGGCTGCGAGTTCGTGCGGCGACGTCGCCAAGCCGTACCCCTCGCAGGCGATCGCCCACGTGATGGGGGCGCCGCTCGAGGACGCGCCGCGGCTGCACCACTGGTCCAACTGGATCCAGCGCCAGTTCGACGCGATCTCGATGACCGAGCAGAAACCGGCGATCGAACAGGCCGTGTCGGAGTTCTACGAGTACGCCTGGGGGCTGGTGCGCGCGCGCCGCGAGCAGCCCCGGCGAGGACCTGATCTCGCTGCTGATCGCCGCCGAAGAGGCCGGGCGAGCGGCTCTCCGACGTGGAGTGCGTGAACCTCGTGCTGAACGTCCTGATCGGCGGCGTCGACACCACCCAGAGCCAGCTCGCGCACGCGGTCAGGCTGCTCGCCGAACACCCCGACGCAGTGGCAGCTGCTCGGCGAACGGCCCGAGCTGGCCGCGCAGGCCGTCGAGGAGGCGCTGCGCTTCGAGCCGATCACCCCCTTCACCGCCCGCATCCTCGTCGAGGAGGTCACCTTCCGCGACGTCACGTTCCCGGCCGGCACGATCGTGATGGTGTGCGCGTTCACCGGCAACCGCGACCTCCCCGAGGGCGAGCGGCGCCAGGGCGGCCGGCGGGGACCCCGACGAGTTCGACATCGCCGCCGAGCGCGACCGCGCGCGCGTGCTCGACGTTCGGCGCCGGCGTGCACTTCTGCGTCGGCGCCAACCTCGCGCGCGTCGAGCTGCAGGAGGCGCTCGCCTTCCTCGCCCCGCGGATGCCGGGCCTGCGAGCTCGCGGGCGAGCCGGTATTCGAGGGCATCACCGGCATCTACGGCCTCGCCGAGCTGCCGCTGCGCTTCGGGTAGGTCCCCGGCGGCTGGCCGCCGGCCTTTCCTTCATCCGCCTATTCGGGGCATTCCGCTTTCTCGTGGCACAATTGGGAGGGGGGCCTTCGCCGTTCCCCGGCCGACTGAGAGGAGATGGTCTTGCGTACTTTGCGGTGATCCCTTGTCGTAGGCCTCGCGCTCGGGGTTCTCGCCGCTGGGTCTCCGTGCCCGCCTCCCTCGCCGCGCCCGTCGGCCGCTCCTGCCGCCACCGCCGCCGCCTCCTCGCCGGCCGGGGAGTACCACGTGTACTCGTGCCGGACGCCCAGCCGGGCAGGTTGCGCCGACGGATGGGTGGAGCTCGCCGGAACATCCCCGCTTACGACATCACCTCGAATACCTGCGAATCGGGGGGTGGGCTGATTGCGGCGCTGGACGCCGGCTACGCCCATCTGTCAGATTCAGAAAATGACAAAGCGACATGGACATTCAAGGCGCCGGAAGGCGAGACGATTCCGCGGAGCAACGCTGTGGCGCGCCGGAGACACACTCGGCGGATCAATACAAGTACGCCTACTACATCTTCTACTTGGAGGCTACCACCACTGAAGGAGATGCCCAGATATTCGTGAATGCTCTGCCAGGCAAAAACTGGTTGGCTCAAAGAGGCACCTTGCAGATCCATTTGCCGGAAAATCAACGTTCGATGGCTCCGAGCATACGCGCTCGGAGGACCATATCTCTCGTTGAACGCATATTGTGGGTCCTTTCATAACGGACGTATGCCCAACCAACGAAGGCGGTTAAATCGACCTACGACGCCGAGGTCGAGCTCTTCGCCGCGGACATAGTCCTCTCCCAGCCCACAGGGCCCACCGTCTCCGCGGTCACGCGGCGGCCTCGCCGAAGACCCCTCCGTGCACGGCACCAGCGACGTGGCCTTCCACGCCACCGACCCCGGCTCCGGCGTCTACGAAGCGATCTTCGAGGTCGACGGCCAGGTGCTCCAGCACGAGGTGATGAACGAAAACGGCGGGCGCTGCCACAACGTCGGCGGCACCACCGACGGGCTGCCGCCTTCCTCTACACCCAGCCCTGCCCGGCCGCGGCGAGCGCCGACATGCCGTTCGACACGACCGCGCTCGCCAACGGCGAGCACCACCTCGTCGTGAGCGTCACCGACGCCGCCGGCAACGCCGCGACCGTGCTCGACCGCGAGATCCGACGTCGCCAACCCGCTGCCCCCCGGCGGCCCCCACCGTGGCCCCTGCCCTGTGCGAGCGCCGCTGCAGCGGCCGGCGCCGGCCAGACCCGCCCTGACCGCGGGCTGGAAGCGCCACGCGGTGGCGCCCGCATGCGCGCCTCGCGAGGCCGACATCCGCGGGCGCACACCCTCGAAGGGACGCTCACCGCAGGGTCCACGCCCGCGAGGCCCACACCTGCGATGGCCGCGACGGCGCGGCACGCCTAATCGAAGGGCGGCTCGCCGGCCCCCGGCACGCCGCTCGCCGGGGCGCCCCTGAAGTGTGCGAGCTGCCCAACTACACGGGCGCCCACGCCCCCTGCTCGCCGCCCCGCGCACGCGGCCGACGGCGACTGGAGCCTCGCGCTCCCCCGCGACCTCCCCTCCACACGTTCTGCGCATCGACTACCGCGCAGACCCCGCTCGAAGCCCAGCCCGAGGCGCCCGCACGCTGACGCTGACCGTCCCCGCCGCGCTGCCCTGCGCATCGCCCCGCACACCGCCCCCTCGGACGGCGCGATCCACTTCCGCGGCCGCCTGCTCGGCGGCCCGATCCCGCCAGGCGGCAAGCAGCTCGTGCTCGAGGCCCGCGCCCCCGGCGGGCGTGGCTGGAGTTCCACGTGATCCGCACCCGCACCCACGGACGCTTTGCCTACCTCTACCGCTTCCGCCTCCCCGGCCCCGCCCGCTACCAGTTCCGCGTCCTCTGCGAACCGGAAGCCGACTTCCCCTTCGCGGCCGGGGCCTCGAACGTGGTGGGGGTGTTCGAGCGGTAGGGTCGTGCCCGCAAGTTGTTGGCGCTCAGGCCACTTTCCAGGGGCGTGCGCCCAGGGCGCGTAGCCTCCCCCTGTTACGGTGGAGGAGTCCATCGCGCTCCTCGTGGGTCGGCGATTGTGCGTTCGCTCGGTCCTTCTGACCTCTCTGCCTCGCGACCGCAGCCCCTGAGAGGCTTCGTGAGGAGCGCCCGTGAATGTTGTGGCCGCATCGCCTGAGCGCAGGTCGCGTCGTTGGTCTGTAGGGCGCCCGCCGGAGCATCCCTTGGCCGGGAGGTCCTCCCGGCCGGCCGGGGTGTCGCTGCGTGTCGCGATGCTCGCCCCACCCTGGATCTCCGTCCCCCCGCCGGGGTACGGGGGCGTGGAGTCGGTTGTCGGCGTGCTGACGGACGCTCTCGTCCGGCGGGGGCACGCGGTGACGCTCTTCTGCGCCCCGGGCTCTCGGTCGAGCGCGCGGGTGGTGCCCCTGCTCGATGAGTCCCACCCCGAGGAGATCGAGCGTTCGCTGTATGAGGTCGACCACGTCGCGCGGGCGTTCGAGGAGATCGACCTCGCCGCCTACGAGGAGCGCTTTGACGTGGTTCACGACCACTGCGGTTTCACGGCACTCGCGATGGCCGACCGCCTCGACACGCCGCTCGTGCACACTCTGCACGGGCAGTTCACCGCCAGCACCGCGGCCTTCTACGCCCGCCACGGCCACAAGGCGGCGCTCGTCGGCATCAGCCGGGCGCAGCTCGCATCGGCGCCGGGGGGCTTGGAACCGGTCGGCGCGATCCCGAACCCGATCGACGTGCGGGCCTGGCCGCTGCGTGAGCACAAGGACGACTACCTGCTGTGGGTCGGGAGGATGACGGCCGAGAAGGGCCCCCACCGCGCGATCGCCGCCGCCCGTGCCGCGGGCGTGCCGCTTGTCCTGGCCGGGGTCATCCAGCCCGGCCAGCAGGCGTTCTTCGACCGCGAGGTCGCGCCGCACATCGACGGCGAGCGTGTTCGCTTCGTCGGCGAGATCGGTGGGTCGGTCAAGCTCGCGGCCTTCGCGGGCGCCCGCGCGCTGCTGATGCCGATCCGCTGGGAGGAGCCCTTCGGGATGGTCATGGTCGAGGCGCTGGCGTGCGGGACCCCGGTGATCGCGTTTCCCGAAGGCGCCGCCCGCGAGCTCGTCTGCGACGGACAGACCGGCTTCCTCGTCGAGGACGAGCAGGCGATGGGCGCGGCGGTCGGTCGGCTGCCCCGCATCGCCCCGCGGGACTGCCGGGCGTGGGTCGCCGAGCACTGCGACGTCGACGTGGTCGCCGCCGCCTACGAGCGGACCTACCGGTCGGTCGCGCACCGGCGCGTCGCGGAGGCCGCCGCGCTTGTCTGAGCGCACCCTGAGCGTCCTGGACGGCAGCACCTTCGTCGTCGGGGACCGCCACGGCGACGTGCGGATCGACGCGGGCCGCGAGCACGGCTTTTTCTGCGACGACACCCGTTTCCTCTCACGCTGGGTCCTGCACGTCGGCGAGACGCCGCTGGAGCTGCTCGGGCCTCGACCAGAGCGCGCACTTCGCGGCGCAGTTCTTCCTGACCCCCCGCGTGGGGCCCGACGAGGAGGCGCCGTGCTCGATCATGCGCCGCCGGCTGATCGACCACGTATGGGTCGAGGAGGTCACGGTGACCAACCACCGCCACGAGCACAGCGAGGTGCGGGTCGCACTGGAGGTGGACGCCGACTTCGCCGACCTGTTCGAGGTCAAGGACGGCGTGGTGGCCAAGCGCGAGGTGAGCTGCCGCCACGACGACGGGACCCTCACGTTGGCCTACGAGCGCGCGGGCTTCCAGCGCTCGGTGACGATCGCCGCCAGCCGCACCGCGGCGGTCACCCGCCACGGCTTCGCCTACTCGCTACGGCTCGCGCCCGGCGAGCAGTGGTCGACCACCTTCACCCTCACGCCCCACGCCGCACAGCCGGGGGTCGCCTTCGCGCAGCGCGAGCAGCGCGGCAGCCTCGGCGCAGCTGAGCGCCTCCAAGTCGGCCGAGCTCGAGCAGTGGCTGGCCGGGGCGCCGGTGTTGCAGACCCAGGACACGGCGCTGGCGCGCACCTACCGCGCGAGCCTCAGTGACCTCGGCGCGCTGCGGCTGCACCCCGACCTCGGCGAGGGCGCGACCCTCCCCGCGGCGGGGCTGCCGTGGTTCATGGCGCTCTTCGGCCGCGACAGCCTGATCACCAGCTTCCAGGCGCTGCCCTACCTCCCCGGGCTGGCCGCCACCACCCTGCGCGTGCTCGCCGCCCGCCAGGCCGAGGAGCGCGATGACTTCCACGAGCAGGAGCCGGGCAAGATCCTGCACGAGCTGCGCTTCGGCGAGCTCACCGCGCGTGGGGAGCGCCCGCACTCCCCGTACTACGGGACCGCCGACGCCACGCCGCTGTTCCTCGTCCTCCTGGATGAGTACCACCGCTGGTCGGGCGACACGGAGCTCGTCCGCACCCTGGAGCCCAACGCCCGTGCCGCCCTTGCGTGGATCGAGGACAGCGGGGACGCCGACGGCGACGGGTACGTCGAGTACGCCTGCCGCAACCACGCCACCGGGCTGGTCAACCAGTGCTGGAAGGACAGCTGGGACGCGATCCAGTACGCCGACGGCACACTGGCGCGGGGGCCGATCGCGACCTGCGAGATCCAGGGCTACGTCTACGACGCACGGCGCCGCTCGCGCCCGCCTGGCCCGCGAGGTGTGGGGCGATCCGGCGCTCGCCGAGCGCCTCGAGCGCCAGGCAGCCGATCCTGCGCGAGCGCTTCCGCCACGACTTCTGGATGCCCGAGCGTGGCTGCCACGCCCTCGCGCTGGACGGCGAGAAGCGCCAGGTCGACAGCCTGACCTCCAACATCGGCCATCTGCTGTGGTCGGGCCTGCTCGACGAGGACGAGGCGGCCGCGACCGCCGAGCGGCTGCTCGACGAGCAGCTCTACTCCGGCTGGGGCGTGCGCACCCTCGGCACCCACGAGGCCGGCTACAACCCGCTCGGCTACCACACCGGGACCGTCTGGCCCCACGAGAACTCGCTGATCGCCGCCGGCCTCGCGCGCTACGGCCACCGCGAGGCGGCGAGCACGATCGCCTCCACGATTCTCCAGGCGGCGCCGTACTTCGAGCACCGCCTGCCCGAGGTCTTCGCCGGCTACCCCGCGTCGGTGACCTCGGTCCCCGTGGCGTTCCCGACGGCCTCGCGTCCCCAGGCATGGGCCGCGGGAACCCCGCTGCTGCTGTTGAGCACGCTGCTCGACCTCCATCCCGGGCTGCACCGACGCGGACGTCGAGATCCCGTGCGGCATCGGCCACGTCACGCTGCGCTCGCAGAGAGACTAGTGATGGCCGAGTACCGTGCCGGGAGTCGTCTCAGGCGCCGGCGGCCGGCGAGCGGCCGCGGAGGTTGACCTGCCAGTTGGCGAGCGGGAGCAGGAAGAGGACCCCTCCGAGCAGGATCAGGATGAATCCGGCGAGGGTGGCGATGCTGCCGATGACCGACCAGCCCCAGGCATTGAGCAGCAGGCCCCTCAGCGTCTCTCCGGTGAACAGGGTGGTGCGCTCGCCAGCCAGCGTCGTGTTCTTCATGCCGCCGGCGATCCACTCAGCGCTGATCTGGGAGAAGGTCTTGCCGCCCGCGACCTTGGTCAGGTCCACGCCGATCTGGTCCTGGGCGTAGAGCTTCGCCTGCTTGCCGGTGAGCACCTGCTGACCGGCGTAGGACGCGAGAGCTGGGTTTGTCGCGGGCTTTGGGAAGAAGATCTTCTGCGGAGCCAACTGGTCGTGAACGACCTGCTTGTCGTAGTGACCGCCGACGAGGGCGAGTGCGCCCACGACGATCATGCCCGCCGCGGCTACGGTGGCGATCGAGGTCAGGCTTGTCAGCCTCGCCAGCAGGGGGCTGCGTGGAGAGTGCTGCTTGGGCTGCGAGTCGCGAAGTCCTCCATTGGATAGCGACTCCGCGACGTCGGGGGTCGCTACGCCATTGCCGGTGGTCGGGCGGGACGGATGGGGCATGACTGAGCTGGGCACGGTGTTCCTCGTTTCGTTGGGTGTGCGCATGGGCGCCAGCGATCTGAGAAGCACCGCGGACATGAACAGCATAGCATGAAATCGAAATCTAGGAAAATAATGTCTAGATATGCTACTCTTGTCTCTGTGACCGAGGACACGACTCACCGCTGGAAGTTCCTGACCAACCACGCGCAGGTGCTCGCCTGCATCGCCCACGATCCAGGCGTGCTTCTGCGGGAGATCAGCGAGCGGGTCGGAATCACCGAACGCGCCGCCCACCGGATCGTCACCGAGCTCGCGGACGGCGGCTACATCACGCGAGAGCGCAACGGACGGCGCAACCAGTACACGATCCAATCAGGCCTTCCGCTTCCCGACCGCCTCGGCCGCGTACAGCGGATCAGCGACCTGCTCACGATCCTGATCGGCACTACCGACAAG
Organism: uncultured Solirubrobacterales bacterium; assembly: GCA_963720795.1. GTDB lineage: Bacteria > Actinomycetota > Thermoleophilia > Solirubrobacterales > Solirubrobacteraceae > Palsa-744. The sequence continues at coordinate 41,481 of CAVRGU010000016.1, read as the reverse complement.
CTTCCAGATAAGCCCCTCCCACGAGGAGCGTAAGACGATGACCGAGAACCAGCAAGATCCCCCTGCCGCTGAGCACGAGCAAGACGCTGAAGTGGATGTCTCCGAGCATCAGGAGGATGCTAAGTGGAGCGTCGCCGAATGGCACGGCAAGATGCTGGTAGACCGCGAGGGCGAGAAGATCGGCAAGCTCCAAGACGTTTATGTCGACGTCGAGACGGACGAACCGCAGTTCGCGACCGTCAAGGAGGGCTTTATCGCTCGCCACTTGACCTTTGTGCCGCTCGGTGGAATCAAGGTCGGGCCCGATAGCCTCCAGGCGGCGGTCTCCAAGGCGCAGGTCGAAGACGCCCCCAACATCGAGCAGCACGGCGAGGAGCTCTCCCAGGCGGATGAGTCAAGCCTGTACCACCACTTCGAGCTCAACTACACACCGCCCCAGACCGAGAGTGGACGCCGGCTCGCCCGCCGCTGACGCATCGCTAACAGGCAGAAGGATCCAGGCGACGAGGCCACTAAGGCTGCAGAGCCCCCGGGGCAGGCCGAGATAGGCCCACCACAGCTCGCCCCCGCAGCATCAGCTCGCGGGCAAGTAGGGTCCGAGCACGTGAGCACAAGCATCTCAGCGGGAGTCCTCTGCCCCATGTGCGGTGGGCGGTCACGCGCCGCGTTCGAGGTGGGCGACCGCAACCGCGGGCTCGGCCCGATGCGATCCCCCTACCGGCGCTGTGAGGGTTGCGGGACGGTGTTCGCCGCCACGATCCCCGACGACCTGGGTCGCTACTACGAGGCCGACGGCTACGGGTCCCACAGCGACCACTTCGTCGAGGAGTTCGTGCGCCGCGAGCAGGCGAAGGTCGAGCTTGTCTCGCGATTTGCGCCCGCGGGCCGCATGGTGGAGATCGGGCCGGGTCCGGGCATGTTCGCGCGCGCCGCGCTGCGTGCCGGGTTCGAGTACGGCGCGATCGAGATGGACCCCGGCTACTGCCGCTACCTCGCCGAGGAGTTCGGCGTGCAGGCGCTTAACAGCGCCGCGCCGGCGGACGCGCTCGCCACGCTCGCGCCGAGCCGAGCGGTCGTGATGTGGCACGCAATCGAGCACCTCCCTCATCCCGCGGACGTGCTGCGCGCCGCGAGCGAGAACCTCCAGGACGGCGGCGTACTCGCGATCTCCACCCCCAACCCCAACTCGCTGCAGTTCCGGCTCCTCGGCCGCTACTGGGCGCATCTCGACGCGCCGCGCCACCTGCAGCTGATCCCACACTCCGCCCTGCAGCGAAACCTCGCCGGGCTGGGTCTGCGCCACGTCCTGACGACCACCACCGACCCGGTCGGCCTGGAGTGCGATCGCCTGGGGTGGGAGTACGCAATCCGCCGCCACCCCGCCCGCCGGCCGTCGAGCGCGACGAGCATGCGCCTGGCGAAGCTGCTCACGGCCGGTCTCGCTCCGCTCGAGCGGCGCCGGCTGCTGGGCGCCGCCTACACCTCGCTGTTCGTCAAGGGCACGACCGCGCGAGCACCCCACGCGAACCGCGCGAGCAGTAGTTTGCGCTCGCGATCGCCGGACTCGTACCGGCGCGTCTGATTGTCCGCCACGAGCAGCCCCTCCTGCGTGGCCTGCCAAAACGTGTGGCTGCGGTCCCACTGCTGCGGTTCGTAGCAGACGCCCTCGCGGTCGACCACGAGCACGCGCAGACCGAGGTCCCGCACCCGGCGGGTGTAGCTGTGGCGGCCGCTCTCCAGCGCGAACGCGTGCACCTTGCGGCGCAGGCGCCGTCCGCGCGGGTGCAGCGACGCGAACAGCACGCGCTCGACCAGGAAGGCCGTGGTGCGCAGGTGCGCCGCCGGGAAGGAGTCGAAGCCGACGACGGCCTCGACCGTCGCCCGCCAGGTGTTCAGCTGCCGCCGTGTGCGCGGGAGGCGGTCGGGCTCGCCGAAGCGCTCGCGGTCGATCGCCAGGAACTGCTCCTGCATCCAGCGCCGGTCGGGGAACACAGAGCGGTAGGGGCTGGGCAGGCGACGGTCGTGCAACAGGTGCGAGCGCTGCGAGCCCCACGAGCCGGTGGCACCGACGAGCCCGGCGCGCGGTTCGTCGAGCGCGTGGTCGAGCTTGGCCAGCCAACCCGCCGCCAGGAGCTCGCTGTGGGAGTTCAGGAAGCACAGTCGCTCGTGCTCGAGCCGCTCGGCGGCCCACGCGTAGGCCGCGAGGTCCTGGACGGGCTCGGCGAGCGCGAGCAGGCGGTGCGGCACCCCCTCCAGCTCGGCGAGCAGCTCCGGTCGCAGGCGCGCGGGCACGTTGTTGAGCAGGACCACCAACTCGTGCTCGCAGCCCGCGGGGCGCTCGCGGTAGGAGCGCACGAACCTGCGCAGCGGCTCCGCTCCCAGCGGCCCCCACACCAGGTGCACGACACCCAGCCGGCCCTCCCGCGCCGCGGCGCCCGCCGACTCCGAACGCCGCCCCAAGGGCCCTGAGTAGCTGTCGGACAAGGCGGGGCTAGGATACACAGGCCTGTGACCGTCGCCGACGCGCAGCAGCCGATGACGGAGGACCAGCTGGCATCCGACCTCCTGGCCACCTCGGCGGCCGGCCCCGCGGCGGTCCGCGGCGGCGCCCTGCGAGTCGGGGGCTACCTGGTGGGGATGCTCGTGAACGCCGGGTCCGCCGCGCTGCTGTTCCGCCACCTGGGGAGGGTGCAGACGGGCCGCTACGTCCTCGCGCTGACGCTGGTGGCGATCGTCGCGGCGCTCTCGGACCTCGGCCTCACGGCGGTGGGAGTGCGTGCGATCTCCGCGCGGTCGACGTCCGACCGCTGGATCGTGGCCCGCGACCTGCTGGGGCTGCGGATCCTGCTCACCGTCGTCGGCGGGAGCGTGGTCACCGCCGTGGCCGCATGGGGGTACTCGGGGGCGCTCGCGGCCGGGGTCGCGCTCGCCAGCGTCGGCCTGCTGATGCAGGCCACCCAAGACAACTTCGTGCTCTCGCTGACGGTCTCCTTGCGGCTCGGCCTGGTGGCGGGGTTGGACCTCACGCGGCAGCTGCTCACGGCGCTCGCGATCGTCCTGCTCGTGCTGGCGGGCGCCACGTTGGTGCCGTTCCTAGCCGTCTCGATCCCGGTGGGGATCGTCGTGCTGACGCTCACCGTGTGGCTCGTCCACGGCACCCGCCAACTGTCGCCCACGTTCGACTGGCAGCGGTGGCAACCGCTGCTCACAGCGGTGCTGCCCTACTCAGCCGCGGTCGCCGCCTCGGCGCTCTACTTCCGCGTGTCGATCCTGGTGCTCTCGGCGCTCTCGGGCCCCACCCAGCTCGGCTACTTCGGCGCGTCCTTCCGCGTCATCGAAGTGCTCACGCTCGTGCCCGGTCTGCTGGTCAGCGCGGCCCTGCCGATCTTCTCGCGCGCCGCGCACGAGGACCACGCGCGCCTCGGCTACGCGTTGGGGCGCGTCTTCGAAGTTTCGCTGATCGTCGGCGCGTGGGTCGCCGTCTCGATCGCCGTCGGCGCTCCGCTGGCGATCGCGGTGATCGGCGGACCGAGCTTCGCGCCGGCCGCCCCGGTGCTGGCGATCCTGGGCGTGGCGCTGGGCGCGATGTTCGTGAGCATGGTGTGGGCCAACGCGCTGCTCAGCCTCGGCGTGTTCCGCCAGATCCTCGCCATCAGCGTCTGCATGCTCGCGTTCAGCGCGGTACTGGTCGGCGTACTCGCCCCGATCGACGGGGCGCGCGGTGCCGCGATCGGGGTCGCGGTGGCGGAGATCGTCGGCGCGCTCGTCCAGGCTGTCACCGTAATCCGCGGACGGCCCGACCTGCGCCCCTCCCTGCGGGTGGTCCCGCGCGTGGCGCTCGCGGCCGCCGTGGCACTGACGCCGCTGGCGCTCACGGGGCTCCCGGTGATCGTGCGGCTGCTGCTCTCGACGTGCCTGTACGGGGTCGTCGTGCTCGCGTTGCGCACGCTGCCGACCGAGCTCGCAAGCCTGCTGCCAGCCCGACTCGCGCGGCGAGTGACATGAGTAGGCTCGCCGTCGTGCACCTCGTGTGGGGCCCGTTCGGAGCGGAGCCGCTGCGCAAGTTCGTGCGCTCCTACCGCGCCCACCCCGCCGGCGCGGAGCACGAGCTGGTCGTGCTGCTCAACAACGTGAGCCCCCACACGCGCCCCGAGCTGCTCGCCGAGCTGGAGCAGGTGCCCCACCGCGTCCTCGACCTCCCCGCGCCCGTCCAAGACCTCGCAGCCTACGCGCAGGCCGCCCGCGAGTTGGAGCACGAGCGCCTGTGCTTCCTGAACTCCCGCAGCGAGATCCTCGCGCCCGAGTGGCTGGCGAAGCTCGACCGGGCGCTCGACCAGCCGCGCGTGGGGCTCGTCGGCGCCACCGGCTCGTGGGCGAGCACCCGCTCGTGGGTGCTGCACTCCTACTTCCTGCCCACCCCCTACCGCGGCCACATACCTGAGCGCCGGATCGCGCGCGCGCAGTTCCTCGCGATCGAGCGCGAACGCGACGGCCTACCTGTCGCGGACTCCCCCGAGCTCGTAAGCCGCACACTGGGCGACTCGCTGCGCGCGAAGCTGCGGACACTCCCGGACCTGCCGATCCAGATTCTCGGCTTCGAGGGGTTCCCCGCGTACCACCTGCGCACCAACGCGTTCGCGGCCGACCGCGCGACGCTCGCCCGGGTGCGGGTGGGCCGGCTCGAGACGAAGATGGACGCCTACCGCCTCGAGAACGGCCGCCACAGCCTCACCCGCCAGGTGCAGGCGATGGGGTTGCGCACGCTCGTGGTGGCAAGCGACGGGTCCACGTACGACCACGAGCAGTGGCCGCTCAGCCGCACCCTCTGGCAGGGCGACCAGGAGGGCCTGCTGGTGGCAGACAACCAGACGCGCTCCTACGCGGTCGGCGGCCTGGAGCGCCGGCAGCTGCTCTCGGGGTTCGCGTGGGGGCCCCGGGCCGACCCGTCGCCTCCGCTCGGAGCGCCGCGCGAGCGCCAGCGGGTTCAGCGGGTCTCGAGTCCGTGATCGGGCTCGTGTACCTGGCGTGGGCGCCGCTCGGCCCCGCGCCGCTGCGGGAGTTCCTGCGCTCCTACCGCGCCCACCCCGCGGGCGCCGAGCACGAGTTGGTGGTGGTGCTCAACGGCGCCCCCAACCCACACCCCAGCGCCGGAGGCCGGGGCACCGAGAAAGCCGCCGCAGGGCACGTCGAGGACGGAGACCCCGCCGCCGGGAGCAACGCGCATAGGACCTTCCTCGCAGAGCTGCGCGACACCGAGCACCGCCTGATCGAGCTGGAGGCGCCCGTGCTCGACCTGCCCGCGTACGGCCTCGCCGCCCTCCGACTGGAGCACGAGCGACTGTGCCTGCTGAACTCGTACAGCACGATCCTCGCGGACGGCTGGCTGGGAGCGCTCGCACGCGCGCTCGACGCGCCGGGGGTCGGGCTGGTCGGCGCGACCGGCAGCTGGGAGAGCCAGTCGGAGTGGGTTCGCGGCAAGCCCGTGTACTGGCCCTACCAACTCGCCTGCCTGCCCGCGCGCGCGACGCGACTACCCGCGCTTTCCCAACCCGCACGTCCGCACCACCGCGTTCCTGCTCGAGCGCGCCCTGCTGGTGGAGGTGGGCCTGCAGTGCGCCGTGGACAAGCGCGCCACGTACCTGCTGGAGAGCGGCCCGCACAGCGTCACCCACCAGGTTCAAGCGCGCGGCCTGAGCGCCGTGGTGGTCGGCCGCGACGGGCGCGCGTACGACGTCGAGGAGTGGCCGCACAGCGCCACCTACCGCGCCGGTGGGCAGGCGAACCTGCTCGTCGCCGACAACCGCACGGGCGACTGGGAGCGCTGCGTCTCCGCGGCTGCGCCGGCGGCTCTCGCGCGACGCTTGGGGGCGAGCCGCGGAGGCTCCGGGCAGCGCGCCCGTCGAGACATCCGGTTCGCTACAGCGGACGTAGCCGGGCCGCTGCGCCTCCTGCCGCGGGCGCTGGCGCGGCGGGCGGCTCACGCCTCGGGCTCGCCGTCCTCCCGGCCGGGCCCGAGCGCCCCGGCGCAGCGCGAGCGACTCGCGCAGCGAGATCGAGTGGTCGATCGCCTCCGCCGGGGGCCACGGCGTGGCGCTCGCAGCCCGCGCGCCGCGTGCCAACCCTCCAGGCGCCCGCGCAGCGCCTGCAGGTCGCGGCAGACGAGCGCGTCGCCCGCGACGACCAGCGCCTCGGTGAGCAGCGCGCGCGCGGCGCACGCGGCGGCGCAGCACGCCGTAGCGGCGCAGCAGGTAGCCGCGGCTGAAGCCGGCCTGGCGGCGCTGGGCGGGCGAGCGGCGGCCGTAGGTGGCCGAGCCGAGGTGCACGCCGACCGCGTCGGGGGCCTGGGCGGTGGTCCAGCCGGCGGAGCGCAGCCGTAGCGCGAGGTCGAGGATCTCCATGTACGCGCTGATCGTCTCGTCGAAGCCCCCGACCTGCTCCCACGCGGCGCGACGGTAGGCGCCGGCGGTGCCCTCCGGGCCGGTCAGCGCCCGGGCCGCCGCCGCCGGCCCGGGCGGCTGGTTGGCCCTGCAGGCGGGCGAAGCCGGCGAGCGTGAGGTCGGCGCTCACCCCGAAGCAGTCGATCGCGCCGCGCCCCCCGGGCCGAGCATCAGCGCCGCCACCGAGCCGACGCGGGGGTCGCACTCCATCGGCGCGACGAGCCGCTCCAGGCAGTCGGGCCGCGGCTGCACGTCGTTGTTGAGCAGCACCACATACTCGCCGTCGCCGGCGCGCACGCCGTGGTTGACCGCCCGGGTGTAGCCGCCGTTGGACTCCAGCTCCACCACCGTCACGTCCGGCCACTCCCGCTCGCAGGCGCTCGGGCGAGCCGTCGCGCGAGCCGTCGTCGACGACGATCACGCGGTGCGGCGCGCTCTGGCGCGCGAGGTGCTCCAGGCAGGAGCTGCTCAGCTCGTAGTGCTCGTAGACCGGCACGACGACGTCGATCACAGCCAGGATGGTAGGGCGCCGCGCCGTGGCAGACGCCCGCCGCGCGGACGCGGGGCACGGAGGCCCCGCGCGCACACGCGCGGCGGCCACACCCCGCCACGTGGACGATCCCCAAGCACCACCCCATCCTCACCCTCACTCAGGTCCGGAGGTGCGGCCCTCCCTATATTGGCCCGATGGCCCCGCCCGCGCCGCTGGAGATGACGCTCCTCCCGGGCGCCCGCGCGCTGCTGGCGGCCCACGCGCGCGAGCTGCCCCAGCGCGACGACCTGTGCGGCGCGTTCTGCGGCGCGCTCGCGCTGGGGGCGGCCGGGCTCGGCGAGCGCGGGGGGGAGCCCTCGACCAGGACGCGGTCGCGCAGGCTGCGGGGAGCACCGTCTCGGCCCTCGCCGACACCGGTCACCTGCCGCACGGCGAACGCGGCCGGCGCGACTACCGGCTCGCGCTGCCCCGCGTCGAGGACGCCGCGGTGTCCGGCACGACGGCAGCCGGGCGTGGTGCGACGCGGTCGAGACGCTCTCCGGCGGGGCGCTCGCGGCGGTCCCCTACGCCGGCCCGTGGACGGCGCAGACGCTCGGCGGCCTGTTCGAGGCGGCGGCGGCGCTCGAGGGCCCGGCCACGCTGATCGCGAACCTCGCCACGCGCCACCTGTGGGGCGGGCGCCCGCGCCGCGGGGCAGCTGCTCGACTACCTCTACGACGGGGCGCTCGACGGCCCGCCGCCGGACTGGGACGTCGGGCACTTCGTCTGCGTGTTCGGCCGGGCGCGAGGGCCCGCCGGCAGCCTGTACGGGGTCGCCGACACGTACCCGGCGCTCGGGCGCGGCGGCGTGCACGTGCAGCCGGCGGAGCGCCTGGCCGCGGCGATCGAGCGGCCGCGAGATGACCGCCGGGGGGGTGGTCGTAGTAGTCGCCGTTGAGGACGGCGACGCGCGTGCGCGTCGCGCGCGCGAAATGGGCCTCGTGGAGGAGACATGGGACAACGGCCGGCGCCGCCGACGCCGCGGTGACCGCCGGCCGAGCCGGGGGCCTCCGGTGCCACGCGCGCGCCCCGCCGGCGAGCGCGAGCGCCGCGGTGAGCTCGACCGAGCTGGTCGCGCTCGTGTGCTGCGACCTCGGCGCGATCGTGCGCGGGCGCGCGGTGTTCGCCTCGGAGCTCGACAAGAGCTGGCAGGCCGGCGTCGGCTGGGTGCCCGCCAACCACTCGCTCACCCCGCACGGCCCGCTCGCCGAGCACACCCCGTTCGGCTCGACCGGCGACCTGCGCCTGTTGCCCGACCCCGACACCCACGTACGGGTCGAGGGGAACGCCGGCGCGAGCGCCCTGGAGTTCGTGCTGTGCGACATCGTCGAGACCGACGGGCAGCCGTGGGAGTGCTGCCCGCGGCGCTTCCTGCGCGAGCGCCCTGGAGGAGCTCGAGCGCGAGTGCGGCGCCCGCGCGAAGGCGAGCTTCGAGCACGAGTTCCAGCTCCTCGGCGACACGCCCGCCACGCGCTGCCGTTCTCGCTGGAGGCGCTGCGCCGCGCCGAACCGTTCGCCGCCGACGCGATGGCCGCGCTCGACGAGGCCGGCGCACAACCCGAACGGTTCTTCCCCGAGTTCGCCGCGCACCAGTTCGAGGTGCCCGTGGCCGCCGCCGAGGGCCTCGCGGCCGCAGACCGCGCCGTGGTGCTCAGGGAGGTCGTGCGCGAGGTCGCCCGCCGCCACGGCATGACGCGCCAGCTTCGCGCCACTGACTAGACCCCGCGGGCGCCGGCAACGGCGTGCACGTCCACCTCTCCCTGAGCGACGCCGCCGGCGCGCCGCTGCTCTACGACGCCGCGCGCCCGGCGTGCCTGAGCGAGCTGGGCGGCCGCTTCGCCGCGGGCGTCCTGCGCCACGCGAGCGCGCTGTCACCGCCCTGACCGCCCCGAGCCCCGCCTCCACCGCGCGCCTGACCCCGCACCGCTGGAGCGCGGGCGCCGTGTGCCTGGCCGAGCGCAACCGCGAAGCGCTGCTGCGCATCCCGCCGGTGGTCGCGCTCGCCGCCGCCGGCCCGGCCGAGCAGCTGCGCCTGGAGTACCGCGGCGCGGACGCGGCCGCCAACCCGTACCTCGCGCTCGGCGCGCTCGTGCGCGCCGGGGCTCGCAGGTGTGCGCGAGGGCCTGCCGCAGCCGCCGCTGCTCGACCGCGACCCCGCGCTCCTCGACGCGGCCGAGGCGGAGCGCTACGGAGTCGGCGCGCTGCCGACCTCACTGGAGGGCGCGCTGCAGGCGCTCGCCGAGGACGGTCTCGCACGCGCGTGGCTGGGGCCGACGCTGTACGACGCGTACGTCGGCCTCAAGCGCGCGGAGCTCGACGCCGTCGCAGACCTGGACGTGAGCGAGGTGTGTCGCCGGTATGCCGCCATCTACTGAGCCGAGCTGCTCGGGCGGCTGCTCGCAGGCATCGAGCGCGAGCTGCCGCGCGCGGTGCAGCTGCGCCACCGTCTGCACGCCAAACCGGAGTTCGCCCACGCCGAGGAGCACACGGCAGCCGCGGTCGCCGAGGAGCTCCCGGTCGCGTGCGCCACCGTCGCGGGCACGGGCCGGATCGCGCGCGTGGGGCCCGCCGAGGGCGCGGCGGTGGCGGTGCGCGCGGAGCTCGACGGCCTGCCCCTCGAAGAGCGCACGGGCGCCCCGTTCAGCGCGACGGGCGACACGGCGCACGCGTGCGGCCACGACGTCCACATGGCTGCGCTGAGCGCGCTGACGCGTGCGGCGCACGCGCTCGGCGAGCAGCTGCCCGCGCCCCTGCTGGCCGTGTACCAGCCGAGCGAGGAGGCGTACCCCTCCGGCGCCGAGCAACTCGCGCGCGCGGAGCTGGCGCAGCTCGCGCCGGCGGCGGTGGTCGCGGCGCACGTGCACCCGGAGGTGCCGTGGGGCGCCGTCGCGCTCGACGCGGGCACGGTCAACGCGTCGTGCGACACGGTGGAGATCACCGTCGAGGGCGAGCCGACACACGGGGCGTACCCCCACCGCGGGCGCGACCCGATCCTCGCGCTCGCGCAGACGTGGTCGCGCTCCACGCGCAGGTCGGCCGCCGGATCGACCCGCTCGCGGCGGCGACGGTGACCGTCGGGACGATCGAGGGCGGGAGCGCCGAGAACGTGATCCCCGCGCGGGCACGCGCACGGGCCGCCCTGCGCGCCCACCGCCCCGAGGATCGCCGCGCGCTGCGCGAGTTGGTGGCGGAGGTCGCCGCCGGGATCGCCGCGGCCCACGGCTGCCGCGCGAGCGTCGAGCTGACCGAGGGCGAGCCGGCGCTCGAGAACGACCCCGCCGATCGTCGCGGCCGCGCGCGAGCTGCTGCCGACCGCCGGCCTGACCCCCGCCGCGCAGTGGCGCTCGTGCGGCTCGGACGACTTCGCGTTCTTCGGCGCGGTGGCGCCGCTCGCGATGGCCTTCGTGGGCCTCGACGGAGCCGCGGGCTTCAGCAGTCGGCCGCTGCACCACCCCGAGCTGTTGCCGCCCGACGACGCGGTGGGAGCGGTGGCCCGCACCCAGGCGCTCCTCTACGTGGCCGCAGCGGGCACCGTGTAGGGAGTGGTTCGGGGGGGCGTCCGCGCGGGTGGGTACTTCGCCCGCGCGGGCGCGCGCGGGGCTTCCGTGCCCCGCGGCCACGCGGTGTGGTCGCTAGGCGACCTGAACGTTGACGGCCTTCGGCCCCTTGTCGCCAGCTTCGGCGTCGTAGGTGACCTTCGCGCCTTCGGCGAGCGAGCGGTAGCCGTCGCCGACGATCGCGCTGTGGTGTACGAACAGGTCCTTGGACTGGTCGTCAGGCGTGATGAAGCCGAACCCCTTGTCGTCGCTGAACCACTTGACGGTTCCTGTAGCCATGGTATGTCCTCCTGCGTTGGTGTGTGCTGCGAACGCGGAGATTGCTATGAGCAAGGGCTACGAGCGCTGGCACTGGGTTGATCGAGGCAAGCGCCCCGACGGATGCGGGCCATCGTAGCAGCAGACCGGGCGTGGCGGCGGGCGTGAAGCTCCGGGGCGCGGCTCTACGCCGGAGGGTCGTTCGCCGGGGCCGGGGGGTCGCCATCCGCCGAGGTCTGCGAGTCGCCATCCACCGAGGCCGGCGAGTCCCCGCCGCGCAGGAAGTCGACGAGCAGCGCGTTAACTCGCTCGGGCGCGTCGTGCTGGACCCAGTGTGTCGCCTCGGGGATCCACTCCATGCGCAGGTCCGGCACCAGCCGCGCGGGCGGTTCGGCGAGCTCGGCGCCGAGGTGGCGGTCGCGCTCACCCCAGATGACCATCGTCGGCGCCGCGATCGGCACGAGCCGCGCGGCGGTCTTCCGCGGCGACTGGCGCAGGGCGGCCCGGTAGTAGTTGATCATCCCCGTGGGCGCCCCGGGCTGTGACCACGCCTCGACGTAGCGCTCCAGGTCCGCGTCGGTGAAGGCTCCGGGCGAGTCGGCCCGCAGCGAGCGCTTGGCGAAGGAGAACCCGTCGCGGGCGATCAGCCGCTCGGGCAGGCCGGGGATCTGGAAGAAGAACATGTACCAGCTCTTGCGCAGCTGTCGAGGGGTCCTGAACCCCTTGAGCATCCGCGCCGTGTGGGGCACGTTGAGGATCGCCAGCCGGCGCACAACCCCGGGGTGGAGCATCGCGGTCGTGTAGGCGACGGCCGCGCCCCAGTCGTGCCCCACGACGTACGCGCGCTCCTCCCCGAGGCTGCGGATCAGCCCGGCGACGTCACCGGCGAGGTGGCCGCCGTCGTACAGGCGCCAGTCGTGCGGCCTGTCGGAGAGGTTGTAGCCCCTCATGTCCGGCGCCACCACGCGGTAGCCGGCCGCGGCCAGCGCGGGGAGCTGGTGGCGCCAGGAGTACCAGAACTCGGGGAAGCCGTGGAGCAGCACGACCAGCGGCCCCTCGCCCGCTTCCACGTAGTGCAGTCGGACCTCCCCGACGTCGGCGTAGGCGTCGTTGAGAGAGTCGAGCTCTGCACCTGCAACAGCCGTGTCGTGTTCAGCCATCGGGACCCCTTCGCTCATCGGGTATGTGCCACCCACCATACCGCCGTGGGCGAGTCGTCTCCACGCGAGGGCGAATGCCTCAGGGTCACCGGCGCGCGGTCGCGCATTCGACGCTGGGCGCGCACGATCGAGCGCTGCGCCCGCACCGGGTCGTCGCCGAAGCCGACGTACAGGTTGCGGCCCATCGCGGAGAAGTGCTCGATCACTTCCTCGAGCGTCAGCAGGTCAGCCAGCACCCCGGTGATCATCCCGTGCGCCGCGGCCCACAGCTGAATCGCCAGCGATTCGGGCTCGGCCGGGCCGAAGCGGCCAATCTCGATGCAGCGCGCGACGGTGTCGATCGGCTGCTGTATGGCGGCGCGCGCGACCGCGAGCTCCTCTGCGTCGGTCGGTGCCTCGAGAAAGACGGCGCGGTAGAGGTGGGGGTTGGCGACAGCGTTGAAGCAGTAGGCCCAGGCGTACGCCGAGAGATCGGCGACCGGGTCGCGGGTGGCCGGGACGGAGTCGAAGTAGTCGGTGAGGCGGGCAAAGCCCTCCCTGCGCACCGCGCGGCGCAGTCCGTCCATGCCGCCGAAGTGGGTGTAGAGCGCCATCGTCGAGGTGCTCACCTCCGCCGCCAGCCGCCTCGTAGTGAGAGCCCTGGCGCCCTCGCTCGCCAGTAGACGGGCGGCAGTCTCGATCAGGGCGTCGCGAACGTCCTGGTCGGGCGCCTTGGGACTCACCGTTGCAAGTTTGGCATAGCAGCGCTATAGTTTTTCTACAACAGCGTTATGCAACAGCGTTACGCCAAAATCACGCAAAGAGGAGCAGACGATGAGCGCCACCGCCCCACCCCAGACCCCTCTGCCAGAGACGGCCCGCCAGCCACACCAGACCCGCGAGCCCGACACGACCCGTCCGCTGGACCAGGCCAGTGAGCCAGCCCGGGTCCGCCAGCCGCCCAAGACCCGCCAGCCACTCCAGACCCGCGAGCCCGAGAGCACCCCAACCCCCGAGACAGCGGGCCCGGATATGAGCCGCGTGTTCGAGACGATCGCCGACGGCCACGACTACGCGGTCGAGCAGGTGGACGGGCGTATCCCCGAGCAGTTGCGCGGGACGCTCTACCGCAACGGCCCGAGCCGCAACGAAATCGCCGGGACCCCGTTTGCGCACCTCTTCGACGGCGACGGGATGCTCTCCCAGTTCACCTTCGCCGACGGCGGGGTGCACTACCGCAACCGTTTCGTGCGCACCAACCACTACCTCGGAGAGCGCAGCGCCACCGAGGCCCGCGCGCGCGGCTTCGGCGCGCAGCGCGCGGGCGGTCCGGTGGCAAACGCCTTCCGCCTGCCCACCGCGTCAAACCCGGCGAACACCAGCGTCGTCCTGCACGCCGGCAACCTGCTGGCGCTGTGGGAGGGCGGGCACCCGTGGCGCCTGGACCCCGACACGCTCGAGACTGTCGGCGAGGAGGACTTCGGCGGGCGGCTGAAGCGGGCGCACGCGTTCTCCGCACACCCGAAGCTCGACCCCACGACCGGAGAGCTGTTCAACTTCGGCGTCCAGTACGGGCCGCGCACGCGCATCCAGACCTACCGGGTAGACCGCGCGGGGCGCCTGCACTACCTACAGCCCGTCACCCTCCCCTACCCGGTCCTCAACCACGACTTTGCGCTCACCGCGAAGCACATGATCTTCGTGATCGACCCGCTGGTGTTGCGGATGGGGCGCTTCCTCACGGGCTTCTCGAGCTTCGACCGGGCCTTTCGCTGGGACCCGTCGCGGGCGACGCGGATCGTGCTCGTCCCACGCGACGGGGGCAAGCCGCGCGTCGCGGAGTGCGACCCGTTCTTCCACTTCCACTTCGCCAACGCCTTCGAGGACGGCTCCGACACCGTGATCGACCTGTGCCGCTACGAGGACTACGGCGTCGGCGAGCTGCTGCGCAACTTCCAGGGCGCGACCGACATCAGCACCCACAGCTCGCTGTGGCGGCTGCGAGTGACCCCGTCGGGGCGGGTCGAGCAGACCGAGCTGTGCCCCTTCCAGGCGGAGTTCCCCCAGCTCGACACGGAGCGGACCGGGGCGTCCAACCGCTACACCTACCTCGCGGCGCGGCCCTCGGGCGCGGGCTACCCCACCGCGGTCGTGAAGGTCGACAACGACACCGGACGCAACTGGTCTTGCGACCTCGGCGTCGGCCAGGGCGTCGGCGAGCCGATCTTTGTGCCCCGCCCCGGGCGTCGCGAGGAGGACGACGGCTGGCTGCTGTCGCTCGTCCACGACGGCGCGGCGCACCGCGCGCACCTCTACGTGCTCGACGCCCGCGACGTCGAAGGCGAGCCGATCGCCGTCGCGCACCTCCCCCACCACGTCCCGTTCGGGTTCCACGGGACGTTCACGACGCGGGTTGCGAGGGCCTGAGGAGCCCTCGAGCACGCAGGGCGGACACGGCGGCCGTCGGTTGGGGCCTGACCCGCGCGCATCGGCTGAAGTCGCACAGCCCCCCCACCGGCGCCGGTAGCCTACCCCCGGTGAGGGGCGCGAAGAGGCAGACACCTTCGTGGCTGCGCCGCCGCCGGCGGGGAGTGGGCCTCGCGGTCGCGGCGCTCGCCGTGATCGTCGTGGCGGTGGGGGCGGCGGTGAGCTGGCACTTCTCCTCGAAGGTACTAGTAGTGCTCCGTTAGGTTGGTTGTGGGTGTAGTTGGTGGTGGGGCGGCAGCTCTCTGTGGCAGGTGGGGCAGGTTCCGTGCCAGCAGGCCAGGAGCGCTTGTAGCTCGCGGACGACCCGGAAGAGGGTTAGGCTGCCGCCCTGGCTGGAGGGCGCCGGGTTCGCTCCAGGGTGAGGAACGCGTGTGCGATGGAGACGAGGGTGACGTGGTGGTGCCAGCCGCGGTAGGTGCGGCCCTCGAAGTGGTCGAGGCCGAGCGCGTCCTTGAGCTCGCGGTAGTCGTGCTCGATCCGCCAGCGCAGCTTCGCTAGTTTCACCAGCGTCTTTAGTGGCGTGTTGGGCGGGAGGTTGGAGAGCCAGTACTTGGTCGGCTCGTCCTTGCCTCCGGGCCACTCGCACAAAAGCCAGCAGACCGGGATCTCCTCGCCGTTTCTGTTGGCGTTGTTGCGCAGGTGGATGTTCGCGGGGCGGACCTTCAGTGCCAAGAACCTGGAGGTCATGCTGCCGCGTGTGCCCTCCCGCCAGGTGACTGTCTGAGCGGCCTGTTTGCCGGCGGCGAGCGCTAGCGCCTTCAGTGAGGATGGCTCCTCGCGATAGCGCGGCTTGGGCGGCCTGCCGGTCCCTTTCCACTCCGGGCGCTCGGGCTGGACGCTTTCACCATAGGCAGAGGTGCCGCCCTTGACGTCCAGCACGTACTGCAGCTCGCGCTGCTGAAGACCCAAGCGGAACTCGGTGTTATCGCCGTACGCGCCATCACCGAGGATCACCGGCGGCTGGATCGCCCAGCTGATCAGCTCATCGATCATCTCGAGCGCCTGTCGCCATTTCTCGACGTGGTGCGCATCCTGCGGCAGCTTGGCTTTCTCGCGCCGCTGCTGGTTGAACTCGCTGTCCTCGTCCCACTCCTGCGGGATGAACAGCCGCCAGTCAAGCGGACACGACGCCTGCTCTGACGCGGCGTTGATCGACACCCCGAGCTGGCAGTTACCGACCTTCCCCAGCGCGCCGGAATACTGGCGCGCGACCCCGACCGACATCTTCCCGAACTTCGGGAACCCGGTGTCATCAACGATCCACGCCTCGGGCTCGATCTCGGCGCTCATGCGTAGCGCCAGCTCCCTGCGCACAGGCTGCCAATCCCACGGCGACTGGTTCACAAACTGCTGCAAGCACTGCTCGTCCCCGTCATCGAGCCTGGCAGCCATCGGCTCGATCGACTTGCGCTTGCCGTCCAGCATCAGCCCGCGCAGATACACCTCGCCCCAACGCCGCTGGTCCTTCCGGCGCATCGAGTCGAACATCTCCCCGGCGAACTGCTCCAACCGCCCCCGCACACGCGCAAGCTCACCCAGCGAAAGACCAGCCACAGTCTGCATCTTGACCTCCCCAATCGACAGCAGCATCGACAAAGAGATTCGAGATCCCAACCCAAACACCTTCAACCTAACGGAGCACTACTAGTGCCCGACCACTCCGCGTGGCCGGCCGAAACCACGGTGGAGGGAGTCGCGCCGGGGCGGGTCACCGTGTCGCGGGCCGAAGTGACAGAGCGCCCGGGCGTGTACGGCCTGGACTGGCCGACGGGACACGCGGTGGTCGGCGAAGTGCTGAGCAGCAACGCGCAGGGAGTGACGCGCCGGCTGTGCACCGCGAACAGCTACCTGGTGGCGGGGATGAAAGTCACCTACGACCACGACGCGTACGTCGGCACCCCAAGCTCCGTGGGGTTGGCCTACACCACCGTGAGCTACCCCGACGAAGTCGGGCCGATGCCGGCGTGGTTCGTACCCGGGCGCACGCACACGTGGGCGATCGTCGTGCACGGGATCAACGGCAACCTCGAAGGCGACCTGCACCTCGCGCCGGCCCTGCACCGGGCGGGGCTGCCGGCCCTGCTGATCGCCTACCGCGGGGACCAGGGCGCCCCGGCCGGCCCCGACGGCCTGCACCACATGGGCCTCACCGAGTGGCGCGACCTCGCCGCCGCAGCCCGCTACGCGCTCGCCCACGGAGCGCGGCGCCTGGTGCTCCTCGGCACCTCGATGGGCGGGGCGATCGTGGCGCAATTCATGGAGCGCTCGCCGCTGGCGGCACACGTCGCCGGCCTCGTGCTCGACGCCCCGGCGCTCTCGTGGAAGGCAGTCCTGTCGTACAACGCCACCGAGATGGGGCTGCCCTCGGTGGCCGCACTCCCGGTCGAGTGGGCGATCGGCGCCCGCATCGACGCCGACTGGAGCAGCCTCGACGCGCTCCAGCACCCGAGCGCGTTCCACCTGCCGATCCTGCTGTTCCACGGCACCGAAGACAAGGTCGTGCCGATCGCGACCAGCGACCAGTTCGCCAAGGAGCTGCCGGGGTGGGTCACCTACTACCGCGTGCCCCGCGCCGGGCACGCCGAAGCGTGGAACGTCGACCCGGCGCTGTACGAACACCGCCTCACGGCGTTCCTCTCCCGGGTCACGGGCGTGCCCGAAACCGCGGCGCCGAGCCACGCGGAGTGCGGGGGCCCCGGGGCCCCCTAGCGCTTGTTATCGTCGTGCCAACTCGGGTGCCCACCCGACCGAACGTCAAAAGCGAGGTGAGCGCATGGACCCTGTCGTGCATTTCGAGCTCCCGGCCGAGGACCGCGAGCGGATGGCCGCCTTCTACACAGCGGCCTTCGGCTGGCAGACGGAAGCACTCGGCCCGGAGATGGGCAGCTACACGGTGGTCACCACGACTGAGACCGAGGGCGGCAGACCGACGACCCCGGGGGCGATCAACGGCGGCTTCTTCCTGAAGACGAGCGACGCCGCGTCGCAGTACCCGTCGGTGGTGATCGCCGTGCAGGACGTCAACGCGGCGCTGAGCGCCGTCGAGCAAGCTGGCGGGACTGTCGCGGGCCCGCCTCAGGAGATCCCAGGGGTCGGCCTGTACGGCAGCTTCCACGACTCCGAGGGCAACCGCCTCAGCCTGCTCCAGCCGCTCCCGCGGGACGCGGGGTAGACCTCAACCGGCGGGCGCCGCCTCACCAACAGGCACGGTGGGCACCGGCCCGAGCGCCTCGGCGAAGAACGCCAGGGTGCGACTCCAGGCGTCGCGGGCGGCCTCGGGGCGGTAGCTCGGGCGGGTGTCGTTGAAGAAAGCGTGGGGGGTGTCGGGGTAGACACGCAGCTCGTGGTCCACGCCCGCCGCGCCGAGCGCGGCCTCGAACGCCGGCAGGCCGGCGACGATGCGAGGGTCGTCGTGCCCGTAGAAGCCACGCAGCGGACAGTGGATCGAGCCGACCTGCTCGGCGGACGGGGAGGAGCCGTAGAAGACCACCGCCGCGGCGAGCTCGGGCTCCGCGCCGGCCAGGAGCGCGGAGAGGGCACCGCCCAAGCAGAACCCGACCGAGCCGACCGCGCGGCCCACGCACGCCGAGTGGGCCTGCAGGAAAGCGACCGCTCCGCGCAGGACGCCCAGGTGGCGCGCAGGGTCGCCACCAACCCCGCCGAATAGCGCTCCGAGCGTCTCGCCCACGTTGCGGGCCTCCTCCGCGGGGAGCGTGGAGAGCGCCTCGGCCCGCCGCTGCTCGTCGCTGAGCACCGCCAGCCACTGCGCCGTCGGAATCGTGTTGAGGAACTCCTTGGCGGCCGCGACACGCTCGGCAGCGAGCGCCGGCGGCCTGCCCCCACCGGCCGAGTACAGGTCGGGCGCCAGCGCGACGTAGCCCGCGTTCGCAAAGCGGTCGGCCACATCCGCGATGTGCCCGTCGACCCCCCAGACCTCCTGGATCACCACCACCGCGGGCACCGGCCCACTCGCCGCGCGAGGCCGGGCGAGGTACCCGGCGACCGCCCCGGCGGGACTGTCGTAGTCGATCCACTCGTTCAGCAGCTCCACTGACACCTCCTCACTCTTCGCCGCACGTCAACTGGGGGTACGCTCGAACCGCACGGCGTGCTCGAAGTGCGGCGCCCACGGCTGCGCCGAGCGCGTCCAGATCTCGACCGTCGGCTCGATCCACGACGCGTCGTCGAGCGTCCCCGCCTTCAGGAAGGCCACCCCCGGCATCGACTCGATCGTGCTGAAGAGCGGCGACCCGCACGCTGAGCAGAACCGCCGCTCCGTGGTGCTCTCGTAGCCCTCGCTGGCGGTCTTGAACGAGGCGAGCGCGCCGCCCTCGACCGTGAGCGACTTGCTCGGTACGCCTACGATCACCGAGAACGCCGTGGCGCTCTGGCGCTGGCAGTTCGCGCAGTAGCAGGCGCCCTGCCAGACGGGCTCGGCGTCGACGGTGTAAGTCACGCCACCGCACAGGCAGCGGCCCGTGAGGGGTCTGGGTGCAGGAGCCACGCACCCGAGATTACACCAGCACCATCGCGTGCCGCCCACCTTCGGCCGGCAAGAACCGGGACGCCAGACACGACAAACCCACGGAGGAACCACCTCGCGAGGGTCGAGGTCGAAGAGGACGGCACCGCCGCGACGTGGGGCGAGCACGTCACCGACGAGGAGTACACCGCCGCTCCGCCGGGGAGCCGTCCGCCGACGCGATCTTCGAGCTCGGGCTATGCCGGCGCCGTGGCCCCGCTCAGCGCCTCGACGCTCATCTCGCTCTCGATCGCCGCAGCGATCGCGGCGAGCGACGGCGACCGTACGCGCTGCTTGGTTGCCGTGTGCGCCACACGGTTCAGGCCGGCGAGTCGCTCTGCCTCGCGCCGTGCCGCCTCGCCAAGCTCGGCCGCTGGCACAACCTCGTCGAGGTAGCCGACCTGCACCGCCTCTCGGGGCGTGTACAGCGCAGCGTCGATCACCGCACGCGCCAGGTGACCGGGGTGCAGCCGCTGGCGCGCGAGCTCGATCACGAACTGCGGCATCGTCAGCCCGATCTGCACCTCGTTGAGGCCGACTCGAAACTCGCCGTCGACCCCGATCCTCACGTCCGCCGCCATCAACAGGAAGGCTCCCGCCGCGACCGCGTGACCGTCGCTGGCGATCAACACCGGCGCCGGAAAGCCCATGATCCGCTGTGCCAGGGTAGCTCCCAGCCGGAGCATCTCGACGATCCGCTCCACGTCCCCGCTGGCGAAGACCTGCAGGTCGAAGCCCGCCGAGAAGTAGCGGTCGCGTCCGCGTAGGACGACGACCGCACCGTCGCGCTCAGCTCGGTCGAACGCCTCGTGCAGGGCGCCCAGCATGTCCACCGAGAAGGCGTTGACCTTGCCATCGTCCATCACGATGGTCGCTACGGCGCTCTCAAGGTGGTAGGTGACGAGTCCGCTCACCGGTCTCTCCTCTTTCGCGGTGTGATTGCCCATATACTGTAACAGTGTTCCGAAACATCGTTCCCAAACACGGCTGTGCCGCTGGCGCCTTACCGCCAGCCGGTGAGCGCCGCCGCCGCGACTGAGCCGATGCCGAGAGCCAAGCAGCGCACCCCAGAGCTGCGCGATCGCGTGCTCCTCCACGCCGTCGACCTCCTCGCACGCGATGGCGTGGGGGGCTTCACCGCTCGGCGGATCGCGCGCGAGGCCGCCACCTCCACACCCGCCGTGTACGAGCTGTTCGGCGACAAGGCCGGGCTGCTGCGAGAGGTCTTTTTCGAAGGCTTCCGGCTGCTGCGCCAGCGACTGGACGAACTGCCGCGCACCGCAGACCCGCGCGCGGACCTGATCGCACTCGCCGACGCCTACCGCGACTTCATCCACAAGCACCCCGTACTCGCGCAGCTGATGTTCTCCAGGCCCTTCGCCGACTTCGACCCGGGCGAGTCCGAGCTGCGGGCCGGCGCGTCGGTGCGCAAGTTCATCGTCGAGCGCGTTCGCGCGGCGATCGACGCGGACGTGCTGTGCGGCGACGCCACGGATGTCTCACACATATTCGTCGCGACCGTGCAGGGCCTCGCCGCAGCCGATCTTGACGGTCGCCTGGGCAACTCGCGCGCGTCGATCGACCGGCGCTGGCGGCTGGCGATCGACGCGCTGATCGTGGGCTTCGGCTCGCAGCTCGGCGGGTAGCGCCCTGGCCAGCGGCGGGATCGTGCATCAGGCGGCCCTCTGACAGTGCGGCATGAATCAGGCTCCCGGGCACATCGCCCCACTTCTCGGCGTCCTGCGCTTCCACGCTCTGCGCCACGCCGCCGGGAGCCTCGTCGCCCTCCACGCCGACGCCCGCTTCGTCCAGGACTTCCTCGGGCACTCGCGGATCACGACCACCGAGCGCTACATGCATGCCAAGGCCCGGCCAGAGGACGTCGAGCGAGTCAATCTGGCCTTCGCTCTGCGGGCTTCTACAGATGCGCCATCCGTTAGGCCGATATAATGTCCAACCATATCGCCAAATATATGGCCAATGTGCAGGCAAATAGTTCGCCAAATGTTTGGGTAGCTGTCGAATAGAAAGACAGACCGCAAACCGACCACTACAGAGGGAAACCATGCCGCAGCTCCGCTCAGCACCACAGGACGCGCATAGGAAAACGGTCGAGTCAACGATCCAGGACGTGGTCGGATACATGCAGGAGGTTCTCGGCCAGAAGCTGGTCGCTTACATCGCCGGGGTATCCGACCCCCGCACCGTGGGCCGCTGGGCGGCCGGCGAGCGCGCACCAAGAGCTGAGCATGAGCAGCGGCTGCGCTGCGCCTACCAGACCTTCCAGCTGCTGCTCGCCGAGGAGTCCCCCCATACCGTGCGTGCCTGGTTCCTCGGTCTGAACCCGCAGCTCGATGACCAGTCACCCGCGCAGAGCATCCGCGACGGAGCGTTCCGCGACGTGCTCGTAGCCGCCAAGGCGTTCCTCGCCGGGGGATGAGTGGCACTGAGCCCGAAGGTTGTCGAGCCGCCCAAGAGCGGCCTTTGGAGAGTCGGCCGCTCACCTGACCCGCTCCGCTTCTCCGACCCGCTCGACCCTGAGCTACTCGAGAGCCGCGCCACCGGAAACCGGCTTCGACAGCCCCACTGGGGACTATCGCGTCTGCTACTTCGCCACGACGCTCGACGGGTGCTTCGGCGAGACGCTCTCCCGCTTCCGACCCGACCCCGGCCTCAGCTCGATCGCCGACGAAGAGGAGTTCATGGCGCCCGGGGAGGTCCCCGCCGACTGGCGCCACCGGCGCCTCGCCGTACGCGTCGTTCCGACACCGAGCGACACAGTCCCAGCAATCCGGCTGCTCGACGTCGAGTCGGCCGAAACCCGGGCCGTACTCCGTCAGGAACTCGGAAAGCTGCTCGCGTTCTATGGATACAGCGACCTCGACGTACCGACGGTCCGCGGCGGCGATCGTCGCATCACCCGCTGGATCGGACGCTGGGTCTACGAACAACGCGACGCGAACGACCGCATGAAGTTCGCAGGTATCCGATACCTGTCCCGGCTCTCCTCGGAGTGGGAGTGCTGGGCGCTCTTCGAGAACGTCGCGCTCGATGAGCAGGAGCGGCGGCCCATCCCGCGCGACGACGAGGCGCTGCTACGCATAGCTGATCTCTATGACTTGACTGTGTTCTGATTTGGCGTTAGGGCACCTGCTCATGCGCAGCAGGCGTCGCCCGGAAAGCACACACGGGGGCCGTCCTTGACCACATGCCCGAAGGCGCGAAAGAGAACGTGGCCGACGCTAATCGCCGCCACGGGCGGATCGGGACTCAGCTCGTCCGACTGGGCCAAGACGAGCGAGAAAATAAACTGGGTCCGATCCTCCCTCGGCACGGGCGAACCGGCGCACGGCTTGAGTACCAACCCAAAGAGAAAAAGCCCCGGAGACCAGGGCCTTTTCTCGACGGGAGCGACGGGGGTCGGGTCCGGACTTTGCCCCCCTTCGAGATTGAGGTTTGGCGTAGGCCGCCGTGGGAGGAGCGGCCCTAGAGCGGCGTGGGCGACGGGGCCGCCATGCACGATGACATGCGGGTTCGATAGACCTGTGGCATGCCCGACGCCATCGCCGAACTGCTCGTAACCGAGGCTGCGATCGACAAGCTCGGAGTTCGCGGCATCACGACCCATGACGCACGCCAGATTCCACGCAACGCCCATGTCGTCGTGCGCAACCCGCACACGACATTCCCCGGCAAACGCCGACTGCTCATCGGCCGCACCGACGGCGGTCGAGCCCTGACGCTGGTCATCGAGCAGACTGTCGACCCGACAACCTGGCTGATCGTCACGGGCTGGGACTCCTCGCCACGGGAGCGTAAACTGCTTAGGAGATGAACATGGCGCACGATCCTTGGATAGATCCTGATCCCCAGCCCGGGGATTTCGATGCCAACCTGACAGCGGTCGATCCGCGCTACGTCGAGGCCCATGTCGGCAATCCCGACGCCAAACTGACAATCGTCGTCGGCGTCGAGGATGAGGACGCCGAGCGGCTACAGCAGCTCGCAGCGCGCCGCCACCAGCGACCTGCCGAAGTAGTCGCAGACCTGCTCCGCAGCGCCTGACCACGAGCCTACAAAGTACGGACGCGTACAAGGCCAGTCGTAGGAAATCGAGCTGTCGTCAGCTACGAGCCCTGGGCTCACGGCGCCACCGCCCGTGCCTGCGCCGACGTTCACGACCGACCGGGATCTCCGAGGGGACGGTTCCAGCCATCAGACCGAGGCGCAGTATGCTTACAGCCATGATGGGGTCTGCGACGGGGGTCTGCGGACCTACTGCGGGAATTAGTAGCCCACGTCTCCGGGGGATCATCGCTTGAACGCGTCAAGCCAACTCCGCTACCGCCCAAAGTCGCTGCGTGAAGAACCAATCCCGTCAGCGGCTGCGCTGGTGCGCTCCGGTCACCGCCAGCGCCTGGTCCTCTACCTAGGCGCCGGCTTGAGCGTCCCGTGGCCCGCCTGTGGTCCGTGCGGCAATGAACTTGCCGACAAGCTGCGCCCGATCGTCGCCGAATTGCTCGGCGTGACGGAGGCCGACTTGGAGGAACCCGATCTTGAGTCCCTTGCGGCACGGTTTGAGCGCGAGGCACCCGGGCGCCTTGGCGAACTCAAGGACCGGGCAGCGCAGGCGTGGCGCTTCAAGGACATGGAGCCCACCTACGGCCATCAAGTCGTCGCCCTGCTTCTCCGCGAGGGGCTCGTGCGTGCTGTATCGACGAATTGGGATTGCGGCGTCGAGAACGGCGGCGTCCGCGTGGAAGTTCCCGTTCAGGGTGCCGCGCGCGAAATCGACGTACTCGACCCCGCCGACGGAACCCTCTATTTGTACAAGCTTCACGGTTGCGCGAGCCGCCCTGAAACCCTCGTTCTAACGCGCGATGAGGTCGACACGCCGCGCCGCTGGGCCCGCGCCAAGGTTGAGGACGCGCTTACCGACGGAACGGTCGTATTCGTTGGGCTAGGGACAGTAGGCACCTACGTCGGCGAACCGATGAAGGAGTTGAGAGGTCTGTGGGCCAGCAAGACAACGACGGTGCACGTGGTCGATCCGAACGGTTTGTCGCCGGACTGGGAACTCGCTCTGCAAGAGCGCAAAGACGATGCCGAAATACGCATGGGTGCCGATGAGTTCCTCGACGACCTCCTCCGCACAGCCGTCCGCGAGGCGCTCTCCCGAGTGGGCGGGCAGGCTCGTGAACTGCACACCTGCGAGCAACAAGGCTGGTCGGGAGCGATCGTGACCGGACACACGGCGCTCTCGACCGCTCTGGCCGACACGCCCGCCGATGCCGTCCTGCGCTGGTGGCGTGGCGGCGTGACTGGGACACTCGACGGTTGCCCCTTCATACTCGCCGAGGCGGGCCGGAACGTTCTCATGTGCATCGCCCAACTGGCGGCCTTCGACGGCGGCAAGGTCTTGGCCGAAGGGACCGACGGCAACCTTACGATCCGCACCGAGCACCGTTACTTCGAGAACGCCTGTTGCCCAGAGCAACATTGGAGGAAGGTCGCGAATACCGCGCGGGCGCGGATCGACGACCGCCGTCGCAGCGGCCGGTACGCGCCCGGAACCCCAATCACCGTGGTGATCCAGGGTGCCACCGGCCGGTTCCCCGACTATTCCGCGCCCACCGACATCGGGGCCAGCAGTAAACAAGACGGCGATATCAGCGACGGCGGGGATGACGGAATCCAACTGTTCTGCGCGGCCGACGCACTGAATGGACGGCTAGCTGTAGTTCCTAAGTACGTTCGTCAGTAGACATCCGGGCCTCCTTGGAGGCTGGGCGGTGCTGAAGCCCCCAGACCCAAGGAGGACACCGGATGAAGCTGCACGGTAATGCCCGCACCTGTCCGAACAGCAGGCGGCTGCTCGTCGATCGAGTGAGTGAGCAGTCTTGGCCTGTCGCGGTGGCCGCTGAGGCTGCAGGCGTCTCAGAGCGCACTGCCTATCGCTGGCTTAAGCGATGGCGTGAAGAGGGCGTTGAAGGATTGAGTGATCGTTCCTCGGCGCCGAAGAGCATCCCGCATCGCACGCCGGCTGATCGAGTTCAGGCGATCGAAGTGCTCCGGCGTCTGCACATGACTGCCGCGGAGATTGCAGAGGTGCTCATGATGGCACTGTCCACCGTCTCGGCTGTCCTGCGTCGGATCGGGCTGGGCAAGCGCTCAAGGCTCTTACCGCCTGAGCCGGCCAACCGCTACGAGCGCAAGCGCCCGGGCGAGCTCGTGCATCTCGATGTCAAGAAGCTCGGGCGGATCAGCATCCGCGGAGCCGGCCATCGGGTCACGGGCCATCGTGGCAGCCAGTTCCGGGTGGGCCCCAGGCGATTGGGCGCCACTGGCTGGGAGTTCGTCCACGTGGCCGTTGACGACGCTACACGCCTGGCCTACGCGGAGGTACTCGCCGACGAGCGAGGAGCAACCGCTAGCGCCTTCTTGCAACGAGCGGTCGCCTGGTTCTCGAGCTTCGGCATCACTGTCGAGCGCGTGCTTTCTGACAACGGCTCTTGCTACCGCTCAAACGTGCACGCGCTTGCGCTGGCAGAACTCCAGATCCGCCATCTCTTCACCCGACCCTATCGGCCTCGCACCAACGGCAAGGCAGAGCGCTTCATCCAAACACTCACCCACAAGTGGGCATACGGCGCAATCTACGGCAGCTCAGCCGAGCGCACCGCAGCGCTCCCCGGCTGGCTGACCCACTACAACTTCAACAGACCACACGGCTCGCTCGGCCACAAGCCACCCGGAACCCGTCTACACCAGCTGACGAACCTGGCTAGGAACTACAGCTAGCCGCATGATTCGGTCGGCAGACGCACTGGAGCATTGTCGGGCCCTCCTTGACGCAGGCGGGTACGACATCGACTTTCGCAACGAGGGGGCGCTTGGCGAAGTGCTGCTCGCTGAGACAGACTACGCACTCGTCATGGCCATTGTTGTGCGAGATGACGACCTCCAGCGCTTTGTCGAGGACGCGCAGGCAACCCTCACGCACCACGCCGCGGTACATCCCTCGCCGCGCCGGTGGGACCTATACCTGGTCCTCGTCGTTTCGGGCGACGGCCAGCGCTACGACGAAGTGCGCGACGCCTTCGAGTCCGACACCCGCTATGCCCGCAAGCTCGTAGTCACCGGCGACCGCGATGCCACCGAGCGCGTGCTGCGGCTGCTGCTGCCGTTGTGTCCGGTGCCCGAGATTGAGCTCACCGACCCGCTCGGCACCGTGAGGACCAAGCTCATCGACTCTGGCCTGGACGCTGCACTCGCCGACGCCGCTGTCTCGTCCTTCGCGCAGACGGCTGAGGTGCATATTCCATGACTGTCCGCCTCAAGCGTATGGAGATCGGGGGATTCCGCGGCTTCGCCGAGTGTCGGCCGATCGACCTGGACGCCGACGTCATAGTCGTCCGGGGCGACAACGGCACCGGCAAGACCTCGATGGTCGATGCGCTGCTGTGGCTGTTCTGCGGCGAGCTGGAATACCTTGTCGAGCGGGTCCGCGGCCTACGACGCAAAGAGGACGCCGTGACCAGCCGTTTCAACCCTAACGGCGCAACCGTCACGCTCGCGCTGGACGTGGACGGCGTCGAGCACCTCTTCGTCCGCACCGGCACGGAGCGGACTACCCACCTCAAAGTGCTGAAACTCGATGAGTCCCTCGAGGACGCTGCCGCCGAGAACCGGCTTGCGGAGATCTTCGGCATCGGCTCGGCCAGCGAGCTTCACCAGGCCATGCGGACCTGGGGAATGCTTCGCCAGGATGCCATCCGTAGTGCACTCGAAGCCGCCGGCGGCGAACTGCACGAGCGGGTTTCTGCCCTCATCGGGCTTGAGAAGGTCACGGCGTTCGCGACGGCAACGAGCCGTGCCTCCGAAGGATTGATCCGTGAACGCACCGCAGCACGCAGGGCATGCACCCAGGCCAGAGAACGTCACGCCGAAGCGCTCCGTCGCTGTACTGAGGCACGCCAGGCCGCTGGCTCCTCGGCGGAAACGGCTGCGCTGCTCGCCGACGGCGTGCGCTCGATGCAGGCGCAGCTGCCCGCAATGGTTGACCTCATCTTCGACGACCCGGTTGATGTCGAAACCGTCACTCAGCTAGGTGCCGCGGTCGGCCGGGTTGTGGAGGCGATGAAGGCCGTCCATCGCGGCCGCCAGACATTGGTTGAGCATCCGAAAGACCCAGCGCAGATGGCACAAGATGCAGAAGCGGCCGCTGCGGCTGCCGAGCAGGCGGTGAGAGAGTCGGTCGAGCGGGCGCCGGTCTTCGTGCAGCTGGCCTCTTCAGCTATCGGCCTACTCGGCGACCGCTGCCCGGTCTGTGAGCAGCAAATCGACCAGGCTTCCGTCCGCTCCCATCTCCAAGAGGTGCTCGACCGGTCGCAAGCGCTGGCAGCCGGCGCCCAGGAATCCCAGGATGCGCTGGTCCGCGCCCAGGCTGAACTCGCTCGTATTCGAGGCGTGCTGGCGGACCGCCGCGCCGCTGTCGAGAAGCTCGACGCCTTGCAGACCGAGCTACGTACCGTGCTTGCCGACGTCAACGATCGCCTTCACATCGACCTCGGCGTACTCGACGGGCCCACCTTCGATACGGCGCTTGAGGCGCTCTCCGGTGCAGTTGTTCGGTTGGAGGAACTCGTCGTGACGGCGAACCAGGCATCCGGTGCACATGTGGCGCGTCTGGCGGGCGAAGCCGACGCTGCCGGCACCGACCTCGCTGTCGTCGAGAAGCAGCTCGCTTCCCTTGAGGAACGCTGCGGTCGGGCACAGAAACTTGTGCATGCTGCGAGCGACGCCGCCAGGGACATTCTGGGCAACGCATTGGATGAGCTGGGGCCGACCTTTGCCGAGGTCTTCGAGCGCCTCGCTCCCAATCCGGCGTTTACCGAGCTGGTGGCCAAGCAGGATGTGATGCGCAACCGCAACCAGATCATCCCGGTCGTCCGTGACCGTCAGCGGGACATCGAGGCCAACCCGCTGCTGGTCTTCAGCGAGGGCCAGGTCAACGTGGTCGCACTCTCCTACTTCCTCGGCATGGCACTCAACGCGCGTGACGCAGCACTGCCGTTCCTTGTGCTCGACGACCCTTTGCAGGCGCTGGACGTGGTCGCAAGCCTCAGCTTCGGAGACCTGTGCCGGCAGATTCGTGAGCATCGCCAGCTGATCGTTACGACGCACGACCGCCGCTTCGCCGATGTCCTGGTTCGCAAGCTCTCGCCGCGCGATACCGACCACACGCTGCTCATTCACGAATTTCGGGGCTGGACGCGCGACGGCCCCGTGATAGAGACCTCGCGCCGAAGCCCGAGGCCGTTATTCGCCTGCTGCATCAGAGGGCGTCGTGAGGCGACTCCACGATATCGCCCGATGCGTCATGGAGCCGCGTCAAGCCGCGGCCACGACGACGCTACATCCGTTGCCCTCAAAGGACTCCAAGGCGTTGCGCCGTGCCCGCTGCCCGATGAGCTGCGGCTCCTTGCCGGTGGGGGCGATGTCGATCGCGAGCTCGATCCCGAGCGCGTCGGAGAGGCGCAGGAGTGTGGGGAAGGTGGGGTTGTGCTCGCCGCTCTCAAGCCGCGCGATGGCGGGCTGGGTCATCTGCAGGCGCTTTGCGAGCGCGGTCTGACTGAGGCTGTGCTCGGCGCGGTAGGAGATCATCTTGACCGCGACCGCGCGGGCGAGCGCGGTGCGCTCCCACTCGCGGCGGTACTCGGGGTCGGCGGCGAGGCGTTCGGCGAGCACCTGCTCGTGGGTGGGTAGGTCGGATAGCTTCATAGTGGCTCCTTGAGCCATCCGATCCGTTCCGTGTCGTGTCTACGGTGCTTTAGGAGAAGAGCGTCGGACGGGTTCGCGGTTCTCTACTCCCCCGGGTGTCTCACCGAACGGTCCAGTGCTTGCTGGCGGAACTCCACGTGGTTCGGGACTAGCGCAAACGGGCCTCGGGCGGGCGCCGATTGACCAGCGCCATAGGAGCCAACCGCGTAGTAGTGCTCCGTTAGGTTGAAGGTGTTTGGGTTGGGATCTCGAATCTCTTTGTCGATGCTGCTGTCGATTGGGGAGGTCAAGATGCAGACTGTGGCTGGTCTTTCGCTGGGTGAGCTTGCGCGTGTGCGGGGGCGGTTGGAGCAGTTCGCCGGGGAGATGTTCGACTCGATGCGCCGGAAGGACCAGCGGCGTTGGGGCGAGGTGTATCTGCGCGGGCTGATGCTGGACGGCAAGCGCAAGTCGATCGAGCCGATGGCTGCCAGGCTCGATGACGGGGACGAGCAGTGCTTGCAGCAGTTTGTGAACCAGTCGCCGTGGGATTGGCAGCCTGTGCGCAGGGAGCTGGCGCTACGCATGAGCGCCGAGATCGAGCCCGAGGCGTGGATCGTTGATGACACCGGGTTCCCGAAGTTCGGGAAGATGTCGGTCGGGGTCGCGCGCCAGTATTCCGGCGCGCTGGGGAAGGTCGGTAACTGCCAGCTCGGGGTGTCGATCAACGCCGCGTCAGAGCAGGCGTCGTGTCCGCTTGACTGGCGGCTGTTCATCCCGCAGGAGTGGGACGAGGACAGCGAGTTCAACCAGCAGCGGCGCGAGAAAGCCAAGCTGCCGCAGGATGCGCACCACGTCGAGAAATGGCGACAGGCGCTCGAGATGATCGATGAGCTGATCAGCTGGGCGATCCAGCCGCCGGTGATCCTCGGTGATGGCGCGTACGGCGATAACACCGAGTTCCGCTTGGGTCTTCAGCAGCGCGAGCTGCAGTACGTGCTGGACGTCAAGGGCGGCACCTCTGCCTATGGTGAAAGCGTCCAGCCCGAGCGCCCGGAGTGGAAAGGGACCGGCAGGCCGCCCAAGCCGCGCTATCGCGAGGAGCCATCCTCACTGAAGGCGCTAGCGCTCGCCGCCGGCAAACAGGCCGCTCAGACAGTCACCTGGCGGGAGGGCACACGCGGCAGCATGACCTCCAGGTTCTTGGCACTGAAGGTCCGCCCCGCGAACATCCACCTGCGCAACAACGCCAACAGAAACGGCGAGGAGATCCCGGTCTGCTGGCTTTTGTGCGAGTGGCCCGGAGGCAAGGACGAGCCGACCAAGTACTGGCTCTCCAACCTCCCGCCCAACACGCCACTAAAGACGCTGGTGAAACTAGCGAAGCTGCGCTGGCGGATCGAGCACGACTACCGCGAGCTCAAGGACGCGCTCGGCCTCGACCACTTCGAGGGCCGCACCTACCGCGGCTGGCACCACCACGTCACCCTCGTCTCCATCGCACACGCGTTCCTCACCCTGGAGCGAACCCGGCGCCCTCCAGCCAGGGCGGCAGCCTAACCCTCTTCCGGGTCGTCCGCGAGCTACAAGCGCTCCTGGCCTGCTGGCACGGAACCTGCCCCACCTGCCACAGAGAGCTGCCGCCCCACCACCAACTACACCCACAACCAACCTAACGGAGCACTAGTAGCCACACTCCGGACAGCTATCGCAAAGTGCGGACGAAGGCCAGTCCGAGCCAACGCAGACCACGCTCGCATCTCGCTGTCGAGAGGCAGATCGTGGCGTTCCGCCCATGCTACGCCAACCGCATCGCCCCCACGCCCCCGACCCATCCTCAACGGGCATAAGCCATCTCCATTGGGCACAAACGGGCACAAATCGCGATTTCGGGCCCTCGTGCCCAAACGAAGAAAGCCCCGCAACCGACCAAAAACCAGCCGATTTGCAGGGCTTTCTGAGGCGGGAGCGACGGGACTCGAACCCGCGGCCTCCGGCGTGACAGGCCGGCGCTCTAACCAACTGAGCTACGCCCCCACAAGAGGGACGCGGGAGGAAGACTCCCGCGGCTCAACGCGAGACCAACAGTATGCCAAGCATCACGGGGTGAGGCCCGGGACCAGGCCCCGGGGGCATCCCCATCGCAAACCCGGTCACCCGTGGAGCAGTTCGGGAGGACCATCCCTACCGCCCTAACGCCGAAACTGGCCGGGCAGCCAAGGAGGCCGAGAAAGCGGTAGGCTAACCCGCGTGACGCTCACCGGCCCCCCGCCCCCGAAGCCGTACAACCCGTTCGCGGTGGCGGTAAGCGACGTGCGCAAAGACCGCAGGAACAGGGTGCCGTACCCCCCGGGCGAGACGAGCTTCAGCATGGCCCGCACGCAAACGCTTTGCGCACGAACCGCTGGAGCTGCTGCTGGAGTGCTACGAGCGGTACGGCCCCGTGTTCACGATCAAAGTGCTGCACGGCAACGTCGTGTTCATGGTGGGGCCGAAGGCCAACCACTACATGACCGTCTCCCATGCGGCGAACTTCACGTGGCGGGAGTCGCACTTCCGCGATCTGATTGGCCTCCTGGGGGACGGGCTGCTGACGATCGACGGGGAGTTCCACCGCCGCTCGCGCCAGATGATGCTGCCGGCGTTCCACCGCGAGCGGATCGCGGCGACGACGGAGGTGATGCTGGCAGGAGACCGAGCGCGCCCTGGAGCAGCTCACGCCGGGTGCGCGGGTGGACGTGTACACGTGGACGCGGCACCTGGCGATGCGAATCGCCGAGCGGGCGCTGTTCGGCCTGGACCCCGACGGGGAGGCCGCGCGGAGCACCGACGCAGCGGCGCATGTTCGAACGGGCGCTGTCGTTCTACGCCACCGAATATACGTCGCGGTTCCTGCGCGGCCCCGGCACGCCGTGGGCGCGGATGCAGCGCGCCGCGCGGGCGCTCGACCGGGTCGTGTACGCGGAGATCGCGCGCCGCCGCGCGAGCGGGGAGCGGGGCGAGGACGTGTTGAGCCTGCTGCTCGACGCGCGCGAGGGGGACGGCAGCGCGCTCAGCGACCGCCAGGTGCGCGACGAGGTGATGACGCTGCTGTTCGCCGGCCACGACACGACGACGTCCACGGTGGCGTTCATGTGTTACGAGCTCGCCCGTAACCCCCAGGCCGCGGCCCGCGTGCGAGCCGAGCAGCGCGAGCTGCTGCGCGACGGGCGCCCCGACAGCCGCCCAGCTGGCGAGCAGCGAGGGCCTCCCGGAGCTGGAGAAGGTGCTCGCGGAGACCCTGCGCAAGTACCCGCCCGCGTGGATCGGCCCGCGGCGCTCGCGAGAGCCGTTCGAGTTCGAGGGCCACACGGTGCCGGGCGACGCGTACGTGAACTACTGCTCGTGGGCATGCCACCACCTCCCCGAGGTGTTCCCAGAACCGGAGCGGTTCGACCCCGAGCGGTGGACCCCCGAGCAGCGTGCAAAGCTCCCGAAGGGCGCGTACGTGCCCTTCGGCGGTGGCTCGAGGACGTGCATCGGGATGCGCTTCGGCGAGACGGAGGTGCGCACGATCGCAACCGGACTGCTCAGCCGCTGCGAGTGGGAGCTGCCGAGTGACTACACCCTGACGATTCGCCAGATGCCCACGATCAGCCCGGCGGAGGGCCTCCCGGTGGTGGTACGCGAGCGCGCCCCCGCGCTCGCCGCCACGGCAGTGTGAGTGCCCGCGGTGCCTCAGCGCAGCTTCGCGGAGAGCGTCACGAGGTAGACGGGGTCCCCAGCCGACCCCCCACCCGCCCCCGCCGCGGACGAGAGCGGGGTGAGAGTGAAGCCCTGAAGGTAGAGGTGGGGAGCGGAGAGGAGGGTGAGCCGGAGGGCCCCCGCGAACGGGATCCCCTGGGGCTGGGCTACGAGCTTACCTTCCTCAACGGAGAGCAGCGCATCCAAAGAGGTGGCCGCCCCGAAGAGGTTCCCGGTGACGCGCACCTCCACCCCGCCGGGGACGGACCCCAGGGGCTGCACCGAGGCGCTCCCGGGCAGCGCGGCGCGCAGGTCAGACTCCGCGAGTGCCCCCTCGATGTGAAGCTCCGAGCCGCGCTTGGCCAAGCTCACGCGGTGCAGCGCAAACGATTCCAGCCGCATGCTCTGCGCGCTCACGTCGAGCCGGTCGACCCCGCGCGCCTCCCCCAGCAGCGCACTCGCCTGGGCGAGGCTCATGGTGAGGCTCCCCACGCGCGCGGTGGCGGACTGCGCGTGGCCCCAAAGCAGCTCGATCGCAGGAAACGCAGAGACGGAGGCGCTCTTGACGTCCCCGTACCGTCCGAGCTGGGCACGCACGCGCTGAGCGGCAAGCACAGGCAGCAGCAGCTGCGCAAGCCCGAGCACTGCCACGACCCCGCCGGTGCTCACCAGCGCAATCCGCAGGCCCCTGCGACGGACAACTGGCATGGGTACAGCTTGGCAGGGAAGTTTTTTGAAGGGAGCGCCCCCGGAGGGGCGCTTGCGGGGTCGGCCCGCTCAAGCACAAGCGCAGTTCGCGGCGCCGGCCGTGAGGTGGCGAGCGCGGGTGGGCGCGTTCGCGTGGTCAACCGGGGGGACCGCCAGGAACACAGGTGGGGCCAAGCGCAGGACGAGGGCGACGCACGGTGCGGAGAGCCCAGGGCGCGGAAGGTGAGCGCGGAAGGGCAGTACGTGGCAGGCGCGGAGCGGCGGAGGACGGCGGACGAGGTCGAGTTCGGCGACGCAGAGAAAAATCGAGGCGGGAGGACGCTAGCCTTGGGGTCCGTCTAACCCCGGAGCGTGTCGGGGCGCGTAGCTCAGCTGGTCAGAGCACCTCGTTTACACCGAGGGGGTCGCCTGTTCGAATCGGGCCGCGCCCATCAGAAGTATCTGTGGCGGGGGAGCGACTGCCGTGAGATCGTTGCGACGTCGCGACCGCGATCAGCGAAGCCCATCGTGGCGGCCAAGCGACAGACCTCCTCGCGACACGCGACGCAATGACCGGCTGCCCTTGGGGTGGAAGGCAGCGATCGCGTTTGTGTCTGGGCAGACCGACCTGGTGGCGTTGGACAAGTCGGGGCCTCCGACCGGGAGGCGATGATGATGCGCTTGGACATGCTGCCCCTTCGTCTCTCGGAGACACACTCGCTCAGGCTGCTGGAGGACTCCGACGCGGTCGAGTTGCACGCGCTCATCGAGGCTAACAGCGTGTACCTCAGCCGCTGGATGCCTTGGGCGTCAAGCCAGAGCCTCGGCGACACGTCGGCGTTTATCGAGGGCGCGCGCCGACAGGTCGCCGAAGACGACGGCTTCCAGGCGGCGATCGTCTTCGAGGGCCGGATTGTCGGCGTCGTGGGGTTTCGCTCCGTGGACTGGCCTCACCGGAAGACGAGCGTCGGGTACTGGCTCGGTGAGGAGCACCAGGGCCGTGGCACGATGACCCGAGCCGTGCGGGCGTTCGTCGACCACGCGCTGCGCACCTGGCAGCTGCACAGAGTCGAAGCTCGCGTCGCGCCCGAGAACATTCGCAGCAGAGCGGTGCTGGAGCGCCTGGGATTTCGCCGAGAGGGCACGCTTCGCCAAGCTGAGCTGGTCGGAGAGCGGTACCTCGACAACGTGGTGTACGCGGTGTTGGCGTCCGAGTGGGACGCACCCGCTCAGAGTCCCGAGCCCTGAGGCTCGTCGCAATAAGATGGGTGGCTCACGAGCGTCGGCGCCGGCTAGCCGGCTCCACGCGCTCCTTTGCGAACTGCGCGGCCCGCTCCAAATCCCAACCCTCACCACCAACCTCTCTCACGCCACTACCTGCGCCTTTGAGCTGCCCCACGCTCCGCGCGCGAACTCCTCCCTATGTACGCCGCCCCGGCCTCCGTGCGCGAACGCATTCAAGTCGGTACCACCCCCGTCTCCGTACGTGCCTCCCTCCCCGTGATCGACTCTCCCGTGCGCATCGCCGTGATCGGCGCCGGCCCCGCGGGCTTCTACGCGGCGGGCCACCTGCTGAAGGACTCCGCGGGGCGCCTCGAGGTGGACATGCTCGAGCGTCTGCCCACCCCGTGGGGGCTCGTGCGCTCCGGCGTGGCGCCCGACCACCCCAAGATCAAGTCGGTGACGCGGGTCTACGAGAAGACCGCCGCGCACCCGCGCTTTCGCTACTTCGGAAACGTCGAGCTCGGCCGCCACGTGAGCCGGGAGGAGTTGCTCTCCCACTACCACGCCGTCGTCTACGCCACCGGCGCGCCGGCGGACCGGCCGCTCGGGATCCCCGGCGAGGACCTCCCCGGGAGCTGGCCCGCGACTGAGTTCGTCGGCTGGTACAACGGTCACCCCGACCACCCCCACCTCGAGTTCGACCTTTCGTGCGAGCGCGCGGTGGTGATCGGCAATGGCAACGTCGCGCTCGACGTCGCGCGTATGTTGACGCTCTCCCACGAGGCGCTTGCGCGCACCGACATCGCCGACCACGCCCTCCACGCGCTGCGGGGCTCCGCGATTCGCGAGGTGCTCGTCGCGGGCCGCCGCGGGCCCGCACAGGCGGCGTTCACCAACCCCGAGCTGCTCGAGCTGCGTGAGCTCACGGGCGCGGAGGTCCTCGTCGACGCGGCCGAGTTCGAGCGCGCGCTCGCGGTGCCCGACCCCGCGACCAGCAAGACCGTCGAGAGCAACGTGCGGATCCTGCGCGAGTACGCCCAGCGGGGGGCCGGTGAGGGTGGAACCCCCGCCGCCGGCGACGCCGCGGGAGGGCCGCGGCGGATCGTGCTGCGGTTCCTGCTCTCCCCTGTGGAGCTCCTCCCCGACGAGCACGGGCGGGTGGGCGCGGTGCGCTTCGCCCGTAACGTCCTCGTTCCGGGGGCCGACGGCCGCCTGGGAGCGCAGGCCACAGGTGAGCTGGAGACGATCCCCGCGGGCCTCGTGCTGCGCGCGATCGGCTACCGCGGCACCCCCCTTCCCGGGGTCCCCTTCGACGAGCGCCGCGGAGTGATCCCCGGCGAGCAGGGGCGCGTGACGGGGCCGGAGGGGCCGTGCCCGGGGGAGTACGCGGTGGGCTGGATCAAGCGCGGCCCCACCGGCGTGATCGGGACCAACAAGAAGGATGCACAGGAGACCGTGGACGCGATCCTCGAGGACCTCGCCGCGGGGCGGCTGCCCGAGCCTCCCGCCCCCGACCCCGAGGAGCTGCTCGCGACCTTGCGCGCGCGCCAGCCCGAGCTCGTCACCTACGCGGGCTGGTCGGAGATCGACCGCCACGAGCGCTCTCGCGGCGAGACCGCGGGGCGCCCCCGCGTGAAGCTCACACGTATCGAGGAGCTGTTGCGGGTCGCTGCGGGCGAAGTGCCCGAGGGTTGAGCGCCGCCTTCCGCTCTCCGCGCGCACTCCCGCCTTTCCTCTGCGCCGCCGGGCACTCCTGTTCTCTTGCACGCCCGTTTGCCGGCGCCCTTTATGTGCCAGACTGTTCCGCTGCGCGCCGTTAGCTCATCGGGCAGAGCGCCGGACTTTTAATCCGGTGGGGCGGGTTCGAGTCCCGCACGGCGCACTTCTCGAGTGGCGGGCCCTCGCCGTCGGCCCGCCGGGGGTACGGGTAGACCATGAAGGGCGCCGATGCGTCATGCTTGCGGGCAGGATGGGTGAGTTGCTGGCGCTGCAGGGGGTGGGCAAGAGCTACCGGCGCGGGGGTCGGGGGCTGCGTGTGCTAGCGGACGCATCCCTGGAGGTCGCCTGCGGGGAGGTCGGAGCAGTCGTGGGCTCACGCGACGAGGGCAAGACCACTCTGCTGAAGATCGCAGCGGGCATCGAGCAGCCGGACACGGGCGAGGTGTGGCTGGGGGACCTGAACCTGGGCGCCCTCCTCGACGGGGATC
This sequence comes from uncultured Solirubrobacterales bacterium, assembly GCA_963720795.1. Lineage (GTDB taxonomy): Bacteria > Actinomycetota > Thermoleophilia > Solirubrobacterales > Solirubrobacteraceae > Palsa-744. The sequence continues at coordinate 4,946 of CAVRGU010000016.1, read as the reverse complement.
GCTCGCGGCTGTTGGGCTCCGAGATCGCGTGGACCAACCGCGAGGGCACGGGCGTGAAGCTCGAGGTGCTCGACTACCTCGCGCTGCCCCTCGCGATGGGGCGCGGCCGTGGGCGGCGCGAGGCGCAGAGTCTCGCGAGGACGGCGCTCGAGCGGGTCGGAGCAGCCGGCTGTGCGCAGCGGCGCTGGTCGGAACTCTCCGACTGGGAGCGGGTGCTGGTGTGGTTCGCACGGGGCTTCGTCTGTAGTCCCCGGCTGATGGTCCTCGACAGCGTGATCGACGGCCTTGGGATGCGCCGCACGCGCGAGGCCGGCGAGTTGCTGCTGGCGCTGACGGCGGAGCTCGGGTGCGGGGTGCTGTTGAGCTGCACCGACCTCGAGGCAGCGCTGTTCGCCGACCGCGTGTGGTCGCTGGAGAACGGACAGTTGAGCGTGCTCTCCGAGCAGCCCCTCGTCCAGGCGGAGATCATCGATTTTCCGAAGCCGGCCCAGGCGGATGGATAGGCCCACCGTCGATACGGGCTCCGACCCTGTACGTGGACTCCGCCGTTTGGACTCCGCCGTTTGAGGCGCCTGTCGTTCAGGCTCGCCGTTCGCGTAGGGCCCGTCGGTCACCACGAATCCCTACCGCGGGCCTCGCGCCTGCGCACTCGGTGCCGCTGCTCAGCTGGTACGATGACAACTGTCTCTCCGTCCGGAGGATCGGGACTGTTCAGGAAGAAGTACGCCGACCCCAAGATCTAATAAGCTCCTATGACGATGGCACCACCCCGTAAAGGCGATCTGACCGCCAGCATGGCGATCCTGGGCCTCGTGGTCCAGAAGACCGACACGGTCAACGGGCTGGGGACGCGGCTGGTCGAACGGTTCCCGCACGCGCAGTGGTCGCGCTCGGTCGCCCACAACAGCCTGCCCAGCCTTGAAAAGCAGGGCTTGGTGCGCCTGGTCGACCACGGTGCCGAGCGCGCGCTCGACCGCTACGAGGCGACGACCGACGGGCGTCGAGGAGTTCCGCGATTGGCTGCGCACCTCCTCCGCGGCGCCGCTTGCGCTGCGCGACGCGGTGCACGCCAAGCTCGAGCTCGCCGGAGAGGAGGACGTGCCCGATCTGATCGCTCGCGATCCGCGAGGAGGAGCGAGCGTGCGCGCGGGAGTTCGCGGCCGCGAGCTCGCGCCTGAACGTCGAGTGGCAGCTCAAACGCCTCGGTCCCGCCGACGCCGGCACGGAGCCTGCGGGGCAGAGTGCAGAGCGCCCTGATGACCGACGAAGCGATGCTGTGGGGGATGCGCGCCAGGCGCCTGCGGCGCCTGCGCCGAGAGCTCGAAGACCCACGGAGAGGACGGCCCGACGAGCGGGCAGTGGCGATGAGCTGAGCTGCTGGCGCTGCGGGGGGTCTGCAAGGGGTACGCGCGCGGCGAGCGGACGATCGCGGGTGCTGGTGGATGCCTCGCTGGAGCTCGCCCCAGGAGAGATCGCGGCGGTCGTCGGCGTCGCGCGAGGAGGGCAAGACGACGCTGCTGAAGATCGCCGCCGGCATCGAGTCACCGGATGCGGGGGAGGTGTGGCTCGGCGATGTGGATCTAGCTCGCCTCTCAGACGAGCAGCGCTCGCGGCTGCTGGGGTGCGAGATCGCGTGGACCCACCGCGAGGGCACGGGCGTCAAGTTCAGGGTGCTCGACTACGTCGGACTGCCGTTGGCGATCGGCCGCGGCCGCCGTCAGCGGCGAGGCGCAGGAGCTGGCGATGGAGGCGCTCGAGCGCGTCGGGGCGGCGAGCTGCGCGGGGCAGCACTGGGCGGAGCTCTCCAACTGGGAGCGACTGCTGGTCGGGTTCGCGCGCGGGCATCGCGGGCTCGCCGAGACTGCTGGTGGTGGACGACCTGATGGACGGCTTCGGGATGCGGCCGCACACGGGAGGCGGGCGAGCTGCTGCTGGAGCTGGCGGGAGAGCTGGGGTGCGGCGTGCTGATGAGCTGCAACGACCTCGAGGCGGCGCTGATCGCCGACCGCGTGTGGTCGCTGGAGCGCGGGCGGCTGAGCGTGCTCGCCGAACAGAAGGCGCCGGCAGGCAGACGTGATCGACTTCCCCGGCGGCGCTCGCCAGAGCCACAGCTCGCGCCGCCTCGGAGGCTAGCTGCCTGTCCCCGCCGGCGCTCGAGCTCCGCGATCTCGTCAAGCACTACCGCGTGGGGGAAGGCGAGCCGATCCGCGCCGTCGACGGCGTCTCGATGCGCGTCGCAGCGGGTGAGTTCGTGGCGCTCTACGGCCCCAGCGGCTCGGGCAAGACGACGCTGCTGGAGCTGATCGCGGGGCTCTGCGCTTCCCGACGGCGGCAGCGGTGCTGGTGGACGGCCGCGACGTCTCCGCGATGTCACACGAGGAGAGCGACGAGTACCGGCTGCGTCACCTCGGGATCATCGGCCAGCCCCACAACCTGATTCCTGGGGCGCGCGCGATCGAGAACGCCTCGTTGAAGCTGTGGCTCACCAACAAGCGCCGCGCGCGGGACACGATCGAACCGCTGCTCGAGCGGTTGGGTCTCGGCGAACGGATGCAGCACCGCACCGAGCAGCTCTCGATGGGCGAGCGCCAGCGGGTGCTGATCGCGATGGCGCTTGCGACCGACCCGAAGCTGGTGCTCGCCGACGAGCCCACCGGGACGCTCGACACGCAGCGCACCCGCGAGGTGCTGGCGCTGCTGCGCGAGCTCTGCCGCGAGCGCGGCGCGGCGATCGTGCTCGCCACGCACGATCCGCAGGCCGCCGCGTTCGCCGACCAGGTGCACGAGCTGCGCGACGGGCGGCTGGGGGAGTACCGGCCCGACCACGTGCTCCGTCCCCGCCTATCCGATCGCCTCGCCGAGGAGCTCGTGTGAGATGGCGCGGATGAGCCTCGTGGACATCCTCTGGCTCTACCGCGCGCGGCTGCGCGCGCGGGCGGTGCTCGTGCAGGAGTGCTTTGCGATCCTCGGGATCGCCATCGGCGTGGCGCTGCTGTTCGCCTCCCAGGTCGCCAGCACGAGCCTCACCCGCTCGGTCTCGCAGCTGACCAGCCAGTTGGTCGGCAACACACAGTTCCAGCTCGACGCGCAGCGGCCCCGGCGGCTTCAGACGAACGGCTGCTGGGCGCGGTGCGGCGCGTGCCCGGGTGTGACAGACCGCGCTGCCGGTGCTCGAGCAGCAGGCGAACGTGATCGGGCCCACGGGCGCGCAGCGGTCGGTCGACCTGATCGGCACCGATCCCGCGCTTCGCGCACTTCGCCGGGACGCTGCTGCGGCGCTTCTCCGCCAACGCAGCTCGCCGCGCAGCAGGCGATCGCGCTGCCGGCGCCGCTCGCCGAGGAAATCGGGGCCGGCCCGCTGGAAACGATCAAGCTCCAGATCGGCGCGAGCGTGGTGCAGACGCTGCTGGGCGCCACGCTCGGCGAAGCCGACATCGGCGGGCTGGTCCACAGCCCTGTCGCGCTCGCGCCCGTCGGCTACGCCCAGACGCCTGTCCGGGATGAGGGCCGGATCACGCGCATCTTCGTTCAGGCTCGGCGCCGGGCGGGAGCGCGAAGTGCGAGCGGGGTTGCAGCGGCTGGCCGCGACCGCGCCGGTCAACGTCGAGCCGAGCAACTTCGACTCGACGCTGTTCGGAGTGGCAGTGGCCCCCGAGAGCCAGAGCGAGACGTTGTTCTCCGCGATCAGCGCGTTGGTGGGCTTCATGTTCGCGCTGAACGCGATGCTGGTCACGGTGCCCTCGCGGCGCAAGCTGATCGCGGACATCACGCCCGCAGGGCGCGACCCGCTTGATGACCGTCCAGATCCTGCTGTTCGACGCGGCCGTGCTCGGTGTGCTGGCCTGCCTGCTCGGACTCGCGCTCGGCGAGTTGCTGTCGATCGCGGTCTTCCACGCCACCCCCGGCTACCTCTCGTTCGCGTTCCCCGTCGGCAACGAGCGGATCGTGACGTGGCAGAGCGTGGCGCTCGCCGTCGGCGCCGGGCTGGCTGCTGCGGTCGTGGGGGTGCTCTGGCCGCTGCGCGACATCGCTGCGCGACCACTCGAGGGAGATCGAGTCCTCGGCGCGACGCCGCAGCAGGTGGACCCAGGCTCGGCTGGCGATCGGGGTCCTCGTGCCTAGCTGTTACGACCCTGATCCTCATAGTTCACCCGCAGAGCGGGTTCGCTGGCATCGTCACGCTCGTCGTCGCGCTGGTCTGCCTGCTGCCGCTGCTATTCGATGGGCTCGTGGCGCTCTTCGAGCGCACCCAGCGCCTCCTCAACGGCGCGGCGACCGTGCTCGCGGTGACCGAGCTGCAGACGCGGGAGACGCGGGTGCGCTCGCTGGCGATCGCGGCGACAGCGGCGGTAGCGGTGTTCGGCACGGTCGAGTTCCAGGGCACGCAGTCGAACCTCGCAGCGCGGTCTGGATGCCTCCGCGCGCCAGCTCGACGCGAGCGCCGACGTGTGGGTCTCGCCCAGGGGCGAATCCAACGCGTTCGCGACCACGCCCTTCAGAGGCGCGACGCGCGCTCGCTCGCGCGCCTGCCGGGCGTCGCGCACGGTCGGCGTCTACCGCGGCAGCTTCCTGAACTGGGGCGAGCGGCGTCTGTGGGTTCTGGCGCCGCCGGGCAGCACCGCCGACCCGATCCCGCCGAGCCAGCTCGTGAGCGGCAGTCTCGCCGGCGCCACACCGGAGTTCGCCGCGGTGGCTGGGCGGTGCTCTCGCAGGCGCTCGCCTCAGAACACCACCTTCACATCGGCCAGACGTTCACGCTTCCGGCGCCGCGACCGATGCACCTGCGCGTCGCGCGCTGATCACGAACCTCGGCTGGCCGCCGGGCGCGGTCATCCTCAGCTCCGCGGACTACGCGCGCGCGTGGGCAAGCGCGACCCAAGCGCATATACGATCGACACGCGGGCTGGCATCTCCCCCGCGTCTGTACGTAGCCTCCTTCAGCGCAG
>CAVRGU010000015.1:0-44680 GCA_963720795.1 uncultured Solirubrobacterales bacterium | reverse complement strand
CGGCCTCCTTCGGCCCCCACGAGCCGGGGGGGTAGGGGAGCACCGCCGGGCGGGCGCTGGAGCAGCGGCGGGAGATCCGCCATGTCTCTTCGATGCTGTCCTGCCTGGTGAACAGCGAGCTGTCGCCTTTGAGGGCGGAGTGCAGCAGAACCTCATAGGGGGTCGGCCCCTCCCCGCCCTCGGCGGCGAACTCCATGTCGAGTTCGATCTCCTCGGGCACCCTCGGGCGGCCCGGGGGCGTCGAGCGGGCGAACCTGAACACCGGTCGCGGGTCGATCTTCACGATCAGCTGGCTGGCTCGGGGCGGCCGGTGACCGCGCGGGAGGAATCCGAGCGGCGGCGGGCCGCCGAAGACGAGCCGGAGCTCGGTCTGCGTCACCGGCAGGCGCTTGCCCGTGCGGATGAAGAACGGGACGCCCGCCCAGCGCGGATTGTCGACCTCCAGGCGCAGGGCCGCGTAGGTCTCGGTGGTGGAGCCCGGCGGACCCCCTCGATCTGCGATAGCCGTCGTACTGGCCGCGCACGTAGGCGCCCGGCCTGGCGTCGGGGGTGCCCGGAAGAGCGCGTACTTGGCGTCCTTGAGCGCCTCCGGGCTGTCGCCCGCGGGGGCCTCCATCGCGGCCGCGGCGAGGATCTGCATGAGGTGGTTGACGACCACGTCGCGCAGCGCGCCGACCGGGTCGTAGAAGTCGCCGCGGTCCTCGACGCCGAACCCTCGGCCATCGTGATCTCCACGCAGCGAAGTGGCTGCGGTTCCAGATCGGCTCGAGGATCGCGTTGGCGAAGCGCAGGTACAGGAACTCCTCGGCGCCCATCTTGCCGAGGAAGTGGTCGATCCGGTAGAGCTGGGACTCGTCGACGTACTGGTGGATTTCCGCCGCCAGCGCGCGCGCCGAGGCGAGGTCGTGGCCGAACGGCTTCTCGACGACCACGCGCGCCGCCGCTTCGGCGAGACCCGCCTCGGCGAGCCGCTCGATGACCGGGCGCGAACAGGAACGGCGGGATCTCGAGGTAGAAGACGGGCCGCTGCGCGGGCCCAGGCGGCTGCGACGCGCTCGAAGGTGGCGGCGTCGGCGAAGTCGCCGCTCACATAGGACAGGCGGCCGGCGAAGCGCTGAAGACCTCGCGTCGACGTTCTCGCCGGCCTCGATCGACTCGCGCGCGTGCTTGCGCAGCCGCTCGAGCGTCCAGTCCTCGTGGCGACGCCGACGATCGGGCAGTCGAGCAGGCCGCGGCGCTCGAGACGGTAGAGCGAGCGGAAGGTCATCCCTTGGCGAGGTCGCCGGTGATGCCGAACACGACGAGCGCGTCGGCGGGTCGCGGCTGCTCGGAGGTGGGTGCGCCCGCGGCGGCGGGCGCGGTGGGTGTGGTGGCGTTCATCTTCCGTCCCCGTTCTTTGTTTTTTCGCGTAGCGGTGAGCGGTTCCTATCGAATCTCGCGGTCACAGGGGTGACCGCGTATCGCCTGACCCGGGTGATTGCCCCCGTACCCGTCGCGGGCCAGGCATGGGCGAGAGCGCTTCCCGACGCCCGCGCGGAGGGACGAAAGCGGCCACTGCGCTCGTCGAACGGGAGGGTGCCGCCGGGCGGGAATGCAGGCTGCGACCGCTTTGCTCCAACGTCGCCGCCGAGCGTGCCCCCGCGCCGCGGCGAGGCCGCCGGGTCGCCGCCGGGGCCGCGCAGGACCCGGGCGCACGCGACGGCAAGCAGGCCGCCGGCGAGCGGGCCGGCGAGGTAGACCCAGAAGTCGGCGAAGTCGCCGCGCACGAGGTCGGGACCGAACGCGCGCGCGGGGTTCATCGAGGCGCCGCTGATCGGGCTCGACCACAGGCCGGCAAGCGCGATGTAGCCGCCGACCGCGACGGCCGAGAGCGCGCCGACGTTCTGGGCCGGGAGGCGGTCCCGAGGATCGTGCTGACGAGACCGGCGTGAGCGCAGCTCGATCAGCGACGCCTGCCAGGCGTGGACGCCGGGGCCGGGACGGTCGCCCCGAGCCTGCCCGACGTTGCCGAAGACCGCTGTGAGGAACAGGCACGCGAGCGTGGCGCCGAGCAGCTGCACGACGATGTAGCCGGGCACCCGGGGCCACGGGAAGTCGCCGCGCAGCCTGAAATGACGTGACGGCGGGGTTCAGGTGCGCGCCGGCGACGGCCCCCATGAAGAGGATGACCGCGAGCACCGTCAGCCCCGGCGCGATCACGGCCGCGGCGCGGCGACATCGCCGCCATGGCTGGCCGCATCGCGACCGCGGCGCCCGCGCCGGCGGGCACCAGCAGGAACGTGCCGAACAACTCGGAGAACAGCCGCCGCCACTCGTGCTCGGGTCATCGAAGTCGAGGATCGCGGGCAGCTCAAGCCACAGCAGCCGCCGCTTGGCGCGCGCCATCTGCGCGGGGGTCAGCGGCCCCTCGCGGATGCGCTCTGCGCCGGAGACGGGCTCTCCCGCGCGTACGCGCACTCCCTCGGGGACCTGCTCACCCTCGGGAGGGTGCTCTCCCTCACTCACCTCCCCCACTTTACTCGCAGCCCTCCCCATCAAGGTGGGCGCCTAACCTGTGGCGCATGGCGCGCATCGGCTTGCTCACCGGCGGCGGCGACTGCCCCGGGCTGAACGCCGTGATCCGCGCCGCCGTGCGCAGCGGCCTCGCGCGCGGCGAGCACAGCTTCCTCGGCTTTCGCCACGGCTGGGCCGGGGTGCTGGAGAACGAGGCGGTCGAGCTCGACCTGCAGAGCACCGTCGGCATCCTCCCCCGCGGCGGCACGATCCTCGGCACCTCGCGCACCAACCCGTTCGCCGAGGGCGAGGGGCGGCCTCGAGGCGATCCGCGCGACGCTCGACGCCGCGGCGTCGACGCGCTGATCCCGATCGGCGGCGAGGACACGCTCGGGGTGGCGCTGCGCCTGCACGAGGAGGGCTCCCGTTCGTCGGGGTGCCGAAGACGATCGACAACGACCTCGGCGGCACCGACGTCACGTTCGGCTTCGACACCGCCGTGCAGATCGTCACCGACGCGATCGACCGCCTGCACACCACCGCGGAGTCCCACAACCGCGTGATGGTCGTCGAGGTGATGGGCCGCCACGCCGGCTGGATCGCCACGCACGCCGGGATCGCCGGCGGCGCCGACGCGATCCTCGTGCCGGAGCGGCCGTTCGACATCGAGGAGGTGTGCGCGCACCTGCGCCGCCGCCACGAGCGCGGGCGGTCGTTCTCGATCGTCGTCGTCGCCGAGGGCGCCGATGCCACGCGAGGGCACCCTGCACGTCGGCACAGCGACGCCACCGACGCCTTCGGCCATGCCCGCCTTGGCGGGATCGGCGTCACGCTCGAGCACGAGATCGAGCAGCGCACCGGCTACGAGACGCGCGTGACGATCCTCGGCCACGTGCAGCGCGGTGGCACCCCGACCGCGTTCGACCGCGTGCTCGCCACCCGCTTCGGCGTCGCCGCGATGTACGCCGTCGCCAGCGGCCACTTCGGCAGGATGGTCGCCCTGCACGGCGCGCGCATCGCCGAGGTGGACCTCGCGCAGGCGCTGGCCGCCCCGAAGCTGCTCGACCCCGAGCTATACGCGACGGCGGAGTTGTTCTTCGGCTGAGGGGACGGTGCCCTGTGGTGGGGCGTGCCCGGCCACGAGGGGGTGTGGTGCTATTAAAAACAAAAGGCGATAGCCATTGCTATCGGCAATCAAAAAGTTGAACACACCACCCGCCCCCTCCGGCCCTGAGTAGATACGAATGCGCGCAATGGTATTCGAGGAGGTCGGCCAGCCGCTGCGGGCGGTCGAGCGCCCGGTCCCCGAGCCCGCGCCCGGCCAGCTGCTGCTGAAGGTGCACGCCTGCGGGGTGTGCCGCACCGACCTGCACCTGCTCGACGGCGAGCTCCAGATCGCCGACGCCGCCGCGCATCCTCGGCCACGAGATCGTCGGCGACCGTCGAGGCGGGCGCGGACGTCGAGCGGCTTCGCCGTCGGCGCCGCGTCGGCGTCCCGTGGCTGGGCTGGACCTGCGGCGATGTGCGCGTACTGCCGCTCCGGCCGCGAGAACCTCTGCCCGCTGCGCGCGCTTCACCGGGCACGACATCGACGGCGGCTTGGCCGAGTACACGCGTCGCCGACGAGCGCTTCTGCTTCGAGCTCCCGCCCGGCTACCCCGACGACGCAGGCCGCGCCGCTGCTGTGCGCCGGGCTGATCGGCTACCGCGCGCTGCGCATGGCGGCCGACGCGCGGCGCCTCGGCCTCTACGGCTTCGGCGCCGCCGCCCACATCCTCGCGCAGGTCGCCCGGTGGCAGGGCCGGCGCGTGTTCGCGTTCACCCGCCCCGGCGACATCGCCGCGCAGACGTTCGCGCGGGAGCTCGGCGCCGCGTGGGCCGGCGGCTCCGACGAGCCGCCCCCCGAGCCGCTCGACGCCGCGATCCTCTTCGCCCCCGTCGGCGCGCTCGTCCCGCTCGCGCTGCGCGCGCTCGCCCACGGCGGGACGGTCGTCTGCGGCGGCATCCACATGAGCGACATCCCCTCGTTCCCCTACGCGGCGCTGTGGGAGGAGCGCGTCGTGCGCTCGGTCGCCAACCTCACCCGCCACGACGCCGAGGAGTTCCTCGCGCTCGCGCCCGCGCGTCCCGGTCAGGACCCAGGTCACCGCCTACCCGCTGGAGGACGCCAACGGCGCGCTGGAGGACCTGCGGGCGGGGCGGTTCACGGGGGCGGCGGTGCTCACGATGTGATGGGCACCACTTGATGCGCTAATTCGGTATGCCTCCATTGCTGCGGACGACGCTTGACCTTGACGATGACGTGGTTGCGGCTGCTTGGGAGCTGGCTGCCTATGAGCACAGCTCGCTTGGGTCCGTCATCTCCGGCCTGGCCCGGCAAGGTCTGACGCATGCCCGCGTGGAGGTCCACGATGGCCTGCCGGTGATCCGTGTGCCTGCCGGCACGCCACCCATCACAGCGGAGATGGTGAGGCGCGCGCTTTGAGCTGCTCGCCGGGCAGCCGCTCCGCTACTCAGGCGCTCATCACGTGCGCCGCCGCCAACCCCGCCCACTCGCCGTAGGGGGCGAAGAAGGCGCGCACCTCGGGCTCCTGCGCGCGGGCGTGGGGGTTCCCGCCGCTGAGCGCGCGCGCCCACCAGCTTCAGCAGGCCGACGTCGCCCGCCGGCACCTGGTCGTGGCGGCCCTGGCCGTGCAGCGCGAGCATCTCCACCGTCCACGGGCCGATGCCCGGGATCGCGCGCAGGCGCCGCCAGGTGCGCTCGTGGTCGGGGGCGTGCAGGTCGATCCGCCCCCGCGCCACCTCGCGCGCCACGCGCACCAGCGTGCGCGCCCGCGCGCCGCCCAGGTCCAGCGATTGCAGCAGCGCCGGCGCCACGCCCGCGAGCGCCGCCGGCGTCGGCACGTCGCGCAGCCGCCGCCTCGCCATCGCCGCCCGCCCCGTCCCGCCCCAGCTCCCCCCGGCCAACCCGCCCCAGCCGCCCACGATCCGCCGCTCGATCGCCGCGGCGCGCTCGAACTCGATCAGCTGCTCGCACACCGCCCACGCGAGCGCCTCCCACGGCTCCGGGCGCCGGCGCACCCGCAGCCACGGCCGGCGGCGCACCGAGGCGCCGATCAGCGGGTCGCGCGCGAAGCGGGTGTGGAACGCGCGCAGGTCCTCGTCCACCCCGAGCGCGAAGCGCATCCGCGCGATCCCATGCTCCGCCGCCCGCCGCGTGGGGGCGCGCGCGTCGAACACCACGCGGTCGGCGGCGGGCTGCGCGACGCGCACCACCACCGGCTCCTCGCCGTGGTGCAGCAGCCGTTCGAGCACGCCCGCCCGGTAGCGCAGCACCCCATCCACTGCCGCCGTGCGCCGGCAGGCGGAACGGCCACGGCGGGCCGCACCTCGACGCGCGCCCCGCACCTCCGGCGCGCCTCCGCGTCCGGGCGCGCCGCCGCCGCCGGGCGCGACCGCGACCGCGCGCTCCTGCTCGGACTTCCGTCAGTCGCGGCCACCGAGCAGGTGCACGTCCACCAGCAGCGAGCGGCTGCCGACGATCTGCACGAGCTCGCCCCGCCGCTTCGCGCGCCCCGCGCCCGCGGCCACCGCCCGCGCGCCGGCCGAGGCGCCGCGCGGCGCCGCCCGCGCACGAGCTCGCGGCGGTGCTGGCGGCGGTGCGCCAGACCAACCATCGCCGCCCCCGCGACGAAGCCTGCCGGCGGCCACCGCCGCGGCCTGCACGGCCGGCACGACCGCACGGGCGCCCGGCGCTCGGGGAGCGCCCGCGGCGCGGGCGCCACCACCACGGCGTCCACTTCCTCGGTGTCGCCGCCGCTCGGCCGCGGCCCGTCGGGCTGAAGCGGTTCGCTCACGCGCCGAAGTGTAGGGAGCGCCTCGGACCCCTTCGCGCCCGCGCGCCGGCCCCTGCCTCTCGCAAGCCCACCCGGCAGCTATCGCCTACGGGCGGCGCCGCGACGCGGGTGGGGCGTCGAACACCCGCTCGTACACCCGGTAGCGGCGCTTGATCTCGCCGCCCATCGCCTTCCATCGCGCGGTTCATCGGCTTGTTGACCTCGAGGATCCAGCCCATCTCGCCGCCCTTCTGCGGGCGTGCGTTCGGCGGCGTCGAAGTGCATCTGGTAGAAGCGCGCCGCCACGCCGGTGTGCTGGTACTCGGGCTTGACGCCCAGCGCGAACACGCGCACCGCGTCGATCTTGCGTTTCTCGCGCAGGCGGTCACCCAGCCCGAAGCGGCAGCAGGCGCCCGTTGAGCTTCGCCAGCACCTGGTTGAAGTCGGGCAGCGTCAGCGCTGCCCCACGACCTCGCCCGTGTCCTCGTTTTTCGGCGATCATCGCCCAGTTCTCGTCGAGCACCGGCTTCAGGTCTTTGGCGTAGTGGCGCGACCTCTTCTTCGTTGAGCGGCACCGAGGCCCAGTTGTTCTCCCACGCTGCGTTGTAGACCTCCAGGAAGCGGGTCACCTCCGCGTGCAGGTCCTTCTTGCGGAAGCTGCGGCACACGATCCCGTGCTCGGACTCTGAGCTTGTCGGCGGCCTCCCAGATCGCGGGATGGACGCTTCTCGCGTTTGTCCACGTACAGGCTCCACATGTACAGGTCCATCGCCTTGGCCATGCCGACGTCCTGCTCGAGCAGGCGCTGGTAGTAGGGGTGGTGCCAGGGGCAGAGGATGATCGGCGGGTACTCGTGCCCCTCGACCAGCAGCCCAATCTCGTCGTTCGTCGTGAAGTCCATCGGGCCCACCATCCGGTCGCGGCCGCGCTCGCGCAGCCACGCCTCGGCGGCGTCGAGCAGCGCGCGGAGCGGCCTCGGGGTCGTCCTCGCACTCGAACCAGCCGAACAGGCCCCACTCGTTGCCCTGGAACTCGTTGAAGTTGCGGTCCACGTGGGCGCTGATGCGGCCGACCGCCCGCCCGTCGCGCCACGCCAGGAAGTACTGGGCCTCGGCGTGCTTGAAGAACGGGTTCTTCTGCTGGTCCAGCCGGTTCTTCAGGTCCATCAGCAGCGGCGCCACCCAGTTGGGCTCGTTACGATAGGCCCGTACAGCCGCCACGGCAGCTCGATGAACGTGTTCAGCTCGCCCTTGGTCGTCACGGGCCGGATCTCGACTGCCACGCGCGCCACCCTACATGCCCACCTCGACAGCGACGCCCACCTCGACCACCTCCACCGAGGACGTGCACCGCCTCGGCGGACGCCGCCGCGCCCAAACCGCCCGCCGTGCCCGCGGCCACCCCGGCGAACGGCGGTGACAGCGGTGGGAGCACCCCGGCGTCCCCCGGTCGCGACGTCTTCGCCAAGGCCCGCCACCACGAGCGCGCCGAGCTGCTCGCCGCGGCGCGCGAGGCGGACGTCCTGCCCTACTTCCACGTGCTCACCTCCCCGGCGATGCCGGTGGTGGAGATGGAGGGCGCGCAGCGGATCATGCTGGGCTCCAACAACTACCTCGGCCTCACCGGCGACGAGCGCGTGCTCGCCGGCGCGCAGGACGCGCTGCACCGCTACGGCACCGGCCTCACCGGCTCGCGCCCGCTGAACGGCACCACGCCGCTGCACCTCGAACTGGAGGCGGAGATCGCCGAGTGGATGGGCAGCGAGGACGCGCTCGTGTTCACGACCGGCCACCAGGCCAACCTCGGCACGCTCGGCACGATCCTCGGCGTCGGCGACACCGTGATCGCCGACTCCGGCGACCACGCCTCGATCCTCGACGGCTGCCTGCTCTCGCGCGCGAAGCTGCGCCCCTTCCGCCACAACCGGCTGGAGAAGCTCGAGAAGATGCTCGGACGCGCAAAGGGCGACGGCGGCGGCGTGCTGGTGGTCGTCGACGGCGTCTTCTCGATGGAGGGCGACGTCGCGCCGCTGCGTCGACATCTGCGAGCTGTGCGAGCGCTACGGCGCGCGGCTGATGGTCGACGAGGCGCACGGCGCCGGGGTGCTGGGCGCGCGCGGCGCCGGCACCGCCGAGCTGCTCGGCCTGGAGGACCGCGTGGACCTGCGCGTGGGCACCTTCTCGAAGTCGCTGGCCTCCTGCGGCGGCTTCGTGGCGGGGCCCGCCGACGTGCTCGAGTACCTGCGCTACTACTCGCGCGCCTTCATCTTCACCGCCTCCGCCGTCCCCGCCGCGCTCGGCGCCGCGCTCGCCGCGCTGCGCGTGCTGCGCTCACCCGACGGCGCCGCGCTGCTGGCGCGGGTACTCGAGAACGCGTGGCGCCTGCGCGACGGCCTGGCGCGAGCTCGGCTTCGCGGTGGTCGCCCCCCAGCGGCTGCCCGCGCAGCGCGCGTCGGTCGCGGCAGCGCCCGGGGTGCGCCTCGACGCGAGCGGGGCGCCCACGATCGTCACGCCGATCGTGCCCGTGCTCGTCGGCGACGACTGGAAGGCGGCGCTGCTGTGGCGCGCGCTGTACGACGCCGGGGTGTTCGTCAACACCGCGCTGCACCCCGCGGTGCCCCCCGGCGGCGCGCTGCTGCGCACGAGCGTGATGGCCACCCACGACGAGGCCACGCATCGACCGCGCGCTCGACGCCTTCGCGCGGGTCAAGCGCACCTTCGAGGCCGAGCACGGGCCACTGCCCGGGGCCCGGGGTCGGTCGACTGAGGTTCCTCACCAGAGACCGCGTGCGAAAAGAAAAAGGTCGCTTCTTGCGCACGATCTGCGTCGGAGTGGTGTTGACCGCGAGCGCCCCCGCTGGCGTAGCTTGAAGGGGCGCCTTGCATCAACGCTCGGAACTCGCTCCGCGTCACCGGTAGAGGGGTGCCGAGGACCGGATGGGACGTCCGGTGGGCGAGCTGACGAGCGACGTTGCGGGCGCGGTACTCGTCAAAAAACAAGCAAGGATGTTGCGCCGCGGTGGAGCCCCCGCGGCGGCAACGGGGAGTGAGCTAACATGAACGCGACAGCGACGATTGCCCCTGCCGGCCCTCAATACATGCGCGCCCTGGAGCGCGCCAACAAGGTGCGACTAGCCCGCGCCGAGCTCAAGCGGCGAATCGCCACCGGGGAGCTCGACGCTGCCGAGGTGATCCTCGAGTGCCCCTGGGAGGCGCACAGCATGACGGTCGCCGACCTGCTGATGAGCCAACGCAGATGGGGAGCGAGCCGCTGCCGCAAGCTGCTCGTCCCAGCTGCAGCATCTCCGAAACCAAGACCGTGGGGTCGCTGACCGACCGCCAACGTCAGACGCTCGCCGCGGCCTGCCAGGAGCAGACGCCGCTCGCGCGCTCGGCAGATGAGCGGCTGCGGCCGCGCGGGGCAGGGTGCTGTGGCACCGGCGCGGCGACGCGGCGCTGCCGCGACCCGGGGCCGCGCAGATTCGACACGCGCGCGGGGGGCCGCGTCGCCGTCACCGGAAGACAGCCGCGCGCCGCGGGCGCGCGGCCCGGGTAACGGACAGCCCGAGGAGAGCGTCAGCTGCCACCAGCCGGCGAGCATCCCGAGCAGGCCGAGGCGGGGGCGCACCTCCCACACGCCGCAGCCGCGTTCGCCGAGGTCGGTGACGGGCAGGCGCACGAACTTGTAGCGGCCCGGTTCCTCCCGCATCCGCTCCAGCAGCTCGCGCGAGCGCGTCTCGAGCTCCGCGCGCTGCGCGCGCCTGGCGCTGAGCCCCCCGCAACCGCACCACGAGCCGGTCGCGCAGCCGCTCCAGCTCCGCCAGCGAGAGCAGGCGAGGACCACTCGCGCGGAGCGGCGGGCGGCGTGGAGGGAGCCGCGGTGAGCGGGGTTCGAATCCGAACCCGGGGCGACGTGCGGGAAGCGGCCGGCGACGATCCCCGAGAGCTCGCGCTCCAGCTTGGCGACCTGCGCCCTCAACGACTCCCGCGCAGCGCGCTCGGCCACGCTGGTGGCCGCCCTCTGCTCGGCCGCCCCGCGATCCCTGCGATCGGCCTCCGCGTCCAGACGGAGGCGAGGTGCCTCACGATCGATGATGGGCTGCTCAGTTAGGACCATCGCCCAGCTTCTCCTCCTCGGGGGCTGCCGCTGGAGGGGATTCTATCAGTGCTCGGCTCGTCATTTTCCCTCGCCTCTGCCACCCTGTGGCTGACCGTCGCTGAGCAGCCGGACGCGGACGGAAAGACGTGGTTGACATCGACTTAGAACCCATGCTAAATTAAGCGTACAGACTAAATTTAGCAGAGGAGCTAACGCAGCTATGAGTCCTGTCAGCATTCAAGAACCCATACCGCCCCGGCGCCGGACACATGCCGCCGCACCTCGCGGGGCGTCAACGTGAGTACAAAGAATTCGATCGGCTTCTCAGAGCAGGACGAAATCCTCGAGAACATGGTGCTCACGGGACTTCGCGGCGTCGGCAAGACCGTTCTCCTCGAGACCTTCAAGCCGCGAGCGATGCAGCACGGCTGGCTCTGGGCTATGGCAGACCTCTCGGAGTCCGCGAGCATCAGTGAGACCGCGCTCGCACAACGCATCCTGGCCGACCTCTCACTTGATCACCTCGTCGATAACAGTCGAGGAGCAACAGCCGAGCAACCCGCCCGGATTTGCCGTGCCCGCCGAGCCGCGCATGGGTTCCGCTGTCGCACGAGGTGCTCGCATCGCTTTACAACAGCACACCCGGCTTGATCTCCGACAAGATCAAGGCGACGCTCGAATTTGCGTGGCATCACCTCTCGCCGAGCAGGGCCAGCATAAGGTGATCTTCGCCTACGACGAGGCCCAGAACCTCACCGATCACGCCGAGAAAGAGCAGTTCCCGCTGTCTGTGCTGCTCGACGTCTTCCAGTCGATCCAGAAGAAGGACATCCCGTTCATGCTCGTCTTCGCCGGACTGCCAACCCTGTTTCCGCGAGCTTGTGGACGCACGGACCTACGCGGAGCGCATGTTTCGCGTGGTGACCCTGAGCAAGCTCGACGACGAGGAGAGCCGAGAGGCGATTCTCAAGCCCATCGAGGTGGCTGAATGTCCGATCAAGTTCTCTACCGGACTCCGTCGACACGATCTGCCACGAGTCCGGCGGCTATCCGTACTTCATCCAATTCATCTGCCGCGAGGTGTTCGACGTCTTCATTCAGCAGCACGCGAACAGCGACGAGCCGCGGTTCGTTCCCGTCGACGCGATTCAACGCAAGCTGGACGCCGACTTCTTCGCGGGCCGTTGGGCCAGGATCACCGACCGCCAGCGCGAACTGCTCTGGGCGATCGCCAACCTCGATCGTCCCGACGAAGAATTCACGATTCAGGAGCTCGTTGAGAAGGGTAGGACAGCTCCTCACAAAGACCTTCTCGCCCAGCCACGCCAATCAGATGCTGGCCAGCCTCGCGGAACGGGGGATGATCTATAAGAACCGGCTCGGCAGGTACTCGTTTGCGGTGCCGCTCCTCGGTCGCTTCATCCTGCGGAACTACGAACCGCCGGTGGAACTCGAGTCCGGACCACTGCGCACGTTGCCTCTTGTGGGGGGAGGGGGGATCGTCCGCGGTGGTCAGGGTGGGGGCCGCCCAGGCGCAGCGCGCGCACCGGGGCCCAGGTCAATGCCGATCGACCCCTACCACGGCCCCTCGAGCATCGCGTGGCACATCCACAGCGCCTCCTCGACGTGCAGGGAGGACACCCCGGGGACCTGCAAAGTGAAGAGCTCCACGTCGCCCGCGCCGGACGCGGGGAGGTAGCCGGGGGCGATCTCCCCGAACAGCACCGCCACCGTGGAGTGCGCGTCGGCAACCACCAGCTGCCCAGCGGGCAGGAGGGCCGCGTCGGGGGGACCTCCGAGGTCGGGTGCGCGGGCAGACCGGCGTGCGGACCGGCGGGCGAGTGAGCCTGCGGGGCCTGAGGACGGGCCAGCGGAGCCTGAGGGTGGGCTGGCGGGACCGGCAGGCAGGCCTGCAGGCGGGACCGTGGGCGAGTGGGCGGACGGTGGGTGGGCGGGCCTCCCAATCCCTCCCCCTCGCGGCTGGCGCGGATGCCGAGCGGGCCCTCGACCGCCGCGGCGTCGAGCGCCCACACCGGCACGCCGGTGTCCACCAGCGCGATCAACAGCGCGTCCGCGAGCAGGTGGTTGGAGTGGAAGCCCCCCTGGAACATCCGCGCGAGCATCGCCTCCTCGATCGGGGTGCGCACCACGTCGGGGTCGAGGCCGATGTGTCGGTAGAACACGCGGTAGGCGGCGGGCACCGCCCGCTGGCGCAGGCCGACCGCGTGCGGCCCCGCCCAGCGGTTGGAGAGCTCCCGCAGCCGCGCGCTTCACCGCCGGCGGGGAGCCGCAGCCGGTGTGCGGCCACCGCGGCGCGAGTGTGCATGAGGCGCAATCCCGGCAGCTCCTCCTCGACCTCGCGCTCGCACCACCCGCGCGTGGGCTCTGCCCCCGGGCCCCCCCGCGGCGGGCTCCCCGGCCGCGACCCGCCCGGGAGCGAGGACGGGGACGCTCGGGCTCACCGCGGCGGCCTCCACCCGCGCGCGCGAGCGCCCGCCACGAGCTCTTCCACGCGCGCGCGCAGCGCGGCGAGCGAGGGCGGTGAGCAGCGCCTTGCTCTGCACCACCCCGCCAGGGTAGGCGAAGGTGAGCTGGGGGCAGGTCGCCATCTTGTAGAGCGCCGGCAGCTCTCCTTCGGTGTCGATGCCGACCGGGACGCTGTCAGGCCGCGGGAGCGCACCAGCGCGCGCAGCGCGCCGCGTTCGCCTTTGATCGCCACCGCCGCGAAGCGCACGCCCGGAGAAGCTGCCGGACGAGCGCCTGCATCTCGCCGAGCACCCCGTCGCAGCGCACCCTTCGACGAACAGCACCAGCACCACCGGGCCCCGTTCGTAGAGCTGGCAGATGTTGAGGATCTGCGGGCCCCGCACCGCGCACGCCGCGCACCTCGGCGGCGCCCTCGTTGGGGTGCGTCGCGACGTTGACGGCGCCCTGAGGTCGCCGGTGGCGAGCGGCGCGGCGAAGGGCGGCAGCGTGCCGCCCGGGCGCGATGCCCAGCCAGCCCCGTTGGAGGGGTGAGGATCGTGTTGATCGTGATCAGCACCGAGGATCACGAGCGCCAGCACGCCCGATCCAGCGGCCCTGCGGGGTGAGGAGAACAGCGCGCGTGTCGCCGGCGACGCTCGGCGAGCGCCGACCCGCTGAACCGTGGCGGATCGCTCAGGCGGGCTCATGGCGCGGGCGCACGCGCGCGCGGAGTCGCCGCCACCGGCGGCGCGGCGCGCGGGCACGATGTCCTCGCCGTCGGCGAGCTCGCCGGGCTCCGCGAGCAGCAGCGCCGCGGGCAGCGCCACCAGCACCCCCACGAGCGAGACGCTGAGATCGATCAGCGTGACGATGCCGAAGTCGCGGAGCATGCGCGATGTCGGAGAGCACGAGCACGCCGAAGCCGGCGATCGCGGTGACGCCCGAGGCCGCGACGGCGGCGCCGGTGCGGGCGTAGGTGAGGCGCAGCGCCTCGGACAGCGGCCGGCCCGGCGGCCCGCTCCTGGCGCAGCCGCTCGGAGAGCAGCACGGAGAACTCGGTGGCAGATCGCGATCACGAGCGCGCGAGAGCGTGACCGACATCGGGTTCAGCGGCACGCGGATGGCGAACACCACGAGCGCCGACCACCCCGTCGCGAGCGCCACCGGCACGCAGCGGCGTCAGCGCCCGGCGGCGGTCGCCGCGGAACGCCGACCAGCAGCACGAGCGCCGCCGCGGCCAGCCCGGCGAGCAGCGTCAGCACGCGCCGCCACGGCGAGGCCACGAGCGCGCCCGACTGCGCGGCGAGCACCGGCAGGCCGACCAGCTGCGCGCTCACGCCCGCGCGGGGGGTGCAGGCGCGGCGCGCATCGCTTCGATCACGTGCTGCTGTTGCGGCGAGCGGCATCAGGCGGATGCCGAACGCGAGCGTGGCCACGCGCCGGTTGGCGGTGATCGCGTTCTGGGAGAAGTACGGCGGGATCGCCCGCAGCAGACCGTTCACCTCGGCGGGGGTGAGCTTCGGAGGGGCGGTCCGGCGCCACCGGCATGGAGCCGATTTGGCCGCCGCCGCCCTCGCGACGGCCGTCCGGAACCCGTGGCGGCGGCGCTCGTCCAGCGCACCCCTTCGAACAGCGTCGGCAGCGAGAAGGCCGGGCACAGCCAGCGCGCGCCCGCAGCCGCGGGTGGAGGTGTAGCCGAAGCGCCGCAGCACCGTGCTCTGGTAGGAGCTCATCCATTCGATCGCCGCCGGGGTCGCGACGTTCGCGCCGGACACCATCAGGTCGATTTCCCCGCCCACCCCAGAGGCGCGCTCGAGCGCGTCGAGGTTGCGCAGCGAGGCCAGGTTCTGGGGCACCAGCTTTTCGAGGTTGGTTTCGACGTGCGTCTGCGTGTCGAGCCCCCAGCCGAGCGCGGCGAGCGCCAGGCCGACGGCGATCACCCGGCCGGGGTTGCGCACCGCGTACCCGAGCGCGGCCCTGGAGAGCAGCGCGTCAGGGGGTTCTCGCGCAGCAGCTCCTGCGCCCCGCGCCAGGAGGGGACCAGGCACGCGCCGGGCGCGCACGACGGTGCCACCGGCCGACGCGGACGAGCGGCCCGCCGCTGGCGACTCCGATGGTGGCCGCCTGCCCGCCCGGTGGCCCCAGCCGCCGGCCCTGCGCCGACGCGGTCCGCGGCGAGCGCGAGCACCGCGCCGAGCCGACGGTGAGGGCGCACGAACAGGGCGATCGCGATGCCCACGACCAGCAGCACCGCGAAGCCCCGCACGGTCGGCACCGGCGAGAGCGTCATGCACCGAGCAGCGCGCCCGCGCCGGCCGCGGCGGCGGCGAGCGATCGTGGGGTCCCGCGGCCGCGGCGGCGCGCACGGACCGCAGCTCGGGATCGTCGGCGGCGCCGCTCCTGCGCGCGGCCTCCTGCACGCGCGACGTGGAACTGGATCGCGTAGTCGACGGCCAGCCCCACCAGCACGGGCAGGACCGCGACCTGCGCGACCGTCAGCGAGGCCCCCACTGCGGCGAGCGCGCCGAACGTGAGCGCGGCGGCGAGCGCGGCGACCCCAGCGGCAGCAGCCGCGGGCGCCCGCGGAAGACGAGGCTGAGCGCGAGCGGCCATCGCGAGCAGGACCGCCACCAGCAGCAGCTCGATCGAGTGCGTGATCGAGCTCGGTCGAGTTCGGAGACGATCACGGGCTCTCCCGTGAGCAGGTAGTGCTCGCCGTGCTGCAGCTGCCACTGGGGCATCGCGAGCGCGCGGCGGACCAGCGCGATCGTGCGCGTGCGCTGCGCTTCGCTCGAGCCCGCCCTCAGGCGCACCGAGATCGAGCGCCGCTTCACGGCCGGGGAAGAGGTAGGCGAAACGCTGCTTGGGGGTGCCCGGCGAGCTTCGCGGTGTTGTCGAACACGAGCGTGTACACGAAGCTCGGGTCGTTGAGCGCTGGGCGGCGCGCTGAGGCCGTACTCGGCCCCCAGCAGCGCGAGCTGCTGGGCGTAGTGTTCGAGCGTCGACCTTGCCCGCTTCTTCGCCGAGTCGGTGCGCTTCGGCGGCGCCGCGGCCCTGGGCGAGCGCGAGGCGGCGGATGGTCTGTTCGTTCTGGCGCGGCCTGCGTCTCGGCTCGGCTGCCCTGCGCGGTGAGCATCTCCGTCGATCTGCTTCGACGGCCTCGTTGACGAACGTGCCGGGGCCGATCACGACCTTCACGGTGCCCAGCCGATCCAGCTGCCCGCAGGGGCCGTCGTACCCGCCCTCGCGCGGCAGTCCGGCGCGCGGGACCTTGCCCGCGAGGCACCCCTCCAGGCCGAGCAGGCGCTCGAGGTCGGAGCTCAGCAGCATGCTGCTCCAGGTTGCCCTGCACCAGCACGTCCACGGGCTCTTCCCCGAACGAGCGCGGTAGTAGCGCTGCGTGGCGCGGTAGGTGGAGCTGGAACGCCCGACGAAGGTGTCGGCGGCGGCGGAGGGGCGCAGGCCCAGCGCAAGCGCGGCCGCCGCCCACCCCGAGCACCGCGGCGACCGCGACGACCAACAGCGGCCTTCGGGCGGCGCCGCCGGCGAGAGCGGAGAGAAGTCGTGCGGTGGACACAGGTTACGAGGCTAAATCAGGAGGCTAAGAATCGCTCTGCCGGCGAAGCTCACCACCCGCGGCGGATGGATCGTCGTTCCTGGCCAAAACGCAGTGAGCGAAATGTGCATTGCTGGCCGATCAGTGAGATCGCATCTGGTCTCCGATCGGTGAGCGATCGAGGACGCCGCCATGGGCGACGAGGCGCCGCCCGGGGCTACTCCATCCCCAGCGGCCCGGCTGAGTCACCCGAGAGGAACTGGCGGACGAAGGGGTTCTCCGAGGCGAACAGCTCTTCGGCGGGGCCCGACTCGACGATCCGCCCGCGCCACAGGATCGAGATGTGCTCGGCGACGCGGCGGGCGGAGAGGATGTCGTGGGTGATCACCACGTACGTGCCGCCGTTCTCGGCGTGGACTTCCTTGATCAGCTCGCACAGCAGCGCGGTGCGCACGGGGTCGAGGCCTGAGTCGGGCTCGTCGAACAGGACGATCTCGGGGTCGAGCACGAGCGCGCGGGCGAACCCGGCGCGCTTGCGCATCCCGCCGGAGAGCTCGTTGGGCATCTTCTCGTTGGCGTCGCCGAGGCCGACCTCGCGCAGGCGCCGGTTGACGATCTCGGCGATCTCCTCCTCGCCCTTCTCGGTGTGCTGGCGCAGCGGGAAGGCGACGTTGTCGTAGAGGTTGAGCGAGCCAAACAGCGCGCCATCCTGGAAGAGCACGCCGAACTTCTTGCGCAGCTCGAAGAGGTCGTCGTCGGAGAGCGAGGGGATTGAGTGCCCGGCGACGATCACGTCGCCCTGGTCGGGGTACAGCAGGCCGACGATGTGCTTGATGCAGACCGACTTGCCGGTGCCCGAGGGCCCGAGGATCATCGAGACCTGGCCTTCGGGGATGCCCAGGTTCAGCCCGCGCAGCACGCGGTTGGAGCCGAACGCCTTGTGGACGTCGATGAACTCGATCGCGTCGGGGGACGTCGGTGGGGCGGGAGGCGCCGGTGTGGTACTTGAAGGCCTCCTCGTCGGCCGGATCGACCGTCTCGGGTCCGCGCGCCACGTCACCCTCCGATCGGCGCTCGGGGGTTGGCTCCCCAGAAGATCTGGGTGCCGAGCATCCCGATGAGGTGCACGAGCACGAGGTTCAGCACCATCGACTTGGCGGTCGCCGTACCCACCCCGACCGGGCCCCCGGAGGCGTTGTAGCCGTAGTAGCACGCCACGAGCACGATCGCGGTGGCCATGAACATCGCCTTGACCAGGCTGAACACGAAGTCCGGTGGGTTCTGGAACTGCCAGAAGATCAGCTAAGTACCCGCCGGAGGAGACCACCCCCACCTGCTGCACGACGGCGATGTAGGAGGCGAGAAACGCGCCGCCGATGCCGGCGAGGTACATGAACGGGAGCACCAGCCACGCGGCGAGCAGGCGGGTCGCGCAGAGGAACGTGACGGAGTCGATGCCCATCACCTCCAGCGCGTCGATCTCGTCGGAGATGCGCATCGCGCCGAGCTCGGCGACGATCCCGGTGCCGACCTTGGCCGCCATCATGTACCCGAAGGCGTAGGGGATGATCTCACGCAGGTCGCACCACGCGGTGAACACCCCGGAGTACGCGGGTGCCCCCTGGGCCTCGAGGAAGTAGGCGCCCTCGATGCCGCACTCCAGGCCGAGGATGAACATCAGCGACCAGATGATCAGCGTGGAGGAGATGATCAGGATGCCCGACTGGCGCAGCCCCTCGCCGAAGAAGCGGAAGACGCGCAGGTCGTAGACGTTGCGCATGATCTGCCCGGCGAAGCCGGCGATCTCCCCCGCGGAGCCGACCCATTCCCGCGGAATTGCGAGCCATTCGTTCATTGCTCACCGCCCCCCGTCATTTGATCTGCAGGATCTGCGGGTGGGTGGCCAGGAGCGTCTGCGTGAAGACGTAGTCGAACGCGAAGATCGCCAGAAACGCGACGACGACCGCCTGGTTGACCGCGCGGCCGACGCCCTCGGCGCCCCCGGAGGCGGTCATGCCCTTGTAGCAGCACACGATCGCGATGATCGCGCCGAACAGCACGGTCTTCAGCGCGGAGCCCCACAGGTCGGTCGTGGAGGCGTTGTTGAAGAGGTTGTCCCAGAACGGCCCGAGCGGCTGGTGGTAGACGAGCTCGGCGAGCACGCCGCCGAACAGGCCGAACAGGATCGCGTAGATGTTGAACAGCCCGGTGACGAGCATCAGCGCGAAGAAGCGGGGGACGACGAGGTTCTTCACGGGGTCCACGCCGAGCACCTGCAGCGCGTCGAGCTCCTCGCGGATCTTGCGAGCGCCGAGGTCGGCGGTGATCGCGGTGCCAGCGACACCGGCGAGCACGATCGCGGTGACGTTGGGGCCGATCTCGCGGATCGCGGCGAGCACGAAGATCCCGCCGAGGCGGTCCAGCGCGCCGAACAGCGTGAGGAAGTTGGCGGCCTGCAGGCCGGGCGCGGCGTAGCAGATGCAGACGGTCGAGATCAGCAGCGGAAACCAGCACAGCCGCAGCGCGAAGAGGAACTGCGAGACGAACTCCCCGCCGTACGGGTAGGGAGGTTGCAGGGCGGAGGCGATGGTCCTGGCCGGTCAGGATCATCATGTCGCCCACTTCCTCGATGAAGTTCCTCGTCGGGAGGAACGCCCGCTCGGCGGCGCTGCGAACCACTGCTCTACCTACCCCTCCTCGGGTCACAGCGGCTCAAGTGTCGCCGCTACACGCACACTCTACGCGATCCGAGGGCGGAGCGCCACCCCTGCGGCCGATCGGAGCGTCACCCCGCCTGGGCGGGGCGGAGCGCCAGCCCTCCGGGGGGAGCCGCTGGTATCGTGGCGACGCTGTGAGGGGGTTGCGTGCTTAGAACGTCTTTCAAAATAGGCGGTGCGTCTGGGGCGTCCCTGGACCAAGCTGGGCGACGCGGGACGGTGAAGCCCGTGCTGGTAGCACGGGCAAGCCGGCACGTGGCGATCCAGCGCCGCGTCCCGGGGCGCATCCAGGCGTGCCGGTCTTTTTGAAAGCCGTTCTCAAAGTCGTGCCACGGGTCCTGCTGCTCAGCGTCTGCGGAGCGCTCGCGAGCGCGCTGGCGGCCGGCTGCGGAAGCTCGACGTCGCCGGACGCGCACGAACCGCGGGGCCACTACACGGTGGGCGTCACGCACGCCAGCTTCCCCACCCACCAGGCGGTCGCGCGGCCGGCGCAGACTCGTGCTGGTCGTGCGCAACACGAGCGCACGCACGCTGCCCGACGTGACCGTGGCGGTGACGTCGTTCGACTACCTCAGCGACTACCCGAACCTCGCCGTCCGCCGCCGCCCGGTGTGGGTCGTGGACCAGGGCCCGGGGCGGGTGCCCAACCCGCCGGTCGAAACGGTGCAGGTGGACCCGCCGGGCAGCGGCACGACGGCCGACTACAACGTCTGGGCGCTCGGCCCGCTGCGCGCCGGGCGCGACGCGCAGCTTCGTGTGGCGCGTGTCCCCCGTCAAGCCGGGGCTGCACACGCGTCTTCTACCGGGTGTACGCCGGCCTCAACGGCAAGGCCCAGGCGCAGCTCGCCGACGGCTGCGGCCCCGGCGGGCAGCTTCACGGTGGACGTCGCCGACAAGCCCGCCGCCGACCCACGTGGACCCGCAGACGGGCAAGGTCGTGCCGGGCCGTACGTGCCCTCGGAAGCGTAGGGCAGGCGCACCACCCGCGGACGCGGGGGCACGGAGGCCCCAGCGCACACGCGCCCGGGAGGCGCACCCACTCACGCGGACGATCCCCTCCCCTCCCCTCTGCCCGCCCCCACCTCGGGCTCCCGTCATTTGGCCCGGTGTCGAAAGATCGGCCCGCCGTTTTCGCCACGGGTGCGACACCGGGTCGACGCGCAGGGGTCTACGATGCATGTTCGGCCCGTCCTCGGGGGACGTAGTCTGTCGCTGCGCGGGCCGCGCCGGTGGCCCAGCCCAGATCGCGACGAGGAGGAACAGAAGCCCCCCATGCCCAGGACACGTCAGCAGAACGTCACAGCAGCACAGTGGAGCGCGAACGGCACGGCGCTCGGCTCGCCCGACCTGACCCTGCCGGGCAACCAGGTGTTCGCGTCCAACGTGTTCAGCCCGGTCGTCCAGCGCCAGCGTCTGCCCAAGGACGTGTACAAGGCACTGCAAGCGCACGCTGGAGCGCGGCGAGGCGCTCGACACCTCGCTGGCGGACTCGGTCGCGCAGGCGATGAAGGAGTGGGCGCTGGAGCAGCGGCGCGACCCACTACACGCACTGGTTTCAGCCGCTGACGGGCTCCACCGCGGAGA
The DNA here is from genome assembly GCA_963720795.1 of uncultured Solirubrobacterales bacterium. GTDB lineage: Bacteria > Actinomycetota > Thermoleophilia > Solirubrobacterales > Solirubrobacteraceae > Palsa-744. The sequence goes on along the minus strand of CAVRGU010000015.1, from coordinate 23,930 downwards.
AGCACGACTCCTTCTACGCCCCAGTCGGAGACGGCACGGCGATCGCCGAGTTCTCCGGCAAGCGAGCTGATCCAGGGCGAGCCGGACGCCTCCTCGTTCCCGACCGGCGGCATCCGCGCGACGTTCGAGGCGCGCGGCTACACCGCGTGGGACCCGACGTCGCCGGCGTTCATCCTAGAGAACCCCAACGGCGCGCTGCTGTGCATCCCGACGGCGTTCACCTCGTGGACCGGCGAGGCGCTGGACCACAAGATCCCGCTGCTGCGCTCGATGGACGCGCTCTCGGGTGCCGCGATCGGGGCGCTGCAGCTGCTCGGCGTGGACGACGCGCGGCGCGTGTTCACCACGGTCGGCCCCGAGCAGGAGTACTTCCTGATCGACGAGCAGTACTACTTCGAGCGCCCCGACCTGCTGACCACCGGGCGTACGCTGTTCGGCGCCAAGCCGCCCAAGGGCCACGAGCTCGACGACCACTACTTCGGCTCGATCCCCGAGCGCATCCTCGCGTGCATGTTGGAGACCGAGCTGGAGCTGGCGAAGCTGGGCGTGCCGGTCAAGACACGCCACAACGAGGTCGCGCCCAACCAGTACGAGCTCGCGCCGATCTTCGAGAACTCCAACGTCGGCTCCGACCACCAGCAGCTGACGATGCAGGTGATGCAGAACGTCGCACGCCGCTACGGCCTGGTGTGCCTGCTGCACGAGAAGCCGTTCGCGGGCGTCAACGGCTCGGGCAAGCACAACAACTGGTCGATGGGCACCGACACGGGCACGAACCTGCTCGACCCCGGGGACACCCCGCACGAGAACCTGCAGTTCCTGTTCTTCTGCGCAGCGGTCATCCAGGCGGTCAACACCCATCAGGCGCTGCTGCGCGCGTCGATCGCCTCAGCCCGGCCAGGACCACCGCCTCGGCGCCAACGAGGCGCCGCCGGCGATCATCTCGATCTTCCTGGGCTCCGAGCTGGAGAAGGTGTTCGGAGCGATCGAGGCGGGCAAGGCGCAGACCTCCAAGCCCGGCTCGTTCCTCGGCCTCGGCACCCCCGTGCTGCCGCCGCTGCCGCTGCACGGTGGCGACCGCAACCGCACCTCCCCGTTCGCGTTCACCGGCAACAAGTTCGAGTTCCGCGCGCTCGGCTCCTCGCAGTCGCTGGCGTTGCCCAACACGGTGCTCAACACGATCGTGGCGGAGGCCATCGACGACCTCGCGGGCAAGCTGGAGACGGCGCTGAAAGGCTCGGGCGCCAACCTCGAGAAGGCGCTCACGAAAGTCGTCAAGGACAGCTACGCGGCCAACAAGCAGGTCGTGTTCGGAGGGGACAACTACTCCGAGGCGTGGCACCGGGAGGCCGAGAAGCGCGGCCTCTACAACCTGCGCTCGACCCCCGACGCGCTGCCGTGGCTCATCGAAAAGAGCACCGTGGCGGTGTTCAAGAAGTACAAGGTGCTCTCCAAGCGCGAGCTCGAGTCCCGCTACGAGGTGTTCACCGAGCAGTACGCGGTGAAGCTCAACATCGAGGCCGAGACCGCGGCGGCGATCGCCCGTACGGCGCTGCTGCCCGCCGCGGTGCGGTACCTCAACGAATTGAAGGCCACGGGCCTCGAAGAGCTGATCGGTGAGTTGGAGCCGCTCGTCAAGGAGTTGCACTACGCGCTGCTGAAGCTCGAGGACGCGAACCTCGCGGACAACCAGCCGGACTCCTCGCCGGCGAAGTGGGCGGCCTACATGCGGGACACGGTTGTCCCCGCCATGGACGACGTGCGCGAGGTCGCCGACCGCCTGGAGGGTCTCGTGCCCGACGACCTTTGGCCGCTGCCCAAGTACTCGGAGATGCTTTTCATCAAGTGACCTGAGGGCCGGATCGCGGCGCCCGACCAGCCTGACAAGGACGTGTCCTTGCTAAAGTAAGGACATGGCGAAGGTGACAAGCAAGCTGCAGGTCACGATCCCCAAGACGATCGCGGAGCGCTACGCGATCACGCCGGGGCAGGAGGTCGAGTGGTTGCAGGCGGGCGACGCGATTCGCGTCGTCCCGCAGAGCGCCCTGCGCAGCGCGCTCGACGCGCACGGACGCATGGAGCTCTTCGACCGCGCGACAGCTCGCCAGCACGCGCGTGAGCCGGTACGGGGCGTCGAGCGCGGCGACGAGGGTGGCCGCGGGTGGACACGTGAGGAGCTCTATGAGCGCGACGGCGCTGGTTGACACCAACGTCCTCGTCTACCGTTTCGACTCCCGCTTTCCAGACAAGCAGAAGATCGCCACCGACGTTCTACGTGCCGGGATTGCTGCCGGCTCGCTGCGGTTGCCCCACCAGGCGGTCGTCGAGTTCGTCGCCGCGCTCACCCGCCCCACGGCCGGGGGCGAGCCGCTTCTTGCGCGCGCCGACGCACTGCGCGAGGCCGAGGAGCTGCTCCTGCAGTTCGAGGTGGTCTACCCCGATGAGGAGCTCCTACGGCTTGCCCTGCGCGGGGCAGCGGCTTACCAGCTCTCGTGGTTCGACGCGCACATGTGGGCCTACGCGGAGCGCTTCGGGATCGAGGAGCTGCTCTCGGAGGACTTCCAGCACGGACGCCTCTACGGCACGGTGCGGGTCACCAACCCGTTCGCCCCGGCGCCAACCCCGCCCCCACCCGTATCCGCGAAAGCGCGCTACCCACTAGTCGACGGCGAGGACCACAGCGCCTGGTCCTCCTCCCCCAGCCGCCACACTCCGGCGGCGAGCCCGTAGCGGCGGGCGATGAGCAAGCGGTCGAGGATCGCGCGAGCGTCCATGAACCAGACGCGGTGGGGTATGCCAGCGCGAGTGTAGGCGAAGGTCAACTCCCCGGAGGCGGGGTCGCGCACCGGCGTCGACGCCCACAGACTGGGCGAGCGCGAGCGACGCCGGCGTACTGCAGCGCAGTGGCCCAGCGTGGGCGCCCACCCGAGCGGCCAGTCGAGCCCGTACATCGGCACCCCGAGCACGAAGCGGTGCGCGTGGGGCAGCGAGGCGAGGTAGCGGGCGACGCCTCGCACGAACGCCAGCGGCGCGATCGGCCCCGGGCGCGGAGCCTTCCCAGTGGACCCCCCACGCCTCACGAAGACGGTGTCCGCGGCGGCGCCAGCGCGCGGTCGTCATAGAGGTAGGCGGCAGGACGGGGGTCTTCGCGAGTCACGCCGACGACGTCCACCGCGAGCTCGCCGGCCGCGGCGTGCAGACGCGCGGCGAGCGCCGCACGAACGCAGCTGAGCGCCCCCCGGTCGCGCGCGCCGTCGTTCTCGAGGTCGAGGTTGAGCCCCGCGTAGGAGGGCCCGGCGGCGAGGCCCGCCGAGGAAGACTCCACGGCAAGCGCGACCAACTGCGCGAGCGTACGCGCACGCAGGGCAGACTGGGTGAGGATGCGGTGCACGAGGCGCCGTCCTGGCAGCTGAAGCGGGGCATCTCCACCAGGCCGTGGGCGGCGGCGTAGGCGTCGACTTCGGGGTCGGGAGCGCCCACCACTGCGCCGCCGGGGGCGCATTCGAAGTAGGTCGGGTACACCACGCCGATCGCCCCGACGTGGGCCTGCAGATCGGCGAACGAGTCGGGCGCGCTCGTGAGCAGGAACGCCTGCAGCGGCGAGGGGGAAGGGTTTTGATTGGCCTTCCCCCCTTCGGGGGCGGCCGCGGGGGCGACGGAGCGCAGGCGGCCCGCCCACGCCGGTGGTGCCGCCACGGCGAGCGCCGGTACGACGGCGCACGCGCGAGCGCGAGCGACCAAGGCGCGGCCCACAGCCACAGACCCCGCATAGCCGCGGGGGTCATCCCGACCCCTCCAGCCGCACACGGCGCGCGCGCTCAACTCAGCCGCCCAGCTGCGGCAGTTCCCAGATGGACTGGTCCTCGGAGCCGAGGTGCCACAGCCCGATGCCGAGGCCGAGCGATTCGGCGAGCTGGGCGCGCACGCCCAGCGACTGCTGGTCGGTGTACCACACGGCGTGGTGCACGCCGCTGGAGTCGGCGTAGGAGAAGTGCGGTTCGGCCGCCGTCGGTTCCCATTCGCGCAGCGACCCCGAACTCGCCCTGCTCCGCCGTCACGTTGTTGAACTCCAGCGGCGTGGCGGGGTTGGCGGAGCCGCCGCCGTTGGGCCAGTCGAGCCCGTACATCGGCATCCCGAGGACGAACTTGCTCTTGTTGGGCATCGTCGCGGTGTAGTCGGCGACCTTCGTGAACCACGGCAGTTCGGCCAGCCCGCCCGGGCGTGGAGGTCGTCCAGTGCAGGCCCCAGTCGAGCACGAACATGTAGTCGGAGGGCACCGACAGGGCGGCGTCGTTGTACATCGCGGCGCGGCCCGTGGTGACGTTGTAGTACTTGGCGGTGACCACCGTCGAGAGTTTGTCGCCCGATCGCGTGCAGCCGCGCGGCGAGCGCGGTGATCCACGCGGTGAAGGGTTCGCGCTCGGCCGGGGGGGCGCCCTCGAAGTCGACCTGGATGCCCTGGTAGCCGTTGCTTTCGCACAGCGCGGCGAGCTGGTCGATCATCGCTTCGCCCGGCGGCCGGTTCGTTGAGGATCTGTTCCTCGTCGGTGGGGTTCTGGCAGTTCAGGCGCGGCATCACGGCGACCTGGCGCGCGCGCGCCCAGTCGGTGACCAGCGGCCAGTCGCTGCCGGTGACGGTGCCGCCGGGGCCACAGTTGAAGTACGTGGGGTACACCACCCCGATCTGCTGGTAGTGGGCCTCGAGGTCGAAGAAGCTCTGGTCGGTCGAGGCGAGCAGGAACGCCTGCGACGTTGCCGTGCGTGGGCGGGGGGTCGGAGGTTTCGACGCTCAGCGGCGCGGTGGGCGCGCTGATCGCCCCGAGCGAGTCCACGGCGACGACGGTGACCTGGTAGCTGCGTGGACGGCGCGAGGTCGGCGAGCGTCGATCCCCGGCGTGGAGACCTGGCCGACGGGGATTTCGTTGCGGAACACGCGGTAGCCGACGATCGTGCCGCTGACCGGCGTGGAGGGCGACCAGGCGAGCGTCGGCGGAGCTGGCGGTGACTTCCGTGGCCGTGCAGGCCGCCCGGCGTGGAGGGCGGCGTGTGGGTCGTGAACACCGCGACTTCGGGCGCGGGCGCGGAGAGGTAGCCGTAGGAGTCCAACGCGCGCACGGTGAACGTGTAGTGGCGCTCGGAGGCGAGCGTGACGGTCGTGCACCTGGCCGTCGACGACGCGCTCGGGGACGCCGTTCTCGAACAGCAGGTACCCGACGAGGCGCGCCGCTGTTGGCGGCGCCGGCCTGCCAGGCGAGCGTGGCGGAGGTGTCGGTGACGCGCGAGGCGGAGATCAGCGCGGGGCCCTCGGGCGGGGTGTGGGTGGTGGTGAGGCGCAGCAGTTCCGGCGTGCGCGCGCTTTCGCGGTGGTGGCGTCGACGGCGGCGACCGCGAGATGGTAGGTGCGCAGCGAGGAGAGGTGGGTGAGGCGCATCGAGTCCTGCGTGGTCTGCCCGAGCAGCGCGCCGTCGCGGTAGACGCGGTAGCCGATGATCCGCGCCGAGCCGGGCGTGGCGGGCACCCACCAGAGCGTGGCGCCCGCTTCGCTGACTTCCGAGACGCTCAGCTGGCCGGGCACGCCGGGGCCAGTGTCGCCGACGACCGCCGCCGTCCGGTTTCCGCGCCGCGGCTGACGCGGATGGCGATCCGCAGCGCCCTGCTGGGCCGGCCGAGGCGCCCGCGGGTGTCCACGGCGGTGACCGTGATGCGGTGCGCGCGGTAGAGGTTGAACTTGACGACGTACACGCGCCCGGGCGTCTGCCCGGCGACGACGCCGTCGCGCCTGATGCGGTAGCCCTCGACGGGGGCCGACCCGCGCTTGGCGGAATGCCACGTGATGCGCACGCCGGTGTTGGTGTCCGCGAGCACCCGCACGCCCGCGCACCCGGCCGGGCAGGCGCACGGCGTGGCGGCCCGTGGTGGCCCGGCCCGCGGACGCGGTGGCGCCCGTGAGCGGACGCGGCAAGCGAGATCGGAGCACCCCCGTGCCCCGGCGGACGCACGGCCCGCAGCCCCCCCTGCGCGGGGGCCATCAGCGAGATCGCAGCAACCGTCGCCACCAGCACGCCGCTCACCGCGCGCCCCCTCCCGGTTCACCGGTGATCAGGAGGATCGGCGCGTGGGCGCGCTTTTCTGCCGCGTCTGGTGTTCGGCGAGCGCCGACACGCCCACCTGCGGGGTGAGGATGCCGGCGACCGGCGCGAAGATGTCACGCTCCAAGCGGGAGGCGCCGGGCGGATAGCGCGGGGGTTCGTACGGCGCGGGGTAGACCCGGGCGTGGGCGGGCACGACCATCCGCTCCAGGCGCACGCACGAGCGTCGCCGGCGCGCGCGCGAGCGAGGGCGCGAGCAGCACCACCGGCAGCAGCGAGAGCGGCAGCAGCAGCGCCGCGAGCGCGCGCCGGAGCGAGACCCCGGCCGGTGGCCGCACCGTGAGGCCTCCACGCCATCCCCTACCCCCCCTCTCCCCCGGCGCCGAGGCCGGCGGTCGCGGGTCGCGTGCCCCACGCGGCGGTGCGGCAGGTGGCGATCGCGTAGTAGGTCTGCCACAGCATGATCGCCGAGGTAGAAGAACACGAACAGGATCCCGTACAGCCACAGCACGTTGTAGCGGTCCTGGAAGAGCAGGAAGTAGAAGGAGTACACGAGCGCCAGCGCGTAGATCCCGGCGAGGTAGGTGAGCGGCAGCACCCCGTGGTGGGTGACGGCGGCGCCCACACGAGCGAGTGCACCGCGGCGATCGGCGCGAGCAGCGGCAGCAGGATGCTCATGTACGCGAAGCAGCGCGGCGACGGGGTGCTTGCGCCAGATGAATTTGGCGACCAGCAGCGACTCGCGCGTCCACGAGCGCTTCCAGCGGGTCTGCTGCTTGAGGAACGCGCGGAAGGTGATCGGCACGATCGTGTGCGAGACGGCGCGCCGTTCGTAGAGGATGCGCCAGTCGCGCAGCACGCAGTTGGTGAGCGAGCGGTCGTCGCCGAAGGTGGACTCCACGCCGAGGAACGTCTGGTTCTCCCACCACTCCAGGCGCGGCAGGATCGCCGCGCGGCGGTAGGCGGAGAAGCAGCCCGAGCAGCAGGTGACCGCGCCGAACACCGATTCGGCGGCCTTCACGACGCGGAAGGCGACGAAGTAGCGCACGGCCTGCATGCGGGTGATCCACGTGTCGCGCACGTTGAGCACGTTGGCGTGCCCGCACACCGCCCCCACGCGGGCGTCGGCGAGCGGCTGCACGAGCCGTTTGAGCGCCTCGGGCTCCACCGTGGAGTCGGAGTCCACGAACACGACCACCTCCGCCGAGGTGGCGCGGATACCGGCCGCCATCGCCGCGCGCTTGCCGCGGTTCTCCGGGAAGTCGATCACGCGCACGCGCCCCCGCGACTCGGCCGGCGACGCGCTGCATCTCCGCGCAGGGTGCCGTCGGTGGAGCCGTCGTTGACGGCCACCAGCTCGAGCTTCTCGGGCGGGTAGTCGAGCGCCAGCAGCGAGCGCAGCGAGTCGGGCGATCGCCTCCTGCTCGTTGAAGCCGGGCATCACGATCGCGATGTGCGGCTCCACGCCGGCGTCCGGCCGGCGTGCGGTAGAAGAGGCTGAACAGGAAGCGCGAGACGATGTAGCACGCGACGGTGACGCGAGTACACGCCGAAGAACACGTTGGCGAACAGCAGCCCCGCGAACGCCGCCTTGTAGGCCATCACGGCGGCCAGCAGCGCCACCAGGTAGAGGCCGGCGAGCCCCTTGAGGATGCGGTGAGTCGTGATCGGCGCGAACGGCGCATCGGCTAGGGCGTGAAGCGCTGGCGTCCGGCGGTCGTGGCGGCGGTAGGTGCAGTCGAGCACCGCGGGGCAGCGCTCCAGCCACTCGTAGTCGTGGTCGGGGTGCAGCGTGGTGAGGATCGCGAGGTCGTACTCCTCGGGGTCGAGGACAGGTCGCCGGTGGGCCCACCGGCGACGCCTCGCTCGCCGCGCGCCGACCGGCCTGCCGGCGGGCGGCCGTCACCCCGCGCGAGCGCACGCCGTCGACCTCGAGCGCCGGCACCAGCGGGTCGTGGTAGTCGACCTCGGGCGCCCTCGGCGCGCAGGCGGGCGATGATCTCCAGCGCCGGCGCCTCGCGGGTGTCGGCGACGCCGGGCTTGTAGGAGGCGCCGACGACCAGCACGCGCGCCTGCGGCAGCGGCCGCCCCAGCTCGACGAGCACTTCGTGAGCGCGCCACGCGACGTGCCGCGGGCGGCCGGCGAGCTTGCGCAGCGCCTCCTCGGCGACCGTGGCGGGGCGGCCGCGCTCGCGCAGGTCGTGCAGTAGGTAGTAGGGGTCCACGGCGATGCAGTGCCCCCCCACCCCGGCGGAGGGGTAGTGGGCCAGGAAGCCGTAGGGCTTGGTGGCGGCGCCCTCGGTCACCTCGATCGGGTCGAGGCCGTGCGTCCCGCACGCTTCGGCGAGCTCGAAGGCGAGCGCGATGTTGACGGCGCGGAAGGTGTTCTCGTACAGCTTCACCAGCTCCGCCGCCTCGGGCGAGGAGACGCGGTGCAGGCGCTTGCAGGTGTGGCGCAGCACGGCCGCGGCGCGCGTCGCGCACTCCTCGCGTGACGCCGCCCAGCACGCGCGGGGTCTGCAGCTGCTCGTGCGTCGCTCACGCCGGGGTCGATGCGCTCGGGGGCGAACGCGACGAACACGTCCTCGCCGACGCGCAGGCCGCGCGCTGCGAGCGGCTCGGCGAGCAGCTCGCGGGTGGTGCCCACGTAGGTGGTCGAGGTCAGCACGAGCGTCTGCCCGGGGCGGGCGTGGCGCACGACCGAGGCGCACGCGTCGCGCAGGATCCGCGGGTCGGGCGCGCAGCTGCTCGTCGACCGGGGTGGGCACGCAGATCAGCACCAGGTCGGCGGCGTCGAGCGCCTTGATGCGGTTGGTGAGCACGAACCCGTCGCTGGCCAGGTGGCGGCTCAGGTCGCGCTGCTCGGTCTCCAGCAGCTCGGCCTCGCCGCTCGCGGATCGCGCTCAGCCGGGGCCCGCGAGACGTCGATCCCGACGATCCGGCAGCCGGCGTTGCGCAGCGCGATCGCGGTGGGCAGGCCGACGTAGCCGAGGCCGACGACGGCGACCACGGTGTGCCCGGCCCGCTTGGAGCGGTTTGGCGTGGCGCGGCGGCGGGTAGACCGTGGGGGAGCTTGCAGAGTGGCGGGCTGCGGCGCGGACAGAGCGGCGGCTGGCTGTGGCATGGAGGTCCTCTCCTGGCTAGAGGGCTGGGCAGTGGCCGTGCAGAATGGCCGCTCGCAGGCGCGAGTTTCACGGCCGCTGGACGAGTGGTCGAGCGATGTCCCAAAGAGTCATACGGGCTGTGTCGTTTGGAAGGGACGACAGGCGCCCAAGTGGGCCAGACGACTCAGCACCCGCCGTTGCCTCATTCTCCGTGCGACCCCAGGAGAGAGCGGCAGCGAGGCCGGTAGCATCGGGTGCGATGCGCGATTTCCTGCAGGCGATCCACAGCCGCGTCGTCGTCTACGACGGCGGCATGGGCGCAACCCTGGAGCAGTTCGACCTCACCCCCGAGGACTACGGCGGCCTGCAGGGCAAGTGCCACGAGGCGCTCGTGCTCAACCGCCCCGACGTGATCGAGGGCGTCCACGCCTCGATGCTCGACGCCGGCGCCGAGGTCGTCGAGACCGACACCTTCCAGGCCTCGCGGCTGAAGCTCGGCGAGTGGGGCCTCGCCGACTACACCGTCGAGATCAACACCAAGGCCGCGGAAATCGCGCGCCGGGCCGCCGGCGAGCACCGCTTCGTCGCCGGCTCGATCGGGCCGACCGGCTACCTACCTGCCTCCGAGGACCCCTCGCTCGGGCAGATCCGCTTCGGCGAGCTGGTCGAGGTCTTCACCGAGCAGGCCGCGGGCCTGATCGACGGCGGCGCCGACCTGATCATCATCGAGACCGCGCAGGACATCCTCGAGGTCAAGGCCGCCGTGTTCGGCGCGCGCGACGCGTTCAAGAGCACCGGGCGCACGCTGCCGATCCACACCTCCGTGTCGCTGCTGCCCAACGGCGGCAAGATGCTGCTCGGCACCGACATCTCCGCGGTGCTGTGCACGCTCGAGGCGCTGAAGGTCGACGTGATCGGCCTGAACTGCTCGACCGGCCCCGAGGACATGCGCGACGCGATCCGCTTCCTCGGCGAGCAGTGCCCCGTGCCGGTCGCGTGCATCCCCAACGCCGGCCTGCCGCTGCAGGGCCCCGACGGCGAGACGATCTTCCCCGAGAAGCCCGAGCCGCTGGCGGAGGCGCTGACAAGAGTTCGTCGAGCGCTACGGCGTGGGCATCGTCGGCGGCTGCTGCGGCACGACGCCCGAGCACATCGCGCGCGATCGTCGAGCGGTCGGACGGACGCCGAGCGCGTCCAGACGGACGCCCCGTCGGGCCGCGCCCTGCGCCCCGCCCTCCCCACCTCTCCTCGATGATCGCCGCGACCCCGCTGGCGCAGGAGCCGGCGCCGACGATGGTCGGCGAGCGCGTCAACTCGCAGGGCTCGCGCAAGGCCAAGGAGCTGCTGCTGGCCGACGACTACGACGGGCTCGTGCAGATCGCCGAGGACCAGGTGACCGGCGGCGCGCACGTGCTCGACCTGTGCGTGGCGCTGACCGAGCGCACCGACGAGGACGAACAGATGCGCCTCGTGGCGAAGAAGGTCTCGCTCACCCAGCCCGCGCCGATCCAGGTCGACTCGACCGAGCCGGAGGTGATCGAACGCGCGCTGGAGCAGATCCCCGGCCGGGCGATCGTCAACTCCGTCAACCTCGAGGCCGGCCGCGCCAAGCTCGACCGCGTCGTGCCGGTCGCGCTCGCGCACGGCGCGGCGCTGATCGCGCTGACGATCGACGAGGTCGGGATGGCCAAGACGGCCGAGCGCAAGGTCGAGATCGCCAAGCGCATCCGCGACCTCTGCTGCGAGGAGCACGGCCTCGACCCGCAGCTGTTGATCTTCGACTGCCTGACGTTCACGCTGACGACCGGCGATGAGGAGTGGCGGCCCTCGGCCGTCGAGACGATCGCCGGGATCAAAGCGATCAAGGAGCAGATCCCGCACGTGAAGACCTCGCTGGGCGTCTCCAACGTCTCCTTCGGCGTCGGGTCCGCGGCGCGCGCGCGGTGCTCAACTCGGTGTTCCTGCACCACTGCGTCCAGGCCGGCCTCGACCTGGCGATGGTCAACCCCAACCACATCACCCCCTACGGAGAGCTCCCCGAGCGTCGAGCGCGAGCTGGCCGACGACCTTGTGTTCAACCGCCGCGAGGACGCGCTGGAGAGCTTCATCGCGCACTTCGAGTCCAAGGGCCCGGAGGACGAGACCCAGAGCACCGCGGACCCGACCGAGGGCATGGAGCCCGAGGAGGCGCTGCACTTCCACATCCTGCGCCGCCGCAAGGAGGGCGTCGAGGAGTGGATCGACCGCAGCGTCGAGAAGATCGGCGCGGTCCCCACGCTCAACGAGGTGCTGCTGCCGGCGATGAAAGAGGTCGGCGACAAATTTGGCGCGGGCGAGCTGATCCTGCCGTTCGTGCTGCAGTCCGCGGAAGTGATGAAGCGCGCCGTGGCGCAGCTGGAGAAATACCTCGACAAGCATCGAGGGCTACACGAAGGGCACGGTCGTGTTGGCGACGGTGTTCGGCGACGTGCACGACATCGGCAAGTCGCTGGTCAACACGATCCTCACCAACAACGGCTACACGGTGGTGGACCTCGGCAAGCAGGTCCCGATCCAGACGATCCTCGACGCCGCGCAGGAGCACGAGGCGACCGCGATCGGCCTCTCGGCGCTGCTGGTCTCGACCTCCAAGCAGATGCCGGCGTGCATCGCCGAGCTGCACGCCAAGGGCCTTCAGTACCCGGTGCTGATCGGCGGCGCGGCGATCAACCGCGCGTTCGGCTACCGCGCGCTGTACCCCGGCGGGAAAGACTCCGAGGAGGTGTACGACCCGGGCGTCTTCTACTGCAAGGACGCCTTCGAGGGCCTCGCGGTGATGGACCAGCTGATCGACGCCGACGCGCACCAGGCGCTGCTGGAGAAGCTGCGCGCGGGCGCCACGGAGTTCCGCGCCAAGGGCGAGGCGCCGGCCGAGGAGCTCAACTTCGCCGACGACTCCGTGCGCTCGGCCGCGCGCACCGACGTGCCGGTGCCCGAGCCCCCGTACTGGGGCGTCAGGGAGATCCCGGTCAACCTCGACGAGGTCTACCCCCACCTCGACACGCACGTGCTGTTCAAGCTGCACTGGGGCGGGCGGGGCATCAAAGGCGAGGCGTGGCGCGAGCTGCTGGAGGAGAACTTCCGCCCGCGCCTGGAGCGGATGTGGCGCGAGCAGACCTACCTGCACCCGCGCGCGCTGCTGGGCTTCTTCCCCTGTTACAGCGCCGGCAACGAGATCGTCGTGCTCGACCCCGAGGACCGCACCACAGAGCTGACCCGCTTCGTGTGCCCGCGCCAGCCGAAGGGCGCGCGCCTGTGCCTGGCCGACTTCTTCCGCCCGGCAGCCGCCGACGGCTCGCCACCACCGGAGCTCGACGTGATCGCGGTGCAGGCGGTGACCGTGGGCTCGGAGGTCACCGAGCTGATGGCGAAGCTCGAGTCCGAAGGCGAGTTCGCCGAGCAGCTGTACGTGCACGGCCTCGGCGTGCAGACCGCGGAGGGGCTGGCGGAGTGGCTGCACTACGAAGCGCGCTCGATGCTCGGCATCCCCGCCGCGCAGGGTCGGCGCTACTCGTGGGGCTACCCGGCGGTGCCCGAGCAGTCCGAGCACCTGAAGGTCGAGAAGCTGCTGGGCCTCCAGGACATTGGGATGCGCATCACCGATGGCTACGCCCCCGAACCGGAGCAGTCCACGCTCGCGCTCATCGCCCACCACCCGCAGGCGATCTACTTCGGCACGCGCCAGGGACGGCTGCTTGAGAACGGCTCCCCCGACGACCTGATCAAGGGTTCTTCCCGGGACCCCTCGCTGTTCGGCGCGGGCGAGGGCGCCCCCGAGCTGGGCGACGAGGACCCGCCCGAGGGGGCCGTGGAGGAAGAGGACGAGCCGGCGATGGCCGGCTGAGCGCAAAACCACTGTCCCCTTACGACCAGCGGGCCGGATAGAGGTATGTGGCAAAGAAGGTTCATGAGGTGATCTCGATCCTCGAAGCGCACGGCTGGAAGGAGGTACGCGAGCGCGGAAGCCACCGCCATTTCAAGCACCCAAACCGCTCGCCGGTAGTCACAGTGGCGGGCAAACGAAGCGATACGATGAGGCCGGGCACGTTGGCGGAGATCAGACGTAAATCTGGAATTGAGGAGCTGCGTTGACCGAGTATCTAGTCATTTACGAGACCGGTGAGGAGGGAGGCTGGGGGGCCTACTCTCCTGATGTCCCAGGCTGTGTGGCGGCCGGGCAGACGAAAGAGGAGGTCGAAAAGCTCATGCGTGAGGCGCTTCCAGACCACATCGCACTGATGCGCGAGGTGGGTGAGCCTGTGCCCCAGCCACATCATGTGGCCGGATTGGTCGCCGCCTGAATCTCACGCGCACCCAGCGCTCGGACCGTGCGAGGTGGACAGACAGGGCAGTCGAGCGAGGATGCCCTGATCGTCATACCCGCGAGGCGACCCCGCCGCCCCCCGGCAGCGGCGCCAGGCGGACCGGCGTGGCGTGCAGAGTGCGCAGGCGAACTTCCTTCCAGGAGAGGCCCTCCTTGACGAGCGCCGGCATGCCCATGATCACCGCAGTGGCGACCTCGACCGCCTGCAGGATGATCCCGTAGGCGACGGCGTCGGGGGTCGAGACGTGGTAGGCCCCGGCGAGCACGGCCACGCAGGCGGCCTGGAAGACGCCGACGTTGGCGGGTGTGGCCGGCACCACCGCGGTGACGTTGACCGCGAACAGCACGCCCGCGGCGCCCGCGAAGCCGACGCGGTGGTCGAGGCCGAGCGCCATCAGCAACAGCCAGCAGGAGGCACACTGCAGCGCCCACGCGGAGAGCTGCGCCGTCGTGGCCACCGCCGCGCGGCGGGGCTGGCGAAAGACGCGCAGGCCCTCGCGTACGCGCAGCAGCGAGCGGCGCAGCCCGAGCACCAGGGCGTGCAGCCGCGCGAAGCGGGAGATCGCCGAGCGGGGCAGCAGCACGGGGGCGAGCAGCACGGCCGCCAGTGCGGCGAGGGGTACGAGCGCGGCCACCGCCAGCGCCCCGTCGTGGCCGTGCAGGAGCGGCACGCCCGAGAGCATCGCGGCCCCCAGGAGGGCGAGCGCGAGCAGGTTCAGGAGCGTCTGGGAGACCATCGTGCCGAGCACGACAGGCAGCGTCTCGCGGGGACGGCCGATGCGGCGCGCGACGATCAGCGCGCGCGAGGGCTCCCCCAGGCGCGCGGGCAGCGTGGCGGACATCAGCACGCCGATGAAGGTCCCCTGCAGCGCGTCGCGGCGGCGCGCCGGGCGCCAGGTGGGGGCCGCGGAGAGGATCGTGTACCAGGCGAGGCCGCGCACGACCATCGAGACGCACATCAGCGCGAGGCCGGCGGCCACCAACCCCGGACTGGAGGCGACGAGGCTGGCGAGCACACGGCCCACCCCGATCCGCGAAAGCGCGGTCCACGCCAGCACGAGGCCGGCGAGCGACGCCGCGGCGAGCGCGCCGCGGCGGACGGTGCGCAGCGCGCGGCGCGGGGCGGCCCGCGCGAGCTCGGGCTCGAGGCTCGGCAGACGCTGGGCGCGTACGCGGGGCAGCAGGTCGGCGGGCGCGAGGCCGAGACGCACTGCCGCGCGGGCGGGACGGGTGGGGCGGGCGGGGGTCGACTTAACGGCGAGCGCCTGCTCGTAGACCTCGAGCACCTCGGCGGCGACGTGGGGCCAGGCGAAGCGCTCGGCGCGCTCGCGCGCCGCCGCCGCCATCTGCTCGCGCCGCGCGGGGTCGAGCGCCAGCGCACGCAGCGCCTCCGCGAGCGCGCGCGCGTCGCCGCGCGGGGTGAGCAGACCGTCGACCCCGTCGCGCACCACGTCGCGGTAGCCGGCGATGTCCGAGGCCACCACGGGCGTGCCCGCGGCGAACGCCTCGGTGAGCACCATCCCGAAGCTCTCACCGCCGAGCGAGGGCGCGCACAGCACGTCGGCGCGCGCGAGGACGGCCGCCTTCTGCGCCTCGGAGACCTTGCCCAGCGCGCGCACCCCGCGGTCGTCGAGCAGTAGCGGCGCGATCTCCTCGGGGGCGGCCCCCACGAGCGTCAGCGTGGCGGGCACGTGCTCGCGCAGCGCCTCGAAGGCGCGCAGCAGCACGGGCAGCCCCTTGCGCTCGACGGCCTGGCCGATGAAAAGGATGCGCAGGCCCTCACCCTCACCCTCACCCAGGTGCTCGGGGGCCTCGCCGCCGGGCGCGTCGAGGTGCACTCCGTTGGGCACGATCCGGTAGCGCCCGCCGAAGAAGCGCCGCGCGGTCCAGGCGGCGGCCTCGGAGACGGCGATGCGCGCGTGCAGGCGGTTCATGCGCCGGCGCGCCCCGAGCGCCACTCCGAGGCCGTTGGTGAAGGCGTTCTCAGAGAAGCTGTGGAAGGTGCCCACGAGCGGGAGGTCCCCGGCGCAGCCAGGCGTGTACCAGCCGACCAGGGGCACGACGGGCTCGTGGACGTGCACGAGGTCGTAGCTCCCCTCCGCGCAGCTCCCGCGCAAGGGCAACCAGCGAGTCCGGCGTAGCCGCGAGGTTGGAGACTGCCCCGTTGGCGGGGAACCCCGTGGAGCGCCCGAGCGCCACAAAGCCCTCCGGCGGGGTGAGGCGTTGGGGGCACGCCCCCCGGTGCATCCTGCGCGCGAGGGCGTCGTCGGGGTCGAAGGGTGCGAGGATGCGCGCCTCGTGGCCGGCCGCCCGGAGCTCGTGGGCGAGCGCCTCGATGTGGCGTGTGACTCCCCCCGGGTACGTCCACGAGTAGGGCGAGACGAGCGCGATCCGCACGCTTGAACTTTAGCCCCTCCGGTCCCCCCTTGTCCGGCACAGCCGGGAACCTGCCTCCGGTCGTCTGCCGGCGAGCAGCGGCCCCTCGGTACTGCCCGCGTCGGCCGAGCCCGGCGGGCGGGAGCCAGCCAACGGCCGGTAGCCTGTGCGGTGTGAGCGAGCGCCACTTCGTCAAGTACACGTTCCTGAAGGTCGACCCAGCGTGGCGGCGGCTGGACTCCGAGCAGCGCGCACAGGACAAGCGCGAGTTCGTGGCGGCGTGCGAGGACTTCGCCGACGGGCACCTGCTGCAGTCCTTCTCGCTGGTGGGCACCCGCGGCGACGCCGAGCTGCTGCTGATCTCAGAGGCGGAGAACCTCGACCGCATCCACGAGTTCCACGTGGTGCTGGCCGCAGAGCGGGCTGATGAAGTGGGCGCACACCCCCTACTCGTTCCTGGGGATGCGCAAGAGCTCGGAGTACTCCGAAGACGAGCGCACCGCACCGCGCGGCTTCCGCGGCAAGTACGTGTTCGTGTACCCGTTCGTGAAGTCGCGCGAGTGGTACGCCCTGCCCGCGGAGGAGCGGTGGCGGATCATGCAGGGGCACATCGCGGTGGGGCGCGAATACCCGGGCGTGGACAACCACACGACCTACTCGTTCGGCCTCGACGACCAGGAGTTCGTGGTGGCGTTCGACACCGACGACGTGGGCACGTTCCTGGACCTCGTCCAGCGCCTGCGCACGACGGAGGCCTCCCGCTACACCGTCAGGGACACCCCGAGCTTCACCTGCCTCGCCGCCTCGCTGGGCCGCGCGCTGAACGCGCTCGACGGCGAGCCGGTCGCGCTCGAGACGACGGCGTGGTCCTCTGCCTAAGGGGCTCGCACACCTGCGCCGGGCGGACCCGGTGCTCGCCGGTGTGATCGAGGCGGTCGGCCCGCGCCTCGGCGACCCCCGCGCCGGGCGCCCCGCCGACCACTACGGGGCGCTGGTGCGCGCGATCGTCGGCCAGCAGCTCTCCACGAAGGCGGCGCGCTCGATCTACGCGCGCCTCACCGAGCGCTTCGACGGGCAGCACCCCGACGCCGAAGCAGGTGCTCGCGGACGAGCCCGAAGAGCTGCGCGCCGCCGCGGGACTCTCGCGCGCGAAGGTCGGCTACCTACGCTCGCTGGCCGAACACGTGCTCTCCGGCGAACTGGAGCTCGAGCGCCTCGACGAGCTGGACGACGAGACGGTGATCGCTGAGCTCGTGGCGGTCAAGGGCCTGGGTGTGTGGACGGCGCACATGTTCCTCATGTTCCACCTCCAGCGCCCCGACGTGCTGCCCGTCGGCGACCTCGGCATCCGCCGCGCGATCGAGCGCGCGTACGCGCTGCCGGCGCTCCCCGACGCCCCCGAGATGGAACGGATCGCGGAGCCGTGGCGCCCGCACCGCACGCTCGCGTGCCGGTACCTGTGGCGCTCTCTGGACAACGAGCCGGCGTAGCCCTCACAGCGCCCCTGACGGTCGGAGGGCAAGCAGAGCAGACAACTCATGCCACCCCAGCCTCGCGAACGCGCTTAGTTCTTACGACACCCGTCTGACGGTCGGAGGGCAAGCAGAGCAAGGACGCAGGGAGCGAAGTGTGCCGAAGCCGGGAGACACTCGCCTTCGGCGAGCATCCCCGTTTCGGCCAGCACACGAGCGACTGAGGACGCAGCTATGCGCCGCCATCCGACCGTCAGACCGTCAGACCGCGGAGACCTGCTCCTCCTCGGCCACCCGGAAGGACGAGCCGCAGCCGCAGGCGGCGACGACGTTGGGGTTGTTGACCTTGAAGCCGGCCCCCTGGAGGCTCTCCTCGTAGTCGATCTCCGAGCCCGCCACGTACTGCAGGGAGGCACGGTCCACCAGCAGCTTCAGGCCGTGGCTCTCGAAGACGGCGTCGTACTCACGCTGCTCGTCGAAGGCGAGCTGGTACTGGAAGCCCGAGCAGCCGCCGCCGCGCACCCCGACGCGCAGCCCCGCGAGGGCCACGTCGGCGCCCTGACCGGCGAGGAACTCGCGTACCTTCTCGGCTCCCTTGTCGGTGAACGCAACCATTGCTATCCAAAGTATAGCGCCGCGCCGCGGCGGCTATCCTTGGCCAAGAGGATGGCGCAGCCGGCCGAAGGTCGGCGAGCTAGGCCCCTCTTCTCTCACTCCATGCCCACCACCGAGGACATCAAGCAGCGCATCGAGGCCGCGATCCCGGGCGCCCGCGCCGAGGTCAGCGGCGGCAACGACCACTTCAAGGCGACCGTCACCGCCGAGGCGTTCGCGGGGCGCAGCCGCATCGAGCAGCACCGCCTCGTCTACGCGGTCTTCGGCGGGGAGCTCGGCGGGGCCATCCACGCGCTGTCGTTGAAGACCAACGCCGGCTGAGCCACCCGGACCCCCCGACGCCGGACGCCCACGCCCCACACCAGACACCAGACACCAGACACCCTCCCACCAAACCTACCGAACCGCCCCACGCCACCCGCCACACTCCAGACCCCCACGCCCCGCGAGAAGGAGCCTCACGTGTCAGCAAACCAGACGCTACCGATGGCCAGCAGCGACCCCGCGACCCAGGCCCCCCCGGCCGGGGACGGGCCCAACCCGATCCGCGAGGCGATCGAGCAGGCGATCGCGGAGAACCCCGTGATCCTGTTCATGAAGGGCTCCCCCGACGCGCCCGCGTGCGGCTTCTCGCGGCGCACCGTCACCGCCCTGCAGGCGCTCGACGTGGCCTTCGCCGCCGTGGACATCCTGCCCGACCCCCGCATCCGCCAGGAGCTCTCGGCGATCTCCAACTGGCCGACGATCCCGCAGCTGTTCGTCGACGGCGAGCTGGTCGGCGGGTGCGACATCGTGACCGAGATGTACGAGTCCGGCGAGCTCGCGGAGCTTTTCGACCGGTCTCGGTAGACCGGAGCGCCACAGCCCACCGAAGCGGACGGCCGCACAACCCACCCGGGCGGGCGCCCCAAACCACCGGGGCCAGACGTTCCCACGACCCCCGGGGGCGGGGCGTTGGTAGGGTGCTCGCCCCATGCCCTCGTCCTCCGTAGCGGTCGTCACCGACTCCACCCACTACCTCCCCCGCGCGCTCGCCGACAGCGAAGGCATGCACCAGGTGAGCCTGTACGTGGGGTGGGGCGAGGACGCCAGCGGGAGACCGACGAAGAGACCTTCGACGCCTTCTACGAGCGCCTGGGCTCCGACCCGCAGCTGCCGACCACCTCCCAGCCCTCGATCGGGGACTTCCTCGCGGTGTGGGAGCCGCTCCTGCAGGCCGGGCAGGACGTGGTGTCCGTGCACCTCTCGGGCGGCATCTCCGGCACCTGCGAGGCGGCCCGTCAGGCCCGCGGCGTGCTCGCCGAGCGCGGCCTCGCCGAGCGCGTGGAGGTGATCGACGGGGAAACCGCCTGCGGGGGCCTCGGCATGCTCGTGCTCGCGGCTGCCGCGGCGGCACGTGGGGGAGCGGACAAAGACGGGGTCGATCGCCCGCGTGCGCGAGGCGCGCGACGACGCTGAACATCTGGTTCTGCATCGACACCCTGGAGTACCTGCGCCGCGGGGGCCGCGTCGGCAAGGCGCAGGCGTGGATCGGGGGCACCCTGCGGATCAAGCCGATCCTCACGCTGGGGCTACGAGATCACGCCCGTCGAGCGCGTACGCACCGCCGGACGGGCGTTCGAGCGGATGGTGCAGTACCTGCACGAACTGCGCGAGGCTGGCTCCGACGCGTGGGTGGTGCAGCACATCCAGGCCACCGAGCAGGCCCAGCGGCTGATCTCCCACGGACGCGAGATCTACGGCTCCGAGCCGCTGTTCGTCTCCGAAGTCGGCCCCGTGATCGGCACCTACGTCGGGCCCGGGCCTGGTCGGGCGTCGGCGGGGTCCCTCGGGCGCTGCTGGCCTGAGACCCACAGCGCCCCGGCGCACCCCGCCTCACACCCCCGGCACCCGCACGGCACCGCGGCGGAGCCAGCCCTCAGCGGCGCCGGCGACGGCGCCGGCTGCGCATCGCCCAGCGCGAGGCCCACGACGGCCGCCCCGATCAGCAGTTCGCGCCTGTGGCGCTCCACGTGCCCGCGCCAGTCGGTGAGCCGCGCCACCTCGCCGTGCAGGCGCTCCATCGAGACCGCGAGCTCCGCGCGGTTGGCCTCGATCGAGTTGCGGATCTCCGCCGGAGAGCGCTGCGCCATCAGCTTGCCCCCCGCCGGCGGGCTCGGGAGGTGCGAACTCGCTGGGGCGCGCGCCCGGCCGTACGCTGCGCCCGCGGCGTAGAGCTGCCCGCGGCGGCCTCGGAGCGCGCCCATCGTCTCGCGGATCAGGCGCGCCTCCTCGATCGCCATCGTGGGCACCGGCGGGGCGCCTTTTTTGAGCGCCCTGGCGGCCACCAGCCCGGCGAGGGCGCCGAGCACCACCAGGATCAGGGCCATCGCGAAGAAGCCCCAGAAGTAGGTGAAGTCGGAGCCGACGGCAGGTAGTAGTAGAGCAGCCACGCGCACCCGATCAGCACGAAGAACAGCGCGGTGACGAAGAACACGCCCGCGACCGACCGCCGACGACCGCGCCGCGGGCGAGCCGGGAGGCCTTCTCGGTGACCTCCGCCTTGGCGAGCTCGACCTCCTCGCGGACCAGCACCGCGACGCGCTCGGAGACGTCGGTGAGCGCGGTGGCGATGTTTTGCAGCCCATCGGCGGGCCCGTCGGCCCCAGGTCCGCGGCGTCGCCCGGCGGCCGGCCAGGCCCGCTCGCCACTCGCCCGGGCGGGCGTTCCGCCCGGCGCGCTCACTCGGGGGGCTCCTCGTCGAACACCCGCCGCCACGCCAGGCCGGCGGTGCGCTGCACGAGGACGCTCGCGAGGGCGCCGAGCGCGGTGAGCATGCCCGACCACAGCAGCCGCTTGACCATCTCGTTCTCCATCATCCGGAGAGTGTATTGCTCACGGTGGTCGCCCTCCGGTCGCCGCAAAGCTCCAGCCCCCGCACACGGTCTCGACCACGAGCCACTGGGCGCGCTCGTACTGATCCTCCCCGCAGGGCAGCAGCCCGAAGATCCAGCCGGTGAGCATCTGCTCGATCGCGCCGTAGAAGGACAGCGCCGCGAAGGGGGCGTCGATCTCGGCCTTGAACGTCGCCCTCGGCCTGCGCGGCGGTGACGATCGCGCCGATCAGCTCGTACGCCTGGCGGATCTGCGCGAGGTGGGTCTGCCCGAAGGAGTTGGCCGCGCGGGTGACCTCGACGATGATGACCTTCATCAGGTCGGGGTCGTGGCGGTAGGAGTCCACGATGAACGACGCGATCGCGTGCAGCTTCTCGCGCGCACCCAGCTCTTCTGCGCGTCCACCGCGCGGATCGTCTCGAGCATCACGTCCCACCGCTCGAGGAAGAGCGTGTCGAGGATCTCGTCCTTGGAGGCGAAGTAGTGGTACACGAGCCCGTACGCGACCCCCGCCTCGTCGGCGATGTCAGAAACGCGACAGGCGTGGAAGCCCTGGCGTGCGAACACCCGCACGGCGGCGTCGAGGATCATGCGCCGCTTGTCGGGGCCGGACTTGGTCCGAGCGGCCGGTGAACGGGAGGCATTCATAGGGGATCGTCCACGTGTGTCGCGACCGCCCCGGGCGCGTGCGCGCGGGGCGTCGTGCCCCGCGGCGAGGGGAGGTGTGGCCGTCCACGGTGCACGCCGATACCCCTCACGCGCACACCCCCTCCACCCGCCCGTACACCTGCGGGCGGCGGTGGGCGAGCACCGGCAGCTGCGCGCGGATCTCCCGCTGGCGGTCCAAGTCGAGGTCGGCTGCGACGAAGCCCTCCCCGTCGCCCCCGTCGGCCTCGGCGAGCACAACCCCCCAGGGGTCGACGACCATCGAGCGTCCCCCGGAGCGGTGCCCGCCGGGGTGGGCGCCGACCTGGTTGGCGGCCACCACGAACACCTCGTTCTCAATCGCACGGGCGCGCACGAGCACCTCCCAGTGGTCGCGGGTGGTGGGCAGCGTGAAGGCGGAGGGCAGCACGACCACGCGGGCCCCGCGCAGGGCGAGCACGCGGAACAGCTCGGGGAAGCGCAGGTCGTAGCAGATCGCACATCCCCACCTCGACGCCCTCGGCCGTGGCGCTCACGACGATCTCCTGCCCCGCCTCGGTCACCGCGGACTCGCGGTAGGCGCGCCCGGCGACCTCCACGTCGAACATGTGCAGCTTGCGGTACACCGCCCGCACCTCGCCCGTCGGGATCGACGTGCACGGAGGTGTTGGCGAGCTTGCCGGCAGCCATGCCAGCGGCCGCGCCGCGGCCGCCGCCACCCTCCAGGCGCTCCATGAACGACCCGCCACGAGGTCCACGCAGAGCTCCCGCGCGAGCGCGCGCGCCCACGCGACCCGCGGGCCCGTCGAGCTCCTCGGCGCCCGCGCGCAGGTCCTCGTCGGTGCCGAGCACGGTCCACTTCTCAGGCAGTACGATCAGCCGCGCGCCGTCGGCCGCGGCGGCGCGCGTGAGGCGATCGGCGGCAGCCGTGTTCGCGGCCGCGTCGGCCGTGGAGTTGAGCTGGACTGCGGCGACCCTCAAGCGCACTCCCTTCCATGAGGCGTCCCTCACAGATAGATTGACTAGTCAGTCAACGAGCCCAAGCATAGCGCCGGCAGGGCCCGTGCCTCCCTCCCACTTGCCCCTGTTTCGCGGCGGGCGCCCGCTGAAGCGCTGGCGCTACGTGGCGGTCTTCTGCGAGGAGCTGATGGCGTGCGCGGCCGTCGTGCAGGTCGGCCCCGCGCGCCAGAGCTTCTGGGCGGTGCTCTCGCGCGGGAGGCGGCGGCTGCGCGAGCGCACCCACACGCTCGCCCGCCGCGGCGCCGTCGAACTGTCGCCGGGGCGCCTGCGGGTGCGCGACGGCGCCGTGGCGCTCGACGTCGCGCTCGCGGAGGACGCCGGGCATCGAGGCGCGTGCCCCCACGGCGCCGGCACGTGTGGACGCGCAAGCAGGCCGGCGTCCCCGCGCACGGGACGGTGGCGCTCGACGGCGGCCCCCCGCGCGGTCGAAGCCCTCGCGGTGATCGACGACACCGCCGGCTACCACGCGCGCGTGACCGAGTGGCGGTGGGCGGCCGGCGTCGGCGGGACCCGGCGGGGACGCCGCTGGCGTTCAACCTCGTCGAGGGCGTCAACGACCCACCCGAACCGGCGACGCCCCGCTCCCCTTCGGCCAGCAGCGCGCGGTGTGGGTGGCGGGCGAGCCGCACGAGGTCGCCCCAGTCCACTTCGCGCGCGACCTCTCGCGATCGACGCCGCCGACGGCTCGCAGCTGCGCTTCATCGCGGAGGCCGAGCGCAGCCGCCGCGAGAACCTGTTGGTGGTGCGCAGCGACTACCGCGCGCCGTTCGGGACGTTCGCGGCACGCTCCCCGGCGGGATCGAGCTCGCGCACGGGCTGGGCGTGGTCGAGCACCACCGCGCGCGGTGGTAGGCGGGTGCCATGGCGGGCGGCCGCCGTTCTGCGTGTTGTGACGGCCCCTGCGAGTGACACGTGAGGATCACGCCCTGAACGTCGCGCCCGCGCCGCCGCCGGTGCCGGGCCGCCGACCGCGCCGCAGCCAACAGCGCTGCGATCTCCTCCGGCGCGTAGCCGGCCGCCGCGAGCACCTGCTCGGTGTGCTCGCCGACGCGGGGCCGGGGAGGCGGTCGTGGGCGCCGGGGGTGCGGCTGAGCTTGACGGGAGGCCGAGCTGACGCACGCCGCCCTCGACACCCGGGCTGGGGGAGCGTGACGACCATCTCTCGGGCGCGCACGAGCTCGGAGTCGAGCGCCTCGTCGAGCTCGAGTACGGGCTCCAGGCAGCAGTCGTGTTCGGGCGCAAATGCCGCCACTGCGCGCGGGTGCGGGCCTTGAAGAGCCCGACGACCTGCGCGTGGGCCTCAGAGCCCGGCGCTCGAACTGGCGCTCGACGAGATCCTCGCGACCGACGCCGCGGCACCACGCCTGCCAG
>CAVRGU010000014.1:0-65096 GCA_963720795.1 uncultured Solirubrobacterales bacterium | reverse complement strand
ATTTCACCGAGATTCGATGCGGTCAGCGCGATCACGCCCTTCCCGCCGGGCGCCAGGTAGCTCGGACGCGTCACGGAGCTCAAATGCCACCAGGGGGATTCCGCGAACGCCGGTGAGGCCGAGAAGGCTAGGACGGACAGACTCGCTATGAGCGGAATGGCCATTTTGTGGAGACTTTAAAGGTGGTCATCGGCTAGCCCTCCTGTTGATGTGATAGATTTCTTGGCCTTGGTCTTTTTCTTATGCCTTGCTCTGAGGCACTTTCCTTTCTTATTCTTGACAAACCCCTTCTTGCACTTGACCGTCTTCTTTGTGACCTTCTGACCACTGCCGGCGGGGGCGGAGCGAGGTTGCCGAGGCCGGAGAACGTGGCACTCGCGGGGAGGCCGTAGATCGCGGGCTGCAGCGTCGGGGGTGCTTTGCACGACGCTTCGGTGTCGCACGGAGGCGGCGCCGTCACCGGCGAGACGCACGGCGACTGGCTCGTGCATTCATGAGCATCATAAACGTCAAAGGCGTCGTCGACGTCCTGCGGGGCGAGCTTTGAGGCCGTGAGGAAGAAGACGTCGCCACCGGTTTCTGAGACGTCGAGCAACGAGGATACTTCGCTGGAGGTACCCGAGGAGATCAGCGTGACGCACCCAGCGCCTTCTTCGCCCTTTATGCCCTGCATTTCAAAGACATGCGCGGGCTTGAACACATCGCTCCCACTCGCGCTCGAAGCCGAGCAGGCGTGAACGCCTGAAGGCACCCCTTCGGGCTCGTACTCGTATACATCCTCTACACCGTTGACGTCCTGCGGCACCAGCGAATCGTGGCTTTCGAAGAACAAACGGCCACCATCAGACAGATATCGGGGCTGATGATTAGGTACAGAAGCACTGAGATCACCATTCCACACCAACGGTGAAACGTTGGCCGCCACCCAACCGACGTTGCCTTCAGCCGAGCCGTCATTTACCCCGACCGGTCGTGCACCCGTGGGATCGCACGACGCACAGGTCAACGCGCCGGCTTCCGCCGCCAGATCTTCCGGTGCGTGATACAGATAGACCTCGGCGTCTGGCCGCCCACTGACCGCGTCGCGGTTGTCGTAGCCAGTGAGGCTCCTGGTGGACATAAACGCCAGCCAGCGGCCGTCGGGCGAGGACCGCGACCACTCAGAGGCTTTTAGATTTTCGATCCAGCCCGCCGCGACAAGGCTCGTCACGCCATCGTGGCGCACATACAAGTTGCACCCTACATCCCCGCTTTCTTCATCACCGTGTTCTTCGATTCCGCAAGTTGCGCTAGGGACGGCAGTGGGCGTGAGCGCCGTGCCGGTGGCGAAATAGACGTAGGAACCGTCGTCGCTCGCGCCGAGCACTGCGACCACATTCGTCGCTCCGCCCGTCAGACCGACCGTAGTGCCCGCCAGCGGTTCGCCCGGGCCGCTGGTGACCTGAAATTCATTGAGGCCTCCAGCGGCCGAGTAGAACACACGCGAGGCTTCTGTGTTGGCAGTGAAGTAGAGGCCTTCACCAATCTTGATCGTTTCGTCTTTACCAAAATCATGCAGATAAAGATCATAAATGCCGTGCCCTACTCCGGATGGTGCCATAAAGATGACACGTTCGCCATTTTCAGAGACCGCACGCCTGAAACCCTGCGCTTCTTTCGCGCCGCGACCAGCTTGGCCGGCCAATGTAACGGGTGTCGATGCTTCGGCTATTACTTCCCCCTTGGGGAATACACTGACGAGCTGCAGATGCCCGCCGAACCACTCATAGAGACCACCGTTTTCGGTGTGAACGGGTGTCGAGGTGAGCTGCGCAAATCTCCCGCATTGAGCCTTTGTCCCCTTCACAAATTCGGCGCACGGGGATCTTAGGATGATGTGACTCAAATCCGCGGACGCCCCGACAAATTCCGGCCCGCAGAAACCCGTTATGCAGGCCCCCCTGGGTTCTCCGCCGAACGGTTCGAACGGGCTCGATGTGTCATCTGCGCGGGTCACCAGCGGCTGGAAACACGAGCTCTGGCAATGTTCGCCGACGTTTCCGTTCGAATAATCGCTGCGAAGATATGCGGTCAGTTCGCTCGCTTCGGGGGAGAGCGGCGAGAATTCACCAAACGGCTGCACAACGGCGTGTGACAGATCTTCAGAGAACATCTTATATTCCGTGCCCAACGATTGTTCGGGTAACCCAATGACATTGCGGGGCGGTGCGATCACCTGCGAGCTCCAGCCCGTCGAGGTGCGCGTCGAAAGCACCGATACGTGGTTTGGATAGCCCTGCGGCTCGGTTTCAGTAGGCTGGCTCGCGAGATCGACGATCGCGTTCCCACCGGCAGCTGCTTGAATCTCGTCGCCCTCCTGTGCGTAGAATGCACCCAGGCCGAAGAACAGCGCACCCTGCTTCTCCAGCGGGGTCACCATTTCATACTGGCGGCCGTCGGGCAGCGAGGATTCGCCGCCCGCGCGTTGCGTCGAGAAAGTCTGGTCGCGTTCATCGAATTCTTTGACCTTGCCTTCGACTTCGCTGAGCACAACCACGCGATAGTGGTAGACCGTATCCGCCAGCAGCCCCTGGACGTGCTGGCTGACTTCCACACCGCTTTCCTCGGACCCAACAGGCACACCGGCGGCGGACGGCACATCGGTCCCGTAGCTGCTAGTCGTGCCATACTGAAAGTAGTACGTGGTCGGAAGGCCGCGCGGATTGACCGTCGCGTGCAGCGTCGCGCTGGTCGAGGCGACTTCGGTGGTGAACTGTCCTTCGATCTTGGGAGCCACCGCGCGCGTCGTGAAGCATCTATCCTGCGACGGTTCACCGGGCTCCGTGCCATTAGCGTCAGTGGCCTGCAGGCGATAGCAGTAACTGGTGCTCGGTTCCAGTCCTTCGATCTGCGCTTCCACCGGGACTGAGCTTTTCCCTTCCGGGATAGGGGACGTTTTACTACCGGGGGCGACACATTCCGCTGTATGCCCGAACGCGGTTGTCGCTCCCCATTCAAACCGGCACGTCGCCGCGCCGGCTCCATCGGGGTTGACAGTGCCGGTGAGAATCGCGCTCCTCCCAGTCAGATGAGAGACCGATCCGGTCGTAACATCCGGGACGATAATGTCGGGGCCGAAGATCTCGACCGTCGCTTGGGCTCCTTTGTTGAGCACGTAGAGGTCGTGGGTGGTGGGATCAATGCTGACCGAGCCCGGCTCACTGAACGGCACGAGCGCGCCCGCCCCGCAGGGGGTGCGTTCGCCCACGGACGTGCACGCACCGGAGATGTAGCCGAGCAGGCTGCCGGCGGGGCCGTACTCTTCGAGACGCTGCTGCGGGAAGCTCGTGGCGACGTAGAACTCGCCGCTGCCGGGCGCGCCGGCGCTCTGATCGACGCCGATCACGCCACCGGTGGCGTCATGGGAGACGCCTGTCGTCAGCTGTCGCGGCGCCGACCACATGCCCAGCATCGTCGGTTCCAGCAGGTCTAGCACCGTCCCGCTGCTCGTCGTCTGGCCGGTCACGATCTCATCGCCCGCCAGGTCGTCGATCGCGAGTTCATAGACGCCGAAGTCGGGCACCTGGCTGCCCGGAAGCGTCAGCTCGCCGACACGTTCCCTGGTGGTGGTGAAGACCGCGAACCCTTCGCCCGCGAACCCTTCGCCCGCTTTGCGCCCCGGATAGTTCACGAGTTCGTAGGTATCGCCTTTCGACCAGTCGCTCAAGCTCGTGGATTCGTCGCGCACTGTCTCGCCACTCTGCGAGCCCGGGAAGGGCATGTAGGCGGACGGTTCCTCGGAGCCGAGGTATTCGTGGACCACGGCGCCTTGCGCAGACGTGGTGGCGAAGGCGAGGACACCCAGGGTGAGCAGCGATGCGAGGGTGAGATGTAGTTTGGTCATTGGTGTCCTCCGTGAATCAGTCAGTGAGTGAATGGCGGTGGTGGTCGTAGTGGTGGGTGCCCGTTTCCCCGAGTCCGGAAGCGGCCCTAACCCCGGGGAGTGAGGTGGTGCAGTCAGGCGGGGGCTATTCGCCGGTCACCGCCCAGCTTCCCTGCAGCGAGGGCTGCGAGAATGTTCCTTCAAAACGGACGAACACCACGGCCCCACTCGTTCCCGCGCTGAAGATGCCGCCTACATTTTGAGCGTGAGCAGGAGGCAGCACGCTTATGACGTGGATTTCCCCTTCTGTTGGATTCATCGGCTCGGTTCCCCCCTGATAAACGCAGAGGTAGCCTTCTTTGGCCTTCGGTTCTTCCACATTCCCGGGGCATTGGGCCGGATGCGTTGTCTGTTCTGCAGTGGTGACATATTTGGCGTGGCCCTCGACGATCGCTTCGGCGAGCGGGATCGGGAAGGAGATCGGACTGGGCGCGTTGCCTTCAGTCTGGCCTTCGAGGGTAACGCCCCAGGTGCCCGTCTCGGAGGCGCCTTGGGGGAGGGTTTCGCCCGGGTGAATCGCGCCCGGAGGGCCTTGAGGGCCTTCTTCACCGTTGCAGGCGGTCGTTTCTTTGCCGCCGACCGTGAACTTCGAGCCGCCTTCCACGCAGCCGCCTTCTTTTGCTTTGAGAGCGGTGCTCGTCACACTTTCGCCGGCTGTGCCGGCGTTGCCCGCGGGACCTTGAGTACCCGCGCCGGCGGGGCCGGTTGCTCCGGCGGGGCCTGTGGGACCCGCGGGGCCGGTGGCGCCGGGCGCACCGTTTTTGCCCGCGGGGCCTCTTGGGCCTGCCTTGGCCTTGGCCTTGGCCTTGGCGGCGGTGGCGGTCAGCGTTGCGTGCGAGCCGCCGCTGCCACCGCCCGTGGCGGCGAAGGCGCCGCCGGTTATGGCGAAGACCAAGGCCACGAAGGCCAGGATGCTCGCGGGGGTTATGTGCTTGCGTAGTGCTTGGAACATGGCTATGTCTCCTCCTAGAGGACGGAGGGGACTGGTGAGGCCCCTCGGTTGGTGTGTGACAAAGCGCCGGGAGGCACGTTTCGATCTCGCGGCCAGCGCCCGGGAGCAAACCGCTGCCGGGCAGCCGGCAGGGTGGCGGCGCTCCCGTGGTCCTCGACGCGGCGGCGCATCACGCGGCCGCTTTCCGATCGAGGGTGACGAGGCTGAGGCGCTGCGCGACCTGCCCGCCGAGCGGCGTGAGCTTCCACGCGTTGGGCTCACCGCTCTGGTGCCCCCCGCCAGTGTTCGCCGTGAGCCCCAGGCGCTCCAGGCGCCGCAAAAGCTTTGAGATCTGCCCCGGGTCAGCGACCCCCGCGTGATCGCGCGACCATGCGGTTGCTGGCCAGCGGGCGCTCGGCGATGTAATGCGAGCACCCGCGCCGTGCGGTAGGTCAGGCGCATCGGGACCTCCCCCAGCGGGTCCGGCTCGCCCCGCGCGCCCACGCCTCCATGACTGTGCGGAGCACGACGCGGAGCGGGAGCCGAGCGCTGCTGTTCGCGGCGCGCCGCCCGCGGCCCCAAATACTGCAGCGCGATCATCCCCATCAACTCCTCCAGCAGCCCCGTCAACGGCCCCTGGTCGCCGCTGCGCAACCGCGCGATACACCACACCGAACGCGCCACCCACAAGACCTTCCGCGGTCACCAGCGTGCACTCCACCCCACGCGGGCCCTCAAAGCGCCCCTCGTCGAGCACCGCCGCCAACCGCGCGAGGATCTGCTCACGACGCTCCAGCACCCGCGGCCCACCATGCAGCGCCTGCACCACACAGATCCGCGCCAGCACCGGCTCTTCGTCCAGGAACGAGAGGATCGCCCACAGGCCGCCACGCACCCGCTCACGCCACGCAAGACGCTCCAGGCCCGCCACGGCGAGCTCCCGCTCGATGCGCCCCGCGACCTCGTCGATCAGCGCGACCAGGCACGCGTCGCGACTACCGAACAGCTCATAGAACGTGCGCCGCGAGATCCGCGCGCGGCCGGTGATCCGCTGCACCGAGGTCCGCTCATACCCCAGCTCGTCGATCGTTGCCGCGGCCGCCGCCAGCAACCGCGAGCGCTGGATCTCCTCCACCTGCCCACGCGACATGTCCTGACCAGACGGCAGCCGCCTGGACTCACGCACCCCGGCTGGCTCCGCCCGCGCGATCGGCCCTGTACGCGCGGCCCCACGCCGACGCGCGGGCGCCCTCGCACCACCACGCGCCGGGGCGGCCATCAGCACACCCCACACGTGCGCGTGGGGGACGCTGTGGCCGTGGCCCCCGTCGCCACTCCCAGAGGCGCAGGGAGCCCACCCACCGCGGAGGCGAAGACAAGGCGGCGCGTTAGCGCCCGACGAGGACGCTCTTCGGCTAGAGCCCTAGCTGAAGAGAGAGAGAGAGAGAGAGAGATGCGACAGCGCCAAGCTGGCGCATCTAGCTACGCCCCCCCTACGGGACGCATACATCCCCATCACGTTTCTCCCTCTAGAAACCACGCTGATACAACTCCCTCATCGCTCCGACCCAGCCCCTCTTCCAAACCTACACCCTGCGAGCGCTAGAAGTCAACCACAAGTCGGTCTGACCCCAGCCGGACCCTATGTTTCCGGTGTCCCATCGTTGGAAGCCCCGGACTGCTGACGCAGCGTACCGCATCGCCGCGCAACTGTCAAGCCCCAATGTGGGCTTACGTACCGCTGCGGCTACTTACTATCAATACTTGAACACGATCTGTTCGGTAAGACAAGCTGTCTTGCGCTGCCCGGGTGGCAGCTCGCCGGGTTGCAACCCCACCCGGCCCGTCCCATCTCGCCTGCCCCGTCGGATGAGAGTACGGAGGCCCTTCTCTCTTGCCCGACAACCTCAACCTCGTCGCCGTCACCGGCAACCTCACGCGCGACCCCGTGCTCGTCGAGCTGCCCTCGGGGCACATCCACAGCAAGCTGCAGCTCGCCAGCCACCACCGCTCGCGCGACGCCCTCACCGGCGTCTGGCAGGAGTGGCCGGACTACTTCACCGCCAAGGCATTCGGCTTCCAGGCGCGCACCGTCCACCGGCACCTGCGCAAGGGCCACGGCGTCGCGATCTCCGGACGCCTCTGCACCAGGCGCGTCCCCGGCCCCGACGGAGCGCCCCTGCACCTCGTCGAGATCATCGCCGAGGTCGTACAGTTCCTCTCGCGTCCCCGGCCGCGCTGAACGATGGCGTGCCCCGCCTGCCTACGCCCCGCTGCCTACGCCGCGCCTCGCTGCTCGCCCCCACGATCGAACGCCTCACCCCGCTCACCCGCCACTCGCTGCTCGCCCTGCTTTCGCTGCGCGAGAAGGAGCGGCTCTGCCGCGCGGTCGGGGTCCGCGATCCCGGCGGGCTCTTGCGTCGCATTGCGGGTGCCTCTGGAGCTCCCTGCGCGCTCTGCCGCCACGACCGTGCCTACCCCGTCGCGCTCGCGCAGCTGGACTCCGCGCCCGCCGTTCTGCACGCCACGTGTGCTGTGGAGCGCCTGCTCTCGCTGCTCGCCGCGCCACCGTCGCCGTTGTCGGCGGGCGCTTCCACACCGACTATGCGCACCGTGTCACGTTCGCGCTCGCCCGCGACCTCGCCGCCGCCGGGGTCACCGTGCTCAGCGGGCTGCACCAGGGGCTCGACGGCATCGCACACCACGGGGCTCTGCACGCCGGGGGGCGCTCGGTCGCCGTTATCGGCTGCGCGCCGGAGCTTCCCTACCCCGGCAGCTCGAGTATTTGCACCGGCGCGTCGTTTCTTGTGGCGCCGTGGTATCTGAGTTTCCGCCCGGGTTCTTTCCGCCGCGGCGGTGGTGCTTGCTTGCCTCGCAGCGCCTGCTTGCCGCGCTGGCCGACGTCGTTGTGATCGTCGAGGCGGGGACGGTCCCCGACGCTTCTCTGCGCACACGTCGCCGCCGACCTGGGGCGGGACGTCGCCGTTGTGCCCGGGCGCGTCACCGACCCAGGCGCGCTTGGGACCTTCTCGCTGCTGCGCGACGGCGCGCACCCCGTCGCGTGCGCTCGGGACGTGCTCGACTTGGTCCCGCCGGGCTCTCGGGGCGCGCTGCAACCCGGGGCTGAGCGCGGGTAGGCGCACGATCGAGAGTTTCGTCGCAGGCGCTGCGTAGGCTGATCCGCTCGTCGGTTCGGGCGAACCTGGACCAAAGGGCTTCACGACCGAAGGAGGATCTGGCACCATGGAGGCCATGGCAGCGGAACCGGAGCACCAGCTCGTGCACGTCACGCTCAGCGGCGGGCGCAGCGGTGAGTACGTCATCACCGAGGAGCGCCCCGGAGGGAGACTCACGCTCGTACCGGACACGTCATGGGAGGCGAGGCTCGCCCGCCACGGAGAGCGGCACATGACCCCCGAGGAGTCCGCAGCGTTCTGGGCAGAGCACGGGCCGCACATCGGTCCCCCCGACGGCGAGGGGTAGCCCATGCCCACATCAGAGCCTCGCTGGCCGGCGCGGTTCGATGCCGACCTCCTCGACGAGCATCTGGCGCGCTCCACTCCCGCCGGCCGAACGGCCGGCGAAACCGCCCGACGCGAATACGAGCGGGACGGTATCCCCCAATCGCATCTGAAGGCTTGCGAACCCGAAGGACGCGACGGCACCAGGCTCCCAGACTCCGTCAAGGTCTACCTTCCACACCCCAACGGCTCCTGGGGCATGGTCTTCAAGATCGTCGTCCCCGCCCACGAACGGCCACGTCTGCGCTACCTCGCCTTCGGTGCCCGCCACCACCCCAAGGGCGCCAACGCGCTCACCGTCTACCAACTCGCCGACCGGGCGCTGAACAGCTGAGAGTCATACCAGGTTGCACAGTCGGTGGGAGAGCCCCCACCCGTCTCTAGGCATCGCTCAGACCTGCGCCTGCCTCTCGCCCCGCACTGGGGGACTTCGACGCAAGCCGCGGCTCGCGCACGAGCGGGACCTCCCCGCGTCCCACATCTCCTCACTGAAGCCCACCGCGAGGGCCTGCGCCCCGACGCCCCGCGGCGGTGCGCCCAGGAACTGCACCCGCTCCGCGACCACGCACGTCCCTTCGCGCTCGCTGCCCTCCCCCGCCTCCCAGCGCGCCCTCTCCAGGCGACCCTGGACCACCACGCCGCGCCCCCTGCGCAGGTAGCGCGCAGTGCGCCTCGCCTTCGCACCCAGCGCCACCACGTCGAGCTCGGCTCGGCGGGCGCGTGGCCCGCCTGGGGTTCGGCCGGCTGTTGTGCACGCCACGCGCAGGAAGCACACGGGGCCGCCCTCCGGCCGCTCGCGCAGCTCCGGGTCGGCTGCCAGCCTTCCGCTCAGCACCACACGGTTGATCGTCTGCTCGCTCATCTCGCTTCGCTCCTTCGGTTGGCTTGTGGCCCCCCGAGCGCGGCTGCCGCGCCCAGGGTGGTTTGGATGGTTCGTTCGCTTGCTGGTCGAGGGCCTGCGCACCTGCTCGAGCGCTGGGCACGACCGCCTATACCGAG
Organism: uncultured Solirubrobacterales bacterium; assembly: GCA_963720795.1. Classification (GTDB taxonomy): domain Bacteria; phylum Actinomycetota; class Thermoleophilia; order Solirubrobacterales; family Solirubrobacteraceae; genus Palsa-744. Next base: position 55,723 of record CAVRGU010000014.1, on the reverse strand, counting down.
ATCACACCGAGCGAGTCGAGGTACCGCGCGCAGCACGTCGCCCACACTTGGCCCCTGGAGAACTGCGCGATGCGCTGCTCCTTCAGGCGGTCCAGGCCGGCCGCGAAATCGACGGGAGGGACGTCGCTGAGCTCCCTTTCGAGCTCGGGACGCTCCCAGCACTCCGCGTGGTCGTCACGCAGAAGCTGGAAAAGGATCGCCCGCTCGGCCTTCTGGACGGCGGGCGCGGAGGACGCAATACGCTGTTGGCGCATGGGAAGAAAACCCTCTTTCTTCTCGTGCCGGCCGCCGGCACCTTGCACGTGTCGGCGGCCAACTGGTTTGTAGGTCGCCTGACCCTACACCGCGCGGTTGTGCCGGTCCAGCGATTCGGGCAAAGCTGGCGCGAACGGGTCCACGACCCAACAGTCCGAACAACCTCGACCCATTGCGGGTTTCGTTTGCCCAGCGGAGCACAGCGCGACCTCTCGTGTTCGAGGGAGATCATCCGCGGGCTGATACTCCAAGACCAAGTGGAAGGACAGAGGAACAGCGCGATCAGGGGTGGGTGGGGTGGGGGCTCCGCTGATGCTTGGGGTGGTCGCCTGGTTGAGAGCAAGTCGCGAGGTTGTCCCGTAGCGCGTAGAAGTTTGTAGGTGGCGGTCCCTTTCGCCTCGTCCGGTCCCGTTGGGACCGTGGCGAGTGCAAACAAGTCCATCGAGACGAGAGGAACCGCCATGGAGACCGTAATGCAGGAGCAGGACAGCGGCCGTGAGGGCTTGCCGCTGCGGGTGCGGGAAGCGCTCGGCGAGCTCGTGGGAGCCGCGCAGGAGGGGCTGCTCGCGTTGAGCGTCGGCGTTGGGCTGGGCGTGCTCAGCGAGATGATGGAGGCCGAGCTGGATGAGGTCGTGGGCGTCAAGCACGCCACGATCGCTGGGCGTAGCGCTGTTCGTCATGGCCATGAGGACGGCGAGGTCACGTTGGGTGGCCGGCGGGTGGCGGTGAGGCGTCCGCGGGCGCGCACTGCTGATGGGGAGCACGAGGTTCCGCTGGCGACGTACGCGCATTTCGCTGAGCGTGATCCTCTGACCCGCGTCGTTCTGGAGCAGATGCTTGCGGGTGTCTCGACGCGCCGGTTCTCAAGGACACGTGAGCCGGTCGGTGAGGCTGTTGGCGCCCGCGAGCGCTCGACGTCGAAGTCAGCGGTCAGCCGTGAGTTCGTGGGACGCACCGGCGAGCACCTGCAGCAGCTGATGGCCCGGTCGCTCTCCGATGTGCGCCTAGCGGCGTTGATGCTCGACGGGATCGAGCTGAAGGGCCGCTGCTGCGTGGTGGCTCTCGGCGTCAGCACCGAGGGCGTCAAGATCCCACTCGGGCTTTGGGATGGCTCCACAGAGAACAAGACCGTCACGGTGCACCTGCTCGCCGACCTCGTCGCCCGCGGTCTTGACGTCGAGCAGGGCGTCCTGGTCGTCCTCGACGGCTCGAAGGCGCTGCGGGCAGCGGTCGACGAGGTCTTCGGGCCGGTACCGGTGCAGCGCTGTGTTCGCCATAAGGAGCGCAACGTGCTCGATCATCTCCCCGAACGCGACCGGCCCGACGTGAAGGCCCGTCTGCGCAAGGCATGGGCATCGGAGAACCACCAGCTCGCACTCGACGGGCTGGAGCTGCTCGCCGGCGAGCTTGACCGCTCCCACCCCGGTGCTGCAGCATCGCTGCGGGAGGGGATGCCCGAGACGCTCACCCTCACGCGCCTCGGGGTCCACGGGAAGCTCAAGAGCGCGCTGCAGAGCACGAACCCGATCGAGTCCATGATCGGCACCGTCAGGCGCACCAGCCGCAACGTCAAGCGCTGGCAGTCAGGCGATATGTGCCTGAGATGGACCGCCGCGGGGATGCTCGAGGCAGAGCAGCAGTTCCGCAGGATCATCGGCTACGGCGATCTCGCCAAGCTCGCCCTCGCCGTCGAACGCGACCTCATCGCACAGCACGCCCCTATTCACACCTCGACCAAGGAGGACACCCGGATCGCCGTCACCGTGTAACCATCACACCCGACCGCCGCCACGAACTTCCACGGCGAACGGGACAACCTCCAAGTCGCAGTCTTCGACTGCTAGTGGGGAGTGATGCGGCTCCCCGTGGAGGGGCTTGCTCCTGCGGTGTCGCTGGCGCTCGCATCAGCAGGCGGAGGGTCTCGGGAGGGCTGCCCCAGCCATCCGCCGCGCGTCGAGGCCGCCGGGGGCGCAAGGCCGAAGAGGCAGCGCCAGAGCTACAGGCCGCTCGCGTCTCGCGGGGCCAGCCCCGGCCGCGCCGGTGGCGCCGGCGGGTTACCCAACTGCGTGACCGGCCGTGTCAAGCACGGCCTCCCCCCGGTGCAGCAAGTACCTCGCGCTCCGCTCTGCTCTCAACAGTTACGGCCTGGCGGCGGCTGCACCGGGAAGGCACTCAGGGGTGGGTGAGATGGGAGGGGAGGCCTCTGTCCTCCGTGAATGCCTCGGGCGCCCAAGGGGCATAGAGGGCTCCGTGAAGGCGCAGACGGGTTCGCCGTGGAGGAGGCCCCTCTGTGGCCGCGGAGCCGAGGCGGCGCACTAGCCCATCGAATGTGAGGCCGAGCTGTCCCACTCCGCAGAGCTCGTCGGATTAACAGTAGGAGGCATACGCCCGCAGTGGGCTGCCCTCCGACACCAGGCCACGAGCGTCAAAAGCAGGAGGAGCCGTGCAGCGATACGCAAGACGATCCAACGGGCTGCTCGTCCCAGCGAGCGTGAAGCTCGGCACACCGCGCATCGCGTGATCCTCGTCGGCAAGCAGGGCAAAGTTCAGGCCCTGCTTGTCGTGGAACCTCTTGATCTTCTTGACCGGGTCCGGCGAGATCCCGAGGACAACCGCGCCAGCCTTCTCGTAGTCCAGTCGGTGATCACGCACCCCGCACGCCTGGACGGTGCAGCCAGAGGTTTCGGCCTTCGGGTAGAAGTAGACCACGACCGGCCGACCACGAAGGTCCGAGAGCTTGACGGGGTTGCCGTCCTGGTCGGGCAGCTCGAAGTCGGGGGCCTGCTGGCCGGGCTCGATCACGGCTCGCATCCTAGTCAGGTCGAGGAGAGCGCTCCTGCGCCGGCTACAACACCAGGAGTAACCCCTACGAGCTACACTGGTTGTCATGCCGAGCAAGCATCCGAGGATCGCTGTGACAGCCGACCCAGATCTGGGGCGGGCTCTAGAGCGCGTGCGCGCGGCGACCGGCACACACGAGGGCGACGCGACCCTGGTGCGTCGGCTCGCAGTGGCGGGTGCGCAGGTGGAGCTGGAGGCCGGCCGTGGTCGCCGTGAAGCGATCGAAGCCCTGTTTGCCGCGATGGACCGCGACGGGTTCGACCTGAGCCTGGAGGAAATCGATCGGCTCAACGCGCCCCCGAGCAGCGTGTGAGCGTCAGGGTGTGGGATGGCCGAGCCGCGGTGCTCGCCGACACCTCGGCGTGGATGCTCGCGCGCAGGGTGCCCCAGGTGCGAGAGATGCTGTTCGCCGCCGCTGAGCGTGGCGACGTCGCCTGGTGCTGGCCGGTGCGCTACGAGCTGACCGTCGCTGCACCCAGCCCGGAGAGGATTGCAACGCTCGATCGGACGCTCGACGGTCTCCGCGAGATCGCGGTCGATCGCACCGTCCAACGGGGTGTCCTCTCGGCGATGCGCGAGCTCGCCGACGGTCGGTCCCACGGAGCTCACCGGCTGCCGCTCACCGATCTCACCGTCGCTGTAGCGGCGCAGTGCTCAGGCTTGAAGGTGCTGCACTACGATCGCCACTTCGAGCGCCTCGGCGAACTGCTCGGCATCGGCACACCGTGGATCGCCGAGCCGTCCGCTTGACGCCGCTACTTCAACAGCCGCGACAGGCGCCGATCCTTGAGTACCCGCCCCTCCGTCTGGCAGGCGGGGCAGTAGGCGATCACGTAGTCCTCGAAGTGCACCGCGCGCAGCGTGGTCTGGCAGCGGGGGCACGGCTGCCCCTCGTGACGGTGCACCCGCAGCGGCATCGGCAGCTTGTCGGGGATCGGCAGCGCGACCGCCTGCTCGTAGTGCTCGATCGCAGCGCCCAGCGTGCCCACGACCGCCTCCCTCAGCCGCTGCGCCTCCTCGTCCTCGAGGTCCGCGCCGCGCTTGTACGGGGAGAGGCGCGCCTCCCACAGGATCTCGTCCACCCACGAGCGCCCGATGCCCGCGATCGTGCGCTGGTCGCGCAGCATCGTGTGCAGTGGGCGGGGAGCGTCCAGCAGCTCTTTGAACCGATCCCACCCGCCCGGGTCCGGCCACGCTTCCGGCCCCAGCTTCGTCAGCGTCTCGTCCTGCTCGAGTGCCTCCGCGCGCAGCAGCTTCACCCACGCCGCCTGCTTGGAGCCGAACTCGCGCAGGCGCAGCTCCCCCTCCCGCACGGTGCCCTCGGACGGCGACTCCCCCTCCCGTGGCGCCAGCCGCACCCGCACCAGCAGGCGCGAGGTGCGGTCCCGCGGCCCCGCGCGCTTGTCGAACAGCTGCAGCCGGCCCGCGGACATCAGGTGGATCAACAGCGCCAGCGGCGCAGGTCCGTCGGGCTCGGGGGGTCCCCCGACCTCCACGATCAGGTGCTTGCCGCGCCTGCGCACCCCCGTGACGGCGCGGCCCTCCAGCGCGGCGAGCGGCGGATCGAAAGTCTTCAGCGCGTTAATGCCGGGCGCCAGCGCCGACTCGATCTCCGCTCCCCGCAGGGCCGCATCCAGTCGCCGCGCGGTGATCTCGACCTCGGGGAGCTCCGGCATATCGCCTCCACTCTAGGATGGCTGGCTCGGTCCGCAAGACCATCATGGCGCAGGTGGATCGGTGCGCTAGTGGTCCGGTATATAGGATCTTGTCCGATGGCGGACTCAGACGACGCCTATCTCCCCCGTGAGGCCAAGGCGCGCAAAAAGATCGACGAGCAGCTTGATGCGGCGGGCTGGGCCGTCCAAGGCAGGGACGAGATCGACGTGTATGCGGCTCCTGGCGTCGCGCTCAGGGAGTTCGTCCTGGAGAAGCCGCACGGCCGGGTCGACTACCTGCTGTTTCTCGACGGCCAGCCAGCCGGAGTGATCGAGGCCAAGCCCGAGGGCACGACGCTGGTCGAGGTCGAGCACCAGAGCGGCAAGTACGTCGAGGGACTGCCCGATTGGATGGATCCGCCGGTATACCCGCTCCCGTTCATCTACGAGTCCACAGGCACCGAGACGCGGTTCACGAATGGCTATGACCCCGACGCGCGCAGCCGAGGCGTCTTTACGTTCCATCGGCCCGAGACCCTCGCCGAGTGGTCTCGGCAGATCCTCGAGAACCGGGACGCGCCGACCTTTCGTGCGCGGCTGAAGTCGCTGCCGGAGCTCGACTCGACGAGGCTGTGGGAGGTCCAGGCGACGGCGATCGCGAACCTGGAGGAGTCGTTGCATGAGGATCGCCCGCGCGCGTTGATCCAGATGGCGACGGGTTCGGGGAAGACGTTCACCGCGGCCAACATCGCCTATCGCCTGATCCGGCACGCGAACGCGAAGCGGATCCTGTTTCTGGTCGATCGCTCGAGCCTCGGCGAACAGACAAAGCTCGAGTTCGACAAGTTCGACGTCCCTGACACGCAGCGGAAGTTCCCGGCCGAATACAACGTCCAGCACCTGAAATCGAACACGATCGATCCCACTTCGCGCGTCTGCATCTCGACGATCCAGCGGATCTTCTCGATCCTCCGTGGCGATGCAGGAGATGGACGAGGAGACCGACGAGCACTCCGTATATGAGCTACCCGTATCGGAGCCGGTCACGGTCGAGTACAACCCGAAGCTTCCGCCGGACGCGTTCGATGTGATCATCGTCGATGAGTGCCACCGCTCGATCTATGGGGTGTGGCGGCAGGTGCTCGAGTACTTCGACGCGCACCTGATCGGGCTGACAGCGACGCCGACGAAGCAGACGTTTGGCTTTTTCCGCCAGAACCTCGTGATGGAGTACAGCCACGAGCTGGCGGTCGCGGACGGCGTGAACGTGGACTTCACGGTCTACATCATCAAGACCGCGATCACCGAGAGCGGATCTAAGATCGAGACGGGTGAGTTCGCCGGCTATCGCGACCGCATGACGCGCAAGCTCCGATGGGAGGCGGTGGATGAACCGATCCAATACACGGGCGGGCAGCTCGACCGCGCAGTGGTGGCGCCGGACCAGATCCGCACTGTTCTCACGACATTCAAGGAGAAGCTCTTCACGGAGCTGTTCCCGGGGCGTACGACGGTACCCAAGACACTGATCTTCGCCAAGGACGACTCCCATGCCGACGACATCGTGCAGATGGTCCGCGAAGTCTTCGGTAAGGGCAACGATTTCGCCACCAAGATCACCTATCGCAGCCGCGACGGCAAGCCCAAGGATCTGCTGCAGTTGTTCCGCAACTCGCTCTACCCGCGGATCGTTGTCACGGTCGACATGATCGCCACCGGGACCGATGTGAAGCCGCTGGAGTGTCTGCTGTTCATGCGCTCGGTCAAGAGCAGGACCTACTTCGAGCAGATGGTCGGACGCGGCGTCCGGGTGATGGACGACACCGACTTCCAAGTCAGTCACCGACGACTCCCAGCACAAGGACCGCTTCATCGTGGTCGACGCGGTGGGTATCACCGACACCGACCTGATGGAGACGCTCCTTCCGCTCGAGCGCAAGCCGACTGTGAGCCTGAAGGACCTCATGAAATTGGTGGGCTTCGGCAACCGCGAGCCCGAGGTCGCCTCGACATTGGCGGGTCGCCTCGCGCGATTGGAGAAGCAGCTCCCCAGGGAGGACCGGGAGAGGCTCGCGAAGCTGGCCGGCGGCATCTACCTGGGAGACATATCCCACGGCATCGTCGACGCCCTGGACCCAGACATTCAACTCGAAGCCGTCAAGCGGGCCAGTCGCGACGAAGCGGACGAGGCCGCAATCGCCCAGATGGCAACGAACCTGATAGCGGACGCATTGAAGCCGCTGTCCTCGAACCCCGAGCTCCGCAGCGCGATCCTCGACGCCCGCAGGTCATTCGAGCAGACGATCGACGAGACCTCCCAGGACACGGTGCTCGTCGCAGGACACTCCGACGAAGGCCGCGAAAAGGCGGCGGAGCTGGTCGGCTCGTTCAGGCAGTACATCGAGGAGCACAAGGACGACATCCGCGCCCTGCAGGTCCTCTACAGCCGCCCTTACAGCGAGCGACTGACATTCGCGGAGATCAAGGACCTCGCGACGACGATCCAGCGCCCGCCGCGCCAATGGACGCCGGAGCGGCTCTGGCATGCATATGAGATGCTCGACCAGTCGAAGGTTCGTGGCTCCGGCGCCAGGATGCTGACCGATATCGTCTCGCTCGTGCGCTACACGTTGGACCAAGACGACGAGCTCGTTCCGTTCCGCGACCAGGTGGACGCGCGCTTCGCGTCCTGGCTTTTGACCCAGGAACAGAGTGGCGTCAGCTTCACCGACGAGCAACGCCAATGGCTGACTTGGATGAAGGAGAACATCGCCACCGAGATGGGTATTACGGCCGAGTCCTTCCAATTGATGCCGTTTGCAGAACACGGCGGCATCGGCAAGGCCGTACAGATCTTTGGCGACAGGCTGACTCCGATCACCGACGAACTGACCGAGGCGCTTGCCGCATGAGCGCATTGCCCAGTACGTGGACGACGGCCCCCTTCAAAGAGGTCGTTTCAACCCTCTCCACGGACGGCCACGTCGTTGAGACTCGCGATATCTTGCAATCGGGCTCATTGCGAGTTCTAACGCAAGGGGAGCCATCCGCTGACGGCTACACAGTGGACACGTCACGTGCCTACAATCATGCTCTTCCCCTGATTGTTTTCGGCGATCATACACGCGCAATTAAGCTCTCGGCTGAGCCATTCGCGGTAGGACCAAATGCCAAAGTGTTAGCAACCACCAATGCTCTCGACGTGAAGTTCCTCTACTACCAATTGCCCACTCTCCTTCCGCCCCCACGTGGGTACGGGCGCCACTTCCAGTTCCTCGCCAAGTCAAGAATAGTTATCGCGCCCTATCTGAGCAAATACGGATTGTTGCTGCCATCGAGGAGCATTTCTCCCGACTTGATGCTGGGGTGACGGCGCTGAAGCGGGTCCAGAAGAAGCTTGAACGGATGAGGCGTGCGGTGTTGCAAACGGTCTTCGCGAGGCATCTCGCAGATGCGCCCGCGGTGTCGCTATCCGAAGCCGCATCTACCCAGCTTGGCAGGATGTTGTCAGCCGGTCGCGAGACCGGAGAACACTCAAAGCCTTATCTGCGAAATAGAGACGTGCAATGGGGACACGTTTTCACCCAGGATCTGCCAGTCATGGATTTCGCTGGAACCGACGCCGAGCGATTCCGACTCAACTACGGCGATGTGCTGATCTGTGAGGGTGGCGAGATTGGCCGAGCGGCCGTCTGGACTGCACCCATTTCGGAGTGCTACTTTCAAAAGGCTGTGCATCGCGTGCGTTGCTCGACAGCGCTGGACCCCTCTTTCCTGAGATACTTGCTGGAGCACTACGCCAAGACGAGGGCGTTCGACCGCTTTGCAAGCGGCAGCACGATTGCTCATCTCCCTCAAGAAGACCTGAGAAGGCTCCCGGTGCCAATGCCGTCCGTGGCTGAACAGCGGGCAACGGTGTCGGCCATCGAGCTTCAATTCTCGGCCCTCGATCACCTGTCAGGCGGCATCGCGTCGCTGATTGATCGGGCATCGGCGTTACGAGCATCCATTCTGGCGACGGCATTTTCTGGCGAACTCGTCCCACAAAATGACAGCGAGGAGCCCGCGTCTGTGTTGCTCGAGCGTATCGCCGAGGAATGCGCATCGTCCAACGGCCATAAGCCAGCCAAAGCTCGCAGCCAGCGCCGCAGAAAGGTCACCGCGTGAGCGATTCCGCGACCATCGTCCAGAAGCTCTGGAACTACTGCAATGTCCTGCGCGACGACGGCCTCTCCTACCAGGACTACATCGAGCAGCTGACGTTCCTGCTGTTCCTGAAGATGGCCGACGAGCAGACCAAGCCCCCATTCAACCGGCCACGGATCGTCCCGGCCGGGTTGGACTGGGCAGCCCTGCATCGACTCGACGGCGATCGCGCTCGATGTTCAATACCGCCACACGCTCGAGGAGCTCGGCAAGCAGCCGGGAACGCTCGGGGTGATCTTCCGCAAGGCGCAGAACAAGATCCAGGACCCGGCGAAGCTGAAGCGGCTCGTCTCGGACCTGATCGAGAAGGAGCAGTGGATGACGCTCGATGCCGACGTGAAGGGCGACGCCTACGAGGGACTGCTCGCCAAGAACGCCGAGGACGTGAAGTCGGGCGCGGGCCAGTACTTCACGCCGCGCGAGTTGATCCAAGGCCATCGTGGATGTGATGCGGCCGACCGCCGAGATGCGGGTTGCAGACCCGGCAGTGCGGCACCGGAGGCTTCCTGCTGTCGGCTTACGAGCACATGAAGTCGAGATCGGCTCGATCCCGACGAGAAGAGGTTCCTGCGCGACGAGGCGCTCCGCGGGTGGGAGATCGTGGATGCCACCGCTCGGATCTGCGCCATGAACCTGCTGCTTGCACGGCATCGGCACTCCGGAAGGCGACAGCCTCGTCACCGTCGACGACTCGCTGCGCGCCAAGCCGTCGAGCACTTCGACATGGTGCTGACCAATCCGCCGTTCGGGAAGAAGTCCTCATACAAGGTCATCAATGCCGAAGGCGACACCGAGACCGAAAGCATGAGCTACCTGCGCGAAGACTTCTGGGCCACGACCTCGAACAAGCAACTCAACTTCCTACAGCATGTCCGGTCGCTGCTGGAGATCAATGGGCGAGCCGCCATCGTCGTCCCCGACAACGTGCTGTTCGAGGGCGGCGCGGGCGAGACGGTACGGCGGAAGCTGCTGGAGCAGTGCGATGTGCATACGCTGCTGCGGCTGCCGACCGGCATCTTCTATGCCGGGGGCGTGAAGGCCAACGTCCTGTTCTTCGACCGCAAGCCGCCGTCGGAGAAGCCGTGGACGAAGAAGCTGTGGATCTACGACTTCCGCACCAACCAGAGCTTCACGCTCAAGACGCGCCAGCTGGTCCGCGCGGACCTCGACGACTTCGTGGCGTGCTACAACGCCGAGCGACCGCCAGGAGCGCGCCGAGACCGAGCGGTTCAAGCCGTTCACCTACGAGGAGTTGATCGCGCGCGACAAGGCGTCGCTGGACATCTTCTGGCTGCGCGACGAGTCGTTGGAGGACACGGACAACCTTCCCGCGCCCGAGGTGATCGCCGCGGAGATCGTCGAAGACCTTCAGGCCGCACTGGACCAGTTCAGCGAGATAGCGTCTACTTTGCAGGGCTGAACGGAGGGGGCGGCCCGCCGGCGACGCTCGACGCCACTGAAACAACGGCGGCGGTCCGTAGCTTGTTGGGCCACATGAATGCCAACACGCGGACAGGCTCCAGGTGCACGCCGTTCCCGAGGCGCATCCCACAGGCCGATGCCGGGGATGGCGACCCGGCGTGGGCAAATCGAGCGCCCGTGGTGCGCGCGGCGTCGTTGAAGGCCGCGGTCGCGCAGTTGCATGACCTGGCCAAGGCCAACGCCGGCCGCACCAGCCGAGAGGCGCTGGCAGCGAATCTCGTGCTGCTGCGAGCCAATGGCGTCGACGAGGAGGCGCTCGATCTCGTCGTGGAGATGGCGATGGCGCGGAACGTTGATGAGGAGATGGCGGCAGCCCTCAACTACCTGGCGTCGGGCTTTCTCCTGGCCCTGTTGACGTTCCGGGAGGAAGGGGGCACTGGGCGATCGTAAAAAGATCGCAACATATGTGGGCTCGGCGCAATCGTTGAGGGATCGCGAGCAGTAGCCTTCGCCCATGAGCGTGAGCGGATCGAGGGTCAGGCTGCGTCAGGCGGTGCTCGTGGCGAGCGAGCTCGAGCCCGTGGCCGCGGCGTTGCGCTCGGCGCTGGGACTCGAGGAGCCGTTTCGCGACCCCGGGGTCGGCTGGTTCGGGCTCGCCAACACGGTGTTCGCGGTGGGGGACTGCTTCCTGGAGGTGGTCTCACCCAAGGAGCCGGACACCTCGGCCGGCCGCTACCTGGCCCGCCACGGCGGCGACGGCGGCTACATGGTGATGTTCGACCTCGAAGACCTGGAGGGCGCCCGCGAGCGCGCGACGCACGAGGGCGTGCGCGTGGTGTGGCAGATCGACCTGCCCGACATCTCGGGCACGCACCTGCATCCGGCGGACACGCGCGGGGCGATCGTCTCGCTCGACCGCTCCGAGCCCTACGGCACGTGGCGGTGGGGCGGGCCGCAGTGGACCGAACAGGTCGGCACGGGCGCGGCGGGACGCCTGGCGGGGGTCACGCTCGCGGTGAGTGACCCGGGGGCGGTGGCGGCACGCTGGGGAGCGGTGCTGGGCATCGAGGCGACGGGCGGGGAGCAGCCGGCGCTGCGCGTGGATGGCGGCGAGGTCCGCTTCGAGCAGGCCGTTAGCGAGCCCACGGAAGGGCTGGTGGAGATCGCCCTCGAGCTCCCGCACGAGCTGCCGGGTGGACGTGAGACGATCGAGCTCGGGGGAGTGCGCGTGCGGCGGATTGGGCAGCCTACGCCGCAGGCGGCGTAGGCTGGGGACGGCCACATGTAGCCGTCCCCAGCAGGGCCGCATGCGGCCCTGCTCCGACCGGTACATGTACCGGTCGCCGGACCCTGCATGCAGGGTCCGGTTCGAGACCGCACATGTGCGGCCTCGCCCCTCGGCACATGTGCCGAGGGGACAAAGTCGACTCCTCAGACTAGGCCACAGCCCGTTGATGAGGTGATTTCTACGTGGTCTCGCTCGCCGGGGTCACCGGCACGCGCAGCAGCCGCGCGACGGGCTGGGGGAACCACCAGTTCCAGTCGCCCAGCAGCGAGACCAGCGCGGGCAGCAGCAGCGCGCGGATCACGGTCGCGTCGAGCAGGATGCCGGCGCCCGAGGCCAGTGGCGAGCACCTTGATGTCGGTGTTCGGCGCCGAGGCCAGCGAGGCGAACGCGAGGAACAGGATCAGCGCGGCGCTCGTCACCAGGCGCCCGGTGCGCCCAGACCGGTGATGACCGCCTGGTCGGTGGAGCCAGTGCGGTCGTACTCCTCGCGCACGCGGGCGAGGATGAACACCTCGTAGTCCATCGAGAGGCCGAACAGGAACGCGAACACGAGGATCGGCACCCAGAACGTGATCGCGCCCGTGGCGGGGATCCCGAAGATCGCCTGCGAGCCGTGGCCCTCCTGCCAGAACCACGTCATGAAGCCAAACGCGGCCGCCATCGAGATGAGGTTGAGCACGACCGCCTTGACGGCGAGCACGACCGAACGGAACGCGCGCGCGAGCAGCACGATCGTGAGCAGCGCGATGACGGCGAACATCAGCGGGAAGTTGCCGAACACGGCGTGCTGGTAGTCGAGCTCGGTCGGGCCCCGCGCCCGCGATCCCGATCACGCCCGGGACGGCCTTCCAGCGCGCTGCGCGCGGCGCGCACGGGGTCGAGCGTCGTGGAGTTCACGGTCTCTTCGTGGGGCACGCCCACGACGATGCTCGTGCCGGCGCGGTTGCTGTCGGGGGCGGCGGAGAGCAGCGCGTCGGTCCATCCCGGGCGATCGCGCCAGGCGGCGCCCGGATGGCGCGCGCCTGGGGCGGAGCGCACGAGCACTTCGATCGGGGTGATGACCCCGCTTGCGACGCCCCCGTGCGCGGAGCGTTCGTAGGCGGCGTGCGCCGGGCCCGGTGCGTGCCAGGGCGCTGGCGCTCGTTTCGCCCGTTGTCAGGCTGAAGAACGGCATGATCAGCACGGCGAGGATCGCGACCGCGAGCGCCGTCCGCCGACCCACCGCCAGCGCACGAGCATCCGCGTCCACGCGGTCCAGCCGCGGCTGGCGTGCCCCTCGTGGCGGATCCGCGGCCAGTCCACGCGCGGCCCGACGCCGCCGAGCAGGGCGGGCAGCAGGGTGAGCGCCACCGAGGTCGAGACAAGCGGGATCAGCATCCCCCCGTAGCCCACCGAGCGCAGCCCCGGGACGGGCAGCACGACCAGCGCGATCAGCCCAATCGCGACGGTCAGGCCGGAGAGCACCACCGCGCGCCCCGCGGTCGCCATCGCCACAACGACCGCCTCGTGGTTCTCGCGCCCGTGCGCGCGCTCCTCGCGCCAGCGAGTGACGATCAGCAGCGAGTAGTCGATCGCCACGCCCAGCCCGACGAGGGAGACGAGGAACTGCACGATGAACGAGACGTTGGCGACGTAGGTCAGCCCGAGGATCACGAGCAGCGTGGAGAGGATCGAGACGGCCGCGATCAGCAGCGGGACGAACGCCAGCAGCGAGGCGAACACGAACGCCAGCACCGCCAGCGCGCCCAGGCCGCCGAAGATGGTCTCCAGGAACACGCCCGGCCCGCTGCCCGATTCTTCGCTGTTGGAGAGCTGCTGCAGGCCCGTGAGGCCGTCCGCGTGCCCGGCGGCAGCGAGGCGGCCAGCACCTGCTCTGCGCGCGCTGGGGAATCTTGGGCAGCGCCGAAGGTCTTCTCCAGGGGCGTGAACAGGAACGCGTATGTGCGTGCGCCCGTCGCTGGTGATCAGGCCGCGGGTCGCCGGTGTTGGCGAAGTCCACCACGCGCACCACGGGCACGCTCGCGCTGCACCTGCGCCGAAGCGCCGCCGCGATCTGTGCCTGCTCGCCGCGGACGGTCTGCCCGGGGGGACCGTGACGACCGCGATCGCGGGCGGCTCGAAGCCGCCGTTGCCGTAGAGGCGCTCGATCTTCTGCGCGGTTTCATAGCCGGGCTGTCCGGGCAGCGAGAAGTCGATCGACAGGCGTTTGGAGACGTGCGAGGCGCCCACGGCTCCCGCGAGGAACACCACCAGCCAGCCGACCATCACCACGCGGCGGTGGGCCAGCACGAAGCGCGCGAGACGCACGATCGTACCCTGCTCGTCGATCACGAGCAGAATGCTCTCACAGCGGGGGGCCGGCTGGACATCCCCCAGCGTGGCCGGCCGCGCGCCCCGCCGCCGGCGGATGCGGCGAGGTCGCGTCGGTGCCGGCCGGTGCCCGCGAGTCGGCGTAGCGCGTCGCGGAGATCGCGCTCTCAGCGTCCTACGCAGCCGCGAGCGCCTTCTGCTTGATCTGGTCGAACTCCGCCTGCGTGATCGTGCCACCGTCGAGCATCTGCTTGGCCTTGGCGATCTGCTCGGTCGGGTCGGCCTTGGCGGCGACCGACTGGACGTACTGGTCGAACTGCGACTGGGCGTCGCGCTGCTGTTTGACGGCGCGCTCCGCCATCCCCTTGTGCTCGACGATCAGATAGACGAACACGCCGAAGTACGGGAGCACGATGATGAAGATGATCCACAGCACCTTGGCGAAGCCCGACGTGTCGTGGCGGCGAAAGATGTCGATCATCACCGTGAACAGAATCCAGATCCACACGACGAACGCGAAGAAGATGAGCATCGTCCAGAAGACTTCGAGGAACGGGTAGCTGGTTGCAAGAATCATCGACGTGTCCTTTCAGTCAAGGGAGGTCCCGTGGGGCCCGAGGGGACCTGTGTAAGCCACAGAGCATATGCGTACTCACTGGACGGCGCAGTGACATGCCGACCTGCCGGCGCACGCCGCGCGCCGGCAGGTCGGCCATGCAGTCCGGCCAGGCCCGCTCAAGCGGTCTTGGGCTCGCCGAGCACCGCGAGTCCATGGATCACAATCAGGCAGATGGCGAAGATGCCCAGCGACCAGAACGGGTATGCCCCACCGATCGACAGCAACGCGCCGACTGCGCCGATCGTGGCCGCGACGATCCCGACCACACGTCCGTAGGCGCCGCCTCCAAAGAGCGATAACCCCGCCGTAAGCTGGATGACACCCAGAATGACCGTGATCCATCCCCACGTGTGGAGGCTGGCGAACACGTACCGGGTGTTGTCGACGAAGAAGTTTGCGTTGCCAATGGCAGCGATGCCATAGATGATGTTCAGGGTGCCCGCGACCATCAACAGGATGCCCGCAAACAACGCACTACCGACTCCTCGCATGTGCACTCCCTTCGTAAGCGGTGCCTCGTGACACCTATCACAAGCAAGTTTCGATGGAGGTGGCAGTAATCCTGTACGACGTCGTCGCCCTGCCCGACCCGTTCGGGCCCAGATCCAGCACCCGCCGGGCCGCCGTCATCGGAAGCTCGCCTCCTCGCACTGCGGCATACTACGTACGGGTCATAGCGGCATTCGGATAAACAGAAAATTTTCCGGGGTGATAAGATGTTCGGCCGATGGCATCCATCCTCTCGCCCGGAGGTTGAGCGCACGTTCTGGGTCAGACGTCTCCCCGGAGGCAGCGCGTAATGTCAAGCCCCGTATCTGAGCGGGCGGGGGCGGCCCCTACTGTGGCCACCAAGCTGCTGGTCCCGCCGACCCGCGCGCCACCTGATTCAAGCGCGAGCGGCTCTCGACACCCTGGACGAGGGCGTCCGCGAGGGCCTCGTGCTGCTCTCCGCGCCGGCCGGCGCCGGGCAAGACCGTGCTGCTCTCCTCGTGGATCGCGACCCGCGAGCTGCCCGGCCCCGCCTGCTGGCTGTCGCTGGACGGCGAGGACAACGACGCGAACCGGCTGCTCGACAACCTCCTGAGCGCGCTGCGCAGCTCGAAGTCGATCGAGCCCAGCAGCGCCCTCGGCCGGTTGAAGCCGCCGGTGGGGGCTCGCACCGAGCGCTTCCTGGCGCTGCTCGTCAACGGCCTCGCCGAGCTGCGACTCCCCGCTGGTGCTCGTGCTCGACGAGGTGCACGAGCTGACGAGCCCCCAGGCGACCGCGGCGATCGACTTCCTCGTGCGCCACGCCCCCGAGCAGCTGCGCCTCGTGCTCGCCGGCCGCGCCGACCCGCCGCTGCCGATCGAGCGGCTGCGCGTAGGCGGCGCGCTCACGGAGCTGCGCATCGCCGACCTCGCGTTCGACCGCGGCGAGACCGCCGAGCTGTGCCGGCGGCTCGACCTCGCCCTCTCCGACGCAGACATCGACCCGCTGTGGGCGCGCACCGAGGGCTGGCCCGCAGCTCTGCGCCTGGCGGCGCTCTCGCTGCACGGGCACCCCGAGCCGGCGCGCTTCCTGGCCGAGTTCGCCGGCACCGACCGGGCGGTGGCGGACTACCTCGATCTCCGAGGTGCTCGCCCGCCTGCCGTAGGACCGGCGCGAGTTCATGCTGCGGACCTGCCTCGTGGACACCGTCAGCCCCGAGCTGGCCGACGCCCTCACCGGCCACGAGGGCGGCACGCTGACCCTCGCGGCGACTCGAGCACCTGGGCGCACCGGTGCAGCCGACCGACGCCGAGGGCCGCTGGTATCGCTACCACCCGCTGTTCGGGGAGCTGCTGCGCGCCCACCTGCGCCACGCCCACCCCGAGGAGATCCCCTTCCTGCACCGCCGCGCGGCGCGGTGGTACTCCGAGCAGGGCGAGGCGATGCCCGCCATCCGCCACGCCCTCGCCGGCGAGGACTGGGAGCAGGCCGGCGGCACCTGATCGCCGAGCACTGGCTGGAGCTGTTCCTGCGCGGCGGCTCGGCGGCGATGCGCGGCCCGATGGCCCAGCTGCCCGCCGACGTCGTCGCGTCCGACCCGCGCCTGGCGGCCGCCGTTCGCCGGCAGCCGCCTGCAGGACGGCGACCTCCACGACGCCGAGCGCCACCTGGCGATCGCGCGGGCAGCGCGGCAGCGAGGTCACCGGGCCAGACCGGAGGCGCTCGACGTGGTGCTCCCGACCGTTGCGCTGCACCACGCGCGCCTGCGCGTCAACGTCGGTGACGCCGAGCGCTTGGCGCGCAAGCTCAGCGCGGCGGCGCACGACCTGCTCGCGCCACTGCTGGACGTCGCTGCGCAGCTTCGCGCTGCCAACCTCGGAGCCACGCAGCTGTGGACCGGCGACGCCGTGGCCGCCACGGCGCACCTGCAGGAGGCGCTCGCGCTCGCCAGCGAGCACCGCCACGAGCAGATCGCGCTGGACTGCCTCGCGCAGCTGGCGGTCGTGAACGTGCTGCGCGGCGAGTTGAACCGCGCCGAGGAGCGCAGCACGCAGGCGGTGGAGCTGGCCGAGCAGCGCGGCTGGTGCGAGGGCCCCGCGGCGGCGTGCGCGCACCTGGCCGCCGCGGCGGGCGCCTACCAGCGGGGCGAGTTCGAGCGCGCCGAGAGCCTGCTGGCTCGCGCCGCGAGCGCCGCCGACGACCGCCGAGACGCCTGTGCGGCTCGCCACCGTGCTGCTCCAGGCGCTCACGCTCGCCGCCGCGGGGCCGCGCTCGGCCGCCCGCGGCGCGCTGAAGCTGAGCGCGATCCGCGCCGAGCTGGCCGACGGCGCGCCCGCGCCGGAGCTTCCTGGGGCGTCGCGCTCGAGGACGCCGAGCCGCGCGTGCTGATGGCCGCCGGAGAGGTCGAGCAGGCCGCGCAGACCCTCGCCGGCGCACGCGAGCGGGCCCCGACAGCGTCGAGTCTGCTGGTGCGCCAGGCGAGCCTCGAGCTGCACGAGGCGAGCCGGAGCTGGCGGCCGAGTCGCTCGCGCGGGCGCTCCCCGAGCAGGGGCCCGCCGGCGCCGCGCTGGCTGCTACCGCCCACCCGGCGATACTCGCTCGAGGGGTGGCTGCTGCAGGCGCTCGCCGACCACGCCGCCGGCGACCACCACGCCGCCTCCGAGGCGCTCGATCGCGCGCTGGCACTGGCCGAGCGCGAGCCCTTCCGCGACGCCTTCCTGCTGAACGGGCCGGAGGTGCGCGAGCTGCTGGAGCTCCAGGCGCAGAGCGGCACCGCCCACCCCGCGCTGCTGGAGGTGCTGCTCGACGGCGTCGGCCAGCACAACCCCTGCCGGCGCCACGCTGCTCGAGCCGCTGACCGAGCGCGAGCAGCGGATCCTGCGCTACCTGCCGACGATGCTCACCAACGCCGAGATCGGGGCCGAGGTGTTCGTGTCGCTGAACACCGTCAAGACCCACCTGCGCAGCATCTACCGCAAGCTCGACGCCTCCGGGCGCGCCGACGCGGTGGAGCGGGCGCGCCGGCTCGGCCTGCTCCCCTCGGGGATCAAGCGCCCGCGGGTCGTGCAGCGGGTTTGAGGGGGGGTCGGGTCCGGACTTTGCCCCCGGGGGAGATCGAGGTGTGGCGTGAGCCGCCGCCCGTTGTGCCTGCGTAGGCTGAGGTGCGCCGCAGACTGCCGGCCCGACCGGACTGGTGGTCGCAGGCCGGCGTGGTCGAGGAAGTCCAGTCTGTCGGTGCGCTATATGCTCGCCGTCTGTGAATGCGAACGAAGGCAGTCGGCGCCGCGAACTGCCGCTGCGCCCACGGCGGAAGCAGTGGCCGGGACGATGGAGGGGACGGGTCGGCGCCACGCTCGTCCTCGCCTGCGCGGCGTTGTACGGCAGTGTGCCGATCGCCGCCGCGTCGAGCTCCGACGCCCAGGCCACGCACGCCTACCTGCTCGCCCAGTACAGGCTCGGCCACGGCGCTGTTGCACGCGGCAGCCACGGCGCGCGACGCGAAGAGCGCCGCGGCGAGGCAGATAGCTCGAGAATGCCCAGGGGTGGTGTCGGGGATGCCGCAGGAACCGTCCCGGTTTCCGGCGCCCCCACCCCGTGTCAGGGGCGAAAACGCCCGCCTGACCCAGCAGAAGCAAACGATCGAAGGGGAGCTCGGTGCGGCGGTCGCCCGGCCCGGCGAGCAGCTCGGATCGCCCGGCTGAGGAAGCCTACGCCGCCGAAGTACGCCCGCTGTCGTGGAGCAACCCGGCGATCGCCTCGGCGCTCGGAGGACCACGGCCAGGCTCGAAGGCGTCTCCGCCCCCGCCCCGCCGTTCTGCGCCGACGCAAGAGCGTGGGCCCAGAGCGGCTATCGCGCCCTGTCGGCGGCCAGCCGGGAATTCGAGGCTTCAGAAGCAGCGCGGAGGAGGAACTCCGAACCGAAGGCAGAACGTTACCTGGGCACGCTGCTGAAGCTGAGCACGCTGCTGAAGCCTTACGAGAACGCATCGGATCGAGCGCTGATCCGCAAGACCAACGCGGTCGAAAGCAAACTCCTTGCCAGCGCCGAGGCCGGCCTGCGGACGTTTCTCGGCTTGGCTCGAATCGTCGGGTTCCCGCACGCCGAGACCGAAGAACCACCCAAGCCGATCACTCTGGGCCACGGGCGCACCGCCGCCGGCACTCGCTTCGAAGTGAGCACCGGGTCCGGCCCGCTGAGCACTCCGGGCTCTTGCCATCGGTGGGCGACGGTGGCATACACCCGGCCGGGCGCTCCCGAAGTGCTGATCGTGGGCGGCCCCAACAACCCCATCTGCCTCTCCTCACCCCAGTACCGGCACCCCGCGGTGTTCTGCGAAGCGGGCATCGAGACGATCCAGACCGCGGTGCCCGGCCTCGGTACGCTCGGTCAGGCTGGTGCTCGCCGACGGACGGACGATCCAGTCGCGCGTGGTCCGCATACCGCGGCGAGATGGTGGCCCTGCGGGCATCTACGCCCAGGAGATCCGTGGCAGCACGAGCCACGCCGTGTCCCTCGTCGAGCTGAATGCCGGCGGGGGCGTCGTGCTCACCGTGAAACTGCCGCGATACCGCTGTGTCAAACCACGCAAGGAACCGGAAGAACGCCTGACGGGCACAAAGCTCGCCAGCGGGCGCACCCCCGAAGGGGAAACGTTCACGATCAGCACTTTCGGCAGTTTCAACGGCGAGCCTTCCCTCAGCGTAGACACCGGTCTCGACCCGGAACTCAACGAACCAGCGATCGGACTCGGCGCGAGCAAAGCGTTCCCCTGGTCGCTGTCGATCGGCTGCGCCCCGCACCCCTACGCGATCCTCTACGGAATCCTCGCGCCACCAGGAGAGTCGGTGGTGGCGCAAACCCCCCAAGGTGCCGTCGCGCTGAACGTGGTCCCGGTGCAACCGCGCCTGCACGCAAAGGGGCCGCTCGTCTACGGCGTGTTCAGCGCGCTGCCCTCCGAACTGACGGTGCTCGGGGCGAACGGCTCGACCGTCTACACCGAAAACCTGCAGGCAAAGGCCACGGAAGCGGCGCAGTTCTGCGAAGGCTACGCGGAACCGTGACATACACGGCCTCGCTCAACCGCCACCGCCGTAGCTGACGCGCACCAGCGCCGGCCCGTGCGGTCCTGCCGACGTACGAGTGCGGGCGGCTCTCGGCGCTGCTCGACTACGGACTGGGGCTGCTGGGCACAGTTCTCCTCGTGCTGGCCCGGCCCAGCGTGGCGGGGCAGCACGAGCAGGGCGCTATGCGGCCGCCACTACGACGCTGCACCCGTCGCCGTCGAACGCCTCCAGCGCGTTGCGCCGGGCGCGCTGCCCGATGAGCTGCGGCTCCTTGCCGATGGGGGCGATGTCGATCGCCAGCTCGATCCCGAGCGCGTCGGAGAGGCGCAGGAGCGTGGGAAAGGTGGGATTGTGCTCGCCGCTCTCGAGGCGCGCGATGGCGGGCTGGGTCATCTGCAGGCGCTTGGCGAGCGCGGTCTGGCTGAGGCCGTGCTCGGCGCGGTAGGAGATCACCTTCACTGCGACCGCTCGGGCGAGCGCGGTGCGCTCCCATTCGCGGCGGTACTCGGGGTCGGCGTCGAGGTGCTCGGCGAGCACTCTCCTCGTGGGTGGGTAGGTCGGATAGCTTCATCGTGGCTCCTCGATCCCACCCGACTATACCAAACTTGTGATAGGAAGACGTCGCGGCTGGCGTGCGGTTTCAGCTTGCGAAGCGCGCCTCCGGGGTCGCGTGATCTCGTCCTGCTTGGCGGACTCGATGAACCTCGGGCTGGCGCGTCGCTCAGTGTCGCCAACGTCAGCGGCCAGGGAGATCGAGAACTGTCTCGATCAGCTCGCGCATTGGGAGGTTGTCGCCCTGGAAGCTGCGCTGCGAGGCGTGGACGAGCGCCCGCGCGTCCAGGTGCCCCCAGGCGAGCGTGTGCCCGGCGTCGATGGCGAGTTGGCGCAGGAACGCGCGCTGCGCACGCCCGTTGCCCTCGCGGAATGGGTGGACGGCATTGATCTCGGCGTAATAGTGGGTGAGCCGCTCGGCGAACTGCTCACGTGGCAGGCCACGGAGGTGCTGATCGGTGGCGAGCTCGCGTAGCACCTGGGCCGCGTAGTTCTCGATGTGCTCTGGCAGCGCGAACATGCTGCCGGGCTTGGCGAGGGGGACGGTGCGCAGCTCGCCCGCCCAGGGGTAGATATCCTGGAAGATGAAGCGGTGGAACTTCTGTAGGTGGGGGAGGTTGTAGGCGCCCTTCAGGCCGGTCGCGGCGAGCTGTGCGAGCCGCAGCGTGGTCGCCTGCGCCTCGTGTTCGGCCAGCGCGTCGGCGTCCTGCAGCCCCAGCAGGTTGAGCAGCACGGTGGTGCCGGGGTAGAGGTAGGGGTCGGCCACCGCGCCGGGTAGACCGCGGTCAGCGGCTTGTCGGCACGGGTTCTGGCTGGCCGAGCAGGTTGGCGATGGACTCTCCGGCGGCGAGGCGCTGTGCGGCGTCGCCAAGCTGCTCGGTCTCGATCTGGCCGTCGATCCAGCGGTCGAGGATCTCGGTGACGGTAGCGCCCGGCTCCAAGCCCTCGGCGCGCACCGACCCGAGGGCGTCTGCAGCTATGTGTGCCCGTGAGTCCATAAGCGTCTACGTCTCAGGATACCGCGGCTCCTTGTGCCGGCCGCCGCCCCGCCGACGGGGCCCCGTTCGCGGTCAGCGTCGCGGCCGGCCCCGCGCTTCGATGGCGGCTGCCAGCTCGACCAGCGTGACGCCGAGGGCCTCGGCGATGGCGCGTACCGTTGCCCACGCCGGCGCGCTCTGCGCCAGCTCCAGGCGGTTGATCTTCACCGTCTTCTGGGAAAACCGAGACAGACCCCGCCGCCAAGCGCCAGTTCCTCAGCCTCATCTTCGAGGGCGTCTGGCTCGACGCCAACCGCGTTATCGCCGTCCAGCCCAAAGCGCCGTTCCTCCCTTTCTTCAAGGAACGGCGCCCAAACCCCGCTGCCTGCGCGGGGGTAAAGTACGGGAGCGACGGGGGTCGAACCCACGATCGTTGTGTCAGGGATCGAGGTTTGGGCGTAGGGTGCCGCGCGTGTGACCGCTGGCAGCCGGTCGTGGCTGGCTCAGGCGGTCCGCTGCGAGAGCCACGCCAGGATCTCCCGATGCTCGACCTGGCCGGCGGCGATGCGCTCGACCATCGGCACATCGACATCCGGCTGGGCGCCGCGCAACGGCGCGCCGTTGGCCTCCAGGAAGAGGCCAGTCAGGAAGAAAGCGGTGCGCTTGTTGCCGTCCGGCAGCGGATGGTTGCGCGCCAAGCGCTCCAGCAGGATCGCGGCCTTCTCCAAGATCGTGGGGTAAATCTCGACATCGCCGAAGCCGGCTCGCGGCGCCGCGAGCGCCGACTCCGCGAGGCCGGCATTGGGAAAGCGCGCGATCTGCTCGGGCGTGGTGCCGAGGATGTCCGCGGCGACATCACAGAAATCCCCGAGCTCCGGGTAGCAGACCGCCACGGTCTGCTACTTGCCCAGGCGGCGCAGCGTCTCGCGATGCTCCTCGGCAAACCGGCGGCGCTGCTCGGCGCGCTCACGATCGGTGCCGGGGAAACCGCGCGAGAGATCCCGGCGCTTGGAAGGCGGCGGCGCCACCTTCGGCGCGCTAGCGCTCTTGGGTTTCGTTGCGCTCATGCCTCAGATTGTAGTCAGACGTCGGCGACTGGGCGCCCTTCGAGAACGTAGCTCACCGGGCGGAGCGACGACCCAGCCCACGTGACGGCGCCGCACTTGGACGAGGTCTCAGTCGTCCCCCGCGGGCGGCGAGTCCGGGAGGCGCCGCACCTCGATCAGCTCGAGGCCGAGCGCCTGGACGCGGTCGAGCAGCCCGTGCAGCGCGGCCTGGTCGACCGCGGGGCCGCGCAGCACGGTCTCGGCCGACTGGACGGTCGATTCCATGCCCTCGAACGCGGCCAGGAGCTGGTCGCTCATGCCGCCCTTGATGCGAATCTCGTAGACCGCGGTTGTCACTTGAATCCTCCGGCGAGCGCCTGCAACTGGGCTCCGCACAATCACGCTAGGCGCGGTGGGGATGAGCGGTCGTCACCCACCGGGGGTGAGGATCGCGCGGGGGCGCATCCTGTGGCCTGGAGCGTCATCCGGCGAGGATGACGTCGCCTCACCCGTCGACCTTTCACGATCCGTCGCAGCACAGCCAACGACCCGGGAGGTGGACGGTGAGCACACCAACTCAGCAGTACGAGTCTTCGAGCGGATGGGCGACGTTCGTCGCCGTGTACCTGACACTCACCGGAGTGCTCAACATCGTGTGGGGCATCTCGGCGCTGAGCAACAAGTCCTACTTCACCGCCGGCGGGCTGCTGTGGTCGGAACTAAACACGTGGGGGTGGATCGCGATCGTCGTCGGAGCGATCCAGGTCCTCGGCGCGCTGCTGGTGGCCGCCCGGCGGGCCGGCGGAGCGATCATCGCCGGCTCCCTGGCCTTCGTCGGCATCATGCTCAACTTCCTGTCGATCGGCGCCTACCCCGTGTGGTCGGTGATCCTGCTGGTGATCGACGCCATGATCATCTGGGCCGTGACGGTGCACTCCGACGCGTTCCTCACCGACTGACCGACTGTTTCACTCGCGCCGTCGAGGCTTAGCTCAGCGACTGCTCGGCCTCGGCGGCGGCGAGCAGGCCGACCTCGACGAGGTCGCGCGGGTGCACCCACGAGTCGAGGATCGGGAAGCCCCCGGCCCTCACGATCGCCTCGCGCATCGGGATCGCCCAGCGGTGCTCCAGCAGGGCGATCGCCACCGCGGTGTCGGGGGGGATCTCGGCGAGCACGTCGAGGAGGTCCTCCTCGGTCAGGCCCGTTCCCTCGTCGCCCGACCACATCCGCGCGGCGCCCTCGGCGTCGCCACCGGCGATCTCTCCGAGGCCGATCAGCGCCTTGACGACTTCGCCGAACTCCTGCGCCTCGTCGGCGGAGAGGTCGCTGATCTGCACCGTCTCCACCTCGCCCGCGGCGTCCTTGTTGGCCACGAGGATGTCGATCACGCGGACGACGTCGTTCTCCTTGAGGTTCTGCAGCTCGGCGAGCACCTCGCCCTGGAAGTTGGGCTCCTCGAAGCCAACCACGAGCAGCTGTACGGGGCCGATCACCGTGTCTGCCCTCCGTCCTGTGCGGGAGCGTTCACCGTGGGCACCCAGCCGCAAGGACCGTTCTGCGCAGGATCGCTCACCGTGCTCACCCTGCGAGGACCTTCTGCTTCTGGGCCTCGAACTCCTCGGGCGTCAGCACGCCGCTGTCGCGCAGCTGCGCGAGCTTCTGCAGCTGCTCGACCGTCGTTTCCGCCGGTGGCGCGGCAGGTGCTGGTGGCGGCGGGGCGCTCGGGGGGGCCTGCTGCTGGCTTTCGAGTTCCGCGAGCCGCTGCTCCTGGGACTGCTCCTGCCCCGAGCGCCTGGCTCCCGCGCGGCCGGCCGCGTAGCCAACGCCGCCCACCATCGCGCCTCGCATGATTGGTCGCCTGCGCCTCATCATCGTGCACCGAGTGTGCTTGCACCCCGGGTGAGGGGACATCACCTGATCGGGGTGATTCGACAGGCGCGCGGTGATTTGGGTGGTGGCTGATTCGTGGACGCGGGGTGGTCCGGTGGTCGTCGGCGACCGTGCGTAGCCCCTCGACGGCCGGTCTCGCCCGCTTGGGATGATGCCGGCTCACCCCGTCCCCCTTCAGGATCGCCGCCATGGCGAGCACGGCCGAAGCCTCGTCGGCGCCTGAAGTCTCGTCGGCCCCCAAGCGCGCGGGGCTCGTCCTCGCTGCGCTGATCGCCGTCGCCGCCGTCGCCAACCTGAACCTCGCGGTCGCCAACGTCGCGCTGCCCGACATCGGCAAGGCGTTCGAAGCCGGGCAGACCGAACTCGACCTCGTCGCGGTGGGCTACTCGCTCGGCCTCGCCGCTTCGGTGCTGTACCTCGGCGCGGTCGGCGACCGCTACGGGCGCAAGCTGATGCTGCTGCTCGGCATGGGGCTCTCGATCCCCGCC
The DNA here is from genome assembly GCA_963720795.1 of uncultured Solirubrobacterales bacterium. Lineage (GTDB taxonomy): Bacteria > Actinomycetota > Thermoleophilia > Solirubrobacterales > Solirubrobacteraceae > Palsa-744. The sequence continues at coordinate 30,640 of CAVRGU010000014.1, read as the reverse complement.
AGCCTGCTCGCCGCGCTCGCGCCGTCGATCGGGGTGCTACTCGCCGCGCGCCTGCTCGGCGGGCTCTCGGCCGGGATGGCGTACCCCACGACGCTCGCGCTGATCACCGCGCTGTGGTCGGGGCCGGCTCGCACGCGCTCGATCGCGTTGTGGTCGGGCATCGGCGGCGGGATCTCCGCACTCGGCCCGCTGGTCTCCGGCGCGCTGCTCACGCAGTTCCACTGGGGCTCGGTGTTCTTCATCACGCTGCCGCTCGCGCTGATCGCGTTCGTGATGGCCTGGCGCCTGGTCCCCGCGCACGTCAACGAGACCTCCGACCCCGTCGACAACCTCGGCGGCATCCTCTCGGTGGTGCTCGTCGCCGCGCTCGTGCTGGGCATCAACTTCGCGCCCGTGCCCGGCAAGGGGACGCTCGCGATCGGGCTGGGCGTGATCGCGCTCGCCGCCACAGGGGCGTTCGTCATCCGCCAGCGCCGCGCGCGCGAGCCGCTGTACGACCTCGACGTCGCCAAACGGAGGGTCTTCTGGGTGGCCGCGTGCGCCGGGATCATCGTCTTCGGCACGCTGATGGGCGCGATGTTCGTCGGCCAGCAGTTCCTGCAGAACGTGCTCGGCTACTCCACGCTCGACGCCGGCCTGTCGATCATCCCCGCGGCCGTGTTCATGGTGCTGATCGCCCCGCGCTCGGCCAAGCTCGTCAACACCCACGGCGCCCGCGTGGCGCTGCTGGTCGGCTACGCCTTCTGCCTGCTGGGCTTCCTCACGATGCTGCTGCTGTGGGAAGACCACATCGCCTACTGGAAGGTCGGCCTCGCCTACGCGCTCGTGGGAGCGGGCGTCGGGTTCGCCGGCACCCCCGCCTCGCACTCGCTCACCGGCTCGGTGCCGGTCAAGCGCGCGGGCATGGCCTCCGGCACGGCCGACCTGCAGCGCGACCTCGGCGGGGCGATTATGCAGTCGATCCTCGGCGCGATCCTCACCGCCGGCTACGCCGCCGCGGTTGCCACCGCGGTCGCCTCCTCACCGGACAAAGCGCTCGTCACCAACTCCGTTCAGTCCGAGCTTGAGAAGTCGTTCTCGAGCGCCGCCGACACCGCCCAGCGCTACCCGCACTACGCCGCCCAGATCACGGCGGGCGCGAAGGAATCCTTCCTGCAGGGCGCCGACCACGCCTACCTCGCCGGCATCGTCGCGATCCTGCTCGGCGCCACGCTCGTCTTCTTCCGCTTCCCCAAGCGCGAGCGCGAGGAGGAGCTGCTCGCCCAGTACCACGCGCAGGACACCGCCCGCCGGGAGGAGCCGGCCGAGACCGCCGCCCAGGGATCCGGCGAGCCGCGATTCACCCCGACCGGGTGATGTGAGACCACCCACCTGCTGGGCCTCATGTGTTCCACACACGCGGCGCCGCGGGACACGGAGGTCCCGCGCACACTCGCCGCGGTGCCCCGCACCCACACGCGTGGACGATCCCTAATGACTCCCCCGTACACGACCACCTCGTAATCGTCACTTGAGCGACCCCGTACCCCAAAGCGCAGCGGCCCTCTCGCCGTTCCCGCCGATCGCCGACTACGCGTTCCTCTCGGACTGCCATACCGGCGCGCTCGTGGCGCCCGATGGGGCGATCGACTGGCTGTGCGTGCCCCGCTTCGACGCTCCCTCGGTGTTCGGCACGCTGCTCGACCGCGAGGCCGGAGCGTTTCGGTTCGGGCCGTTCGGGATCAACGTGCCGACCGCGCGCGTGTACGAGCCCGGCACCAACACGCTGCTCACGACCTGGACGACGTCGAGCGGGTGGATCGCCGTGCGCGACGCGCTCACCCTTGGGCCCCGCCGCGGCGATCGACGTCGTCACCCCCCACACCCGGCCCCCGACCGACGAAGACGCCGAGCACCTGCTCGTGCGCGTAGCCTTCTGCATCGAGGGCGAAGTCGAGGTCGAGCTGACCTGCGAACCGGTCTTCGACTACGGGCGCGTCCCCGCCGAATGGAGCGTCGCCGAGGACGGCCACTCCGCCGATGCCTCCGGCGCCGGGCTCACGATCCGCCTGCACACCGACATGGCGCTCGGCGTCGAGGGCGACTGGGTGAGGGCCCGCCACGTGCTCCACCAGGGCGAGCAGATCTTCTGCTCGCTCTCCTGGGGCGGGCAGCTGGAGGGGCCTGCCGACGTCGACGACGCCAACGCGCGCCTGGCCACCACCGGGCGCTACTGGCGCGAGCTGGCTCGGCCGCGCGCGACTGCCCGACCACCGCTGGCGCGAGCCGATCCAGCGCTCCGCGCTGGCCATCAAGGGGCTCACCTACATGCCCACGGGCGCGACCGTCGCCGCGCTGACTACCTCGCTGCCGGAGACTCCCGGCGGGCGAGCGCAACTGGGACTACCGCTACACGTGGCTGCGCGACTCCACCTTCACGCTGCAGGCGCTGCACTACCTCAACCTCGACTGGGAGGCTGAGGAGTTCATGCAGTTCGTCGCCGACTTGGAGTGCAACGGGGACGGGGCGCTGCAGATCATGTACGGGATCGACGGGCGGCGCGACCTGACCGAGACCACGCGCGACGATCTCTCGGGGTATGCGGGGGCGAGCCCGGTGCGGATCGGCAACGGCGCGTTCGACCAGCGTCAGAACGACGTCTTCGGGGCGGCGCTCGCCTCGATCCTGCTGCACTCCCGCCGCTCCCAGCGCCTGCCCCGCAGGCTGTGGCCGATCGTCGAGGCTCAGGCCGAGTGCGCCACGCGCGTGTGGGGCGAACCGGACCAGGGCATCTGGGAGGCCCGCGGCGCGCCCCAGCACTACGTCTCCTCGAAGCTCATGTGCTGGGTCGCGATGGACAGCGCCGCCAAGCTCGCGGCGATGCGCGGGGATTCCACGCGCCAGGAGGCTTGGGGCGCGACCGCGGAGGAGATCCGCGCCGACATCCTCGCTCACGGGCTCACCGCGGCCGGCGTCCTACGCCAGCACTACGACACCGACGCGCTCGACGCCTCCACGCTGCTGGCGGCGATCTTCGGCTTCCTGCCGCCCGGCGACGAGCGCCTGCACGCCTCCGTGCTCGCGATCGCCGACGACCTGACCGAGGACGGCTTCGTCCTGCGCTACCGCACCGGCGAGACCGACGACGGCATGTCCGGCAAGGAGGGCTCGTTTTTGATCTGCTCCTTCTGGCTCGTCTCGGCGCTGGCGATCGTCGGCGAGGAGCAGCGCGCCCGCGACCTGATGGAACGGCTGCTGCGCGTCGCCTCCCCGCTTGGGTTGTACGCCGAGGAGTTCGACACTTCCACCGGCCGGCACCTCGGCAACTTCCCCCAGGCCTTCTCGCACCTCGCGCTGATCGAGGCCGCCTCGCGCATCATCCTCGCCGAGCGCATCGCGGAGATCTCGTGATGGGGTCCCACGACGTCCCGCCGATCCTTGCCCACACCGTTGGGCGCGGCACGGAGGCCGGGTGATGGACGCCTACGACGTCATCATCATCGGCTCCGGCGCCGGCGGGGGCACGCTCGCGCGGCACCTCGCGCCTTCGGGCAAGCGCATCTTGCTGCTCGAGCGCGGCGGGTGGTTGGCGCGCGAGCCCTCCAACTGGTCGGCCGCCGACGTGTTCGTGGACAACTGCTACGTCTCGCCCGACACCTGGTACGACGCCGCCGGCAAGCCCTTCCAGCCGCAGGTCCACTACTTCGTCGGGGGGGCGACCAAGCTGTACGGCGCGGCGCTCTACCGGATGCGCGCCGAGGACTTCGGCGAGCTGCGCCACCACGGTGGCGTCTCCCCCGCGTGGCCGATCCCCTACGAGGAGATGGAGCCCTACTACACGGCGGCCGAGCAGCTCTACGAAGTACACGGCGTGCGCGGCGAGGACCCTACCGAACCACCGGCGAGCGCGCCCTACCCCCACCCTGCCGTCTCACACGAGCCGCGCATCGAGCAGCTCTCCGAAGCGTTCGCCACTGCCGGCCTGCATCCCTTCCACGCGCCGTGCGGGGTGATGTTGCGCGAGGACAACCCGCCCTACTCCGCCTGCGTGCGCTGCTCTACCTGCGACGGCTTTCCCTGCCTCGTGCACGCCAAGTCCGACGCCGAGGTGTTGGGCGTCCGCCCCGCCCTGGAGCACCCCAACGTCACCCTGCTCACGGGAGCCACCGCTGTGCAGTTGCGCACCAACGCCGCGGGCTCCGCGGTCACCGAGGTGGTCGTGGAGCGCGACGGCGCGCGCGAGACCTACGCCGCCGACGTCGTGGTGGTCTCCTGTGGCGCCGCCAACACCGCCAAGTTGCTGCTCGCCTCTGCCACCGACAAGCACCCCGGTGGCCTGGCCAACGGCTCCGACCAGGTGGGGCGCAACTACATGTTCCACAACTCCCAGGCCGTGCTGGCGATCTCCCGCGAGCCCAACCCCACCGTCTTTCAGAAGACGCTCGGTGTAAACGACTACTACTTCGCCTCCGAGGAGTGGGAGTTCCCGATGGGCAACATCCAGATGGTCGGCAAGTCGGTGCCCGCCATGTACCGAGGGGAGAAGCCGGTGATCACCAAACTCGCCCCGTTCGGCCTCTCGCTGAAGGAGGTCGCCGAGCACGCCGTCGACTTCTGGCTCTCCACCGAGGACCTCCCCCGGGCCGAGAACCGCGTGACTGTGGACGGCGAGGGCCGGCTGACGCTCACCTACTCCTCCTCCAACGACCACGCCCGCGACCGGCTGTTGGAGCAGCTGCGCTCGCTACTCGGGCGCCTCGGGATGCACGAGCACCACCTGATCCCCCGGTGGGCGTACCTCGAGAACAAGATCCCCGTCGCCGGCGTCGCCCACCAGGCCGGCACCTGCCGCTTCGGCTCGGACCCGGCCACCTCGGTGCTCAACACCGACTGCCGTGCGCACGAGCTCGACAACCTCTACGTCGTGGACACCTCCGTCTTCCCCTCCATCTCCGCCGTCAACCCCGCGCTCACCGCGATGGCCAACGCGGTGCGCGTCGGCGACCACCTGCTGGAGCGGTTGGGGGCCGGGTCGGGGGCGGCAACATGAGAGGCGGGCGCAGCAGGGATGGCGCCTGAGGCGAGCCCGTCCGGAGCGAACGGCGGCGCGCAGCGAACGGGCCGCCGTCGGGTGGTGATCGTCGGCGGCGGCTTCGGCGGGCTCACTGCCGCGCGCGAGTTGCGCGGAGCCGACGTCGAGGTCACGGTGGTCGACCGGACGAGCCACCACCTCTTCCAGCCGCTGCTCTACCAGTTGGCGTGCGGCGGCCTGTCCACCGGCGAGTGCGCCACGCCGATCCGCTCAGCGGTCAAGCGCAGCTCGAACACAACGGTCCTGATGGCCGAGGCCACCGGCCTCGACGTCGAGCGCCGCCAGGTCACCCTCGACCGCGGCGAGCGACTCGACTACGACACTCTGATCGTGGCGTGCGGCGCTGAGACCTCCTACTTCGGCAAAGACGAGTGGCGCGAGGTCTCCTACGGCCTCAAGACGCTGCCCGACGCCGTCGAGCTGCGCAACCGGATCTACAGCGCCTTCGAGGAAGCCGAGCGCTGCGAGAGCCCGGCCGAGCGCGAGCAGTGGCTCACGTTCGTCGTGATCGGCGGCGGTCCGACCGGCGTCGAGCTCGCCGGGCAGCTCGCGATCATCGCCAAACACACCATGAGGGGCTACTTCACGCGGTCGGACCCCCGCGACGCGCAGGTGATCCTGCTCGACGCCGGCGAGCGCGTGACCGCGGCGTTCAACAAGAAGCTGTCCGCCAAGGTCGCCGGTTATCTGACCGCGCTCGGCGTGACGGTCCGCGAGGGGGCCCGTGTCACCGCGATCGACCCTCACGGCGTGACCGTCCAGGTCGGGGGGACGGAGGAGCGGATCGCCGCCAGGACCGTGGTCTGGGCCGCGGGCGTGCAGGCCGTCGGCTTCTCCGCGGCGCTCGCCAAGGCGACTGGCGCGAGCGCCGACCGGGCGGGGCGCGTACAGATCCAACCCGACCTCACGGTGCCCGGCCATCCCGAGATCTCGGCGATCGGGGACACGACCCAGGTTGCCGGGCCCGGCGGCAGGCCACTGCCGGGGCTTGCGACGGTCGCGATCCAGCAGGCGCGCCACGTGGCCGAGGCGATCCGCGGCGGCGCCGCAGGCGCCACGACGCCGTTTCGCTACTTCGACAAGGGCGCGCTCGCCGTGGTCGGACGCGGCAAGGCGGTGTGCGAAATCCGGGGGCGGCGGCTCTCCGGGCGGCCGGCGTTCTTCACCTACCTGACGGTGCACATGTTCTACCTCAGCGGCGGCGGTCCCGGTCACCGTGTGAAGGTGCTGATCGACTGGCTCAGCACGCGTGTGGGAGACCCTCAGAACCAGGTCATCGACGGGGGGGAGCGTCAAAGTGTCCCGCAGCCGGCGGCCGGGGGGGGCGCGGCGAGCGGCGAGCAGGCACCGAGCGGGCAGGCGGCGCCGGCGGCGGGTGTGGAGGCCGAGCGGTGAGGCGGGGCTCAGTCGCTCGCGACACGCTCAACCGCTCACCCACGGCGAGTGAGGCGGGCTCACCCAGTGACGGTCAATCGTACGAACCACCATGGCGGCTGTGAACACCGGCAAGGACTCAGCAGGAGAGTCCCAGCGCCCGCGGCGCCGCGCGACCGTCGGCGGGCCGCGACTGCCGCACCTCTCGCCGCGGGAGCGTGCCGCGCGTGGCAAGGCCGCGCGCGTGGAGACCCCGCGCTCGCGCCACACCGAGTGGGAGCCGTGGTCGGAGCGCCCCGACCCGATCGCGCTGCTGGAAGAGCAGGCGACGACGCGCGTGCCGGAGCTGGTCCCGATCCGCTACGGGCGGATGATGGCCTCGGCGTTCGCGTTCTTCCGCGGCGCGGCGTACGTGATGGCCTCCGACCTCGCCTCGACCCCGCGGTCGGGGTTTCAGGTGCAGCTCTGCGGCGACGCGCACCTCTCGAACTTCGGCGGCTTCGCCTCGCCCGAGCGCGAGCTCGTGTTCGACGCCAACGACTTCGACGAGACGCTGCCCGGCCCGTGGGAGTGGGACCTCAAGCGCCTCGCCGCCTCGATCGCGATCGCGGGGCGCGAGCGCGGGTTCACCGGCGCCCAGCGCCGCGAGACGGTGCGCGGCGCGGTCGGCGAGTACCGCGAGGCGATGCACCGCTTCGCGGAGATGCGCGACCTCGACATCTGGTACGCCCGCCTCGACCGCGCCTCGCTGCTGGCACGCTTCGAGGCGCAGGCGCCCGAGCAGCAGCTCAAGCGGTTTCGTAAGGCGGCGACGAAGGCCGTGACCAAGGACAGCACGCGCGCCTTCGAACGCCTCGCGCACACCGTCGACGGCGAGCCGCAGATCATCAGCGACCCGCCGCTGATTGTCCGGGTCGAGGACCTGCTCCCGGCCGAGCAGGCGAGCGAGTTCCAGGAGGGCATCCACAACCTGCTGCGCTCCTACCGCACGAGCCTGCAGGGCGACCGCCGCCACCTACTCGAGCACTTCCGCTTCGTCGACCTCGCGCGCAAAGTCGTCGGCGTCGGCTCCGTCGGCACCCGCGCCTGGGTGGTGCTGATGCTGGGGCGCGACAACGAGGACCCGCTGTTCCTGCAGTGCAAGGAGGCCCAGGCCTCGGTGCTCGAGCCGTTCCTCGGCAAAAGCGAGTACGACAACCACGGTCGGCGCGTGGTCGAGGGGCAGCGGCTGATGCAGGCCTCCTCCGACATCATGCTCGGCTGGTTGCGCACGACCGGCCTCGACGGTGAGACCCGCGACTTCTACGTGCGCCAGCTGTGGGACTGGAAGAGCTCGGCCGACGTCGGCGTGATGGAGCCGCCGGGCATGTCGATCTACGGGCGCATGTGCGGCTGGACGCTCGCACGCGCACACGCGCGCTCGGGCGACTCAATCGCGATCGCGAGCTACCTCGGAGGGGGCGACGCCTTCGACCGCGCGCTCGCGCGCTTCGCCGAGACGTACGCCGACCAGAACGAACTGGACCACCGTGCGCTGGTGGACGCTGTGGCGAGCGGCCGCGTCGTGGCCGAGCAGGGCATCTGAGTCTGAGCGCCCTCTGAGCGCCCGGTGCCGGCGCCTTTGCCCGGTGCCGGCACCTTTGAAGCCCCCATGTCGGTCGGCACGTGTCCCGGCGGACACCGTCTACGCGGGCGCGTCTCCCCCAGGCGGCTCTCCCCCGAGCGGATCGCCCCGCTCCTGCGCGATCTGCCGGCGCAGCGCGTACACGCCGAACACCACCAGCACCAGCTCGATCAGCAGCGGGATCGCCTGACCCGGGGTGCGCTCCGGCCCGAGCGTGGCGATCAGCAGCACGATCGCCGCCGCGCCGGCCGCGAACCAGCCGGGGTGGTGCTCCAGCGGCTCGGCGATCAACTCCCTGATCTTCACTGCCCACCGCATCGGGCCGGCGACCCAGCCCGCGAAGATCACCACCACACCGGTGATCAGCAGCCACAGCGCGCGGCTGCGCCAGCCGGCGGTGGCGATGTCGAGGACTTCGCGCATCGCGGGGCGGATGCCTTCGTTGTGCACGAGGTTGGTCACCACGTAGGACTCGACCCAGCGGCGCAGCACGAGCGCGACGAGTGCCCCCGCGATGATGCCCACGCCGATCTCGATCAGCACCCGCCGGCGGTAGCCGGCGCGCGAGCCCGAGCGCCCCCAGGTACAGCAGCACCACCAGCAGCGGCAGGATGAAGCTGAGGCCGCGCATCGCTTTGACGCCATCCTGCGCGAGCTTCAGCTGGCTGGAACGCAGCAGCACGAGCTTGCGGCGGTTGGCGGGCAGTTTCGCCCCGACTTCGCTGCCCACCCCCAGGCGCGAGCCGATGCGGTCGACCAGCTGTTCGAGGTTGATGCTCACCACGCCCCCCGACGTCGAGAGCGCGCCGCTGCCTCCGCTGAGGATCTTCGTCACCTGTTCGTGGGTGACGTGGTTGGCGCGGCCCCACAGTTCCTGGATCGCAGGGACCTCGAGCGCCTTTTCGATCGCCTGCGGCACGACCTGCGCTGCGGCGGTGGAGAGCGCCGGCGCCAGCGGCTGCAGCACCTTGGGCAGCTTTTCGGCGGCGAGGTTCTGGACGTCCACGACGCTCAGCAGCCGTTCGGAGAGGTCGCCGGCGACGACTTCGCGGACCTTTTCGTTCTGCAGCAGCCGCACGCTGGTCTGCGTCCAGCCTTCGGTGTCGATGATCTGGGCGCGGATCCACGTCGCCATGATCGAGAAGACGACCAGCATGCTGGCCACGATCACCAGCGTCCGCGCGCGCCAGAACCCCGGCGGATGGCGCCGCGCCGCGACCGCGCCGCCGGCCCCCGCGCCACCGGCCCCGGTGGGGGTCAGGGGCAGCGCCCCCCGCCTCAGGGGACGGGTTCGCTCCGGTGGGGTCCGCGCTCATCCTCAGGCAGCCTCCCCGCTGCGAAGGTGATCCGTCCTCGCCCGCGAGGGGTGGTACGGCGGTCGGCGCAGCACCCTACACCGCCGGCTGCGGGAGCGGGGTCAGCGCCGCCGGCTCGTCTTCGGTCGTCGTGAGCGCCTCGCCGGGAAGCGACCGCGCGAACCACAGACCGACGAGCGCGAACGCGGAGGCCACCAGCAGCGCGCGCTTGAGCGCTTCGATCTGCGAGTCGTTGTAGTAGCCGACCAGCTTGGCGACCTGCTCGGGCGGCAGCCCGGCCTGCTCGGCGTCGGCCTTGAACTGCGCCTGGGAGACCATCGGCAGCCCGTCCTCGGTGCCGCTCACCACCTGCTGCTGCACCTGCGCGGGGATCGCGGGGTCGGCGAGCACACGCTCGTGAAAGCCGGTCGTCAAACCGGTGAGCAGGACGGCGCCGATCAGCGCCGTGCCGAGCGACTGGCCGAGGTTCTGCGCGGCGCCCTGCACGCCGCCGGCCTCGCGAGGAGCGCGCTTCCCCGACGGAGGACATCACGACGTTGCCGAGCTGGGAGAACGCCAGGCCGATCCCGACGCCGAAGCCCGCCAGCGAGAGCCGCGAACGCGACGGAGGAGAGCGACGGGGAGATCGACGCCATCAGGCAGGCGATCGAGACGAACAGGAAGCCGAGCCCGATCTGCACGACTTTGCGGGGCGAGGTGCGCGTCGCCAGGCGCGGGCCGAGCACCGCGGCGAGCATCATCGTCACCGAGATCGGCAGGATCTTCACGCCCGTTTCCAGCGCGTTGTAGCCGAGCACCAGCTGCAGGTAGAGCGGCAGCACGAAGAAGGTGCCGGCGAGGATCAGGTACTGCGAGACGAGCGTCGAGAGCCCGGCGCGCAGCTGCGGGATGTGCAGCAGGTCGGGCGCCAGCAGCGGCGTGCGCCCGGCGGCGGCCACGCGCTGCTCCCAGCGGGCGAAGCAGGCCGAGGACCACGAGGCCGGCGAGGATCAGGAAGGGGACGACCGAGAACCCGAACGGGGTGATCCGCGTGCCGGCGATCGTGAGCGCCCCGATCGGCGTGAACAGGCCCCACGTGGAGATCTTGAGGATCGCGAACACCGTGAGACCGAGCCCGAGCGCCGACAGCGCCGCCCCGACGACGTCGAGCTTGACCCGCTCGCCGGACGGGCCGGTCGCCGATCCGGTCGCACGAACGTGAGCAGCACGAGCACGATCACGGTCTCCCCGGCGAACACCACCCGCCAGGTGAACTCCGTGGTGACGAAGCCCCCGATCAGCGGCCCCGCCGCCGCGCCGGCGCCGGCGATCCCGCCGAGCAGCCCGTACGCGAGCGCCCGTTCGCGGCCGCTGTAGTTGGCCGCGGTCAGCGAGGCGATCGCCGGGATCACGAGCACCGCGCCGAGCCCCTCGATGCCCGACCAGCCGAGCAGCAGCACGCCGAGGTTGGGGCTGAGCGCGGTCGTCAGCGACCCCACCCCGTAGATCGCGAGGCCGATCGAGAAGGCCCGCCGGCGCCCCCAGATGTCCCCGAGCTTCGCGCCGGTCAGCATGAACGCCGCCATCACCAGCGTGTACGCGGTGATCGCCAGCTGCACCCCCGAGACGGTCGTGTGCAGATCCGCGACGACCTGCGAGATCGAGACGTTCATGACCGTGCTGTCGAGCACCATCACGAACTGCGCCGTGCCCAGGATCAGGATCGTCGTGCGGTTGCGCACCTTCAGGGGGCCGCACTCGACTCAGGCACCGCCCGAGCATGGCTCTGGTACGGGTGAGGCGGCATCACCCCTCACGAATGACACCGTCTCACCCGCGCGCGCACAAGGATCGGCGAGGTGAGCACTGAAGCACAGACCGCGGGTCGCGCGAGCCCCGGCGAGGGTCCGCCGGAATACCGCTACGGCGCGGTGCTGATGCTGATGGTGCTGGCGACGATCTTCGTGATCGTCGCGCCGAGCGCCGCCTGGTCTCGCGCCGCAGCCCTCGTGATCGAGAGCGCCGCGCTGCTGGTCGCGGTCGCCACGGCGCGCGCGCCGCGTGCGGTCCGTCGCAGAAGGGTGGAGGTCGGCAGCCTCCTCGCGGTCGTCGCGGTCTTCGGCGTCGCTCTCTCCGTGGTGCCACCGGACCTGGACTTCGCGCTGAGCGGCCTGATCGCAGGAGCGATCCCCGTGGCCATCGTCGGGGGGCTGTTGGGTCTGGTACGGGAACGGGGAGTAACGGCCCAGGTGGTCGCGGGTGCGCTGGCCGTCTACCTCACGGTCGGACTGATGTTCGCGTGGGCGATCGGCTTCGTCGCCCGAGCCGGCAGCACCCCCTACTTCGCGCAGGGCACGAGCGGCACCGAGAGCGACCACGTCTACTACAGCTTCACGGTTCTGACGACGACGGGGTTCGGCGACTTCTCCGCCGCCACCCACGTCGGTCGCGCCCTCGCAGTGGTCGAGATGCTCGTCGGGCAGATCTACCTCGTCACGGTCATCGGTCTGCTCGTCGGCAACTTCGCGGGGCGGCGGCGGACGGGGTAGGGTCCCCGGATCGCGCTCCAGCAACTACGGCCGAAACGCCTCACGCCGATAGAGCATCCTTCCCGCCGGCAGCGGCACGGTTGCCGGCTGGCGTCACGCGGCGGCGTGTAGGGCCTAAAGTACGACGTAGGATGCCCAACTCGGGCAAATATGTGGACTCCCGACCGACATCGGCGTAGGCCGCGCGGGGAGGTCCCTAAGCCGTTCGTCCAACGCCCCTGGACAGCGCCGGAAGAAGGTGCATCCTTGCCCTCTCGAATGCACGCGGGCGACGCATCAAAGCGCCCCGCGAAAAAGGTGAATCGGTCATCCACATTCACCAAAAAGAACGACGAACGAGCCAGGAGACCGCCATGCTGTCGCTGCGAACGCCGAGGCACCCAAGGCAACGCATTTCATCAAACCGCACCACCGACCAGCAGAGCATCGAAGTGTCCAGGAAAGACGGGTCGGGCCAGACGGCAAGCCGCCACGACGCGCAGATGTTCGGTGCGCGCACCCAACCGGCCGACCCCTACAAGGCGTGGCTCGAACAGCGCGAAGCGGAGCGCGAACGAGAAGAGCGTCGTCTGAACCCGCGCGATGCCTGGGACGATCTGATCACTCAGGGCTTCTGTGCGGCCGGGCGCTGAAGGCGCCCCCTACGAACCGCGAGGAGACCGGCCCGGGCCGGTCTCCGGCTTGCTCTCGCCTGCGTGAGCGTGCTCTGACCAGAAGCTGACCGTCTCGCGCTCGTGCCTGTGTCCGAGGTCGAGGGCGAGCCAGGGCCCGCGGTGACCCTCTCCGGTGTCCATTTCGCTCAGAGCCTTGTATTCGGTGAGCTTCTGGCGGTGAGTCTCGAGCTGGGCCTCGGCCAGTTCACGTGCGTCGGCTCCGAAGAAGAGCTTGAGCAGGGCGAGGTCTCGCAAGACGTAGGGCTCGGGGGTGAGAACTCCCAGCCACTGCTCGAGCGCCTCCCGTCCACGGTCGGTGAGGTTGTACACCTTGCGGCGCCTGCCGCCCGACTCTTGGTGCTCGGTCACGTAGCCGGCGCGGGCGAGGCGCGCGGGCTCGGCGTAGAGCTGGGAGTGGGGCAGCGTCCAGAACTGCCCCACCGAGGCGGAGACCATCCGCTTGAGGTCGTACGGGGTGGCCTCTCCGAACATCGAGAGCAGGCCGAGCACGATGTAAGAGGTGGGTGTGAGCTCGATCTCGTCGGTCATCTGCGCAGGTCTTGACAATCATCCGTTTCGGATGGTATGCTTCGGACGGTAGGAACAGGAAAAGCCACGGCCGGAGGGGAGCTTAGATGACCAAAGCTGCAAACAGGAGGAGGCGCAGGGGATCCATCTACGCAGCCCTGCTCGTCTCCCTGCTCGTCCTCGCGGCTCTCGGACTCCCCGGGCGTGGCCTCGGCGACCCCGACGGCCACGTTCAAACTGAAGGCGATCCCCATCCCTGGGTTCCCGGGGACGGGCAACATCCTGGGGGCCGGCACCGAGGTGGAAGTCGAAGTGACGATCAGTGGGACCGAATACGGAGGCTTCCCCTCGCCCCTCACGGGGATCAACCTCTACGGGCCGAGCGGGGTCAAGGTGACGCCGACGGGCTTCGCCACGTGCGCACCGTCGGCGCTCGAAGCCAGCGGCGCGGCAGGCTGCCCGAAGCGCTCGAGCGCCGGCCCGCCGGGGGTGGGGTACGGCGACGTGAGCTTCGGTGGCGACACCGTCCCGGAGAAAGTGTCGATCCAGGGGTTCTTCGCCCCCGGTGGCGGCCTGACCTTCTACGTCGAAGGCACGACGCCGTCCTCCTTTCAGTACCTCGAAAAAGCGCAGTGGGTGATGGCCAGTCCTCCCTATGGGCCAGAGGTGATGGTCGAAGTGCCGCTCGTCGAAACGGTGCCCGGCGCCAACGACGCGTCGGTCACCTCCTTCAACGTCAAGGTCGGCGCGGCGTACAGGAAGGGCAAGCAGACGATCTCCTACATCACGCAGCCGAAGCGGTGCCCCAAGGGCGGGTTTCCGGTGAAGCTGGAACTGAAGTTCCTGAGCGGCGAAACCGTCACTGACGCCTACGCGGTGCCGTGTCCGAAACACCGAGGGTAGGCGTGCAACACTGTCTCCCGTGAGCGAGCCCGCAACGACCGGAGGGTGCCTGTGCGGCGGCGTGCGCTTCGAGCTGAGCGAGCCGGCGCCGACGGCGGGCTACTGCCACTGCACACGGTGTCAGCGCAGGACGGGCACGGCGTCGTCGGTGCAGGCGCGGATCGACGGCCGAACGCTGCAGGTGGTGAAGGGCGAGAGCCAGGTGAAGGCGTGGCGCCACCCCGAGGGCGGCTTCGAGAAGCTGTTCTGCAGCGAGTGCGGCGGGCACCTCTTCAGCCGCAACCCCGAGGACCCGACGCAGGTGAGCGTGCGGATGGGCGCGTTCGACGGCGACCCGGGAGTGCGACCCAGCTGGCGGGCGTTTGTCACCTACGCGGTGGAGTGGGAGCCGATTCCCGACGACGGGCTGGAGCGCTTTCCAGAGGGCAAGCCCCAGGGCTGAGCCACGAGGACCGCGGGGAGGGTTGTGAAGGGGGTGGGGTTTGGGCCGCATCCGCGCAGGTGAGCACGCCCACCGGGCGGGTGCGCGCGGGGCTTCCGTGCCCCGCGTCGTCGCGTATCACGCCACCGGCGGCGGCGTCCCGTCGAGGGAGGCGGGCAGCGCGGGGTCCCACTCGCACACCACGCAGGCGTGGCGGAAGGCCGAGCGCGCGAAGTCGAGCGCGAAGGCGTGCGGGTCGGGACTCGAGCGGACGTCGTCCCAGTCGAGGATGTACTCGCCGAGCGTCCCCTCCCAGCGCGCGGACGGCGGGCGAGAGCGTCGCGGTGTGCGAAGCCCTCCGGCGCGGGGTGCGCGTAGGCGTAGAAGGCGGCCCGAGGGTAGCGCACGTCGCCGGGCCACCAGCCGACGGCGACCTCCTGGGCGTCCATCGCGTTGCGCATGATGAAGTCCTCCGACGGCGGGTCGGCGGGCAGGCCGGAGAAGAGGTTCGACCGCGAGGTCGAACGAGCCCCACCAGGCGTTGACCGGCGTAGAGCGTCCGCGATACGGCGCGCGGAACGCAGCGAGCACGAGCGCGGCGTGGGTCGCGGCCGCGAAGTAGGAGGCGACCTGGGCGGGGTCGTAGTCGTGGTGCTCGTCGTCCTCGTCGAGCGGTACGCTCCACGACACCTCCTGGGGAGTGGGGTCGATGCTCACCTCACCCGCCAGGTCGCGGACCGCCCGGAGCACCTCGCGCGTGACCTCGCCGACCGGCCGGTCCGGAGTGAGCGGGACCCGCCGCACCCCGCCGCCGCAGTGCTCGACGAGCGCCTCGTGCGTGCGCAGGTCGAGCGCGACCACGAGCGCCCCCGAGCCGTCGGGCGCGGGCAGCGCCGCGGTCTCCCAGCCGCGAGCGCTCAGACGCAGGGCCGCGTGCTGGAGCTGCGGCTCGGGCGGGGCGAGCGCCACCGCGAGCTTGCCGAGGAGCTGGGTGTGCGCGTGCAGCGTGTCGCAGGTCGCGCTCCAAGCCTCGTAGGAAACCGCCGGCCACCCAGACGACATCCCCGCACGCTAGCAGCCGTTGGCAGGCGGTGAGCCGCGCAGGGGAGGAGCCGCGCCGCTCCCCGACGCGCCCGCACAGACTCAGCCGCCCTGTTCGGACCCGAGTCCGGCGGAGGCCAGCGAGGTGGCGTCGAAGACTTCGTTTGACGGCGGCGGGACGATCGCGGGGATCGGGCCGTAGCTGGTGAAGTTCATCGTGGTCGTGCCACTCACGGAGGTGGCCCCCGTCACACCGGAGGCGCCGGCGGGAAGGCTCACGCCGATCGAGAGCTCGATGCGGCGCACCCTGCCCTGCGCGTCCACCCAGACGTCCACGGGGATCGCGCCCGCGTCGTCGAGCTTTTCCAGCGCGGACTTGGCCGCCGCCTGCGCGCTCGAGGGCAGGCGAGCGAGGATGTCGCTCAGCTGTAGGGTGGCGTGGTAGTGGGTGGTGGGCACGCCGTCGAGCGTTTCGTGACCGACGGTGCTCACGCCGCCGGAGCTCGCACGCAGGTATTCGAGGAACTGGGTGGGGTCGGTTTCGTCGAGCGAGGAGAGCTGGGAGAGGTCGATCCCGTCCGCCTGCGCAGCCTTGGAGAGGTCGATCTCCATCCACGTCTTGCCTTCCGGGAGCTTGCCCGCGAGGAAGGGCAGGTTCATGTAGATCACGGGGTACTGGAAGATTGCCTGCACTGTGCCGCCTCCGCCACCGGGCAGAGCGGAGGCGCCGGGGATGCCGGAGAGGTCCATCGTCAACTCCGCGGAGCGGTCGTGCTCGTCCAGGTATCCGTTGGCAGTGATCGAGAAGCCACCCCCCGGCAGGGCGGAGGAGGCGAGCTGCGTGGTGAGCGAGAACTTGGCGCCCGACTGCTGGGCAGTGATCTCCGCGGCGCGGGCGATCGGGTCGAGTGTGGCCGAGGCGCCGCAGCCGCTCACGGCCACGCCACCGGCGCCGAGCGCGGTCAGCGCCCCAAGCGCCGCCAGGGCCCTCGCCAGCTTGGTGTAGGAGCGCTCGATCCTCATCCTCGGTCTTCTCGACACCACCCAGCGTACCCTTGACTGGGCCCCAAAGGGGCTGGCCGACCTTCGCAGTGCCGTGCCGACCGACCTTCGCACCATCCCGCTTCCTGCGGCTCTCCCTTGCGGCGCTCCTACCGGGCGCTCGACTGCCCGAGACGAGCCGCGGCGTCCGTCAGCCGGTCGTCGCCCCAGAACAGCTCGTCGTCGATCGCGAGGGTGGGCACCCCGAACACCCTGCGAGCGTGAGCGGCGTCGGTCGCAGCCCGCAGGGCCGCCTTGACCGTCGGGTCGCTGGTGGCAGCCGCAGCCGCCACCCGGTCGAGGCCGACGTCGGCGGCGACGTCGAGGACGTGCTCGGGGATGCTGAGGTCGCGGCCCTCCTGGAAGGCTGCTCGGAACGCCCCCAGCGTGAGCTCGCGGCCGCGGCCGGCCTGGAAGGCGAAGGTCGCGAGGCGCATCGCAAAGAGGTAGTCGCTCGGCCACGGGTCTGGCCAGCGCAGCGGCGGCAGTCCGTACTCCCGCGCGCGCCGCTGCACCTCGGCGATCCCCGCCTCGCGCCCGCCGGCGTCGCCGAGACCCCACGACGACCGGCCGTTCAGCTTGAAGAGGCCGCCGAGCAGGATGGGCTGCCAGGCGACGGGCTCCGGTAGGAGCTTCTCCAAGCGCTCCGCCGCCAGGTAGGCGTACGGAGAGCCGAGGTCGAAGTAGAAGGTCGCTTGCGGCATGGGTGCGTGGCGGCCCTTCAGTATTAGGCAGGGCAGCGACCGGCGATCCGCACGCAGGAGCGGAGCGCATCGAGTACCTCCAGGCGCTGGGCGAGTCCGCTGGTGCGCAAAGCGAGGCGACTACTGCTCTCCACGACCAGCCACGCGTCGCCCACGCGCCGGCCAGTGATGTCTCCGAAGATCCCGCTTTTCTCGTCCACCACTCCGGCATGCCCCGGAACGGGGGTCGAGCCAGGCAGCGGCGCGGGCAGGACGCCGGGGCGGTGAGCGTCGAGCAGGAGCGCGGCGTCCAGCGCCCACCCGCGGTAGGTGATTTCGGTGTCGATGCAGGAGAGGTAGGCGCGCCCGATCACCTGCGGGACCGGTTGGACGTGCAGGACGACACTGCCGAGCTGCTGCTGCGCCCCGGAGAGGCGAGAGCTGTCGATCGCGCAGGGGCCCGCGGGCGGCCGTCGGGGGGGCACGTCGCGAAAGATTCCAGAGCTCCGAGGAGCCCAATACCCGAGGCTTCCGCGGGCGCTCCCGAGGCTTCGGCGCCGACCCAGACCTGCGCGCAGGGTGCGCTGCCAGGAGACGGTGGGGTCGGGAACCCATGGTTCGTACCCCCGGGGATTGCGTCTGGCGAGCTCTCTGCCGTCCCCGGCGAGCGCGACCGGACTGAATGCTCCCATCGCTTGCGGCGTGCCGCCGTGCTTCTGTTCGGGAAAGCCGACCGCGACGCGGTAGCCATAGGGGAGCCCCGGTTCGGGGCGCGTGAGGATCGTGAGCGTCGGGAAAACGCGCACGGCCGCAACCTGCGGCGCGGTGAGAGAGTAGGCGACCTGATAGCTGAAGTGCCGGCCGTCCCTGCTGCCCGAGCCGCCGACCACGTCGGAGTCGATGAACGGTTCGGCGGCAGTCGGTCCACTGCCGCAGCCGGCGGCTCCGCCTCCGTAGGTATGAGAGGGGCCGCGCTTTGCGGTGCGCAGCTTGGTGGTGAATTCGATCTGATCGCACCACCCGACGACACCGCCCGTGATGTCGGGCGTGAGACTGATGCGGTAGCTGGTGCTGGAGAGGGATCTCCTTGACCCGGGGAAGGTGCCGGCGAGGGGCGCCGAGTGCGTCGTGCCGCTGAGCAGGATCGCAGCGGTGGCGCCGCCGGTGGCGAGCGCCATGGCGATGACGAACACCAGCGCCCTGGCGCCATGGCGCCAGCTGGGGAGCCCGGCTGCGGTGCGCGTGGAGCGCACGTGCGCGCGTGGGTCCGTAGCGAGGATCCCGTCGAGCAGCTGCCGGCGGGCGGCGGGCTCGAACGCCGTGCGGGGATCGGCTTGCGGATCGGGCACGGGGTTCGCGGTCCGCACAAGGTCAACCGGGTCGGTCATCGCTCTCCTCCTTCGCTCAGTGGCTCGATCAGTGCGCAACCTGGCTGCGAGGAGCGCTCGGACGACGTCTGCGCCAGCAGCTGAGCGAGGCGGCCGCGCGCGCGGTGAAGCCGAACGCGGAACGCGGCGCCCGAGCAGCCCAGCGCGTTTGCGGCCTGGGCCGGGGAGAGCCCCTCCCACGCCACGAGCAGCAGCGCCTCGCGCTCGCGCTCGGAAAGCTCCAGCAGGGCATCTCGCAGCGCCGGGTCGATGACCTCGTCCAGCATCTCGGGCTTGGGGGGCTCCGCTGCCACGTGCGTAAGGCGGGCGTTGAGCGCCGCCGAGCGCCGCCGCCCGCGGCGGTGGTTGGCAAGTGTCCTGCGCGCCACCCCGTACAGCCACGGCAGCTGCTCCTCGGGCATACGGTCGAGCGCGCGCCAGACCACGAGGAAGGTCTCGCTGACGACGTCGTCCACGGCGGTCTGAGGTGCGCGCCGCAGCACGTAGGCGACCACGTCCGGGTGGTAGCGCTCGAACAGCGCCTCGAACCGTTGCCGTCTCTGGGCGTCGGGTTGCTCCACCACCCTTCTATGTCCGGGCTGCCCCAACGCGTTACATCCACACTCCGGCTACCGGCGCGCGGCGGCGAAGCCCGCGAGCGTGGCACCGGCCATGCCGGCGGCTACGGCGAGCGGGAGCACGAGGCTGTGCTTCTCCAGCAGCGCACCGATGAGCGCCCCGATCAGGATCGACGCGACGGCGGCGATCCGCCGGCGGGAGTTGCGCGAGGTTCCGCCGGCCAGACGAGAGTCCGCCGCGAAACCGGTGAGGGTGAGCGTGAGGACGGTGGTCGTGAGGTCGGGGACGGCGAGCTTGCGCACGGTGGCGTTGCGCACGCCCATCGCGACGGCGACCAGCGCGATCACACCGTAGGCAGCGAGCGAGCCGATTTTGACGGTGGCGGCTGCGGCGAGGACCGCAGCGCAGCCGAGCAGTCCCGCCTCGATGACCAGCGCAACGCGGAAGTAGCGGTCCTGCGCGGCGAGCCCGGCGACGATGCGCCCGCCGGCGCCGGCGCCGAGCAGGAAGGCGGCGAGCGAGACGAGCGGGGCAAGCACCGGCAGCCCGCCGGCGTGGGCGAGCCCGAACCCGAGCAGCACGACGTTGCCGGTCATGTTGGCGGTGAAGACGTGGCCGAGGCCGAGATAGCTGACGGCGTCGACGAGCCCGGTAGTGACGGTCAGCGCTAGTAGCGCCGGCGGCAGGCGACGGTCGCGGGTGGCCGCTAGTGCAGCCGACGCCTGTTGTGCACTTGGAGGCTGGGAAGCGGCGGGGTCGGTCGGGCTCACACCGGCCGGCTGTGCGCCCGGGCGCTGAGGGTCGGGGTCGAGCCGGTTCACCCCGCCTGCCGGGCGCGCTCGCCCGCCTGCTCGCGCAGCACGGGGCTCCAGCGCTCTGGTTCGCGCTCGGCCTGCTCGTGCGCCCAGCGGAAGTGGTGGACCGCGGAACGTCGCAGCGGCTCGCCGAGCAGCAGCCCCGCAAACGCCCAGCGGCGCGCGTGGCGTGGGGTCTCCAACGC
The DNA here is from genome assembly GCA_963720795.1 of uncultured Solirubrobacterales bacterium. Lineage (GTDB taxonomy): Bacteria > Actinomycetota > Thermoleophilia > Solirubrobacterales > Solirubrobacteraceae > Palsa-744. Next base: position 10,510 of record CAVRGU010000014.1, on the reverse strand, counting down.
AAGCGCCAGCGCGCCCGCGACCACCCAGAGCTGGAGGATCGCGTTGTAGGGGGGCAGGCGCTCGGGCGTCATACCCTCGGCCTCGACGAGGAAGGGGACGCCGCTGCGCAGCTCCCAGGGCCACTCCACGAAGTGCACGATCCCCCCGGCGAGCCCCGCGCCGTTGTTGAGCGCGAGCCACTTCTCGAGCGACTCGCCCTCGCCGAGCCACGCCGCGGCGGCCCACGCGGGCAGCCCACCGGCCCACAGCGCGAGGGCGCCGCGCCGGCCGATGAACGGCTCGAAGACGAGGCCCACGCCCGCCCGGACCTCGAAGGTGTGGTGGGCCGCGGTGCCGAGCGCGGTCAGAATGGTGAACGGGCGTCGCGGTCCCAGCGCTCGGCGTGACGCGCTCTTTGGAAGGGCGGTCTTCGCTGCGTGCCTCAGCACGGCGCGCCTAAAGGTGGCGCTTCTCAACACGGCCCCGAGCAACACGCTCTCTCGTTTCGTGCGCCTCGACGTGGTCCTGCGTCGCTCGTCGGGCATCGGGGCGCTCCTCTCACGCAGACGGCGCCACCCAGGTGGCGGCGTCGAGCTGTGGCGGGTGGTCGAAGTCCTCGGGCCGCGCGAGCATCCAGGCAGCGGCCTCATCCATGCGCGGTACCGCGACGGCGCCGGTGCCGGCCAGGCGGGCAGTCTCGCTGAGCACGGCGTCGAGCGCCGCCCAGCCGTCCTCGCCGGTGAAGGCGACCGAGAAGGGGTGGAACAGCAGCGCGAGGTGACCCCGGCGCTCGGCGTGTGCGCGCAGCGCTGCTGTCATCTCCTCACGCATCCGCTCGGGCCCGTAGGGGTCGGGGCTGCCACCGTAGCGCTCGCGCAGGCCGGCGAACTGGGGCAGGTAGGCGTAGGCGTCGACGAGTGGCCAGCGGAACGGCAGCACGGCGAGGCCGTCGAGCAGACCCTCGTGCTCCCCGGCGGGAGAGACGTAGGTGTAGCCGTGCTCGGCGAGCAGTGCGAGCGTACCCGCGGTCAGCCCGCCGCCCGGCGGGCGGAAGCCCAGGGGCTCGAGGCCGACCGAGCGCAGCGCGCCGGTGGCGCGAGCGAGCAGCGCGGCCTCGGAGTCGGCGTCGAGCGCGGCCCACTCCTCGTGGCGCCAGGCGTGCACGGCGACCTCGTGCCCCGCCCCTGCGAGGGCGTGCAGCGCGTCGGGGTACATCTCGGCGTTGAGGCCCTCGACGAAGAACGTCGCGCGTACGCCCCGCGCGGCGAGCAGCTCGAGTAGCCGTGGGAGCACTTCGAGCACCGTGAAGTGCTGCCCGTGCGGCACGTCCTGCGGCCACATGCCGAGCTCCAGCTGGGCGGCCTCGCCGAGGTTGTCGAACGTCACCGACACCGCCGCGCCGGCGGCACCGCCTCCCCACGCGCTCACGCGCTCGACTCCTGCGTCTCGCAGGCCACGGCCTACGAGTATGTCAGGAACGTGAAGCGGTCGAACTTCAGGGTGTCGACGACTTCCGCGCCCTCCCGTCCGGGGCGAACGGGCACGACGGTGACCTGCAGCTTCTTGGCCCCGACCCGCCGCAGCGCGTCGGTGACGATCACGGTCTTGGTCTGCGGCGTGAGCGGATGCGGGGGCCGGCGGTCGAAGGGGTCCCGGGGGCCGGTGGGCACCTCGCAGTGGCCGGCATCCCCGGCGCAACCGGCGTGGCCGAAGATGGTGAAGGAGCCGGCGTAGTGCGAGGCGGCGTCGCGCGGGGTGCGCAGGTCGGCGTCGGGGTTGTTGAGGTAGACGCGCGCCTCGTAGCTGGGGCCGGAGTGGTCGACGCCGTAGAAGACGAGGTCGGCGCGCTGGAAGTCCGGCTGCCCCTTGCGGGCCGGATTGTCGATGGACTTGGACTTGAAGAGACCCATCGCTAGCCGCCCGTCCCCGAGGATTCGGTGCTCTGCACAGCGTAGTCGTAGCCCAGGGTGTTGGTGTCGAGGGCCTGGGCGACAGTCATTTTGAACGGGGGCAGCGCCTCTTCGAGCAGGGTGGCGGGGACGCTCGCCGCCGGGTGTAGGAGCTGCCACATGCGCCACAGGCGGTCGATCATTGCGTGGTGCGCCCAGAAGAGGGGGTCGAAGGCGGCGAAGTTGATGTCCCCCATGTGTCCCGTGGGCCCGCCGACCCACACGTGGACGTTGTTGTGGTACTGCTCGAGCTGGTGGGTGAAGTCGAGGAAGCCCGGCAGCGCCAGCACCCCTTCGATCTCCGCGGCGCTCGGCAGCGGCGGCGAGCCGTCGGCGCCCGGTTCGCGCAGCGTCATCGGCGCTCTTTTGTCGCCTTCCCGTGCACCCTGTTCGAGCGCGACCGGATCTACCTTGGCCGAAACGAGGGGGTTGGGCGGTGCGCCTTCCTGCTGTTCGTAGGCGTTCGGGACGGCGGCGTCCGCGGTCCAGTCCCACCACGGCAGCGTCACGTCGCTCTGCAGGTCGCGCAGCGCCAGCTCGAAGAAGTAGAGGTAGGCGCGGTGCCAGGGAAGGAAGATCGGGTGGCCGTGGGCGATGTCGCAGTAGATCGGCAACGGCAGCCCGTGAATGCCCGCCCAGTAGTTGTAGCCGCGCTCGTCGGAGATCCCCATCGCGGCGGACACCGCGGCCCTGAAGTCCGCCAGCTGCGCGGCGGTCATCGAGTCGACGTTCAGCCGGTGGCGCAGCGGCACGGCCGGCAGCTGCGGGCTGACCGCGCCGGTGCTCATCGCCGATCCCGGAGGTTGGTGGCGTTCATCTCTGCGAACAGTAGCGCAGAGTGGAGTGGGGTGCAAACGCCCCTAGAACGTCTTTCAAAATAGGCGGTGCGTCTGGGGCGTCCTGGACCAAGCTGGGCGACGCGGGACGGTGAAGCCCGCGCTGGTAGCACGGGCAAGCCGGCACGTGGCGATCCAGCGCCGCGTCCCAGGGGCGCATCCAGGCGTGCCGGTCTTTTTGAAAGCCGTTCTTAAAGTCGCCGCCCCGCGAGCCCCTCGGCGGCCTCGATCAGCGCGGCGTAGTCCTCGGCCCCGTGGCCGCGCCCGACGGTCGCCGTGAGCAGGTCCCGTGCGTGAGCGGCGGCGGGGAAGGGCACGCCGGCAGCCTGGGCTTCCTCGAGGCAGAGGCGCACGTCCTTGAGCATGTGGGCGGTCTTGAACAGCGGCGTGTAGTCGTGGGCGCGCATCGCCCCGGCCTTCAGCTCCAGCTGCGCGGAGGCGCCGGAGCCGGCGGAGACCACCTGTTCGAAGGCGTCGAGGTCGAGGCCCGTGGCGCGCGCGAGCAGCAGCGCCTCCGCGAGTGCGGCGGCGTTGGCGGCGCCGAGGGAGTTGTTGATCAGCTTGAGCGCCTCGCCCTGGCCGAGCTCGCCGACGTGCACGACGACGCGGCCCATCGTCTCCAGTAGCGCCCGCGCGCGGGCGAAGTCCTCGGCCTCGCCGCCGGCCATGATCGTCAGCGTGCCTGCCTCCGCCCGCGGGGAGGAGCCGGTAACGGGCGCGTCGAGCAGCCGCACTCCCCGCTCAGCCAGCGCCGCGCCGATCCGCCGCGTGTCGGCGGGGGCGATTGTGGACATGTCCACACACAGTGCCCCGGGGAGCGCGGTGTCGGCGACGCCTCCGGCCCCGAGCAGCACGGAGGCCACCTGCTCCCCGTCGACGACCATGCTTACGACGAGGTCGCTCGCGCGCGCGACCTCCGCGGGAGTGTCCACGGCCACAGCGTCGTGCTCCGCGGCCCACCGCGCGGCCTTGCCAGGGGTGTGCGTCCAGACGGTCAGGGGGAAGCCGGCGCGCCGCACGCGGGCGGCCATCCGCGAGCCCATGATCCCGAGGCCGAGGAATCCGATCCGCTCAGGCATCCATGCATACTCCTACAACGGGACCCTCGATGCGCAGTGCCGGCTCCACGAGCGGGCAGGGTTCAAAGCACGCCGGGGAGCGCCACCCCGAGCGCGGTGCCGAGGCAGCGGGTCGTGTTGAGTATCCCGCTGAGCACACCCACGCGTGAGCGGGGCGCGGCGCGCATCACGGAGGCGTTGTTGAGCGGGATGAACACTCCGAGACCGGCTCCGACGAGGGCCAGCCCGATCGGCAGACTGGCGCCGCCGCTGTCGCCCAGGGTCAGTACGCAGAGGCCGAGCGCGGCGAGCAGCGGCCCGCCGAGGGTGAGCACGCGCGCGTCGACGTGCTCGGCGAGGCGGCCGGCGAGCGGCGCGCAGATCGCGAGGGCGACCGGCAGGACGGCGAGCTCAAGACCGGCGAGCGCGGTGGGCAGGTGCAGCGCGGCGAGGTGGTAGGAGACCACGTAGAGAGTCCCGAACAGGACGGCGTAGGCGGCCATCGCGCCCCCAAGCCCCACGGCGAGGGTGCGCCGATCGAAGCGCCCGCGCCGTGCGGCGGAGCCGAGCTCCCCGCGGGCGGTGCAGCGGAGCTCACCGGCGGCGGTGCGACTGCGGGGGAGCAGCACCCACGCCAGCGCGATACCGAGCAGCCCGGCGGGGAGGTTGACGAGAAAGATCAGCTGCCAGCCGCCGAGCGCGAGCAGCAGCCCGCCGATCGCCGGCCCAAGCGCGAGCCCGACGGCCTGCGCGGCGCCCTGCACGCCGAGGCCGCGGGGGAGTAGCCGGGTGGGCAGGCTCTCGGCGATCAGCGCGACGGAGTTGGCCTGCAGCATGGCCGCGCCGAGCCCCTGCAGGACGCGCGCGGCGATCAGCCAGCCGAGGGCGGGAGCGAGTCCGCAGAGCACCGAGCCGACGGTGAAGACGGCGAAGCCGTAGGTGTAGAGCAGCTTGCGCCCGACGCGGTCGGCGAGGTGCCCGACGGGGACGAGCGCGCAGGCGAGCACGAGCAGGTAGGAGAGCGAGACCCACCGCACGGCGCCGGCGATCTCGCCGAGGCCGGCGCCGATGCGGGGCAGGGCGAGCGTGACGATCGAGGCGTCGAGCTGTCCCATGAACGCGCCGACGCACACCGTCCCGACCACGTACGTGCTCGCGCGGGAGCTCGCGCGGATGCGCCCAGGACGCGGCGGCTCGCGTAGCAGCCACGGCCGCAGCGCTGGGGTCGAGGTCGTGACAAGCGGGTCCACACAACGATTGAAACGCCCTTTTAATCATAAGTCAAATACTTTTTTTCTTATCTTGAGATAGGATAAGTTTATGGATGAGAAAAGGCTGCGGTACTTCCTGGCGGTGGTGGAGGACGGCAGCGTGACGAGGGCCGCACACCAGCTGCACGTGGCACAGCCCTCGCTCTCACAGACCCTGCGCGCGTTGGAGGGGGAGCTCGGTGTGGAGCTCTTCCACCGCGTCGGGCGGGGCCTGCGGCTCTCGGCTGCCGGCCAGGCGCTGGTGGGACCGGCGCGGGAGGTACTGAACGCGATCGACGCAGCACGCGGCGCGGTGAGCGAGGTTGCAGAGGTGGTCGCGGGAACCCTGCAGATCGCGGCGCTGGCGACGCTCGCGGTAGACCCGCTGGCGACGCTGGTCGGCCACTTCCGCCGCGAGTACCCGGGGGTCGTGGTGCGGGTGCAGGAACCGCCCTCCACGGCGGGCGTCGGCGCGATGGTGCGCGAGGGCGTGTGCGAGCTCGGCTTCGCGCGCCTGCCACTGCCCCGCGACGATCTACACGCGCGCGAGCTGGGCCAGCAGGAGCTGCTGTTCGTGCTGCCACCGGACACTGCCCTGCCGGGTGCGGGCGCCCTGGCCGCGGCGACGCTGCGCGACATCCCCCTAGTGGTGAGTCCGCTGGGCACCTCGACGCGGATGCTGCTGGAGCAGGCGCTGGAGGCGGTGGGCGTGACCCCGCGGATCGCGGTGGAGCTGGACGCGCGCGAGGCGATCGTCCCGCTGGTGCTGGCGGGCGCGGGCGCAGCGCTGCTCCCCGCGCCGCTCGCGCAGGAGGCGGGGCGGCGCGGCGCGGTCGTGCGCGCCCCCCGTCCGCGGATCGTGCGGCGCATCGGTCTCGTGCAACGCGCTGGGCCTCTCTCTCCGGCCGCCCGCGCGTTCGTCGAGCTGACCATCCGCCGAGCCGCCGAGCCGACCTGATGCTCTCCGCTCGCAGGGCCGCCGACGCGCACTCCCTCCCACGGGGCCGTCGGAGCGTCCGCCTACCGCACGGCCTCGCCAACCGAGTGTCCCATCCACAGCACGGCCTATCGTAGGGTGCCCATGCCCATTCCCCTCTACGCCACCCTCACCGAGGGCGAAGCGGTGCTGCGCTTCCCTTACGACGACCACCTGCGCCAGCTGCTACGCGCGATCCCCGGGCGACGGTGGGACCCGCAGGAACGGGTTTGGTGCGTACCGCTCGACCCCGAGCCCGCGGAGGCGCTCGCGCGACTGCTGGCGGGTCTGCCGGGCGAACCGCAGGTGAGCGAGGCGCTCGCGCTCGCGCTCGCGCGTCGTCGTCGCAGGCGCCGCGCGGAGGAGTGCGTGGTCGACCGCGTACGGCCCGACGGCGAATGGTGGCTGGGCTTCCCCACCGACACGGCCCCCGAACTCGTGGCGGGCCTGATGGAGCACCCCGACGCGTACAACCTGCCCGCGATCGGCCGCGCGCAGATCCCGCTCGACCACCGCGCCGCGCGGATCGTAGAGGAGCTGTCCGCGCGCTCGGAGGGCCTGCGCCTCAGCGAGGACGCGCGCCGCGCGCTGCTCACGCTGCGCGTGCAGGGCCGCCGCGACACGCGCGTCGGATCGCGCGACGGCGCGCGCGAGGAGGCCGCCGCCGCGAGACTGGACGCGCTGGACGAGGTCGCGCTGGGCCGCGACCGCCGCGGCAGACAGTGGGTCCTGCTGGCCGCCCGCCACACCCCGCTCGCACGGGTGCTCGCAGGCAGGGCGGGCCTGCGCGCGGGGGACGGCCCCGCCGGGACGTACGCCCTCGCGGCGGTCGAGCACGACGCGGCGCAGATCGCGGAACTGGTCGACCAGCTGGAGGCGACGAGCGTCGACCCGCGCGTGGGCGCCTGGGTGGAGCGCGCGACGGAGTGGCGCGGCTCCATCGAGGTGGGGAGCTCCGACGCAGAGGGCCCCGGCGTGGAGGGCTCCGGCGCGGAGGACTCCGGCGTGAGGGGCTCCGGCGCGGAGGACTCCGACGTGGAGGACTCCGACGTGAGGGGCTCCGGCGCGGAGGGCTCCGGCGTGGAGCCGGTCTTCCTGCTGCTGGGAGACCCCGAGCCGCCTGCCCGCCAGCGCTGCGCGAGCGCGCCGACGCCGTGCCGGGCGGCGTGAGCGTCCCGCTCACGCTGGAGTCGTGGCAGCTGATCGACGGACGGCTGCGCGGCTGGATCAGCTTCGCCACGCAGCGCGCTGCGCAGCGGCGCTGCGCGACGGGCGCCCGGCGCCGCCGGCGGTGCTGGAGCTCTCGGCGGCCCACGACGATCCCACGTTCGTGCTCGCCCCCGGCCACGACCCCGCGCAGCTGGAGCCGTTCGCGGCGCTGGCGGGGACGCTGCCAGTCAAGCCGCGGCGAGGCGCCGCGCACGAGCATCGCACGGCTGCCCGCGATCCGCGCAGACCCCTTCTGCGTACCGGAGCTCGACGCGTTCCTCACCGAGCACGGGACGTGGGTGGCGCCGGAGGCGCTCGAGGCGCTGCAGGAGGTCCGCGAGGAGCACGCCCGCGCGGCCGGCCTCGTGGCGCTCTCGGCGGCGACCGACGCGGCGCTTGAGGTCGCCGGGGCTCGGCGGCGAGCTGAAGCCCTTCCAGCGCGCCGGCGTGAGCTACCTGCTGAGCCAGCGGCGCGCGTTCCTCGCCGACGAGCAGGGGCTCGGCAAGACGATCGAGGCGCTCGCGGCGCTGGAGGCCGACGGCGCCTACCCGGCGGTGGTGGTGTGCCCGGCAAGCCTCAAGCTCAACTGGCTGCGCGAGCTCGAGCGGTGGCTGCCGGGCCGCAGCGCGCGCGCGCTGGTGGGCACCGGCGGGGGCGTCACGACCACCGTGACGGGCGCCGCGGACGTCACCGTCGTCAACTACGACATCCTCGCCGCGCGCCTGGAGGAGCTGCGGGCGCTGAGCGCCGCGCGCGCTGGTGCTCGACGAGTCCCACTACTGCAAGAACGCCGCCGCCAAGCGCACCCAGGCGGTCGCAGCGGCTCGCCGCGGCGGTGCCGCAGCGAGGGCCTCGTGCTGGCGCTGACGGGCACGCCCGTGATGAACCGCCCACCGGAGCTGATCGCGCAGCTGCGGATCCTCGGGCGGCTCGCGGACTTCGGCTCGGGCGCGCAGTTCGGCCGGCGCTTCCGCGGCACGGACGCGCACCTGCGCCTGCACTGGCACCTGCGCGCGCGCTGCTTCGTGCGCCGCCTGAAGTCCGAGGTGCTGCCGCAGCTGCCCGCCAAGACGCGCGCGGTGGTGCCGGTGGAGCTCGACAACGAGACCGAGTACCGCCTCGCCGAGCGCGACGTGGTCGCGTGGCTGCAGAGCCAGCCGCTCGACCTGCGCGAGCTCGACGCGAAGGTCGCGGCGGCGCTGCGCGCCGAGCGCCTGGTGCGACTGAACGCGCTGAAGCTGCTCGCCGCGCGCGGCAAGCTGCACGCGGCGCTCGCGTGGATCCACGACTTCCTCTCCTCCGGGGAGCGCCTCGTGGTGTTCGCCCACCACCGCGAGATCCAGCGCGCGGTGCTCGAGCGCTTCCCCGACGCGCTGCACATCCTCGGCGAGGACTCCCACGTCCGCGCGCGACGCGGCGCTGCGCGCCTTCCAGGAGCCCGACGGCGCGGAGAACCAGCTGATCGTCTGCTCGATCGCGGTCGCCGGCCAGGGGCTCACGCTGACGCGCGTCCTCCAACGTCGCGTTCCTGGAGCTCGACTGGACCCCCGCCAAGCACGACCAGGCGGAGGACCGCTGCCACCGCATCGGCCAGCAGGACGCGGTCAACGCCTCCTACCTGCTCGCGGCGGACACGATCGACGAGACGATCGCGACGCTGCTGGAGCGCAAGCGCGCGGTGATCGGCGCGGTCACCGACGGCCGTCGAGGAGGACGAGGGGGGCGTGCGTCGACGCGCTCGTGCGCGAACTGCGCGGCGAGCCCTACCGCCACCTGCGCGCGGTGGCGTAAGCCAGCGGCGCGGCCAGTCTACAGCGGCCAGTAGTGCCCGATCTGCGCCGCCGCGCGCGAGGTGAGCAGCGCCTCCGGCGCGGACGAGACGGCCTCCCCCTCGCCCGCGAGCGCCGTCAGCGTCGCCTGCACGCACTCCGCCACCGAGCGCGGTTCGTAGCCCCCCTCCAGCACCGCACCCAGCGGCGCCCCCAGGCGCGCGGCCGCTCGCGCACGTGGCAGGCCATCGCCGCGAACGAGCTCCGTCTGCAGGCGGCACCCCGCCAGCGGGTCGCCGACGTGCGCGTCGAAGCCCGCCGAGACCAGCACCAGCTGCGGCTCGAACGCGGCCGCCGCCGGCAGCACCACGTGCTCCAGCAGCGAGCACCATAGCTCCCCCTCCGAGCCCGCCGGCACGGGCAGATTGAGCGTGTACCCCTCGCCCTCCCCGGAGCCCACGTCCTCGAGCGGCGCCGCTACCGGGGAACAGGCCCGCCTGGTGGATGCTCGCGAACAGCACGTCCCCGCGGCGGCGGAAGATCTCCGCGGTGCCGTTGCCGTGGTGCACGTCCCAGTCGAGGACGAACACCCGCTCCACCCCGAGCTCCGCGGATCGCGAGCTCAGCCGCGACCGCCACGTTGCCGAACAGGCAGAAGCCCATTGCCCGCTCCCGTTCGGCGTGGTGGCCGGAGGGCCGTACCCCGCAGAACCCCACCGCCGCCTCCCCCGCCAGCAGCGCCCTCGCCATCGCGCACGCCCCCCCTGCGGCGTGCAGCGCCGCGCGGTAGGAGGCCTCGCCCACGAACGTGTCCGCGTCGATTTCCCCACCCCCGGCCTCGCACAGCTCGCGGATCCCCCGCACGTGGCGGGCGGTGTGCACCAGTTCCAGCTCCTCCTCCCTCGCTGCCGGCGCCTCCCGGCGCGCCCACCCCAACCATCCGCACGCCTCCAGGCGGCGCTCGATCTCCTCCAGGCGCTCGGGGGTGTCCGGGTGGGCCGGAAGGTGCGCCCGCGGGTCGTGCTCCAGACACGCGGGGTGGTGGTAGTAGAGGCCGGTGCCGAGCGTGCGGGTCATCGCTCGGGATTATCCGCTGCCGACGAACTCCGCGCGCTCGTGGCGCGGCGGGCGCGCTCTGCGGGGCCCGCTGAGCGCCAGATGAGCTCTGTGTCGATCGCGGAGCGGCGGGCGCCTCAAGAACCGGAGGCGCGCCGGTGGGAGGAGAGGTGCTCCCGATTCTGGGCCCGCTCCCCCCGGATCTGGATCGCCATGTACACCACGATCACGTTGACCACCACCCCGATCCCCACGAACGTGATGATCAGGCCCACATCCTTGCTGAAGGCTGCGCTCGCCGCGAGAAGCATGGTTTCGTTGAGCTCCAGTCGAGTTGGACGGTGCCTGCGGGAGCCTACCAGCGGGAGCCACCCCGAGTGTCGTAGCCTTACGGTGGCCGCCGAGTTGGAGAGGTGCCGGAGCGGT
>CAVRGU010000013.1:0-218165 GCA_963720795.1 uncultured Solirubrobacterales bacterium | reverse complement strand
ATCGACGCGCTGCCGGGCCTGGGCAAGACCACCGCCGCGAACAGCTTCGCCCGCGGCTTCGACCGCGACCAGATCCGCCGGCACGGGCCGCTGACCGGCCAGGGCCACGAGCGGATCCCGGTGTTCCGGGTCGGGCTGACCTCCAACACCACGCTGCGCACGCTGAACCGGATGATCTGCCAGTTCTACGGCCATCCCGGCGCCGGCCGGGCCAGCGCCGCCCAGCTGGCCAGCCAGGCGGTGGACTGCGTTCTGTCGTGCGAGTCCGGGGTCGGGATCATCGATGACCTTCATTTCATCGACCCGCGCCGCAAAGACGGCCTGGACGTCAGCAACCACCTGAAGTGGCTGGCCAACGAGCTGCCGGTGACGTTCCTCTACGCCGGGGTCGGCCTGGCCGGGCGGGGCCTGTTCGCCGAGGGCCTGACCGGCCATAACGCGGCGCTGGCCCAGACGGGCCGGCGGTGGACCCGGCTGGAGCTGCCGCCGTTCGAGATCGTCTCCGAGCAGGGCCGCCGCGACTGGCAGGGCCTGCTCAAGGCCACCGAACGGCAGCTCGTCCTGGCCCGCGCCCGGCCCGGGATGCTGACCCAGCTGGCGGACTACCTGTTCGAGCGGACCAGCGGGCACATCGGCTCGTTCATCACGCTGATCACCCGCGGCTGCGTCACCGCGATCCGGTCCGGGCAGGAAGACCTGACCGCCGCGCTGCTGGACCGGGTCCGGATCGATGAGGCCTCCGAGCAGGCCCGCCGCCAGCTCGCCGCCGCGTTCACCGCCGGGCGGCTGTCCGCCACCCCGGCCGCGCGCGGCAGACCGCGGGCCGCCGCCTCGTGAGCGGCCGGCCCGGACGCTGCCGCTGCGGGTCCCGCCCGTCCCGGGCGAGGCCCTCGACAGCTGGCTGGAGGCCCTGGCCCGCCGCAGCCAGGTCACCGTCGGCACGCTGACGGCGGCGCTGGGCTGGCCCCTCCCGGCCAGCCCCGGCGGCCTGGTGGCCGGGATCCCGGGCCAGGTGCTGCGCCGCCTCGAGCACCAGGCCGGGCTTGCCGCCGGGCGTCTTGATGACGCGGTCCTGGACCGCTACCTGCCGCTGGGCCCGGTCCGGCGCCGCGGGTCCCGGTACTGCCCGTCGTGCCTGGCCGAGCGGGACGGCCGGTGGCTGCTGTCCTGGCGGCTGGGCTGGGTGTTCGCCTGCACCACCCACGATGTCCTGCTGTGTGACACCTGCCCGGCCTGCGGGCAGGCGCCCCGCGGCCGCGCCGGCCGCGCCGGGCTCAACCCGCCCGGCACCTGCGCCAACACCATCAAGCGGAACAACTACTGCGGCGCAGACCTGCGCCAGGTGACCCAGACCCGGCTCGCGCCCGGCCACCCGGTGCTGGCCGCCCAGCACTGGACCGGCACCCTGCTCACCCTCGATGACACCGGCCCGCGGCGGAAACGGCGCCTCGCCCCGGACGTGCTCAGCGACCTGGGCATCGTCGGCATCGTGGGTGCTGCGCCAGGCACCGGCAGCCCAGTTCGCCGGCTTCGGCCCGGCCGCGCTGGCCGCCTGGCGCGAATGGAACCAGCAGCCACCTGCTGCCCGGCGCCAGCCGGGCCGGTTCCCGCCTGCCAGCGCCGCGCTGACCGCCGCCCTGGCCGCCACCGCCATGACCGTGCTCACCGGAAGCGACGAGCAGGCCATCGCGCAGATCCGGGCGCTGCTGCCGCCCCGGGCGGGCCCGCGGCGGCCCCGGCCCGCCGGGCTGCCCGCCCCGCGCTGGCGGCAGCTATCCGCAGCGGCCCGCGGCCGGTTCCTGCGCGCCCTGGACCCCGACCTCGGCCCCGCCGACCGGATCCGCTACCGCACCGGCACGCCCCAGGCGCGCCATCCCGGACGACCCACCCGGGCTGCTCGCCGCCCGCGCCCGGGCGATCCCGCAGCTGCTGTGGCCGGACTGGGCGATCCGGCTGATGCCCGCCCGCGGGTTCGCGCCCGGCCCGTTCCGCAGCACCATCGCCGCGTGCCTGCTGCTGCCCGGCCACCCCGGCCGCGCCACCAGCACGGCCATCACCGCCCTGCACGCCTACCGCAGCGCCCTGGCCACCGGCGCGGTGCTGCGGGCCCTGGCCGGCGGCGGCCACGACACCGTGCTCACCGCGATCAGCTGCCTGGCCGGCTACCTGGACACCTGCGGCAGCCCCATCGACTACCAGCGCCGCCGCGACCTCATCCCCGCCGAAACCATCACCACCGGGCCAGTGGCGCGACCTGTGCTACGGCGCCGCCGCGCACCCCGGCGAAGCACGCCGGCACCGCGACGCCCAGCGCTACCTGTTCCAGCTGCTCACCGGCGCCGACCTGCACGACCCCCGGCACGCCCTCGCGTTCACCAGCAACAACGACTACAGCCGCTACCACGCCTTCGCCGGCACCCTCCCCACCGGGCTGCGGGACGCGCTGCACCGCCACGCCGCCGCTCTCCTGCACGACCTGGGCATCGGCGAGCCGCTGACCTGGGCCCCGCCGCCCGGCTGCTGCGCCGGCCTGACCCTGCCCGGGCCCGAGCCGGACGACATCGACCTGGACGCCGTCGGCCGCCTCATCATCACCCGGCAGGCTTCCCGTCGCCGAGCGCCGCCGCGCGGCTGGGCACCACCGCCGGCCACGTCCGGCTCGCGCTGGACCGCGTCCCCCGGCCCGCACGGCAGTGGGGCCGGTCCGCCGCGCCCCTGACATGGCAGCGGCGGCAGCACGCCCGCGGCATCTTGACCCGCGAGTTCTTCGACCGCGAGTACATCGCCGCGGGCAAGAACCTCCGGCAGCTGGAAGCCGACACCGGCATCCCCCGCCGGTTCCTCACCCAGGTCGCCCGCGAGCACGGCATCACCATGACCGGCGTCCGCGGCCCCGCCCCGGCCGGCCCGTGCCCGCTGCCCGAGCAGGACCTCACCGGCGCCCGGCACCGGCAGCCCCGCCGAGCCCGGCGACCAGATTCCCGGCGACATCCGCCGCGCGGCCGGAGACAGCCCGGCAGGCTGGCACCGGCTGCGCCGGTTCCAGATCGCCATGGCCTCCCCCACCATCGCCGCCGCGGCCGCCGGCCTGCGCATCTGCCCATCCGCGCTGAGCCACCAGTTCCGCCGGCTCGAACGCGACATCGGCGCCAAGCTCTACCAGCCCGCCACCTCCCGCCGGCCATGGCGGCCGACCCGCCGCGGCGCCGCGCTGCTGACCGCCCTGGCCCGGCCCGGCATCCAGGCCCTCGCCGCCGCGCACGCCCCGGACATATCCGGCCCCGCCCGCAGCCGCAGCCGTTACGTGACCGCATGCCGATCAGCCTGGGACCCGACGCCGCGCCCGCCCGGCAGGCCGCCAGCCTGTTCCGCGTCCTGGCCAACCCCACCCGGCTGGCCATCCTGCTCACCCTGCAAACCGGCGAACAGCGCATCACCGACCTGGCCGCCCAGCTCGGCGGCTCCCAGGCCAACATCTCCGCCCACCTGATCAGGCTCAAGAAAGCCGGCCTGATCACCAGCCGGACCCAAGGCCGCGCGGTCTACTACCGCCTCACCCAGCCCGAGCTCGGCGCCCTGCTGCAGGCCGCCGGGCAGCTGCTCGCCCCCGCCGGGCAGCAGGCCGCCGAAGAAAATGACACAACGGTGAGAAAAACCCAGCCGACAAATCGATGAGAACCTCAGCAGAACCGCAGCTCAACGCAACCTCAGGCGACATCAAACTTGAGAACCTACAGTCCTTTGCCAACGAATCTGAGCCTATCGCCAGCGTGTCTGAGCCATTTGCAGGTTTCTGCCATCTGAAGTTGAGCCATCGAGGGTGTTCCTCGGTGGATCACCAACGTGGAGCTCGACCACCACGCGAGCTTCGCCTCGCTGGCGGAGCTGCGGGCGGCCTTCCGTGCTTTTCTCGCGCTCGCTCGCGGCGCCGTCGTGGTGTGGGATCGCCCTGAGCTGGTCGAGCTGGCGCGGGAGGGGTGTCCGGTGGGGGTGGTCCGAGCAGTGCGTGGCCGGGCAGGACCTGGACGGGAAGGTGTGGCCAGGCAGAGCGCGGACGGGGAGGGTGTCGCCGGGAGAGCGTAGCGGGATGGTGTCGCGGGCAGTGCGCGGACGGGGAGGGTGTGGCTGGGCAGGGCGTAGATGGGGAGGGTGTGGCCGGGCGGACGTCGACAGGCGGTCCGGGGCGCGAGTGCTCGCCTACGACGTGCCCGCGCCGACGCTCACGGCCGGAGGCTCGCGCTTCGCCTGGCGCGACCACGAGGTGCGCCTCGCGGTGCCGGGCGCCCACAACGCGCTCAACGCCGCCGCCGCCCTGGAGGCCGCGCTCTCGCCGGGGCCGACCCCGTGCGCGCGATTGAGGGTCGTCGACGGCTTCACCGGCGCGGGCCGTCGCTTTCAGCGGCTGGGCGGACCTCTGCGCGGGGCGGCGGTGTATGACGACTACGCCCACCACCCGACCGAGGTCGCGGCGACCCTGCGCGCGGCGCGCACGCTCGAGCCGCGGCGGCTGGTGGCGGTGTTCCAGCCCCACCTCTACTCGCGCACGGCGCTGCTCGCGCGCGAGTTCGGTGCGCGCGCTGGCGCTCGCCGACGTGGCGGTCGTGCTCGACGTCTACCCCGCGCGCGAGCGCGCCGAGGACTTCCCGGGGGTGAGCGGGCTGCTGCTCGCGCTGGCCACCGCCGACGCCGCGGGGGGCCGCCCGGTGATATGGCTGCCGACGTTCGCCGACGCCGAGCCCGTCCTGCGGGGCCTGCTCGAGCGAGGGCGACCTGTGCCTCGTGATGGGCGCCGGCGACGTCGATGCGCTGGGGCGCCGTCTGTGAGGCTGGAGGGCGCCGACGCGCTGACGGCGGACAGGAGGTCCGACGCCCACGCGCGCGGTGAGGTCCGGCGCACGTGGACGGTCCCCCGCCCACCTCCGCATGACCGCGCCCCGGCACCCTCGTCGCGCAGCGCGACTTCCCGCTCGCGCGCCTCGCGACCGTGCGCACGGGCGGCCCCGCGGAGCTGTTCGCGCGCGTCGGCGGCGCGGCGCAGCTGCTGGAGCTGCTCGCGTGGGCGCACGCCGCGCAGGTGCCCGTCGCGGTGGTCGGGTCGGGCTCCAACCTGCTGTCGCCGACGAGGGCGTCGCCGGCCTGGTGCTGAAGCTCGAGGGCGAGCTGGCGGGGATCGAGCGGGTGGGGGAGCGGGGCCTGCAGTGCGGCGGCGGCGCGCGCCTGCCCGCGGTGGCCGCGTACGCCGCGCGGGCGGGCCTGTCGGGGATCGAGTTCGGCGTCAACATCCCCGGCACCGTCGGCGGCGCGGTGCGGATGAACGCCAACGCCTACGGCGGCGAGCTCGCCCGGACGCTGGAGTGGGTGGAGGTCGCCACCGCGCGGGGGGCTCGACCGCCGCCCGCCGCCCGACCTGGGGTTCGCCTACCGCAGCTCCACCCTCGCCGCCGGCGAGGTCGTCGCGCGCGCCTCGTTCGCGCTGTACCCCGCGCCGCCCGCGCAGGTCAAGGCGACGCTCGCGGAGCTGCGCGCCCGCCGCCACGAGGCCCAGCCGCAGGGGATCAAGACGTTCGGCTCGACCTTCAAGAACCCGGAGGACCCAGGCGCGGAGGGGCGCACCGCGGGCCTGCTGCTCGCCGAGGCCGGCTGCACCGGTCTGACCGTCGGCGGCGCGCGCTTCGCGCCCAAGCACGCCAACTTCATCGAGAACACCGGCGCGGCCACCACCGCGGAGATCGTCGCGCTGATGGCGGAGGGCCGCCGCCGCGTGCTGGAGCGCTTCGGCGTGGCGCTGGAGCCCGAGGTGCAGACGCTCGGGCCGGTGCGCTGCCGTGGGTCCCAAGCGCTGAGTAGCTTTCTGGGCCGAGGTCATCTCCGGACTCGGGAAGCAACCGATGCGGGGCCGATCGGTCCCGAGGAAGGAGGTGATGGTATGGCAGAGTCAATCGCCGTGCTAGCAACCGCATTGCTTGTCGCCATGTTGGTCATTGACCGGCTGACGCGGTAAGCAAGTTGCCTCAAGCCCCGGTGGACGCCAGGCCCCATGGTCACCGGGGCGCACTTTACGAAAGAAGGGGCCCGGTTGCCCGAGCCCCTCAAAGACGCACGTCGCCGTGACATCAATCGTCGTGCTAGCGCTTGGATCGTGACGCATCTCGCTGACTGGCTCGCTCGGAGGCCGCGGTTAGGGGTTCGCCGGCCGAGGTCGAAGACTCCAGGGTGGATCGCTCCTTCGCCGCCCGCGCTCCGCTCGGCCGCCTCACCCGCGCCCGCTGACGTTCGCGCTCCCACGCGGCGCGACCGCGAGGAGGCTGGGTATCGCGCTCGCCGCCTGGCGCTGCTCGGCGGCGGCTGGCTGTGGCTGCGCAACTCCCCGCTGGTGGCGGTCGAGCGCGTGCAGATCGCCGGCGTGCAGGGCGTCGACGCCGGCCCGATCGACGCGGCGCTGCGGGGCGCCGCGCGGCGGGAGAGCACGCTGAACGTGAACGTCGGCGCGCTGCGCGCCGCGGTGGCGCCCTTCCGCGTGGTGCGGGCGCCTGAGCGTCAGCACGAGCTTCCCCCACGGCCTGCGCATCCACGTGGTCGAGCAGCTCCCCGTGGCGGCGCTGAGCGTGGTGGGTGTGCACACCGCGGTCGCCGCCGACGGGGTCGTGCTCGGGCCCGACTGCTCTGCTCGCTGCCCGCGTCACCGTCCGCTGCCCGGCGATCGCGCTCGCCGCCGGCTCACGCGGCGGCTCGCGCTGGGCGCCGGGCTGTCGAGACGCCACGGTGCGCGCCGAGCTGAGCGTGCTGGGCGCCGCCCCGCAGGTGCTGCTGGGGTGGGTGAGCAGCGTGTTCACGGGGCCGCGAAGGGCTGACGGTGGCGATGCGCGGCGGCGTGCTCGCTCTACTTCGGCGACGCCACGCGCCCGCACGCCAAGTGGCTGGCGGCCGCACGCGTGCTCGCCGACCCGTGCTCCGCGGGGGCGACGTACGTCGATGTGCGCGCTCCCGAACGGCCCGCGGCGGGCACCACCGCGGCGGGGCCGGCGGCCTGCACGGGGGGAGCAGCGCGCACCACCGACGCGACCGCCGCGCTGCAACGCTCTCGCGGAAGCCGACCAGCGGCGGGTCGGGCACCGCGAGCGCTCAGCGGGTCGGCGCACCGCGTCGAGACAGCCGTCCGAGCGGCCCAGCCGAGCGGGAACCGAGCACCGCCGCCCCAAGCTGCACCGGCGCAGCGGCGGACGGGCACGCCAATGCCCGCGGGCGAACCCTCACCCTCGACTTCAGGTTGAGGTCGTCGAAAAGCGATTCCTCGGGCGGTGGTTGAGAGTCCGGGCGTTCTGCAACGAATCCTGCAAAAGTCGTCGCACGCTGTTGACAGGGCGAAGTTCCCTGCATAACGTGCGAAACTGGTCTCCTGTGGAGACCGTATCATAACCCTTAACCAATACTCAAGTCTTCGGACGGAAAGCAGACAAACCATGGAGAGCGGCGTAGGCAGCTACCTGGCGGTCATCAAGGTCGTCGGCGTCGGCGGCGGCGGCACCAACGCCGTCAGCCGCATGGTCGACGCGGGGCTGCGCGGCGTGGAGTTCATCGCCGCCAACACCGACGCGCAGGCGCTCGCCATGTGCGACGCCGACATCAAGCTCAACATCGGCCACGTCTCCACGCACGGCCTCGGCGCGGGCGCCAACCCCGAGGTCGGGGCTCGCCGCGGCGGCGGAGTCGCGCGACGACATCAAGGAGGCGCTGAAGGGCGCGGACATGGTGTTCGTCACCGCGGGCGAGGGGGGCGGCACCGGCACGGGCGCGGCGCCCGTGATCGCGGAGATCGCCAAGAACGAGATCGGCGCGCTGACCGTCGGCGTGGTCACGCGCCCGTTCGAGTTCGAGGGCACCCAGCGCGCGCGCTCGGCGAACGAGGGCATCGAGAAGCTGCGCGAGGTCGTGGACACGCTGATCGTGATCCCCAACGAGAAGCTGCTCGCCGTCGTCGAGCGGCGCACCTCGATGCTCGACGCCTTCAAGGAGGCCGACGACGTGCTGCGCCAGGGCATCCAGGGCATCACCGACCTGATCACGATCCCCGGCCTGATCAACCTCGACTTCGCCGACGTGCGCACGATCATGCACGACGCCGGCTCGCGCGCTGATGGGCATCGGCTCCGCGGCGGCGAGAACCGCTGCGCGGAGGCCGCCAAGATCGCGATCTCCTCGCCGCTGCTGGAAGAGTCCGTGGAGGGCGCGACCGGCATCCTGCTCAACATCACCGGCGGCAGGACCTCGGCCTGTTCGAGGTCAACGAGGCGGCGGAGATCATCCAGAACGCGGCCGACCCCGACGCCAACATCATCTTCGGCGCGGTCATCGACGAGAGCCTCGGCGAGGAGGTGCGCGTCACCGTGATCGGCACCGGCTTCGACCACCGGGTGGGCGGGATCGGGAAAACGCGCGGCGCGAGCGCCCCGGCCGCGCGGTGGACCGCGGCCCGCGCATCGGCGAGCGCGAGCGCTCGTCGCTGGAGATCTCCGACGACGACATCGACGTGCCGCCGTTCCTGCGGTGAGGCTCCGCTAGCCTGCGGCGGATGCGCCGCACCGCCCTGTACGACCGCCACGTCGCCGCCGGCGCGAAGCTGGTCGAGTTCGCGGGCTGGGAGATGCCCGTGCAGTACGCCGGCGTGCGCGCCGAGCACCTGGCGGTGCGCGGGGGCTGCGGGATCTTCGACGTCTCGCACATGGGCGAGCTCGAAACCGTCGGCCCCGGCGCTGAGGCGCTGCTGCAGCGGCTGCTCTCCAACGACGTCGCCGCGATCCCGGTGGGCGGCGCGCAGTACAGCGTGCTCTGCCGCGAGGACGGGGGGGTGCTCGACGACCTCTTCACCTACCGCCTGGGCGCCGAGCGCTTCCTGACGGTCACCAACGCCGCCAACCACGCGCGCGACCTGGAGTGGTGGCGCGCGCACGCCGGCGGGTTCGACGCGCAGGTGCACGACCGCCTCGATGACTACGCGATGCTCGCCGTGCAGGGCCCCCTCGCGCGGGAGGTCGTGCAGGCGCTCTCCGACTCCCCGCTGCCCCCGCGGATGACCGCCGCCGAGCGGCCGGTTGGGCGGCGCGCGGGTGCTGGTGTGCGGCACCGGCTACACCGGCGAGGACGGCGTCGAGCTGCTGCTGGCGCCCGCCGACGCGCCGCGGCTGTGGGACGAGCTCGTGCGCCGCGGCGCCCTGCCCGCCGGCCTCGCCGCGCGCGACACGCTGCGCCTGGAGGCGTGCTTTCACCTCTACGGCGCCGACCTCTCGGTGGAGCGCGGCCCGATCGAGGCGGGGTTGGGGTGGTGCTGCAAGGAGGACACCGGCTTCCTCGGCGCCGACGCCGTGCGCGCCGTGCGCGCCGCCGGCCCTGCCGAGCGGCTCGTCGCGTTCGCGCTCGACGGCCCTGGGATCGCCCGCCAGGGCAACCCTGTGGTCGGCGGCGGGGTCGTGACCAGCGGCACGCTCTCCCCCTGCCTCGGGGTCGGCGTCGGCCTCGCCTACGTCCCCGCCCCGCGCGCCGCGGTGGGCACCCGCCTGGAGATCGACGTGCGGGGCAAGATCCGCGCGGCGAGCGTGCGCGAGAAGCCGCTCTACCGGAGGAGCTCGTAGGGGTTGGGGGGGAGGCGTGTAGGGGCCGGGGCAGGGGCTATAGGGGTTCGCGCCACCGGGCTGTCAGATATTCTGGCTCGCACCTCCATGTCCGACGCCAGCTACCCCGCCGAGCTGCTCTACCACGCCGAGCACGACTGGGCCCGCCTCGAAGACGGGCACGCCACCCTGGGCATCACCTGGTACGCCCAGGACGCCCTTGGGGAGGTCGTCTTCTGCGAGCCGCCCTCCGTGGGCACCACGCTTACCCAGGACGAGCCCTACGCCGAGGTCGAGTCCGTCAAGGCCGTCTCCGACGTGATCGCGCCCCTCTCCGGGGAGATCGTCGAGGTCAACGACGTGCTCGCCGAGGAACCCGAGCGGATCAACGACGACCCCTACGGCGCCGGCTGGCTGGTCAAGGTACGCCTCTCGGATCCCTCCGAGGCGGAGGACCTGATGGATGCCGACGCGTACGCTGCGAGCTTGGTCTGAGACACAAGCTTCCTTGAGCATCATGACAGCAGATAGGTTGCTGCTATGATGCGCCAATGAGGACGACGGTCACGCTTGACCCCGATGTCGCGGCAAAGCTCCAGCGGGCTGCGCGAGAGCGCGGGGTGTCGTTCAAGGCGGCGCTCAACGACGCGGTGCGTACCGGACTGACGGCTGGAGCTTCGCCGACCAGGCGCTTTCGCGTACACGCGCGGCCACTGGGTGTTCGCCCCGGCGTCAACTTGGACAAGGCACTCAGCCTCGCCGGTGAGATCGAAGACACCGAGATCTTGCGCAAGCTTGAGTTGCGTAAGTGATTCTGCCAGACGTCAATCTGCTGCTCTACGCCTACGACTCCCGCTCCACGCGGCACGCGCCAGCACGCGACTGGCTGCAGCGGACGCTGTCGGGCGCTGAGACCGTCGGCATGTCGTGGCTCGTGCTGTTGGCGTTCATCCGCCTCAGCACCCGAGCGGTTGTGGTCGAGCGTCCGCTCAGCGCCGACGCGGCGGTCGGGCTGGTGGAAAGCTGGTTGGCGCAGCCATGCGTCACGGTCGTGAACCCCACCGAGCGTCATGCGCCCGTCCTGCGCGAACTGCTTCACCCGCTCGGCACGGCTGGCAATCTGACCAGCGACGCTCACCTTGCGGCGCTGGCGATCGAGCACGGCGCCGTGCTCTGCTCGTGCGACAGCGACTTCTCGCGCTTCTCCGGGCTGCGCTGGGTCGATCCACTCGGTGATTGAGCCTCCTCCCACCCGACCTACGGGCTAGGCTGAGACAGAGTGACCCGCTACACCGCCACCACCGAGGCAGACCGCGCCGCGATGCTCGCGGCGATCGGCGTTGGTTCCGTCGCCGAGCTGTTCGAGCGCCAGATCCCCGCGCCCGTACGCCTGGGTCGCGCGCTCGACCTGCCCGCCGGGCTGCCCGAGCAGGAGGTCTACGAGCACCTGCGGGCGCTGGCCGCGCGCAACGTCAGCGCTGAGGAGGAGCTCTACGTTCCTCGGGGCGGGGATGTACGACCACTACGTGCCTGCGCTGATCGACATGCTGATGGAGCGCTCGGAGTTCCTCACGCCCTACACCCCCTACCAGCCCGAGGTCTCCCAGGGGGGGCTGCAGGTCATGTTCGAGTACCAGACGGCGATCTGCGAGCTGACCGGCCTGCCGGTCTCCAACGCCTCGATGTACGAGGGGCCCTCCGCCGTCGCCGCCGCAGGGTACCTCGCCAAGCTGCACAACGGCCGCGGGCGGCTTCGTGGTCAGCGCGGGGCTGCACCCCCACACGCTCGAGACGCTGCGCACCTACGCGCACGGCTATCGGGGTCGAGGTCGTCGAGGTGCCGCTGCTCGACGGGCGCACCGACCCCGAGGCTTGGGCCGCGGCGATCGACGCCGACACCGGCGCCGCTATCTTCGCCCAGCCGAACTTCTACGGCGCCGTCGAGGACGCCCCAGCGCTCTCCGCCGCCGCCAAGGCAGGCCGGGGGGGAGCAGCTCGTTGTCGTCGCGCAGGTCGATCCCCTCACGCTCGGCCTCCTCGCCTCGCCGGGTGAGTGCGACGTCGACGTCGCCGTCGGCGAGGGTCAGTCGCTCGGCAACCGCCTCGACTTCGGCGGCCCCTCCTTCGGCTTCTTCGCCGCGCGCGAGGCCTACCTGCGGCGGATGCCCGGGCGCATCGCCGGGGAGACTCGCGACCTCGACGGCCGGCGCGGCTTCGTGCTCACCCTGCAGACGCGCGAGCAGCACATCCGCCGCGAGAAAGCGACCTCCAACATCTGCACCTCCCAGGCGCTCAACGCGCTCGCCGGGGTCGTCTACCTCAGCTGGCTCGGGCGCCGCGGGATCGTCGAGCTGGGGGAGCTGCTGCTTGCGCGCACCCACTACGCGCGGCAGACCCTTGCGGCGCTCGAAGGGGTCGAGGCTCGCGCACTCCCAGCCGGTCGTGCGCGAGTTCGCCCTGCGCCTCGACGCGGACGTCGCCGCAGTGCGGGCGCGCTGTGCCGCCAAGGGCGTCAACCCCGGCGCCGACCTGCACGCGCTCACCGGGCGCGAGGAGGACCGCGGTGGGCTGCTGGTTGCCCTCACGGAGCGTCGTTCCCGCGCGGACATCGATCGGCTCGCCGCCGTGCTCGGGGCCGCCGTCGTCGCCGAGCGCCGGGAGGTGGCGGTCGCGTGAGCCCGCCCCGGCTTGCGCGCTGCGCGTTGTCGCGGGGCACGACGCCCCGCGCACACCCGCCTGTTGCCGTGCTACGACACGCGGACGATCCCCCCATGAAACCGACCTTATGACCGACACGCTCACGATCTTCGAGCGGGGCGCCCCGGGACGTCGCGCTTTTCACTGCCCTGCGCTCGACGTGCCCGCGGTCGATCCCGCCGAGCTGCTGCCCGCACACCTGCGCCGCGCGCAGCCGCCGCGGCTGCCCGAGGTCTCCGAGCCCGAGCTCGTGCGCCACTACGTGCGGCTCTCCAAGCGCAACTTCGACCTCGACTCCGGCTTCTACCCGCTCGGGTCGTGCACGATGAAGCACAACCCGCGCCTGCACGAGCGCGTCGCCGCGCTGCCCGGCCACGCCCGGCTGCACCCGCTGCAGGACCCCGCGCGCGCGCAGGGGGCGCTCGAGCTGATGTGGCGCCTGCAGGGCGCGCTCGCCGAGATCGCCGGGCTGCCGCACGTCTGCCTGCAGCCCTCCGCCGGCTCCCACGGCGAGCTCGCCGGCGTGCTGCTCGCGCGCGCCTACCACGAGGATCGGGGGGAGGTACGCACCAAGGTGCTCACGCCCGACACCTCCCACGGCACCAACCCCGCGACCGTCACGATGGCCGGCCTGGAGGTCGTCCCGCTCGCCACCAACGCCGTCGGGGGCGTCGACCTCGACGACCTGCGCGCGAAGGCGGGCCCCGACGTTGCCTGCCTGATGCTTACCAACCCCAACACGCTTGGGCTGTTCGACCCCCACATCGAGGACATCGCCAGCATCGTGCACGACGCCGGCGCGGTGCTCTACTACGACGGCGCCAACCTCAACGCGGTGATGGGGCTCTCGCGGCCCGGGGACGCGGGCTTCGACATCGTCCACTTCAACCTCCACAAGTCCTTCACCCAGCCCCACGGCGGCGGCGGCCCCGGCTCCGGGCCGATCGCGGTGTCAGAGCGGATCGCGCCGTTTCTGCCCTTGCCCGTCGTCGTGCGGCGCGAGGCGGCCAGGGTGACGGCGCGGCGGCGGGCCGTATTCGACCTCGACTACGGCCGGGACGGTGACCCCACCCGGCCCGGCTCGCGCTCGATCGGGCGCCTGCGCGGCTTCCAGGGCAACTACGGCTGCTTCGTGCGCGCCTACGCCTACATCTGCTCGCTCGGCGCCGAGGGCCTGCGCGACGCCTCCGAGACCGCGGTGCTGAACGCCAACTACCTGCTCGCGCGGCTGCGGCAGCTCGGCGTCGCCGAGTTCCTGCCGCTCGCGTACGGCGATCTCTGCATGCACGAGTTCGTGCTCTCCGGGGGGCCCATGCGGCGCGAGCTTCAGATCAAGACGCTCGACCTCGCCAAGCGCCTGCTCGACTTCGGCTTTCACCCGCCCACCGTCTACTTCCCGCTGCTGGTCGAGGAGGCGCTGATGGTCGAGCCCACCGAGACCGAGACGCGGGAGACGCTCGACGCGTTCGCCGAGGCCCTCGCGGAGATCCTGCGCGAGGCGGCCGCGGATCCCGAGATCGCGCGCACCGCGCCGCACACCACGCCGGTTCGGCGCCTTGACGAGGTCGCGGCGGCGAAGCGGCCGGTTATTCGCCAGGCGCTGGCGTAGGGCGCCTTTGCGGGCCCTACGTGGCGACGGGCAGTCCGGATGGGTCCCGGAACCTCGACCGGTGTGCGTGGCGCGGGTGGGTGGGCGTGAAAGGAGTGGGCAGGGGGTCCAGCTACGCCGCCAGTCGCACGACGGACCTTCTCGTGCAAGGCTCGCCGCCGTAGCTCCGATGTGACCAGGGTTTCGGTCTGCTTTGTACTCGCGCGGGTGGCTACCCGTCGTTGGTGGTGTGTTCGCCAAACAGAAACCGCGTTGGGCTGCCTCGCGTCTATACCCTCCCGACCATGCGCATCTTCTCCGGCATCCAGCCCACCGGCTCCAAGCACCTCGGCAACTACATCGGGGCGATCCGCCAGTACGTCGAGGGACAGGAGCGCGGCGAGGCGCTGTTCTGCATCGTCGACCTGCACGCCACTCACGGTCGCCTACGACCCCGCGGAGCTGCGCCGCAGCCTGTACGACCTCACCGCGCTGCTGCTCGCCGCCGGCCTCGACCCCGAGCGCTGCATCCTCTTCCGCCAGAGCGACGTGCCCGAGCACACCGAGCTGACGTGGCTGCTGTACGAGCGTCACCGCCTACGGCGACCTGCAGCGCATGCACCAGTTCAAGGACAAGTCGGCCGACGCAGCGCGAGCTGGTTTCTGCCGGGCTGTTCTTCTACCCGGTGCTGATGGCCGCCGACGTGCTCGCCTACCGCGCGACGAGGTGCCGGTCGGCGACGACCAGCGCCAGCACGTTGAGCTGATGCGCGACATCGCGATCCGCTTCAACGCGCGCTTCGGCGGCGGGCGAGAGGTGCTGGTCGTGCCCGAGCACCGCATCCCCGACGTCGGGGCGCGCGGATCATGGACCTGCAGGACCCCACGCGCAAGATGTCCACCACCGGGGGCTCCGACCGAGGGGACGGTGTACGTGCTGGACGAGCCGTCGCGCGATCGAGAAGAAGCTCAAGAGCGCCGTCACCGACTCCGGCACGCGAGATCCGCCGCGCGCCCGACAAGCCGGGCGTCTCCAACCTGATCGAGATCCTCGCGGTCGCCCGCGGCGCCGACTGCCCGAGGCGGTCGAAGCGGACCTCGCGACGCGCGCGGGTACGGCGACCTCAAGGCCGCGGTCGCCGCGGCCGTGGTCGCGTACCTCGCGCCCGTGCGCGCGCGCTACCCGGAGCTGCGCGCCGACGAGGCCGCGCTGGAGGCTGTGCTCGCCGCAGGGCGCGCGCGCGCGCACGGCGATCGCCGCGGCCCACGCTCGCCGACGTGCGCGAGCGCATGGGCGTCGGGGCGCCCCGCACGGGTCTGACCGCAGGCTGGGGCGTCCTGTGGGGTCCGACCGCGCTCGTCGGGCGAGGCGGGCGGGGCGGCCATCCTTGCCGACCGGTACCGTGACGGGGTGAGCATCGCCTCGCTCGACCTCGACCTCGACCTCTTCAGCGGCCCCTTCGACCTGCTGCTGACGCTGGTCCTGCGCGAGGAGATCGACCTGCTCGAGCTGCAGCTCGCCGAGGTCGTGCTCGCCTACCTCGACCACCTCGAGGCCCGCGGTGAGCTCGACCTGGAGAGCGCCACCGAGTTCATCGTGCTGCTCGCCGCGCTGCTGGAGCTGAAGTCGCGGCTGATGCTCGCCGGCGAGGAGGACGAGCCGCTGCTCGACCTCGAGCCCGGCGAGGCCGCCGAGGAGCTGCTGCAGCGGATGCTCGACGCCCGCCGCTACCGCTCCGCCGCCGCCCACCTGCGCGAGCTGCTCGCGCGCGAGACACGGCGTGCGCTTCCGCTCCGCGCCCGCCGCCCGCGCACCTGCTGCGCGCGGCTGCCCGCCCGAGGTCGTCGAGGGCGCGCTCGACCCGGCGGTGCTCGGCCAGGCGATCGGCCGGCTGCTGGCGATGCCGCCCGCGATCTCCCTGCGCCACATCGCGATCCCGCGCGTGTCGCTCACCGAGCGCCTCTCGCACCTGCGCACGCCTGCTGCGCCGCGGGCGCTTCACCTTCGACGAGGCGGTCGCGGCGCCGGACCGCATGACCGTCGCGGTCACGCTGTTCGCGCTGCTGGAGCTCTACAAGCGCGGCGAAGCGGCGTGGGAGCAGAGCGAGTGCTTCGGCGAGATCCACGTCCACGCGCTCGGCGCCCGGTGGCCGACGCTCCGGCCGCGGTTGCGGCTGCGGCGCGGAGGCGCTGAGTGAGCGACGCCGCGGACGGAGCTCGACTCCGAGCGGGAGGAGGACTCCCCGGCCGTGCCCGTCGTGGGAGCCGTGAGCCCGTCGAGGAGGATGCTGTCGAACCCGAGGGTGATCCCGCAGGAGGCGGAGTGTGACCCGGAAGCAGAGGATGTCTCGGAGACGGTTCCGGCCACCGAGGACCTCGAGCGCTCGCGCGCGTCGTCGAGGCCCTGCTGTTCCTCAGCAGCGACCCGCTCACCACCCGCGAGCTGGCCGACGCGACCGAGGCCGACGAGCTGGAGGTCGCCGCGGCGCTGGAGCTGCTCACCGAGCAGTACGCCCCGGGCGCGCGCGGCATCCAGCTGCGCGAGCTCGCCGGCGGCTACACGCTCGCCACCGACCCGCCTCGCCGAGGAGGCCGCGCGGCGCTCTGCTTCAGCCGCCCCCGCGCCGCGACGCTCACCCCCGCGCAGGCGGAGACGCTCGCGATCGTCGCCTACCTGCAGCCCATCTCGCGCCCGGAGATCACCCGCATCCGCGGCGTCTCCGCCGACTCGGCGGCCACCACGCTGCTCGAGCGCGGCCTGATCGAGGAGGCCGGCCGCTCCCAGTTCGGCGCCGTGCTCTACCGCACCGGCACTGCCCTTCCTGAAGCTGTTCGGCCTGCGCTCGCTGAGCGAGCTGCCCGACGTGGCGCAGTGGGACCCCACCCCCGAGGAGCAGGCCGAGCTGCGCGAGCGGCTGCTGCGCGCCGGCGAGGCGCGCGGCGAGGGCGCCGGCGCGCCCCGGTCGAGCTGTGAGCCCGGCGCGGCCCGCCGCGTGAGCCCCAGGCCGCCGGCCGCCAGCTGGTAGTCCGGAACCCCCGCCTCAGCCTGCGCCGCGTGAGCTGCCTCAGGCCGCCCGCGCCGCCAGCTGGTAGTCCGGAACCCCCGCCTCAGCCTGCGCCACGTGAGCTGCCTCAGGCCGCCCGCGCCGCCAGCTGGCCGCACGCCGCGTCGATGTCGCGCCCGCGCGTGAGGCGCACCGTGGCCTGCACCCCGTGCTCCTCCAGCGCCGCCCGGAAGGCCGCGATCGCCTCGCGGCTCGAGCCCCTGTAACTCCCCGGCCTCCCCACGGTGAGGCTCCCGCCGTGGGGTTGAAGGGGATCAGGTTGACCTTGAACATCGGCGGCACTCCGCGTCCTGCCGGCGCGCAGCAGCTTCGCGAGCGCCACCGCCTGCTCGTAGCGGTCGTTGACGCCCGCGAGCATCACGTACTCGACGAAGATCCGCCGCCGCTTGCGCGCGTAGTGGGCGCGGCACGCCTCGAGCACGTCGCGCAGCGGGTAGCGCTCGTTGACCGGCATCAGCTCCGTGCGCAGCGCTTCGTCGGCGGCGTGCAGCGAGAGCGCCAGGCGCAGCGGCAGCTCGCACTCCGTGAGCCGTTCGATCCCCGGGATCCAGCCCACCGTCGAGATCGCGGTGCGCCGATGGGTGATACCGAGGTCCGGCAGCCGCTCGCACGCGGCGAGCACCGCGTCGAGGTTCATCAGCGGCTCGCCCATCCCCATGAACACGCAGTGGTCCACCCGCTCGATGCGGCGGAAGTGCAGCGCCTGGTCGAGGATCTCCGAGGCGCTGAGGTTGCGCGCGAACCGCATCGCCCGGTCGCGCAGAACGTGCACGTCAGCGGGCACCCCGACTGCGAGAGGAGAGGCAATCGAGCGCCGCCCGGGAGCTACCTCCCGGAGGGTTTCGATACGCATCAGCACCGCCTCCACCGGCCGCCCGTCGGCGGTGGCGAACAGCGCCTTGACCGTGCCGTCGCGCGCGCGCGCCTCGCGGCGCACCTCCAGGCTCGAGAACGGCACCTCGCGCGCAGCGCCTCGCGCAGGGCGGCCGGCAGGTTGGTCATCGCCGCGTACCCCGCGCGCCCGCGCCGCCCACCCCCACACCTGGCGGGCGCGGAAGGTCGGCTCCCGTGGGCGGCGAGGGTTTCTTGGAGGAGCTCGAGGTTCATGGTGTTGAGAGGGGGGATCGGGAGCGGCGTTGTGGTCGCGTGAGAGCGGTGGGTGCACGTTCCCCGGCCCGGGTGTGGGAGCACGCGCCTGTGCATGGTGGCAGCCCTCTGGGCCCACGTCCCAATATCTGCCGGCCTGGATGCGGCCGCTCCGCGGCGGTCTGCGCCACCCGCGATGCTCGGCGTGCCACCAGCACGCCTGCGCTCGCGTGCGTCGCATCCCATCCACGGATCGACCACCCCAGATCCGGCATCTATTGTGACGAGGACCCTATGCGTCTCGCCAAGCACCTCGCGCACGCAGGAGTCGCCTCCAGGCGCGCCGCCGAGACGATGATCGCGCCGGGCGAGTGCGCGTCAACGGGGAGCTCGTGCGCGATCCCGCCCGCGACGTGGACGAGCGCAACCGCGTCGAGGTCGACGGCCGGCCCCTCGCCGGCCCCGAGCCGCAGGTCGTCTACGCGCTGCACAAGCCCGTCGGCGTGCTCTCCACCGCGAGCGACACCCACGGCCGGCCGACCGTCGTCGAGCTCCCCGAGGAGCCCTGCCGCCTCTACCCCGTCGGGCGCCTCGACGCCGACAGCAGCGGGCTGATCCTGCTCACCAACGACGGCGAGCTCGCCAACCGGCTCGACCGCATCCGCGCTACGAGGTGCCCAACACCTACCGTGTGCGCGTCGGCGGCGGACCCGTCGGGGAGCGCCCGCTGCGCGTACTGCGCACCGGCGTGGAGCTGGACGACGGGCCGACCGCGCCCGCGCAGGTGCGCCTGGTGGGCGGTGGCGGCGACGAGCTCGAAATCACGATCCGCGAAGGCCGCAACCGCCAGGTGCGGCGCATGTGCGAGGCGGTCGGCCACCCCGTGCTCGCGCTGCGGCGCGTCGCCTTCGGCCCCCTGCGGCTCGGCGCTCTGCAGCCCGGCGCGCACCGCCGCCTCGGCGAGGCTGAGCTGCGCAAGCTCGGCGAGACCGGCCGTGGTCTCTGAGCGGCCGCGGCCTCTGACAGAATCGCTCGCCATGCGACTGTACGCCTTACGCGGCGCGATCAGCGTTGCGCACAACGACGCCAAGGACATCCTCGACGCCACGACCGAGCTGATGAGCACGATCATGGAGCGCAACGAGCTGCGACCCCGAGGACGTCGTCAGCTGCATCTTCACCGCCACCAACGACCTCAACGCCGAGTTTCCCGCGGTCGCCGCGCGCGCGCTCGGCTTCGAGGGCGTGCCGCTGCTGTGCGCGCGGGAGATCCCCGTACCGCGCTCGCTGCCGCGCGTGATCCGGGTCCTGATCCACTACTACGCCGCTGAGGGCCACCGCGCTCAGCACGTCTACCTGGGCGAGGCGAAGGTGCTGCGCGCCGACCTGGAGTCCGCGCAGTAGCGCGGGACGCCCGCGTGGGCCGCGGTTCGCCACAATACCGCCGGTGCCCTTCGAGTTCTCAGAGCGCATCGGCCGCCTGCCGAGCTACCCGGCGGCGGGCGGCTACGGCGACGCCGCGCCGCGCGTGCGGCTCGCCAGCAACGAGTCGCCGTGGCCGCCGCTGCCCGCAGTCCGTGAGGCGATCGAGCGGACGCTCGGCGACGCTGCACCGCTACCCCGACCCCGCCTGCACGGCGCTGCGCCGGCGCCTGTCCGAGCGCTACGGGGTGCCGGCCGGAGCGGATCGCGATCGGCAACGGCTCGTGCGACATCCTGCTCGCCGCGGGCGAGGCGCTGCTGGAGCCGGGCGCCGAGCTCGTCCACGCGTGGCCGTCGTTCTCGATCTACCCGCACCTCTCCGCCGCCTCGGGCGCGCGCGCGGTCAGGTGGCGCTCGACGAGCGCGAGCGCCACGACCTGCCGGCGATGCTGCGCGAGATCACCGTCGCCACGCGGCTGGTGGTGGTGTGCAACCCCAACAACCCCACCTCTACCGCGCTGCCGCTCGCGGAGATCGCCGAGTTCCTCGCGGAGGTGCCCCCGCACGTGTGCGTGATCCTCGACGAGGCCTACTGCGAGTTCAACCTGCTGGACGACCCCGACGCCTCCGTGGAGCTGCTCGCCGCGCACCCCAACCTGGTGCTGCTGCGCACCTTCTCGAAGGTCTACGGGCTCTGCGGGCTGCGCGTCGGCTTCGCGCTGTGCGGCTCGCTCCGAGCTGCCGCGGGCGCTCGACCAGGTGCGCCAGCCGTTCTTCTGCAACGCGGTCGCGCAGGCCGCCGCCACCGAGGCGCTCGAACCACCAGGATGCCGTCACCGAACGCGTCACGCGCACGATCGCCGAGCGGATCGCGATGGACGAGCGGCTGCGTGCGCTGGGGTTCGACGCCCGCCGAGTCGCAGGCCAACTTCTGCTGGTTGGGCTCGGCGAAGAGAGAGACGAAGCGGAGGTCATGCGCGGCCTGCTGCGAGCGCGGCGTGCTCGTGCGCGGCGGCGGCGCGCTCGGCCGGGAGGGGGCGCTGCGCGTCACCTACGGCACGCCCGGAGGAGAACGCGATCTTTCTGGATGCGCTTGCCGAGGTGCTTTGAAGGTGCTACAAACTACTAGAGACGACCATGTCCGCACCGCCGCTCTCACATCCTGCCGCACCCTGCGCCTGCCGACTGGTCGCCCTCCTACGCCTACGCCTGGCGATTTAGCTAGGCGCTTCGGCCTGCGCCCGTCCGTGAGCGGGCTCGGGCCGCCCGGGTCCCCTGACCGAGCGCCACCCCACCGGGCGTGCGAGCCCGCTCACGACGCGCCCCGCGCTTTTCAGACGGCGGGGTCGAGGAGCACCGACTATCCCGTCAAGAGGTGGCGCAGTCGGCCGAAGGCCGGCGAGCCGAGCCCCTCTTCTTGAGAAGAAGAAAGGAAGCACAGATGATGATCGTGATGAAGGAGGCCGCCACCGACGAGGAGATCGCGGCGGTCGTGGAGCAAGATCGAGCGAGCCGGCGCGCGCGCCCACCGCAGCCAGGGCGCGCGCGTCACCGTGATCGGCGCGATCGGCGACGTCGAGCAGGACGCCCACGTCGAGAGCCTCGGGCTGGAGGGCCAGCCGGGGGTGGACCGAGTCGTGCCGATCCTCAAGCCCTACAAGCTCGCCTCCGCGCAGTTCCGCCACGGCGAGCGCACCGTGCTCGAGATCGACGGCCGCAAGGTGGGCGGCGAGCACTTCGCGCTGATCGCCGGCCCCTGCACGGTCGAATCGCGCGAGCAGACGCTCGAGACCGCGCGCGCGTGCGCGACGGCGGGTGCCACGCTGCTGCGCGGCGGCGCCTACAAGCCGCGCACCTCCCCCTACGCCTTCCAGGGTCTGGGCGGCGAGGGGCTGCGCCTGCTCGCCGAGGCGAAGGCCGAGACCGGCCTGCCGGTCGTCACCGAGCTGATGGACGTGCGCGACATCGACGCGGTGCTGGAGGTCGCCGACGTGATCCAGATCGGCGCGCGCAACATGCAGAACTACTCGCTGCTCACCGAGATCGGCCGCTCCGGGCGCCCGGCGCTGCTCAAGCGCGGGCTCTCCGCGCCGCTGGACGAGCTGCTGATGGCCGCCGAGTACATCCTCAAGGAGGGCAACCCCGCGGTGATGCTCTGCGAGCGGGGCGTCCGCACGTTCGAGACCGCCTACCGGCGCACCACGCTCGACCTGATGGCGGTGCCGATCCTCAAGGAGCTCTCCCACCTGCCGGTGATCGTCGACCCCTCCCACGCGGCGGGGCGGCGCGATCTGGTGCTGCTCACTCTCGCTGGCCGCCGCCGCGGCGGGCGCGGACGGCATCATTGTGGAGGTGCACCCCGCCCCCGACGATGCGCTCTGCGACGGGCCGCAGTCGCTGCCGACCGACACGTTCGCCGAGTACGCCACTGCGGTGGAGCGCGCCGCGGCGCTCGCGGGCAAGGCGCTCAGCGCGGTCTGATGGTCGCCCGGACGCCGCCGGGCTCCCCGCCGGTGAGCACCGCGTGAAGGTCGCGATCCTCGGCGTGGGGCTGATCGGCGGCTCGATCGGGCTCGCCGCCCGCCGGCGCGCGGGAGCGCACGTCTGCGGCTACGACCCCGACCCGCGGAGCTTCGGGCGGCGCTCGAACTGGGGCGCGGTCGACGAAACGGCGCCCGACCTCGCCACCGCGGTGGCGGGAGCCGAGGTCGTGTTTGCGGCGGCGCCCGTGGGAGCGCTCGCGGACACCGTGCGCGAGGCGCTCGGGTGCGCTGGGCCCGCCAGCGTGGTCAGCGACGTGGGGTCCACCAAGCTCGCGCTGGACGAGGCGCGCCGGGACCCGCGCTTCGTCGGCGGCCACCCCCTGACGGGCGCCGAGACCTCCGGCGTCGCGCACGCCCGGGAGGACTTGTTCGCAGGCGCCACGTGGTACCTCACGCCGACACCGAGTACCGACGAGGCGCTGTACGGGCGCCTGCGCGAGCTGGTCGAGCGCCTCGGTGCGCGGCCCGCTGCGATCGAGCCCGACGCCCACGACCGCCTGATGGCGTCCGTCTCGCACCTGCCGCACGTGCTCGCCAACGTGCTCGTCGACGCAGGCCGCCGCTGCCTTCGAGCGCGAGGGCCAGCGGCCGCGCGGCGGCACCGGCCCGAGCTTCCGCGACGCCACGCGGGTGGCGGGCGCCAACACGGCGGTCTGGACCGACATATACCTCGCCAACCGAAAGGCGCTGATCGACGGCGATCGAGCGAGGCGGTGGCGGCGCCTCGCGGATGTGCGCGCGACGCTGCAGGCGCGCGGACGCGCCGCGCGCTTGCTGCGTGGAACGAGCGGGCTGGAGTGGACCGAGAGACGCTGTTGGGCTCCGACGGGTGAGGCTGTCATGGGCGCTGCACGCTCGCACCGGGCGCTCTCGCTCGCCTCACTCTCGGGGCCGGGCACGGTCCGTCGGCACGCCGCAGGCGAGGCGGGTCCGTAGGGTGCACGGCACCATGAACCTGCGCTTCGAGCCCTCCGGTCCGCTCAGCGGCGAGCTGACCGCGCCGGCGGACAAGTCGATCTCCCACCGCGCGGCGCTGCTCGGCGCGATGGCGTCCTACCCGGTGCGCATCGAGAACTACCTGCACGCCGCCGACACGACCTCGACGCTGAACGCTGTACATGCGCTGGGTGCGCTCGTGGAGGTGCGACCCGCGGGAGGTGGTCGTGCGCGGCGCCGGCCTGCGCGAGGCGCGCGAGCCCGACGGGCGGCGGGGTCGATCATTGACGTCGGCAACGCGGGCACGCTGCTGCGCCTGCTGCCCGGCTGGCTGGCCGCGCAGGAGGGCCGCTCGTTCACGCTGGACGGCGACGCCTCGATCCGCCGCCGCCCGGTGGACCGCGTGGTAGAGCCGCTGCGCCTGATGGGCGCCGACCTGCAGGCGACGGGGGGCCGCTACGCGCCGCTTGCAGTGCGCGGCGCGCGGCTGCACGCGATCTCCTACAGCTGCCGGTCGCCAGCGCCCAGGTGAAGTCGTGCGTACTGCTCGCCGCGCTCGCCGCGGACGGCGCGAGCACCGTCAGCGAGCCCGAGCGCAGCCGCGACCACACCGAGCGGATGCTGCTGGCAGCCGGGGCCACGATCCACCGCAACGGCCGCCACGTCACCGTCACCAACACCGACGAGCTCGTGCTCGAGCACGTACGGGTGCCCGGCGACCCGAGCTCCGCCGCGTTCCTGCTCGCCGCGGGAGTGCTCGTGCGAGGCTCGCGCCTGCTGATCCGCGACGTCGGCGTCAACTGGACGCGCACCGGCTTCCTGCGCATCCTGATGCGGATGCAGGGAATCGTGCTCGGCGACCTCGAGGACGAGACGGGCGAGCTGTCGCGCAGGAGCCCTGTCAGCGACCTCGACGTCGCCGCGGGCGGGACTGGAGGGGACGTTCGTGGGGCCCGAGGAGGTGCCGCCGGCGATCGACGAGCTGCCGCTGGTCGCGCTGCTCGGCTGCTTCGCCGAAGGCGAGACGGTGGTGCGCGGCGCGGCCGAGCTGCGCCTGAAGGAGTCCGACCGGATCGCCACCGTGGTCGAGCGGCCTGCGCGGTCTCGGCGCGGAGATCGAGGCGACCGAGGACGGCTTCGCGGTGACCGGGCACCGGCGGCCTGCGTGGCGGCGTGCTCGACGCGCACGGCGACCACCGCCTGGCGATGCTCGGCGCCGTCGCCGGCCTCGCTTCGCGCGAGGGAGTGGAGGTGCGCGGGATCGAGGCCGCAGCGGTCTCCTACCCGGGGTTCGTGGAGGACCTACGTAGACTGGCGGGCTGATGGGGATGGGACCCGGCACCCAGGCGACGGTGAGTCCAAGTCCCACCGGTGTGCGGCTCGGCGCTCGGGGGTGGCGAGCCGCGATGGTGATCGCAATCGACGGCCCCGCGGGCGCAGGCAAGTCCACCGTGGCGCGGGCGGTGGCGAGCAGACTGGGCTTCACCTACCTGGACAGCGGCGCGATGTACCGCTGCGTGGCGCTGCTGGCGCTCGCCTCACCCGATCTGGCGCCCTCGCGGCTGGCGCAGGGCGCGGACATCGAGCTGGGGGAGCGCGTGCTGCTGGACGGACGCGACGTGACCGAGGAGATCCGCACGCTGGAGGTCTCCGAGATGGCCTCGCGGGTCGCCCCCGACCCGGCTGTGCGCGAGGCGCTGGTCGCACTGCAGCGGGAGCTGGTTTCCCGCGGCGACCTGGTGGCCGAGGGCCGGGACATCGGCACCGTGGTCGCTCCCGACGCGGCGCTGAAGGTCTTCCTGGTCGCTGACCCCGCCGAGCGGGCGCGCCGGCGTGCTGCGGAGCTTGGCCTCGACCAAGAGGCGTTGCTGGAGGAACTGCACCAGCGCGACCGGCGCGACTCCGAGCGCGAGCACAGCCCGCTGCGGGCGGCCGGGATGCGGTGACGCTCGACACCACCGGTCTGAGCGTCGAGCAGGTCGTGGAGCGCATCGTGGGGCTCGCTCAACCGGCTGGCCACCCGTCATAGCGCATACTGGCCCGATGAGAGCCCCACTGTTGAAGGTCGCTAGCCGGATGAGGGCCCGCCAGCTGAGGGTTGCTGGCCCGATGAGAGCCCCCCAATGCTGAAGGTCGCCGTCGTCGGCTATCCCAACGTGGGCAAGTCCTCGCTCGTCAACCGCCTGAGCGGCGCGCGCGAGGCGGTGGTGCACGAGCGTCCGGGGGTCACGCGCGACCGCAACGAGGTGGAGTGCGAGTGGAGCGGGCGGCGCTTCAAGCTGATCGACACCGGCGGGGTGGACTTCCGCGACGAGGACCCGCTGGCCGGCTCGATCCGCGAGCAGGCGCGCGCTGGCCTCGCCGAGGCGCAGGTGGCGGTGCTGGTGGTCGACGCGCGCGCGGGGGTGCGCGCGGGCGACGAGGAACTCGCGGATCTGCTGCGCCGCGCGCCGCTGCCGAGCCTGGTGGCGGCCAACAAGTGCGACGGGGTCGCCGAGCTGCCGCAGGCGGCCGAGTTCCACCGCCTCGGCCTGGGCGAGCCGCTGGCGGTCTCCGCCGCGCAGGGTCTCGGTACGGGCGACCTGCTCGACCGGATCGTGGAGCTGTTGCCTGCGGTCGAGCTCGAGGCCGACGGCGACACGCTGCGCCTGGCGGTGATCGGTCGCCCGAACGTCGGCAAGTCCTCGCTGGTCAACCGCTTCCTGGGTGAGGAACGTGTGATCGTGTCTGAGCTCGCGGGCACGACCCGCGACGCGATCGACACGCCGCTGAGCGTGGAGGGCCGCAGCGTGACTCTGGTGGACACCGCCGGGATGCGCCGCCAGTCGAAGGTGGCGGACTCCGTCGAGTACTACACCGCGCTGCGCTCCCGCCGCGCGGCCGAGCGCGCCGACGTGGCGCTCGTGGTGTGCGACGCGACCGAAGGCGTCACCGCCCAGGACCTGCGCATCGCCGAGCTCGCGATGAAGGCGGGCTGCGCGACGGCGATTGTGCTGAACAAGTGGGACCTGTTCGCTGAGGCCCATCCTCCCGGGGAGGCTGGCGAGCGCAACTCCCACACCACCGAGGAGGCGTTGGCGCACGAGCGCGCGCGAGTGGCGGAGAAGCTGCGGCTACGCCCGCGGGTGCTCACGGCGAGCGCGAAGACGGGCCGCCACTCCGCGCGCCTGCTGACCGAGGCGCTGGCGCTCGGGGACCGGATGGCAGGGCGCATCCCTACACCGGAGCTGAACCGCTTCCTGGGGGAGGCCGTGCAGGCGCGCCAGCCGCCGGTGGGCACCCGCCGGGGCTCGAGCCAACACCGACTGAAGCCGATCTATATGACCCAGACGGGCGAGCGCCCGCCG
The DNA here is from genome assembly GCA_963720795.1 of uncultured Solirubrobacterales bacterium. GTDB lineage: Bacteria > Actinomycetota > Thermoleophilia > Solirubrobacterales > Solirubrobacteraceae > Palsa-744. The sequence goes on along the minus strand of CAVRGU010000013.1, from coordinate 191,875 downwards.
CGCTTTGCGATCCAGGTCAACTCCCGCGAGCGGGTCACGCGCGACTACGCGTACTTCCTGGAGAACCGCCTGCGCGCGCGCTACGGAATGGACGGCGTTCCGCTGATCATCGACTTCGTCGAGCGCGGCCAGCGCAGATCCGATGCCAGCCCACCCCGCGCCCGGCGCAGCGGCTCGCGCTCGGTCTCGTGAAGCGCGGGCGGTGTACCGGTACACTTGCCGGCCTATGAGCGAGCTTTCAGACAACGAATACCTGTTCACGAGCGAGTCGGTGACGGAGGGGCACCCTGACAAGATCGCCGACCAGATCTCCGACGGGGTGCTCGACGCCGTGCTGCGCGAGGACCCCTACGGCCGCGTGGCGTGCGAGACGCTCGTGAACACGGGCCTGATCGTGGTCTCGGGCGAGATCACGACGGAGACGTATGTGGACATCCAGCACGTCGCGCGCGAGACGGTGCGGGGCATCGGCTACGACAACGCGGCGTACGGCTTCGACTGCGACACGTGCGCGGTGGTCAACGCGATCGACCGGCAGTCCCCCGACATCGCGCAGGGGGTGGACGCGGCGTACGAGACGCGCCACGACCCGCTCGACGACGACCAGCGCGACGTGGCGGGCGCGGGCGACCAGGGGATGATGTTCGGCTACGCGACGAACGAGACCGACGAGCTGATGCCGCTGCCGATCCTGCTGGCACACAAGCTCTCCAAGCGCCTGGCGGAGGTGCGCAAGGCCGACGTGCTGCCCTACCTGCGCCCCGACGGCAAGACTCAGGTGACGGTCCGCTACCGCGACGGGCGGCCGGTGGCCGTGGAGAAGATCCTGATCTCCACCCAGCACGCAGACGGGATCGACAGCGAGACGCTAATCAAGCCGGACCTGTTCGAGCACGTGCTGCGCCCGGTGTTGCCGGGGGAGCTCTACGACGAGAAGCAGCTGCTGCACAATTTCCTCGTGAACCCGACGGGGCGCTTCGTGATCGGCGGGCCGATGGGCGACTGCGGGCTGACCGGACGGAAGATCATCGTGGACACCTACGGCGGCATGGCGCGCCACGGCGGCGGGGCGTTCTCGGGCAAGGACCCCTCGAAGGTCGACCGCTCGGCGGCGTACGCGGTGCGGTGGGTGGCGAAGAACATCGTGGCGGCGGGACTCGCCGATCGCGCCGAGGTGCAGGTCGCCTACGCGATCGGGGTGGCGCACCCGGTGTCGGTGATGGTCGAGACGTTCGGCACCGAGAAGCTCGGCCGCGCGCGGATCACGGAGCTGGTGCGCGAGCACTTCGACCTGCGTCCGGGTGCGTTCCGCGAGGAGCTGAGACTGCACCGCCCGATCTACCAGAAGACCGCGGCGTACGGCCACTTCGGCCGCGACGACCACGACTTCACGTGGGAGCGCACGGACAAGGCCGAGGCGCTGCGCGAGGCCGCGGGGCTGGGGGCTGTCGCGGGGGTCTGAAACCCCGCGGAGCGGTCCGACCCTCCATCTAGTGTGATGGGATCCCTCCCACCCTGCAGAGTGCGATTGCCCAGGTCGAGCCGCTGACAACGGCCCGCGCGTTGCGCGGGCCGTTCGACTACCGGCTGCCTCCCGATCTCGCAGGCGGGACGGTGGACGTTGGCTCGATGCTGGTGGTGCCCTTCGGCCGGCGCGAAGTGCTGGGAGTGGTGACGGGCTTGTCCGAGCGCAGCGAGGTCGCGGAGGAGAAGCTGCTCGCTCCGCTGCGCGCGCTGGAGTTGGGCGTGCCGGTAGACCTGGTGGCGCTGGCGGGGTGGATCGCGGTGGAGTGCTGCTCCACGCTTGCGCGTGCGCTGCGGCTCGTGCTGCCGCCGGGCGCGACGAGTAGGGGACCCAGCGGCCTCGGGGTGCGCAAGCGCCGCGCACGCGCGGTGGCGCGCCCGCAACACGAGCCGATCGGGGCGCTGCACAGCAAGCCGCCGCTGTTGACGGAGGACCAGCGGCGGGCGCTGGAGACGATCGAACAGGTGTTGATGGGAGCCCACCCACCCCACACACCCGACACACCCCACCCCGCCCGCCCGGCGTCGCTGCTGCTGCACGGGATCACGGGGTCGGGCAAGACGGAGGTGTACCTGCGCGCGGCGGCGTGTGCGCTGGAGCGGGGGCGAGGCACGATCGTGCTGGTCCCGGAGATCGCGCTGACGCCACAGATCGTGGGGCGCTTCGTGGCGCGCTTCGGGGAGACGGTGGCGGTGCTCCACTCGCGTCTGACGCCGGCGCAGCGCCGAGAGGAGTGGCGGCGGCTGCGGGTGGGGGAGGCGCGCGTGTGCGTGGGCCCGCGCTCGGCGGTGTTCGCGCCGATCGAGGGCCTGGGGCTGATCGTGGTGGACGAGGAGCACGACTCCTCCTACAAGCACGAAGACGATCCCCGCTACGACGCCCGTGACGTCGCGGCCAGGCGCGCCGCGCAGCAGGGCGCGCTGCTGCTGGTGGGCAGCGCCACACCGCGTCCAGAGAGCTACCACGCGCTGAGGCGCCTGAGCCTGCCTCGCCGCGTGGACGGCCGCCCACTGCCGGCGGTGCGAGTGCTCGACATGCGCGAGCACAGCCAGGGCCTGCATCCGCAGACCGCGCAGGCGCTGGCAGAGGTGCGCAGGGAGGGCGGGAAGGCGATCGTGCTGCTGAACCGCAGGGGCTGGTCGAACTTCCTCTCATGCCGCTCGTGCGGGAGGGTGTGGAGCTGCCCGCAGTGCGACGTGGCGCTGGTGCTGCACCGCGCGGAGGGACGGGTGGCGTGTCACCACTGCGGCCACCGCGAGCAGGTGCCCTCGCGTTGCGAGTGCGGCTCGACGGCAGTGGCGCGCCACGGGGCGGGCACCGAGCGCCTGCAGCACGACCTCCAGGCGGCGCTGGGGGATGGGGAGCGCTTCCCGATCTTCCGGCTGGACGCCGATGTGCTTGCGAGGAACGAGCCGGCGGGCGGAGTGGGCGCGGTGCTGCGCCGCTTCGGGGCGGCCCCGGCGGGGGTGCTGATCGGCACGCAGATGGTGGCGAAGGGCCACGACTTCCCCGATGTGCGGCTGGGGGTGGTGGTGGACGCGGACGCGACGCTGCGCTTTCCGGACTTCCGCGCAGAGGAGCGGACGTTCGCGCTGATCGCGCAGCTCGCGGGCCGGGTGGGGCGCGGCGGGGAGGGGAGGGTGCTGGTGCAGACGATGGCCCCCGAGGCGCGCGCGATCGTGCACGCCGCGCAGCACGACAGCGAGGGTTACCTCAAGGGCGAGCTGCAGCGCCGCGCGGCGCTGCGCTACCCGCCGTTCGCGCACCTGATCCGGGTCGTCTGCGCGGCCCCGGAGGCGGCGCGCGCGCAGGCGGCGGCGAGCGTGGTCAGGGCGGGCATGGGCGATCTGGCGCCCCCCGACCTTGTAAGCGTGCTGGGTCCGGCAGCGCTGTTTCGCCTGCGGGGCAAGGAGCGGCGTGTGCTGCTCGTCAAGGCAGCAGACCGCGACGTGGCGGTGCGCAGCGTGGGCGCGGCGGTGCAGCGCGCGGCGAGCGCCAGGGAGCACGCCGGGGTGAGCTTCAGCGTGGACGTGGACCCGCAGTAGGACCCGCAATAGAATCGGTGAGGATGAGCACTGAGATCGAGGAGCCCACCGAGGTCAAAGCGGAGTCCTCCAGGCGACCGGAGGCGCTCGAGAGCGCGCAGACCGAGGAGCTCGACAGCGGACAGGCCGAGGAGCTGGAGGGTGAGCGGGCCGAGGAGCTCGATCCGGAGACCCGCGCGCGCCAGGAGGCGGCGCTGCGCCACGTGCGCAAGCTGGGGGACCCGGTGCTGCGCGCGAGCGCGGTGGCGGTGGAGCGTTTCGACGAGAGCCTGCGCGCGGAGGTGGCGCGGATGGGCGAGCTGATGCAGGACGCGCTCGGCGTGGGCCTCGCTGCAACACAGCTCGGGGTGCTGCACCGAGTGTTGGTTTACAAGGCATACCAGGACGACCCGGTCACGGCGCTGGTGAACCCGGTGCTGGAGTGGGAGAGCGAGGAGCTCGAAACCGCCCAAGAGGGCTGCCTGAGCCTCCCGGGGGTGCACGTCGAGGTGGAGCGTGCGGCGCGGGTGCGGGTCCGCGCGCGGGACCCGCACGGAAAGGAGCTGGTGGTGGAGGAGGAGGGCCTGCCGGCGCGGGTCATCCAGCACGAGCTCGACCACCTTGAGGGCGTGCTGATCCTCGACCGCATCTCACGGGAGGCGCGCAGGGAGGCGATGCGCGCGTTGCGGGAGGCGCGGGAGGCAGAGCCCGTCTCGGCGGGCTGACTCTTTGCGCACGGTCTTCCTCGGCACCTCGGACTTCGCGGCGGCAGTGTTGGAGCGCCTGGCGGCGAGCGCGCACCGTCCGGAGCTGGTGCTCACGCGCCCGAACCGCCCGCAAGGCCGCGGCCGTAAGGTGGCGGCGCCGCCGGTGGCGCAGGTGGCGGAGGAGCTGGGCATCGCGGTGGAGCAGCCGGCGAGCGTCAACGACCCGCAGGTCCAGTCGCCGATCGAGCGGGCGGGGCCGGAGGTGCTCGTGGTGTGCGCGTTCGGAGCGCTGATCAAGGAGCCACTGCTGTCGAGCCGCCCGCTCTTGAATGTGCACCCCTCGCTGCTGCCCCGCTGGCGGGGGGCGGCTCCGATCGAGCGGGCGATCGAGGCGGGGGACGCGCAGACGGGCGTGTCGATCATGCGCCTGACGGAGGGTCTCGACAGCGGGCCTGTGTGTGCGACGGCGGTGGAGAGCGTTGGCCGGCAGGACACGTATGGGTCGCTCGCGGAGCGCCTGCAGCGGGTGGGGGGAGAGCTGCTGGTGGGCGTGCTGGACGGCTGGGAGCGGGGTGAGGCACCGCGCTTCGCCGAGCAGCCCGAGCAGGGCGCGACGTACGCAGAGAAGATCGCCGCGGAGGACCGTCTGCTCGACCCGGGGCGCCCGGCGGTGGAGCTGGAGCGCAGGGTGCGTGCGCTGCACCCCCACATCGGCGCCCGAGTGGCGCGGGAGGACGGGACGTGGCTGGGTGTGCTCCAAGCGCAGGTGCCGGCCGAGCGCCCCGCAGAGGGTCCGCGGGCGGGGACCCTCGCAAACCGCGACGGGCGCCTGGTATACGGCGCGCGGGAGGGTGCGCTGGAGCTCCTGTCCGTGCAGCCCTCGGGTGGGCGCCCGATGGACGGCGCCTCCTACCTGCGCGGCCACGAGTTGCCGCGAGCGTGAGCCAGCCGGTGGCGAGACGGATGCCTCCGGTGGACGGGTCGGGCGCGAGGGTCCGCCAGTCACCACCCGCCCGTGTGGCCCCGGCGCGTGCATGTGCGTACGCGGTGCTGCGCCGGGTGTTCGAGGGGGGCGCGTACGCGGATCTCGCGTTGCGCTCACAGGCGCAGGAGCTTGACGCGCGCGACCGGGCACTCGCGATGCGCCTGGCCTACGGTGCGGTGCAGCGTCGCGGCACGCTGGACTACCTGATCGAACGGCTCGCCGGACGTCCCGTGGGCAAGCTGGACGCGCCGCTGGTGGCGGCGCTGCGGCTGGGGCTGTACGAGCTGCTGTACCTGGGTGGCGCCCCGGACCACGCGGTGGTGGCCGACGCGGTCGAGCTCGCGAAGGCCGCCCGCGGGGGCCACGGCCTGGTCAATGCGGTGCTGCGCCGCGCCACGCGCGAGGGCGCGGCGCTACTGGATGAGCTCGACGATGCCACCCCAAAGAGTGCGGCGCTCAAGCACTCCCATCCGCGGTGGATCGCGGAGCTGTGGTGGGAGGAGCTGGGCGCGGGGGATGCCCGGGCGCTGCTGGCGGCCGACAACGAGCCGGGGGAGCTGGCGCTGCGCGTGAACACGCTGGTCGCCGAGCCCGCGGCGGTCGTGGCGCAGCTGCTGGCCGAAACGGGGATTCGGGCCGGAGGCCTGTGTCCCCCGGCTTCGGTTGACCCGGCTTTGCGAGCTGGTGGCCCTGGAGCCGTGGCGGTCCACGGGGACCCGGAGATCCCGGAGGCGCTCGTGGTGGGGGGCCCGTGGGATGTGCACGGCTCGTCGCTGTGGCGCTCGGGCGCGGTGCTGGCGCAGTCGCGCGGGGCGATGCTCCCGGCCCGTGCGCTGGCGCCCCAGCCGGGCGAGCGGGTGCTCGACCTGTGCGCGGCGCCGGGCGGCAAGAGCACCCACCTCGCGGCGCTGATGGGGGGCGAGGGGGAGGTGGTGGCGGTCGAGCGCAACCGCCGCCGCGCGGCCGAGCTGCAGCGCACGGTGGAGCGCCTGCACGCCCAGGAGTGTGTGCGCGTGGTGCTGGGCGACGCGGCCCGGCCGTTGGCGGGCGAAGAGGAGGGGCGGGGCTTCGATCGGGTGCTGGTGGACCCGCCGTGCTCGGGGCTGGGAACGCTGCAGGCGCGCGCGGACCTGCGCTGGCGGGTCACGCCCCAGGATGTGGAGCAGCTGGCGCGCACCCAGGCGGCGATCCTCGCAGCGGCCGGCGCAGCGGTCCGTCCGGGGGGCGTGCTGGTCTACTCTACGTGCACCGTCTCCCCGACCGAGAACGAGCGCCAGATCTCCGCCTTCCTGGAATCCACCCCGGACTTCGCCCTCGAGAACCTGGGTGCGGAGCTGCCGGCTCTAAGTCGGGGCCGCTGCGTGCTGACGCTCCCCCACCGCGACCGCACGGCGGGTTTCTTCATCGCACGGCTGCGCCGCGGATGAGGCGGCGGTGATGGGTGCCGAGCGCGACAAGGCAGCGCCGGCGGCCGACCTCGGCCCGCTCTGCCCGAACTGCTCGGAGCCGTGGCTGCGCCCGACGAACCTTCCGGGCCGCTACCGCTGCGTGTACTGCCTGCACCGCTTCGAGCTCGCGTCGGTGTGCCCCAACTGCGGCGAGCACTCGACGATCGTGCGGATGTCCTCGACGGCGATCCTCAAGTGCAACAACTGCGGCGACTCGATGCTGATGGCAATATGAGCGCCTCGACAAAGAAGCTCCTGGCGGGAGTGCGGGTCGCGCCCTCGATCCTCTCCGCGGACTTCGGCGCGCTGCGCGAGCAGGTGGGCGAGGTGCTGGCGGCGGGCGCGCGGGTGGTGCACGTGGACGTGATGGACGGCCACTTCGTGCCCCCGATCACGATCGGCCCGCTGGTTGTGGCGGCGCTGCGCGAGCAGGTCGAGGAGGTGGGGGGGATGCTCGACGTGCACCTGATGATCGAGCGCCCCGAGCGCCAGGTCGAGGAGTTCGTGCGCGCGGGGGCGCACTCGGTGACCTTCCACGCGGAGGCCACGCCGCACGCGGCGTATACCGCCAACCTGCTCCGCGAGAGTGGGGTGTGCGTCGGGATCGCGATCAACCCGGGGACCCCTGTGGCGGAGCTGGGTGAGCTGGCCGGGACGCTGGACCTTGTGCTGTGCATGACCGTCAGCCCCGGCTGGGGCGGGCAGCCGTTCATGGCGCGCTCCCCGAAGAAGATCGCGCGCCTGCGAGCCCTGCTCGACGGGGAGGGCTCCACGGCGGCGCTGGAGGTAGACGGGGGGGTCGACCCGGCGACCGCCCCGCTCTGCCGCGATGCGGGCACGACGACCTTTGTCGCGGGCTCGGCGATCTTCCACGCCGCGGAGCCAGGTGAGGCCTACCGTGCGATTGTCGTGGCCGCCGGCGCGGAGTGACCGCGCCGGTAGAGCAGCGCAAGCAGTCCCGCGAGCAGGAAGGTCGCCCCGCAGTAGCCGAGCTCCGCTCGAAGCACCTGTTCGCCGACGAGCGGGGTGAGCATCCAGGCGAGGAACACGACGGCGGCCGCGAGCCAGCAGAGCGCGGCGGCGCGCGCGCGGTTGCGCGCCAGGGCGGCCTGGTTGAGCGTGCCCGAGACCAGGTGCAGGCCCATCCCCAGGCCCACGACGGCGAGGCCGAAGCGGTTGTAAGTGTAGGTCTGACCGAAGAGCACGTGGCTCATCACGAACGGACCGATCGCCAGTAGGCCGAGCGCCACGGCGGCGGCGAAGGCGGCGATCGCGAGCACGGTGAGGCGGATCGCGCGGGCGAAGGCGGTGTGGCCCTCCTTGGCCTCCAGGCCGGTCAGGTGGGGCAGCAGCGAAGTCTGGATCGCCTGGAAGAGCTGCAGGGGAGCGCGGGCGATCAGCATGACGTTGAAGACGATCCCCGCGAGCGCACGGTCGGGGGAGAGCGCGTCCACCGTCAGGACCGACGCGTTCAGGAGTGTCTGCTCGGAGAGCATGATGCCCGAGACCCACAGCGCGAAGCGCCCGCCACGCGAGAGCGAGAGCTCTTCGTGCGCCGCCACCTCCTGCACGCCCTCCGTCCCCGGACCGGCGAGCGCGGCGTCGGCCTCGTCGGCGGTGAACACCGGCTGGGCGGGCTCTGCGCCCCCAAGCTCAGGCGCGTCAGACGGGATCGGCGCAGTGCCCGTGGCCATCGATGCGGACGTCTCCGCTGGCTCCCTGGCGCTGCCACGCTCCCGCCCGGCGCGAGCGAACGCGGCAGGCACGACGACGAGCGAAAGCAGCGGCGCGACCGCGATCCCCAGCGCCACCGCGGTCTGCCCGCTGGTTACGCCGAGCGCGGCCGCCAGCGCGAAGCAGATGCGCGAGGTGGACTCCATCAGCACGAGCGCGCCGAACAGCCCGAAGTACTGGTGACCGGCGAGCCAGCCGCGGGCGAAGTAGCTGCCGGCGTAGGCCAGCGTGCCGACGAGCAGCACGTAGTACAGCGCGGTGTAGCCGTCGAAGACTTCGTGGATCAGCTGTTCGTGCAGCGCGAGCGCGACGACGAGGAAGGCGAGCGCGAAGCCGGCCTGCAGCGCGAGCGGCACACGCAGCGGGTGCTCGGCGTGCCCGTGGGCGCGGCGCTCGGCGATGGTGCGCGAGAGCAGCTGTTCGACCGGCCGGTAGATCACGGAGATGACGACGAACATCACCGACCACAGCACGTCGAGGCGCTGTGCGGCTTCTTCGCTGAGCACGTGGGAGGCGATCGAGAAGTACGCGAACGTCAGCAGGCCGGTCGCGGCGATCCCGACCGAGAGGAGTCGGGCGCCGGAGCCATAGGAGCGGGTCGGCCCGCCCGGCGGGGCCTCGGGCTCGGAGGTGGGTGTGGTGGTGCTAGAGGGTGGCGCAGTCGGCCGAAGGCCGACGAGCCGGGCCCCTCTTTTTTCAGACGAGGCGGACAAGCAGCATCGTCCACGGGAAGGGCGAGCGCACCTCGGCGACCGTCCCGTAGCGCGAGAGCAGGGCCGTGAACGACCGCCTGGACCAGTGGTTGAGGTGCCCGGGGGTGTTGCCGAGCTCCCGCCAGTAGGCGCCGCGCGCCATGTTCAACGCCCGCCACAGCGGCTCGCGCGGGACCGAGACGAGCAGGTGGCGCTGTGCGCAGCGCGCCATCTCGGCGAGCGTGTGGGCGGGGTCGGGCACGTGCTCGAGCACCTCGATCGCGGACGCCAGGGCGAACTCCCCGTCAGCGAACGGCAGGTCCTCGGCGCGCTGCACGCGGTACTCGAGGTTGGGCGCCTGCCGCTGCGCCCAGCCGGCCTGGATCGAGTCCTCCTCCAGGTCGATCCCGACGACGCGCCGCCCATGCAGCCGCCGCGCCCAACGCTCGACGAGCACCCCCTCACCGCAGCCAACGTCCAGCAGCGAGCTCGGGTCGGCGAGCCCGAGCAGCCCGTCGAGATCGCGCTCGAAGCTGGTCATCAGGCGCCGCACGAGCGGGTTCGAGGAGCCGTACTTGTCGTAGGTGTTGCCCGTGACGATCCCGTCGCGGGAGAGCGTGACGTCTGCCCCGCTCAAGCCTCCACTCGCCTCGCGCTCCTGCGCCTGCCCGCTCGCACCCTCCTGGCGCCGGTCGGCGCCGGGCTCGTAGTGCGAGGGGGCCACCCCGAGTTGCAGCTCGATGCGCCGCACCCGCTCGAAGGTCCGCTGGGTCATCACGCGCTGGGCGGCGAGCAGGTCGCCGATGACCCCGAGCGCCCACAGCACCACGGCGGCGATGAACAGCACGGCACCGAGGATCAGCGACTGCACGTGGCCCTTGCCGTCGCCTTCGGCGTAGGCGACGACGAAGCGGATCCAGACACCAAGCGCGGCGAGGCCGATCACGGCGGCGAGGCTCCAGAAGATCCGCAGCGGCTCGTACTGGGCGTAGATGCGGAAGATCGAGACAGCGTTGCGGCGCACGTAGGCGCTCATCGAGGGGAACAGGCGCGACTCGCGCGTCGCGGGGTTGGTGCGGACCGGGACGTGCTCGACGGCGACGAGCAGCTTGCCCGCCTGGATGATGGTCTCCAAGGTGTAGGTGAATTTCGAGACGACCTGCATCTGCAGCGCGGCCTCGCGGTTGTAGGCGCGAAAGCCCGAGGTCGTGTCGGGCACGGACGTCGAGGAGGCCTGACGCACGACCCACGAGCCGAGGCGCTGCAGCGCCCGCTTCAGCGGCGAGAAGTGCTCGATCGTTCCGACCTCGCGGTCGCCGACGACCATGTCGGCGCGGCCTTCGAGGATCGGCGCCACCAGCCGCGCGACGTCGGGGCCGTAGTACTGGTTGTCGGCGTCGGTGTTGACGATCACGTCGGCGCCGAGCTTCAGGCAGGTGTCCAGGCCGGCCTGGAAGGCGCTCGCGAGGCCCTTGTGGTTGGTCAGCGCGACGACGTGGTCGACGCCGTGGCGGCGCGCGACGTCGATCGTCGCATCGCTCGAACCGTCGTCGATCACCAGCCACTCGACCGCGTCGAAGCCCTCCAGCTCGCGCGGCAGCTCGGCGAGCGTCAGCGGCAGCGTCTGCGCCTCGTCCCAGCAGGGGATCTGGATGATCAGCTTCATCGCGGGTAGGGTCTTTCCACAGGTGACCAAAGCCTACCGGGCGTGTTGAGCTGCGCCTCCCCGAGCGTGGGTCGCCCCGCGTTGTGAGGCTTGCCGGCCGGAGTCTGGGCTGTTCCGGGCCAGGTCGAGTTACCAAGACGATCATGAGGGTGTGGGGGGGCACAAACACGGCTGACGTTCAGCCGCGGGCGACGGCCATAAGCTCTAGCGAATATGGATGGTGCGACGACCCTTCCCCGGCCCCGCGCGGGTCATGTGCGACTTGCACGGCTGCGGGCCGTGCCGGGCGCCACGTGGGCTCGGCTCGGCTTCGCAGCGCTCTGTGTGGGGGCGCTCGTGGGGTACTTCGCCTTCCCCACCTACCCCACGTACGACTCCTTCTACGCGCTGCTGTGGGGGCGCGAACTGCTGCACGAGCACCTGCCCGACTTCGGCGTCTACCGCGCCCCCACCGAGCACCCGCTGGCGATCGCCTACGGTGCGCTCTGCGCGCTCTTCGGGCAGGGCGGTGCGCGCCTGGTGGTGCTCGGCTCGATCGCCTCCTTCGTCGCGCTCACCGCCGGCCTCTACCGGCTCACGCGCCTGTGCTTCGGGCCGCTCGTGGCTGTGCTCGCGGCACTGTTGATGCTGACGCGCCTGTTCGACGCGAACCTCGCCGCGCAGGGCTACCTCGACCTCACGTACGTCGCGCTGATCGTGTGGGCGACCGCCCTGGAGGTCGAGCGCCCCCGCCGCGGCACGCCGGTCTTCGTGCTGCTCGCCGCGGCGGGCCTGCTACGCCCCGACGCGTGGGTGCTGGCGGGCATGTACTGGCTGTGGTGCTGTTGGCCCGCGGTGGCCCACGTAGGTCGGGGACGGAGTGTCCGCTCGGGACGGATGCCCGAGGGCCGGGAGAGTGCTTCGCCCGAGCTCTCGCCCCGCAGGCTCCTCGGGTACCTCGCCCTCGTGGCGGCCGCGCCGGTGGTGTGGGTCGTCTGCGACACGCTCGTCACCGGCGACCCGCTCTACTCGCTGCACTCCACCGCCGTGCTCGCGGCCGAACTGGAACGCACTCAGGGCTTCACCGCGGTGCTCGCCGCGACGTGGCGCTACCTGGTGCGGATCGACAAGCTGCCGGTCGTGCTCGGCGGCCTCGCGGGAGTCGTGCTCGCAGTGTGGCTCACCCCCCGCCGCGCACGCGTGCCGCTGGCGGTGCTCGTGCTGCTGCTGGGTGTCTACGTCGCCGAGGGCGCCGCGGGCGCGTCGGTGATCGACCGTTACATGATGGGCGCTGCGGCGCTGCTGCTGCCCTTCTGCGCGCTGGCGATCGGGGGCTGGTCGCTGCTGCGCGCGGGCTCCGTGCTACGCCGCGTGTGGATGGCGGGCGGCGCCGCACTGATCCTCTACGCCGCCGTGGCCGCCGTCTCGGTGACGAGCCTCTCGAACGCCCGCACCACGTTGGCCTACCACGACGACTTCCACGAAGGGCTCGTCGCGGCGCTGCACGCTCCCGCCGTGCGCGCCGAGCTCGCCCGCTGCCCGCTGCTCTCGCTGCCCGACAACAAGCTGATCCCGGACGCCCGCTGGATCCTCGACACCACCGGCCAGCGCGACATCGTCGCCCGCTCGCAGGCCCGCGCGGACGCTGCGGCGGGCGTCGACACCCTCACCGACCGGATCGCCCGCGGCAGCGTTGCGGTGTACCCGCTCGGTGCCGCCGTCTTCCAGGAGGCGATCGTCGACGTCGGCGACGACCCGCTCGACCAGGTCCCGCTGGCGGGTTTCCGGCGCATCTACACGAGCCGCTACTACGCGGTCTATGGCAACTGCTGAGGGTAGGGACCGCGCCGTGCCCGGGGCCCCGGCCGAGGCCTCTGACCCGCACGCCGCGGTACCCGCCGAGACGGAAGTGCGGGGAGCGCCGAGCTTCGGCGACCGCGTGGGGTCTGTGCGTGGTGCGCGCGGCCACCGAATCGTGTGGGTGGTGCTCGGGCTCGTGCTCGCAGTGGCGCTCGGCCTGCGCCTGTGGGGGATCCGCCAGGGCTTGCCCTACGCGTACAACTCCGACGAGGACGCCCACTTCGTGCCGCGCGCCGTCGGGATGCTCACGCTGGGGTGGAACCCCCACTACTTCGCCAACCCCCCCGCTTACACGGACCTGCTGCGACTCGTCTTCTCCGTCTGGTTCGGGGGCCGCGCGGGGGTCGACCACACGTTCGCCACCAACCCCACCGCGGTTTTCGCGCTGGCCCGGGTGTGCGCCGCGCTGCTCGGCACGCTTGCGGTGTGGCTGCTCTACGTGGCCGGCGCGCGCCTCTTCGACCGCGGCGTCGCACTGCTCGCCGCGGCCCTGGAGGCTGTCGCGTTCCTGCCGGTGTTCTACGCGCACCTCGCGCTCAACGACGTCCCCACGCTTGCTCCGCTGACGCTCTCGCTGCTCGGGACGGCCGGGGTGTTGCGCAGGGGCCGCGCGCGCGACTACCTCTTCGCGGGGGTCGGGCTGGGCCTCGGCTGCGCGACGAAGTACACCGCGGGGATCGTGCTGCTGCCACTGCTCGCCGCGGCCGCCGCGCAGTACCTCGCGCCGACCCCGAGGCGCCCGGCGCCCGGGTCACCCGACGGGCGCGCCGCTCGGCGCGACCTGGCTCCCGCACGGCCGGCGGGTGGGCCGGTGGTTGTCGGCCTCGCGCTCGCCGGGGTCGCGGCGCTCGTGTCGTTCCTGGTCGCCGACCCCTACTCAGTGCTCGACCTCCACGCCTTCGAGCAGGGCCTTGCCCACCAGTCTTCGCTCTCCGGAGAAGCGCAGGGCAAGCTCGGCGCCCCCCGCGAGAGCGGCTTGGTCTACTACCTGTGGTCGCTCACCTGGGGTCTCGGCTGGGTGCCCGCCGCGGCCGCGCTTGGGGGCGCGGTCACCGTCTGGTGGCGCGAGCGCCGTCTCGGCTGGGTGCTCGTGCCCGCACCGCTGCTCTACCTCGTCTTCATGGGCGCCGAGGGTCGCTACTTCGGCCGCTGGCTGCTGCCGATCTTCCCGATCCTTTGCCTGCTCGCGGCGCTCTTCGCCTCCTGCAGGTGCGGGCCACCGCGCTCTAGCACGCGCCGGGCGGAGCCGGCTCGCCGCGGAGCTCTCACCGGACTCCCGCCCTCCCTCGTAGCGCTCGCCGTCCTCGCCGTCCTCCCCTCTGCGCGCAGGGACTCGTTTACAGCGTCCACTCCGGGCTCGTGCTCTCGCGTGCCGACACTCGCGCCCTGACGCGCACCTGGATGGTCGCGCACATCCCCGCCGGCACCCCCGTGGTCGTCGAGCCGGTGGTGCCAGACGAGTGGGTGCAGGACGTCGGACACCCCACGCTCACCACGCCAAACGGCGACCGCTGGCCCAAGTACCAGTCGCTGCGCTCGGTGATTGACGCCGCCGGCGCGCTGAACCCCGCCGAAGGGCAGACGGTCACGCTCGAAAACTACGAGCTCACGCTCAGCCCGGCGCTGATCCCCTACTACGAGCGGCAGGGGTTCTGCTGGGTCGTGAGCGGCACGGCAGAGTCCGGCCGCGCGTTCGCCGACCCCGTGCGGGCGCCCCGTGCGGTCGCCTACTACCGCGCGCTCGCGCACCAGGCCACCGTCGTCTACCGCGTCTCCCCCTACCGCTCGGGCGCCCGGCCCGTCGCGTTCAACTTCGACTGGTCCTTCGACTACTACCCGCTCGCCTACCGGCGCCCCGGGCCAGCCATGACCGTGTACCGCCTGCACGGGGGGCGCTGCGCGCGGGGGTGAGGCTGGTGCGCGAGTCGCCGGGCTTCGACCCCAACATGTCGTTTGACTCCTATCGGCCAACGACGCCGCTGGCCGTTCGCCACCTCGGCCTATCCGGGCGGGTAGTCTGAAGAAGAGGGGCCCGGCTCCGCCACCCTCTAACCTCACCATTCAGGATGACAGTCGTAACCGACACCGACCGGCTGCACCTGGCGCGCGCGATCGAGCTGGCGGGTCGGGGCGTCGGGGCGGTCAAGCCGAACCCCGTGGTGGGCGCGGTGATCGCGCGCGACGGCGAGGTGCTCGGCGAGGGGTGGCACGAACGCTTCGGCGCCGCGCACGCCGAGGTCAACGCGATCGAGGCTTGCGGGCTCGCTGACCTCGCAGGCGCGACGCTGTACGTGTCACTGGAGCCCTGCTGCCACGAGGGCAAGACGCCCCCGTGCACCGAGGCGATCGTGCAGGCGGGCCTCGGGCGCGTGGTCGTCGGCTCCGACGACCCCACCGAGAAGGCCGCCGGGCGCGGCCTCGGGATCCTCCGCGACGAGGGCGTCGAGGTGGTGCTGGCCGACGGCGAGCTCGCCACGCGCGCGCGGCTACTCAACCAGGCTTTCCGCAAGCACGCCCGCACGGGGCGCCCCTGGGTGCTGTTCAAGTCTGCGATGACCCTCGACGGCAAGGTCGCCACGCGCGCGGGGGACTCGCAGTGGATCAGCGGGGAGGAGTCCCGTGCGCTCGCGCACCAGTGGCGGGCCTCCGTCGACGCGGTCGTGGTCGGGATCGGCACCGCGCTCGCCGACGACCCCCAGCTGACCGCGCGCCCCGACGGCACGCCCGCCTGCCCCTCCGAGCAGCCCCGCCGCGTCGTGTTCGACTCACTCGCGCGGCTGCCCTCCGACTCGCGCCTGCTCGCCGCGACCGCGGAGATCCCGCTGACCGTGATCGTCTCGCGCGCCGCCGCACGTGCCGACACCGACGCGCTGGAGGCCGCCGGCGCACAAGTGCTGCTCGCGACTGGCGAGAACGAGCCCGCGCGCGTGCGCTCCGCGCTCGACCAGCTCGGCCAGCTGGGCGTCGCCTCGGTGCTCCTGGAGGGCGGCCCCCACCTCGCCGGAGCGTTCCTCGACGCCGGTGAGATCGACGAGATCCGCCTCTTCCTCGCGCCGCTCTTGCTCGGCGGGCGCACCGCCCGCGACCCGCTGGAGGGCGAAGGCGTCGAGCGCATCTCCGAGGCGCTGCGCGCGCTCTCCTTCGACTGCGAGCGCATCGGCGAGGACCTGCTCGTCTGCGCCCGCCTGCGCGAGTGGTGAGGTGTTTACCGGCCTGATCGCCGACCTCGGTAGCGTCGCCGCGGTCGAGCTCGACGGGGATGGCGCCACCCTGCGGGTCCGCACGCCGTTAGCAGACGCCCTGTCGGCGGGGGACTCGATCGCGGTCAGCGGCGTCTGCCTCACTGCGACCCGCGTGAGCGCCGATGAGTTCGAGGCGCAGGCGATCCGCGAGACGCTCGCTCGCTCCACGCTCGGCGCGCTTTCGCTCGGTGACCCGGTCAACCTGGAGCTCGCCCTGCGCGCCGACGGGCGCCTCGGCGGGCACTTCGTGCAGGGGCACGTCGACGGCGTGGGGACCGTCGCCGAGGTCCGTGCCGAGGGCTTCTCCCGGGTCCTCGGGATCGATGCTGATGCCGACCTGTTGCCCTTTGTCGTGGAGAAGGGTTCGATCACCGTCGACGGGGTGAGCCTCACCGTCAGCGCCCTGCGCGCCGGTGGCTTCGAGGTCTCGCTGATCCCAGAGACGCTGGAGCGCACCACGCTTGGGCGCGTTGCTGCAGGCGCGCGCCTCAACCTCGAGGCCGACATTCTCGCCAAGCACGTCGAGCGACTAATGGAGGCCCGAGCCGTCCGGGATTGACGCGCGCCGTCGGTCGTGGTGTGAGGTTCCTAGGCCACGCTTCCACGGGGCACGATCCACTTCACGGCTTGGCCGGTGATCTTGGCGATGCGCTCGTAGTCGGCGTCGTAGTGAAGGACCGTGAGTCCGGTGTTCTCAGCGCAGGCCGCGACCAGCAGGTCCGGTAGGGGCACGGCCCGGTGCTGGGAGTGTTGAGCCAGGTTCGCTTGAACCTCGAGCGCCCGCTCGACGGCCTGGTCGTCGACCGAGACCCGGGGCATCCCGCGTAGGGCCTCGGCCAGGGCGCTATAGGTAGCCGGGCTGGTCGCGCTGTAGAGCAGCTCAAGATCGATGATGCCGCATGTGGCGACCTCGCCGGCGAGCAGCAGTGGCTCGAGCGCCTCTCGCACCTCCGGTCGGGTCTCGCGCCGGGTCAGAGCGCTCTTGTCGGCGAGGAAAGTTGCCACTACCTCGGCAGCTCAGCGCCAGGCGCCGGACATGGCCTCGGGGTCGTCCAACGCCAGCGCTCCCGGGGTGAACAACAGCTCCACCAGCGCTTGGCGCTGGCGCAGTTTGAGGACTTCGGAGAGCGCCGCATCGACTGTGTCGGTCAGCGTCTTGGTGCCGAGGATGTCCTTCGCGGCCTCGACCTTGGCGGTGTCGATCTCAAACGAGGTCTTGTGTCTAGTGACGGTGCTCACACTGGCATGATAGCGAAGCTGGCGCATAGAGATAGCAGAGCGAGCTGTATTCTCCTCTCTTACTGTCGGGAACCTTATCCTGTCCTACCAAGCAGGCATGACGCTCTGCGGGTTGGCGAGGCGCCGAGGCCCGTTACCCTTGGGACATGAGCGCACAGAGGACCACCCCCACCACCGTCGCCGACATCGCCCCTGGCGGGGCCGACACCGCCGCGGCGAACGCCCCCGCCACTGCCACGAAGACCCCCTTCGCCACGATCGAGGAGGCGATCGAGGAGATCCGCCGGGGCAAGATGGTCGTCGTCTGTGACGACGAGGACCGCGAGAACGAGGGCGATCTCGTGATGGCCGCGCAGTTCGCCACCCCCGAGGCGATCAACTTCATGGCCAAGGAGGCCCGCGGCTGGATCTGCCTGGCGCTGAGCCCCGAGCGGTGCGACGCGCTCGGCCTCGAGCTGATGACCGCGAAGAACGAGTCCGCTCTGCAGACGCCCTTCACCGTCACGATCGAGGCGCGCCACGGTGTCACGACGGGCGTCTCCGCGCACGACCGCGCGCACACGATGCAGGTCGCGGTCGACCCGGCGTCGAAGCCGGAGGACCTCGTGCAGCCCGGGCACGTCAACCCGCTGAAGGCGAAGGCCGGCGGGGTGCTGGAGCGCACCGGGCACACAGAGGCGAGCGTCGACCTCGCGCGCCTGGCGGGTCTGATCCCTGCCGGGGTGATCTGCGAGATCATGAACGAGGACGGCTCGATGGCGCGCGTGCCCGAGCTCGCCGGCTACTGCGAGCGCCACGGGCTGAAGCTGGTCACGATCGCCGACCTGATCGCCTACCGCCGGCGCAACGACCTGCTCGTGGAACGCGTCGTCACGACGCGCCTGCCGACCGCCTTCGGGGAGTTCGAGGCCGTCGGCTACCGCTCGCTTGTCGACGAGAAGCACCACGTGGCGCTCGTCAAGGGCGAGGTCTCCGGGCGCCCCGACGTGCTCGTGCGGGTGCACTCGGAGTGCCTTACCGGCGACGTGTTTCACTCGCTGCGCTGCGACTGCGGCGAGCAGCTCGAAGCGGCGCTGGCGATGATCGAGCGCGAGGGGGAGGGGGTGCTGCTCTACCTGTCTCAGGAGGGCCGCGGGATCGGGCTGCTGAACAAGCTGCGCGCCTACCGCCTGCAGGAGGACGGCCTCGACACCGTCGAAGCCAACGAGCGCCTCGGTCTGCCCGCCGACCTGCGCGACTACGGGATCGGGGCGCAGATCCTCTCCGACCTCGGCCTCTCCTCGATCCGCATCCTCACCAACAACCCCAAGAAGATCCGCGGGCTGGAGGGCTACGGGCTGTCGGTCTCCGCGCAGGTCCCGATCGAGCAGGCCCCCAACGAGCACAACACCGAGTACCTGCGCACCAAGGCGCGGCGGATGGGCCACACCCTGCACCACCAGGGCCTCAACCTCGACGCGGAGCTCCTGCACTCCGAGCGCGAGCACGACCGCGAGCAGGGACGATGACCTATGCCCTCGCCGTCGGTCGCTTCTACGAGGATCTAGCGGAGCGGCTCGAGGCAGGGGCGCGTGCAGCGTTCGCCGAGGCGGGCGACACGCAGGTGGAGGTGTTCGACGTGCCGGGCGCCTTCGAGTTGCCGCTCGCGGCGCGCTACGCGGCGGACTCTGGACGGTTCGCCGGTGTCGCCTGCCTAGGCGCGGTGATCCGCGGCGAGACCGACCACTACGACTTCGTCTGCGCCGAGGCGGCCCGGGGGATCATGCGGGTGCAGCTCGACACCGGTGTGCCGTGTGCCTTCGGGGTGCTCACCTGCGAGACGATGGAGCAGGCCCTCGCCCGCGCCGGCGGGGGAAAGCGCGACCAGGGGCGCCACGCCGCCGAGGCGGTCCTGCTGATGGCGGCGCTGCGCGCGGAGCTCCTGAGCGGCTAGACTTCGCCCCATGGCCAAGGTATGCCACAGCTGCGGCAAGGGTCCTGCGTTCGGCAACAGCCGCAGCCACTCGATGGTTGCCACGAGGCGCCGCTTCGATCCGAACCTTCAGAAGGTCAGGATCATGGTCGGCAAGGCGCCGCGACGGGTGTACGTCTGCACCCGCTGCCTGAAAGCCGGCAAGGTCGTCAAGGCGCTCTGACTGGTTCGGCCACCGGCCCCGGGTGGGCGGGCTTCAAGCCGCTGGACGCCACGGCCCACGAGTCCGTACGTTCGGGAGTCGCGTAACCTTGGGTAGCGTTCCGCGTAGCTGTACAGAAGCGCTGCTCGCGGCGCTCCCCCCGGGCGGATAGGGATCGTGGATGCAGACCGCAGTGACCGACACCAACCTGCTTCGCTTCCGCGCCGCCGTCGCCGGTGCGCTCGCGCACCTGGAGTCCCGCCGCCAGGAGGTCAACGACCTCAACGTGTTCCCCGTCGCCGATGGTGACACCGGCGACAACATGGTGCTCACGCTGCGCGCGGTGCTCGCCGAGCTCGACCGCCTGCAGGGGGCCGACGAGACGCGCACGATCGACGAGATCGGCCGCGAGGAGATCGTGCAGTCAGTCGCCCGCGCCGCGCTGCTCGGCGCGCGCGGCAACTCGGGCGTGATCCTCTCCCAGCTGATCCGCGGCGCCGCCGAGGAGCTCGTCTCGCGCCCCGGCGAGCTGATCGACGCCGCGCTGATCGCAGCCGCCCTGGAGAACGCCGCCGACCGCGCGTACGCGTCGGTGCGCAACCCCGCGGAGGGCACGATCCTGACCGTCGCGCGGGAGATGGCCCAGCGGCTCGCAGCCGACCTGCAGCGCGACCCCGAGGGCGCCCGGGTGCCCGCTGACGCCGAGCCCGAGGAGCAGGACCGCGCGATCGCCGCGACCCTGACGCGCGCGGTCGCGGCCGGACAGGAGTCGGTCAAGCGTGGCCCGGAGCTGCTCGCCGCGCTGCGCGACGCCGGCGTCGTGGACGCCGGCGGCTACGGGCTGACGATCCTCTTCGCGGGCGTCGTCGCCGCGCTGCGCGGCGACGCGCCGCCGCCGCTGGACCACTACGCACCGGCGCGCATCCACCACCCCGAGCACACCTCCACCTCCTACCGCTACTGCACCAACTTTGCCGTCACCGGCACCGCCCTGGAGCCGGAGCGCTTCCTCGCGCGGCTGGAGGCCCTCGGCGACTCGGTGCTCGTCGTCGGCGACGCCGCGACGCTGAAGGTGCACCTCCACACCGACGAGCCCGAGCGCGCGACCGCCGTGTTCGAGGCGCCGGCGAGGTGTCCCACCTGGATGTGGCCGACATGCACGCCCAGGTGGCCGACCGCGAGGGGCGGCTGTTCGAGGGGCCTCCACCGGACCGCGGCCCGAGCGCCGTGCCGCCGGCCCGCTGCGGCGCGGTCGCGGTCGTCAGCGGTGAGGGCCTGCAGGCGTGTTCGCCGAGCTCGGCGTGTACACCCTCGACGGCGGCCCGACGCTGAACCCCTCGACCTACGAGCTGCTCGCCGCGATCCACGAGGTGCCCGCCGAGGAGGTGCTCGTGCTGCCCAACTCCCCCAACGTCGTGATGGCCGCCGAGCGCGCCGCGGAGCTCTCTGACAAGCAGGTCCTCGTCGTGCCCGCCCTCAGCCAGCAGGCGGGTCTCGCCGCCGCGGTCGAGCTGGTGGGGGACCGTCCGCTGGAGCAGAACGCGCAGGCGCTGCACGAGGCGCTCGCGCGGCTGCGCACCGGCGCCGTCGCCCCCGCCGCCCGCGACGACTCCCGCGGCCGCTTCCAGGCCGGTGAGGCGGTCGGCTTCCTCGGCGAGGAGGTGGTCGCGTGGGGCGAGCCCGCCGCGACGCTGCGCACGGTGCTCGTCGCGCTCGCCGACGGGGCGGAGCTGCTCAGCGTGCTCGCGGGCGAGGACGCCCCGCTCGACCCCGCCGCGGTGGCGACCCTGCTCGACGGGGACCTGGGCGACGCCGAGCTGGAGCAGCGCGACGGCGGCCAGTCCGCCTACTGGTGGCTGCTCGCGGCTGAGTAGCGGCCGGTCGGTCGTTCATCATGGTGGGCCAAGATGCCCACCGCGGCGTTCGCCTCCACCCACGTCGTGACATCTGCCGAACTGCTGGGCGCGCCGGTGCGGTGGCCGCGGCCGGGGCGTCTGGAGCAGAGCCTCGACGTGCCCTCCGGCAAGCTCGCCGATGGGCTGCGGACGCTCGGAATCGAGACGGTGGGCGCGCTGCTGGAGCACCTGCCGCGCGACCGCCGCGAGGCGCGCACAGTCGCGCAGCTGCGCCCTGGCGAGCAAGCGACCGTGGCGGTCGAGGTACGCGTCGATCGCGGCGCGGCCGGTCCGCCGCCGCGGGATGCGCCCGCTGGTGGAGGCCACCGTGTTCGACGAGACGGGCACGATGAGTGCGGCGTTCTTCAACCAGCCGTGGCTGGTCGAGCGCTATCGCCCGGGTACGCGCCTGCTGCTGCACGGCAAGGCACGGCCGGGGGGCGGCTTCGCGGTCGTCCAGCACGCACTCGGGGGCGGGCTCGCGGGACGGCGAGAGCGGAGGGGGAGATCGCGCACTACCCCGCCACGGTGGGCGTCAGCTCGACGCAGATCGCGGCGCTGGTGCGCGAGCACCGCGGCGCGCTCGCCGAGATGCCTGAGCCGCTGCCTGCGGCGGTGCGCGCGACCGAGCGGCTGCCCGACCGCGCGGCTGCGCTCGCCGCGATGCACTTCCCGCGCCGACCCCGAGGAGGCCGAGGCGGGCGCGCGGCGGCTGGCGTTCGAGGAGCTGCTGCTGATGCAGCTGGCGCTGCTGCGCCGCCGTGCGCTGCGCGGCAGCGGAACCGCGGCGCCGCTCGCGGGGGCGCCGCGAGCTGACCGCGCGCTGGCTGAGGAGCTGCTGCCGTTCGCGCCGACCGCGGACCAGTCCGCCGCGATCGGCGGCGATCGACGCCGACCTCGCGCGCGCGCGTCCGATGCAGCGCCTGCTGATGGGGGAGGTCGGCTCGGGCAAGACTGTGGTCGCGCTGTATGCGCTGCTGCGCGCCGTCGAGCACGGGATGCAGGGGGCGCTGATGGCGCCGACGGAGACGCTCGCCGAACAGCACTTCGCCACGCTGCAGGCGCTCGTCCCCGAGGCGCTGCTGCCGGCGGCGCTGCTGACCGGCTCGACTCCCGCGCGCCGCCGCGCCGAGCTGCTCGGCAAGCTCGCATCGGGGGAGCTGAAGCTGGTGGTCGGCACGCACGCGCTGATCGAGAGCGACGTCGAGTTCGATCGCCTCGCGGTCGCGGTCGTGGACGAGCAGCACCGTTTCGGGGTGCGCCAGCGCGCGGCGCTGGACCGCAAGGGGCCCGGGGAGACGGCACCCCACGTGCTGCACATGACCGCCACGCCGATCCCGCGCACGCTGGCCCTGACCGCGTACGGCGACCTCGACGTGACCCGCCTGTGCGAGCTGCCGAGGGGCCGGCAGCCGATCGCCACGCACGTCGCCTCGAGCGAGGCCGAGCGCGCGCGCGCGTATGAGCGCATCCGCGAGGAGCTGCGCGCAGGGCGCCAGGCGTACGTGGTGTGCCCGCTGGTCGAGGAGTCCGACCGAAGCCGGGAGACACCGGCCTCCGGCCGGAATCCCGTTTCGGCCAGCTCCAGGCGCGCGCGGCGACCGCCGAGTTCGAGCGCCTGCGCACGGGCGAGCTGCGCGAGCTTCCGTCTGGAGCTGCTGCACGGCCAGCTGCGCCCCGCGCGAGAAGCGCGCAGGCGATGGCGCGGTTTGCAGCAGGGCGCGGCAGACGTGCTGGTCGCGACGACCGTGATCGAGGTGGGGATCGACGTGCCCAACGCGACGGTGATGCTGGTCGAGAACGCCGAGCGCTACGGGATCTCCCAGCTGCACCAGCTGCGCGGGCGGATCGGCCGCGGCGAGCACCCCTCGGTCTGCCTGCTGTTCGGGTCCCGCGCAATGCGCGCCGGCTGCGTGCGCTCGCCGAGCACAGCGACGGCTTCGCGCTCGCCGAGATCGACCTGCAGCTGCGCGGCGAGGGCGAGCTCGCGGGCACGCGCCAGCACGGCCAGGCCGAGCCCCGCGTGGCGAGCCTGCCGCAGGACGCGGAGCTGCTGGAGCGCGCCCGCGAGTGGGCCGAGCGGCTGCTCGACGCCGACCCGGCGCTCGCGGCCCCCGAGCACGCGCTGCTGGGCGAAGCGCTGGAGCGCGCGCTGGGCGAGGAGGCGCGCGAGCCGATCCCGGCGTGAGGGAGGCGGCGAGGAGCAGCCCCCAGGGGCCCCGTGTTGCGCCACGGTGCACGCAGGCGAGGCGCGCGCGATGATCCCGCGGTGCGTGTGATCGCGGGCAAGTACGGCGGCCGGCGGCTGCGCGCACCGCAGGGGCGGGCGACGCGCCCGACGACCGAGCGCGTGCGCGAGGCGCTGTTCTCGGCGCTCGGCGAGCTCGGGGAGGCGAGCGGTGCTCGACCTGTTCGCGGGCACCGGCGCGCTCGCGATCGAGGCGCTCTCGCGCGGCGCGGAGAGGGCGGTGCTGGTCGAGCGCGACCCCCGCGCGCTGGAGGCCCTGCGGGCGAACCTCGCGGAGCTGGGCCTCGGGCCGCAGCAGGCCGAGGTGCGCCGCGCCGAGGCGCTGGCGGCGCTGCGCAACGCACGCGAGCGCGCGGAGACATACGATCTTGTCTTCGTCGATCCGCCCTACCGACATGCGGGTGTGCTGGGGCGCGAGCTGCGGGAGGCGCTGCCGCCCCTGCTCGCGCCGCGGGCGCGCGTGGTGTCGGAGAGCGATCGGCGCACCGAGCCGCCGCTGCGCTCCCGCCTGGAGGTGGAGCTGCAGC
The DNA here is from genome assembly GCA_963720795.1 of uncultured Solirubrobacterales bacterium. Classification (GTDB taxonomy): domain Bacteria; phylum Actinomycetota; class Thermoleophilia; order Solirubrobacterales; family Solirubrobacteraceae; genus Palsa-744. The sequence continues at coordinate 167,990 of CAVRGU010000013.1, read as the reverse complement.
GGCGCTACGGAGACACCGTGATCACGATCCAACGCCAACGATGAGATCCCTACGTCGCGACAGGGCAGCCCAGATTGGGGGGGCGCAGGCGACAAGTCAATCGCCGTCTGCCCGGGCTCCTACGACCCGGTGACCAACGGCCACCTCGACGTGATCCGCCGCGCGGCCGGGCTGTACGAACAGGTGGTCGTGGCGGTCGTGAGACGCTCGGTGCGCAAGAACGCGACGCTGTTCGAGATCGAGGAGCGGGTGGGCTTCATCGAACGCGCGACGGTCGACCTGCCGGGCGTGCGGGTGGAGCCGTTCAGCAACCTCGTGGTGGAGTTCGCGCGCAGCGTGGGGGCGAAGGCGATCGTCAAGGGGCTGCGGGCGATCTCGGACTTCGAGTACGAGCTGGAGCTGCACCAGCTCAACCGCCGCCAGGACCCGGAGATCGAGTCGGTGTACCTGATGTCCAGCTCGCAGTACAGTTTCCTGTCATCGAGCGGCGTCAAGGAGCTCGCCACGTTCGGGGGCAGAATCGACGACCTGGTGCCCGACGGAGGTCGCGGTGCGGTTGCAGGAAGAGCTGCGGCGCTGACGAAACTGGATGTGAGACCATGGTGACGTCGAACTTTGAATAGGCGCGGGGCCGGATGCCCCGCCGAGGTAGCCCCAAATGGATGTCCTGGTACTGATCGACAAGCTCGACGACTTGGTGCACAACGCCAAGCCGGTGCCCCTGACCGACCAGGTGCGGGTCGACAAGGAGGAGATCTACGACATCCTCGACCAGATGCGCGCGACGATCCCCGAGGAGATCAAGCAGGCGCGGTGGATCGTCAAGGAGCGCCAGGAGATGCTGGCGGAGGCCAAGCGCGAGGCCGAGAAAATCGTCAAGGAGGCGCGCGAGCGCCAGGAGCGGCTGGTGGGCGACGAGGAGGTCACCAAGCAGGCCGAGCGCGCCGCGGAGGACATCGTCGAGGACGCCCGCACCCGCGAGCGCGAGATCCGCCTCGGCGCCGAGGACTACGCCGATGAGATCCTCAACACGCTCGAGGTCAACCTCTCGAAGTTCATCGCCGCCGTGCAGCGCGGCCGCGAGCGGCTGCAAGGCAAGGACGAGCCGGCCGAAGTCGCGTAGCCGGCCGTCGCGTCGGCCGCGGTTGCGAAGCGTGCGCACAGCGACTGGCCGCAAAGCGAGCGCAGTGGGATAATCGGCCCGATGAGCTCGCCGTTGCAAGCACCGCCTGGAGGTCGCCCGCACGCTGCTGGGCACGGGCATGATCCGCGCGGAACGCCCCGACAAGGCGCTGCGCGCGCTGGGCGACGCTGCGCCGCTGGGGGTCGAGCTCGGCCGCGGCGTACACGATCTCGGCGATCCGCTATCCCGAGCGGCGTGGCGATCGTCGACGAGCGCGGCACGCTGACGTTCGCGGAGGTGAACGCGCGCACGAACGCGCTGGCGCGGGCGCTGCGCGGCGGCGGGCGTCGGCGAACAGGACGGGGTCGCGATCATGTGCCGCAACCACCGCGGGTTCATCGAGGCGACCGTGGCGTGCGCGAAGCTCGGGGCGAGCGTGCTGTACCTGAACACGGCGTTCGCGGGCCCGCAGATCGCCGACGTGCTGCGCCGCGAGGGGCCGAAGGCGCTGATCTACGACGAGGAGTTCGCAGAGCCTCGTGCAGCGACGGCGCGAGCGGCTGCGGCGCTTCGTCGTCGTGGTCGGAGCCGGAGCGCGGAGCCGGCGCAGGACCCGCTGGTGGAGGAGCTGATCGCGCGGCGAGGACAGCGCGCCGCTGCAGCCGCCCGCGGAGAAAGGCCGCGTGGTGATCCTCACCTCGGGCACGACGGGCACCCCGAAGGGCGCCAAACGCAAACAGCCCGACTCGCTGGAGCCGGCCGCGGCGCTGTTCTCGAAGATCCCGCTGAAGGCGCGCGAGACGACTGTGATCGCCGCGCCGATGTTCCACTCGTGGGGCTACGCGCACTTCACGCTGGCGCTGCCGCTCGCCTCGACGCTGGTGCTGCGCCGGCGCTTCGACCCCGAGCAGACGCTGGCGGATCGTGGCACGCCACCGCGCGAGCGCGCTCGCGGTCGTGCCGGTGATGCTGCAGCGGATCATGGAGCTGCCGCCGGAGACGATCGCGCGCTACGACCTGAGCTGCGCTGCGGATCATCGCGGCGTCGGGCTCGGTGCTGCCCGGCGAGCTCGCCGACGCGCGCGATGGACGCCTTCGGCGAGGTGCTGTACAACCTGTACGGCTCCACCGAGGTCGCGTGGGCGACGATCGCCACGCCCGAGGACCTGCGCGCGGCGCCGGGCACCGCGGGCCGCCCGCCGCTGGGCACGGTCGTGAAGCTGCTCGACGCCGAGGGCCGCGAGGTGCCGCGCGGGCGAGCGGGGGCGGATCTTCGCCGCGAACGAGATGGTCTTCGAGGGCTACACCGGCGGCGGCGGCAAGGAGATCGTGCGCGGGCCTGATGAGCACCGGCGACATGGGCCACTTCGACGCGGCCGGGCGCCTGTTCGTGGACGGCCGCGACGACGAGATGATCGTCTCCGGCGGCGAGAACGTGTTCCCGCGCGAGGTCGAGGACCTGCTGGCCGAGCACGCGCAGATCGAAGAGGCGGCTGTGATCGGCGTGCCAGGACGAGCAAGTTCGGCCAGCGGCTGAAGGCGTTCGTCGTGCCGCGCGAGGCGCCGACCTGAGCGAGGAGGCGATCAAGGAGTACGTCAAGCAGAACCTCGCCCGCTACAAGGTGCCGCGCGAGGTCGTGTTCGTGGAGGAGCTGCCCCGCAACGCGACCGGCAAGGTGCTCAAGCGCGAGTTGAGCGCCCGGCGGATTGAGTTGGGATGAGGGCCGCCTTGGAGGGCGGCCCGCGGGGTCGGTGAGCACGGAGACCGGGGCGCGACGCTGCCGGCGGCGCGAGTCCGCGCGCGGGAGCCGCGTTGTGGGTGTGAACCGGAGGGCGGGCGCACTACCCTGGGAGCGTGCCCGCGCTGACCGACAAGCTCGACCTCGGGAGCCTGCACCTAGCGCCGGGGAGGGGCGGCGGCTGGAGCTGGCCGTGGCGATCGAGCCGCTGGAGCTACGGGGGCGAGCGCTACGTCGTCGAGCCGCCGCCGGCCGGCGGTGACTGTGGACGTCTCGCGGATGGTCGGCCACGGGTACGCGCTGCGGCTGCGCTTCCACGGCGGCGCTCGCGGGGCCGTGCATGCGCTGCCTGGCGAGGCGGCGCCGACGGTCGAGGTGGACGCCCGCGAGGTGGACCGCCCGGGCGGGGGGAGGAGCTGTCGAGCCCGTACGTCCAGCGACGAGACGCTCGACCTCGGGGCGTGGGCGCGCGACGCGTTCGCGCTGAGCGTCCCCACGCAGGTGCTGTGCCGCCCCGACTGCGCGGGCCTGTGCCCGGAGTGCGCGGCGGACCTCAACGAGGCCGGCCCGGAGCACCACCACGAGTCGCGCGCCGGACCCGCGGTGGGCGAAGCTGCGCGAGCTGAAGCTGGAGTAGGGCCTGCCGCAGGCCCCTCGTGGCCGTGCTGTAGCCTTCCGGCCCGTGGCCGTCCCCAAGCAGAAGCAGTCGCACAGCCGCACCGCCAAGCGCCGTGCGCAGCACAAGATCACCGCGCCCGCGCTGAGCGTGTGCCCGCGCTGCCACAGCCCGCGCCGCCCGCACCGGGTGTGCGCGGTGTGCGGCACGTACGCCGGCCGCGAGGTCGACGGCGCCGGTCGGACACGTCGAGGCTGAGGAGCACGACCACGACGAGTGAGTCTCGCGTGGTGGTCGCGGTCGACGCCAACGGCGCCGACCTCGGACCGGCGGAGGTCGCGGCGGGCGCAGCGCTCGCGGCGCAGCGGGGGGCGCGCGTGCTGCTGTTCGGCCCCGCCGCGGAGATCGAGCGCCGCGCGGCCGCGGGCGTGGAGGTCGTGGACGCACCGCTGTCGATCGCCAAGAGCCCCGACCCCGCGCGCGCGGCGCGCGCGCACCCCGAGGCCTCGATCGTGCAGGCCGCGCGCGCGGTCGCCGAGGGCCGCGCGCAGGCGCTCGTGTGCGCCGGCGGCACCGGCGCGGCGCTGGCGGCGGGCCTCTTCAACGTCAAGCGCGCCCGCGGCATCCACCGCCCCGCGCTCGCGCTGCCGCTGCCGGTGCCCGGCCAGCCGGTGACGCTGCTCGACGTCGGCGCCAACGCGCAGGCGCGCCCGGAGCACCTCGTGCAGTTCGCGTTCATGGGCGCCGCGCTCGCGCAGCGTGCGTGCTCGACGTCCCGCCGCCCCCGCGTGGGGCTGCTCTCCAACGGCGAGGAGCAGGGGCGGGGCAGCCCGCTGGTGGTGGCCGCCCGCGCGCGAGCTCGCCGAGCGGCTCGCCGCCGTGACCGGGGCGGCGCCGTTCGAGCTCGTCGGCAACGTCGAGGGGGGCGACCTGACGAGCGGCGCCGCCGACGTGATCGTCACCGACGGCTTCACCGGCAACGTCGCGCTGAAGGTGATGGAGGGCGTCTCGCAGACGATGCTGCGCGCGATGCGCGACGCCGCGCACTCCTCGCCCCGCGCGAAGCTCGGGGGCCTGCTGCTGACGCCCGCGCTGCGGGCGTTCCGCGAGCAGATCGACCCCGAGGGCCAGGGCGGCGCGTACCTGCTGGGGCTGCGGCGGCTGGGCGTCGTGCCGCACGGGAGCTTCACCCGCCGCGGCTTCGCGGAGGCGATCCTGCGCGCCGCGCGCGGGGCAGAGGAGGACCTCGTGGGGCGCACCCACGCGGCGCTGGAGCAGGCGGGGGCGCTGCGTGACTGCGCCCATCCGCACGGGACGCTAGCCTCCAACGGATGACCCGCGAGCAGGTATACGAGCTGATCCGCGACCACCTCGCCGACGAGCTGGACCTCGACCCCGAGGAGATCGGCGAGGAGAGCGCTTCAAGGAGGACCTCGAGGCCGACTCGCTGGACCTGTACACGCTCGTGCAGGAGCTCGAGGACACCTACGGCGTGCGCATCTCCGACGAGCAGGCCGCGGAGCATCCTCACCGTCGGGCAGGCCGTCGATTTCGTGCTGGCGCAAGCCCGCGCCGAGGTGTGATGCGCACCGATGAGGCTGCTGAACGAGCTGTTGGAGGAGCTTCCCGAGGAGCTGGCGCGCCAGGTCTTCACGCACGCCTCGTGGAGCGAGCGGCCGCAGCGACTCCTACGCGCGCCTGGCGTTCCTCGGCGACTCCGTGCTGGGGCTGGCGGTCACGACGCACCTGTACCCCCGTCTGGAAGCCGAGCGCTTCGGCGCGGGGCGGCTCACGAAGATCCGCGCGCAGGCGGTCTCCGGGCCCTCCTGCCGGGCGGTCGCCGAACGCCTCGCGGTGCCCGAGCGGCTGCGTGCGGCGGCGCCGGCAGGGCGTCGCAGGAGAGCGCGGTGGCGCTCGGCGAGACCGAGCGCGTGCTGGCCTCAGTGATCGAGGCGGTGATCGGCGCGTGCTACCTGCACTTCGGCTACGAGCGCACCGCGGAGGCGGTCGTCGAGGCGTTCGCCCCGGAGATCGAGCAGGCGCTGGAGAACCCCGTGGACTTCAAGTCCACGCTGCAGGAGCTGCTCGCCCAGCGGGGGGAGGTCGTCACCTACGAGGTCACCGCCGAGCAGGGCCCGCCACACGAGCGCACCTTCGAGGTGGCCGCCGAGGTCGCGGGCCGGCCGCTCGGCAGCGGCGCGGGGCGCAGCAAGAAGCACGCCGAGCAGGAGGCCGCGCGCGGACGAGGCGGCGTCGGAGCGCGATCTGGCACAGAGCAGTGACGCGATCCAGCCGTGCACCTGAAGTCGCTCACGCTGAAGGGCTTCAAGTCCTTTCCCGACCGCACGCGCCTGGACTTCGGCCCCGGGCGTCTCCGTCGTGGTGGGGCCCAACGGGTCGGGCAAGTCCAACGTCACCGACGCCGTGCTGTGGGCGATGGGCGAGCAGTCCCCGCTCGCAGTCCGCGGGTCCTCGATGCAGGACGTGATCTTCGGCGGCGGGCGCGGCGTGCAGGCGCGCTCCTCGGCCGAGGTGGAGCTCGTGCTCGACAACTCCGACGGCACGGTCGCGCTGCCGTTCAGCGAGATCTCGATCCTGCGCCGCCTGCACCGCTCCGGCGAGGGCGAGTACCGCCTCAACGGCGCTCGCTGCCGCCTCGTGCGACGTGATCGAGGTGCTCTCCGACACGGGCCTCGGCAAGGAGACCCACTCGGTCATCTCCCAGGGCCGCGTCGAGGCGATCGTGCTCTCCAAGCCCGCGCGACCGGCGCCTGTTGATCGAGGAGGCCGCCGGCCTCGGCAAGCACCGCAAGCGCCGCCGCCGCGCCCAGCTGAAGCTGGAGCGCACCCAGGAGCAACCTCGACCGCGCGCTGGACGTCGAGCGCGAGGCGCGTTCGCGCCTGCGCCCCCTCAAGCGCCAGGCCGAGGCGGCCGAGCTGCACGCAGCGCCTGGAGCGCCAGGCGCTCGAAGCGCGCCTGGCGCTCGGCGCGCGAGGCGCTGCGCGTGCGCCGCCTGGAGCTCGGCGACGCCGAGGCCCAGGTGCAGGCGGCGCGCGCCGCGCGCGCGGCGGTCGAAGGGGCCTGCAGGAGGTCGTCGCAGCGCCGCAGCGCTGGCCGAGCGCGCGCTCGCCGAGCGCTCCGAGCGCCACGACGACGCTCGCCCGCGCGCGCGCTGCACGCCGGCGCCGCCGCTGAGCGCCTGCAGCTGCGCCACGAGCAGGCCGCCGCCACCGCCGCCGGCCTGGCCGAGCGCATCGCAGCGCTCGCAGCGCGAGCTCGAGCTGCTCGAGGAGGCCTCGCCGGCGGCGGTCCGCCGAGACCGGACGGGGACGCAGGAGCCGGCCAGCGCATCGGCGCGCTCGAGCAGGAGCTGGCCGAGCTGGAGCGCGAGCGCGAGCAGCAGCTGGAGCGCGAGCTGGCCGACGCTGGAGCGCGCCCGCGAGGTCGCCGCCGCCGAGGTCGCCGAGCTGGACGCCGCGCTCGCCGAGGCGCGCGAGGCGCGCGAGGAGGCCGACGAGCAGCGCCGAGGAGGCCCGCGCGCGCGCTGCGCGAGGCCGAGCGTGCGGTCGAGGCCGCCCGTCGCGACGCTGCGCGCGTGGGCTCCGAGCTGGCCGCGGTCAACCAGTTCCTGCGCCCACCGCCTCCGTCACGTCGGCCGGGCCGCGCCGCACGGCAGCACGCGGACGGCGCCTAGGCGGGCGGGGCACGGCGGGTCCAGACGCTGAGCGAGGCGCTGCGCGTCGAGCCGGGCTACGAGCTCGCGCTCGCCGCCGCGCTCGGCGGGCGCCTCGACGCGGCGCTCGTGCCCGACCTCGCGCGCGCCGCCGCGCTGCTCGACCGCGCCGGGCCCGACGGCGCGACCGCGCTGCTGGTCGAAACGGGGACCGATCGGGGGACACTCGCTCCGCTCGCATCCCCAAATCGGCCAGCGCCGAAGGCGCGTGTCTCCCGGCTTCGGTCGACCTGCGCCTCAGCTGACTCCGCCCCGGCGGCTGCGCTCACGCCCCCCGCGCCCGGCGCGCGCCCCCTGCTCGAGCTCGTGGACGGGCCCGCCCCGCGCTCGCGCTCGCGCGGCGACTGCTCGCCGACGCGTGGGTGCTGGAGCGCCTGGAGGACCTCCCCGAGGACTTCGCCGGCGTCGCCGTCACGCCCCGCGGGCGCGTGTGGTTTGCCGCCTCCGGCGAGGTGCGCCAGGTCGCCGAGGGCGGCGCCGAGCGGGTGCTCGCCCGCCGCAACGAGCGCGAGCAGCTGCTCGCCGCGACCGAGGCCGCCGCCGCCGCCGAGCACGCCGCGCGCGCGCGCCGCCGAGCGCGCGCAGGCTGACGCGCCTCGACGCCGACCTGCGCGCGAAGAGGCCGACGGGGCGCTGCGCGAGGCCGCGCGCGACCACGCCCGCGGCGCTCGAGCAGGAGCGCCACGCTGGCTGGCTGATGGAGCAGCGCCGCGCCGCCCCCGAGCAGGGCCCGCTCGCGGTGCGCCGCGCCCAGTTGGAGGGCGAGCTCGCCGCCGAGCGCCGCGCAGGCCGAGCGCCTCGCGCGCGAACACGCCGAGCGCGTCGCGCGCGCTGGAGCGTCTGCGCGCCCAGCATCGCCGCCGACACCGCGCTCGCGCCGCTGGCAGAGCGGCTCGCCGCGGCGCTGCACGCCCCGGGGAGGCGGTCGCCGCGCGTGCCGCCGAGCTTCAGCGGCGAGCTCGACCGCGACCGCGCCGCCGGCGAGGAGATGGCCGCCGAGCTGCGCGCCTGTGCCGCTCAGGAGGCCGAGATCCAGGCGCGCCTGCGCGCGGAGGGCGAGGCGGTCACCGCCGCCGAGGTCGCCGCCCAGCGGCTGCGCGACCACGCCGAGGACGCCGAGGTGGAGCTGCGCACCGTGCGCGGGCAGTTCGAGCTGCCCGCCGGCGTGGCCGGTCCGGCGCCCGAGGGCGCCTCCGAGGAGGACGCGGAGGGTGCCCCCGAGGGCGAGGACAGCGAGGGTGTCGTGCAAGAGAGCCAGTCACGGGAGGGCGCGGCGGCCCACCACGTCGAAGGCCGCGAGTCTGAGGGCATCGTGGTCACGGGAGCCCGGACCGAGGACGGCTCGCACGAGCCCACCGCGTTCGACGAGGAGGACCCTGAGCCGCTGGACGAGGAGCAGGTGCAGGCGCTCACCGCGCGCCTGGAGCGCCTGCGCCGCCGGCGCGAGCAGCTCGGGCCGGTCAACCCGCTCGCCCAGGAGGAGTACGCCGAGGCGCTCGCCCACGTCGAGGAGCTCGAGGCCCGCCGCAGCGACCTGGAGACCGCGCTGCGCGAGCTGCGCACCGTGATCCGCGACACCGACCGCCAGATCCACGAGACCTTCCACGCCACCTTCGAGGCCGCCGCCCGCAACTTCGAGGAGCTCGCCCGCGACGTGTTCCCCGGCGGCGGGGGGCGGCTGCGGCTCGTCAAGGACGCCCACGTCCCGCGGCCCGTGCTCGGCGGCCAGTCGCTGCCGGACGACGGCGGCCCCGCGGCGGCGGACGGGGACGGCGACGCGGAGGCCGCCGCGGAGCTGGAGGAGCAGGCCCAGTCCGGCGGCGGGGGTTCCGAGGACGCGGGCCCCTCCGGCGAGGAGGAGATGCTCGGCGTCGAGATCGAGATCACCCCCGCGGGCAAGTCCACCAAGCGCCTCTCGCTGCTCTCCGGCGGGGAGAAGTCGATGACCGCGCTCGCCTTCCTGTTTGCCGTGTTCCTCGCCCGGCCCTGCCCCTTCTACATCCTCGACGAGGTCGAGGCCGCGCTGGACGACCTCAACCTCGAGCGCTTCCTCTCGCTCCTGCGCCGCTACGCCGACCGCGCCCAGTTCATCGTGATCACCCACCAGAAGCGCACGATGGAGGCCGCCGACTGGCTCTACGGGGTCTCGATGGCCGGCAACGGCGTCTCCAAGGTCCTCTCCCGGCGGCTGCCTCCGGCCGCCGAGGTTGCCCCGGTGCCGGAGCTGCCCCGGCCTGAGATGGCCGAGGTCGCGTAGCTCAAGGGCTTTCCTCCTCCCGAAGTCGCCGTCGTGCACCTCTGATAATGAATCGGCCTGCGCGCGTCCGACTGGCCTCTACGACTAGCTGTTGGAGCCGTCGCCGAGAATCAACGGGAGTTCTTCGGCCATGTCCCATGCGAGGTAGCATTCGTGCGCCCTCCCACTTCGTTGTAGGCATACGTGAGGCTTGGGCCCGTTTCGAGCTCGTCGGCCGTATTGTATTTGTAGGTTCCTGAACCGATCTTGGTCGGGCTGTTCGCCGCTTGAGATTTGCTCGACAGGCATTTCGGAGTGACCGCAGATGAAGCCGATGACTCCCAAAGTCGACTGGACGTTAGGGCCTCCGGACCCAGACTGCATATCCCTCGCAATCATAAATGGAGTGGATGGTGGCCAGCAATGCATCCACCAGCGGCTTGGCTTCGCATCGTTCAACCGAGTCAGCGAAGCTTTCCACGATTGTCCCAGGGAAGACAAAGGCATTTAGCGGATAGCCGGACCCTTGGCCTAGAAGTCGAATTAGCTCGTGTTCATCTGTCAACGAATCTACCCACTCGATCGCAAACACAGTTTCATTTGCGATCACAATAGTCGATGTCGACGTTGGCGGCGTGTGGACTGTAGGATCGCTGGGTCGCATGAGGTTCGCCTCGGCGATCACTGCGACATGGGCACCTTTCGAGCCAAGCTCGCGAATTAGCTCAAGGGTGGCAGATGCGCTATCATCTAGGTCAAGTACGTTCAGGTGAAAAGCGCTTTGTTCCAGGGTCCGCAAATCCTGCTTTGGTAGAGCGCCTTTGGCTCCGGGCACAACGCAGTCCCCTTGCTGCAAGTCAAGATAGGGAAGCAGAAATGGTCCTAGACATCTCCCTCGCTCAAGATTGAGACGCACCCATTGGCGCCCAACGTCTCCCAAGTCTTCCCGCAAAGCAACCATAGACACTCACGGCTCCTCAATAGGCCCGAGGGCAGGGACACTCGGCTCTGGCACTGGATCGCCTGGATACAGAGGCACCTGCCTGCCGCCCGTGTCGGGGCCCTTGTAGTCGTAATGTGACCCCTTGGGTGCCGCATGTTCAAGATCCGGGTGCAGGCTCTGGTTTGTGCTTGGGTTGTACCATGCACCTTCGCTGCTCCCTACTGGTCCGTTACCTCGCCATTCCCAGCCCGGTCCAGGTGGCTGTGACGGGTCGCTGAAGTTGGGGGTCACAGCCCCAACTGTCGAGCACCCCATACTCGCGGTGGAGCCCGCAAGGCCGGGCACAGTCCCAGCTCCTGCTGCACCAGCGCAAGCCAGCTCTCCACCGAAGAGACACGGGGCAGCAATCGCGCCGTAAGCGGGGATCGCCCACCACCCTGGCTGTGAACCACCGCCATTTGGTCCACCAACAGCACCAGATAGGCAGTTGCCTTCCGACCAGAAGCTGCCAGTGAAGGGGTTTGCGTTGCACAGACCTGAAGGATCGCCACCATTCAACGGATTATCTTCCGCGTAGGCATAAGGCTTACCTGTGAGTGCCACGAGCGGGTCGCCGCTGAGGAACTGCGCGGTTGCCGGATCGTAGGTCCTCGCCCGCAGGTAGATGAGCCCTGTGTCGCTGTTGGTGTATTGCCCGTCATAGCCGAGGGGTGTGGTCGCCGTGCCGGTCGAGCCCGTCAGCGCTCCGTAGGGTCCGTAGGTGAAGGTTGCTTCCGCTTTGCCCGTAGAGCCGGTCAGCAGCCGCGTATAGCCCTGCTGGTCGTGGTGGAGGTAGGTGATGGTTCCTCCGTTCGAGATTTGCTCGACCGGCAGGTCGCCGGGACCGTAGATGTAGCTGTTGGTCCCGTCGCTGAGGATCAGTGGGAGTTCTTCGGTCGTGTCCCATGCAAAGTAGCTCGTTGTCCCCGAGATGTCCTGCGAGGTAGCGCAGACCGTTCGCCGTTGTAGGCGTAGGTGTCTTCGATCTTGGGGGTTTCGCCTTCTTTGGGGCGTTCGATCGCGGTGAGGTTGCCGGCCTGGTCGTAGCCGTAGGTCGTAGCGGGACCTGTACTCGGGGTCGTTTTCGTGCGCTCGCCGACTTCGTTGTAGGCGTATGTGAGGCTGGGGCCCGTTTCGAGCTCGTCTGCCGCGTTGTATTTGTAGGTTCCTGTGCCGATCTTGGTCGGGTTGTTGGCGGCGTCGTATTCGTACTTGGTCACGCCACCGATTTTGGTCAGACGGTTGTCCGTATCGTATTCGTAGCCGACCTTTTCTTCTCCAGGTAGGCCTGTTGTTGGTGATCGTGTTGACCTGGTCGTCGTTGTCGTGGCCGTAGCCGTATGAGGCGAGCGTTTCCGAGCCATGGTCCATTGTCTGCGAGCTCATCTGGTCGTCCTGGTTGTATTCGTATTTGTCAACGTCGCTCGTGGCCGTGGGGAAGGTTGTGCGGCCCAACTCGGAGTCGGCGTTGTAGGCGAACTGGGTTGTGTTCCCGAGCCAGTCGGTGACCTTTTGCAGGCGCCCTGCTTTGTCGAATGCGCGGGTCACCGCTTTTCCGTTGGGGTAGGTGATCTTGGTCTGCTCGTTGGCGAGATCGTATTCGTATTTGACGTCTTCTTTGTGACCGTTTTCCGTTTCCGTGAGCCGGTCCAGCTGGTCGTAGGTGTATTTGCTTGTTCCGGTCCCGTCGGTCATCTCTGTTCGCTCGCCGTCTTTGTTGTATTCGTATTTTACCGTCGGAGTTTTGCCTCGGAGTATTTGACTTCGCTGAGGCGGTTAGCCGAGTCGTAGGTGTACGTGGTCGTGCGTTTCGTCGGGTCGGTCACGCTTGTGAGGTTGCCCGCCGGGTCGTATTCCTTGGTTGTCTTCCGTCCTAGCGGGTCGTTGACTTCGGTGACCTCCTCGAGCAGGTTGCGCGTGTATTTGATCGTGTGTTTGTTGCCGTCGGTCTGGCTCGTGACTTGGCCGGCAGCGTCGTAGTCGGTTTCGGTTATGATCGCCGCTGGGCTCTTCGGCTTCGGTCAGCTCGTTGTCGGCGTCGTAGATGTAGGTCGTCTTGTGACCGTTCCCGTCGGTCACTGTTTCGAGGTTGCCGTCGCCGTCGTAGGTGTATTTCGTCGTGTGTCCGAGCGGGTCGGTGACCGTCATGCGGCCGGCCCTGTGCGTCCCGTTCGATTTTTGTCGTGAATTTCGCCGCTTCGCCTTCTTTGGCGTTGCCACGTGGACTGACTGTGACGGTCTCCTGCGAGTCCCCGTTGTATTCCCAGGTGCGCTTGTCGCCTTCGGGTCAGTTTCGCTGATGCGGTCACCCTTTGTGTCGTATTCGTATTTCCAAGTGCGTTCCAGCGGATCGGTGACGCTTTCGAGGTCGCCGTAGCGTGTCGTATTTATATTTCGTGGTCTGCGTTTTTTCGCTGGGAGCCGGGCGAGAGATCGATTCGGGGTTGCCGTGGGCTTCCCGTTTGATTGTCGTCGTCTCGCCGTCCGGCGTCGTCACGGTTTCGATGTCGTGCGTGTTGTCGTATTTCCATTTCGTTTCGTCCCCGGCGGCGTCCTTTTCGCTCGCGCGGTTGCCGGCTTCGTCATAGCCATATTCGACCTTGTGTTTATTTGGGTCGGTGGCGGCGATCAACTCGTCGGCGCTGTTATATTCGTAGGTGGTTGTCGCCGCGATCGACGTACCCGAAGCGTGGGTTACGCTGGTCGGCAGCCCAATGCTGTTGAACTGCTCCACGGTTACGGCGCCGTTGGGTTCGGTGATGGTCGTTTCCGTACCGGATTTTGTAGCTCCGTAGATCCATGTCCGCGTGCGGCTCATCGCGTCCGTCTGTTGGATCACGCGACCAAAGACGTCGTATTCGGTGGTCACGGTGTGGCCGCGCCCGTCGGTCTCCGAAGTCAGCTCGTGCGAGGCGTTGTATTTGAATTGCCAGCGTAGGCTCGATTCGCCGGGCTGAGTCACGCTTGCGAGATTGCCGCTTTCATAGGTGTATTTGACGGTATGGCCCATCGGGTCGGTGACGCTTTCAACTAGGCCTTCTGAGTTGTAGGCGAATGAGAGTTTGCGCCCGGATGGGTCGGAGACCGATTCGAGTCGTCCTTCGCTGTTGCGGTTCATGGTCGTGGTGTTGCCGTCACGGTCGGCCGCGCTGGTCAGCAGTCCGGTGCTGTTGAAGTACAGCTTGCTTTGGTTCGGCAGCGTGTAGACGTAGCCGCTGCCTTCTTTGGCAAAGGTCGCCTGAACGAGTGGTCCGACGGGAACCCATTTTTCTCCAACGTATTCGAAAAGGGTAGTGCTGCCGTTGTCCTGGTACACGGAGGCGGTTTCCGCGCAGGTTTCGCAGAAGTGCGCAAACACGACATGGGCGCTGTAGGACCCCGTCCAGCCGTATCCGAACGGGCCTGGTTTGGCCCCTTGTTCGGTTTGGGTGGCGGCCGACAGCGAGTTATACGTCCGTGTCATGGCCAGCCCGAGTCCGCGTCCACCGACGGAGAGATCGGTCTGGGTCTCGACCTGATTGCCGGTTGCGCAGTCCACCGGATGTCCATTCAAGCATCTGCCTTCTTCGGGCTTTCCTGAGTTTCCTTCGCCGTATCCTTCGGCTTCGTGTGCCAATTCCTTGGTCGATAGAAGCCGCCGTTTCACCACGATGGATCCGACGGAAACCGTACCGCCATCGCTGGTATGGTAATGCCCAACTTCGAGCAAGACCGTTATTGCCTTGTTGCAAATGAATGTAGGAGGTTCGTTGTAAAATACCATGCTCGATGGAGGCGGAGGTGAGTAGTTGATCGCACCTCCATTGCCACTCACGCATGCCCCTACTCCCCAAACGGTGTCGGTGGTAGGTACTTCCGTTTCGGTTTCATAAGATGTGCCAGAGAATTTGGTGTTGGCAAATTCGACGCTCAAAAATTCCGGTTTAGCAGGTGGAGTAATCTTCCAGACGCCCTCCGCGCTTTCGTAGGAGTGGCCTTCAACGATGATGGGGTACTGCGTCGTTGGGGCCGTGATCGAGAGTTCCCCGCTGCCGCCCGGCGGTGTGCCTTTAAAGTCATCCCACGCCTGGTTGAGTAAAAGTCCACCCCCCGGCATTGTCAGTGACCGTGATTATGACTTCGGGGTCGACCAACACTGGGTAGGCCACCTCACGCCCGCGATGCTCAACCGTCAAGACCAGATCATCCCCCGCAGCCCTCATTTGAACTGGAACTGGGCTGCCCTGCGCGTCCCGAGCGCTCGGCGGCGATATCCGTGCCAGGACTACGCCGGCTCGCGAAACCACTGCGCCGCCCGCCGTTTCCTGCAGTCTCGCGCCCGCAGGCAGCGTCAATCGGTAGCGCAGCCGTTCGGGACTCAGGCGCGACCGCAGCACCGCGAAGAGCTCCGCGCCGCCCAATGTGGGCGTGACCACCGCGTCGGTGTCGGTGCTGACTCCGGCAAAGAAGACGCTCTGCCCTCCGCTCAAGCTGCCAGGAACGCTTGCGCCCTCCGGCGTGACCCGTAGGCCATCTGCGCCGATCCCCACGCCCCCGCCGGAATCGCGAGCGATCGAGAGACCGACCAGCGGGTTCGCCGGGACGAAGGCGCTTGCACCGGCGTCGAGGCTCAGATCGACGGGGCGGCTATCGCCGCCGTTGTTGACGCGCAGCGGCGCCGTGGAGGTCTCGACTTCCAGCCCCCGCTTCGTGCGTACGACCGCGCGGTTGTTGCCCATGTAGCGGACGACCGTCCCCATATGGGCGATTGAGGCGGCCGGATTCGCGCCCGCATTGGCGAGCACGCTGCCGTAGTCGTGCAGCAGCAGTGCGTGTGCGGCATTCGCCCGCAGGCCGTGAAACGCCATCTGTGACGCGACCCGCTGCGCCCGCGCCGCCGAGCTCTCGAGCCAGTCGCGGCGGCGCGTCGCCTGCGCTGTTGCCGACCGGCGAAGTCCAGCCACATGCGTCCGAGTCTTGGCGGCGGCCAGCCTGTCGGACCCCGGCATCCGGGACGCTGTGGCAGGGCGAGCACCGCGAGTTCCGGCAGGGGGAGAGCTGCCGGCGCCTACACCCACCGCGACCCCCACCGCGAGAGACAGGATGCCCGCAACGACGACACCTACGAGAACACGGTCCAGTCGGCCCAGCGGCCGACTCCTACGCCTACCCCCGTTGAGCGACATGTCGCCTCCCTTGATGGGCCATTCGACTCGGACAAAGATGTGCGTCGAGCCGTCGGCCGACTCCCGACGGACGAGCAGACACGCTAGCTCGATCGACGGGAGGCTGTCAATAAGTGGGACCTATAGTAGTTTCCATCTTGCCGCAACTTGCGACTCTTTTGTAGCTGCGGAAGACGTGAAGCACCGGGTCTCGCGCGCTGCTATCGTCGCCCGCCCCGTGCCGCGCGACTGGAGCGACCTGTTCATCACCGACGAGCCGCTGGCCCCGGGCGGTGGGGACGGGGGCGCGAGCGAGGGCGGGCGCCGCGGCCTGCTGCGGCGCCTGCGCGAGAACCTCTCGAAGACCCGCCGGGCGCTCGGCGGGGAGATCCACGCGACGCTCTTTCAGACACTCGACGAGCACACGTGGGAGCGCCTGGAGGAGGCGCTGATCATGGCCGACGTCGGCGCCCCCGCCACGGCGGCGGTGGTCGCGACGCTCGAAGCGGAGGCCGTAGAGGGTGGGCTGAGCGGGGGCGAGGCGCTCACCGAGCGGCTGATCGCCCTGCTCGCCGAGACCGCTCGCACGGGCGACGGGCGCATCGACGTTCGCGCCCGCCCCACCGTGATCCTCGCGGTGGGAGTGAACGGCACCGGCAAGACCACCACCGCGGGCAAGCTCGCGTGGCACCTCCAGCAGGAGCTCGGGCGCACCGTGCTGCTCGCCGCCGCCGACACCTTCCGCGCGGCCGCCACCGAGCAGCTGCAGGGGTGGGCACAGCGCGCGGGCTGTGGGTGCGTCACCGGGCCCGACGGCTCAGACCCCGGCGCCGTCGCATTCGAGGCCGTGGCTCGCGCGCGCAGCGAGGGCACCGACGTGGTGATCGTGGACACCGCCGGGCGCCTGCACACCCACGGCGACCTGATGGCCGAGCTGACCAAGGTGCGCCGTGTGATCTCACGCCAGCTCGAGGGCGCCCCACAGGAGACGCTGCTCACGATCGACGCCACCACCGGCCAGAACGGGCTGCGCCAGGCGCGCCTCTTCGCGGAGGCGGCGCAGGTGTCCGGGGTCGTGCTCACCAAGCTCGACGGCACCGCGCGCGGGGGTATCGCCCTCGCGATCGCTCGCGAGCTCGGCCTGCCGGTCAAGCTAATCGGCGTGGGCGAGTCCCTCGAGGACCTGCGCCCCTTCGACGCCGAGGACTTCGCGCGGGCGTTGATCGCCGCCTAGAGGGTGGCGCAGTCGGCCGGAGGCCGGCTGGCCGAAACGGGATTTGTGCCGAAGGCGCGTGTCTCCCGGCTTCGGTCGGGACCCTCTTTTGCCAGTCTTGCGCGCTGCGCGCCGACGCGGGGCACGGAAGCCCCGCGCACACTCGCCCGATGGTCCCACCCGTCACGTGGACGATCCCCAAACCACCCCTCCAGTTCCCCACACGCTGCCGGTCGAGCTTCCGACGCGACGGCGCGTACGCGGTTCCTCCCGCTCGCGGTGCGATAATCGAACACGTGGACGCTTGGATCATCTGGATCGTGGCAGGGTGCGTGCTGGGCGCGGGCGAGATGCACACCGGCGGGTTCTTCCTCGCGCCGTTCGCCCTCGGTGCGCTCGTCGCGGCGCTGGTGAGCCTCGCCGGCGTCGGCCTCCCGCTCGCGCTGCTCGTGTTCCTGCTCACCTCGCTGCTGGTGCTGCTCACGCTGCGCCCGGTTGCCCGGCGCCACATTCAGCATCCCCCGCGCATCCGCACGGGGGCGGCGGCCCTCGTGGGGGCTGACGCGGTCGTGCTCGAGCGGATCGCCAACCAGGAGGGCGTGGGCTGTGTGCGGATCGGCGGCGAGGTGTGGACCGCGCGCAGCTACGAGGACGACGAGGTGATCCCCGCCGGCGAGCGGGTGCAGGTCGTGGAGATACGCGGCGCGACTGCGCTAGTGATGCACTGAACTCCTATAGGTACTGAAAGGCAAGGGAACACTCCATATGGTCGCTCTCATCGTCGTCGCCGTGGTCGTGCTGTTCGCGTTGGTCGTGGCGGCGCGCACGGTTCGCGTCATCCCCCAGGCGCGCGCTGGGGTGGTCGAGCGCCTCGGTCGCTACAGCCGCACGCTCGAGCCGGGCCTTGCGATCGTTACGCCGTTCGTGGACCGCGTGAAGCCGCTGGTGGACCTGCGCGAGCAGGTGGTCAACTTTGCTCCGCAGTCGGTCATCTCCGAGGACAACGTCGTCGTGGGGATCGAGACGGTCCTGTACTTCACGATCACCGACCCGCGCTCGGCCACCTACGAAATCGCCAACCCGTTGCAGGCGATCGAGCAGCTCACGGTGACCACGCTGCGCAACGTGATCGGCGGGCTCACGCTGGAGGCGACGCTGACCGCCCGTGAGAACGTCAACACCGAGCTGCGCACGGTGCTGGACGAGGCGACCGGCAAGTGGGGCATCCGCATCAACCGCGTGGAGATCAAGTCCGTGGACCCGCCGGCGGACATCCGTTCGGCGATGGAGAAGCAGATGCGCGCTGAGCGCGACCGCCGCGCGGCGATCCTGACGGCCGAAGGCGAGAAGCAGGCCCAGATCCTCACCGCCGAGGGCGAGCAGCAGGCCGCGGTGCTCACCGCCGAGGGCGCGCGCCAGGCGGCGATCCTGCGCGCCGAGGGCGAAGCGAAGGCGATCGACACCGTCTTCAAAGCGATCCACGAGGGCCGTCCCACGCGCGACCTGCTGAGTTATGAATACCTGCAGATGCTCCCCCAGCTCGCCGAAGGAGACTCCAACAAGGTGTTCGTCATCCCCTCCGAGTTTGCCCAGGCGTTCGGAGGCATCGGCGAGACGCTGGCGCGTCGGATCCAGGAGGGGTCCTCCGACGAGAAGGAGAAGGGCTGACGCCGCCGTCGGGTTCACGAGGGGTTCTCCGGCGAGCAGCCCTGACCTGGTGGCCGGCTGCACGGTGACTGGCAGCTGAGACGGCGGCGGGCGGGCACCCCCCGGCTGCGAGAATACGTGTCGTGTTCGACGCGCTCGCCGAAAAGCTACAGGCCACCCTCTCGGAGGTCCGCCAGCGGGGGACCCTGACCGAGCAGGACATCGACCGTGCCCTGCGTGAGATCCGCCTCGCGCTACTCGAGGCAGACGTTCAACTTCAAGGTGGTCCGCACGTTCACCGCTGAAGTCAAGGAGCGGTGCCTCGGCGCGGAGCTCGTCGGCAAGCTGAACCCCGGCCAGCAGGTCGTGAAGATCGTCGCCGAGGCTCTCACCGCCCTGATGGGCGGAGAGGGGGAGGGAGAGGGGGACGGTGACCCACCCGCCCTGCGCTTCGCCCCGAGCCCGCCCACGGTGATCCTGCTCGCGGGGCTGCAGGGCTCGGGCAAGACGACCGCCGCGGCCAAGCTCGCCCGCTACCTGCAGGAGCACCACGGCTCCTCGGTGGCGCTCGCCGCGTGCGACACCTACCGCCCCGCCGCCGTCGAGCAGCTCGTCAAGCTGGGCGCCCGCGCCGGCGCCGCGGTGTACGAGCGCGGCACCGACCCCGACCCCGTGGAGATCGCGACGTGGGCGCTCGCCCGCGCGCGCGAGGAGGGCAAGGACGTCCTGATCGTGGACACCTCCGGGCGCCTGCACGTCGACGAGGCGCTGATGGCAGAGCTCGTGCGCATCCACGCCGCGGTGGAGCCGCAGGACACCCTGCTCGTGGTGGACGCGATGACCGGCCAGGACGCCGTCAACGTCGCCGAGCAGTTCGCCGCCGCCGTGCACTTCGACGGGGTTGTGATGAGCAAGCTCGACGGCGACGCCCGTGGTGGCGCCGCGCTCTCCGTCAGGGCGGTCACAGGCCAGCCGATCCTGTTCGCCTCCACCGGCGAGCACCTCGAGCAGTTCGAGCGCTTCCACCCCGACCGCATGGCGAGGCGGATCCTCGGTATGGGCGACGTGCTGAGCCTGATCGAGCAGGCCGAGCGCCAGTTTGACGAGCACGACGCGGTCGAGCTGCAGCGCAAGCTGCGCCGCAACGAGTTCGGCCTCGACGACTTCCTCGACCAGCTGCGGGCTGTGCGCAAAATGGGGCCGCTCACGAGTCTGCTGGGGATGCTCCCCGGCCTCGGCGGAGCCCAGCTGAGCGACATGAACGTGGACGAGCGCCAGCTCGACCGCATCCAGGCGATCATCCTCTCGATGACCCCCGAAGAGCGCCGCCGGCCCGAGCTGATCAAGGGCTCCCGTCGGCTGCGCATCGCGCGCGGCGCCGGCGTGTCCGTCCAGCAGGTCAGCCAGCTGATCAAGCAGTTCGCCGCGATGCGCAAGGTCATGCGCCCCCTCGGCCGCGGCAAGCTACCCGACCTGGGCGCGCTGATGCGCCAGGGGCGATAAACCCGGGAACCGGCTAAGCTCTGGCGTGACAAAGAGAGTCCTAGAGAGAGGCAACACGTGTCGGTAAGGCTCAGGCTCACGCGAGTGGGCGGCAGAAAGGACCCCATCTGGCGGGTGGTCGTCGCCGACCAGCGCTCCCCCCGCGACGGGCGCGTGATCGAGACGATCGGCCACTACAACGCCCAGACCAACCCCTCCACGATCAAAATCGACGAGGACCGGGCCCGCAGTTGGCTCGCGCGCGGCGCCCAGCCCTCGGATACGGTGCGCAAGCTGCTGCGCACCCAGGGCATCACCAGCTGACTCGACCCCGATGGCGGTCCAGCGGGTAAAGGAGCTCCTCGTCTACCTCGCCCAGGGTCTGGTCGACGAGCCCGACGAGGTGACCGTGGAGCAGTTCGAGGAGGACGACGGCACCGTCGTGCTGGAGCTCGCCGTGGCGCAGGACGACTACGGCAAGGTGATCGGTCGCGGCGGGCGCACCGCACAGGCGCTACGCACCGTCGTCAGGGCCGCTGCGGCGAACGAGAAGCGCCGTGTCGTCATCGACATCGTCGACTGACGCGGCCGAGGTGGTCGAGGGCCCGGAGCCGGCCGCGGAGGGGACTGGGTCGGCGCCGCTGCAGGCCGGCCGCGTGGGCCGCCCGCACGGCCTCGACGGGAGCTTCTACGTGACTCGCGCCAGCCCCCGGCTGCTGGCTGAGGTGACCGAGGTGACTGTCGCCGGACGCACCCTGAGGATCGTGCGCCGCGCAGGTGTGCAGGAGCGGCCGATCGTGCGTCTGGAGGGGGTCGAGAACCGCGCCGCCGCGGAGGCCCTGCGCGGGGAGCCACTCACGGTCTCCAGCGCCCACGTGCCCGCGCTCGTGGAGGGAGAGTGGTGGACGCACGAACTGCAGGGGTGCGCGGTGTGCGACGGCGAGCGGCGGGTGGGCACCGTCAGCGGCCTGCTCGAGCTCCCCTCCTGCGAGGTGCTGGAGGTCCGCCGCGAGGACGGTCGGGAGTTGTTGGTGCCGATGGTCAGAGACGCCGTCCGCCAGGTGGACGTGGCCGCCCGGCGCATCGACGTGAACCTCGACTTCCTGGGGGAGAGCTGAGGTGGAGATCGACGTCTTCACCCTGTTCCCCGAGTGGTTTCAGTGGTTCTCCACCCAGCGCCACGTGGCCCGCGCGCTCGCGGCGGGCAGCCGCTTGGAGTACGTGAACCCTCGCGCCCATACCCCCCTGAGCGGGGGCCAGGTCGACGACACACCGTTCGGCGGCGGGGCGGGCATGGTGCTGCGGGTCGACGTGATGGAGGCCGCCCTGCGCGCCCGCTACCGGTGCGACCCTGTCGAGCTGCCGCGCACCCGCCGCGTGATCGCGCTCGCGCCCGCTGGGCGGAGGCTAGACGAGGCGTACGTGCGCGAGCTGGCAGCCGAGCCCGCCTTGACACTGCTCTGTGGGCGCTACGAGGGCTTCGACGAGCGGATCGTGGAGCACTTCGCCGGCGAGACCCTCTCGATCGGGCGCTACGTCCTCTCCGGGGGGGAGCTCGCGGCGATGGTGGTCTGCGATGCGGTGCTCCGCAAGCTCCCCGGCGCGCTCGGGCACGAGCACTCGGCGGTCGAGGAGTCCTTCAGCGAGGCGCTGGGGGGGCACCCGGAGTACCCCCACTACACGCGCCCCGCCGAGTACCGCGGGTGGCGCGTCCCCGAGGTGCTGCTCTCCGGCCACCACGAGCGCATCGAGCACTGGCGGCGGGAGCGCAGCCGCGAGCGGGCGGACGGGCCGGGCTCCACCTCAAACACCTGACGTAGACCTGACCTCGCACGGTGGGCGCCTGTGCTGGTGGCACGTGGGCGAACGCCAGGTGGCTCAGGCGCGGCGCGCGCCGCTTGTCCGCTACCATTGCGAGCCGCGCCGGAGCGGTCCGGGGGAGACCCCCGGGCGTGAGACCCGTCAGCTTCCCTTTTGCCATGAGCAGCGTCATCGAAACCCTCGAACGCGCGCAGTTGCGCCGTGTGCCCGACTTCGCGCCGGGCGACCGCCTGAAGGTCCACTTCCAGGTGATCGAGGGCACCCGCCGGCGCATCCAGGTGTTCGAGGGTGTGGTCATCAAGCGCCAGGGGCACGGGGCGCGGGAGACATTCACGGTACGCAAGCAGTCCTTCGGGGTGGGCGTCGAGCGCATGTTCCCGGTGCACTCCCCGAAGATCGAGCGCATCGAGCTGGCCGCCCGCGGGGACGTGCGCCGCGCGAAGCTCTACTACCTGCGCGACCGCGTGGGCAAGCGGGCACGTGTACGGGAACGCCGCTACACCGGCCCGGAGGAGACGGTGCTGCCGGGGCTGCTGCACGAGCCCGACCGATCGGAGATCGGCCAGCAGGACGCCGCCCCGGTGGACGCTGAGGGCGTAGCGACGGACGAGACAGCGGTGCAGGACGAGTCAGGGGGCGTGTCCGTTCAGGGGGAGCCCGGGGCCGGCGAGGCGGAGCCGGCGGACGGGCAGACGACGACGCCTGCGGACCAGGCCGATTCCTCCCCCGAGGCCGGCGTGCAGGACGTCGGCGACACCGCGGCGTGAGCGCCCTCGCCGGGGGGACCGCGTGAGCGTGCGATCACCCAGGGGCTCGGGCTCCACCGGTGGCTCGGACGTGCCGGGCGGCCCGGCGTCGCAGGCTGGCTCGGGGCAGGCCAAGGGCGGCTCGAAGGCGAAATCGACGGGCGGTTCGCTGCTCGAGCTTGCCGCGATCATCGTGATCGCGGTGCTGCTTGCGCTGGGCATCCAGGCGTTCATCGTCAAGCCCTACAAGATCCCCAGTGGCTCGATGGAACCGACGCTCAAGATTGGCCAGCGGGTCCTCGTGAACCGCATCGGGATGCGCTTCGACGGACCCTACGTGGGGGAGATCGTGGTGTTCCACCCCCCGAAGGGAGCGGACCAGGAAGAATCGCACGAAGCGCCGAAATGCGGCCCCTCCTCTCGCCCGGCGGACTACGGCGGGGCCGCGTGCGATCAGACCTACCCTGCGGAGGCGAGCGTAAACTTCATCAAGCGCGTCGTCGCCGGGCCGGGAGACATCATCTCGATCCGCGAAGGGCACGTGTACCGCAACGGCAAGCGCGAGCAGGACTCCTACATCAACCCGTGCGGGGGGGTCGCTGAGTGCAACTTCCTCGACCCCGATCAAGATTCCCGCCCGGTCACTGGTTCATGATGGGGGACAACCGTGGCGAGTCAGACGACAGCAGGTTCTGGGGACCCGTCCCCACAGCGTGGATCATCGGGGGTGCGTTCCTCACGTACTGGCCCCCCGACCGCATCGGGACCCTCTAGGGCCGGCACCTCCCGTACCCGTCGCCGCGCACGGAGGGCCTCCAGTGGCCGGCGGCTGTTCGCCTTCGACCGCCGCCTAGGAGTGCGCCTGGTGGCGGGCGCCGACGAGGCCGGGCGCGGCTGCCTGGCGGGGCCGCTGGTGGCAGCCGGGGTGCTGTTCGACTACGGGACGCTCCCCGCCGCGGAGATCCGCGCTCTCGCCGCGCTGAACGACTCCAAGCAGCACACCGCCGAGGCGCGCGAGGAGCTCTACCCGCTGGTGCTGCGCAGCGCGGCGCGTGTGACCGTGGTCTCCCGCTGTGTGCGCGGGATCGACTCGCGGGGTCTGCACAAGACGAACCTTGCAGCGCTGCGCGACGCGCTGCGGGGGGTCACCGCGGGTCTGGAGGGCGAGGTCGCGTGTCTTGTGGACGGCTTCTCGGTCCCGGATTTCGGGCGCCCCCAGCGGGCGATCGTGGACGGCGACGCGACGTCCGCCGCGATTGCCGCCGCGTCGATCGTCGCGAAGGTGGCCCGGGATCGGTACATGTGTCACGCCGATACCCTGCACCCCGGTTGGAGCTTCGCCGAGCACGTCGGCTACTCGACCCCTGCGCACCGCGAGGCGATCCTCCGCCAAGGCGTGTCTCCGCTTCACCGGCTGTCGTTTCAGTCGCTGGCTTATCAGCAGTTGGCGCTGTAGTCGTCGTACTCGCCCCATTCCTCAAAACGCCCCCTCGATGTGGTCGAGGCATACGAGTCGGTCGGCCTCGTCAACGATCACGCCGATGCCGTCGAAGCGGATCGTGTGGGCTCTGGGCCGGTTGCGGGACTCGCGGTGCAGCCACGCCGCGGCGAGGCGTCGCAGGCGCGTGCGCTGGCGTGTTCGCAGCCAGGCCAGAGGCTGCTCGGCGGGTGTCAGCTGCCAGCATTTACGCGCGCGGCGTGACTTGACCTCCACGAACACGAGTGCCTCGCCGTTGAACGCGATCAGGTCGATCTCGCCGTAGCGGGTGCGGGCGTTGCGCTCGACGATCATAAAGCCGAGCCGCTCCAGGTGCGCGGCGGCCAGCTGCTCACCGAGACGGCCGAGCGCGTGGCGGGGGTTCTCGCGCGGGGCGTCCGAGGGGGACGGCTGGGATGGGCTGGGAGAGGCGGCCTGCACGATCGCCAAGGCTAGGCCGGCGAATGTGTCCTGCGAGCGCAGTTCGTGCCAAGACTGTGGCTGGACTGTGACGTCTCACGCACGAAACGAGCGCGCTGGCGATCGCGGGAACGTGCTGGTGCCTTCGAGTGGCGTCAGCCGGCTGCGGAGGTATGACCTCACCAGCCGTCTGACCATTGTGTCCAATCTGGCAGGCGAATGCTCAAGACGGCCCAGTGCCGGTCGAAACGAGGCCAAGTAACCGTCGCTCAGGGCAAACCCGTCGTGAGGCGGGGACGCAAAGCCAGGGATCTCTCCGAGACCGCCCGGTTGCCGACCTAAACAGATTCGGCTGGTCCCATGGCAGGTGGAGATCCCTGAGATGCCCCGCATAGTTCGCCCTCGGCAGGCCCGCAGCGCCGGGACCAGCGCCCGGGGTCGAGGTGCCGCCCAAGACCCGCGTGGCACGGCGGAGGCTCGGTGGCCGATCCTGAGCGGCCGGCGGCTCGCTCCATCTGTCAAGCAGTTCGCGCAGGTCGCCGTCGCGACGCTGCTCGTCGCCGGTGCCCCGATCGTGATCGTCTGGTGTCTGCGCGCTTCGGGGACCGTACCGTCGGCGGTCCTGTGCGTGCTCCTCGGGATGGGGCTTTCGCTATGTGCCTCACAGGTGGGTTGTGTGCTGTGGAAGAAGTGGCCTGGTTCTGAAGATCTGCTGTTCAGCGAGCTGATGATCTGGGGCTACCTGCATCGCTTGCGCGCCCAACGCCGGCTGGCGTCTGCGCTGGACATGCTCGGGCCGGTGAGCGAGGAGCAGCGTCGCGACGTGGACGGCCTGAGCACCAAGGAGCGCGCCAAGCTTCTGGAGCGACTGGTCGCGGAGATCGAGACGCGCGACCCCTACCTTCACGGTCACTCCCGCAGGGTGGCCAGGCACGCGTGGATGATCGCCAGACGGATGGGTCTCCCACGCGCCGAGATTGCACGGATCCGCACCGCGGCTGCCATCCACGATGTCGGGAAGATCGAGATCCCGAAGGCGATCCTGCACAAGGCTGGTCCGCTGAGCGACGTGGAGTACGAGGTGATCAAGCAGCATCCAGGCTGCGGGGCGCTGATGGCTGCCGTCCTCGGCGATCCGGAGCTGACGTCGATGGTCGCGCACCATCACGAGCGCCTCGACGGGACCGGGTATCCGGACGGCCTTTCCGGGGAGATGATCCCACTCGGAGCACGGATCATCGCCGTCGCCGACACCTTTGACGCCATTGCCTCTGAGCGTCCTTACCGGCATGCAAGTCCACACAAGAGGGCGATCGACACCCTCAAGGATGAGGCGGGCACAAGGCTTGACCCAGCCGTCGTACGTGCGTTTTGCGGCCACTACGCCGGGCGACGCCCGCTCGCCTTTTGGACGTTCCTCGCGGGTCTGCCGGAGCGAGTGGTCTCGTGGTTCGGTGGTAGCGCCGCGAGCGTCGCCTCGACGGCCAAAGTGGTGGCGGTTGCGGCCCTCGTCGGCGGCGCCGCGATAACGTCGTCCACGCTTGGGGTGCCGGTCGCCAAAGACCATCCCACGAGGAGCCCCTCAGGCTCGGCGATCGGGCCACGGGCTCAAATCGCGTCGGTCAAAGCGTCCGCCGTCCCAAGTGCAGCCGTGACGGGGAGGAGTCGACACTCAAGCGGCGTGCGACACTCCGCTGTCAGCTGGGCGGTGCACGACGTAGCTCCGGCCGGTGGTGCCACCCCGATGCGACCCTTGGCCCCCCGCACAGCTGCTGCACGTCCCAGCCAGGGCGCCGGGTCCGCAGGGCGCGAAGTGGCGGTGACAATCAGGAGCGAAGGCCCCGCGGGCGGGACCGAAGGAGCCCCCGAGGAAGGCGACACCGGAAGCCCGAGCAAAGGCAAGAGCGAAGCAGCTCCGGTCAAAAGCGAAGAAGCCCCGGCAAAAAGCGAAGCTCCCGCCAACACCGAAGAAAGCGCCGGCAAAGGCACAGGCGAAGCAGCTCCCGGCAAAACCGAAGAAGCTCAGCCAAAAAGCGAAGAAGCGCAAGGTAAAGTCAAAGAAGTAGTCAACGAAGTGGTCAAAGAAGTGGTCAAAGAAGTGCACGGCAAAGTCGAAGAAGTGACCGGAAAAACCACAGAAGTGATTGGCAAACTGTAATAGCTCCGGTCCAGCGGAACGCTCAACCAGCACGCACGCGCCCTATCAAGCCTCCCTGACGGCGCGGCTCCGCGCGCCATGGGTATGAACGGGGTAGCATGGGCATCAGCATCCCCATTTTTCTTTTACAGTAACCCCGAGGTTCTGCACGACCTGCTGGGCGAGCGCTATCTGTCCGAGACAGGTCGGATGGAAGGTTTCTCTTCGCGAGAGGAGCACGACTCCGTTGGCCCACGGTGTGGGATCACCGAGTCGATGGCCGTTGAACGCCCTCACCGTTCCAGCGATGACCCTGGCGTTTACCTTTTCTTTCCTCGCCCATTTCTGGACAGTCGATGAGATCGTCTGGTTCAGTTTGTCGGTGAATACTTCTATAGCTGCTGCAACGCTGTCTGCCCTTGGGACGACGTTTTCGATGGAGAGAAACGGGCCGACGCCGATGTTTCCATTATGTGCGGTGTTGAGAATCTGCGGATATAGGGGTATGCGAATCCGAGCGTTTGGCGCCGATACGTGCGTATCGCTCAGCACGACGGGCAGCTTCGTTTTGAGGGACGGAATGCCTTCCTGCAGACCTTTCGTCGGCCCTTGGCCTGACATTCCTGGTATACCGGTTTCCCATTCTTTGATAACTTCTTTGCATTTGGCCCTCATATAATTGTTGTAGCCCCTGATGCAGTTTTCGGCGACGGTCCCGAAGCCCGCGTCGTTGCCTCCGACGGTCATCGTCACCAGTGTGATCGCGTTATTCGGTTTTGGCGGTTCAGGTGGAAGGATGCCGCCGGGTAGTTCAAGCCAAAGATCCTGCGCGGGAGTCGTAAGCCATTCGGCCGGCGGACCTTCGATCCACTCATTGTACTGGCCACCTGTCGCGCCGGAGCCCCACAGGTTCTGTGCGGCCGCGCCGCTGCAGGCACGGAAGATGAACGCGGGCTGCTGTTTGAGAACTTCTTTTTCTTCGGTGACAGATGGTAGTCGCCCGGGGTAGAGAGCTGTTGCGAGCCGTGCCGGATATGCGGTGGAACTGCGGTGGCATTTGTTTTCGGTAGCGCCGGGCAGGTTCGTCTTGGTGTAGAAGGTTCCGGTGCCCTCGCCTGAGGAGAACGAGTCACCGAGCCCGGCGTACTGGGCGTCCGCTGGCTTGACAATCGCGACCTCTGTGCCGCACGCGCTGGACGCGGCCGGGTTTTTCGAGTCGCCTGAATAGTGCGCCTGCCAGTAGTAATCGCCGGCCGCAAGCGTCTCTTCGTTGGAGGGAGGCACACTGCCGCTGGTGACGGTAACTTCGCCGGCTGCGGTGACGAGGTCTTTGCATTCTGGATCGGAGTAAACGTCGTATTTGACGGTGCCGGTGGCGGTGGATGCGTGTTCGCCGTGCAGCGTCGCGGTATCTTTCACTGCGGCCGTTTCTTGGACTTCGAGTTCTTCGCCGGACTTTTCTTCGCCCGATAGGGAGGTCGTCACCGGCGCCGTGACGATCGAGATCTCCGACCCACAGGCGCTCGTCGAGCTTCCGTTGGTTCCGTCCCCGGAGTAGACTGCCTGCCAGTAGTAGGTGCCCACCGGCAGCGTTTCTTCATTGGATTCGGGAATGCTGCCGCTGGTGACTTCCACATCGCCGGCTTCGGCGGCGAGGTTCTTGCATTCGCTGTCGGAGTAGACGTCGTATTTGACGGTGCCGGTGGCGGTGGACGCGTGTGTGCCGTGCAGGGTTGCGGCATCCTTTACCGCGGCTGTTTCTTGGACTTCGATTTCGGCGCCAGACTTGCTTTCACCCGACAACGAGGTGCTCAGCGAGGTCGCTGTGTCCACGAGATCGACCTCCGTGCCGCACACGCTCTTCGCGGCTGGGTTGTGTTCGTCGCCGGAGTAGGAGGCCTGCCAGTAGTAGGTGCCAGGCGACAGTTTCTCTTCGCTGGAGGCGGGGACGCTGCCGCTGGTGACGGTCACTTCACCGGCTTTGGTGACTAGTGTTTTACATTCTTTGTCCGAGTACACCGCGTATTTCACGGTACCCGTAGCGGTGGACGCGTGTTCGCCGTGCAGCGTCGTCGTGTCCTTCACCGCAGCTGTTTCTTGAACTTCGAGCTCTTCGCCGGACTCGCCTTCGCCCGACAGCGAAGTCGTAACCTCCGGCGCAACGACGGCGATCTCTGTGTCGCAGACGCTCGTTGAGCCCTGGTTGAACGTGTCGCCCGAGTAGACCGCCTGCCAGTAGTAGGCGCCTTCTGATAGTTTCTCTTCGCTGGAGGCGGGGACGCTGCCGCTGGTGACGGTGACTTCGCCGGCTGCGGTGACGAGGTCTTTGCATTCGGGGTCGGAGTAGACGTCGTATTTGACGGTGCCACCTGCTTTGGAGGCGCTCCCGCCGCTCAATTTCGCCTGGTCTTTGATCTCAGCGCCTTCGACGACTTCGATTTCGGTGCCTTCTTTGCCTTCGCCGGACAGCGTGGTGGAGAGCGAGGTCGCTGCCTTGACGGTGGCGATCTCGGCGCCACAGGCGCTGGTCGAGCTTTTGTTTTTCGAATCGCCGGAGTAGGATGCCTGCCAGTAGTAGGAGGCGCCACCTTTGAGTTCCTCTTCGCTGGAGGCGGGGACGCTGCCGCTGGTGACGGTGACTTCGCCGGCTTCGGTGACGAGCGTTTTGCATTCTTTGTCGGAGTACACCTTGTATTTAACGGTGCCTGTTGCTTTGGAGGCGTTGGTGCCGCTCAGCGTAGCTTTGTCCTTGATCTTCGTGCCTTCAAGGACGGTGATTTCTCCGCCTTCTTTGCCTTCGCCCGACAGCGAGGTCGTCAGCGTCGTCGATGTGGCTTCTTCTTCTCCACCGCCGCCGCCACCACCACTGGCAACCCTGAGCCCCCAGCCATTCGCCTTTAAGATGGCGTTGGTGCCAAGTAGTTCGCCGGCTTTGGCTCCACCGAGTTTACACGTCGATTTTGCGGTTTTTGCGTCAAATGTGGTTAGTACTAATAATTCTTTGTTGGTCACCTCGTTTGTCGATGCGGTGCTTCCTTCTTCGGAGGTGCATTCATCTGTTTCGGTGATACCAAACTCCTTACAGGCCACGGTAAAGCCGGGGGCGCCGCTGCCGCCGCTTTTGATCTTGTCTCTTGGTTTCCCTTCTTCTTCGGCGAGTTCTGTTTGCCACGGCAGATGTACCGGTTCGAGGACTTTTTCGATTTTTTCACAATTTTTGCCAGCTGCACATTTTATTTCCGTAATTTTTGTGATCCTATCGAACTGGCCGGGGCCGACAGATCCTTCGTCGTGACCTGTGCATTGAACTTCAACTGTGCCGATGATGGGGACTTTGGTGTCCTTGAACACCAGGGAGGCGTGGCTGACAACCGCCTCGGTCCCTTTGACTTCGTTCCACTCCCATTTCCCAGTTCCTTCGGCTTTGACGCATTGATGTTCTGAGTATTTGGTGACTGAGCCGCTTTCGGAGCATTGTTCCCAAATCTGTTTGCTCGCCGAGGCGGTGGCCGCGAAGGTCAAGGCCAGCGCGGATGCGAGCACGAGGCAGAGCCCCGCGATCGTCGTCCGCCTGGTGCACGCCCAGGGCGGGGCTCTCGCCTTGCGCCGCTCTCGCGGCCGCTCGAAGCGACGCTCTCGGTGGTCTTGCTCAGTATGGTCCGGCATGGTTCCTCCCTCGACTCAGGCGGCTGACTGCGGGATCGTGGCTCAGCGCTGTGTTTGTGTGTGGCGTTGACGCTAGGCCCCCGGACGTCACCGTATCAAGGTCCCCGACCGCCTCCGGCGGACCGAGCGGCCGATCCAGCGCAGTGGAGCCAAAACCAGCGTCATCCCCGCGTGCCCAGGTTCCCCGCGGTGTCTCCGACTACTGTTGCGGGACCATGGAGCCCCAGGCACGAACCCCGACGGCGCTGACGATCGCGGGCTCGGACTCCGGCGGCGGCGCCGGCATCCAGGCCGACCTGAAGGCGTTCGCCCGCTGCGGCGTGCACGGGATGACCGCGATCACGGCGATCACCGCCCAGAACACGACGGGCGTGACCGCGGTGCACACGGTCCCCGCGGAGATCGTGCTCGCCCAGGTGCGCGCGGTGGACGCCGACATCGGCGTGGACGCGGTCAAGGTGGGGATGGTGGGAACGGTCGAGGTCACGCGGGCGGTGGCGCAGGCGCTCGACGAGCTGCCGCCCGGCACGCCCGTGGTGGTGGACCCGGTGATGGTCGCGGAGTCGGGCGCGCGGCTGCTGGCGCACGACGCGCAGCGGGCGCTGGTGGAG
This sequence comes from uncultured Solirubrobacterales bacterium, assembly GCA_963720795.1. Lineage (GTDB taxonomy): Bacteria > Actinomycetota > Thermoleophilia > Solirubrobacterales > Solirubrobacteraceae > Palsa-744. Next base: position 137,196 of record CAVRGU010000013.1, on the reverse strand, counting down.
GAGATCCTGCCGCGCGCCACGGTGCTCACGCCCAACCTGCCGGAGGCGCGCGTGCTCGCCGGGCTCGGGCGAGCGGCGACGCGCGAGCCAACGGACACGGAGGCGAGGCCGAGCACGCCGCGAGGCCGAGGAGGGCGCCGAGGCGGAGGAGCTCGCCCGCGCGGTGCTCGCACACGGGCCGCGGATCGTGGTCCTCACCGGCGGCCATCGCGCGCAAGCGGTGGATCTGTTCGTGGACGGCGAAGGAGGCGACGGTGGTCGAGATCCCCGGCGAGCGCCACCCGGACGGCGCGGCGCACGGCTCGGGCTGCACCCACTCCGCCGTGCTGGCGGCGCGCTCGCGCTGGGACAGAGCCCGCTGGAGGCCGCGCGCACGGCGCGCCGGCTCGCGGGCGAGGCGGTCGCGCAGGGTCTGCGCGACGTGGGCGCGGGCGCGGGCCCGGTGGATGTTGCTCGGGTTGGAGGCCCGTCAGGAGTGCCATAATCGGCGGACGATGAAGCGAGGATGAAGCTGAAGCTGCCGTAGACGAAGCCCGGTCGTCGATGAAGATGGTTCCTGCGTATGAAGCCCGGTCATGGCGAGGTGGTGCTCGCGGAGGGCGACGTCGAGGTGCCCGAGCAGGAGCGCGAGCTGATCGAGGCGTTCCGCCGGGAATTCGACGCGGGGATGTGGGCGGCCGTGCCGACCGAGCGCGCGCGACGGCCGCCGCGAGGCGGAGATGGTGCGGAGCTTCGCAGAGGTGCCGCGGGACGCGGAGCGCGTGATCTTCTTCCCGCGCGCCGCCGGCGGGGCGGGCGGAGCGAGGCGCGCGGGCAGATGTGCTCGCCGCTGAGCGCCGCTGCGATCGTGGCAGCGGTGCTGGTGTGGGAGCTGGCGCTGCCGCGCCTGCGGGCGCCAGCTGGCCGCGGCTCGCGGAGGCGAGCTCGCCCGCCGCGAGCCGGCTGGCGCGAGTCCGATCGGCGCATGGCTACGACCCGGGCCGCGAGCGGCGCGCCGAGCAGCGCGCCCGCGAGCTGTTGCGCTCGTGCGTCAACGAGGAGGAGTGGGCGATGTACCGCGACCTGGGCGTTCCTGCGCGTGTGGAGCCGCCCGGACGCGGCGCGAAGGTCGAGCGCGACGGCCGACGGGGCCGCCGTACGCGTACCTGGTGTACCCGCACCGGCCGATCGTCGCGTACGTGCCCGCAGACGGGGAAGCTGCTGAACGAGTACTGCGTGGCGTTTCCCGACGACACCCGCCCCTACGGAAGCGCGCGGCTGCCGGACGCCGACGACGTGCTGGCGAAGTGGATGGCGCTGACCGCGGACGAGCGGCGGGTGATCGCCGACGCGAACATGCATCTCCCCGGCCGCCAGATCGACCCGCGAGCAGGTGCGCGAGGACCTCGCGCGCCTGGACGCGCTGGGAGCGTGGAGCGTGCGAGCACGTCGCGCCTCGTGAGCGGCCGCCACCCGCGTCCCGCCGGGCGGGCTAGTGTTGCCGCGCGCCGCCCGTCCCGTAGTGCTCCGCGTGAGCCCCTTTGACGTCAAGCACCGCAGCCGCGCGCTGACCGAGGGCCCCGAGCGGGCCGCCGCGCGCGCGTACCTGCACGGGATCGGCTACTCCGCCGAGGACCTCGCGAAGCCGATCGTCGGCGTCGCGCACTCGTGGATCGAGACGATGCCGTGCAACTTCAACAACCGCGTGCTCGCGGCGAAGGTGAAGGAGGGCATCCGCGCGGCCGGCGGCACGCCGATGGAGCTGAACACGATCGCGATCTCCGACGGGATCACGATGGGCACGGCGGGGATGCGCGCCTCGCTCGTCTCGCGCGAGCTGATCGCCGACTCGATCGAGCTGGTGGCGAGCGCGCACTGCTTCGACGCGCTCGTGTGCGATCTCCGGCTGCGACAAGACGATCCCCGGCACGGTGATGGCGCTCGCGCGCCTGGACGTCCCGGGCTGATGCTCTACGGCGGCTCGATCCGCCCCGGCCACTACCACGGCCAGGACGTGACGATCCAGCAGGTGTTCGAGGCGGTCGGGGAGTACGCCGCCGGGAAGATCACCGAGGAGGAACTGCACGAACTGGAGGAGGTCGGCCTCGCCCGGAGCGGGGGCGTGCGGCGGCCAGTTCACCGCGAACACGATGGCGATGGCGTTCGAGGTGCTCGGCATCTCGCCCGGCGGGCTCGGCGATGGTGCCCGCGGAGGACGGGCGCAAGCTGGAGGTCGCGACGGCAGTGCGGCGAACTGGTGATGGACGTGCTGCGCCGCGGGCTGCGCCCGAGCGAAGTGATCACCAAGCGCGGCCCTGGAGAACGCGATCGCGGCGGTCGCGACGAGCGGCGGCTCGACCAACGGCGTGCTGCACCTGCTCGCGGTCGCGCGGCGAAGCGGGCGTGCCGCTGCGGATCGACGAGTTCGACGCGATCTCCGAGCGCACCCCGCTGCTGTGCGACCTGCAGCCGGGAGGCCGGTACGTGGCCACGGACCTGTACGAGGCGGGGGGCATCCCGCTCGTGCTGAAGCGCATGGCCGAAGCGGGCGTGCTGCGCGAGGAGGCGATCACCGTCACCGGCCGTACGATCGGCGAGGAGGCCGCCGCCGCGCAGGAGACGCCCGGCCAGCAGGTCGTGCGCCCCCTCTCCGACCCGCTGAAGCCGACGGGCGGGCTTCGCGATCCTGCGCGGCAACGTGGCCCCGGACGGGTGCGTGGTGAAGCTCGCCGGCCACGAGCGCCGCCGCCACACCGGCCCCGCGCGCGTGTTCGACGGCGAGGAGGCGGCGATGGCGGCGGTGCTGGCGAAGGAGATCGCGCGAGGGCGACGTGGTCGTGATCCGCGGCGAGGGCCCCGCGGGCGGCCCGGGGATGCGCGAGATGCTGGCGGTCACCGCGGCGATCGTCGGCGAGGGCCTCGGCGAGTCGGTGGCGCTGATCACCGACGGGCGCTTCTCCGGCGCCACGCACGGCTTCATGGCGGCGCACATCGCGCCCGAGGCCGTCACGGGGCGGCCCGATCGGGGCGCTGCGCGGACGGCGACGAGATCACGATCGACGTGGACGCGCGCCGCATCGACGTGGCGCTCACCGACGAGCAGATCGCCGAGCGCCTGCGCGCCTACACCCCGCCTGCGCACGCGGCCGGAGAGGTCGAGGTGGCGATCAGAAGTACGCGAAGCTGGTCGGCAGCGCCGCCGAGGGCGCAATGGCCCGCTGAGGGGTATTTTTGGGGATCGTCCGCGCGGGTGGGTACGCCACCCGACGGGCGTGCGCGCGGGGCCTCCGTGCCCCGCGTCCCCGGCGTGGACGCCAACCACGGCAACGGCCAACGCGCACCGCGGCGCGCTGGGTGGCTGGGGCCTGCCGCTACCCCAACACGCCGGCGACAGGAGTGCCCTGCACGGGGGCGTCCGCCGGCTGCTCGGGCGGAAGCTCGGCGCGCTGGGCGGCTTGCAGGCCGCGCCGGCGCGGGCGCCAGACGCGCAGGTACTGGGCCAGGAAGTAGGAGCCGATGACGAGCGCGAGCGCGATGAACTGGCCGATGAAGGTCTCCCAGTTGTTGAACAGCGAGAACCAGGTGCCCATCCAGCCGGGGATGTAGAGGCCGTGGACTGGGGTGGTCCCGATCCAGCCCAGCGAGCTGCATCTCGTTGACCTCCTCGCCGACGGAGACGAGCGAGCACGAACAGCAGCATCACCCCTGTGATGATCAGCAGGCGCTTGTAGGGCAGGCGCTGGTGCAGCCCGAACGTGAGGACGCCGGCGGCGGCGGTGAACAGGCAGCCGATCATGACGCCCTCGAGCACGACGCTCGACCCGTAGAGCTCGCGCAGAGTTCTGCAGGAAGATCACGACCTCGAAGCACTCGCGGTAGACCGAGGTGAAGCCGAGCAGCGCGAGGCCGAGCAGCATCCGCCGTTTGTTCGGCGTCTGGATCGCCGGAGAGCAGGCCGCGCCGCCGCTTGTTGTGGTGGGAGATCCAGCCGGTCCAGTAGACCTTGTGGAAGAACCAGTTCATCACGAGCAGCAGCACGATCAGCGAGGGCAGGCCGGTCGCGGCCTGCACGTCGAACTCGCCGCCGTGGAAGCGCCCGATCAGCCACACGACGAAGAACCAGGTGGCGACCCCGCGCCGCGATCGCCAGCGCCGCCGCCGGTCGCGACCGGGCGGCGGTAGACGCTGGTTGGCCGCCGCGGAAGCTGGCGGTCACCGCGGCGAGGACGAGGATCGTCTCGAGGCCCTCGCGCAGCACCAGGATCGCGCTGTTGAGCACGACCGTCGTGTGGCTCAAGCGGTGGCCGGGCGGCAGAGCCGTCGGGTCGGTCGTGCCCCCCTCGCGCGTGCCAGCTGAGAATCGACCACGGCGACCGCCACGGCGAGCACCGACGGCGGTCCAGACGTAGAAGCTCACGCGCTCGTTGACGCGCCGCTGGGTGTTGCGCTCAAGTTGTCCTGCGGCTGCCCGGTCCTGCGCCATCAACCGATCTCCGTCATACCCGACCTGGGGACTAGGTTATAGAGTCGGGCTGAGCCTATCACAGGTTAGGAGGCCCTAATTAGGCGACCCTAATAGGGGCTCTCCTCGCCCTCCCCAAGGAACCCGGCGAGCAGCGCGTTGAACTCGGCGGGGCGCTCGAGCTGGGGCAGGTGGCCGGTGTCCTCGAAGATGACGCTTGCGCGAGCCCGGGATCAGCTCGGCGAAGGCGTCGGCGTCGCGCACGGTGATCACGCGGTCCCTGGTCGCCCCACACGATCAGCGTGGGGCAGGCGATCTCGGGGACGCGGTGGCGGAAGTCGTACTCGAGGTTGGCCTGCAGCGCCTGGACGAAGCCGGGCTTGCCGGCGCCGCGGATCTGCTCGGCGGCGAGCGGCGCGGGCAGACGGTCGGGGTGGCGGCGATCAGGCCGAGGGCGGCGTTGCGCAGCCCGGGCCGGCGGGCGAGGGTGTCGGCGTGGGCGGCAACCCAGCCGGTGAAGGCGGCGGCCGGGCGCTCCATCCGGCGCATGCGGCGCAGTTCGCGCAGGCCGCGGGGGTCGCGGTAGGTGCTGAGGCCGGCGGCGGACACCAGCACGAGGCGCTCGACGCGCTGGGGGAAGTCGATGGCGAGCTCGGCGGAGACGAAGCCGCCCATCGAGTTGCCCACGACCGCGGCGGCGTCGACGCCGAGCGCTCGAGCAGCGCATCGAGCGTGCGGGCGTAGCCGGAGATCGAGATATCCCCGCGTGGGCATCGGCGAGCGACCGAAGCCGGGGAGGTCGAGGGCGATGACCCGGTGGGTTCGAGCGAACACCGGCAGCTGCTCCAGCCAGTTGGGCCACGAGCCGGAGAGGCCGTGGACGAACAGCAGCGGCGGTCCCTCGCCCAACTCGATCACGTTGACAGGGGAATCGTTTATAATTGTCCAGTGCTGGTGGGCGCGCCAGTCGACGTCCAGCCAGGGAGAGCGTCCCTGCGGCCCGTAGGCGGAGGGCGCGGCCGGCGGGGAGGATGCGGACATGGGGATCAAGGGGTCGTTATCTGGATCGGACACGCACGCCGCGGACCACATCGAGCCATCCGTGCGTTGTGTTACAAGGGGCAAAGGTATCGGATCGGGGGTCACGGCAAATGCGGATCGCGGTGGACATGGACTCGACGTTGCACCACTACTGGGACGTGCTCTCCGATGTCTCGGTGCGGCGCTTCGGGGTGGAGCTGCCCTATGAGGAGCAGCTGACGTGGGGCCTCACGCGCCTGCGCCCTGAGCAGTTGGAGCTGTGCGTGCAGCGAGAGCCACACCGACCAGCGGATCCTCGCGGGCGTCCCCTACGCGGGCGCGGTGGAGACCGTGCGGGGCTGGCACGCGGAGGGCCACTTCGTGCAGGTCTTCAGCCACCGCGACGAGGTGCTGCCGGCGCGCGACCGCGGCGTGGCTGGAGGCGATCGGGCTGCCGTTCGACGAACTGCTGTGCGCGCGCGAGCGGATGGAGATGTGCGTGCGGGAGGGGATCGACCTGCTGATCGACGACAGCCCGCTAAGCATCGCGGGGGCGCTGGAGCGCGGCATCGTGGCGGCGACGCTCGTGCACCCGTGGAACGAGGAGGTGTGCGAGGAAGAGGACGTGATTTGCGCGCGCGACTGGCACGAGCTCGCACGGCTGCTGGCGCCGGTGGTGAGCGGCTCGCCTACCACCCGCCGGCTCACCGCCGAGCAGGTGGGCGCGAGCAGGGCATAGGCGCCCTACGGCGGCGAATAGCTAGCATGGCTGCGGAGGGGAGGCGCCGGCGAGGGTCGCGATCAAGGCGCCGGGGGTGGGGCCGGCGAGGGGGAGGGCGTGGAGGACGCTGTGGTCGGGAGCGGTGGCGCTGCTGGACGAGGATCTGCGCCGTCGCGACGCCGCGGAGCGCACGCGCCGGGCGTACGCGGTGGATCTGCGCGCAGTTCGCGCGCTGGGCGCACGCCGCCGGCCTGGCGCCCGCGGGAGGTCGGCCCGCGCGAGGTGCGCCGCTACGTGGCCGGCTCTCGGAGGCGCGGCGCGGCGCCGGCGAGCACGGCGCGCAAGCTCGCGGCCGTGCGGGCGCTGTTCTCCAGCCAGCGCGAGCACGGCCTGATCGCGGGCAACCCGGCCGACCTGGTGGCGACGCCGCGCCGGCCCTCGCGCCTGCCGCGCGTGCTGAAGGCGAGCGAGGTGGCGCGGCTGCTGGAGAGCATCGTCGGCCCGCCCACCCGGCATCCACGCAGCCCACCATCCAGGCCTGCTCACCCCGACGTCCAGGACCCGGCCCCACCCGCCTGGGGCTGCGCGACCGGGCGATGTTCGAGCTGGCGTACGCGTGCGGGCTGCGGGCGGAGGAGCTCGTGTCGCTGGGGTCGAGGACGTCGACTGGGACGGCGAGCAGCTGCGCGTGGAGGGCAAGGGCCGCAAGACGCGGTACGTGCCGGTAGGGGAGGTGGCGCTCGCGGCGCTGCGCGACTACCTGGAGCGGGCGCCCGCAGCGGCGGCGGCGAGCGCAACCGCCGCACGGAGAGGGTGGGCGGGCAGCTGTTCCTGAGCAAGTCGGGCCGGCGCCTGAGCACCAGTGACGTGCGCCGGCGCCTGCGGCGTGTGGACGGCGCGCGCGGGCGTGGCCGGGTGGAGCCTCCCCGCACACCCTGCGCCACAGCTTCGCGACGCACCTGCTGGACGGCGGCGCGGACCTGCGGAGCATCCAGGAGCTGCTCGGCCACGCCAGCGTCTCGACCACGCAGGTTTACACTCGGGTAGAGTCCGCCAGGCTGAAAAGCGCTTATGCGCGCAGCCACCCTCGAGCGTGAGAGCGGAGTAGATCCTGGAGACGAACGTCAAGACGGTCGAGCTGCGCGACCTGTGGCGGCGCTACAAGTCCGACGGTGACCGGCGGGCGCGCGAGCGCCTCGTGGTCGGCGTACTCGCCGCTGGTCAAGTACGTGGCGGGCCGCACCGCCGCGGGCCTGCCCCCGCACGTGGAGGAGGCCGACCTGATCTCCTACGGCCTGGTGGGCCTGATCTCGGCGATCGAGCGCTTCGACCCCGCGCGCGAGATCAAGTTCGAGACGTACGCGATCACCCGCATCAAGGGCGCGATCATCGACGAGCTGCGCTCGATGGACTGGGTGCCGCGCAGCGTCCGCGCACGCGCGCGGGAGATCGAGCGCGCCAACTCGAAGCTCGAGCACCGCCTGCAGCGGGCGGCCACCGACGCGGAGCTGGCGGCGGAGCTCGGCATCACCGAGGACGAACTGCAGGAATCGCTGCTGGCGATCTCGCACTCCTCGATCGCGGCGCTCGACGAGCTGTGGAGCGTCTCGGACTCCAGCGGCGACCAGGTGTCGCTGATGGACACGCTCGAGGACCCGGGCGCGCCCGACCCGGCGCGGGCGCTCGACGTGGGGGACATGAAGGACCGCATCGCCGACGCGATCGCGCGGCTGCCGGAGCGCGAGAAGCTGGTGATCGCGCTGTACTACTACGAGAACCTGACGCTGCGCGAGATCGGCGAGGTGCTGGGCGTGACCGAGTCGCGCATCTCGCAGCTGCACACCAAGGCGGTGCTGCGCTTGCGTTCGCGGATGCAGGGCGATAGTTTCGATTGATGCACACGCCGGCGGACAGGATCCGCAACGTCGCCCTCGTCGGCCACCGCGGGGCGGGGAAGACCTCGCTGCACGAGGCGCTGCTGTTCGAGGCGGGGGTGACGAGCCGCCTGGGTCAGCGTGGCGGACGGCAACACGGTCTCCGACGCCGACCCCGACGAGCAGGCGCGGCAGATGTCGATCTCCACCGCGCTCAGCTCGTTCGAGTGGGGCGAGCGCAAGATCAACCTGCTCGACACCCCCGGGCGAGCCGAGCTTCGTCGCGGACGCGCTGGGGGCGCTGCGCGTGTGCGAGTCGGCGGTGTTCGTGCGTCAACGGGGTGATGGGCGTCGAGGTCTCCACCGCCCGCCTGTGGGCGCGCGCGGCCGAGCTCGACATCGCGCGGATGGTGTTCGTGAACATGCTCGACCGCGAGCGCGCCGACTTCTTCCGCACGCTGGAGCAGCTGAAGGCGGCGTTCGGCCCGCACGTGGTCGCGACGGAGATCCCGATGGGGCGCCGAGCACGAGCTGCAGCGGCGTGATCGACCTGGTCGACATGCGCGCCTTCCGCCAGGACTCCGCCCAGCGGCGGGGGTGGATGGAGATCACGATCCCCGAGGAGCACGCGCCCCAGGCGCAGGAGTACCGCGAGAAGCTGATGGACGAGGTGGCCGAGGTCTCCGACGCGCTGATGGAGCGCTACCTGGAAGGGGAGGAGATCTCCCACGAGGAGATCGTCGGGGCGCTGAAGGAGGGCACCAACCACGGGCGCATCTTCCCCGTGGTATGCGGCGTGGCCACCGCGCAACCTCGGCACGACGCGCCTGCTGGACGCGATCGTCGAGGACCTGCCCTCGCCCGTCAAGCACGGCGCGCTGGAGGTGGGGGAGGTGGAGCTGCAGCCGGCCGAGGAGCGGGAGCTGTACGCGTACGTCTTCAAGACCCGCGCGGACCCGTTCGCGGGGCGGATCAACCTGCTGCGCGTCTACCAGGGCGACGATGCGCCACGACACGCAGGTGCTCAACACCCGCGCGCATGTCAGGGAGCGGATCGGCCAGCTGCTGACGTTCGCCGGCAAGGAGGTGGTGCACGTCGAGGAGTTCGGCCCGGGCGACATCGGCGCCGTGGCGAAGCTCAAGGAGACCCGCTCGGGCGACTGGCTGGCCGCCCGCGACGAGCCGATCGAGCTGCCGGCCCTGAAGCTGCCCGCGCCGGTGATGGCGTTCGCGATCGAGGCGCAGAGCCGGGGCGAGGAGGAGAAGGTGTTCACCTCGCTGCGCCGCCTGCAGGAGGAGGACCCCACGATCGACCTGCACCGCGACCCGCAGACGGGAGAGCAGATCGTCGCCGGCCTCTCGCAGGTGCACGTCGAAGTGATCGTCGACCGCCTGCGCCGGCGCTTCGGGGTGGAGGTCTCGCTGAAGCCCCCGCGCGTGCCCTACCGGGAGACGATCCGCGGCTCCGCCAAGGCGCACGGCCGCCACAAGAAGCAGTCCGGCGGCCGCGGCCAGTTCGGCGACTGCCACATCGAGATCGAGCCGCTCCAGGACGCCGCGAGCTCGACCGACTCCGCCCTCCCCGAGCTTCGAGTTCGTCAACCAGCATCAAGGGCGGCGTGATCCCCAGCTCGTTCATCCCCGCCGTCGAGAAAGGGGTGCGCGAGGCGATGGACTCGGGCGTGCTCGCGGGCTACCCGGTCAAGGGCGTGCGCGTGCGACTCTTCGACGGCTCCTACCACACGGTGGACTCCTCGGAGATCGCCTTCAAGCTGGCAGGCGCGGCGGCGATGCGCCAGGCGCTCGAGCAGGCCGAACCGGTGCTGCTGGAGCCGATCATGCTCGTCACGGTCTCGGTGCCCGAGGCGAGCGTGGGTGATGTGATCGGCGATCTCAACACTCGCCGCGGGCGCCCCCAGGGGATGGAGCCGGCGGGCGCGATGACCGAGATCAAGGCAGAGGTCCCGATGGCCGAGATGCTCAGCTACGCCCCCGACCTGCGCTCGATCACCGGCGGCCAGGGCGACTACACGCTGGAGCTCCTGCGCTACGAGGAGCTTCCTGCCCACCTCGCTCAGAAGGTCGTGGAGCAGGCCACGGGCGAGCACGCCGCGGCGCACGCGTAGGTCGGAGACACCGTTCGCGAACTCGGGTCAGTTTTGGCCCTTGAGATGTGGCCTTGCGCCTCAACCCTTGACGGGCTGGGGGTCGTCGGGTACGCTTGGCGTGTCATTGATCGGGTTCGGTTGATGGCTTGAGAAGGATTGTGGCAGTTCGTTACAAAGTCGGAAGTAGGTCAGCATCAACCAACCAAGAACAGCGACAACCAAACACCAAGATCAAATCGAGATGATAAGGAGTGCAGACAATGAGGGTATGTACGACTCGCGAGTTGCCTCGCGGCCATGTTCGTTGTGAGCATGGTCGTGGCGGGGACCGCTTCAGCAGCGCCGCACTGGTTACAATGTGAAACAGAAAAAGCAGCTGCAGCAACAAGTAAATATACAACCGGTCAGTGCACCACAGCCTCATCTACAGGGGCATGGGCATGGCAGGAAGTGACCACTACCGAGAAGGTCATCGGGCGTGCTACGGTGCGGCTCACGGATAAAAAAGCAGGAGGTGCCGGGAAAGAAAAAGTAGTGGCAGTTCAATGCGGTGGTACAGAGGAAGGCACCATCGGCCCCACAAAGTTCGACAGAGTCGAAAAAGTAACCGTTGAAGCCAAAAACTGCGAAGTCAAGGAAGGCGGCGGTCTCACGGGCTGTAACAAAGTAAAAGAAGTAAAAGCAGTCAACTTGCCGTGGCAAACGGAATTGGTCGAAGTCGAAGGCAAAATATTAGACGTGATCCAGAACGTCGGTATCGAAGGCAAAGAACCGGGTTGGGCGGTCACATGCGAAACGCTGGAAGGCAACAAAACGGACACATGCGAAGCTGAAGGGGCAGGTAAGGAAGAAGCCCTGGAGCTGGAAAACAAAGCAACCGGCACAGAGTTATTAGTGCTTGGTACATTCGAGAAAAAACATCTCGCAAAATGCTCGGAAGGAGGAAAAGAACAGGGTCAGGTGGAAGGTATAGTCGCCCTCTTAAAGTCGAATGGCTTGGGGCTTCGGGTTTCAAGCTAGGAGCATCTGAGTTGTAAGCTTGGGTGGGGCTGGCGTTTCGTCGGCCCCACCCGATATATGTGGGGCATCGCTGGTACGGTTGCCGGTGTTCGGCGCGTACGTGGCGAGAGACCGTACGCAGTGGACCGCAATACGAGAGAGTGGAGGGAATCCATGGGGTGGCGCAGCTACGGGGTTGACCGCCGACAAATGCATTGTCGTGTCTGTTGTGGGGCGGTTGGAGCGGGACGTCGACCGGACCGTATTCGGCGTGCCGCGCTGGTCGGGATAGCCCTTGTTTGTGGAGTGTGCCCTACCGGGACCGCACAGGCACTCCCTGTCGAAGCATGCCCAAACGCCGCTGCGAGGCAGGGTCCCTCCGCGAGTCTTCCCGAGTGTCGCGCGTACGAGCAGGTGACGCCCGTCGACAAGGGCGATGCAGTAGACCTGTTCCCGCCCCTTGAGGTCGAAAGCACTTTTGGCGCCGAACCGATACCCATTGATCGTGGTTATGTTGCTGAAGACGGCGATGCGTTTTTGCTCAGGGCAACTGCGTCTTTTGGGGTGAGCGCAGCCACCGTATCGGCGTCCTATGTTTTCTCGCGTGGCGCCGGAGGCTGGGGTATGAATGTCTTGGTTCCGCCGACCCCTCAGTTGCAGGGTGTGGCGCCCGAAGTGTTTGATCCCGTGGATCTGTCGTCGGTCGGTTTTCGCGATCACGTCGGCTCGGAAGCGGATCTCGAAGTTGACCTGTCTGCTTACCACGCCGCGTGGATGGTTGGTCCTGTGGGTGGTCCGTACGCGACCGTCTTCTCGGCGAGCGGAGCCGCCGCCGTTCTCCTAGAAGACGTCGTCTATTTGGCAGGAGGGTCTGAAAACTTGAGCGAGGTCATCCTGGAAAGTGAGAACCATCAATTGATATCTGGCGGCGCGGCTGAAGACCAGGTTGCCGGTAGTAATGCGTTGTATGAGTCGAATGGTGGAGGTGAATGCAGCTTCCGGCAGTCGAGTTGCGTGCTCGTCAACGTCAACAGCGAAGGTTTGTTGTTGAGTGCGTGCGGGGCAAGCCTGGGGCAGGGCGGCGACCACAACGCAAGCGGCACTGCCCATAGCGCGGTTTCGAGTGATGGTTCGAAGGTTTTTTTCACAGCCCCCGACCCGGAAGCGCATGGAGGGCCTGGTTGTTGGAATCCGACGACGACTCCGCAGGAAGATCCTCCCGAGCTATATGTGCGTTTGCGGGAAGCTAACGGGTCGATGAAGACGGTTGAGGTCTCTGCGCCCGAACCCGAAATGGTCGGGGTCGATCCCGATGGTTTGCAGTCGGCTGCATTCGTGGGTGCCTCGGCTGATGGTTCGAAGGTATTCTTCATAACCAAGACCGAGCTGACAAAGGATGATAAAGGCCACGCTCCGGAGTTGTATGAGTACGAAACAGAAACCGGCAAGCTGACGCGCATCTCGCACGGCGAATCCGGTGCGGCCGAAGGCGACGTCGATTTTGTCGGAGCGGTATCCAGCGACGGTTCGACCGTGTATTTCACGGCGTACGGCGATCTCGCGCCCGGGGCGGCGGCGCTCACGCCAGAACACGGAAACTATTTTGCTCCGGTCAATCTATACGGTTACGACACCAGCACGGGCGAGGTGACGTTTATCACGACGGTCAACGCGGATGACTATCCTCTTAAACCGGAGGAAAGCGGCGACTGGACCGACCAAGCGTTTGGCGGAAAGGCGGAAGGCCACGCGGAATTCGTGGGTTTGAACGCCGCAGCGGAGTGGTATACGACCGGCGATGGGCGGTACCTTGTGTTTGGGACGAACAGGCCCCTCACGGGTTTTGACAATGTTAGAGCGCCAGGTGTCGAGTGCACTAGCCTGTATCCGGGGGGAGCGAGTCCTGAAGCGTGTGTAGAGCTATACCGTTACGATGCGGTGTCGAACAGTGTCGTGTGTGTGTCGTGTGCCGGTGGTGCGCCGGTTGATGATGCTACGTTCGCTCGTGCGGGGTTCGATGGCCTGTCTGCCGTCGGGCCTCCTCGTCCGATCTCTGAAGAGGGCAATGATGTGTTCTTTGATTCAGCGGGTGCGCTTGTGCCGCAGGCGGTGCCGGGCAAAGAGCACGTATATGAGTGGCATGACGGCACGCTCTCGCTGATCAGTTCGCCCGGCGATCCCGGCCAGGCGTTCTTCCTCGGCTCAAGCGCGGACGGGACCAACGTCTTTTTCTCGACGCACGCGCAGCTCGCTCCGCAGGATACTGATGTCTCCGATGACATCTATGATGCACGCGTGGACGGTGGTTTCGCGGGGCTGACTGCGCCGCAGTGCACGGGCACGGGCTGTCAGGGTGTGCCCGCGGCTTCGCCGATCTTCGCGACGCCGGCTAGCGTGACCTTTGAAGGCGTCGGGAACTTCACAGCACCGCCGCCGGTCCATCCCGCGGCTGCAAGACGGGGCTTCGCCCGGAGGCACGGCAGATGCGTGAAGGACAAGCGGCGGGCCAAGAAGCCAGCGAAGGGGAGGAAGTGAACATGTTCAAGCGAAAGGCGTCCCTGCTCCTCGCGCTGTGCGCTCCGGCGCTGCCCGCGGTCTGCGGCCCGGCCTCTGCGGCGGCGGCTGAAGGAGGCCCGCAGTGGACGGTAACGGCGTTCTCGGCGCCGACGAATTTCGCTCCGGCCACCGGCGATCCGGACGTTTACCGGGTGCAGGTGCAGAACACCAGCGATGCGCCGAGCAACGGCAAAGTCACCGTCACGGATGTCCTCCCTGCCGGGCTGAAGGCGTCGTCGGAAACGGCATCGGGGGTGGACTGGCGGTCGGGCACGAGAATGATCTGCTCAGGTCTGACATGCACCTACGAGGGTGTCGTGCCCTCCGACGACCTTCTCGAACTGACGATCCCCGTCGAAGTCGAAGAAGGCGCTCCGCCGAGCGTCACGAACGTCGTGACTGTCTCAGGCGGCGGGGCACCGGAAGTGATCCGGAAAACGCCGACGGCGATCAGTTCGAGTCCGGCGTCGTTCGGCTTCGCCCCTGGATCGACGGCGACCGTGCTGTCGAACACTCAGGCTGGCGGCCATCCCGATCTGACGACGACGCTGGCGTTCACGACGTTGAGCGATGGTCTGTCGCCAGGTGACCCAAAGGAAAATCGTGGGGTTTTGCCTCCGGGATTCGTGGGTGATCTAGCGGACACACCAAAGTGCCCAATCGCGGTGTTCACGGAAATCAAGGAAGGCAACACTGTGCCGCTTGAGTGTTTGTTGAGCACGCAGGTCGGCACGGCGACTCTTACCTTGGTTGGGTCTCACCGCGGTCATTACACGATCCCCGTTTGGAATCTATCGACTAATCCTGGAGAAATCGCGAAGCTCGGATTCAACGCAGACGGTTTTGGTATTCAGGGCACAGTTGCGTTGGAGCCTGGTGATTATGGGGTGCGGGTGACCTTCCAGAAAGCCCCTGACAACTACTCGCAGCTCGGAGGCGTCTCGTTGACTTTGTGGGGAGTCCCTATCGATCCGAGTCACGACGCGATGCGGGGACTCGTATGTATAGGCCCTGGCGAATGTGTGTACGCTAGTCCGACAAGCGCAGAGGTCGGAGTTCCGTTGGGGGAAACGTACATCGGAAAGGGCGTGCAGATCGGCGGCCAGTCCTCTACGGGTGTCCCGATCCCGTACCTAACGGCCCCGACCGACTGCACCAGCGAACCGCTGCAGGCGACGCTCGAAGCGAGCTCGTGGGAGGAACCGGACCACAACGTCAGCGCGTCCTCGCCGGTCGGCCCGATGACGGGTTGCAGCCTGTTGGAATTCGCCCCGGCGATCACAGCCTCCCCGGATACGGCCCGCGCGGATACCCCGGCGGGCTTCACGTTCGGTGTGAAGATGGGCCAGGAAGGGCTGACGAACCCGAGCGCGAACTCGGAGTCGGATATCGAAAAGACGACGGTGACGCTGCCGGAAGGCGTGGCGATCAACCCTGGGCAGGCGAATGGGCTCGGCGCGTGTCAGGAATCCGAAGCTCGTCTGGAAGAAGAAGGCCCGCCAACGTGCCCGTCGGATTCGAAGGTGGGGCGCGTGGAAATCGGCACGCCTGTGTTGAGGAACAAGCTGGAAGGCAACGTATATGTGTTGCAGTCGAACCCGCCGGAAGTAAAGTTGCTGGTGGCTCCCGAAGATCCGCAGGACGGGATCTACGTGAAGCTGGTGGGGACCGTGCATCTCAACACGACGACGGGGCAGATCACGACGACGTTCGACAAGACCCCGCAGTTGCCGTTCGACGAATTCAAGCTGTCGTTCAGCGGGGGCGCGCAGGCGGCGTTGGCGACCCCGGTGGAGTGTGGGACCTATACGACGAACACGGTGTTCGCGCCTTGGAGCGCGCCGTTCGTGAGCGAAGTGTTCCCGTCGAGTAGCTTCGCAATATCGGAAGGCCCCGACGGCTCTGCGTGTCCGTCCTCCCCTGCGCCGTTCGCGCCATCACTGGATGCGGGCTCGACGACCGACCAGGCGGGGGGCTTCACGGACTTCTCGCTGCTGCTGACGCGGGAAGACGGGCAGCAGCGGATCTCGACGCTCCAGTTCAAGACCCCCGAGGGGTTGCTGGGGATGATCTCGAAGGTCCCGTTGTGTGGCGAACCGCGGGCTGCCGAAGGGACCTGTCCCGCGGCGTCGCAGATCGGGCATACGGTCGTCGAGGCGGGCCCCGGCCCGTACCCGCTGGTCGTCCCGCAGCCCGGGCAGCCGCCCGCACCGATCTACCTCACGGGTGGCTACAAGGGCGCCCCGTACGGTCTGTCGATCGTGGTGCCGGTGGTGGTCGGCCCCTTCAACCTGGGCACGATCGTGACTCGCGCGAAGATCGAAGTGGACCCCCACACCTCGCAGTTGACGGTCACGACGGACCCGCTCCCGCCGATCATCCATGGCGTCCCCTCGGACCTTCGTACGATCAACGCGGTGATCGACCGGCCGGGGTTCATATTCAACCCGACGAACTGCGGCCCGATGTCCTTCAGCGGGACGGCGACGAGCACGGAAGGCGCGAGCGCTCCGATCTCCAGCCACTTCCAGGTGGGGTCGTGCCGGAGCTTGAAGTTCAAACCGGATCTCAAGGTCTCGACCTCTGGGAAGACCTCGCGGGCGAACGGTGCGAGCCTCGATGCGAAGCTCATCTATCCAACAACGCCATTGGGCGATAACCAGGCATCGAGCCAGTCGAACATCGCCAAGGTCAAAGTGGAACTCCCCAAGCAGCTCCCGTCGCGACTGAAGACGCTGCAGAAGGCATGTGTGGCTGCGACGTTCGAAGTGAACCCGGCGAACTGCCCGGCGGCATCTGTGGTGGGCCACGCAAAGGCGGTCACGCCGGTGCTGCCGGTCCCGCTGACGGGCCCGGCGTACTTCGTCAGCCATGGCGGGGAAGCGTTCCCGAGCCTGGTCGTGGTGCTGCAGGGCTATGGCGTGACGGTCGATCTGGTCGGTACGACGTTTATCAGCAAGCATGGGATCACGAGCAGCACGTTCAAGTCGGTGCCGGATGTGCCGGTCAGCTCGTTCGAGCTGGATCTGCCGGAGGGCGCGAACTCGGCGCTGGCGGCGCCCCATAGTCTGTGCAGGGGCAAGCTTGCGATGCCGACTGAATTCGTCGCTCAGGATGGCGCCGTGATCCACCAGAGCACGAAGATCAAGGTCACCGGGTGCCCGAAGCAGACCACCCACAAGACCCGCGGGAGGCGTAGGAGGAAGTAGCGTCGTTTTTCCCGCCGGGCCGCCACCCATAATCGTGAGCGATGCTGTACGTGCTTGCCCTGCTTCTGGTCGTCCTGATCGCCTTGGTGGTGGCCCTGCTCCTGCGCCAGGGGCGGGCTGCTGCCGCGCAGCTTGACCCGGGCGAGACCGAGCGAATCGTCGCGGCGCTCCACACCAATCTCACGCGCGTGCAGGGCGAGATCCAGAGGGCGGGCGTTGAGCAGCTGGTCGCCCAGAACAAGGCCGAGCTCGAGAAGGAGACCGGCCGCGGGGAGGAGCAGCTGAAGGCTCGCCAGGGCGAGATCGACAAGGGCCTCGCGGAGGTGCGCAAGGAGCTCGGGACGCTGCACGAGCTGGTGCGCGAGGTCGACAAAAAGCGCGGCGAGAGCATCGTCAAGCTGGAGGCGGTGACGCGCGAGAGTAGGCAGCAGACGGAGCTGCTGCGCTCGGAGACCGGCCGTCTCAACGAGGTCCTCTCGGGCTCGCAGACGCGCGGCCAGTGGGGCGAGCGGATGGCCGAGGATGTCCTGCGGGTGGCGGGGTTCATCGAGGGTGTGCAGTACCGCAAGCAGCAGCAGATCGAGGGCGGCGCGTCGCGGCCGGATTTCACGTTCTTCGTGCAGGGCCAGCGGCTGAACATGGACGTGAAGACGCCGATGGTCGAGTACCAGCGCTACCTGCAGGGCTCCACCGAGCAGGAGTGCCAGACCGCGGCGAGGGCGTTCAAGCGCGACGTGCGCGCGCGCATCAGGGAGGTCGCTACGCGCGACTACATCGACCCCGAGGGCGGCACGCTCGACTACATGCTGATCTTCATCCCCAATGAGCAGGTGTACGGGTTCATCCACGAAAACGACCCTGAACTGCTCGACGAGGCGCTGCGCGGGAAGGTCGTGCTCTGCTCGCCGCTGACGCTGTTCGCGATCCTCGCGGTGATCCGCCAGGCGAGCGAGAACTTCAAGCTGGCCCAGCAGACCAACGAGATCCTGAGAGCACTGGGGGGCTTCAACAAGCAGTGGGGTATGTTCAAGGACCAGATGGACAAGGTCGATCGCGCCCTGGAGAGCTCGCGCAAGGCGTACGCGGAGCTCAGGGAGACGCGCACGCGCCAGCTCGACAGGCAGGTCGAACGGGTGGACGACCTGCGCGTGACGGCCGGCATCGACGGCGCCGCGACTGGCATCGACCGTGGCGCGACCGGCATCGACGACGGGGCGACCGGCATCGACCGTGGCGACGGCGAGGAGCCGTCCCGGCCGGTCGTCCAGATGCTACCCCGGTCTGCGCGCGCGGTCTGAGATCACCAGCAGCAGGGCGAGCAGCACGAAGTTCATCACCACCGAGGAGCCGCCGTAGGCGACGAACGGGAGGGTGACCCCCGTGAGCGGGATCACGCGGGTGACGCCGCCGACGATCACGAACACCTGCAGCGCGACGATGAACGAGAGCCCGGTCGCGAGCAGCTTGGAGAAGGAGTCGCGCGCGAGCATCGCGATCTTCAGGCCGCGCGCGACGAACAGCAGGTAGGTGAGCAGCAGCGCCGCGGCGCCGCGAGGCCGAGCTCGTTGACGATCACCGCGTAGATCATGTCGCTTTCGGGGACCGGCAGCAGGCCTTTGATGAGCGAGCTGGTCGAAGCCGATGCCGAGCACGCCCCCGTCGGCCTGTGCGAACAGCGACTGCGCGAGCTGGTAGCTGCCGCCGGAGCTCTGGTGGTAGAGCAGCTTCGTTGAACGGGTGTTCCCAGTCGAGCACGCGGGCGTGCACGTGGCCGACGTGCGTCGCCACGCAGCCACGCGCCCGCGGCGAACAGCACGAAGCCGATCAGCGGGAACGAGAGGCGTCCCGTGGCGACGTACAGCAGCGCGAGGAACGCGCCGAAGAACATCAGCGAGGTGCCGAGCTCGCGCGTCAGCAGCAGCGTCGCCATCGCCGCGCCCCACACCGCCAGCAGCGGGCCGAACTGCTTCATCGGCGGCAGCGTCACCCCCAGCACGCGCCGGCCCGCGGTGACGAGGATCTGGCGGTTGTCGCGCAGGTAGCTGGCGAGGAAGATCACCAGCGCGATCTTCGCGAGCTCCGCCGGCTGGAAGGAGACCCCGCCGACGTGCACGTTGAGGTAGGCGCCGTTGACTTCCTCGCCGATCCCCGGCACCCGCGGCAGCACCGTCATGCCGATCCCCACCGCCGCGATCGTGTAGCGGTAGCGCTCCAGCACGCCCACGCCGCGGCGGCGCAGCGCGAGGATCGTCGCCGCGAACAGCACCAGCCCCAGCACCATCCACTGCGCCTGCTGGCGCGCGAGCGTGGGGTTGATGCGGTACACCATCACGATCCCGACGCTCGCCAGCACCGCCCCGAGGGGGAACAGGTAGGGGTCCGCGTTGGGCAGCGCGAAGCGGATCACGAGGTGCCCCGCCACGCACAGTCCCGAGGAAGATCGCACCGTACGTCAGCGACACGCTCGAGGCGTGGTTGAGGGTCAGGGTTGGGTCGGCTGGGACGACCGGGGCGTTCTGGCGGGCCTGGATGAAGATCGCCAGGAACCCGCGCGCTCACCAGCAGCGCCGCCGGCACCAGGCCCAGCAGCTCGCGGTTGCGGGGACTGAGCATCCGCTGAGGGTAGAGGGTGGCGCAGTCGGCGGAGCCGGGGAGCCGGGCCCCTCTTCTGTAAGGCCCAGACCCGGCGTGGCACGCCGATCCCGCCGGTACCCTGCCGCTATGGACCCTATGGACGACGAGCGCCCGCCCCGGCTGTGGCTGGGCATGTGGAAGCGCTTCCTCGTGGGGGGCGCGCTGATCGTGCTGCTCTGCGGCGGGGCGACCGCCGCGGTGACGGTGCGCACCGCGACCCAGATCGCCGACGAGGTCTTCCCCAAGCTCAACCAGATCCACACGCCCGAAGGGCCTGATCTCCTCGATCTACACGGGCGGGCCGAAGACCTTCCTGATCCTCGGCTCCGACAAACGGTACGGCTCGAAAAACTCCGAAGAACGCGAGGCGGCGCCCCACAGCGACACGATGCTGCTCGTACGCTTCGACCCCGAACAGGACCAGACCTCGGTGCTCTCGGTGCCGCGCGACCTGCTCGTCTCGATCAAAACGCCCGAAGGCCGCGTGTACTACCCGGAGAAGATCAACTTCGCTTACACGCTGGGCTCCACCCTGCGCGGGCACGACGAGGGTGCCAACCTCGCGGCGGAGACCGTCAAACACGTGCTGCCCGGCCTCGAACTGAACGGGATCATCGACGTCACGTTCGCCGGCTTCATCCGCGTCGTGGACTCGCTCGGCTGCGTGTACGTCAACGTCGACCACCGCTACTACAACGACAACGTTGGCACCCCCGAAACCGACTACACGAGCATCGACCTGCAGCCCGGCTACCAGAAGCTGTGCTACGAAAACGCGCTCGACTACGTGCGCTACCGCCACACCGACTCGGACTTCGTGCGCGTCGCCCGCCAGCAGGACTTCCTGCGCGACCTGCGCGAGCAGGCCTCGCCTGAACTCGGCCAGATCGAAAAGGTCGCGAAAACGGTCGGGCGCGCGATCAGCACTAACTTCTCGCCCTCCCCAAGCATCCTGCTGGAGCTGGTGAAGCTAATCGGCTTCTCGCAGGGCAAGCCGCTGCGTCAGGTCAAGTTTCAGACCGACAACGTCGACTACCTGATCGGCGGCGGCTCCTACGTGACCACCACGCCCGGAACTGGCCGAAGCGACGCTCCACGACTTCCTCTACGGCCACCAGCGCCTGCAGCCGCCGAGCTGCACGCAGCTCGAGCTCGAGCGGGGCAGCTCGCCGACGGCCACCACGGTCACCGCTCCAGTGCGCCCTCCAGCCCGGCGAGCGAGGACCTCTACCCGACTCCCGCAGCTGACGAGGAGCAGGCGTCAACGCCGCGGTGCAGGTGCCCTTCCCGGTGCTCTACCCCCGCCTGCAGAGCGGGCCCCGCCACACAGGAAGAGGTGCGCCCCTACGCGCTGCGCGACCCCCAGGGCCACCTCCACCACGCCTACACGGTCGTGTTCCAGCAGAGCATCCTCGGCGGCTACTACGACGTCGAGGGCACCGACTGGCTCGAACCGCCGATCGTCGACCACCCCCAGGAAACGCGCTACCTCGACGGCCGCGCCTACATGATTTTCGCCGACGGCGAACACATCCACATGGTCGCCTGGCGCGAGCACCACGTCCTCTACTGGGTCATCAACACCCTGTTGGAGGAACTCTCAAACCGGCAGATGCTCACGCTCGCCGACTCCACGCAGCCGCTGGGGTAGGCAACCACCGCCCGCTCGCGTCGCCCACGACAGGGAACCTGCGACCGATCGTCACCCGCCTGCGGCCGCGGGCGCGCCGTCGAGCGCCGCGTTGACGAGCGCGTCGGCGTGGGCGTTCTGGGCGCGGGGCACCGAGCGGATCGACCAGCGCTCGAACTCGCGCAGCGCGGCCATCGCGTCCAGGTGCAGGGGGCGCATCGCGGCGTGCTTGACCTTGTAGATGCCTCGCACCTGCTTGGCGACGAGCTCGGAGTCGTTGACCACCTCCACCTCGGTGGCCCCCAGCGCGCGGGCGCGCTCCAGGCCGAGCAGCAGCGCACGGTACTCGGCGACGTTGTTCGTGGCGGTCCCCAGCAGGCGCGCCCGCTCCTCCAGGACCTCCCCGGAGGCGTCGACGACCACGCACGCGGCCGCAGCGGGTCCGGGATTGCCTCTGGCGCCACCGTCGACGTGCACGATCACCTTCATCGGCGCGAGCCTACCCCGCGCCAGGGACGGCACGCTCGGACGGCCGGCGCTCGCAGCGGGGCCACCGGGCAGCGCGCTCACACGGCGCAACGCGGGGGGTTCAGAACCGGCCGGGACGCTCAGGGACGCGCCAGCGCCGGCAGGTCGCCGGGCACCCGCGCGCGACGCCGATCGCGCACCACGCGCTGCTGGCGTACGCCGGAGTCGGGCGAACCGCCCCGACTGCGACGGTCGGCCTCGCGACGGTCGACGATCACGGTCACGTTCTGGTTGTCGCTGTAGTGCTCCACCAGCTTGGGGTAGAGCTCGTCGACGAGGGGCTTGGGGACCACGCTGTAGATCATGCGGGCATTCTACCGCAGCAACGCGAGCTCTCCGCGCTCGTCCGCGGCGGCGTTGGCGAGCAGCTCCTCGGGGGTGAGTTCCCCGAGCTCCATCCCCTCGGCCGCCAGTCGCGCTCCCTGCGCCTCGTCCCCGAGGTCGACCTCGTAGCGGTACCAGCACAACTCCCACGCGACCACGATCGCCACGGTCGCGCCGGCGAGCGGGGTTGCTCTCACGGAGGGGGCGCCGAGCGAGCGGGTGACTCCCGCCACGCGGCGCGGGTGCTCGCCGGCGTTGAAGACCTCCAGCGCTCGATTCACGCCCACGTCCGCGCGCCCGTCTTCCGGGAGCGCGGGCGGCTCGTCCACCGGCGCCGCCTGTGCCCGCACCGGGCGCGCCGTCCGATCTGCGCCAGGTCGATCGGCGCCGTCGGGGCTCACGGCCGGGACGACCGGGTCGGGGTCGGCGCTGGGCCAACGGGACTGGCGAAACCTCCCCAGCAGCGAGCGCCCGCGTGGGGGGGCCTGCGCTCGGGACCTCGTCGTGTGCTGCTCGGCCTCTCGGCGCCACCCCTCGTGTGTGGCGCGCGTGGTGCACAGCTCGCACACCAGTCGGCGTTGCCCGGCCGCCGAGAAACGTGTCCGGCTGCTCGCCCCGCAGCAGTCGCCGTCCCGCATACGTCGCAGGCCACGTCGGGGTGGGAGGTCACGATCGTTCTGGCTGCCACGAGGTCCACCAGGGTAGACCACGCGGCCGGCGGAGGGGCGCCGCGGTCACTGCGGGCCGGCCGCTCGGCGCGGCGGGAGTGTGGCAAGGGGGCGGCTGGGGCACGGGATCCTTTAGGGTGGGTGCGCGATGCGCGCGGTCACGTTCCAGGCCCCCGGCAGGGTGGCGGTGGAAGAGGTCCCCGAGCCCGAGCTCACCGAGCCGGGCGACGCGATCGTGCGGATCGAGGCGACGCGGGGTGTGCGGGTCGGACCTGCACATCTACCACGGCCGCGTGCAGATCGAACCGGGGTTCACGATCGGCCACGAGTACGTCGGCACGGTGCTTGCCGTGGGTGAGGACGTGCGCGACGTCGCCGTCGGCGACCGCGTGCTCGGCTGCTTTCAGACCGCGTGCGGGCGCTGCTGGTTCTGCCGCCGCGGCTGCCTTTCACAAGTGCGAGCACTCGCGCACCTTCGGCCACGGCGCGGCGCTCGGCTCGCTGCAGGGCACGCAGGCCGAGCGGGCGCTCGTGCCGAACGCCGACCTCGTGCTGCGCCGGGTGCCGGAGGGGATGAGCGACGAGGCGGCGCTGTTCGCCGGCGACGTGGCGGGCACCGGCTTTCACGCCGTGGTGCGACAGCGGCCTGCGCGCCGGGGACGTCGCGGCGGTGCTCGGCCTCGGGCCGGTGGGGCTGTGCGCGGTGCAGGCCGCGCGCGCCGCCGGCGCGGCACACGTGATCGCCGTGGACTCGGTGCCCGAGCGCCTGGCGGTGGCGGAGTCCTTCGGCGCGCAGGCGGTGCACCTGGAGGAGGGGGACCCGCGCGCGGCGGCGCGTGCCGCGACCGAGGGGCGCGGGGTGGACGTGTGCATCGACGCCGTCGGCCACCCCGCGGCGCTCGACCTCGCGCTGCGCCTGACGCGCAAGTGCGGCACGGTGCAGGCGGTCGGGGTGTACGCGGAGCGCGCCGAGGTGCACATGGGCCTGTTGTGGATCAAGTCGCTGCGCGTGTGCGCCGGGCCACGCCAACGTGATCGGGCACATCGACCGCGTGCTCGCGCTGATGTCCGCCGGGGTGCTCGACCCCACGCCGCTCGTGACGCACCACATGAGCCTCGACGACGCCCCGGAGGCGTACGCTTTGTACGACCGCCGCGAGGCGCTTGAAGATCGTCCTGCGACCATAGGTGGGGAACCGCTGCCGTGAGCGCCGCCACCGACACTGCCGCCGCCGTCTCCCGTGACCACTACTCCTGTTAGGGGCTCCCCACTATGAACGCCGCCACCGACACTGCCGACACCGCCGCCTCCGCGCCAACAACGCCCTCCCCCTCCCCCTCCTCAACAACCGCTGAACTACCCGACGCTCTCGGCTCCGAGGCGCGCGCGTTCATCGCGGGCGAGCACTCCCTGCTGATCGGCTACGAGCGAACGCCGGCAGCCGACGGGCGCACGTTCGCCACGCTCGACCCCGCCACCGGCCGGGAGCTCGCGCGGTCCCGCAGGCGGGCGCCGAGGACGTCGATCGCGCGGTGCGGCCGCGCGGGAGGCGTTCGACGAGGGCCCCTGGGCGACGATGCCGGCGCCCAGCGGTCGCGAGCGGCTGATGGGGGCGCTCGCGCAGTCCCTGGAAGAGCACGCGGCAGGAGCTCGCGCAGATCGAGTCGGCCGACAACGGCAAGCCGGTGGGGCTCGCGCAGTACGTGGACGTCGCCGGCACCGCCGGGCACCTGCGCTACTTCGCGGGGTGGCCGACGAAGATCGAGGGCGACGTGCTGCCGGTGACGGCGCCCAACATGCACTGCTACACGCGCCGCGAGCCGGTGGGGGTGTGCGGGCAGATCGTGCCGTGGAACTTCCCGCTGCTGATGGCGCTCTGGAAGCTCGCGCCGGCGCTGGCGGCGGGCTGCACCGTCGTGCTCAAGCCGGCCGAGCAGACGCCGCTCTCCGCACTGCGCCTCGGCGAGCTCGCGCTCGAGGCGGGGCTTCCGCCGGGGGTGCTGAACGTGCTCACCGGCGACGGCGACACCGGCGCGGCGCTGGTCGACCACCCCGGGGTGGACAAGATCGCGTTCACCGGCTCGACCGCGGTCGGCCGCGAGATCGGCGCGAAGGCCGGCCGTGCGCTCAAGCGCGTGACGCTCGAGCTGGGGGGCAAGTCGCCGAACATCATCCTCCCCGACGCCGACGTGCAGGCTGCGGTGAGCGGCGCCTACCAGGCGATCTACTTCAACTCCGGCCAGGCGTGCAACGCCGGCTCGCGCCTGTTCGTGCCGCGCGGAGCGCTTTGACGAGGTGATGGCGCGCTGGCCGAGCAGGCCGGCAGGCGACGCGTTTGGGGCCGGGCCTCGACCCGGCCACGCAGCTCGGCCCGCTGGTCTCCGCCGAGCAGCGCGAGCGGGTGCTCGGCTACATCGCCTCCGGGCGGAGCAGAAGGGGCGGAGGTCGTGGCTGGTGGCGAGGCGGCGCTCGCCGACAGCGGCGGGTACTTCGTCGCGCCGACGCTGTTCTCCGCCACCGGCGAGGACGCCGACCAGCTGCGGATCGCGCGCGAGGAGATCTTCGGGCCGGTGCTGGTCGCCTCGCCCTACGACACGCTGGAGGAGGTCGCGCGCGCGCGCCAACGACAACGAGTACGGCCTCGCCGCGGGCGTGTGGACGCGTGACGTCGGCTCCGCGCACCGTCTCGCGGCGCTGCTGCGCGCGGGGTCGGTGTACGTCAATACCTGGGGCGCCGTCGACCCCTCGGCGCCGTTCGGCGGCTTCAAGGCCTCGGGCGTCGGCCGCGAGCACGGCCACGACGGGCCTTGAGGCGTACCTGGAGACCAAGAGCGTGTGGACGGCCCTGTGACCACCCCCGGCCGCCTGGGCATAACGAGCGTCACGGAGGACGGGATCGTCAGCATCGCGCTCGAGGGTGAGCTCGACCTGGCGGGGGCGCGCCAGTTGGAAGAGAGCTTGGCGGCGGCTGAGAGGACGCAGCCGGCGCGGCTGATCGTGGACTTGGGCCGCCTCGCGTTCATCGACTCCACGGGGCTACGGCTGCTGTTGCAGGCGGATGCGCGCGCGCGCGAACGCGGCTGTGAGCTGATGTTGCGGCCGGGAGAGCCGGCGGTGCAGCGCGCGCTCGAGGTGACCGGCGCGCTGACGCTCCTGCGCTTCGAGGACCAAGCGGAAGGTTGAGTTCAACGGGCGTACTGTCCGAGCCGGCCCCCGTGGGTGGGGTGGCGGGCCGCGGACGCGATACCACGCACGGCCGCTGGCGCGTGGGCGGCGGCGGGCGTGTGTGCGGTGTGCTGCTGGCGGCGACGCTGGAGGTGGTGCTCGATGCGGCGGTCGGCCACTCGCCGCTGACCCCTGGCTCGCCGGGGATCGCGGGGTGGCTGGCGGGGGTCGGCAAAGCGCCTGAGCTTCATCGGGATTGGAGAGCGCCTCGGCTTCCGGATGTTCCTGATCGCGCTGCTGAGCTTCACCGGCGCGTATGCGGGACTGCTGGCGCTGGCGGGCGCCTGTCCACCGACCGGCGCGCGGCGAGGTGGGCGATCGCGCTGGTGGTGGCGCTCAACGTGACGGTGGTGGCGGGGCCCGTGCTGTTCTCCACCGACGTGTTCAGCTACATCGCGTACGCCCGGATGGGGGTGCAGCACGGGCTCGACCCGTACCTGCACGGCCCGCTGGCGATCGAAGGCGACCCGATCTTCAAGTACGTGGGCGGAGGACTGGCTCAAAGTGGCGACGGCGTACGGCCCGCTGTACACGCTGCTCTCCTACCCGCTGGCGCGTGCTCGGCCTGAAGGGGGCGCTGTGGGGCGCGAAAGTCGAGGCGCTGGCCGCGAGCGCGGGCACGCTCGCGCTGACGTGGCGGTGCGCGCGGGCGCGAGGCTACGACCCGGCCGTCGCGCTGGTGGCCGTGGGAGCCAACCCGCTGTAGGTGCTGTACGGGCTGGGAGGCGCCCACAACGACCTGGTCATGACCTTCTTTATGATGGCCGCGGTGGCACTCGTCGTGAGGAAGAACTCCCGCCGCCCCCACCGGCCCCGGCACGTCGCGGCCGACGGTGCGCGACGCCAGGCCTGGGCGGGCGCGGCGGTGGTGGCGGCGGGCTTGGTGAAGGCGACGGGGGCGGTGCTGCTGCCGTTCATGCTGCTCGCGCGGCGAAACTGGCGGGGGCTGCGCGGGAGCGGTGGGGCGCGGGGGTCGCGGTGGCGGTGGTCTCCTACCCGGTGTTCGGCCTGCACGGCCTGGACGTGGTGTCGGCGCTGAACCGCGACGCGGCGCTGGTCTCGACCGACAGCTTCGCCGACGGAGATCGCGCACCTGCTGGGCAAGCCGGGGGTCTTCCCGGTGGACCACGCCCTGCTGAAGGCGGCGCTGGTCGTGATCGTGGCGCACCTGGCGTGGCGCACGTGGCGGGGGTACGACTGGGTGTCGGCGTCGGGGTGGGCGCTGCTGGCGGTCGCGGTGACAAGCACGTGGCTGCTGGCGTGGTACACGCTGTGGACGCTGCCGCTGGCGGTGGTGGCACGCGACCGGCGCCTGCTGGTCGCGACGTTCGCGGTGCAGGGCCTGTTCATTCTCCACCAGACCGCGCCGCTGTTCTCCCCGGCGTCGACGTGAGCGAGGCGGCCCCCAGCGTCGAGCCGGGCGGACGGTGGGAGCGCCTGCCCGAGCGCCTGCGCCCGCGCGAACGCGAACGCCGCGGCCGCGGCGACCTGCGGCGGGTGGAGAGTACGCTGCTGGTGTTCGCGTTCCTACTGCTCGCGGTCGCGGTGGTCAACGACGTGGTGGAGCAGGTGCACGTCAACGAACGCCTGACAGTGGACCTGCAAACGTGGCGGGCGGTGACGGGCCACAACTACAAAAACATCTCGATCGAGCAGGATCTCGAACACCACACGACGCGCGACGTGCTGTGCGGCAACACGTGGCCGGCCCCGCCGGGAACGACCCCGCAGGCGTGCCTGATCGTGACCGGCCCAACGGTGCACGGGCGGCGCGCGGCAAACGGCGGCTTCTACCTGCCCCCGTACTACCCGAACAAGCGCGAGTACCGCTACGCCTGCTTCGGCACGGCGGTGAGCGAAGGGCTGTGCGGCCTGCCGACCCCGCCGGGCGCGCCGGACGAACCGCTGACAGGAGGGTAGGAGTGGCGGGGCCCGCGGTCATCGCCCACGAGGGCGGGGAAGGGATTTTTAATGAAGACCCCCCACAAGGGGGGGTCGGATGGGCGTTCGTTGCACGGAGAGAGCGCGAAGCTCAGGGGCGTGGCGGCGTGGTGGCCGTTGGCGGCGTTGGTGGTGGGGCAGCAGCGCTGCGCCTGGGCACGATCGACGTGCAGAGCTTCTGGTACGACGAGGCGTACGTGCCGGTGCACACGCTGCACGCGAGCCTCGGGGCGACGCTGACGGCAGTGGTGCACAGGGAAAACACCCCGCCGCTGTGGTACGTGCTCGTGTGGGGGTGGTCGCGGGTATTCGGCACAGGAGAGGTCGCGCTGCGCCTGCCCTCGGCGCTGGCGGGGATCGCGACCGTGGCGGTGGCGTGGGGAATCGGCCAAGAGTTGGCGGGTCGCCGCGCCGCGATCGCAACGGCGGCCCTCGTTGCGACCAACCCACTGCTCGTGTGGTACTCACAGGAGGCGCGGGCGTACGGCCTGTTCGTCGCGCTGACGGCGCTCGCGGTGTGGTGTTGGCTGCGCGCCGACGCCGACCCGACGCCAGGCAGGCTGACCGCGTTCGCGGCGAGCGGCGCGGCGGCGCTCGCGACGCACTACTTCGCGGTGTTCCTGCTCGCGCCGATGTGCCTGTGGCTGCTGCGCAAAAGGGGACGCTGGAAGGCGGTGCTGCCCGCGGTGGCGGCGGTCGGCGCGGCCGGCGTGGCGCTCGTGCCGCTGGCGCTCGCGCAGGGCGGGCACGGCACGCAGTGGATCGGCGAGTGGGCGCTGGCAAGTCGCCTGGAAGTGCTCCCGCAGTACTACCTGACGGGCTACTCGGGGGCGCCGCTGGGCCACGGAGTGGAGTTGCTGGTCGCGCTTACGATCGTGGCGGCGATGGGCTACGGCCTGTGGCGGGCGCTCACCCCCCGCGAGAGCGACGCGGCGCTGCTGGCGCTGGGGCTGGCGGCATGCGGGGTGCTGACCCCGGTGGCGATGGCGGTGGCGGGCGCCGACTACCTCGCGCCGCGCAACGTCGTGGCGGCGATGGTCCCACTGAGCGCAGGGATCGCGGTGATCGTGACGGCCCAGCGCACGGGCCGCACCGGGATGGCGCTGGCGGGCGTGATTGCGGTGGCGTTTCTCGCGCTCAGCGTCGACGTGAACCTCAGCCCCCGCCTGCAGCGCGGCGACTGGCGGGGCCTCGCGCAGGCGATCGGCCGCTCGCCGCGGGCAGACCGCGCGATCACGACCGTGGAGCTGGGGGCGGCGCCGCTGGAGTACTACCTGCCGCCGCTGCGTAACGCTCCGCTCGGCGCGAGCGTGCGGGTCAGCGAGATCGACGAGACGGGTTACCCGCCGCTGGTGGCGGGCGCCGGAGAACCGCCGGCGCCGGGCTTCCGCCTGGTGGGGTATCGGGACGTCAACGGCCTGGTCCTCTACAGATTCAGGTCCGCGACCCCGCGCACGGTCTCCGCGGCGACGCTGCGCGAACACGTAGTGACGGCGGCGCATCCCGAGGTGCTGGTGCCGTGAGGATGTCCTTAGGAATCGGCAGTGGGGCCTGCCAATCGTCCGTCAAACCCGTTGCGAGCACGGCAGCCGGGCCCATAACGTGATATCACCGCCCGCGCAGTCCTCGGATACGAAAGGATTAGGCCTGCTGGACCATGCCGACGTCCATCGTTGACACCCGCAGCGAGGCACGGGTCGCGCTGGAGCGCGCCTGCGAGCACCTGCTCTCGTTGCAGGACGGGGCGGGCTGGTGGCGGGGAGAGCTGCAGACGAACGTGACGATGGACGCGGAGGACATCCTCCTGCGCGAGTTCCTGGGGATCCGCACCGCGCCCGAGACAGAGCGCTCTGCGGCGTGGATCCGCTCCCAGCAGCGCGAGGACGGGACGTGGACGAACTTCCACGGCGGCCCCGGGGACCTCTCGACGACGGTCGAGGCGTACTTCGCGCTGCGCCTCGCGGGCGACCCGCCGGACGCGGCGCACATGCGCACGGCGGCGGAGTGGGTGCGCGAGTCGGGCGGCCTGGAGCACACGAGGGTGTTCACGCACGTGTGGCTCGCGCTGTTCGGGCTGTGGCCGTGGGAGCGGGTGCCGGCGCTGCCCCCGGAGATCGTGCTGCTGCCGCGGTGGGCGCCGCTGAACATCTACAACTTCGGGTGCTGGGCGCGCCAGACGATCGTGGCGCTGTCGCTGGTGGCGGCGCGCCGCCCGCGGCGGACGCTCGAGCTCGACCTGCGCGAGTTGCACGGCCCGCGACCGTGGGCGCGGCGCGGCACTACCGCCACGGGCGAGCTCTCGGCCGGCGCGTGGCTCGTGCGACTGGACGGGGCGCTGCGCCTCTACGAGCGCCGGCCACTGCGTACGCTGCGCCGCCTCGCGACCGCGCGGGCGCAGGAGTGGATCGTGCGCCGCCAGGAGGCGGACGGCTCGTGGGGCGGGATCCAGCCGCCGTGGGTGTACTCGCTGATGGCGCTGCACCTGGGGGGGTACCCGCTCGAGCACGCGGTGATGCGCCGGGGCCTGGAGGGGCTCGAGCGCTTCATGGTGGAGGACCGCGGCGGTGGTCGCGTCGAGTCCCGCCCACCCGGCGTGTCCGACGTCTATGGATCCGAGCCCCACCCAGTAGATGTCGAAAGACCCGAACCCCGGGCACCCGGCGCCGAGGGATCCGAGTCCCGCCCACCCCGCTCCCCCCGCGCCAACGGGTCCGGGGTCCGCCCACCGAGCCGGCGCCTGGAAGCGTGCCAGTCCCCGGTGTGGGACACGGCGCTCGCGATGGTGGCGCTCGGCGATGGAGGCATCACGCGCGAGCACCCGGCCCTCGCAACGGGCGGCGGAGTGGCTACTGGACGAGGAGGTGCGGGTGCGGGGCGACTGGGCCGTGGCCCGGCCCGAGCTGGAGCCGGGGGGGTGGGCGTTTGAGTTCGAGAACGACAACTACCCCGACGTGGACGACACCGCGGAGGTGGTGCTCGCGCTGCTGGGGGTGACCCCGCTGGAGCCCGAGCTCGTGCGGCGCGCGAACCGCCACCGCCGGCGGATCGGGGACCTGCCGCCGGCGGACGGCGCCCAGGGGGTGCGCGAGCGCACGCAGGACGCGATCGACCGCGCCGTGGCGTGGGTCGAGGGGATGCAGAGCACCGACGGCGGGTGGGGCGCGTTCGACGTGGACAACACGCGGGCGCTTGTGCGAGAGCTCCCGTTCCTTGACTTCGGCGAGGTGATTGACGCCCCGAGCGCGGACGTGACCGCGCACGCCCTGGAGATGCTCGCGGCGGTGGGCCGCGCCGACAGCGAGGCGGCGCGTGCAGGTACGAGGTGGCTGCTGGGCCAACAGGAGGCCGGCGGGTCGTGGTTCGGGCGGTGGGGGATCAACCACGTGTACGGGACCGGCGCAGCGGTGCCGGCGCTGGTCGCGGTCGGGCTCTCCCCGCAGGACCCGCGCATCCGCCGGGCGGTGGCGTGGTTGGAGGCCCACCAGAACGGGGACGGAGGCTGGGGCGAGGACCCGCGCTCCTACGACGAAGATGCCTGGATCGGGCGCGGCCCCTCGACCGCCTCGCAGACGGCGTGGGCGCTGCTAGCGCTGCACGCCGCGGGGGAGCAGCTGGAGAGCTCCCGGGCGGTGGAGCGCGGGGTCGCGTGGCTCGTCTCCACCCAGCGCGCGGACGGGACGTGGGACGAGCCGCAGTACACGGGTACGGGGTTCCCGTGCGACTACTACATCAACTACCACCTCTACCGCCTGACCTTCCCGATCATGGCGCTCGGCCGCTGTGGACACGGCGCTGGATCGCCACGTGCCGGCTTGCCCGTGCCACCAGCACGGGCTTCACCGTCCCGCGTCGCCCAGCTTGGTCCACAGAAGCCTTGACCGCCTCACCCGCCTTGGAACCGACTCTGACAGCGAGAAGGGACGATCCGCCGCCGGGTGCGCCCTCGGCCGGCGTGGTGATGGCACGGGCCGTCGGGGAGAACTTCCCGGTCGCCAGCCGCGTGCTGCCCCGCCGTGTAAGGGAGCGGCTGCTCGCGATCTACGGGTTCGCCCGGCTGGCTGACGAACTCGGCGACGCCGGGGCGGGCGTGGGTGGGGGTGGGCCCCAAGAAAAGCTCGCGGCGCTGGAGTGGCTGGCGGAGGAGCTTGACCGCGCCTACGCGGGGCGTGCGCGCCACCCGCTGACGGTGCGCCTGCAGGCGACCCTGCGCGAGTGCCCGCTGCCGCGCGAGTGCTTCGAGCGGCTGATCGAGGCCAACCGCGTGGACCAGCGCGTGGCGCGGTACGAGACGTGGGAGCAGCTGCTCGGATACTGCCGGCTCTCCGCGGACCCGGTGGGCGAGCTGGTGCTGGCCGCGCTCGGCCGCGCGAGCCCCGAACGGGTTGCGCTCTCGAACAGGGTCTGCACGGCGCTGCAGCTCGCCGAGCACTGGCAGGACGTCGCAGAGGACCTCGCGCGGGGACGGGTGTACCTGCCGGCCGAGGATCTCGAGCGTTTCGGCTGCGGCGAGTCGGAGCTGCGCGAGCCGCACGCCGGCTGGCGCGTGCGTGGCCTCGTGGCGTTCGAGGTGGCGCGCACGCGCGAGCTCCTGAAGCAGGGTGCGCCGCTGATCGCCACGGTGCGAGGGCGCGAGCGCGTGGCTGTAGCCGCGTTCGTGGGCGGCGGGCAGGCGGCGCTCGGGGCGATCGAACGGGCCGGCTACGACGTGTTGGCAGGCCAACCGCGGGCGAGCTCGTGGAGGCGCGCGGCGGCGCTCGCGCGGACGTTGGGGGAGCGGCGCGGGTGAGCGCGCTCCCGGCGCGCACGCGGGAGGCCTACCGGCAGTGCGAAACGCTGACGCGCGCGGCGGCCAGCAACTTCTACTGGGGCATCCGTCTGCTGCCGCCGCGCAAGCGGCGGGCGATGTGCGCGGTGTATGCGTTCGCGCGGCGCGTCGACGACATCGCCGACGGCGGCCTGGAGCCGGAGGAGAAGCTGCGCCGGCTGGACGCGTTGGCGGCGGCGCTCGAGCAGCTCTCGCCCGAGGACACGGACCCCGTGATGGCAGCGCTGGCGGACGCGAGTGCCCGCTTCCAGCTGCCGCAGAAGTCCCTCGCGACCTGGTCGCGGGCGTGAGGATGGACGTGCGGGGAACCTCCTACGCGGACTTCGCCGAGCTTGAGCGTCTACTGCCGGCGCGTGGCGGGCTCGATCGGGCGGCTGTGCCTAGCGATCTTCGGGACACGCCAGAGCGTCTTCACCCGCGCGGATACAGGCTCGGGGGGCGCAGGCTCGGAGACCGCCGACCTCGAGAGCGCCGGCGAGCGCTCTGCCGGTGGGCGCAGTCGTTCGGCGGGCGAACTGGCGGACGACCTAGGGGTGGCGCTGCAGCTGGCGAACATCGTGCGCGACCTGCGCGAGGACGCCGAATGTGGCCGTGTGTACCTGCCGGCGAGCGACCTGGTGCGCTACCACCTACACGACGACGGCCCGCTCGACGCGCCGGCGCTGCAGGCGCTCACGCGCGAGGCAAGCCGGGCGGAGCCCTCCGTGGTGGCGGGTTCGAGGGCGGCGACGTCGGCCAGCTGTACGCGCTGATGCGCTTCCAGTGCCTGCGCTCGCGCGACTGGTTTCACCGGGGCATGGAGCTGGTGGGGCTGCTCGACCGGCGCAGCGCGGCGTGCGTGCTGGCGATGGCCGGCATTTACTGGCGCCTGCTGCACCACATCGAGGAGCGCCCCGACCGCGCGCTAGCGCAGCGCGCGCGGCTGAAGAAACGGGAGAAGGCGTGGGTCGCTGCCCGCGCACTGGTGGGCAAGGGGATCCCGGAGCGCCACCCCGCCGAACGGCTGCAACCAGAAGACTCGTGAGCGACCAGAGGGCGAACGGCCGGCGCGTGGCGGTGGTCGGCGGTGGCCTCGCGGGGATCGCGGCGGCGCTTGACTGTGCGGACGCCGGCGCACTGGTGACGCTCGTGGAGGTGCGCCCGCGGTTGGGCGGGGCGGTGTACTCCTTCGAGCGCGAGGGACTGCAGATGGACAACGGCCAGCACGTGTTTCTGCGCGGCTACGCCGCCTACCGAGCACTGCTCGCGCGGCTCGGCAGCGACGGCGGAGTGTTCGTGCAGGGACGCCTGGAGATCCCGGTGGTGAGCCCGGGCGGCGCGGTGAACGTGCTGCGCCGCTCCGCGCTGCCGGCGCCGCTGCACCTGGCGGGCGCGCTGCTGCGCTACCCCCACCTGACGGTGGCCGAGCGGGTCGGCGCGGTCCGCGCGGCGCTCGCGCTGGGGCGCCTCGATCCGCGCGCACCGGAGCTCGATTGGCGGACCTTCGGTGAGTGGCTGGCCGCGCACGGACAGGGCCCGCGGGCGGTGGCGGCGCTGTGGGACCTGATCGCGCTGCCCGCCCTGAACCTGCCCGCCGCGCAGGCGTCGCTGGCGTTGGCGGTGTTCGTGTTCCAGCGGGGCCTCCTGGAGCGCGCGGACGCAGCGGACATTGGCTTTCACCGCCGGGCGCTGAGCGAGATCGTGGGCGACCCCGCGGAACGTGCGCTGCGGGCAGCGGGGGTGCAGCTGCGGCTGGGGTGGCGCGCCGAGCGGGTGAGCGTCAGCGGCGAGGCGTTCGAGGTGTGGCGCGGTGCGGGTCCGGGGCCGCCGGCGGGCGACGCGGGCGAGGGATCGCCGGACGGCGAGGGTGCAGGCAAGGGTCCGCCGGATGCGGAGGATACGGAGGGGGACGCCGGCGAGCAGGGTGCGAGCAGCGGCGGCGACTGCGTGCAGGCGGACGCGGTGGTCGTGGCGCTGCCGCACGCGCGCGCGGCGAGACTGGTCGAGCCACTGGACCCCGAGGCGGCGGCGCGCGCGGCGGCGCTTGCGGACTCGCCGATCGTGAACCTCCACGTGGTGTACGACCGCAGGGTGTGCGACCTGCCGTTCGCGGCGGGGGTGGGGACGCCGGTGCAGTACGTGTTCGACCGCACCGAGGCGGGCGGCGTGGGGGAGGGCTGTCAGTATCTGGCTGTCTCGCTGTCGGGGGCTGACAGGGAGATGGGCATGAGTGTCGACGCGCTCCGCGAGCGCTACCTGCCGGCGCTCGCGGAGCTCTTCCCGCGGGCGCGCGCGGCGCGAGTCGAGCGCTTCCTGGCCACGCGCGAGCACGCCGCGACGTTCCGCGCGCAGCCGGGGGTGGGGGCGCTGCGGCCCGGCGCAAGGACGTCCGTTTTGGGGCTCGTACTGGCGGGCGCGTGGACCGACACGGGCTGGCCGGCGACGCTGGAGGGGGCGGTGTTGAGCGGCCACGCGGCGGCGCGGGAAGCGCTGCGGGCGGTTGGGATGGGACGCTATCCCCGATCCCCGACCAGCGACGGCGGCGGCGGACGGTGAGGGTGGGTGCGGGCAGAGGATCGAGTGTGAGCGGCCTGCTGATCGCCGCTCCGCTGCGCCTGGAGGCGTGGGCGATCTCCGCGGGGATTCGCCTCGCACCGCATCCGCCGCGGTACACCGCACGGGCATGGGTCCGCGCCGGGCGCGCGCGGCGGCCCCCACGCTGCTCGACCGGCCGGGGGTGGCGCTCGTGGTGATGGGCTTCGGTGGCGGTCTGGACGAGCAGAGCGACGTGGGCGACGTGGTGGTGGCGGACGCCGTGCAGGGGCCCGACGGGGTGGCGGTGGCGTGCGCGGGCGGGCAGACGCTGGCCGAGGCGCTGGAGCGCCGCGGGCTGAGGGTGCGCCGCGGGACGGTCGCCTCGGTGGCGCGCCTGGCGATGGGCGACGCGCGCGTGCGGCTGCGCGAGCGCGGAGCGATTGCGGTGGACATGGAGTCGGTGTGGCTCGCGCCCGGCGCGGGCGCGCGGCCGTTCGCGGTCGTGCGGGTGATCTCGGACACGCCCGCGCCGGGAGCTGACGAACCCGCTGCTGACGGTGGCGGGGGTGGCCCGCGCGATGGCAGGGTTGCGCCGCGCGGCGGGCGCGCTTGCAGAGTGGACCCCGGAGGGGTGAAGCGGGTCCTCGGTGCGCCCAGACGCAGGTTCCCACCGCGAGATGCCCTAAGGTAGGCGCGATGGCGGCGCGCATGAGACAGAGCACGCGCATGGGCCTCTACCTGCTGCGCCAGCGGTTGGCGGGACGCGAGAAGTTCCCGCTGATCGTGGAGCTGGAGCCGCTGTTCCAGTGCAACCTGGAGTGCGCGGGCTGCGGCAAGATCCAGCACCCCGAGCACACACTGCGCCGGCGGATGTCGGTGGAGCAGGCGGTCGGGGCGATCGAGGAGAGCGGCGCGCCGATGGTCTCGATCGCCGGCGGGGAGCCGCTGATCCACCCCGAGATCCATGTGATCGCCGCAGAGCTCGTCAAGCGCAAGCGGTTCGTGTACCTGTGCACTAACGCCCTGCTGCTGGAGCGCAAGCTCGAGAACTTCAAGCCCAGCCCGTACTTCGCGTGGGCGATCCACATGGACGGCCTGCGCGAGCGCCACGACGCCTCGGTGGAACGCGAGGGCGTCTTCGACAAGGCCGTCGCGGCGATCAAGGCGGCGAAGGCGCGCGGCTTCCGGGTGACGACGAACACGACGTTCTTCACCCAGGACTCCCCCAAGACGGTGCGCGAGGTGCTCGACTTCCTCAACGACGAGCTCGGCGTCGACGAGATGATGATCTCCCCGGCCTACGCGTACGAGAAAGCGCCCGACCAGGAGCACTTCCTCGGCGTGCGCCAGACCCGCGAGCTGTTCCGCGAGGCGTTCGCCGACGGCCGCCGCAAGCGCTGGCGGCTGAACCACAGCCCGCTGTTCCTCGACTTCCTCGAAGGCAAGGCCGAGTTCGACTGCACCGCGTGGGGGATCCCCAGCTACTCGCTCTTCGGCTGGCAGCGCCCCTGCTACCTGATGTCCGACGGCTACGCGAAGACCTACAAAGAGCTGATCGAGACGACCGACTGGAGCAAGTACGGCCGCGGCCGCGACCCGCGCTGCGAGAACTGCATGGCGCACTGCGGCTACGAGCCGACGGCGGTGCTGCAGACCACCCACTCGCTGCGCCAGTCGCTGCGGGCGCTGGTCAGCTGACGGGCGCCTACGCCGCGAGTAGACTCAGGCCGAACTGCGCGCATACGGCGCCCAGGACGGGGAGGTCGTCGGTCATTGGGAGCGGCTCGCCGATGGGCTGCAGCTCCGCGCGTCCCTCGAACAGCGCGAAGCACGGTCGGCCGTCGACGTTGGAGCTGAAAGCTACGCCGGAGTAGCCGTCGTTGTAGAGGTGGCGGCCGATGGTCTGGGTGACGGTGCGCGTGCGGCTGCGGATCTCGCTGATGTTCAGGTGGTCCATGCCGTGGGCGGCGAGCAGGCTGGCGTGGCGGCGCTCAAGATCGGCGCGTAGGCGCAGGTCTTCGACGTCGGCGAGCTCGCCGCGCAGCAGCGGGCGGGCCGCTTGGAGGGAGTGGAGTCGCCGCCAGTCGGGATTGACCGTCCCGGCGGCCTCCAGCAGTTCCGGGCTCTCTCCCATGAGCTGGGCCAGCTCGGCGAGCATTGTGGTATTCGGTCGCAGGTCGGCGAGTACCTCGGCGAGGCAGGTCTCGGGTCGCTCTGCGCAGTACAGCGTGCGGTACTCACGCCGCGGGTCGTCCCAGCGCTGCTGCCAGGAGCAGAACTGGCGCGCCACGAAGGCCAGCGGCTCGGCGGTGCGTCCGAGCCGCCAGAGGAGATCGGGGGCGTTCAGTCGCTCGCTCCGGCGAACGCCCGCGCGGTCGGCACCAACATCCGCAGGTCATCGGGCGCCTGGGCGTGGCGCAGCACCATGGCCGGCGCCTCGTCGTCCAGTCGTGTGTTGCTGCCGACGAACCATGCCTTGGCGGTGCGGTCGCCGTAGGCCGCCGTGAGCATCCGCGTGGCCTGGAAGGCTGCGCGCAGACGCATGGCCGGCGCGTCGCGCGGCTCCGTTCCCCGCACCCACCTGCCGACCATCTTCGGGTCCCTCATCCCAGCCAGGTAAGCGGTCAGCTTCTGACCCAGGTGGTCCTGCAGGTAGCGCGCTACCTCGGCGAGGTCAGATCTCGTCGCCTCGTGCTCAATCTCGATTGGGTCCAGTGCCAGCGCCATACCGTCAGCTCCTTTCTCCCAGTAAGTCTACCACCTTTGCTACCCATAGGGTAGATGGTCGCGGTCGCGATGATCTTGGTATTTGCGGTCATCGCGAAGTGATTGCCGCGCACCATGTTGGCGGTCGGGTGGCGCGCCGACGGTCAGTCCTCCCCGGTGGCTCGTCCCTCGATCGTGGCCCCACTGCGGATGTCCCGCCAGGTCATGCCCTCCCCCAGCAGCGCGGGCAGGCCGAGCCCCAGCGCGGTGAGGACCTCGACGGCCTGCAGGATGATTCCGTAGGCGAGCGCCGGGCCGGCGCCGACGCCGTAGGCGGCGAGCACGACCAGGCAGGCGGCCTGGAAGACGCCCACGTTGGAGGGGGTCGCGGGCAGGACGGCGGAGACGTTGACGGCGAGCAGCACCGCCGCGGCGGCCGTGAGGCCGCCGTCGTCCTGCAGGCCCAGCGCGCAGAGCACGGCGTAGCAGGCGAGCCACTGCAGCGTCCAGGCGAGCAGCTGCAGGAGTACGGCGGGGATCCCGTGGCGGGGGTTGGCGAAGGCCGCGAGCCCCTGGCGCGCGAGGCGCAGCAGCCGGCCGAGCGCAGCGGCGGCGAGCGCTACACGCAGGGAACGGGAGTGCTGCGCGAGACGCAGCAGGCGGGGGCCGAGCAAAACGAGCAGGCAGATCAGCAGCGGCACGGCGAGCGCGACCACGAAGCCGGAGACGTGCCGGCGCAGGAGGTCGAGGCTCGTGAACGTGACGGTCGCGAGGATCGCGAGTGCGAGCAGGTTGATGAGCGTCTGCGAGAAGACGGTCCCGGCGACGATCGGCAGTTGCCGGCGAGAGGAGCCGGGGAGACGGCGGGTGAGCACGAGCATCCGCGTCGGCTCGCCGATGCGCCCGGGGAAGACCGCGGAGGCCATCACGCCGATCATCGTGGCGCGGATCACCGGTGGCCACGCGAGCGGGACGCCGGGCAGCGCCGCGCGCAGGACCTCGTGCCAGGAGGCGGCGCGCAGCAGCAGCGAGAGCCCCATCAGCGCGAGCGCGAGCACGATCCAGCCTGGCTGTGCCGAGGCGAGCGCGCTGCCGATGCGGTGCAGCCCGAGACGGGAGAGCGCGAACGCGAGGACCCCGGCGAGTAGGACCACCGCCAGCAGCACGGCCGCGCGCCTGCGCAGGCGTCGGGGCCGTTGCGAGACGGTGTTCTCCATCACCCTGGGTGTATCAGAGCGCCCAGTCACGGGAGTCGCCGGGGCCTGGATCGCCACGCCTCCCGGGAGGCCGCCGGGGCCGGAGCGCCCTCCTGCCTTGGGGGGTCGCCGACCGGGCGGTGATCGGCCTTGCGGTGGCCCGCATAAATGCTTGCATCCGAAAATGCTGTCTAAAGCGTTTCTAATAGCTGGCCGATAGCCCCGGCAAAGGACACGCGAGTGTCCACGATCAGTGTCCAAATCCCAAAGGGGGCTCGACGTGTTTATGCGTAAAGGCAAGCGAACCTTCGCTAGCCGCAAGCGAAAGATAGCGGGCCTGTGCGCACTCGTGCTCGCAGGCGTGATCGGGGTGGGCGCGTATGCGTTCACGGCCAGCAATACGATCCCGGAACAGGCCGCCGGCGCCGGCGCCAACACGGTCACCGGATACACCGAGGTCGGCGCCAGCTACACCTGGTCGGCCAACGGCGAATTCATTACAGGTGCCGAAATCAAGCTCACAGCCACGAAAAAAGGCGTAGTCGAGCCGAGCGACGTCGCGGTCGCACTCAGCGAAAAAACAGGCGAACCGCCGACGCAAGACGAATGGGTCGACTGTCCTACAGCCAACATTTCGGTCCTCAAAGCGGAAGAAGAATGGTTGGTCAAATGTGTGTTTCTCGCCAACAAAGGCGCTCACACGAGCCTGACCGCATTCACCGAAGCGTACAGCTACGCGACTAATGGCGTTCCGAACGCCAAAGGCAACGAGCTGACCGTCGCTGCAGTCAGCGAAGGCGTGGCGATCGTCGAATAGCGCAACACGCAGATGGGCAATGCGGAGCGGCCGTCGCACCGGCCGCTCCGCGCCCAGTCCCGTAGTGCGAGCCCGTCGTGACCTCGACCCGACATGCGCTCCAGTCAAACAAGAAAGATCCTCAGCCGCGCCCTGGGACTGATCGTCCTGGGGTTGTTGTGCTTCTGGTTCGCCCCCTCCCAGCTCGGCGGCGAGACGACCTACGTTGTCACCCACGGGATCAGCATGGAGCCCCGCTTTCACACCGGCGACCTGGCGCTCGTCCGCAGCCAGAGCAGCTACCACGTCGGCGAAATCGTCGCCTACAACAACAGGATGCTCCACACGGTCGTGCTGCACCGGATCATCGGGCGCGACGGCTCGCGGTACGTCTTCAAGGGCGACAACAACAACTTCGTCGACCCCGAACACCCGAGGGCGAGCCAACTCGTCGGCGCCCTATGGCTGCACATCCCGGGCGCCGGCGCCACGCTGCTGTCGCTCCGCTCGCCCCTGCTCGTCGGGGCGCTCGTCGCGGTGGGACTGTTGATGCTCGCCGGCTCCGTATACATCAGCCGCCGCCGGCTGCGCGGCCGTGAACGCCGCGGCGGAGGGGGCGCGCACCTGCCCGCGGCGTACCTGCCGCGGCCCTCCGGCACCCCGGCTGGCCGGCATCATCGGCGCCGGCCTGCTGCTCCTGCTCCCCTTCATAGTCCTCGCCCTGCTGCATTCACGAAGGCCCCGACGGCACAGCACCCGTACGCGATCCCCTACAAGCAGAGTGGCGCCCTCTCCTACACGGCCGAGGCCCCGCCGGGACCGGCCTACCCCGAAGGCAGGGTCACCACCGGCGAACCGATCTTCGCGCACATCGTCAAGGCGATCGACTTCGACTTCGCCTACCGCTTCCAGGGCGCCCGCCGGCGGAGGCTCGGCGGGACGATCGCGCTCGACGCCACGGTGACCTCGACCTACGGCTGGCAGAGGACGCTCGAGCTCGCCCCCCCGACCCACTTCCGCGGCAGCCGCGCAGCGGTCTCCGGCACCCTCGACTTGACATCGCTGTTCGCCTTGCTGCGCAGCGTCGAAAAGGCGACAGTGCTCTCCGGCGGCTACACGCTGACAATCGTCCCGAAGGTGACAGCGGCGGGAACCGTGGACGCCCTGCCGATCCACACGAAGTTCACCCCCAAAGCCGTCTTCTCCCTCACCCCCTCGGAGATCCGAGTCGGCGACCTCCTCCAGCGCGCCCTCCACCTCCACCTCCACTTCCACTGAAGAAAAGCCCACCGCGAACCCGCTCGCCTCCTCCACCTCCGGCACGGCAACCGGCACCCGCACCGCCCCTGAAAGGCTGACGCTGGGAGTCGCGACGCTCTCCGTCGCGACAGCGCGCACGGTCGCACGCGACGCGATCGTGCTCATCGTCTGTGCCGTGCTGGCGATCCTCGCGCTGCTGCGGCCGCTGCGCACACTCATCGGAGCGCGGCCACAGGACGAGTCGGCGAGCATCCGCTCGCGGTACGGCCGGATGATCGTTCCGGTCGAGCGCGTCTGGCAGCTGCCCGGGGTCCCGGTGATCGACGTCGCGGACATGGAGGCGCTCGCGCAGATCGCAGAGCACTACGACCGCTCGATCCTGCACGAGATCGCGGAGGAAGGCGAAGCCTTCTGGGTCACCGACGAGAGCGGGCAGTTCCGCTACGCGCTCGGCGCGTGGGTGAACACGGTTGACAGCGAGCCCGTCGACGGGCTCGCGGGTGACACGCGCGTGCACGAGGTGTACGCCGACGAGCTCGAGCTTGACGGTAGGATCGCGGCGTACGAGACGCAGTCGGTGGAGGAGACTTTCGCCTCTGACGCAGACGGGACCTTTGCCCACGAGGCAGACGCGACCTTTGCTCCCGAGGCAGTTGTGCAGGGCGAGTGGACACCACGCCGGGACGGCGGACGCAGTCGCGAGAGCAAGCCGCGTCTGGTGTGAGGCACTGGCGGAGCAAGGTGCGTCTAATGTGACGGTGACATCGCGTTGCTCCCGTACACAATGACCCGAGGCTTGCCCCGGACGTCGACCTCGGACCGTGCCGAGCTCAATGGGTTTGGTAGTCCACGTCCCCGCGCCGGCGCAGTGCCTCTTCCAGTGCCGGCAACACTTCCAGATCCTTCGGCCGGTTGGCCGCGCGCTTGGAGCGGATGACGTCGGACAGGTCGGCGAGGGGTGTCTGCACTCCTTCGACGACGACCACCCGAGCACGGCGGGCAAGATCGGCGTAACCCTCGGTCCCAGAGGGGACGAGGGACAGGTCGAATGGGCCAGCTGGGCAGACGAGGTTCCAGATAAGGGCTCGAAGCCAGCGAGGCTCCGTCATGGTCGAAAGGCAGACCGTGCGGATCTGCTTCGCTGCGCACTCGTGCCTGAAGCTCATGCAACGCATTCGAGAGACGCTGTAGATTGGCCTTCTTGGTGTCCGGTGTCAGGTCGATGTCCAGCGTCGGCCGGATGCTCACACCGAGGCTTGATGCCCACGTCTCGGCCGCGACACCGCCGATTACGACATAGGCAACCTTGTGCTGGTTGAGAACCTCAATGATCCTTGCGATCTCGAGCGCGGGCGGTTGACTGGCCGCGTCGCTCACTGTGGGGGGATCAGCGGCCGGCTCGCAGCCAAACCGTTCGCCAGGCCACTCACGAAGCTGTCGAAGTCGTGCTCAAGTCGCGCGCGCCGCTCAGGATCGAGCGCCTGGAGTGTCTTCTCCAAAACCTCGTCGTGATTGTCACGGGGCACGAGTCGAACGTCGAGGTCCAGTCCCGACCCGCGCAGGATCGCCCGCAGCGTCCGGAGGCCGGGGTCACGCGTACCGGCCTCCACTTCGACAACCGTCGTGCGAGAGACGCCCGCGCGGCGAGCGAGCTCCCGCTGGCTGAGCCTACTGCGCCTGCGCGCGTCAGACACGAGCGCCCCGGCCAGCGAGGATTGTCGATGCGGCTTGTGTTCGGGCACTGGAGACGCGGGCGTGTCTAGCACCCCACAATGGTACCGGATACGGGTCCGCTAGGCTGTTGCCGGCTTCATCCGTGCCCACCCCCGATGCGGGGGCACGGAGGCCCCAGCGCACACGCGCCCGGGTGACGCACTCACTCACGCGGACGATCCCCAAATGACACCCTGTGGATACACGCCTCGGCGGTATCCGTAGGGCGCTCAGTTCATGTTCACGTAACTGGTCGCTTCGGTCGGGCGTGCGCACGTTGGCCGCCACCTTGTTTTCGTAGTTGCCCTCGATCGTCGCGATGTCACCGTTGGGGAGCACGTCTCTGACGATCCCCACGTGCTCGTCGCCGAACACGATCAGGTCGCCCGGCTGGGGCGTCACGCCCGGTCCGTTGGGGATTGCGCGGCCGGAGCTCTGCGCCCACGAGCCGATCTGCGCGGCGGACCCCGAACCCTTCTCCGTTGGCGCCCAGCGGCTCGCCCGCCTGGCGCGCGGCCCACGAGGCGAAGTACGCGCACCACGGCGCCCCCGGGACCGCCCCGGCGGTGGCGGTGCGGTACTGCCGCGATCGCGGGCGATTCGTTGGAGCCCGGCGGCTGCTCGGTCTGCCCGATCTGGCTTTCGGCGATCCGCACGATCTGTGGGCCTCCACCCCCTGTGGTGCCGAGGAGCCCCTGTGTGGGCGCGAGCGCAGCCACCGCGCCCGGGGCACCAAGCGCAGGTGTGTCCGACTCCGCGGTGCCTGCGGTCGGCGCGCTCGTGCTCGCGTTCTGCAGGACTTCCGCGAACGAGGGGGCGCTCGCGGGGGCAGTGGGCTGCAACGCCGCTTGCGCCGGGGCCGC
This sequence comes from uncultured Solirubrobacterales bacterium, assembly GCA_963720795.1. Lineage (GTDB taxonomy): Bacteria > Actinomycetota > Thermoleophilia > Solirubrobacterales > Solirubrobacteraceae > Palsa-744. The sequence goes on along the minus strand of CAVRGU010000013.1, from coordinate 93,444 downwards.
CGTTCCACCCGTGCGGGCCGCGGTGGCCAACAGGGAGGCGGGGTTGGCGATGGCCTGTTCGAGCGTGGCCACGCGCGCGAGGACGGATTCCACCGACATCGCTCCTGGTGATCGGCAGGGTGGGGTGGAGGTTGAGGGTAGGGGAGGGGGTTGGCAGCCTAGAAAAGGCGTGGCCTGCGCCACTGTGCGTGGCACTGGGTCGTGCGTTGGAGGCTTGCCGGCGATGCGTGGTTGGGGGGCCGGGGTTTCGGTCTTCCTCGTGATCCTGCGCGTGGCTAGCGGCCAAGGGCAGGTAGTGAACCCGAAGCGAGGGAGGGCAGCTTGTGGCCCGTGGCCTGCGCCACCGTGCGTGGCACTGGGTCGTGCGGTGGAGGCTTGCCGGCGATGCGTGGTTGGGGGGCCGGGGTTTCGGTCTTCCTCGTGATCTTGCGTGTGGCTGGCGGCCAAAGGCGGTGGTAAACCCGAAGCGAGGGAGGGCAGCTTGTGGCCCGTGGCCTGTGCCACCGTGCGTGGCACTGGGTCGTGCGTCGGAGGCTTGCCGGCGATGCGTGGTGGGGGGGCCGGGGTTTCGGTCTTCCTCGTGATCCTGCGCGTGGTTGGCGGCCAAGGTGGGTGCCGGGCCCAAAACGCGGGAGGGGCAGCCGAAGGCTGCCCCTCCCGACCACCGTTCCCTCGATGAATCGGCGGTATGTAGCTTCGTGCCGGCCTTCCCTGACCGTCGGAAGCGTTGTTGACCACCCAAGGGCGGGCGTGAGCCCGCCCCGGGATGGCTTCGCTGCAGTGGCGGCGCTCAAGGCGCCGCCACTGAGGAAGATTGGGTTACGGCTTAGCGGCCTTCCACCAACTGCAGGACTGCCTGGGGCAGCGAGTTGGCCTGGGCGAGGATCGCCACGTCGGCCTGCTGTAGCACCTGGGCCTTGGTGAAGTTGCTCATTTCAGCCGCCATGTTGGCGTCCACGAGCGAGCTCTGGGCGGCGGAGAGGTTCTCTCCGTAGATCGCCTGGTTGCTCTGGGTGTACTGGAGGCGATCCTGGACAGAACCGAATTCGCCGGCGATCGTCGCGACTTTTTCGATCGCTGCTTCGATCGTTTCGATTTTGGCGATTTCGACGCCTTCGGTCGCTTTCGCGAGTTCGGCCGTTTCGACTTCGATCGTTTCTTCTTCGTCGGGGCCGACCTGGAACTTGATGCCTTCTTTGGTGGCCAGCAGTTCCACGCCGTTGAACTTGGTCGTTTCGCCGACCCGTTCGATCTCTTTTGTGAGCTGTTCGGCCTCGGCTTCGATCGCTTCCTTGTCCGATTCCGAGTTAGTGCCGTTGGCCAGCTGCACCGAGAGCTCGCGCATCCGCTGGAGCATCTGCTCCACGTCGTTGAGCGCGCCCTGCGCGGTCTGCACCAGCGCGACCGCTTCCTGGGTGTTCTGCGCCGCCTGCATGACGCCGTTGACCTGGCCCTGCAGGCGCTGGTTGGCGGCGTAGCCGGCGACGTCGTCGGCGGCCGAGTTGATCCGCAGACCGGAGGACAGGCGTTCCATCGACGTGGTCAGCGCGCCCTGCGTGCTGTTGAGGTTTCGCTGAACGATCAGCGAGTCAATGTTGGTGTTAATGCTGAGGGACATGCGTTCATCTCCTTGATGACGGGTGTTTGGTCAGTCCCGGGCCGACTCCCTGTCAGCCCTTCTTTCACGCCGGTTTATCGTCATTCGCGGGCGATACTTGAGGGCGGGCCCACTAGCTTGGACGGCGTGCATGGAGCGCTCGCGGGTGGGGGGGGTACGAGCGCTGGAGCGCGGCCGCCTCCCCCTCAGGCGCGCACGTCGATGTGCCGGCCCTCGGGGCCCTCCTCGTCGGGTCCGTCCTGCTTGCGCGGCGGCTCCCGGCGGGACCTTGGCTTACGCTCGCTCGCGCCGGCTGCTCTGCGGCGCTCGCGCGAGAGGTCCTGCGCCTGCTCGGCCGCCAGCTCGGCGATCCACGGGGGGCGGGGCCCGATCGGTTGGATGGGGTCCATCACGTTCTCCAGAGCTCGGTGTGCCCTACTGCGCCCGCCCGCCTCGCCAGCTTGGCGATCTCGACAGCGAGCGCCTCCTGCTGGGCGGCGCGCAGCTCGGCGACCACGCAGGCGCCGCCACAGGAACACCGCGGCGGCCCACACCGCTACGTAACACACCACTCCTGCCGCCAGCGCGCGCAGGCCGGCGCCCGCGAGTGTCTGGGTGGGCAGCGAGAGGTAGCCCCCGACCAGGAAGCCGCCGAGGCCGCCCCACGCCTTGGCCTGGGCGATGCTGCGCGCCGCGCGGGGGTGCTCGGCGAGGACGAGGCCCGCACTCCCTGCCGAGCCCGCGCTCCCCCCGCCCGTGGCGGCCTTCCTTGGCCTTGCCCTTCGGCGCCTTGGCATCCTTCGCCTTGCTCTCAGCGGGCACGGCCGTCCCCGCAGGCCGCGGCGGCCTTCGGTCGCGCTCGCAGTCGAGATGAGGCGCACCTGGCGCCGGTGGTTCTCAGCGGCCACGGCTGCTCTCTCCAGGCCGCGGCGCCGTTCGGCGCGCTGGCAGTCGAAGATGAAGCGCACCAGGCGCCGGTGGTCGCCCTCGGCGATCTCGTCGAAGCAGATCGCGCGCCGGCCCTGCAGGTCGGTGCGCACGACCGTGCCCACGCCCGGGATCGGCGGGCCCCCCTTGGCGGTGCGTCAGCCGAAACTCGACCTGCTCGCCGACCTTCAGCGTGCTCGGTCCCGCGAGCAGCATCCCGCCGCCGCTGATGTCCACGGAGTAGGTCTGGACCGTGCCCTGGCTAGCCCCCGTGACCACCAGCACCGGCCGGGTGGACTGGACGCGGACGTACTCGCGCTCCTGGATCAGCTCGAGCGAGTGCAGCTCGCGGAAGCGCAGCAGCTCGCGGCTCCTCGAGCGTGACCGTGCCCTGCAGCCGGACGCGCCCGCGGGAGTTGGTGAACTCGAGCACCAGCTCGTCGAGCGAGCCCGGCGTCGAGGGGCCGTTCGGCGCGGAACATCAGCGCCACCAGCAGCCCTTCGGCGTCGCGCTCGGCGACCCGCGCCTGCATACGCTCGCCGCCCGGACGCACGATCGTCACGGGGTCGGAGCGCTCCGGTAGGAGCAAGATCCTCACCGCGGTCCTGCGCTTTGGGGGAGCGCCCGAGTTTCATCGCGGCGGGAGCAGCCTGTCGGCGAGCTGGCAGGGGTCGATCGAGCTGAGGGCCCACGCCCTGAGCACCCCGTCGGCGCCGCCCTGCTCGCCGCGCGCCAGCAGGTAGACGGGGGCCAGCCCGAACGCGCACGCCGCCTGCACCGCCACCCCGAGCTGGTCGGTCTCGTCGGCGTGGGTGACCGCCAGCGCGTTCGCGTTCAGCGGGCGCAGCGCCTCCAGCAGTTGGGCCGCGGGCGTGGCGCCGAGCGTGGCGGGGAGCGCGAGCACGACGCGGTCGGGCGCCAGCTCCGCGAGCAGCTCCGCGAGCGCGGCGATCGAGGCGGGGTCCGCCGGGAGACGGGGGGCGTGTCGAGCAGCAGCAGGCCCTCCTCGCGGCCTCGCACAGCGCCGGCTCCTCGGGCGCCGAGTGGGAGGGCTCCGATCCGATCGCGGTGCACGTGGCGGGCAGCGTGCCGTGCTCGCGGTAGGCCTCCAGCAGAGCGGCGCAGCAGGCGCTCTTGCCGCTGCCGCCCGTGCCCACCACGGCGATCGCCGCGCCCCCGGCGGGCAGCGGGGGACGACGCGGGGATCCTCTGTGCCAGCGCGGTGCGCACGGCCTGCAGCGAGGCTCGTGGAGGCGGGCATCAGCGGCAGCACGTGGGTGATCGCCGCCTCGATCAGCTCGTGCACGAGCTCCTCGCCCATCCCCACTGCGAGCAGCGTGCGTTCGATCTCCCCGTCGCGCGTCGGCACGCGGCGCCCGCGGGGCGAAGTGGGAGGCTGCCGCGGCGGGGAGCGTCCGCGACCACGGGCTGCCGCTGGGACGCTCGGCGTAGATCGCCGGAGGCGGAGCGGACGATCTCCTCGGGGGCGCTTCAGCGTCTTCGGCTTCGGCGAGCGCTTCGGCGAGCGCGGCGTCGAGGTCGGGCGGGACAGCGGGCTCGGCCGCGCGCACCGCCGCCTCGGCCTCGGCGAGCGCGGCGGCGAAGGGGTTGGTGGCCCAGACCTCCGATCGGCTCCTCGGCACCTCGTACCTCATCGGGCAGCGCCGGGGCGGCGTCGTCCTCGTCGTAGCGGTCGAGCAGCGCCCGCCGGGTCCCCGCGGCGAGCCTCGATTTCCACGAAGGGCGCTGGAAGAAGCCGGCGAAGCCGCCGCTGAGCCCGCGGTGGTGGCGGACCACGACGGCGTCCTCGCCGAGCTCGGCGACGATCCGTGGGGATCAGCTCCTCGACCGAGCGTCCGCGGTAGATGCGGGGCGCGAAGTCCCCGGGCCGCGGCTGCCTGTGCCGGCCGCCGTGGTCGCCGGGGTGCTGCTGCGGCTTCAGCCGCTGGGAGCGGCGTCGTGGGGGGCGGTGTCGTAGGAGGCGGTGCTCATGCGTGGATTACTCCAATCGTCTCGACGTTGACGCCGGGCGCGATCTCGTTGTAGGAGCAGACGGGCAGATGCGGCTGGGCCTGGGCGATCAGGCGGCGCAGGTGGCGGCGCACGCGCGCGGAGCAGAGCAGGATCGGATTGCGCGCGCCGCGCGCGGTGGCGTGCTCGACCTGGGTGCGCAGCGCGCCGACGATCGCCTGCGCACGGGGCGGGTCGATCGCGAGGTACTCGCCGTCTGTGGTCTGGGTGATGGAGGTGGCGACCTCCTGCTCGATCGCAGGGTCGAGGGTGATCGCCTGCAGGCAGAGCCGCTCGTCCAGGTGCGGGGCCGTGATCGCGCGGCCCAGGGCCTGGCGGGCGTACTCGGTCAGCAGGCCGGTGTCCCGTGTTATTCGCGCCTTGTCGCCGATCGCCTCCATGATCGTGCCGAGATCGCGCACGGGGACGCCTTCGGCGAGCAGCGAGCGCAGCACGCGCTGGATCTCCCCGAGCGTGAGCGCCTCGGGCACGATCTCCTCGACGACGGCGGCGTTGGTCTCCTTGAGGCGGTCGAGCAGCGTCTTGACGTCCTGGCGGGTGAGCAGCTCGGAGGCGTGCGTGCGGATCGTCTCGGTCAGGTGGGTGACGATCATCGACTCGGCGTCCACGACGGTGTAGCCGAGCGCTTCGGCCTCGGCGCGGTCGGAGGAGTGCACCCACACGGCCGGCAGTCCGTAGGTGGGCTCGGTGGTGGGGATCCCCTGCAGGCCGGCGGCGGCGTCGCCGGGGTCCATCGCGAGCAGGTGCCCGGGCATGATGCGCGCGCGTGCGACCTCCGAGCCGCGCACCTTGAAGCACGTACTCGTGGGACTCCAGGCCGAGCTCGTCGTGGATGCGCACCGCGGGGATCACGATCCCGAGCTCGCCGGCGATCTGGCGGCGGATCGCCGAGACGCGCCGCAGCAGGTTGCCGCCGGAGGAGCCGTCCACGAGCGGGACGAGGCCGAAGCCGACGGCGAGCTCCAGCGCGTCGACGGAGAGCCGCTCCAGCGCCTCCTCGGAGCCCTGGCCGTCCCCGGCCTGGCCCGCTCGCCCGGCCGGTGCGGCGGTGGCGAGCGCGAGCGCCGCCTCGGTGGCGTCCTCCTCGCCCGGCAGGCCGTGGCGCACGGACCAGCCGATCGCGCCGAAGATCGCGGCGATCGCGAGGAACGGCAGCTTCGGCAGGCCGGGGACGAGCGCGAACAGCCCGATCACGGTGGCGGCGACGAGCGGCGCTTTGCGCTGGCGCAGGATCTGCGAGGCGATGTCGGAGCCGAGGTCTTTCTCGGAGGTGGCGCGGGTGACGATGATGCCGGTGGCGACGGAGATCAGCAGCGCGGGGATCTGGGCGGCGAGGCCGTCGCCGACGGTCAGCAGCGAGAACTGGTGGGTCGCTTCGGTGAAGGACAGGCCGTGCTGGGCCACGCCGACGACGATGCCCGCCGATCAGGTTGATCGCGGTGATGATCACGCGCCGCCATCGCGTCGCCTTTGACGAACTTCGAGGCGCCGTCCATCGCGCCGTAGAAGTCCGCTTCCTGGGCGATCTCCGAGCGCCGGGTGCGGGCCTGCTCGTCGGTGATCAGCCCGGCGTTGAGGTCGGCGTCGATCGCCATCTGCTTGCCGGGCATCGCGTCGAGCGTGAAGCGCGCGCCGACCTCGGCGACGCGCCCGGCGCCGTTGGTGACGACCACGAACTGGATCACGACGAGGATCAGGAAGATCACGAGGCCGACGACGACGTTGCCGCCGACGACGAACTCCCCGAACGCCTTCACCACGGAGCCGGCGTCGCCGGTCGTGAGGATCAGGCGCGTGACCGACACGTTGATCGCCAGGCGGAACATCGTGGTGAGCAGCAGCAGCGACGGGAACGAGGCGAAGTCGAGCGCCTTGCCGAGGTACATCGTGGCGACCACGATCGTCAGCGCCGCGGAGATGTTGAGCGTGATCAGCAGGTCCAGCAGCGCCGAGGGCAGCGGCACGACGAGCATCGTCACGACCATCACCACCGCGACGGCGGCGAGCAGGTCGGTGTGGCGCAGCAGGCGGCGGACGGTGTCGAGGTTCATCGGGAACACCGCCGAGCGGCCGGTGAACGGGTGGGGTCAGGTTGGGGATCGTCCGCGCGGGCGAGTACGGCCGACCGAGGTGGTGGGCGCGGGGCCTCCTACCCCACGTCCGCCGCGTGGTGTGCCAGACAGGAGCGGGCGTCTCACGAGCGCGTACCTCCGCTGCGCGGGCGAGGCGGTAGACGAACGCGAGCACGCGCGCGACGGCGGCGTAGAGCTCCTCGGGGATCACCTGGCCGATCTCGGCACGAGGCGTGCAGCGCGCGCGCGAGCGGCGGCTCGGAGACGACCGGCACGTCGTGTTCCTCGGCGATGCGGCGGATCTGCAGCGCGATCAGGTCCTGGCCCTTGGCCACGACCTCGGGGGCGGTGCGCGAGCCGTCGTAGCGCAGCGCGACGGCGAAGTGGGTGGGGTTGGCGATCACCACGTCGGCCTCGGGGACGGCGGCCATCATCCGCTTGCGGGCGGCCTGCGCCTGGCGGCGGCGCAGCGCGGCTTTGACCTCGGCGGGCAGCCCGTACTGGCGCTGCTCGTCCTTGAGCTCCTGCTTGGTCATGCGCAGCTTGCGCTCGTTGCGCCGGCGCTGCCAGGCGTAGTCGACGACGGCGATCGCGAGGTAGGCGAAGGTGGCGTGCTGGGCGATTGCCATCCCGCGGTGGCCCATCACGAGCCGAGCGTCGGCGGGGGGGATGCCGACTTCGGAGGCCAGCGCGGTCATGCCGGGGAGGATCGCGAGCGCGGCGACGCCGCCGACGACGGCGATCTTGGCGACGCGCCTTGAGCGCCTCGAAGAGGACGTTGGGGCCGAACAGGTTGCGCGCCCCGGAGACGGGGTTGATGCGCTTGAAGTCGAGCGCGAGCGCTTTGGGGGCCGGGCGAAAGCCGACCTGGGCGGCGCCGGCGAGCAGGCCGGCGCCGAGGCAGATCGCGGCGATCGGCCCGACGGTGAGCGCGAGCGTCGTGAGCCCGACCTCCATCAGCGAGTGCAGCCCGGCGGCGGTCGTCGCTTTGGCCGGGCGTGGCGATCTCGGCGAGGATCTCGCGGAAGGCGGCCTGGGCGGAGCCCACGACGGCGGGGCCGAGCAGGGTGATCGCGAACAGCCCGCCGGCGAGCACGAGCGAGCCGCCGACGTCGGCGGAGCGCGCGATCTGGCCCTTCTTGCGCGCGCGCTCGCGGTGCTTGGGTGTGGCCTTCTCGGTGCGGTCCTCTTGTGCCATGTCAGTCCTCGCCTCCCCTCATGCGACGTGCAGGGCGCCGAGCGCGGCGCCGACGGAGGTGGACATCTGGTCTGGCGATCCAGCCGGCGACGAACGGCAGCGAGGCGCCGACGAGCAGCAGCGCGACGGCGACCTTCGCGGGGAAGCCGACGGCGAACACGTTGAGCTGGGGCACGACGCGCGAGACGACGCCGAAGGCGACGTCGGTGATCAGCAGCGCGATCAGCACCGGCGCGGCGATCTCCAGGGCGGAGGTGAACACGGTCGAGAAGACCTGCTCGGCGCCGCCCGACGAGCGTGGTGATGCGGGGGGCGGAGGTGAGCGGGACGAGCTGGAAGGTGCGGGCGAGGCCGCGCAGCACCCACGCTTCGCCGCCGATCACGAGGAAGACGCCGATACCCACGAGCGAGTAGACGTGGGTGAGCGGCCCGCTTTCCTCGCCGCTGATGGGGTTGATCAGGTTGCCGTAGGAGAAGCCGGCGCCGAGGTCGGCGAGCGAGCCGGCCGATTCGACGGCGGCGAACAGCACGGCGAAGGAGAAGGCGAAGCCGAGGCCGACGAGCATCCCCTCGACGACCAGCCCGGCGAGCGTGAGCGGGTCGGTGGGGATGTGCTGCCCGTGCAGCGCGATCGGCGCGAGGCCGATCGAGATGCCCGACCGCGATCGATCCCGCGCACGCGCGGGGGCACCATCGGCGAGGAGAACGGCGGGGCGAGCAGGAACAGCGGGCTGACCCGCGCGAGCACGAGGATGAAGCCGGCGAGCTCGTTGCCCGCGAGCTCACTGAGGATCGTGATCCAACGCGCTCATCAGCTCAGCCGACCAGCGAGGGGATCGAGGTGTAGAGGTTGGTCGTGTAGGCGACCAGCTGGTCGAGCATCCACGGGCCGAGCAGCACCGAGATCACCGCGATCGCGGCGATCTTCGGGATCAGCGTGAGGCTCTGCTCCTGGATCTGAGTGACCGCCTGGAAGATCGAGACGAGCAGGCCGACGACCATCGCGCCGAGCAGCAGCGGTCCGGCGACCTTGAAGGCGAGGCTCATCGCCTGCGAGGCGAGGTTGATGACGGTGTCCTGGTCCATGGCTGCTCTTAGTGAAAGCTCTGGACGAGCGCCTTGATCACGAGGTCCCAGCCGTCGACGAGCACGAACAGCAGGATCTTGAAGGGCAGGGAGATGAACGTCGGGGGCAGCATGATCATCCCCATGCTCATCAGCGTCGAGGAGACGATCAGGTCGATGATCAGGAACGGCAGGAAGATCAAGAAGCCGATCTGAAACGCGGTCTTGAGCTCGGAGACGATGAACGCGGGGATCAGCACCTCGGTCGGCACTTCGGCGCGCGTGTGGGGGGTCTTGGCGTGGGCGAGGGTCACGAACAGGGAGATGTCCTGCACGCGGGTCTGGTGGAACATGAATTCGCGCAGCGGCTGCTCCGCGCGCTCGATCGCGGTGGTCGTGGAGATGTGGTGGGCGTTGAGCGGTTCGATCGCGTCGCGCTTGATCGCGCTGATCGTCGGCGCCATCACGAAGATCGTCAGGAACAGCGCGATGCCGACGAGCACCTGGTTGGGGGGCGCGTTGTTGGTGCCCACGGCGGTGCGGATGAAGCCGAGCACGATCAGGATGCGGGAGAAGCCGGTGACGGTGAACAGCACCGCGGGGACCAGCGTGAGCCCGCCGAGCGAGCAGCAGGATCTGCACGGCGTTGGAGGAGTTGAGGTTCACTGGCGCACCGTCCATTCGCGCAGGCGGTCGAGCGCGTCCGAGCACTACGCGCGGAAGCGCCGGGGCGCGCGCCTGGCCGGGGATCTGCAGGTCGGCACGGTAGCTCGCGCCGCGCCCCAGTCGTCGTCGCCGGGCTCGTGGTGGGCTCGGGCAGGTCGAGCAGGCCGGCGTCGCGCGCCTGCTCCTCGGTGTAGCGGTGGATCGGGGCGACGCCGTGCTCGGCGGAGCCCACGAGCAGGTAGTCGCGCCCGGCGCGCACAAGGTGCAGGGTGCGCCCGGAGCCGAGCGCCAGCGTGGCGAGGCTCGTCAGCCCGGAGCCGGCGGAGCGCGTCTCGCGCCCGGTCTTGACCTGCTTGAGGATCCACGTGAGCCCCCAGATCACGGCGATCACGATCAGCAGGCCGACGATCGTGCGCACGATGCTCGCGCCCCCGGAGCTCGTGTGCGAGCTGCCGTGGAGGGCGAGAGGTCGAGTGGCGCCGCTTCCCCGCCGCGCTTCGAGGCTGGGCGTGAAGGCCTGCGCCGGGCAGGCGTGAGCAAGCACGGCAAGGCCGAGGGCCATGCCGAGCGCGGGAAGGGCGGCCCGTGGGGCCGCGCGCGAAGGCGTTGTAAACCTAGTCATCGAGGGACGACTCCGAGGAAGAGTCGCCCTGGTTATCGGCGCCCGTTCGACTGGCTTGAGGACTGCCCGCGTTGGCTCAGACCAACGCGTCGGCTCAGACGCTCAGACCAGTGCGTCGGCTCAGACCAGCGCGTCGATCTGCACAGCCCACTCGCCGTCGGCGCCCACCTGGAGGGTGCCGTGGGCGAAGCGCGTGCCGTTGACGAACAGCTCGATCGGGGAGTCGGCGCCCTGGTCGAGTTCGACGACGGCGCCCGGCGGCAGCTCCAGGGCCTGGCCCAACGCCAACGTGGTGCGCCCCAGCTCGGCCCACACGCGCACCGAGACGTCCAGCATCCGCGCAAGGCTCTCGCGCGTGGGTATGGCCTGCTCGGCGACGAACGCGATCGGGGTGCGGCGTGCCGGCCGGCGCCGGAGCGAGCAGCGGCTGCACCGGTTTGATCGGCGGCCCGCCCAACCCGACGGCCTCGGTCAGCTTGACCGCGCGCCGCGCGCCACGCAGACCGGGCCGGCAGCGGCCGAGCGGGACGCCCTCGGCGAACAGCCGCACGCCCTCCTCGGCGCGGTCCTGCAGCGCGAGCAGCGTGCCGGGGGTGAGCGCGAGCATCCGCTCGACGGGCATCTCCAGAGAGCCGACCTCGGCGCGCAGGCACACGTGGGCGCCGGCGAGCCCGCGGCGCATCGCGCGCGCCTCGCGGGAGTCGGTGTCGCGGAATCGGAGCCCCGCGCCCCGTCACCGAGGATCTCCTCCGCGACGGGCCCGATCGCTGACCAGGGGATCAGCAGCGTCATGGAGGAGGGGAGGGAGTCGATGCGGCTCTCGAGGGTGAGCGCGAAGGTGGGTTCCCCGAGTGGAACGACGACGCCGGCGTCGCCCTCGAGGTCGACCTCGCCGAGGCTCAGCTGCAGGCCGGCGAGGTCGCGCCACGCGGGGTCGAGGAGGGTGATCGCCGAGTCCAGCAGACGGTGGGTGAGCGCCCAGTCGACTTCGCTGAAGCGCCGTTCGGAGGCGGCGTGGGAGGGGTTGCCGCCGAGCAGGCATTCGAGCGCCTGCAGGACGAGCGGGGGCTCGACGCAGAGCAGCATCCGCGCGTCGATCGGCTGCGCTTGGAGCGCCACGGCGATCGTGTTGGCCGACAGCTGCGCCTTGGCGGCCGCCCAGGTGAGCTGGTGGGAGTCCGCGACAGAGAGCTCCACGGGGGCGCGCAGCTCGGCGGAGAGGCGCAGCGCGAAGGCTTCGCAGAAGGAGCCGAGCACGCGCAGGACGCGCCGGCGCAGCTCCGCAGTGAACTTGGTCGGTTGGGAGAAGTCCAGGGTGCGGATCTGGTGTCCGCTCCCCCCAGCACGGCCGCCGGCCGGCGGGTCGGCGGGCTCCTCGGGTGCGGGCGGGTCGGGGGAGGTGGGCGAGTCGCTCGCCGCGTCCGAGGGCTCCTGCGCGTGCGGAGGGTCGGGTCGGTCGGCGTCCGATGGCTCCGCACCCCTGAGGTCCGGTGACTCTGCGGCGTCGGCCGGGTCCACGGGACGCTCCGCCGGGGGGGCGTCTTGCGCGTCGGGACCCACCTCGGCGCGGGCAGGGTCGCGTGCGTCGCCGGGCGGGGTCTCGTCGAGGGGGTGGGGCTGCTCGGCCTCGCTCATCGTGGCCTCACGGTCACTCCTGGACGGCGGGGTCGGCGTTGACCGGGTCCCCACCAGCCCGGAGCGGCTCGAGGTCGGGCGCGGGGTCGCCGGCATCGATCTGGCTCCCACCCTCACCCACACCGTCCGGGTTACCGAGCATGGCGGCGGGGTCGTCCTCGAGGATCTCGGTGACGCGCAGGCCGAACTCTTCGTCGACGATCACGACCTCACCGCGGGCGAGCGGGGTGCCGTTGACGAGCAGGTCGACTGGTTCGCCGGCGAGCCGCTCGAGCGTGACGATCGAGCCGGCGCGGAGCTGCAACGTCTCGCCGACGGTCATGCGGGTGCGGCCGATCTCCACGGAGAGCTCCATCGGGACCTCGGAGAGGCGGCGCAGGTCGGCGTCCGCTCCGGGCGCCGGCGCTGTCCCGGCGGGGGCGGGGGGCTGGTCGAGCTGCTCGTAGGAGACTGCTTCGCTCATGGCCGCCCGCTCCTACTGGACCGTCAGTTCGGGGATCAGGACGCCCGCGACCTTGACGTCGGTCTGCCGGTCGATGGACTGCAGGATGCGGTGCTTGACCGAGGCGCGGCCCTGGCTGGAGGTGAGCGTGCTGCCGGAGAGGCCGGTGAGGGTGTCGGTGACGATTTCGCGGACCAGGCGGTTCCTCGGGCAGCGTGCCGGCGCCTTCCCCCGAGCTCGAGGAGCCGGCGGCGGAGGCCCCGTCGGACTGTCCGGGCGCGAGCTCGAGCGCGACCGAGAGCTTGGCGTAGTGGCCTTCGGCGAGGTTCACCAGGAAGGTTTGGGGCATCAGGTAGATCGTGCCGGGGACCTTCTGCTTGACGGTCTTCTTCGGCTTGCTCATGGAGTAGCCGACGCCGAGTACGAGCAGCAGCACGAGGGGGATCAGGAGCTTCTTTTTGGACATGTGGTCGTGGGGTGTCGGGTGCGGGTCGGGGCGGGCGCGGCCTAAAGGTGTGGGGTGGTGGGGGGTGCGGTCTAAGAGTCTGGGTCGGACGGAGGGCCTGGTCGTATGTATCGGCCGGGGACGCGGGATCAGTAGAGGCGCTGCAGGACGATCTCGACACGCCGGTTGAGCGCGCGGCCGGCCGCAGTGGAGTTGGTGGCGATCGGGTGCTGTTCGGCGTAGCCGGTGGCGGAGAGGCGCTGGGGGTCCACACCGCGGCCGATCAGGAAGCGCACGACGGTGCTTGCGCGGGCGGTAGAGAGCTCCCAGTTGCTCGGGAAGGCGCCGCCGGTGATGGGCACGTTGTCGGTGTTGCCTTCGACGGCGATGGGGTGGACGTGGTCGACGTTCAGGAGCGCCGCGATCTCGGTGAGCAGCGGATCGCCCTGGCGCTCCAGGGTGGCCGAGCCGGAGCTGAAGAGGAGGGAGTCGGTGAGCACGCGGATCGTCAGGCCGCGCGCTTCGACCGCGACGTGGACGGACTTTGCGAACCCGTGCCGGGCGGCGTAGGCGTTGAGCTCCCGGGCGAGCGCTTCGAAGCTCGCCTGCTCCTGCTGGGCGGCGGAGACCTGCACGCTCGAGGCGCTGGCGGCGGCGGCCGCGGCCGCGGACTGCGCGCTCGACTGCGCCTGGGTACTGCCCGAGGACCCGCCGGAGACGTGTTCGAGTTCGGAGGTGACGGAGGGGGTGAGCCGCACGATCGCGGGCGTGTCGATCGTGGTGGGGGCGCGGCTGGAGTTGGCGGACGCGCCGGGCTGCTCGATCGACTTGCCGCCCGGCAGGATGTCCCCGGAGAAGGCGGCCTTGAGCGCGAGCTGGAGGGTGTGGAACTTGGAGATGTTGACCGAGGAGATCGAGAAGAGGACCATGAAGAGCGCCATCAGCAGCGTGATCATGTCCGCGTAGGTGAGCAGCCAGCGCTCGTCGTTGTCGTGCTCGACGCCGTGCCCGCGGCGGCGAGAGTGCCCGCGAGCCATGGTTAGGCCGCCTCGGCCTGCAGGCTCTCGCTCGGCGAGGAGGAGCCCGCGCCCTCCTCCGTGTCGCGCTCGGCGGGCGGCAGGTAGGACGCGAGCTTTTCCGCGACCAGGCGCGGGTTGTCCCCGGCCTGCAGCGAGAGGATGCCCTCGAGCGTCATCATCCGCAGCTCGACCTCTTCGCCGGAGATCGCCTTGAGGCGGTTGGCGATCGGCAGGAAGATCACGTTGGCCGCGCCGACCCCCATCAACGTCGCGAGGAACGCGGCCGAGATCGAGGGCCCGAGCGTGGAGGGGGCGGCGAGGTTCTGGAGCACGTGCACGAGCCCGAGCACGGTGCCGATGATGCCCATCGTGGGCGCGAACCCGCCGGCCTTCTCAAACGGCGCAGCCCCGGCCGAGTGCCGGGCGGCCATGCCGTCGACCTCGGCCTCCATGATCGTGTGGACCATCTCGGGGTCGGTGCCGTCGACGACCAGCTGCAAAGCGTTGCGGGTGAAGGGGTCCTCGACCTCCCCGAGCTGTGCGTCGAGCGCCAGCAGCCCGTCGCGCCGGGCCTGGTCGGCGAGCGACACGAGCAGCTCCAGCCGCGCGCGCAGGTCGGGCGGTTCGGCCGAGAAGGTCAGCTTGTACAGAGAGGGGATGCGCTTCATCGACTGCATCCCCACGCTCGCAAGCGTGACCCCGAAGGTGCCGCCGAGGATGATCAGCAGCGCAGGGATGTTGATGAACGACGCCGGAGAGGTGCCGTCCATCATGGAGGAGAGCAGCAGGGCACCGAACGCAACCCCGATCCCGATAGCTGTAGCGGCCTTCATTGCCCCCGTAGATCGGCCGCGGGCCGCAAACCTTCAGCGTTCCCGGGCGAAATCCGTCGGATGCCGGGCGGGGGGCCGGCAGGGGTTGGGCAGGGGGGATCGTCCGCGTGTGTGCGTACGCCTGCCCGGGTGCGTGCGCGCTGGGCCTCCTACCCAGCGTCCGAGGCCCCGATCTTTAGCGGGGCTTTAGAATCTTTACCAAACATTTATGTTTGGCTATCCAGCCAAATGCGCGCCGCCAGAAATCGCTTGACAGGGGCCCATGGCTGTGATAGGTGCCGCGGGGACTCGCGGGTGGGGCGGAGGAGCGCACCGCGGTGTCTGCGGTCCAAAGGGCGCACCCAGGGCGCCGGCGGACCTCGCCGGTGAGGCCAGAGGGGTCCAGTCAGCATGGCTGCAAAGTACCGAGATGCAGGTTCTTTGCGGAGAACCCGCAGCTCGGGCGGAGCCTACTGGGCAGTCCGTGAGCCGATTCGTCTCGGCTCCCTGGTGTCCAAGGCAGCGGCCCTCCCCTGGCTCGAAAGCGCCCCGTGCCGCGGCGCAGGGCGGCGGACTCCGGGGAAAGCCGGGAAGGGCACCGGCAACTCGGTCGGAGACAGGCCGGCAGCGATTTTAGGTCGGCTTTAGAAAAGGAGACATCCCTTGACAGACCCTTCGCCCGCTTGCTAGGCTGTTCGGACAGTCCAATATTTTGAGCTTTCGATCGCACATGCGCATTGCGCTCGATGGCTCCTCAAGGAGGACTGCGAAGGCGATCATAGAGAGCCGGGACTGGAGCGTCCCGACAAGAGGACGCATCTAAGCCGGCCCCCAAGATCCACCAGCCAACCGATCTACGACATCCATAATGATTCTAAGTCAAGGAGAAGATTCACACCATGAAGTTACCCATGAAGTTACTCAGGACCGCGGGCCTTTGCCTAGTGGCCGTGTTCGTGATGAGCATGGTTGCGGCGGGGACCGCGTCGGCAGAACTCCCCCGTTGGGAAACTTGCGCAACAGAAAAACCAACGAATCCGACAAAATATTCAGACCCGGAATGCAACACGCTCTCTAGCACAGGACACTATGCCTGGGAAGAAGTCAAAGGCACAGAAGCCGCTAGAGGATTTGGGACAGTTGTACTGAAGGACACCAAAGTACCCGTTGAGGGTACTGTTGAAGTCAGTTGCACCGGCGAAGCTGTAGGATCGGTCGGTCCAGGTGCGTTCTCTAGAACAGAAAAAATCAACGAAATTAAATGCTCGGCGGGTAAAGGATGTGAAGAAATTATCGAACCTGCCAAACCTAGAAATCTGCCGTGGCAAGGAGTACTCGGTGAAGAAGGCACGGCAGAAAAGGAAAGAAATAAAATAAAAGCGGAAGTTACAGAATCAGGCGCAAAAGAAGGAGCTGGTTGGACTGTGGCCTGCAAGGTTCTGGGCATGAAAGAAGCAGACGAATGCACAGTTCCAAACAGCGAAAATCCGTACACCATTCCCATCCGTGATTTTAGTCTGGCCCATGGCAGTAGCACCCAGAAAGTATGGTTAGTATTATTAGATTTTGTAACAGGTGCACCTAAAGCCACTTGTTCGCTTAAAAAGAAAAATCTGGAGAAGTAATAGGCAGTATAAGCATCTTAACAGTGAGGACCTTTTTGGGGTTATTAGTCAGATATCATTAGATCATTAGATAGATTCATATGTATATTGGGTAAGTAGCTGGTGGAGCCGGTGTTGTGCCGGCTCCACCTTGCTTGGAGTTGTGCCAGTCGAGAGGGGATAAGATGATTGTAGGACTCCGCTTGACCGAACGTATTTGGTTCGGAGTACTGATTGGGCTGGTGTTTGGATATATGGCGATGCTTGCAGACACCACCCAGGCCACCGGCACGTGCCTAAACGAAGCAGCTCGCACTGGTCCCTCCGCGACCCTACCTGATTGCCGCGCCTATGAGTTGGTGACCCCGGCTGACAAGAGCAGTGCCGTTCAGGATATGGGCAATGGCAACACGGCGGCCATTGCCGCCGTCGACGGCGAAAGGCTTGCGCTCGAAACCCAGGTGACCTTCGGGCCGAGGCCTCAGCTGGGCGGCAGCTTTTCGGTGTTCTCGCGTACGGCTTCTGGTTGGCAGATCGAATCGGTCAAGCCCAAGGATGTCGGCTCGACCGTCTACGAAAATGAGATCTTCAGCCCCGACCTCACGGAGGTCGGCGTCAGGTCAGAAACGGCTTACCCGTCGTCGTCTGACCTGACGTATTGGGTCGGCGCTCCTGGCGGGCCGTTCGCCAAGATCGCAGAAACGCCGCGCGAAGACCAGGAAAAGCACGGCGCCTCCTTTCACGATCGGCTGTT
Organism: uncultured Solirubrobacterales bacterium; assembly: GCA_963720795.1. Lineage (GTDB taxonomy): Bacteria > Actinomycetota > Thermoleophilia > Solirubrobacterales > Solirubrobacteraceae > Palsa-744. The sequence continues at coordinate 76,554 of CAVRGU010000013.1, read as the reverse complement.
TGGTGCGTCGGCGGACTTCAGCCATGTGGTCTTTGCTTCGACCGACCACACGCTACTGCCCAAAGAGCCGACGGGCACGGACGAAGAAGCGTATGACCTGTACGAGTGGGTCAGTGGGCAGCTGCGCCTCGTGAACGTAGACAGCGACGGCAACCTGCTTGGGAAGTGCGGCGCGGTGCTCGGTGCCGGATACGCGGAAAGCCCGGATGGTGTCTTCGGGGCGAGGTACGCGCAAAATGCCGTGTCTGCCAACGGGTCGAAGATCTTCTTCACCGTCCCTGACGTTACTAACGGAAGCGGCGGGAGCCAGGAAGGGTGTTACGAGCGAGATGCGGCGATTGGAGAAAAACACGCGCCGCGTCTTTACATGAGTATCAACGAGACTGTCGGCGGCCAAGAAGTGAGTCGGACCGTTGAAGTGTCCGTGCCGGCTTCGAATGAAGTCCACCTGTCGGTTGAAGAAGAAGAAATGCCGGTTTTCTACCAGGCCGCGACAGCGAACGGCTCGAAGGTCTTCTTCATCACCGACAGGGCACTGACCCAGGATGCCGCAAAAGGACATGCTCACTTGTACGAGTACGACACTGAATCTGAAGCGCTGAAGCTAATTAGCAACACGGCCGATGAAGATAGTAATAACGAACCGGAACAAGCGACGTCGGTGTTTCCTTCCGAAGACGGCTCGGTGATCTACTTTTATACGAACGAATTGTCGAGGCTTTACCGCTACGAAGATGGTGCCGGCCCGCCGCAGCTAATCGCGTCGATGGTCGGCCCCGGGGAGGGCTCACTCGAAGGGGGTGGTGGCGGGGACGAAGCGCCGCATTCCACACCAGATGGTGAATTCTTCGTGTTCGTAAGCACCAATGTCAACGGAATTCACGGTGAAGTCGAGGAACCCGAACTGCGTGGCGCTGGGCATAACGAGATCTACCGCTACGATCACGCTGACGGGAGGGTGATATGCGTCTCGTGTGGTTCAGGTGATGCGCCTATCGGGAATGCCTTCGAGGGAACCTCGAAGGGGACTCCGGGATTTTTGGGTGATTTTGCAACTGAGAATGAAAGTCCGGAACGCATAGTAATATCGACGGATGGCAGCAAGGTGTTCTTCGATAGTACGGCGGCTCTGACCCCCCAAGTGGTGGGTGAAGGCCTCGCGAACGTGTATGAGTGGGAGGCTGACGGAACTGGCTCGTGTACGGAAAACCTTAGTTGCACATTTTTGATCTCCCAGGGCAACAGTAGCGAATCCGAGCTGATCGGCGCGAGTTCCGATGGCAGTAACGTGTTCTTCATGACGCACGCCCAGCTCGTGCCGCAAGACACCGACACGTCGAACGACATCTACGACGCCCGCGTAGATGGCGGCTTTCTTGCCCCGGTGGAATCCGCGGCCTGCTTGGGAGATACATGCCTGAGCCAGCCTCTAGCTCCGAACGATCCGACGCCGGCGATGAGTTCGTTCGTCGGCCCCGGGAATCCTGTGCTGGTCCCTGTCACGAAAAAGTGCGCGAAGGGAAAGGTGCGCAGGAAGGAAGCGTGCGTGAAGAAGAAGCGCAAGGCTAAGAAGCTCGCGCGTCCCAAGGCTAGCAAGGCTAAGAAGCTCGTGCGTCGAGTCGTCAGGCGCGATCATGGAGATTCCCAGTGAGCGCGTGTCGACGTGGCCAGGTTGATCTTGCTGCTCTGGCAATCTGCTGCTGCTTGGCGTTCACGGGGTTTGCTCCAACTGGAGCGTTGGCTTTTCCCGATAACCCGGCGTGGACGGTGTCCGCAGTCTCCAATCCGACGAACTTCGCTCCGGGAGGTCAGAACTCCTTCGAAGTGCTCGTCACGAACACGGGTGACGCGCCGAGCAACGGGGTTGTACCTGTGACGATTGCCGACAAGCTGCCTGCCGGGCTGTCCCTCGCCCCGGGTGGCATCATCTCGGAAAGCAACAATCTGCTCTCGGGCGCCTCGCTGAAATGCGAAGAACTGACGTGCACATATAAAGGCGCTGTGGCCGCAGGAGACACGTTCACGCTCGATGTCCCTGTCGATGTCTCACCCGAAGCATCTTCCGGGGAAACCAACGTGGTCACAGTCTCTGGCGGCGGTGTCCCGGAAGCGTCCATCGGCACCCCGCTCGTGGTCTCGCCGGCCTTCCCCGGCTTCGGAGTTGCCCCGGGCTCTTTCTCGACGACGCTGTCCAGCACTCAGGCTGGTGCGCACGCCGACATGACGACGAGCTTCTACTTCAATGCCGACGGCCCCCTCAGCGCCGGTGGGAGCACCGAGGGCCAGGCGAAGGACGTGGTGGTCGATTTGCCCGTTGGTTTCGGCGGTGATCCCGCCGCGACCCCGACGTGCAGCGCGACCCAGCTGAACGAAACGTCTCCTATCTCGCATTTCAATGACTGCCCGCTCGCTTCGCAGGTCGGCACGATTACCGTTATGGTAGGCGGCCCGGCGCTCGGTCACTCCGACATTGTCGTCAGCCCCGTCTACAACATGCAGCCATTGGGAGGCGAGGTGACGAGGCTCGGCTTCAAGACCGCCGTGATATCGAGCAACATCATAATTACGGTTCGTCCCGGTACCTATGGGTTGCAGGCGACCTCCCCGAATCTCAACTCGGGGACCTTGGAAGTCGAGTCCGCCAAGCTGACCGTATGGGGGGTCCCTGCCGACTCGAACCACGACCTGCTGCGCGGTACGCAGTGCGAATACGGTAGCTGCGTCGGCCCCAGCGGGGAACCGGTCGGCGAAGGTCTCGCCGACGCTGAACCCGCCAAACCGTTCCTCTCCAACCCCACGCGGTGCACGAACTCACCCCTGACCTCGACGATCAAGGTCGACACGTGGCAGAACCCTCTGGAACCTGGAGAACTGGCCGAAAAGGCAACGAGCGAACCATCCGCCGAAGCGAACGTCGGCCCGATGACGGGCTGCGAACGGCTCGAATTCAACCCCAGCCTCTCCGCCCAGGCGACGAGCACGGCGGCGGAAACCCCGACCGGTCTGGACGTTGGCGTCACGCTTCCGCAGTCCTACGAAAACGCCACCGCTTTGGCGACGTCGCACCTGAAGAACATCACGGTTACGCTCCCCGAAGGGATGACGGTCAACCCCTCCGCCGGCGAAGGGCTCGGCGCGTGCACACCCGCGGAGTACGCGGCGGAAGCGCTTGTAACACCCGCGGGCGAAGGTTGCCCGAACGAACTCGAGCCTCGGCACCGTCACGATTCACACTCCCGTCCTCAAGGAAGAACTGACCGGGTCGCTCTACCTTGCGACGCCCTACGACAATCCCTTCAAGGAACCGGAAAACCCCTCGGGGTCGCTGCTCGCGATCTACGTCGTCGCGCGGATCCCAGATCGTGGGCTGATCGTGAAGCTTGCCGGGAAGGTCACCCCCAACCCTGTCACCGGGCAGCTCACGACCAGTTTCGAAAACAACCCGCAGCTCCCGTTCGACAAAGCTACATTCAGCTTCCGGCCCGGCGAGGCTGCGCCGCTCGTGACCCCGCCCGCATGCGGTGCCTACGGCGCGCGGGGCGAATTCACGTCGTGGTCGGAGCCCGAACGGCTCCTGACCGGCCTCAGCCTCCCGTTCAACATCACGCAGGGCGTTGGCGGCGGCGAATGCCCCACCGGCGGCGTCCCGCCTTTCAACCCCCAGGTGATCGCCGGGACGCTCGACAACGATGCCGGCTCCTACTCCCCGTTCTATCTGAGGATCACCCGGGGCGACGGCGAACAGGAGATCACCAGGTTCTCGAGCGTCTTGCCACCGGGGCTCACCGGGAACCTGACCGGCATCCCGTTCTGCCCCGAAGCCGACATCGAAGCCGCCCGCACCCTCACCGGTGCGCAGGAGACCGCCGAACCCTCTTGCCCCACAGCCAGCGAAATCGGACACACCCTCGTTGGTGCCGGCGTCGGCGGCGTCCTCGCACAGACACCCGGCAAGCTCTACCTCGCCGGGCCTTACCACGGCGCGCCGCTCTCGATCGTCTCGATCACCTCCGCCACCGTCGGCCCGTTCGACCTCGGCACCGTCGTGATCCGCTTCGCGCTCCGGATCAACCCCACCACCGCACAGGTCGAAGTCGATGCCGCCGCCTCTGAACCGATCCCCCACATCATCCGCGGGATCGTCGTCCACGTCCGCGACATCCGCGTCTACGTCAACCGCCCCAACTTCACGATCAACCCGACGGACTGCGACCAGCTGTCCTTCTCCGCGACCATCACCGGCGGGGGCGCCGACCCGACCAACCCCGCCGACGCCGATCCCGTGACCGTCATCCATCGCGCGCAGGTCGCCGATTGTACGAGCCTCGCCTTCAAACCAAGTTTCAAGGTCTCGACCTCCGGCCACACCTCCCGGGCAGCCGGCGCAAGCCTTGCCGTGAAGCTGACCTACCCCAACACCCCTCAGGGCACCGAGGCCAACATCGCCAAGGTCAAAGTCGAACTACCCAAGAAGCTCCCCTCCCGGCTAAAGACGCTGCAGAAGGCGTGCCCGGCCGCGACGTTCGAAGCGAACCCTGCCAACTGCCCCGCGGCTTCCGTTGTGGGGCACGCCAAGGCGATCACGCCGATCCTGCCCGTCCCGCTCGTGGGCCCCGCGTACTTCGTCTCCCATGGCGGCGAAGCGTTCCCGAGCCTGGTCATCGTCCTGCAGGGCTACGGGATCACCGTCGATCTCGTCGGCACGACGTTCATCAGCAGGAAGGGCATTACGAGCTCGACGTTCAAGACCGTCCCCGACGTGCCCGTCGGCAGCTTCGAACTGACGCTGCCCGAGGGGCCGACCTCCGCCCTCGCCGCACCCCACGGCCTCTGCAAGGGCAAGCTCGCGATGCCGACGGAATTCCTCGCGCAGAACGGCGCCACGATCCACCAGACCACGACGATCAAGGTCACCGGGTGCCCGAAGGTCAAGGGGCACGGCGCCAGGTCGAAGCAGAAGAAACCCCGGAGGAGCTGAGGAGCCGACGCGTCCGGGATCACAGACCAACAAGCTTGCGAGCGCCCTCTTTCTATGTCTTGGCGCTCGTAAATGAGAGACCGACAGCGTGTTGCCCCTCTCGCACACGTCCTCGGACTCGCCGAGTGTGGGCGCCGACCTTTGTCTGTGGGGCCGGCGCCCCCAACGGTCCCGCCGTTGCGGGGCCCGTCGTAGCCGCCTTTTGCCGTGTCCGCCTTCCGCCGCGCACCGCCTTCAAGGAGCCGCGCGGCCGCTACTCCGGGGGTGTGTCGTCGACTGCGAACAGTGGCGCGGACTCGTGCCGCCCACGCGGGCGGGGGGTGGGCTCGTGCTCGGGGCGGCGGTTGCGCATCGCCTCGGAGAGGACGTCCACGCGCCAGGCGCGCACCGCGGCGGCGACCTCGTCGGGGCTCTCGGCCACCACGACCTTGGCGGTGGTGGCGAGCGTCACGACGGTGTCGGGCGTGGACTCGATGGTGACGATCAGATCGGGGTTCAGTTGGAATGGCTCGTCGGTGTGTCCGAGCCTGTGGAGGGTGATCATGGGAACCTTCTCTCGGTGGGAGTGTGTCGCCCAGCGGGCGCGGCACGCCGTCGCGGCCGCGCCCCCGGGCGCCTCGTGTCGTCCCTGACTGCTACTGGACCATAGTCACCACCGTCTGGAGCATTTCGTCGGCGGTGGTGATCACCTTCGAGTTGGCCTGGTAGCCGCGCTCGGCGGTGATCATGTTGGTCATCTCGGTGGCGAGGTCGACATTCGACATCTCGAGCTCCCCGGCGACCGTCTGGCCGAAGGCGCCGGTGTCGGGGGTGCCGACGATCGGCGCGCCCGAGTTGGCGGTCTGGCCCCAAAGCGAGCCGCCGAGGCGCTCCAGGCCGTCCTGGTTGGGGAACTGCGCCAGCGAGAGGTAGCCCGCGGTGACCTGCTGTTCGAAGGTCGGCGATTTGGGGTTCTCGTCGGTGTAGCTGACCGCCCCGTCCTCGCCGATCGACACGTTGGCGGAGCCCGGGGGGATCACGATGTAGGTGTCGGCTGGCTCCGGGTGCGTAGGTGGTTTCGGCTGCCTTTCCCCGACGCAACCGCTTCGCGGCCGATCACGTAGTTTCCGGCCTGCGTGGTGAGGAAGCCCTTCGTGTTGGTCGTGAGGTCGCCCTCGCGGGTGTACTGGAGGCCGGCCGGCAGTTTGGCCGTGTAGGGTGGTTCCGCCGGCGGCGTGCCGCTGCCGACGCGCAGGAACCCTTCGCCCTGGATGGCGACGTCCAGGGGGTTGTTGGTGGACTGGAAGGAGCCCTCGGACATTTCGTTGTCGGTCGAGGCGACCGTTACGCCGAGCCCCACCTGCAGCGGGTTGGTGCCGCCGTTGCTGGTGGTGGGCGCCGGAGGCTCCGTGCGAGATCTGCGCCAGCGAGTCGGCGAAGGTCACACGCGAGGACTTGTAGCCGATCGTGTTGACGTTCGCCAGGTTGTTGGCGGTCACGTTGAGCATCGTCTCGTTGGCGTCGAGGCCGCTGATCGCGGCGTACATTCCGACTCATCATGGTTGCGTCACTTCCTTTCGCGGCCTCCTCGAAGAGGTCCGGCCGTGGTTGGGTCTGGTCGTAGTCGTGGTCGTGTCGTGGTTGGGTGAAAGCTTGGGTCGGCGCCTCAAGCGATGACGGCGCTGTCGATGTTGGTGAACACGTGCTCGCGCATGTGTTCGGGGCTGACCGCCGTGACGACGGTGCGGTTGCTGACGGACACCACGAACGCGGTGCCGTCGACGAGCACGATCGAGTCGCGCGAGCCCTTGCCGGCCGCGCGTCCAACGCCCTCCTGCAGGCGTGCCGAGGGTGGTGGGGTCGAGCGGGATCCCACGTCGCTGCACGCGCTCGAGCGCGTGCTTGGAGAAGCGCAGCGGTTCCGCTCCGCCCGCCGCGGCCGGCCCCGAGGTGACGTCGGCGGGCTGGTCCTGTCGGTCGCCTCCTTGAGGACGTCAGCGAACGACGGGCCCGGAGCGGTCCGCTCTCAACCGCAGGACGCCCGCCGTGGATCGAGCCGGTCCGCCGCGGGCGGCTCGGCGAGCGGCGGCCCCAGGCGGGAGCAGCGCGGGGTTGAGCTCGACGCTCACGAGACCTCCGTCACGCCGGCGAGTTCGATCCCGGGGGTGCCTTCGACCGTGAGGGTGGCGCCTTCGGGGGTGATCTCGACGCTCTGCACCGCACCGCTCTGAGTGGCGCCGGTGGGGGATCGGTGTAGGAGACGGTGTGCCCGATCAGCGCGACCGCCTGGGCGACCCGCTGGGCGGTGGCGGATTGGGAGCTGGCCTGGGCGAGGTTGGTGGTCTGCTCGAGCTGGGAGAACTGGGCGAGCTCGCTGATGTATTCGGTGCCGTTGCTCGGTTCCAGCGGGTTCTGGGCCTGCAGCTGGGCGATCATCAGTTTGAGGAAGTCGTTCTTGCCGAGTTCGCCGTTCGGGTTGACGGGTTCCGCGGTGGTGGAGCTCGTGGCGGAGCCGGTCTTGCGGCGGCGCTCGGGGCGGCGGTGGCGGCGGGGCGCCGCGGTGGTGGGGACGGGGTGACTGTGGTCATGGTGGGTTGCCTCGCTCTCGTGCTGGGGGTGCGTGCGTGCGGTCGGTCAGGGTTGGCGTGCGGGTGTGTCCGTCCTCGCAGGTGGCTCAGGCGAGCACGTCCACGAGCGTCCCGCGCGCGGGCGTGGGCGCAGGTTGGCGCGTCCTCTTCGGCTGCGGAGTCGGCGGTTCGGAATCGGCGGGGGCGCGCGGTCCCGGCGGCCGGTCCGGGGCGGGCGCTGCCGGCGGAGCGCTTCACCGCGGGCGGCGCCGCCCGGCCGCCGCCTCCGGCGCCGCGCCCCCGCCCTGGGCGGCGGAATGACCGTGGCGGCCGACGTCCAGGCGCGCGAGGTTGAGGCCGAGCGAGCTGAGCGACTGGCGCAGCTCGGCGTGGGCAGCGGCGAGCGCCTGCGCGGCGGCGGGCGACTCGGCGGTGACGCGGGCGAGGAGGCCCTGGGCGGTCTGGGTGAGGTGGATGCGGATCTCCCCGAGCTCCTTCGGGCTGCGAGCGCGATGCGGGCCTGGGCGAGCCCCTGGCGGGCGGCGAGCTCGATCGTGCCGTGGAGGCGTCTCGATCGCCTGCTGCAGGCCGACGCCGTAGTCGAGCAGCGGCCCCTGCCGGCCGATCGCCGCCTGGCCGCCGCTCGGCGCGACGAAGACCTGCGCGGAGTCGGAGGCCTTCGGCGAGCCCGCCCACCCCACCGGTGGCCACTCCACCGCTGCCGGCCTCGGCGCCTGGGGAGGCCTGGGCGGCGTCGGGAACCTACAGCTTGTCGTGAGCGCCCGTCTCGCCGGCGCGAGCGGGAGCGCCGGCTGCTGCCGCGGGTCGGTGCGCGCCCGCCTGGGAGCTCCAGCCCGCGCCGGCCCCGGCGTTGCGCGCCCTCGCGTGTGTGCGGTGGCACCGAGAGCGGCGCCTGCGGCGGGAGCCGCTCGAGAGCTGGCGGGGACGCCTTGCCTTGGGTGGTGGAGGTCGCCGTGACCCACCCCGGAGGCTGCGGCTCCGTCGAAGGCGCGGGGGCGCAGCGCTCGTGGCGATCGGCGTCGAGTCATCGGCCGGCAGCACGCTCGTGTGGGCGCCGGGGACCGGGCCTGCCGCCCCTGGCGTCGGCGGGCGACCCTTCCAGCTCTGTCGCGGCCGGGAGGGCCGAAGCGCCGTCGCCGGCGTTGTGCGCAGGCCGACACGTCAGGCTCGCCGGCGATGACGGTCGCAGGTCGGGTTGGCGGCAGCGTGTGTCGGCGGCGGGGTGGTCAGCGGCGGGTGTCGTGGCGGCAGGTGTATTGGCGGCCGGGTGGTCAGCGGCAGGTGTGCGGGGCGGCGGGGTTGTGCGCGGCGGGAGGCGTCGAGCGCGCGCTGCCGGTGGCGCCGGCAGCGGTGACGGTGGTGCCCGAGGCGATTGAGCAGGAGCTGGGCCGTATGCCTCGGTGCCCGCGCTCCGCGCCCGGTGGACGGGCGTGCTGCGCGCAGGTCGCGGAGGAGGGGCTTTCCGAGTGACTCTGCTGGCCTTCCGCGGTGGCGGTCCGGGCCCATTCAGTTTCGAGCGCGCTCTGGAAAGGCGGCCCTTCCGGTGGGGCGCCCGGTGGAGCGCCGCCGGTGGGTGGAGGGATCGGGTTCCCGCCCACCCGCAGCGGTGGGGATGGGCTGGGCGGCGGGCGTGGTCATGCGACCCCTCCGGGGTGGCGACGGCGGCCAGTGCGACGGCGGTGGCGCCGGTACAGTGGTGGTGAGGGTGAGCCCACCCGCTGCCCGCTCTGGCTGTAGGCGGCGGCGTAGCCGAGCACTTTGGTGACGTACTGCTGGGTTTCGGGGTAGGGGGGACGCCGCCGTACTGCTGGACGGCGCCGGGACCGGCGTTGTAGGCGGCGAGCGCGTCGGCGGTGTTGCCGGCGAACTGGTGCAGCAACTGGGAGAGGTAGCGCGCGCCGCCTTCGATCGACTGGGCGGGGTCGAGCGGTTCGGCGACGCCGAGCGAGGCGGCGGTGGAGGGCATCAGCTGGGTGAGCCCGAGCGCGCCGGCGCTGCTGCGGGCGGAGGGGTCGAACCCGGACTCCTGCTGGATCAGCCCGGAGAGGAGCTGCGGGGTCGAGCCCGTTGCGGGCGGCGGCCTGTTCGATCAGTGGCGCGTAGGCGAGGCCTCGCCGGCGCGAGCGTAGCTCGCGGAGGTGTGGGGGCGGAGGGGTAGTGCCGCGGCGGCTGTCGCCGCAGGGAGAGTACGCGGGATCGTGGGCGTGGCGGTCGGGAGGCGGACGCGGTGACCGTGGCTGCCCGCAGCCTGGGCGGCGTCGAGGGCCGAGGCGAAGGTAGGGGGAGCCCCGCTCGCCTCCGGCCCGCGGGCCGCGTTCGAGCTCAGCGAGCGAGCGACGTGCAGCTGCTGGACGCGTTCGCCGCCGCGACGGCGGCGCCGGTCAGCGCTGCCGCTGCGTTCGCCGCGGCGGCGCCGTCGCGCGCGGCGGCGGCGATCGGTTCCAGCCGACGCCAGGGCGGCGGCGCTCATGCGGCGCTCCGGCGGAAGCGCTCGAGGGCGATCTCGTCGAGCTGCTCGCCTTCGCGGCGGCCGGCCTCGCGCTCGTGCTCGGCGCGCTGGCGCTCCTTGAGGCGCTCGAGGATCTCGCGCTCGCGCGCGGCGCTGGCCGAGCTGGGTGTCGCGGTCGGCGACGTCGGCCTCGTGGCGCTCGAGCTCGCGCATGCCCATCGTGCGCTGCGCCTCGACGTGCTCGACGAACGCCTGGCGTGCGAGCAGCTCGGCGGCGCTGACGGTGGTCGCTGCCCGCCGCTCGCCGGCGCGAGGCGCTGGTCGGTGAGCACCTGCTCGAGGTGCTCCTCGACGCGTCGCAGGCGGTCCTCGCTGCCCGCGCGCTGGGAGAGGGCACGGGCGAGCTCCTGCGGGCGAGGCGCTCCTTGCGCTGGCGCAGGGCGCGGACGCGCTCGAGGCGAAAGCGGAACGAGGGAGCGGTGCTCATGGCCGCGTAATCGGACGGGCGCGCGCGGTTCTTGAGGGCTATGCCGGTGAGCCCGTGGGCCTCGGTCGGGCTCGTGCTGTGCGGGATCCGACTGACGGAATCGTATGTAAGCTCTTGTGTATCCGCCACAGGCCTCAGATGGGCGCCAAGTCGTCGCAACTGTCCGGGAAATCCGAGAGGAGCCGCCTGACCGACAGTTGGATTTATTCGATACGAAACGTGATCCAAACAGCCCAAATGATTCGTAAAAGAGTCATAGGACCGTGATCCAACATAGGCATGGACCTGGAGGATCACGCGAAAGGGTCGGTCCAGCATGGACCGATGCGATCACGCAACACACGCCCTGGGGATGAACGACATGAGCAAGAAGAAATCGGACGAGGTAGCGATCACCCTCTCCCCGTTGCAGGTGGAGCAGGTGATGCGCGCCGCGGGTCGCAACCGCAACGGCACCGTGTCGAACCTGCTGCTGGCTGCGTTGGACCACGCCTACGAGCAGCCGGGGCGAAGAACGGCGGAGGGGCAGCCCTCGCCGCTGCAGAAGGCGACGCGCGCCGCGCTGGAAGACGCGCTCGAGGATCCGCAGCTCTCGCAGTCGCTGCTGCGCGGGTCTGGCGATCCTCGCCTCCTACGGCCCGGACCGGCCGTGGCGGGCGATCATCGACCTGGCCGGACAGCTGGGGATGTCGCCCTCGACGACCCACCGCTACGTGAAGACGCTGCGCGCGGTGGGCCTGCTGGAGCAGAACCCCGCGACGCGGGAGTACCGCCCGGTGGCGGTGCGTAGCCGCAGACCTGCAGCACCGCTACCTCAGGACCTCAGCCTGAGCCACCGAGCGAGGGCAGAGCGCCTGCGTGAGGTGCCCCGGAGAGACCGGTGGACCTGCACGGCTCCGAGCTCGAGTCCGAGGGCGGGGACTCGCCGGGAGCTGCCCTCGGCCGCGCGGCCTCTCGCCGGTGCCGGGGAGCACCTCCTCGGCGTCGAGCACCTCGCCGGAGCGCTGCGCGAGCGAGCGCTCGAGCGAGGCGGCGAGCTCGAGCAGCTGCGCGTCGGAGGCGGCGGGGTCGCTGGGCTCGTCGACCGCCTGGCGCAGGAAGGCCTCGATCGCGCGAGCGGTGCTCCAGCGCGGCGTCGAGCAGCGGGTCGCTGCCGGGCTGGTAGGCGCCGATCGCGATCAGGTCCTCCTTCTCGCGCAGCGCGGCGAGCGCCGCGCGCAGGCGCTGCCCGGCGGCCAGGCGACCTCGGGCGCGACGATCTCGCCGGTGAGGCGCGAGACGCTCTGCAGCACGTCGATCGCGGGGTAGTGCCCGGCGTGGGCGAGCGAGCGGGTGAGGACCACGTGGCCGTCGAGGATCGAGCGCACGGCGTCGGCGATCGGCTCGTTCATGTCGTCGCCGTCGACGAGCACCGTGTAGAGGCCGGTGATGGAGCCCTCGGGGCTGGTGCCGGCGCGCTCCAGCAGGCGCGGCAGCAGCGCGAACACGGAGGGGGTGTAGCCGCGCGTGGCGGGCGGCTCGCCGATCGCGAGGCCGATCTCGCGCTGGGCGGTGGCGAAGCGGGTGACGGAGTCCATCATCAGCATCACGTGGTGGCCCTGGTCGCGGAAGTGCTCGGCGATCGTGGTGGCGGTGAAGGCGGCCTTGATGCGCACGAGCGCCGGCTCGTCGGAGGTGGCGACGACGACGACCGAGCGCTCGAGCGCGTCGCCGAGGTCGCGCTCGACGAACTCGCGCACCTCGCGGCCGCGCTCGCCGACGAGCGCGATCACGTTGACGGTGGCAGAGGTGGAGCGCGCGATCATCCCCAGCAGCGAGGACTTGCCGACGCCGGAGCCGGCGAAGATCCCGAGGCGCTGCCCGCGCCCGCAGGGGACGAGCGAGTCGAGCGCGCGCACGCCGAGCGCGACGCGCTCGCGGATCCGGGGCCGGCGCAGAGCGGAGGGGGGCGCGGCGATCGTCGAGCGCAGGCCCGCGCCCCTCGTCTGGCCCGTGCTGCCGAGCCACGTCGCGCCGAGCCCGTCGAGCGGGGCGCCGAGCCCGTCGATGACGCGCCCGAGCAGGTGCGGGCCGACGGGCACGCGGAAGGGAGCGCCGGTGGGAAGAACCTTGGTGCCGGGGCCGATGCCCTGCAGCTCGCCGAGGGGCATCAGCAGCGTGCGGCCCTCGCGGAAGCCGACGACCTCGGCGGGCACCGCCTCGCGGTGACGGTCGGCGCCCAACGAGGCACACCTCGCCGACCTCGGCCTGCAGCCCGGTTGCCTCGATGATCAGCCCGATCAGGTTGCTCACGCGCCCGTGGCAGCGGGCGAGGTCGGCGCCGGCGAGCGCGCCGGCGGCGCGGTCGAGGAGCTCGCCGCTCATCGCAAGGGCCGGGGCGCGGGCGAGGGGTGGCGGCTGGGTGTGGGTGGCGGAGCTCATGGGGAGGGCTCCGCCCCGCCGCCGAGCTCGGCCTGGATGACCTCGCGGGCGCGCTCCAGCTGGGTGTCGACGGTGGCGTCGACCTCGCTCTCGAGCGTGCGCACGATCGCGCCGCCGCGCCCGACGCGGCGGTCGGCCTGGACGTCGCAGTGCTCGATGCCACCGACCTGGGCCTCGCAGCTCGGCGATCGCGGCGCTGACACGGCCTGCAGGTCGGCGGGGTCCACGCAGCACCGTGACCCGACGGCGGTCGGTCGACCCGCCGCAGCGCGCCGCGGACGGTGTCGAGGACGCGCTCGGGCTGCACCTCGAGCGTGCCGGCGAGGATCTTCGCGGCGAGCGCGAGCGCGAGCGCCACGGCATCGTCGCTCGGTCTCCTCGGCGAGCTGCTCGCGCAGTGCCAGCGCCTCGGCGAGCGCCTCGCGTGAGGGCGCTCGCGGCGGAGCGGGCCTCGGCGAGGCCGTCCTCGCGGCCCTGGGCGAGACCCTCGGCGTGGCCCTCGGCGCGGGCGAGCTCGCGGATGCGCTCGGCCTCGGCGGCGGCGTCGGCGAGGATGCGTGCGGCGGTGCCCGGGGGCGGAGGCGCGGAGGGCTCGAGCTGCTCCAGGAGGATCAGAACCCGCCGGCCGGGCCGGCGGCGGTGGGCTCCGCGGCGTACGCCGTGCGAGGACGCGCTCGGGGGCGGCCGAATCGGGCATCGGGCGCTGCGGCGGCCCGGTCCGCGGCCACCATCACACCACCGCTTCCTCTTCGCCCTCGCCGTCGCCGGTGGAGAGCACGATCGTGCCGGCCTCCTCGAGGCGGCGCACGACGGCGACGATGCGGCCCTGGGCGGCCTCGACGTCGCGGCGGCGCTGGGGCTGCTGGACCTCCATCTCCTCCTTGAGCATCGCGGCGCCGCGCTCGGACATGTTGGCCAGGAGCTTCTCCTTGACGGCGTCGGGCGACCCCGCGCAGCGCGAGCACGAGGTCCTTCTGGTTGGCCTCGCGCAGCACCTGCTGGATCGCGCGGTCTTCGAGGTTGACGATGTCCTCGAAGACGAACAGCATCCGGCGGACCTCCTCGGCGAGCTCGGGGTCGGTGGCGGCGAGGTGGTCGAGCACGGCGCGCTCGGTCGAGCGGTCGGCGTGGTTGAGGATGTCGGCGAGCGCCTTGGCGCCGCCCGGCGGCGGAGTACTCCTGCTCGACGACGGCGGTGAGCTTCTGGCGGATCACCTCTTCGACCTGCTGGATCACGGAGGGGCTGGTCTCGCCCATGCGCGCGATGCGCAGCGCGATGTCGGGCTGCACGTCCTCGGGCAGGCGGGCGAGCACCTGGGCGGCCAGCGCGGTGTGAGAGGTTGGCGACCACCAGCGCGATCGTCTGCGGGGCCTCGGTGCGCAGGAAGCCGACGATCTGCTCGGGGGGGGTGCGGCGCAGGAACTCGAAGGAGCGCGCCTCGTTGGCGGTGGAGAGCCGCGCGAGCAGTTCCTCGGCGCGCTCGGGGCCGAGCGCGCGCTCGAGCACTTCGCGGGCGAACTCGACTCCGCCGACGACGTCGCCCAGGCTGTCGGTGCCGGCGGCGGCGGCGAGCTCGCCGAGGATCGCCTCGGTGGTGTGCTCCTCGATCGCGCCGAGCTTGGTCATTTCCAGGGAGAGGCTCTCGATCTCCTCCTGGCGGAGGTGCTGGATGACCTCCGCGGCGCGCTCGGCGCCGAGCGCGGCCATCAGCACGGCGGCCTTCCGGCGGCCGCCGAGGCGCGCGGAGGGGACCAGCGCCCCCCGGCCCGGTGCGGCGGTGGGGACGTCGGACGCGGGGGGCAGCTGGATCGCCACTCAGGCTCGCCTCGCGATCGCGCTGGCGTTGCAGCTGGCACGGGTGCGCAGCACCTGGGCGCCCAACGTGCGTCCCGTGCTGCTCGGGCCCCGGTCAGCCGGCGCGCACACTCGCGCGAGCGTCACTGTCAGTCCTCCTGCATCCAGCTGCGCAACTGTTGGGCCACGCGGTCGGGGTTCGACTCGGCGAGCTGCTCGACCTGGCGGCGGATGGGCGCCCCGCCCGCCCCGCCCACGCCGGCTGGCTGAGGCGAGGGTGATCGGATCCCGCCCGACCCGCGTCGGTGGGCCGCGGCGGGATTTCGCGTTCGAGCTCAGAGAGGCGCACGGGCAGCTCGAGCTCGCGCAGCCACGGAGGTTCGTTGTCGATGCCCCTCCTGCTCGCGGCGGCGCAGCGCGCGGGTGGTGAAGAACAGGAAGAGCGCCGAGGCGAGGCCGATGAGGGCGTACTTGGCGTAGCCGAGCATCCCGCCGGAGGCGCCTTCCGCGGCGGCGGTGGTCGGCTTGGCGAAGGCCATCTGCGCGACCGAGATCGTGTCCCCGCGCTTGGGCTGCAAGCCGGCGGCGTTGGTGACGGCTTCCTTGATCGCGGGACGGACGCGGCGGGCACGGTGGAGTCGAGCAGCACCGAGACGTGCTCGCTTTCGACCGCGCCGGGCGCGACGGTGGAGTGGGTGACGGTCTTGGCGACCCCGAGCGTGGAGCCGGTGACTTCGTGCTTGTACTTGGACTTGCCGGAGGCGCCCGTCTGAGCGTAGGCGGGGATGTTGGCGGTGCCCGTCGCGCCGGCCCCGCCGCCGGAGCCGGTGAGCGTTTCGAGGTTCTTGCTCTGCTGCAGCGGCACGCCGGCCTTGCCGTAGGTGAGCGATTCCTGCGTGGTCTGGTTGGTGTCGAGGTTGGCGTACACCTGCACCACGGCCTTGCCGGGGCCGATCGTCTGGGCGAGCATCTCGTCGAGGCTGGCCTCCTGCCCGTCGTCGTAGCGTTCCTGCGCGGCCTGCTTGCCGGTGCGCGGCGCCGCCCGCTTCGCCGTTCTGGGAGGGCCACAGCAGCTGCCCGGCGCCATCGGTGATCGTGACCTTCTGCAGCTGCAGCCCGGGTACCGAGGAGGCGACGAGCTGGGCGATGCCGCGCACGGAGGTGGAGCTCGGTGAGCTGGTCCCGCTCAACAGGACGGCGGCGGAGGAAGCGTTCTGGCCTTCGCCGAAGACCTGGCTCTGGGGGTTGGGCAGGACGAGCTCGACCTGCGCGCCGGAGACCCCCTGGATGTTGTCGATCGTCTGCTCGAGCTGACCCTGCAGCGCCCGCTGGTAGGTAACCTGCTGCTGGAACTGGCTTTCGCCGAGGCTCGATTTGTCAAACAGTTCAAAGCCGGGCTGGGCGTTGCCGAGCACCCCGGCGCCGGCGAGCGCGACGCGGGCCTGGGCGGTCTGGTTGGACTGCACCGCCAACGCGGTGCCGTTGTTCTGCAGTTCGTAGCCGATCCCCTGCTCGCTGAGAGTGCTCGTCATCTTCCCGGTCTGCGCCGGTTCGAGGCCGGTCGCGAGCGTCGAGTAGGAGGGCCGGGAGACCAGGTGCACAAACAGGTAGATGAACAGGATCCCGGCGACGGCGCCGGCGCCGAGGATCAACCATCCGCGGGGGGTGAGTCGAGTGGCGAGTTGTTTGACGGGCATCGGTCAGGTGTGGGTCTGGGAGGGGCGTGGGAAGGTGGAAGTCGGTGCGGGGTGGTGCTGGGTGGGAAGGCCGGAGGTGGCTCGCTCAGAGGGGTGAGGTACGGGAGGTCGGTGAGGGGTGGTGAGGGATTGTGAGGAGGTGGGGGATGGGGGAAGCGGTGATGCGAGGCCGGCGGCTACACCTGGGTCTGGAAGATCTGCTGGGTGGCTTCGACGGCCTTGGTGCGAATCTGCGAGGCGAGCTGCATCGCGAGCTGGGCGTCCTCGACGGTGACCACGGCGCTCTCGGGGTTGGAGGCGGTGCCGGTCGCGAGCGCCTGCGCGGCGCCGGAGGCGCTCTGCTGGGTTTGTTCGAGGGAGGAGATCGCCTGTGTGAGCGCACCGCCGAAGCCGCCGGATTCGCTACTACCGGCGCCTTCGACGCCGGTGGAGGCCCCGCTTGCCCCAGCTTCGGAGACCCCGCCGATCCCGCCCACGCCCGTGCTCGCGCTGCTGCCGGCGCTCTGTTCGCTGCCGAGCGCGGGCGTGCTTGGGCTGAGGCCGGTGGCCGCGCCTGCGCCGGTGACGCCCGACGTTTCGCCGGGGCCCAGGCCAGTGACGCTCTGCGAGAGCACCCCGCCGATCGCGCCGATCGGGGGCAGCGTCACTTGAGGATCCCGAGGGTCGCGGTGAACATCGACTTGGCGGTCTGCATCGCGGTGACGTCGGACTGGTAGGAGCGCGACTCGGAGATCAGGTCGACCATTTCGGTGACGGTGTTGACGTTGGGCATCTTCACGTACCCCTGCGCGTCGGCTTCGGGGTTACCGGGGTCGTAGACGTCCTGGTCGGGGGTCTTGTCGGCGACGATCCCCGCGACCTGCACGCCGCCCGCGGGCGGATGCGTGAGGCTCCGCTCGTGCCACTCTCCGCGGCGGGCGACCCGAGCGCTTCGGAGAGCGTGGCTTCGAAGTTCGAGGAGGCGGAGCCGGTCTGCTGCAGGAGCACCTCCTGGCGCTGGTAGGGCTGTCCGTTGGCGGCTTTGGTGGTCTGCGCGTTGGCGAGGTTCTCGGAGGTGACGTCCATCCGCACCCGTTCGGCGCTGAGGCCGCAGCCGGCGATTTCGATGGCGTCGAAGAGGCCCATCAGCTGACCCCCATCGCAGAGCGCATGATTTCGTTGCGGGTCCCCATCACCTGCACGATCGCCTCGTATTCGAGGCCGTTCTCCGCGAGCTGCGCGGATTCCTGGTCGATGTCCACCCCGTTGCCTTCGGGCCCCACGACCTGGGAGCTGACTTCGGGCTTGAACTGCACTTCCGCGGGGGACTGCCCGTCGGCGAGCGCCGCGCGCAGGGCGCCCTGGAAGTCGAGGTCCTCGCGGCGGTAGCCGGGGGTGTTGGCGTTGGAGATGTTGTTGGTCAGCAGCGTCTGGCGCGCCCACGCGCCGCGCGCCGCGCTTTCCAGTGCAAGCTGAGTGGTGTCGATCAGGGACATCGGTCGGTGAGGGAGGGGGTGAACGTGGTGCTTGCCCTCCGTGGGCCTGACCGACTCGCATCCGTGTGAGCCGTCCCCGGGCAGGCCCGGTTGCTCCGGTCATCGGCAGGCCGGCGGGGAGCTTGAGTCATCGGGGGCGGCGCGTCAGTGCGACTGGTGTGGGTGCTGGGCTGTGGGGTCTTGGGCGGCGTGTGGGTGCCGGGGCCGCCGTGTGGCGCCGGGACGTGCGGGTTGCGACAGGTGAGCAGCCGCAGGCCCCGCAGTTGCTCCACCCGTCGAAGGTGGCGAGCCCGCCCGCGGGGGAGAATCCCGTGGTGAGCTCCTCGCTGAGCACTCCGCCGAGCACGCCCGCGGCCCTTGGGTACCGGCCTCGGGCGCCGTTCCTGGACGAGCTGTTCGACCTCGACGGGGCGCCGCGGGTGGGCGGGGTCCCCTTCGGGCCGCTGGTGGCGGAGCTAGAGCGGCTGGGACCCGAGGGGCTGGTCGAGGCGGGCCGCCGCCGCGACGCGGTGTTCATGCAGCAGGGCATCACCTTCGAGACCAGCGGCGAGAGCGGCGCCTCGCACGAACGGCCGTTTCCGCTGGACCTCGTCCCGCGGGTGCTGAGCGGCACGGAGTGGCGCGAGATCAAGCGCGGCCTCGCGCAGCGCATCCGGGCGCTCAACCACTTCGTCGACGACGTCTACCACGCGCGCGAGATCGTGCGCGAGGGGCTCGTGCCGTGGCGGCTGGTGGCGGGCTGCCCGCACTTCGCGCGGGCCGTGCACGGCATCCGGCCCCCCGGCGGCGTCTACACGCACGTGGCAGGTTGCGACCTCGTGCGCGACAGCGACGGTGCGTGGAAGGTGATCGAGGACAACGTGCGCATCCCCTCGGGCATCTCCTACGTGCTGGAGAACCGCGCCGCGATGGCGCGCCTGGTGCCCGAGCTGTTCGCCTCCTACCGGGTGCGCCCCGTCGACCACTACCCCCAGCTGCTGCTCGGGGCGCTGCGCTCGGTGGCGCCCTCCGCCGAGAGCGAGGCGACGGTGGTGGTGTGGACGCCGGGCCCCGCCAACCCGGCGTACTTCGAGCACGCCTTCCTGGCGCGGCAGATGGGGGTCGAGCTGGTCGAGGCCTCGGATCTGGTGGTGCGCGACGACGTGCTCTACATGCGCACCACCCGGGGCCTCGAGCGGGTGCACGCGGTCTACCGGCGCCTCGACGACGACTTCGTCGACCCGCTGGAGTTCCGCCCCGACTCGCTGCTGGGGGTCCCCGGGCTGGTGCGCGCCTACCGGGCGGGGAGCGTGGCGGTCGCGAACGCGTTCGGCACCGGGGTGGCCGACGACAAGGCGGTCTACTGCTTCGTCCCGGAGATGATCCGCTTCTACCTGGCGGAGGAGCCGATCCTCGAGAACGTCCGCACCTACCTGCTCTCAGACCCCGAGGTGCTCGAGCACGTGCTCGGCCGCCTCGAGGAGCTCGTGGTCAAGCCCACCGGGGAGTCCGGGGGCCGCGGGGTGATGATCGGCCCGCACGCAGGGGAGGCGGAGATCGCCCACATGCGCGAGGTGATCCGCACACACCCCGAACGGTGGATCGCGCAGGACGTGGTGCGCCTCTCGACCGTCCCCACGGTGGATGGCGAGGGTCGCCTGCAGCCCCGCCACGTCGACCTGCGGCCGTTCGCGGTGTTCGGCGAGCACATCGACATCGTCCCCGGCGGCCTCACGCGGGTGGCGCTGGAGGAGGGCTCGATGATCGTCAACTCCTCGCGCGGGGGCGGCTCGAAGGACACGTGGGTGCTGGAGGACGGCGACGACGCCGACCGCGCGGGGCCGCCGATCGCCGACACGCCTGCCGCCGGCGCTGCCGGACCTGCGCTACGGGGAGTGGACCGGCCAGCAGCAACAGCAGCAGCAGCAGCAGGGGTGGGAGTCCCCCGAGTCGATGCCGGCGTGTGCGAGGCCGCCCGCCCGTGTGCGCCACACCATCGGGCAGCGGCGGAAAGTGTCGGGCTGATGCTCGCGCGCATCGCCCACGAGCTCTACTGGCTGGGGCGCAACCTCGCCCGCGCCGAGTTCACTGCGCGCGCGGTGGAGGCGGTCTTCCAGGCCGAGCTGCAGGGCGCCTCAGAGCGCGTCCCCGGCGTCAGCTTCGGCTCGGGGCGCCTGCTGGCGATGCTGGGGGACGACGAGCTCGACGGCGTGGCTCGGCGCGCGGCGAGGCGCTCGGCAGCCTGACCCTCGACGCCGGCGGCCCGGCTCGATGCTGGCGAGTATCGAGCGCGCGCGCGAGGGGGCGCGCACCGTGCGCGACGTGATCAGCGCGGAGATGTGGGAGGCGATCAACACCACCGCGCTCGGCCTGCGCGGCGGGACAGATTGGAGCCCACCCACCCGGGCGGGGTCCGACTCCACGGTGCTCGCCGGCCCGTACCACGCCTCCCAGTACGTCAAGCAGCGCACCGCGCTGATCTGGGGGGTGGCCGACCGCTCGATGCTGCGCGACGAAGCCAAGTGCTTCCTCGACGCGGGCGGCATGATCGAGGTCTCGGACATGGTGCTGCGGATGCTGCGCATCGCGCTGCCGCCCGGCCTCGGAGCGGCGCCGATCGACGCCCGCGGACGGGCACGCGCTGATCCTGCTGCAGGCTGTGGGCGGCTTCCACGCCTACCTGCGCGCGGTGACCGCCCCGCCCAACGCCCAGCCTGTCGCCCGCTTCCTGCTGTTCGAGCGCGCCTACCCCGACAGCGTGGCGGCGTGCGTGGACTCGCTGCACGAGGTGTTCACCGCCGCCGACGCGGGACCGCGCAACTCAAAGCCGGTGCTGCGCGTCAGCCGTCTGGCGGCCGACCTCGACTTCCAGCGCCGCGCGCTGCCCGAAGGGGCGGAGCTGACCGGGATCTGCGAGCGCACCCAGCAGGAGCTCGCCCGCCTGGACCAGGACGTGGCGGAGCGCTACTTCGCCGGGGCGACCCCGGCGGGGAGCCGGAGGTGAAGGAGCGGTGCGCTTCGCGATCCGCCGCTCGTCCAGGGGCCCGAGCAATGGACGGGCGGGAGAGGTCGAACGGCATGCACTTCGCGATCCGCTACCTGACCGAGTACCTGCTACGACGCTCCGGTGACCGACAACCTCAACGCGCTGCGGGTGCGCCCGGCGACGACCTCCTCGCAGCGCTGCGACGAGTTCCACACCCGCATCGACCCCGAGGCGCGCGTCAGCCGCCACCTCGACTACTTCGGCACCGAGGTGCTTGGAGTTCGGCGTCCCCACCGACCACGACCGGCTGACGATCGACGTGCGCGCGCGAGTGGTGACCTCCGAGCCCTCGGACCCGCCCGCGGGCTCGTGGGCGAGCCTGCAGAGCGCTCCTACCTGGATGCGGCTGGCGAGTTCGCGCTGCCGTGGCAGGACCAGCCCTCGATCGAGGGCCTGCGGGAGCTCGACGAGCACTCGACGCCGCCAGCCCGCTGCAGGCGGTGGAGCGGCTGTGCGAGTTGGTGCCCGACCGCTTCGAGTACCGCCCGGGGGTCACCTACGTGGGCTCGACGTCGCCGACCTGCTGCACGCGCAGGCGGGGGTGTGCCAGGACTTCGTGCACCTCTCGCTGGTGCTGCTGCGCCGCCGCGGGATCGCGGCCCGCTACGTGTCGGGCTACCTGTGGGCGGCCCCCGAGGACGGGGGTTCAGCGACTCGGTGGAGGTGGACACCCACGCCTGGCTGGAGGCCCTGCTGCCAGGGGACTGCCACCGCACCGCCCACGGCGAGCCGGTGTGGGTGGGAGCCGACCCCACCAACCGCCGGCTGGCGGGCGAGACCCACGTGAAGATCGGGCACGGGCGCTTCTACGCCGACGTGCCCCCGGTCAAGGGCCTGTACCTCGGCGGGGCCACTCGCAGCTGATGCCGCGGTGAGCATGTCGCGCCTCGACCCCGCAGGCGGGGGCGCGGGCGTAGCGGTCGGGGGGGGGGGTGCGGCGCTGCGTGGGGTGACGCGGCGGGTGCGGCGTGCAGGTGCCGGTGTGGCAGCGCCAGCCCGTCGCCTGCGAAGTCGGCCGCTGCGGGCGCTCAGCTACGCGTTGTGGTCCACGCGGTGCACGCGCCGCGGGGCTTGGCCGGCGTAGCCGTGGGCGGCGCGGCTGGCGCGGGCGGTCGTGCGCAGGTCGCACAGCAGCGCCTCGCGCATGCACTGCAGCGTGGCGCTCGTGCGCTCGTGCAGTGCGGCAGCGCGTTCCAGGGGGCGCGCGCGGAGGCGGGGGGCTGCTCGGGGAGGCCCGCGGTGAGCGCGTCCCACTGGGGCGCCAGCGAGCGCAGGTCCTCGATCCGACCGTCGCGGGCGAGCTGCAGCTCACGCTCGGCGAGCTCGAGGATCGCCGTGTAGGGGTCGAGCGACGCGTCGATCTCCGTGGTGGACGCGGGGGCGGCGGTGGCGACGCTCGCCACGGCGGCGGTGCCCGGGTCGCGCTCAGGCTCGCTCACGCGGCCCTCCGGTGTGCGATCTGCACCCACGACTCGCGCAACTCACCGAGGATCTCCGAGACCTCCTCGAGCTTGCCGGCGTCGAGGTTCATGCGCGCGCGGTTGACGTGGGTCAGGCAGAACTTGTAAATCGCGTGCAACTGCTCGGCGAGCTCGGCGCCCTGCTCGAAGTCGAGCACCCCGTCGAGGTGCGCGACGATCTGTTCGGCGTCGGCGCAGCTTGTTGTGGGCGCGCTCAACTTCGCGCGCTCGCATCGCCTCTGCCGCCTGGCGCAGGAAGCGGCGCGCGCTGTCGTAGAGCATCACCACCAGTTGCGCCGGGGCTGCGCAGAGCACGGCGTTCTCGCGGTATGCCTGAGGTGGGGCTGTCAGGGGGGCTCATGCGTCTCTCGCTCGCTCCTTCGTGCGGCTTTGGCTGGGCTGTCCTGGTGATCGGTCGCACCCGCCCTAAGTTGAGGGCTCCCCGGGGAGGGTGTCGGCTGTCCTTTGAGCGCGTGGTCGCGCGTCGAGCCAGGTGGGGTCTCGTGCCACCCACCCGCAGGAGGGGTGGACCCACACCGAGCCCGCGCGCCAGGCGGGTCTTGTGTCACCCACCGACCCGTAGGCGTGGTGGGCCCACTGAGCCGAGCGCGGGCGGGTCCACCGAGCCGAGCGCCCGGGTCCGCTGAGCCGAGCGGCGGTCCCGCGCGTGGTCAGGCTTTGGAGCCGCTGGAGGAGCTCGAGCCGCTGCCGAGCATCGAGCTGAGCTGGGCGCTCAGCCACGAGGACTGCGACTGGTTTTCGGCGACGACCTTTTCCATCGCGGCGAATTCAGCCTGCAGCGTTTTCTGGCGGATGGCGAGCATTTCGTTCATGGTCGTGATCCTGGCTGCCCAATTCTGGGTCCCTGGGTCGGTGTCGCCGGTGATGCGCGCTTCCAGCGAGCCCCCCGGGCCGGCGTTTACGTTGACCAGCGCCTTGGAAGCCTTTCGAGAAGCTCTGCAGCATCTTTTCCACGCCTGCCGGGTTGGCCTGGATCGCGCTTTCCAGCTGCGCGGTGTTCACCGTCAGCTGCCCTTCCAGCGCGCTCTGCGCGGGGGTGCCTTTGCCGCGTCGGCGCGCCCGTGCTGATGCCGATGTTCGGCGAGGCTCGACATTTCCGCCGGCAGTCCTTCGCCCGGTTCGTAGATCGACTGGCGCATCCCGCTGGAGCAGGCTCGTCAGTTCGAAGTCCCCGAACAGCGTGCCCGTCTGCAGTTCGGCGGTGCTCGGCGGATCGCTCGGGGGCTTGGTCGTCAGCTGCGTGTTGATCGCCGCGATCGTCGAGTTGTAGAGAGTCACGAACGCCTGCACCTGGGTGGCGATCGCGCTCACGCTGGGCCCCGGCGGCTGCACCTCGACCGTCACCGGCCCCGTCGTGGTGGTCAGCGCCTTCAGTTCCAGCGTCACGCCCGGGATCGCGCTCGTGAGCTTGTTCGAGGTCGAGCTCCCCGCGACCCCGTCGATCGTGTATTCCGCGTTCACGCCTTCTTTGGCCGTGCCCGCCTGTTCGACGAGCGTGCCCCCCGGGTCGCGTGACGGCGATGAAGCCTTCGCCGGTGGCGCCCGTTTCGCGCGTGGAGAGCACCACCGTTTCGCTCCCCACCGCCGCCGCGTACACCGTCGCGGTGGAGTCCGAGTTGATCTGCTTGGCCAACGTCTTCGATCGGTCGCGCCCGCCGCGACTTCGATTTCCTCGCCGTCGATCGGTCAGCGTTTCGGCGGCCGCGGGGCTTTTGAACGTGAACGTGCGCTGCCCCGAGTTGGCGAGCTGGGTGACTTCCACCTCGTAGCCGCCCACCGCAGCGCCCGTCGTGGCGGTGGCCGCGATCCGCGTCGGTTCGCTGGAGCTCACCGCCTGGGAGGTGTTGAACAGCGTCGGCGAGCCCAGTTCCTGGGCGTCGAAGGTGAGCTGCGTGAGGCTGCTCTGGAACGACTGTCAGCTGCGTGCGCTGCCCTTCGAGGGTGGTCTGCTCGTCGGTGAGGTGCGTGATCGGCTCGCGTTCGACGCCCAGCAGCGCGGAGATGATTTCGCTGGTGTTCAGCCCCGAGGACCGAGGCCGTTGAAGCTGATCGGCGCGCCCGCGGTGGATGAGCTCACGATGGTCACGGGTCTGCGCTCCTACTCCACGCGGCGCTCCGGCCGCGACTTCGCCAGCGCCTGCGCGGGGGACAGCGTCTTCAGGACGTTGCCGCCGCGGTCGCGCACCTCGATCCGCGTGCGCCCGCTCTGCTCGTCGCGCGCGAAGCGCAGTTCGCGACCCTGCGCGCACAACGTTTCGTGGGTCTGCGCGGCGCTCGCCATCTGCCTCGAGCACCTCCGGCGGGCGGGCTCGAGGGGACGGCGTCGACTGCGACCGCAGCTCGCGCGCGAACGGCGGTGCCGGCGCCCTGGAGCGCCGCGGAGGGTCGCGCCGCGTCGGTGGGTGGCACCGGCTGCGCGGCGGCCGGTCCCTGGGGTGGTGTGATCGGCGAGCTCATGCTGTTTTCCTCCTGAAAGCACTTTGTCACGGTCCCGTCCGTGGGCCGCTTTGCTCTTGGGTGTCCTCATCCTGATCGGCTGGTGGTCGAAAAACTTTAGGGCGCGTTCGCGCAGGCCTCGAACGGCCGCCCGGTCCTCGTTGCGACTGCGGTTACCTACGTACTCACGGTCATCGACCGCTCGGACGTCGATCCGTGAGGCCGTGCGCTCGGCATTTGAATACTTGCGTGCGGCCGGATATTCGTTGCGAGCATTTCCGGCCTGCCGCTCAAGCTTGCCCACCCGCGTGCCGATCAGTGCGGGGTCGTTGCTGGATCGACTCCCTCGAAGTCCTGGAACGGAGCTCGTGGGGCCGCTCTGCGGAGACGCACCACTTTCCCTCGAGAGTCGGAGCACCGCATGAATGCTATGGACGCAACGCGCCTGCCAGGATCTCGGCCACCGAGGTGCTGTCGCTGTGGCGGGAGTACAAGCGCACGGGGGACCTCCGCATCGCGCGACCGCCTGATCTTCACCTTCACCCCGATGGTCCGCTACATCGTCTACCGCAAGGTCCGCGAGGTCCCCGCGCAGTGCGACGTGGAGGACTTCCTCTCCTGCGGCCTGGAGGCGCTGATCCACTCGATCGAGCGCTACGACCCCGCGCAAGGGCGCGACCCTGGAGCAGTTCGCGTGGACGCGCATCCACGGCGCCGTGCTCGACGAGCTGCGCCGCCACGACTGGGCGCCGCGCTCGCTGCGCCGGGCCGAGCGCGCGATCAACGGCGCCCGCGAGAGCTTCTCCTCCGCAGCACGAGCGCCAGCCCTCCCGCGAGGAGCTGGCCGCCGCCGCCGGCATGAGCACAGCCGAGCTTGCGCGGCCGCCTAGACGAGCTCGCGCTCGCGGAGGTCGGCTCGCTCAACAAGACGATCCGCTCCGAGGACTCCACCACGATCGAGCGGATCGACACGCTGGAGAGCGAGGACGAGGGCTGCGACCCCGTGCTCTCCGCCGAGCGCTCGCGAAGCCAAGGAGCGCTTCCGCGCCGCCTTCGCCGCAGCTGCCCCCGCGCGAGCGCCAGGTCGCCGTGCTGCTGTACGTGGAGGGGCGCACGCTGCGCGACATCGGCACGCGGCTCGGGGTCTCCGAGAGCCGCGTCTCGCAGATCCACACCGAGTTGCGCCGCCGCCTGCGCGAGCGGCTCTCCAGCGACGAGTCGCTGTTCACCGCTGTCTGACGCCCTGGCTCGCGCACCCGCGCGGGAGGATGGGGGGCTGGTGAGGGAGTCCGCGCCGCCTTCCCACCGGGTCCTCTCAGAATCCCTGGGTCCGCCTCAAGAATCTCGGCCCCGGGCGATCACCCGTACTGAGATGGACCTCGGCCTCTACATCGCAGCTTCGGGCATGGTCGCCGAGCAGACCCGCCAGGCGCAGCTCTCCAACGACCTCGCCAACGCCTCCACGCCCGGCTACAAGCCCGAACAGTCCCCCCAGCACAGCTTCGGGGAACTGCTGCTCTCCAACACCTCCACCGGGCAGCCGGTCGGCTCGATGAACACCGGGGTGCAGCTCGGCAACAGCGTCGTCGACCTGGCCCCCGCTGGCATGCAGTCGACCGGCCAGCCGCTGGACTTCGGGATCGTCGGCGCGCGGCTTCTTCGCGGTCAAGACCGCCCAGGGCGTCCGCTACACCCGCGACGGCCAGTTCACCGCCTCCGCCTCCGGGCAGCTCGTGGACGGCGCCGGCGACCCCGTGCTCAGCCAGAGCGGCGCCCCGGTCAAGGTCGGCGCCGAACGGCACCGTGCCCGCCGGCGCGCTCGGCGTCTTCAACGTCCCCGGCGCGGCCAAGCAGGGCGAAAACCTCTACACGCGGCACGCCCTCCGGGCACGCCGCGGGGACCGTGCGCTCGGGGGTGCTCGAGGAATCGGGTGTCAACCCCGGCGCGCACGATGGTCGACATGATCGGCTCCCTGCGCACCTTCCAGTCCGGCCAGCAGGCCATCCAGGCGATCGACCAGACCCTCCAGGCCGCCTCCACCCAGGTCGGCTCGCTCGACGGGTCCATCAGCTAGCGAGGAGTGAGCGATGCTCGAAGGACTGTACGCCGCCGCATCGGGGATGGAAGCCCAGCAGCAGCAGCTCGACTCGGTCGGCAACGACCTCGCCAACGCCTTCGACCACCGGCTACAAGGCCGAACGCGTGGGCTTCCGCGAACTGCTCTACAACCAGGTGGACATCGCCGGCACCGTCACCACCGCAGGGCGCCGGCGCCGCCGCGCAGACGATCGGCCGCGACCAGTCCCAGGGTTCGCTGCAGAGCACCGGCAACCCGCTCGACCTCGCGATCGAGGGCCCGGGGTTCTTCACCGTCAAGCGTCCCGACGGCACGGTCGCGCTGACGCGCGACGGCGCCCTGCAGGTCGACGCGCGCGGGCAGCTCACCACGGCCGAAGGCGACCTGCTCGACCCGCCGATCACGCTGCCCCCGGGGGCCTCGCCCAGCGAAGTCGCGATCGCCCCCGACGGCACCGTGCGCGTGGGGACCAAGACCGTCGGCCACCTCGCGCTCGTCGACCGTCGCCTCGCCCGACCACCTGCTCGCCGCCGGGGGCAACCTCTTCACGCCGAGCACCGCCTCCGGGCGCGCCCCGGCCGACCGCCGGCGCCACGGTCCAGCAGGGAGCGCTGGAGGGCTCCAACGTGGACGTCGGCACCGACATGGTGCAGATGGTCAGCGCCCAGCGCAGCTACCAGCTGGAGAGCTCCGCGATCCAGAACCGAAAACCAGATGCTCTCGATCGCCAACCAGCTCGTCACCCAATGAGCTCCGCTCGCTCCCCTCACCGCCGCTCCGGCTGCCTCCACGGCGTGCCCGTGGTCGACGAAGCGCGCGCGCCGGCCTCCGTGCGCAACGGCTCGGCCACCGTCAAACAGGACTACGCCACCGCGCAGGGCTTCGAAGAGATGCTCCTGCAGCAGCTCTCCTCCTCGCTCGTGCAGTCCAGCGGGCTCTCCGGTGAAGGCGAATCCGGGGAAGGCTCGGGCGAAGAACGGCTCGTCGGGAAGCCGCGGCGGCGAAGCGGGTGGCGGGATGCTCTCCTCGCTGTTGCCGCAGACGCTCACCGAAGGCGTGCATGCGCGCGGGCGGCCTCGGCCTGGCCTCGGCAGCTGATGCGTCGCTCGATCCCTCGGCGTCGGCTGGTGCCGGCGCACGTCGCTCCCGCCGTGGGGGTGTCGGGTGGCTCGCCTGCTGGCGCCGCCGGAGCGTCGAGTGGCCCTGCCCGCTGGCGCCTGCCGGGGGCGGCGGTCGGATCGGGTCGCGTCGCTGGCACCGCCGGAGGCGCTGCCGGTGGCTCGGGCGTCGGTCCCACGGGAGGCGCGTCGGTATGAGCGCGTCCTCGCACACTGCACGTTCGGCCCGGTCGCGGGGCACGGAGGCCCCGCGCCCTTCGGCTCTGTGGGCGAGCTCAGGCCACGTGGACGATGCCCCCCTGCCCACCCCCACTGCTAGCCGATCGGCCTGGCCTCTGACGTGCTCGCCCACCTCGACGCGCAGCTCGCCTCGGTGCAGCGGCTGCTGGAGATCGTGCTCGAGCAGGGGGCCGCGATCCGCGCGCGCGACGTGCACACGGTCGTGCGCTTCGCGGGGCTGCTGCACGGCGAGCTCGCGCGCCGCGGCGCGGCATCGAGGCGACGCGCTCGGGGCTGCTGGAGCGCGCCGGCGCGCTGCTCGGGATCCCCGCCGCAGCCGGTCACGCTCACGCGGCTGTCGGTGCTCATGGACCCGGCCCACGCGCGCGCTCGCCGCCGAGCGCTCCGCGCAGCTGCGCGGACTGCTCGAGGAGCTGCGCCGCGAACACGCCTGCAACCGCGCGCTGATGCAGATCGAGCTCTCGTTCCTCGACCACCTGATGCAGTCGCTGGCGCTCGACGCTGGCGTGCACGGCTATGACCCCCGCGGCTCCACCACCGGCCAGTGCGGAGCGCCGCTCGCCACGGCGCGCTGCGCGTGCTCGACCTCCAGGCGTAGGCAAGGCGGACCCCGATGTCGATCCCCACCCTTCAGGGACTGCAGACCGCCCTCTCGGGCCTGCTCGCCGAGCAGGAGGCGATCGACGTCACCGGGCCAACATCACCAACGCCAACACCGAAGGGTACTCGCGCCAGACGGCCGTCCTGCAGACCAACGAACCGCTGCACATCGCCGCGCTCTCCGCCGTCACCGGCGAGGGCGGCGCAGCTCGGCACCGGGGTCACCGTCGCCACGATCACGCGCATCCGCAACACCTACCTCGACGCCTCAGTACCGCGACCAGTCCACCGCCGCTCGGCGCCGCGTCCGCGCAGGCCGAAGAGCTCCAGCAGGCGCCAGAGCGCGTTCAACGAACCCTCCTCCGCCGGGCTCGCCTCCCAGCTCTCGGCGTTCTGGAGCTCCTGGAGCGAACTCGCCGACTCGCCCGCCGAACCGCGAGCCGCGAAGGTTGGCGGTCGTCTGCGCCGCCACGCAGCTCACCGGCACGCTGCACCAGCTCGCCGCCCAGCTGCAGTCGCTCGAAGGCCAGGCCGCCGCGCAGTACGCCGCGATCACCGGGCCCTCCGGCGAAGTCGCCTCGCGACGCGGCGCAGATCGCCCAACTCAACCACCAGATCAAGCTCTCCCTGCAGGCGCACCAGCAGCCCAACGAACTCGAAGACCGCCGCGACCTGCTGGTCGACAAGCTCTCCGCGCTGGCCTCCGTCAGCGTCACCAAGGAAGCCGACGGCACCGACACCGTCACCTTCGGCAACGCCGCGCAGCCGCTCGTGGAAGGCTCCACGGTCAACTGGCCCCAGGCGCTCACCGCCGCCGGCGGGCGGGCAGCTCGGGGCGCTGCTGGAACTCTCGAGCCCCGCCGGCGCGCTCGCCTCCTACCAGGCCGGCGCTCGACGAAGTCGCTGCGACGCTCGCCAGCTCGGTCAACGAACTGCACACCGCCACCCCCTTCTTCAAGGGCGCCACCGCCGCGACGCTCGAAGTCGCCGTCACCCCGGCGGAAGTCCAGACCTCCTCCGAAGGGGCGTCCGGCGGCAACAACGTCGCGCTGGCGATCGCCGGCCTGCGCGGCGGCGCCGCCGACCAGCGCTACGCCGCGCTGGTCGCGCAGGTCGGCGCCGGGCGTGCAGAACGCACCAGCCGACCAGACCAACCTCGCAGGCGGTCCTCACCGCCGTCTCCAACCAGCGCCAGGCCGTCTCCGGCGTCTCGCTCGATGAAGAAATGACGAACCTGATCACCTTCCAGCGCGGCTACCAGGCCTCCGCGCAGGCGCTCAACGTGATGAACGAAGTGCTCGACACCCTCATCAACCAGACCGGGCTTGTGAGCTCCATGAGCGCGCGCATCACCTCCGAGATGGTCGACCAGCCTCCACGCTCGCCAGACATCAACTCCGCCCAGGTCGCGCTGGCCCGCACCCAGGAAGAGCTCTCCTCGGGGCGGTCGATCCTCGAACCCTCCGACAACCCCTACGGCGCCAGCCAGGTCGTCACGCTGCAGAGCGCCCTCGACGGGCTCACCTCCTACGAACAGAGCGCCCAGGACGGGGTCTCGTGGATGAACACCGCCTCCGCGCGCGCTCGCCTCGATCGACTCCCAGGTGCAGCGCGTGCGCGAACTGCTCCTGCAGGCGGCCAACGGGACCAACAGCCCCTCCGACCTCGAAGACCATCGCCGACGAGGTCGAACAGCTCACCGAAGGCGTCAAGCAGGACGCCCTCACCCAGTACGACGGCCAGTACGTGTTCTCCGGCACGCTCACCTCCACCGCCCCTTACAGCAGGGAGCCGACGACGAATACCACGGCAACGCCGCCACGGTTGCGCGCGCGCTCGGCCCCGGGGCCTCGGTCAACGTCGCCGTCAACCTCTCCTCCGTGCTCGGCTCCGGCGCCGGCGCCGCCGACGGCAAGCTGCTCGACACGCTGCGCACGATCGCCGCGAACCTCCGCGAAGGGCACGCCCGCCGCCGTCGAAGCGCTGCGCACCACCGACCTCACGCAGCCTCGACGCCAACCTCGACCTCGCTCACGGGCCTGCAGGCCGAAGCGGGTGCCGCCACCGACCAGCTCAACCTCGCGCTCTCGCCGCATCTCATCGCTGCAGACCACCGACACCGAGCAGCTCGCCAACGTCCAGGACGCCAACATCGCCAAGGTCTCGATGGAATACTCCAACGAGCACGCCGCCTTCGAAGCGGCGTTGAAAGCCGGCGCCTCGATCGTGCAGGAGTCCCTGCTCGAATTCCTGCACTAGTTAGCGGGAGGGGGGAGGCCCCCTCCCGACCTCCCCCGGATCGCCCGAACCTCTTCTCACAACCTCACGCTCCCTTCGACAACCTCACGCTCCTTCGCCTCCTCCACGCACTAGCCTCATGTCCTGACCGCCACCACTCGAGAGCTCCCGCTTCGGCGCGCTGGAGATCCCCGACGCGGACGTGCTCGAGTTCCCGCTCGGGCTGATCGGCCTCGGCGGGCTGCGCTACACGCTGCTCGACCGCAACCCCGGCTCGGGCTTTCGCTGGCTGCACTCGCTGGAAGACCCCGGCCTCGCGCTGCCCGTCGTGGACCCCCGCCGGTTCTTCGCCGCCTTCGCGCTGGTGCTCTCCGACGAGGACCGCGAGCGGGTCGGCGCGCCCGACCTCTGCCGCGGCGCAGGTGTACGTCACGGTGCGCACCGCCCCCGACCCCGCCGACACTGTCGTCAACCTCCGCGCGCCCGCTCGTCGTGTGGGAGCGCTGCGGCCACCAGGTGCTCAACACCGCGCCCGGCGCCGAGCTGCGGGTGCCGCTGTTCGCTGCGCCCGGGGCGGAGCGGGTCGACCGCGGGGTGCGTCACCGCGGATCGCCACGCAGTCGTTCATAATCCCGCCCCATGCTGATACTTACGCGCCGCGCCGGTGAGCGCGTCGTGATCGGCGAGGACGTGCTCGTCACCGTCATGGAGGTCTCCGGGCAGACCGTCCGCCTCGGGATCGCTGCGCCCCAGGGGCTGCCGATCTACCGCGAGGAGATCTGGCTCGCCGTCAAGGAGGAGAACCGCGCCGCGGCGGAGGCCGCCGCCGATGCGCTGCCTGAGGGCGCCGGAGCAGGCCCAGCCGGTCGGGATCAGGAGCCGCGTCGCGGAGCGCGATGAAGGACGCACCGCGCGAAGTGGCTTTGCACACGAGCGAGGGAGGACGCGCAGCGCGCCGCCCTACGTGACCCACACGATGTCGCCGATCTGCAGCATCGGGTAAGACCGCCGCGGCGGTTTCGATCGGCAGCTCCACGCAGCCGTTGGACTGGGGGAAGCCGTAGGAGGCGCGCGGGTAGCCGTGCACCGCGTCGCCGCCGTTGAAGTAGTTGACCCACGGCACGTCCGGCGCCACGTAGTGGACGCCGTCGGGGTCGGTGCCCGTCATCGTCGTGGACACGTAACGGGCGTAGATCGGGAAGATCCCCTGCGCCGTTTCCGCGCCCGCGACCCCCGTGTTCGCCGGCGGTGCTGATCGCCACCCGGTCGCCCTGGTGCACCTCCAGGGTCTCCGGCAGCGACTCCGTGACCGTCACCCACGTGTACGGGCGCGGGTTGCGGTGGTAGAGGGCCTCGACGACCAGCAGCAGGTGCCACGTCCGCGCGTTCGGTTCGCCCGTCGGTTCGAGGTCGTGGTCTTCCTGGAAGACCTCCAGCGCCCCTTTGGTCGTCTCGTCGAGCTGGCCCACTTCGACCGGGGGGGCGTCCGCGGGGTCCGGGGCCGAGCCTGCCGTGGGGGGGCGGAAGGCGTGTTCGGCCGCCTCCCTGAGCGTCTCCTGGCCCGCGGGGCAGGTGCACGTGCGTAGCGCGGGTGCAGCCTTGCGCCCAGGTAGTCCAGGCGCGCGAGCGCCTCCTGCAGCCCCGTGATCGACGGGCACGCCACGTGCAGGGTGAGCACGTGCCGGTGACCCAGGGGCGCATGGCCCTTCGCGTACGTGTGCGCCCACACCGTCAGCGTGTACGTCGAGCACGGCGCGAGCGTCGCGGCGGGCGTGAAGCTCTCGGTGTTGCCTGTTGTGCTCCACGTCCCGGCGGCCGCCGGGATCAGCGTCGGCCTCGGTGAGCTCTTCGCGGGGGGCGCCGACAGCGTCACGTTCAGTGGGTCCGTGCCGTCGGAGACCGTCCCCTTTGGCACGCTCACCAGGCGCGTCGGGGTCAGCGGAGGCGGGGGCGCTGAGGCGCCCGCTACCCCGGAGCCCAACAGGTTGCCCACGCTGTGGTGGTGGGCCAGCGCGGCCCCGCCGGCCACCGCCACGACCACCACGGCCATCAACAGCACGGCAGTTGGGACCGTCCTTCTGCGCCCGGCTGCCGGCTGTGGGCTGTCTGCTGCCACGTGACCGTGGCGACCCGAAAAGCGTCTGCCCACGATTCGCCCGCGATCTGGACGCGCGCCCATGGGAACACAGGCTAACGCATCCTTCGGGCGCGACAGGGGTAGTTCCGAGGAATCGGCAGTTCGGGCCGTTGGCGTGCCGTTGCCCTGGCGGTCCCGGTGCGTGGTGGTCGCGTGGACCTCGCGGGCCCCGCAGACGCCGCAAGTGCCCAGCGGCTGCAGAACGATCAACGGGATCGACCCGATGTACAGGCCGTTGAGCTGCGCAGCCGCGCGTCCCGACCCGTAACCTGTCTGTCACCGTGGCCCTGCGCTCAGTCTCGATCCTCCTCGCCGCTCTCGCGCTCGCCGCGACGCCGCCCGCCGCGCTCGCCAGCTCCGGAAACGCGGCCGCCACGCGCGTCTACCTCCAGGCCAACTACGCGCTCGTGCGCGCCGCTGACTCCAACCTCGCGACTGTGCACGCCGGCCTCGCGAGTCTTGCGCGCCAGATCACCGGGGAATGCCCGCTCGCAGCCGCCGGTTCCCCCGAGAACCACGACTCCGAACAGCTCTCCAACGAGGTTGCGGGCGCGCTGACGATCGTCGGCTACCACCCCGACGTCGCCGCGATCGATGCCTTCGCCCACGCCGTCCGGGGCCTGCACTGGAGCAACCCCGTGCTCACGCGCACGGTCCGGACCTACGCCACCCAGCTCCAGGGGCTCGCCACGCTGGCGCAGCCCGACGTCTGCGGGGACGTCAGGGCCTGGGCCGCCGGCGGCTTTCAGGCGCTGTCCGCGAGCACCGTTCAGTTCGACACCCGCTACTACGCCCTTGACGTCGAAGCCGAAGAGGTGCCCCTGCGTCCGCTCGCGCCCTTCGAGAGCGCCGGCGAGGTGTCGCTTGTCCACCGCACCCGGCACCTCGAAGCCTCTTTGGCCGAAGCCGAAGCCCACGCCGTGTCGGACTACACGCAGATCCTTGACGCGCTCAAGCTGAACCCTTGATGCTCTCTTATACTCTCTCTTTTGGGCGCCTTTCTTCTCCTGCCGGAGTAGCTCAGCTGGTTAGAGCAGCGGAATCATAATCCGCGTGTCGGGGGTTCGAGTCCCTCCTCCGGCACTCCCGGTTCATGGCTTCCTCAAACGAGATTCGGTGTTCGTGGGGTTGCCGACAACAGGCCGAAAATGCCAAAAAGGTCCCGGATTGGTCCCGAACGGAGAGGACGATGGTTTGCCCAACTCTCGGTTCGCTCTCGCTGCTGACGGGACGTCAGGGGCGAGGATCTTGAGCAGCCCGTTGGAGGTCTAAACTGCTCTCATGGCGACCGCCGATCGGACAGTTCACGTTGGAGCACAGACCTACGCGCTGCTGCGCGAGGAGGCCGAGCGCCGTCACCGGGACGTCGATACGACGGCCGACGATCTGCTCACCGAACGGCTGTCGGCGCCTGTGACCGACGCAGCAAAGCTGGAGCGGACGCTGGAGCGAGCCGCGCAGCTCCGTGCTCGGCTGCCCCGCACGGACGAGGCCGTGGCCCTGGTCCGTGAGGGCCGCGACGAGCTCGAACGGCGCGCAGAGCGCCGGTGAGCGTGGTCATCGACGCCAACGCGCTTGTCGCGTTCGTGACCAACGAGCCGGCTGCGCCAAAGGTCACGGAGCTTCTTCACGGCTGGGGCTCCGAGGGAACGGCCGTAAACGCGCCCGCGCTCGCCCGCTATGAGATCGCCAATGCGCTTGCCAAGAAGGCAGCCGCGGGAAGCCTCAGCGACGACGCGATGCAAGAGGCGTGGAACGTCCTCGATGAGCTGCCGATCGTCTACCACGCGCTGCGTGACGGGCCGGGCGTGGTGCGCTCCACGCTCACCCTCGAACGGCGCTCCGCCTACGATGCCGCTTATCTCGCTCTCGCCGATGACCTGGGCGCTGAGTTATGGACGCTCGACGGGCCGCTCGCCCGCAACGCCAGCACACGCGGCTATCGGGTCAATCTGATCGAGTAGCGCCGAGTCGACCTTGCCAGGGGAGGGGTGCAAACATCCCCGCGCCCGAAGGTCGGGTCCTATTGAGCAGGAGGGCGCAGCCCGACGCCTCGGGTGCACGTAGCGGCGGCCACCCGGCCGCAACCTCAAGAGTGCTGTGAGGGTTCTGGCCTCGCCTCGTGCTGCCGCGGCGCCGGTCTGACCGCTCGGCGACCCATCGCCCCCCGGTGCTGCTGTTGAGGTGGTTGGCGCCCTGGTTCTCGCGTGGTGTCGCCGGAAGACGACGCCTTGGCGGGCTTGCCTGACGGCGGCTGCGGGCCGGGTGCAGTCGTGGGCGAGGTGGCGGCGTAGCGGGTGTCTTGCGGGCGCTGGCTGTGGGGGCTCGCGAACTCGTTGTCCGTTTTGGGCCGCTCACGGTCAATAACAGTAGGGCCGTGTGTGTCGTCGCCAATTCGTTGGGGGGCACGGGGGCCTCTCCCACGACGAATGAATGGAGCTGTTTTATGGCGAGACACGACGACCTGACTTCTGAGCCGGACGAGCCCTGCGCGGGGACGCTCTCGTTTTCACGGGGGGTGGTTGCACGGCTCGCGCGTCTATGGAGTGTGTATGCCGCGAGCAAGCGAACCGATCCGCTGTCCACCGGAGGGTATGGAAGGAGCGTGCTTTATGGATGCGAGTAGGGGTAAGAGCCGCAGGGATGGCGCCGCCGCCGGTGGACCGGAGGTGTCGTTGGCGGAGCCGTTGCTGGATAGCGCGGCGGCCGCGGCGTTGCTGAACGTGCGGGTCTCGTGGGTGCGGGATGCGGCGCGGCTGGGGCAGTTGCCGTGCCTGCGGGTGGGGCGTCATCTGCGGTTCACGCGGGTGATGCTCGAGGAGTGGCTGGACGGGCAGTTCGCCGCGCGTCCTACGGGGCGCCGGGCGTATCCGGGGCCGTCGGGTGGCGCGGGTCGTGAGGTGAGGCGTGTCGCGTTCAAGCCGAGAACCGAGGCGGCGCTGTTGGCGAGTCTTGCTGAGAGACCAGAGAGGGAGGTGGAGTGATGGGTGCTCGTGATCCTCGTCGTGGTGGGCGGATGGATCGTCCGCCGGGGTGGGCTGAGTCGTTGCTCGCTGGGCGCTCGCGGGCGGCGAAGGAGGCCGCCCAGGACGCACAGATGCTGATGATGGGCGTCGGCAGCTCGGTGATCTTGGCGGCGGCGTTGGCGTTGAATGTGTTGTTTACGGCGGTCGGCTTGCGGTTTGGGTGGTGGGCTGTGCCGGTGTTCGTCCCGTTGTTCGTCTGGGTGTTCGTGTCTGCGCTGTGCGATCGTTTGTTGCGCCCGGTCGAGCTTGAGGTTCTGCGTTGGGGTCAGCGTTTGCGTGTGGCGGGGGCGCTGGTGGTGTTGTTGTGGTTGGTGTGGCCGTTTTGGGCTGATCCTGTGGCTGGGGCGTGGAGGAGGGCGCATGGCGGGTTTGGTCCGCTCGGGCCGCGCTACCCCCTTGGTGCGATCCTTGGAGCGTCGCCTGTCGCGATGGGTGTGGTCGTGTTTTTGCTGCTTGGGTTGAGCATGGTTCTCGCGCCGTGTATCAAGCGGCGGGAGCCGAAATATCCGGCGCCGCCGGGTGGCCCTGAGCCGCTGCGCTCCCCGCTCTTGGCGCCGCCCCATCCGAGTCCACCGCGTCAGCCAAGTCCGCCGCGGTGGCCGAACCCCTCGCACTGGTCGTGACCGCCATGAGTTTGCTGCTGGCGGTGGTGAGCTTCGCGGGGTGCGTCGCGGGTGGCGTGTGGCTGATCGGTGTGCTGCGCGGCGGTGCCCCGGAGAGGGCGCCGGTCTCAGCGTGTTTGCCTGATGATCCGTGGATCGCGCGGCCGGAGGAGGGGTCGATTGCGGGGACGCATGTGTGGGCGGGTCGCACCAGGGGTGGTGTGTTGCGCTCTCCGGCGGATTGCGCGGCGATCATCGTCGGGCCGCCGCGCTCGGGGAAGACGCGGAAGGTGATCGCGCCGACGCTGGCGTGCTGGGATGGGCCGGCGCTCGTCACCTCGACGAAGGGCGACATCCTCGCGACCGCGCCGCGCCGCGCGTATTTCGGCCCGGTCGCGGTATATGACCCAACCGGGTCGCTCGGGCACCCGGAGGCGACCGTCGGGTTCTCCCCGTTGACGCGGTGCGTGACGTGGGACGGTGCGGTCGAGGTCGCCGCCGCGATGCTCTCGCCCGCCGGGGAGGATGAGACGGTTCGCCACGGTGAGCACTTCGCGGTCGCCGCGCGTGCGCTGTTGGCGCCGTTGTTTCACGCCGCGGCGCTCTCGGGCGGGGGGATGGACTTGGCGCGGGGGTGGCTTGGTCGCTCGGAGTTCTCCGCGCCTGCGGAGATTCTGCGTAAGGCGGGGGCGCAGATCGCGCTGGAGGAGCTCTCGGGGGTCGGCGCGCAGGCCGTCGGGGACTACCGCACCTCGGTGCTGGGGACCGCGCAGGTCGCGCTCGCGTGGGCCTCAAGGGCGGCAGTCAGGCAGAGCGCGAACCCGGCGGTGACACGCCAGATCGATCTCGGGGAACTGCTGGCTCAGAAGGGCACGTTGTATGTGATCTCTCCCTCGCGGATTCAGCAGGAGCTCGCGCCGTTGATCGCGGCTGTGCTGGATGGTCTTTGCGCGAAGGCGATCGACCTCGCGATCACCTCACCCGAGGGGCGTCTTGAGCGCCCGTTGCTGCTCGCGCTGGATGAGGTCGCGAATATCGCGCCGATCCGCTCCCTACCCCGCTTGTTGAGCGAGGGGATCCAGCAGGGCATCGTCCCGGTGCTGGGGGTGCAGGACATGAGCCAGGCCAGGGCGCGGTGGGGGGAGCACGAGACCGCGACGATGTGGTCCACACCAGCACTGCGGCTCGTCCTCGCCGGCGTCGCTGACCCCTACACCGCGCAGCTGGTCTCTGAGGCCTGCGGCGAGCAGCTGGTGTGGCGCGCACAGGTCGGGGAGAACACCTCGACCGCGCATCAGACCGAGCACTACGGCCGGACGTTCACCGGCGGGGACAGCCACTCCTATGTGCAGCAGCGCGAGCGCGCGATCCACCCCGCGGACCTCCGCGCGATGCCCCAGGGCCGCGCACTCGCACTACCCCAGGGCCGCGAGCCGATCACGCTCGACCTGTTCCCCGGCGCCCCCGGGTTCACCGACTGCGACTGGACCATGCCCGCGCGCGCCGGCCGCGAGCAGCTATCCAAGCCACTCTGACGGCGGCGGACCACCCGAGAACCGCGCGGCCGTCGGGTCACCCGTCTGCGTGAGCTGACGATCGAGGAGCTCCAGGCGGTCGTGAAAGAGGATCTCCGCGCGGGGGTCGGGGTACTCACCACGGTCGAGCTGGGAGCGCCAGGCGCCCAGCGCGCCGAGAACCTCAATGAGCTGCCGGTCAGTCCACCAATCCGCGACGAGCTTCGAGAAGACACGGGGGTAGCGCTCCGCCAACGCGCAGACCGCGGCCCACAGCTCACGGCGCCAGCGCTCGCGCTCCCCCGGCGGCTCAAGCCACCCCGGCAACCCCTGACCCCCGCCCTTGGCGTCCTCGGGCGTGGGCTGCTCCCCCGCGGGCTGCGCGTGGGTGCTCAGCAGGCCGTCGCGGACCATTCGCGCGGCCGTCCTCGCGGCCGGCTCACCGTTCGCCTGCGCACGGCGCGTGAGCTCTGCCAGCGCGTGCTCGTCCAGCGTGATCGCGACGCGGCTCACAGTCCCGCGCCCATTCCGGCGTCCCGCTCAAGGCCGGTGTCGTCGGCGAGCTGGCGAGCGGTCGAGCGTGACAGCTCCTCACCCACATCACGCTCCGGCATGGCGGCGTGGAACGCGAGGGAGGGTAGCTGTCCGCGTGAGGCGCGCATCAGCTCCGCCAGGCGCCCCACCCGCTCAGCGTCCACACCCTCCGTCCCCAAGTCCTCCCGGGCGACATGCCAGTCCGTTCCCTCCCGTGCACGGGAGGCCTGCACGTAGGCGCCCTCCTGGCTAGTCTGCCAGCCCCCCGTAACCACGACCGCGCGCTGCACCGTGGCGCCCTGCTGACGGTAGAGATGCTGCGCGTAACCAAGGCGCAGACTCGACAAGTCATCCCCGGAAACCGTGACCTCGCGCGCCGCACCATCGGTCAGGACCTTCACCCCCTGCTCCTCGACATCCACACCCGTGATCTCCCCGCGGGTGCCGTTCTCCACCCGCCGCTGCCCCTCGGGACGGTACTGGGAGACGAACGTCACCCGATCGCCTTCGCGCAGCCCGTAGGCGACGTCGGGGAGATCGACCTCCCGTTCGCCGAGCTCCCCGCGCTCTGCGCGGAGGTGCTGCGCACGGGCGTTCATCCGGTCGATCTCGCCGGTGGACGCATCGGACATCAACGCGACCCCGCTTGTACCCTCGCGGTCGGCCAGCTCGACCCACTGGTTGACCGCCCGCTCGAGCGCCTCATCGCGAGTGTCCGAGAAGTGCAGTTGCCCGCGGGCCTGGTAGTGCGCCATTGCCTCCTCCGCTCGTCCCGCGCGCAAATCCGCCCACGCGCGGCGCTCCTCGGGGTCACTCGTGCGCCTGACCTCTTGCAGTTCCGCGGTTGGCGCGCTCTCGGATAGCTTCTCGAACAGGCCGCCGGCGCCGATCGCGGGGAGCTGACGCGCATCACCGATCACCACAAGCTTCCCACCCGACTCGCCGACGACACGGGTGAGCGCGTCCAGGCGACGGGTATCACCCATCCCGCCCTCATCGAAATACACCGTGCTCCGCTCACCCAAACTGACGCTCCCCGAGCCGGCCCGGGCGACCAGCGAGTCCAACGTCATCGTCTTGCCCTCGAGCGCGGGGCTATCGCGCCCCAGCCGCTCAGCCGTCGAACCGGACACCGCTACACCGATCGTCTCGCGCCCCTCATTTTGCTCCGCGCGCGCTGCCGCGTCGATCACGACACCCTTACCGGCTCCGGCCTGGCCGACGAGCACCGCTGCGCGCTCCTGGCCGGTGAGGACCCCGAGTGCCTTCTGCTGCTCGGCGCTCAACCCGCCGCCGATCCGCTCGGCGACCTCCCTCGCGGCCTGCTCGCGGGCGTCCTCGCTGACCCCCGCGTCCGTGCCGGCCGCCATCTCCCCGACCCGCGTCTGGATCGCGCGCTCCATGCCACGCACCTCACGAGTCGTCATCCGCCCACCCTCAAGCTCGACCACCTCACCCGACGCGACCAGCTCCCGCGCATACTCACCGACACGCTCGGGCGCCAACTCGCCGACACCCTGCTCAAGCACACCCGCGCGCAACTCCCGCTCGCTGAACGTCGCACGCTCCCCCGTCAACGACGCCGCCACGCGCTCCTGCCACGACGCCTCGTCACTGCGCTGTACGCCACCTGGCTGTGCGGCCTGCAGAGCCCGCACCTCACCCGGCTCGATGTTCTCGGCGGCGGCGCGCTGCTCCCATGTCGCCTGAAGCTCGGGGCGACTCTCCGGCATCTTCGCCTGACGGTTCTTCGAGCTTCACGTTACGAAGCTCATCCCGCTCAGGCGCCCGGCCATACCGTGCACGGAAACGCTCCGCTGCGAGCCACACCTCACGACTGCGGCCACTCAACGCATCCCGCACACCCTCCGAGACCCCCGCGACCTCGAAGTACCCGCTCGCCGCGCCCGGTGCCCGCCTCGATCTCATAACCCTGCTCCCGCAGCTCCTCGGCGAGCGCACCGCGATAGAACGCGCCGAGCTCCCGAGCCGCCCTGAACAACGGGCGGCTCGCTACCGCCGCGAACCGCCCATCCTCACGCACCACCCCCATCACCACGACATGGCTATGCAACTGCGGGTCCGGCGCACCACCACCCGCGACACCCCTCGCGGTCGTATGACGAAACTCCGCCGCCAACACATCCCGCGCAGTGGCGAGCACCTGCCCGCCCGCGCCCTCGCGCACGACAGCGACCTCGCTGCGCAGATGCCCGAGCGTACGCGAGACTGCCCGACCGTGGGCGAGTTCGACGCCCGCGCGCTGCTCCTCGGTACCCAGCGCCCACACGACCGACACGCTCTTGGGCGAGCTGAATGTCAGGTCGATCCCGCCGGCGCGGCGGCCGTCCGCGCCCGCCTGACGGATGAACTCCCCGCTCACCGGGTGGCGGCCCTCCATCAATGCGACGAGCTGTTCCGCACGGACCGGCCCACTAGCCTCCAGGCCGAGCCGCTCCCGGGTCTCATCGAGGACATGCCACACCCCCTGGGCCTCCGTCGGCTCACCCGACGCCGAGAGATAGTAGTCCCCGCGCGAGGAGGCGACCGTCCGCGACTCCAGGTACGCGCTATAGCTCGCCGCCTGCCCCGCACCTATGCTCGCAGCCGTCATCACCACCCCAAATCGTACCACCCCAAACTGTCACGCTCTGGCACAGTGCATCTAGTCTGTTTGTTTTTTCGCGCTGCTGGGGCGCTCGTGGGAGCCACGGCGATAGCCAGTGGCGGGGGGCACGCTCGACGGAGCGTGGCGCGGGTCGCAGGGCATTGAGCAGGCTGCTGGCGGGCGTCAAAATAGCCTGGGGACTTACCTTAAGTGATGATGCGTCTTCGCGGGGAAGCGAATGCGGGTCAATGCTATGGAGACTTCGAGCGCCTCTCACGACATGC
Source organism: uncultured Solirubrobacterales bacterium (assembly GCA_963720795.1). Lineage (GTDB taxonomy): Bacteria > Actinomycetota > Thermoleophilia > Solirubrobacterales > Solirubrobacteraceae > Palsa-744. The sequence continues at coordinate 34,764 of CAVRGU010000013.1, read as the reverse complement.
GGTCATATCTCCCCCGCGAGCGGCCGTCGCTGCTGCATTTTCATCGTCCTTCCCGCGCCCACCCCGCCCGTCGCCGCGGTCTTCAACGTGTCGGGCAGGGCACGGTGGTGTGTGCGGAGGCGTGGCTGCCGTCGGCGAAGGTGAAGCTTGGCGGCGAAAGGGAAGCCGCCGCGGGGGCAGGTGTCGGGGAGGAGGATGCCCTTGGGGTGGTAGGCCGACTTGGTGGCCGTGTAGGTGTTCGTAGTAGGTGAGGTGTTGGGGGCCGATGCGTGGAGCTGAGCTGTGTGACCGCTACGTCGGGTGCGTCGGGTAGGCTGGGGATGAGTGGGACGTTGATGTTGATGCGTCCGCCGTAGGGTGCGGGGGCGGGGAGCAGGAGCGCCGGGAAGTGACGGTTGGTGCTCAGACGGGGACTTCAGCGTTGGTGTAGAAGAGCAGCGCGAGGTGCCCGTTGTGTGAGGGTCCGCGTAGGAGCGTGATCTGGACGGTCTCGTGGACGATGTCTGTGCCGAGGGGTATCTCGGCGAGTGCGGTGCCGTAGCCCATGATTGAGTCGGCTGGGCAGCCTGCGGGTCCGAGCGCTTCGAGTGTGGCGGCGGTGCAGGTTGCCAGGCCGAGGCCGCTGAGGGCGATCCCGAGGTTGTTGGGGTAGCTGACGTCGACGCCTGGTCAGCGGGCGGGGACGTCAGGCCGGCGGGGGTGGTTATGGGAAGCCGAAGCCGATCGTGGTGCCGCTGGCCGAGCCGCTCGGGGGTGAGCGTGGCGTCGAGCTCGACCGACGTGTGCGGCGTGTGCTGCTGGCGGGCAGGCAGAGAGCAGAGCAGGGTGGTGGCCGAGGTGGCCGGCTCGGCGCACGGCGCGTTGTTCGCTCAGCGTGCTCGACCGGCGATTCAGTAGGAGAGTTGCCGGTTGTCTGTACGACGAGCGCGTAGGTCTTGCGGTCGAACGTGCCGTAGAGCCCAGCTTGGCCATGGGCGTGGACGTAGCGGCCGGTGCCGCCGGTGACCACGATTGAGCCGCCGAAGCTTTCGTAGCTCCCCGGAGCCGCTGGGCGTGGCGCTGTCCGTGGCCCGGTGATCGTGCCGCCGCGGGTGTAGATCGTGAAGTTGCCGGTGACGATCGGCGCCGATTTGCGAGCGGGCGTGCATGCTGCCGGGGAGCGTCCCGGTGGCTGTGCCTTCCTCGTAGAGCTTCGAGCCGTGGGCTGGCGGTATGTAGTGCAGGTCGCCTGTGTCGGTCGCGTTCAATGTGCGCGCCGATTGGCTGGCCAGCGTACGCTCGGCGTGGTCTGGACGAGGCAGGAAGCCGGGCGGGTGCAGCTAGCCCCGGGGTCGCGAGCGAGGACCCGTCGCCGCCGTTCGAGCCCTTGCCTGCGCCTGCGCCGTCGCTGTTCGGGTGGCCTGTTTGCTCATTGCACGCGTGTTCGCTTGTCGCCGGAATTGACGAATTGTTCGACGGGCCAGTATTACCGGCGCTGGATGGGTCGGGTCTGCTTGGGGCTTGTTGCTCGGCGAAGAGCCGGCGCTGCCGTGTGCGGACTCGGCGAGCGACTGTTCGAGCGCCTCGCGCGTGAAGTCGGGCCACAGCTCCTCGCGGAAGACGAGCTCGGAGTAGGCGGACTGCCAGAGCAGGTAGTTCGATAGTCGCCGCTCGCCGCTGGTGCGGATGACCAGGTCGGGATCGTGCATGTCCGGGGCGTATAGGCAGCGGCGGAACTCCTCCTCTGTCCGCCCGTGAAAGCGTTGGGCGGCGTCGAGGATCTCGGCGCGCCCGCCGTAGTTGAAGGCGATGAACAGCGTGATGCCGTGCGTTTCGCGCCGGTCAGCCCTTCTGCCCAGGCCATCTGCTGTGCCGAGCTCTCTCGGGATGTCCGTCGCGGCGGCCGATGAAGCGCATGCGCACGCCTTCGCTCGTGTAGCTCGGGAGTCTCGCTTGCGATGCGCTGCGCGAGCATCGCGATCAGCCCGTGGACCTCGTCGGCTTGGACGGGACCAGTTCTCGGTCGAGAACGAGTACACGGTCAGCTCCTCGACGCCGAGCTCGGCGGCGTCGCGGATTCGCGCCTTGAGGGTGTCGGCGCCGGCGTCGTGGCCTTCGCTGACGGTAGGCCGTGGGCGCGCGCCCAGCGGCCGTTGCCGTCGGTGATGATCGCTAGGTAGCGCGCTGCCGGGGTCGGCTGTCTCAGCGGTCGCAGTTCTGTCGGACCTCGCGTGTCGTGCTGGGCGATCTGCCGTGCCAGCTGGCGCAGCCGCTTGGCCAGGCGCCATGTCCGCATGACGCCAGCGTTGGCGTGATGAGGGGCCGAGTTCTGCTGGAGGTGCGGTGGCGACCGGCGCGCACGCTCGGTTGTCGCGGCGGTCGGCGCGGAGGTGTAGTAGGCGACCACGCCGGCGAGCGTCATGACGTGGTGCGGTGCGTTGGGAAGAGTGCGCGCGTTCGGTCACCGCGTGGCGGGCGATGCTGGCGAGTCCGTGTGCGAGGATGATCGGGGTCCTCGTAGTAGCGCATGTATCCGGGCTCGCCCGTGCTGGCCAGGTCGTGCTCGTGGTCGATGAGACTGTCGAGCATCGTGCCAGCACGCCGATCGAGAGGTAGACCGTGTCGATCTGCTGCGGCCTGCTCGGGTGTGGTGCGCGGATCGGCGGCGGCGGCGATCAATGCGTGCACGGCGAGCACGGAGGACGCTGCGCCCGCGAGATACTCGCGCCAGCTCGAGCGCGGTGCTCGCGGCCTCGCGTTTGGCCCACTCTTCGAGCTGGGCGGTTCCCGTGCGGGGGACGCGCGTGGGCGCGGACCTGGGCCTCGGCGCAGCGCACGGCGGCGCGCTGCGCCACCGCGGCGATCGGCATCCGCCGCGGGCAGCGCCGCAAGGGCGTCTGCGGACTGGTCGCGACCAGCTCTTCGAGGTATCCGTCGTCGTTGTGATGTGTGGGTGGTAGCGGTAGTAGTCGCCGGCTGGTGCGTGGTCGGATGCGGTGACGGCGTCGGTGAACGCTCGTGAGCGAGCCGCCGGCCGTTGCGAGTGGGTGAGGCGTGGGCTGCTCGGTGAGGCCGTCGAGGTAGTCGTAGATGATCTCGAGCGCGACGATCGCTTCGACTCGCGTGCGCGCGGTGTGCCCGTGGTGCGAGCGTCGCGAGCGTCGCCGCGACCTCGGCGTTGAAGCCCTCCTCGGGCAGCTTCGCCAGGCGAGCGCTTGCAGGGTCGGGTCGCGGATCGCCCGTGCGCGGTCGCTCCCAGCGGCGAGCTGTCCGCGGACGAGCGGCGCGACGGTCGGCCAGTAGCGCGCGTTGGCGAGCACGAGCGCGAGGCCCGCCCGCACCATGAGCCGGCGGTCGCCGAGCGCGGACACTTCCATCGAGCGTAACCCGTCGACGAGCATGGGTGCGCACCAGCGCCGCGGGCACTTGCGGGTGCGCAATGGGTTTGGCGGTGTCTACTCCTCGAGGGCGAGCGCTGGGGAGCTACGCGCGAGGCCAGCCAGCCGGGGACGGACACGATCGCGAGGACGGCGAGCGACCACGAGCGCGAAGATTCAGCGGCCGCCAGCCGGCGGCGATGTTTGCGACCGGGAAGCCGGTGACGTGCTTGAGATAGCTGTCGATGACGACCTGGCCGTAGATGCCCGCCGACCGCGCCGGTCAGGCAAGCCGCGCGCGAGTATCAGGACGACTTCGGCGAGCAGGATGCGCCGTAGCCGGTGAGGCGTTGCCCGGAGGCGTAGCGCGGCGAGCGACGCGCGCCGCTGCCAGATGGCCGAGGTCAGCGCCGCGGCCATCGCCAGGATCGCGGCGATCAGCAGCAGTGTCGAGATGTCTCCCGAGCTGGCCGAGTCCTTCGCTGGCGATCGCGTTGATTCGCGTGGCGCGTACCGGGCGTGAGACTTCCAGGCCGCTCGCCGGTCCGAGCGTGCGCTCGATTGCGGATGGTTCCGTGTGGACGTTCGCGCCCGGCTGGAGATCTACGCCGAGCGCGGTCGGTGCCGAGGTGGCCCAGAAGCGGCTGTAGTCGGCGGTGCTCATGAGGATCGCGCCGGGACTCCAGGTGAGGTTGGTCGTGGTCGCGGCGACCTTGAAGGGCACTTCGCCGGAGGGGGTCGGCAGTGTCGAGCATGTCTCCGACTCCGGTGTGGTGTTCGGTGGCGATCTGCTCGGAGACGGTGATCCAGCCGCCTTCGCTCGATCCGTGACCGCTGTGACAGTCGCGTTGCCGTCCACGATCTGGCTCTTCAGAATCGCCCCGTCGATTGGCGCCGGGCGGGCGAGATACCCATATGCGTCGTCCGCCGAGATTCAGGTAAGTGTCCTGGAAGCCATCCACCCTGGCGACCCCTGGTATCCGGCATGCGGCGTTCGGCGTACGCGCGGGGCAGGGGCTCGACGGCAGCCGGGTCGGCGGGGTTGACGATCCAGATGCTCGCGCCGGCTGACGTACCCGTGGATGTAGCCTTCGATGCCTCGCAGCAGATCGTCGCGTGCGCCGCCGAGCGCGACGCTGCCGAACAGCGCGACCGCGCCGGTCGCGGCGAGCGCGAGCGAGCGCAGCGGTCGTCGCTTTGAGCGACGTGAGCGCGACCGGCAGGATCGTCAGCCGCTCGTTGCGGCTCGTGAGCTGCTTGCGCGGCGCGCAGCACGCCGGCGAACGTCAGCGGGACCGCCAGCACGTCGCGAAGCGCGAGGACGGCGCAGGCGAGGAGCGCGAGCGACGGCCGCGAGCACGAAATCGCCGTCGGCGGCCGCGAGCAGGCCGCCGGCCGCATAGGCGAGGTTCCGCTGAGCTCTCCGGCCGAGCGTGTTGCCGGGCTCGCCGTCTTCGTAGTAGACGGCGTCCAGTGCGCGCCCGCGGCGCAGGTCGAGCAGGGGCACGGCTGAGGCCAGGCAGGTCGCCAGAACCCCCCCGAGAAGGAGAGCAGCACGGGCGAGAGTCCGACGACTGTGCCGCCGCCGAGCGTGAACGCCTGGGCGAGATACCCCGCGGACTGGTGGAAGCGCCCGCTCGAGAGCGCGTAGCCGGCGAGCAGCCCGAGCAGCGACGCCGCGAGCGCCGAGGCAGAGCGCCTGGAAGAGCGACCATCTGCACGATCGCGGTGCGCCTGGTGCCCGACGAGGCGCAAGTCGGCGATCGTCTGGCGCCGCTCGGGGACCGTCAGCAGCATCGCGTTGAACGCGAACAGGAAGCCCAGCAGCCGCGCGATCGCGGCGAAGAACGCGCTGGCCTGGTTGCTCGGGCGCAGCGCCTGGCGCAGCAGCGCGAGATCCTGGTCGGCGGGCGCGACCGCGAGCCGCCCGTGGCGAGGATCCTCGAAGCTCGGCGCGCACCTGGCCTGGTGGCCTGGCTGGGTCTGGACCAGGATGCGCGTGATCGTCCCGGCAGACCGGCGAGCTGCTGCAGGCTCGTGAGCGGCATGACGCGACGAACGCCTGAGAGAGCGCGCCGACCTCTTCCGCGCCGAGGACCGCTGCGACCTGCAGCTGGTCGCGCTTGCCGCGCAGGCTCAGCGAGACGCGGCTGGTCGCGCGGCCTGTACGCGACGCCCGAGTTGGCTCTGCGCGTCGTCCTGGTGAGAGCGATCCCTCCGGGCTGGAGGGTGGCGAGCGGGAGGGTGTGCGCGAGTCCGTCGAGAATCGCGAGGCTGACGTCGGTGCCGGCGAGGTCGACCGCGACGCGTGGGCGTGCGGCGCGCGATCGTCGCGTCTGTTCGAGCAGCGGCGCGGCCTGCTTGACGCCCGGCAGGCGCCCGACGGCGGGAAGCAGGCGTTCGTCGAAGCCTTCGCGGCCGCGAGCGCGCAGCTGGAGGCTCGCGGGGCCGATGACGGTATGGACGACTTCGGCGGCCGAGCCGGCGATGCTGCCGTTGGCGACGAGCGCCGCGAAGACGAGCGCGACGGCGACCGCGACACCCAGACGCCGGCGAGCATCTCCTGGGCGGCGTGGACGCGCAGCCGGCCCGGTAGATGTGTAGAGCAGCGCGTAGGGCCGCATCAGGGCACGCGCCTTCAGCGGCTCAGCAGAGCGCGCATCGTCTCACTCCTGCGCCGCCGTGGAGCGGGCTCGCGGCGTGCGCCGGCTCGGCTGCCGCGGCGGCGCCCGTTGGCTGGTCGGTGAGTCGTGCCGTCGCGCAGCGTGCAGCGCCGGTCGGCGAGGGCAGCGACCTCGGAGTCGTGGGTCACGAGCAGCACGCCGGCGTCGCGTTCGTGCGCGATCGACGCGCAGCAGCAGCACGACCTCGCGGCTGCGGGCGCTGTCGAGGTTCCCGGTCGGCTCGTCGGCGAGGATCAGCCGCGGCTCGCCGGCGAGCGCTCGCGCGATCGCGACGCGCTGGCGCTCGCCGCCGGAGAGCTCTCCCGGGGTGCGCTCCAGGCGCTCGCCGAGGCCGACGCGCTCCAGCCACTGTGCTGCGCGGGCCTGCGCCTGCGCTTCTGGCGACGCCGCCGAGCAGCAGCTTCAGCGAGGCGTTCTCCAGCGCCGAGACGCGGGGCAGCAGATGGAAGCTCTGGTAGATGAAACCCGACCTCCCGCATCAGGTAGTCGCACGCCTCGCTCCTCCGAGAGCAGGGACAGGTCGCGTCCCCTGGTAGCGGATCGCGCCGCGCTCAGGCGCCAGCAGCGCGGCGATCAGCAGCAACAGCGTCGTCTTGCCCGACCCGCTCGGGACCCTGCAGCGCGACCATCTCCCCGGGCGCCAGCCGTAGGCTCACCCCGTCGACGGCGCGCACCTCCTCCCCGGCGCCGCGGTAGTGCCTGACGACCCCTTCGAGCTCCAGCAGCCCCACGCCGGCCAGCGCTCAGCGGCGCTCGCTCATCGCGCTTCCTGCCGCCCGGCAGGCCGGCGCAGCGGGATGACCGCGGCGAGCCGCGGAGCGAGACGACCGTGCAGCACGCCGTTGCTCGAGCGACAACCCCGGTCGCACCGGCGAGGCCCGTCGCCGTCCCAGTGCTCGTCAACACCGCGATGCCTTCGTTGGCGAGCGAGCGCAACAGCAGAAGATCTCAGTCGCGCGCGAGCACATCCACGCCCAGGGTCGGCTCATCGATCACCAGCAGCCGCGGTCCATAGCGCGAGCGCCCGCGCGATCGAGACGCGCACCGCCTCCGCGCCGTTCAGCCCTCGGGCTCCGAGCCTGGCGCACTGCCCTACCCCACAGCGCGCAAGCGCGCTTCGGCGCGCGTGGCCGCGACCGGCGGCGAGGCCCCCGCGCGAACAGGCTGACGATCAGCTGGTCGAACACCAGCTCGCCCTCGCGCGGGAGAAACGAACGCTGGCAGTAGCCGATCCCGCCACCCATGCATCGCCCCGGCCCGCCGAATTGTGTCCGGCGAACCGCACCACGCCCGAGTCAGGAGCTTCGATGCCTGCAGCGACGCGCAGCAGCGTCGACTTGCCGGAGCGCCGCGGACCCCGGACGCCACCAGTTCCCCCGGCCTCGATCACGCAACGACACATCGCGCAGCACGACACGCTCGCCCACCCCCGGCCGTAGCACTTGCTGACCGCTCAAGCTCCAGCAGCGCCCATCGCCGCAAGCCTCCCGCTGGCGAAGCACTTCGAATCTACTGCGCGCATAGTAGGCAAAATCGAGCTTGGCGTCCAACACCAGACGGCTCTCCTGGGATTCCAACTCGTCCGCCAACCCAGACCACTCCTCCGAATGAGCGCCCCCCGCGGAGCCAGCCTTGGCGTGACGGGCCTCTTCCAGGGATGCCTGCTCCATGCAATCGATGATTTCCAGTGCCACCGTAGGATGGTGGGCCAGGACAGCCAACTGCCGCGCGAACATAGCCGCCTGGCGGCGATCCTTGACGACCTGCGTACGAAGCCACTTCTGGTAGGCGAGCACGCCCGCGCTGATCGCCCGATACACCGGCTTGGGTTGACGCTCCCCACCAGACCAGACGAACTCCTTCCCCGGGGTCGCCTGGATCAGTCCTCTGCTCCGTAGCACGTCCAGCGCGGTGTAGATATGCGAGTCGCTTTTGATCGGCAGCATGGCGCCATACTCCCGTTCAAAGCGCTTCAGGAGCTGATACCCGTACAGGCCGGGGCGATCGATCACGAGCCCCAACAGCGTCCAGTAGACCTGCGAACGCATCCCCGCAGCGCCCCTCGCGCCCATTTCGGCCGTCGATGCCTCCATTGAACGATGCAGCTTAGTCGAAGATGGGAGCCCACGACAGCGATGTTTCCCTCTTCCCGCCGGCTACTCAAAATTTGAAGTTTCAAAGTTTGACTAGTCAGGACGCTCGATCTACCGCATGATGGGCGCGTGGCAAGACGCCGGACACTCTGCGAAGGCTACGGCGAGGACAACCCCAAGTCCAACACCCGCCTCGCCGCCGGACCCCTGATCACCCTGCACCCAACACAGGGGAGCCTCCAGAGCTCGGCGTCGCCCTGGCGTGCCTCGGGGCTCGGGTCCGCACGGGCGCCCGCCGTCGAGGAGGCGGCGGGCCGCCCGCGCGATCGATGTACCCTCGCGCACGCCCGACCTGGCTGCCTCGTCATCGGCGGGATACCAGCCCGGCGTTCCGACCCGCAACTCCGCTGGCATCGTGCCTGACATGGCGGATCGGTCTTGAGTGATGGCCAAGCCGTTGGATCCTGAGCATCCCGGTAGGTTCTCCTCCTCGTTGGTCGCGGGCCTAGCGATGCTCAGGTGCTTCACCGCTGAGCACCCCGAGCGTGGGATCGCCGACATGGCCGCGGAGCTCGACCTGGGTCGCTCGACCACGCATCGTTACGCGACGACGCTCGTGACGCTTGGCTACCTTGAGCAGGGGGCCTCGCGTAAGTACAGGCTCTCCTCGCGCGTCTGTGACGTCGGGCTGTCGCTGTTCGACTCGATGGTGGTCCGTCGGGTCGCCCGGGAGCATCTGAAGGAGCTGAGAGCGCAGACGGGGCGGACCGTGAGTTTGGGGGTTCTTGGGGGGACTGAGGTTGCTTACATCGACCGTTGGCAGGGGTCACGCCAAGGGCAGTACATGGCCGATGTGAGTGTCGGGCTGGGTACGCGCCTGCCCGTCCATTGCTCCGCTGCGGGTAAGGCGCTCCTGGCGCGTCTGCCCGAGGCGGAGCAGCGGGAGTTGATCGGCAAGCTGCGCCTGAGCAAGCGTGGCCCCAAGTCGATCATGACGAAGACTGCGCTGCGCGATGAGCTCGAGCGGGTCGTAGTGAGAGGGGTGGCGGTGGATGACGAAGAGCTGCTCGCTGGTCGGCGAGCGATTGCCGCCGTGGTGGTGGACGGGGAGGGTGCCGCGGTCGCGGCCGTGGAGCTGGCGGTTCCAGCGAGCGCTCACGCCGGTGAGCGGCTGCTGAAGGAGCTGGGTCCGAAGGTGACCACCACTGCGCGGCGCATCACCGAGGCGCTGGGGTGAGTCGTGAGAGAACTGTCAACAACAGGCACATCTAGTCCAAAGGAGCGGGAATGAGCGTTGTACGGAGGGCGATGATGAAGGCGGCGCTTCGATCGCTGGCTGTGTGCGTGGGGTTATGTCTGATGGGGCCGGCGGTTGCTTCGCCCGTCGCTTTCGCGGAGGGCGGGCATCGGGTTGTCGGGTCTGCTCCCCATCGTGTGGGGCCGGTGGGTCGCGGTAGGTGGAGGTCTGGGCACGCGCGGGGTAGGCATCGTGGGCATACCGTTTCGCAAGTGCCTGTGCGTGCTGTGGGGGTGGGGGAGGTTTCGTCGTCGTTGGGTGGGGTGGGGGATTCGCCGCTTGAAAGTCCGTTGGTGGTGTCGGGGGTGCAGCGGTTGGTTGGGGGCCAGGGGGTCGTTGACGCCGAAGTGGTCTCACGTGTTTCGCCGGAAGGTGTGTTGGGGATGGAAGCGTCGCGGACGGCGTATGAGGGTTTGGATGTCGAACAGGCGGCGAAGTTGGCCGGTGAAGTGTTCCCTGGGGTGATTGATGAATTGGGGGGTGGGCCCCCGAGGCTGTTGACGGGTGAGAGTTCGCTCGGGTTCCCGACGGACAATGCCGAGCAGATTTCTTTGGGTGGTGAAGGCAAAGATAGGCATGCGTTGATCGAAAGTCTGACGCCGATCGCGGTGGAAACTTCTCCGGGGCAGCGAGCGCCGGTTGATCTTGGTCTGGGTGAAGTGGGCGGCGGGTTTCAACCGGATCGGCCGATCGTGGGGGTGGGGATCCCGAAGCGGTTGCAGGAAGGGGTGAGTCTGGCCGGTACCGGTGTTTCGTTGACGCCGTTGAGTTCGTCGGGGTCGGCGGTGGGCGGTTCGGAAGGGCAGATCGAGGGCGCGTCAGTATTCTATGGTGGGGTGGGGCAGGGCAGCGATGTCGACGTTTCGATTAAGCCGACCACGTTTGGGTTTGAGAGTACTGACTTCTTGCGCAGCGAACTTTCGCCCGTTTCGCTTTCGTTCCGGGTGGGGATGCCGGAAGGCGCTAGTCTTGTGCAGGCTGGTGATGGCTCGGGGGTCGTCCATGTCATGGACGAAGGCACGGCAATAGCCACGGTGATCGCGCCGAGTGCGTTGGATGCGACGGGCGCGTCGGTACCGGTTGCGATGAAAGTGTCTGGTAATGTCCTGATATTGTCTGTGGAAGATCGGTCGGGCGGGTTTACCTATCCGATCGCGGTAGATCCGAAGGTTTTCGACGAACAGTTGACGGGAGCGAGTTTGCCAACGCATTGGAAGTTCGCGAAGGGCGAAGGATCGTCCCATTTTTCCTCGTCTGGATGGAAAGAATCGCATGGTGTCAGTCTTGAATCCTCAGGATACTACCTTTCGGGTGAAACTGGGTTTCTGAATTACCAGGCCGAAGGAGAAGCGAGGCTTATACGTGCCGAATTGTATGTGAGTGGTACTAACCACGGTAAGATGGAAACGGCTTTGCAGCTCACGAACGGTGGCAATCCTACCGATTCAAAGCTAGTTTCGCCGGCGGAACAGTCTTTTGCGGGTACGTATACGGTATGCCCTTTCTCTGAAGCGGGAGAATGTCCGATTATCTTTACGCGCGAAAAAGAAGTGGCATCAGCCAATTTTGTTCGGCTTCTGGATTCAGCGACCGGTGAAGGGTCTAGTGAAAATAAGGCCACTGTCAGTACCGCAGATGTGTCTGTGTGGCAGGAAAATGGGCCTAAAGTCAAATTCAACACAGCGTCCAAGACGATCGGTGGGAGCGAAAATGTTCTTTACGAAAAACCGGAACGTGGTAGTGGCTGGTTGAGCAAGTACAACGGTGCGTTCGAAGTGGAAGGTGAAGATCCTGGTGTGGGTGTCAGTTACCTTGGAGTGGTCTTGGGATCATGGGTATCAAGGCTTGAATATTATAATAAAGGCGATTGTGAAGGCGTTTGGTGTAATCCTAAAGCTCATGAAGCTTATACGTATCCCGAAGGCAGCGGAGTGCCGGATGGGGAAGATACTTTGAGGCTTGCTGGTGAGGATATGGTAAAAGAATTTGCGCCGGAAGCAACGATCACGGTGAAAGTCGACTCTACGCCGCCTTACGGGCTCAGTCTGACGGGCTTGCCGGCTGGCGGTCAGATCAATGACGAGATATATCATCTGAAGGTGCAGGCGACTGATGGTAAAGCTCCGACGCCGAGCTCGGGTGTCAAGTCGCTGAAGCTCGGGCTCGACGGTTATGAACTTCTCGGTGGCAAATCGGGGTCGTGTACGCCGGGTCCCTGCACGACGACGGGCGAATGGATGCTCAACGGTGAAGACTTCGGTGCGGGCAAACACAAACTCGAACTGACCGCGACCGATTATGCGGGGAATGTGGAAAAAACCGAATACAACATCACTGTGCGTCATGCTGCTCCTTTGTCTGTCGGGCCGGGCTCTGTGGACCCGATCACAGGCGCTCTGCGCCTTGGCGCCTCCGATGTCACGATCGGCACCGGCCAGGGTTCGCTTGGGGTTTCCCGCAGCTATAACTCTCGCGAGCTGACCGCGGGTGCGGAAGGGCCGTTGGGGCCGCAGTGGAGCTTCAGCGTGAGCGGCTCGGAGGGCATTGAACAGGAGAAAACGGGCAGCGTAGTGTTGATCAATGCCGGAGGCGGCAAGACGAGCTTTGAAAGCAACGGCAAAGGCGGGTTCATCTCGCCGAAGGGCGACGAAAACCTCATGCTGGAAGCCGAAAAGGAAGGCGAAACAATCAAGGCGTACCTGCTGAAGAACCCTGCGGAGGGCACGACGGTCAAGTACGTTCAGCAGGGAGGGGCGGGTCCCTGGGTGGTCGTCAGCACCGAAGGGGCGCTTTCCAAAACGAACGGGGAAAAAGAGACGTTTGAATGGGAAAGGCTTGAAGGGGTCACCAGGCCGAAGCGGGCCATCGCGACGCCGCCGCAGGGCGTGACGTGTCCGCCGACGGAACTAAAACCTGGCTGTCGCGCGCTTGAATTCGAATATGCGACGGAAACGACCGCGGAAGGTGAAAAGGAAAGTCAGTGGAAGAAATACAAGGGCCGGCTGGAAAAGGTTGTCTTCCGCGCGTACAACTCGGCCACCAAAGCGATGGAAAGTAAGCCGGTCGCCGAATACGTCTACGACAAACAGGGTCGCCTGCGAGCGGAGTGGGACCCACGAATCTCTCCCGCTCTGAAGACGATCTATGGTTATGACGAAGAAGGCCATGTTACGGCGTTGACGGCACCGGGCCAGCAGCCGTGGGTATTCACGTACGGCACGATCGCGGGCGATTCGGGCACGGGCCGCGTATTGAAGGTCACCCAGGCGCATCCGAATGCCAGCGAATCGGAATCAGAAATCAAAGAAAAGCTAAACGAAGAGAGAGAAGCGCCGACAAACACCAAAGCGCCAACCATGTCAGGTACTGCCATCCCCGGTGCGAAGCTGGAAGTGTCGAACGGGAGCTGGAGCAACAGGCCGGTGATGTATGGGTATCAGTGGGAGCGATGCAACCCCGCGGGCGCAGAATGTGCAAGCATTCTCGGTGCCACGAACGAAAGTTACACGCCCAACAGCTTGAGCGACGACGGCCACACGCTCATCGCCGAGGTGACCGCGACAACCAGCGGAGGCTCAGTGGTGGCAGCCAGCGCCGCGACCAGCGTGATCGGCGGTTCGCAGACGACGGGCGAATATTTGCTGCCGTCGGGTGATCGGCCTGAACAGGTCGTTGAAGCTCCCGGGGGCAACGTGTGGTTTACGGATTGGGGTACGAGCAAGATCGGGGAGATGGCGCCGTCTGGGACGGTCACGGAATATTCGCTTCCGGAAGGAAGCGACCCGTATGGGATCGTGTTGGGGCCGGACGGCAACCTGTGGTTCACGGAGACGGGAACCGACAAGATCGGGAAAATGACGACTTCGGGTACCGAACGCAAAGAATACTCGCTGCCCGCTGGCAGCGGCCCGTACGGGATCACAGTCGGCCCGGACGAGAATCTTTGGTTCACGGATTACAGGTCTAGCATGATCGGTAAAATTACGACTGCGGGCACCGGAATCAAAGAATACGCGCTGCCCTCGGGAAGCGGTACGGCTGGGATCACGGCTGGGCCTAGTAACTATCTGTGGTTCACTAACCCATATACCAACAAGATCGGGAAAATCACCACCGGCGGTACGGAAATCAAAGAATATGAAGTCGGCAGCGAAGGTCGACCTGATGGCATCGTCGAAGGCCCTGAAGGTGATGTCTGGTTTGTCGATACCGGGTCGAGCAAGATAGGTAAAATCACGCCATCGGGTACCGAACTCAAAGAATACGCGCTGCCGGCGAACAGCCACCCAAGAGACATAGCGAAAAATGGTGCTACTGGCGAACTGTGGTTCACCAGCACCGGTGCGGACAAGCTCGGGAAGATCAACACCTCAACGAGCGAAGTCACCGAATACGTCCTACCAGCAGGGAGTAATCCATTTGGGATTGCACCCGGTAGTGAAGGAAATTTCTGGTATGTCGACTACGGTACCGGCAAGATAGGGGAAATCCCATCAAGTATGACCCAGAGCAGCGGTCGACTGTCCGCTGAATATTTGCTGCCGTCGGGTGATCGGCCTGAACAGGTCGTTGAAGCTCCTGGGGGCAACGTGTGGTTTACGGATTGGGGTACGAGCAAGATCGGGGAGATGACGCCGTCTGGGACGGTCACGGAATATTCGCTTCCGGAAGGAAGCGACCCGTATGGGATCGTGTTGGGGCCGGACGGCAACCTGTGGTTCACGGAGACGGGAACCAACAAGATCGGGAAAATGACGACTTCGGGTGCCGAACGCAAAGAATACTCGCTGCCCGCTGGCAGTGGGCCGTACGGGATCACAGTCGGCCCGGACAAAAACCTTTGGTTCACGGATTACAAGTCCAGCATGATCGGTAAAATTACGACTGCGGGGACCGAACTCAAAGAATACGGACTGCCCTCGGGAAGCGGTACGGCTGGGATCACGGCTGGGCCTGGTAACTATCTGTGGTTCACTAACCCATATACCAACAAGATCGGGAAACTCAGCACCGGTGGTACGGAAATCAAAGAATATGAAGTCGGCAGCGAAGGTCGACCTGATGGCATCGCCGAAGGCCCTGAAGGGAATATCTGGTTTGTCGACGCCGGGTCGAGCAAGATAGGTAAAATCACAGCATCGGGCACAGAACTCAAAGAATATGCGCTGCCAACGGGCAGCCACCCACGAGAGATAGCGAAAAACGGCGATGAACTCTGGTTCACCAGTACCGGCGCAAACAAACTCGGGAAGATCAACACGTCCACGAGCGAAGTCACCGAATACTCCCTACCAGCAGGGAGCAACCCCTTTGGGATCGCGCCCGGCGCCAATGGTAACTTCTGGTTCGCCGACTACAGCAACTACGGGATTGGCAAGATCGGGAAGGTTATTCTCAAACCAGAAGACGAATACGGGCCCCCGCAACCGGGCTGGACGCTCGAGTATGGCGTGCCGCTCTCTGGCCCGGGCCTTCCGACGATGACAAAAGCAGAGGTGGAAAAATGGGGCCAGACCGATGACCCAGCCGAACCGCTGCCCGGCGAACCACTGGCGACAGCGGTGTTCCCGCCGGATGAACCGATGGGTTGGCCAGCGAAAGACTACAAACGGGCGTCGATCACCTACTACGATGAATCCGGCCGTACGGTCAACCATGTCTCCCCGTCGGGAGGGATCTCGACGAGCGAATACAACGAAGACAACGAGGTAACCAGGAGTCTGAGCGCCGACAACCGCGCGACCGCACTCGAAAGTTCCAAATCCCAAGAAGTCTCGGAACTGCTGGATACGAAAAGCAAATACAACATCGAAGGTACCGAGCTGGAAAGCACGCTGGGGCCTCAGCACATGGTCAAGCTCGCCAGCGGCGCCGAAAAAGAGGCGCGAAACCACATAAGATACTACTACGATGAAGGTTCGCCCGAAGGCGAAACGTATGATCTCCCCACAAAGACGATCGACGGTGCCGAGTATGAAGGAGGAGGCGAAGTCGACCGCCGCACCACGACGACGGCCTACTCAGGCCAGGACAACCTTGGCTGGTTGTTGCGCAAACCGACGTCTGTCACGACTGATCCCACCAACGGGCTGAAGGGGGTCTTCGAGTTCGCGTTCGGCGATGAAGGCGAAGAAAGCCACCAGGTCCACGAACCTGACGGTGTCGCAGTCGCCCCCAACGGCGACGTGTATGTCGCTGACACCAAGGACAACCGGGTAGAGGAGTATTCTGCCACGGACTCATACATCGCGTCTTTCGGCAAAGAAGGCACAGGTAACGGTGAATTCAAAGCCCCCGAAGGAATCGCCGTGAACGGTAACGGCGATGTGTATGTGGCTGACACGGGTAATAATCGCGTTCAAGAGTTCGAAGAAAGCGGGAAATACCTAGCGCAATTCGGTAACAGCGGCAGCACCGAAGAAAGGGTCACGAAGCCTTCTGGTGTGGCCGTCGCCCCGAACGGCGATGTCTGGGTCGTGAATGGCAGCAAAACGGAAGAATTAGGGTCCTATCGTGTGCGCGAGTACACAGGCGTAGGAAAATATGTCCGGCGGTTTGGGAAGGAATTTGAAAAAGCGTTTGACACGTGCGGAGACCTCGCTGCGGAATGGGTAAAAACACCGCATGGTATCGCGGTTGCCGCAAACGGCGACGTGTTCCTGACCGACACTGGGGATGACTGCGTCGGAGTATTCAACGAAGAAGGCAAATACGTCCGGAAGTTCGGCAGCGAAGGCTCGGGGAACGGCGAAATCGAGGAACCCGACGGGATAGCCGTCGCGGACGGGATCGCCTATGTCGCTGACACCGGGAACAACCGGGTCGAGGAATTCAGTGAAGAAGGCACATACCTCGGCCAGTTCGGCAGCGAAGGCTCCGGGAACGGCCAGCTCAAAAAGCCCGAGGGCGTCGCTGCATCCTCGACCGGCGAAGTGTACGTCGCGGACACCGCCAACAGTCGTGTCAGCAAGTGGGGGGGATCCTCATCAGGGCTGAACCTCGTGCACACAACGGTCTATGATCCGTCGACGGGAGAGGTGACCGAAAGCCGTACGCCTGCTGCCGGCGCGGCCAAAGAAGAAACAGGCAACTCCTACACGTTCAAGGTCGCGTTCGGCAACGAAGGCGAAGAAAGCCACAAGGTTCACGAACCAGGCGGGGCCGCGGTTGCGCCCAGCGGGGACGTGTATGTCGCTGACACGAAAGACAGCCGAGTAGAGGAGTACTCCGCCACAGGCTCATACATCACGTCCTTCGGCAAAGAAGGCACCGGGAACGGCGAGTTCGAACACCCCGAAGGCATCGCCGTCGCAGCCAACGGTGACGTGTATGTGGCGGACACGGGTAATGATCGCGTTCAGGAGTTCGAAGAAAGCGGGACATACCTGGCACAGTTCGGTAACAGCGGCAGCACCGAAGAAAGGGTTACAAAGCCTTCCGGTGTGGCCGTCGCCCCGAACGGCGATGTCTGGGTCGTGAATGGCAGCAAAACGGAAGAATTAGGGTCCTATCGTGTGCGCGAGTACACCGGTCAAGGAAAATATGTCCGGCGGTTTGGGAAGGAATTTGAAAAAGCGTTTGACACTTGCGGAGACCTCGCCGCGGAATGGGTAAAAACGCCACATGGTATCGCTGTCGCGCCGAATGGTGAGGTGTACCTGACCGATACTGGCGATGGCTGTGTCGGAGAGTTCAACGAAGAAGGCAAATACATCCGGCGGTTCGGGAGCGAAGGTACGGGGAACGGCCAGCTCAGGGAACCCGATGGCGTATCGATCGTGGACGGCCGCGTGTACGTGATGGATACTGGCAACAATCGCGTCCAGGAATTCACAGAATCGGGGGAATACCGTCAGCAGTTCGGGACTGAAGGCTCTGGTAACGGGCAGTTCAGCAAAGCCGCGGGCATCGGAGCCGCCGCTAACGGCAACGATGGGCTTGGCACGATCTACGTCGCCGATACTGCCAACAACCGCATTGATAAGTGGGTGCCGCCGGCTGGCGAAAGCGCGCATATCAGCCAGACGATCTACTACAGCGCGTCGGGGGACCAGGCCTACCCGCAGTGCGGATACCATCCTGAATGGGCCGAGCTACCGTGCCAATCCCAGCCCGCGGCCCAGCCTGGCACCGCTGGCCTCCCCGAACTCCCGATCGTGACCGACACCTACAACATGTGGGACGAGCTCGAAACCGTCACCGAAAAATTCGGGTCAAGGACCCGCACTAAGAAAATGGGCTACGACACCGCCGGACGACTACTCACAAGCGAACAGACCTACATATTCAATACCTCCCTGCCGAAGGTCACCAACGAATACAACACCGAAACCGGCGAGATGATCGAGCAGAGCACCACAGTCGGAGAAACGACCAAGTCGATCCAAAGCGTCTACGACACACTTGGCCAGCTGATCGAATACACCGACGCCGAAGGCAGCACGACGAAATATAAGTATGCCGGCCCAGAAAATGACAACCGAGTCGAAGAAGTGAGCTATGAAATAAGCAAAGAAAAGGTCAGCCAGACCTACTCCTACGACCCCACCACCAAGGATCTAACGAAGCTCGTGGACTCGGGCCCCGGCAGCAACGGCGCCGGCACCTTCACCGCCACCTACGACGTCGAAGGCAACATGACCAGCGAGACCTACCCCAACGCCATGACCGCCAAGTACGCGCGCAACAGCACGGGCGAAGCGACCGGCCTCGAATATGAAAAGACAGCCCACTGCAAAGGGACCTGCCCCGAAGTGTGGTTCAAAGAAGCGGTCACGCCATCGATCCACGGCGAAGCTTTGCTGCGTACGAGCACCCTCGCCAAGGAGGAATACACCTACGACAACGCAGGACGCCTGACCCAGGTCAACGAAACCCCTGCCGGCAAAGGCTGCAAAACCCGGATCTACACCTACAACGAAGACTCCGACCGCACGAGCCTGACCAAGCGCGAATCGGGGTCGGAAACATGCGCGACGACCGGCGGCACCACAGAAGACCACACCTACGACTCCGCCGACCGCCTGACCGACACCGGCACCGAATACGATACCCTGGGCAACATGACCAAGGTTCCCGCCGGCGACGCCGAAGGCAACGCGATCACTGCCAAGTTCTACGTCGACAACCAGACCTACGAACAGACCCAGAACGGCGAGACTCTCAAGTACCTGCTCGACCCCGAAGGCCGCACCCGCGAAACCATCTCCAGCGGCACGACCAACTCGACCGTCGTGGACCACTACCCAGCGCCCGGCGCAGCGATCTCATGGACCAGCGAAGGCGAAAAATGGACGCGGAACATCCCCGGCATCGACGGCTCCCTCACCGCAACACAGACAAGCGGCGAAGCCGCAGTCCTACAACTGCAAGACCTCCAAGGCGACATCATCGCAAGGGCCGCACTCAGCGAAACCGAAACCAAACTCCTCTCGACCTACAACAGCACCGAGTTCGGCGTACCCACGACCACCACCCCGCCGAAGTACTCGTGGCTCGGCGCGACCGGCTTGGCCACCGAACTACCCTCCGGAGCTACCGCATCAGGCGGAAGCGGCTACGTACCCCAGCTCGGAGCGCCACTACAGACACAGCCAATCGTGCCCCCAGCCGACCTCCCAAGCCCGACCGGACCGTACCTCAGCACGGTCTCCTCCCAATCGATCGCGGAAGCCACCGCATACGGCGCCGGCGCACCAGCACGCGAAGCCGAACGACAGAAAGCGAAAGCGGAATATTTGGAAAGTCTGAACCCTCCGGTGCCCCCAGGTGCGACACCTACGCCGGAAGAAGGCGGGGCAGACCCGTGCGAGTCTACGTTCTTAAGCGAACGGCAGTATTATCACCCAATCGAATCTTTGGCATTTTCAGCATGGGTAGACGTCGAATGGTGCTACGGTGGCGGCAAGGTGCTTTCATCACATGTGAAAGATCGTGGCCATCACCAAGGTAACACGGTGATGGATCCTGGGTATGAAATGGTCTTTGAACGATGGGAATCGAAATCGGAATGGGATGGGAATGATTGGCGCATACAGCAGGTGGCCTTGTTTGATTACAGACCACCAAGCTGGGTGGAGGATTCTCTGTCACTACCAGAGTATAGACGCTTTGTTGACTTTGAATTCATATTGGAACCAGATGGGCAAGCCAAAACGAGCGTAGAAGTCCATGAAGAGTCCGTGCCGTAACATAAAGCGCGTTGATTAAAAGTTGGGTCCGAAGGTGTAGATGTGGACCAACGCATGATAAGGACTATAGGAGAGAATATGGAAGACCGAGCCAAGATGATACGGTGGGCCACGAGGCTCAAGGTTGCGGTTGGCGTTGTGCTAGTGGGATTCGCGTTGTTGATTGCACTGGCACTGTTCGTCTCGAGACTCATAGGGCCAGGAGGACACAGTGGTCCCACAACAGCCGAAGTTGAGAGTGGTGTGCGCAATATATCGCAACGAGAAGGAGTCGTGAGCAAAGTAACATGCAGTCATGTGACTAGTGATGCGTGGCAATGTAGACTTCGTTTTATTGATGGTAAAATCACCGTGGTGCGGGCAGTATGGTATAAGTCTCAGGACGAAATAGGGTACTCCGTAATACAACGCTACCCGGGACGATTCACTCGATAGGCGTTGAGTGTCCTACAGAGGACATACGGCGTTCATTGTGTCTCTCCAGTGGCCTCTTCGGTGGCGGCGGTCAAGCCTCCTGCCGTCCTGTCGTGAGTGGCTTGTAGGTCCCTCGCGTTTTTGTCGGGCAGGTGTAGCAGTCGGATGATCTCGCGATGACCAATTCGTCTACATTCGCCGCTTATAGTGCCCACGTTCCGAGCCCGCCCTCGGAGCGGGGGCGATGGTTGTTGGCGCTAGGACTCGGCGCGCTCGGCGTGGGTGTGCTGGTGGCAGTGCTCACCGGCGTGGTAGGCCGCACTACGCCTGCCGTTCCCCAGGCTGCCCCGCTGGCGGTTCTGGTGGTGGCAGCGGCCCCGGTCCCCAGCGCGTCGGCATCTCCAAGCGTGCCTGCTGGCGTGACAGATGGCGAGGCGACCTCGGCTGAGGCCCGCATGAGCTCCTCGAACGCCGCGAGAGGTGCTCAGCACAGGCAACACTCACGTTCCCCCATCGTCGCACGCCGATTGAGCGCGCGGCAGAGTGTGGAAACGGCGCGCTCGGGCGACGGGACCGAAACGGAGATTCCGACGCGCTGGATGGAAGGATTCTATCGGATCTACTCGGTCGCGCAGAGCGCGTTTGGCGTCAACTGGCTGTTGATCGCCTCGATCCACGATCAGGAGTCGGCGTTCTCGACTGCGCTCACCACCTACCACGGGTTGAACTTCGCCGGTTGCTGTGGTGGGCCGATGCAGTTCAACGTGACGAACGGCCCGGTCAGCACCTGGGATCTGGTGCGAGACGCTTACCGCTTCGGCAAGCGCCCCCCGGTCTACGACCATCAGACCGCGCACCACCCCTCGATCTACGACGACTTCGACTCGATCATGGCGGCCGCGTGGCTGCTCTCCTCCGATGGCGCTTCCACCGCACTGGATGACTCGGCATGGTTGGCAGCGTACGACTACTACGGCCACGACGCCGCCGGGGTTGCATACGCCGACGAGGTGCTCGCCCGCGCGATCGGCTGGTCCCAGCACGGCTTCTGCATCAACTGCGGCGTGGACCCAACGCTGGTGAGCGCCGTCTACGAAGCGTACGGCGCGCCGGTGATGGCGACGTACCTCACTACCACCGCCATCATTGCGCGCGCGGGGCATTCAGGGGCCAGGCATCGATGGTGATCGGCAGTGGATTGTCTGCGGTGATTCCCTTGCGCTGTTCCATTAGCTCCGACACCATTGCGACTACGATTAGCAGATCGCGATGGTTGGGTGCGCTCCTTGTCGTTGTTGCCTCGCCTCGCCTCGCCTCGCTCGGCTTTGCTCCGAGTGCGTTGGCTGCTTGGAGCGGTTAGATTGTGGGCGTACCCGTGGCTTGTTGTTAGCAAAAGCGACGGCCGCCGGCAACGGCTTGGTTGCCTTGCTTCAACACCTGCGAGTCACGCTGCACCTGTGAGGGTATGGCGCTTTTTCTGTGGACTACGGCGACGTGGACGGCGCGGCCTCGGTCTCCGACTCGCGGGCCAAGAACACGATCAGCGTGCTGAGGTGAGGGTGGCACGTAACGGCCTGGATACGGCGATGCGTACGTGGTGGTCGAGGGTACTCGTCACGCCGCGCCGTGATCGAGGGTGGCGTCAGAGCCAGATGTTCCCATGTTTCACGTTTTGGCCAGCCGCGCCGATAGGCGTTCGGCGGCGTCGTGCTGGGGTATGTGGTGGACGTAGATCATCGTGGTTGTGATGTCGGCGTGGCCCATGTATGCCTTGACGTCCGAGAGCGCGAACTCTTGGACGGCGAGCGTGCCGAAGGTGTGGCGTAGGTCGTGGAAGCGCAGGTGCGCGATCTTCGCGGCCTTCAGCGCCTTGTAGTAGCGGCGGCGAAGCGCCGAGTCATCCATGTAGCCACCGTCTGGGGCGGGGAAGACGAGATCCTGCTCGGCGGTGAACCGCTCGCGGCGCGCGAGGTTCCTGAGCGCGTCGGCGACCTGGTCGACCATCGGTGTCGCGCGCACGCGCCCTGACTTGGGCACGTCCTCCAGCTTCTGCGTGAACGCGCGGCGTATGTGGAGGACGCGCAGTTCGAAGTCGATGTCGCCCCAGCGCAGGGCGCGCAGCTCCCCGAGGCGCAGGCCGGCGAACGCGGCGGTGATGAACATCGCCGCGTCCTGCTCGTCCTGGATGCGGCGGGCCTGCAGCTCGGCGGGATCAGTTCGCGCTTGGGCTCCTCGTGGTGGCGTCCTTGTGCGGTGACGGCGGCGAGCGTGTGGACTTCCTCGGCGCTGAGCACGCGGAACTCCCCGGAGCGGCGCACGGGCTGGCGCTCGACTCCGAGGGCGGGGTTGACCGTCAGGCCCCATCGGCGCTGGGCGTGGCGCAGGATGCCGTTCATCAGCACCAGGTACTTGTTGATCGTTCGCGCTGAGAGGCGGTCTCTCTGCGACGAGGTGGACGCGGTAGGCGTCGATCATCTCGCTGCGTCAGCTGCTCGAGGTGGACCTCCCCGAACATCGGCAGGAGCGCGTTATCGACGACGTGGCGGTAGTCGCGCAGCGTGCTCGCGCGGCGCTTGCGGTCGAACTCGACGTAGCGAAGCCACTCCTGCGCGGCGTCGGCGAAGGTGGGCTGCGGAGCCGATGCGCCGTCGTGCGCCGGGACCCACGCGCCGTGCCTCGGCGAGGATCTCGTCCAAGGCACGCTGGGCCTGCTGCTTGGTCAGGTGGCCCTCGCGTGGGCGCCCGGGGCCGCTCCAGACGCGCCCGAGCACCTTCTTGTGCTCCACGCCTGCTGCGTCGCGCCACTTCACGCGCCAGCGATCACCGGACTGGCGCTTGACGCGCCGCAGGTGCCCGGAGACCGGCCGGGGGCGCAGATCGCTGAGCGTCAACGGGGCGGGCGGAGCGCCGGCGGGCGAGCTCATGCCCGGATGCTACCAGAAAGGGTCCCGGAATGGTCCCGAACTCGTCTGATCCTACCCCGACTACCTGGCTGAGATTGCCTCTACATAGAGCCAAATCTAAGGCAGCAGTACCCATGCCGTAGAATCATAATCCGCGTGTCGGGGGTTCGAGTCCCTCCTCCGGCACTCCGACTTCTTGGCTTTCTCAAGCGAGATACGTTGCCAAGACCGGCCGATGATCGGCCGAAAATACCGAAAGGTCCGGATTGGTCCCGAAACTCCGTTATGCGACGGCGCGATCCGGTCGGCGATGAGGCTGCTCGTCGATGGCGTTGGCTCCTCGGAGCGGCTACTCATGGGATGTTGCAGACGGTATTGGCCTTGGTCTGTGCTCCAGCAGTGACCACCGCCGGTTCCGCAATGCAGCCATTTTCGCTCGTCAACGTATAGCTGCCGGATGGGAGTATGAATGTGTAGCTCTGGCGGTCGAGGACCTGTTGTGTTGCGACCGTCGCTCCCGTGGCGTCGGTCACGGTGATCGTGTAGGGGGCGCTTTGGCACACGAAGATGCCTGGTGCCGGTCCGCCGGAGAGATAGAGACCGCCGACGATCCAGCCGTCGCCGGCAGGTACATCGCTTGGGAACTGCGGTTCCGGGCAGTATTCGGGAGTCCATTCCCGTCGTTCGGGCGTCGGGTGGGTTTCAGGCGTTGGGTGGGCTTCGGGTGTCGTGTGGGGGGCGGGAGCTGGGTTGTCCAGCACCGTCATGTGGTGGGTCTTCGTAGCCGCCAACTCGCGGCCGCGATGACGGACCGCCAGACGCAGCGCTACGCGACTACCCACCTTCGGTGCCCAGGACAGGGCGAACCGTCCTTTGGAGATCGACGTCAGCGCAATCACATCCCACCTGCCGTCGGTGGACCGGCGTTCAAGCGCGACTCGCGAGCCCGCCGGAGCTCCAGTACACGGCCCGACACCTGGACAAGGCTTCCCACATGTCCGCTGTTGGGCAGCGCCACAGCCAGGTGCACCCTCACCGGCTCTGCCCAGGCGGCGGGGGCAGCAAGAATGAGCACTGCGACGAGCAGGGCGAAGACGGGCGTCGCGCGTGACCGTCCACTTTTGGATATGCGCATAAGCATCCGCATCAAGGTCGCCTACTCGCATTCTAAGGGTTGGTTCGCAATGCAGACGGGCTACCTACCCCAAATTGTCACGCTCTGGCACAGATCACCGCGGACGACAACGGGTACCGACAGGCGCTCCAATGGGCGCGCCAGCTCGACCCAGATGTGGTGTGGGCGCTGGAGGACTGTCGGCATGTATCCACCACCTCAAGCGCGCGCTCGTGTTCGCCCGCATGGCCGGCGTCGCCCCGATCCCGGTGTCCTCCGGCAGAACCGACCGCCACCGCCTACACCGCGGCGGCAACCGCCGCATCAACCGCGCGCTGCACGTCATCGCGATCACCCGCGGACGCTGGGACCCCGCCACACGCGCCTACCTGCAACGCAAGGAAGCCGAAGGCAAGAACCGCATGGAGGCCCTCAGATGCCTCAAGCGCCTCCTCGCCCGCCACTTCCACACCCTCCTCCTACAGCCACCAGCAGGATCCACCACCTGAGCGCAAACCCCGCTCGCAGAACGAGCTACTTGACATAGAAGCGTGACTGCGCCCCGCAGCGGGCTGGCTCGATCAGGCCTGCGCAGGTTCCCGCTCATCCTCGGGCCATCGTTGCGAGGGCCAACGAAGAGAATCGTCGGGACGGCCTGCAGTGAGCTCGTATAGGCGCAGCATGTCCCGAGCGATGAGGACTGCGATGTCGTCGTCCAGCGCGTCGATCGAGGCTGCGACCGCCTCCGGAGAATCGCCGTCGTTTGCGTCGTCATCGCTCTCAACACCCCCGCTGACAAGGCTCGACGCGATGCGATGCCACAGGTTCCGCTCCAGCTCCGTGGACAGGTCGACCTTCGGGTCGACCTCTCGGAAGCTCTTCTCCGCCGCTCGAAGGCGCACACGGATCGACTCTGAGCCTGTGACGAGAGCATCGACAGCACGACGCATACTTCCGTATGCAGCGCGACTTTCAGGAGCCAGCATGGGCATCGCAGTATCACGCACCGCCGCGTCTGGGCGCGGCCCGCGAGTCAAGGGCCGATGCCCCACGCCTCAACCTCACGGCAGCCCTCCGTCAAAGCCAGAAAGCCAATCCCGAGGCTCCGCCCCCAAACCGGGCCGCATCCTAGCCCCGCAATTTCCGAGCAGCCCGAGCTTCGCGCCTGCGAACCCGCGCTCTCAGGAGCGGCGAGGTCGGAACCACCATCATGAGCAGCGCGACGATCAACAACGCAATCCCTACATCGTGTCCAGCGCCTTCGCCCCGCACGAGCAGGGCAACGCCCCCAAGCACAAGAAAGCTGGGCGCGATCACCAGGCTCCAAGCAACAAAGCGCTCGCCCCTCGTCAGCAACCTCCGTCGCTCATCCCGCCCCCGCTCCAGAGCGCTCCTAACCTCGCCCACACGCATCACCCAGCATCCTAGCCCTCCGCAAACTCCGGTCTCGCCTTGACATAGGAGCAACGGTTTTTTGCGCTGCTGGAGCGCTCGGGGGAGCCCACGGCGCTAGCCAGCGGAGGAGGAGCACGCTCGATGGAGTGCGGGCGCTGGTCCGAGTCGGCGCGGAGGTGGGCTGGGTCGTAGCTGGTTGTCAAGGGTTCATCCAAAATGTTTCTTACTCCTAGTGGTCCGAACTTGGGTTAGGATCTCGGGGATGGCGCCCATTCGTTCCGGCGAGATGTCCGCGAGCATGGCGGTTCTATGCCTGCTGGTGGATGAGAGCCCCGACACCACATCCTCTCTCGGGATGCGTTTAGCCAAGCAGTTCCCCGACGCGCGGTGGTCGCGTAGCGTCGCGCACAACAACATGGACAGCTTGGCGAAGCAGGGTTTGATCCGTCTCGTGAAGAAGGGTCCGGATGGGACGTCGTCGTTGGATAGCTACGAGGCGACGAGCGAGGGTGTGGCGCAGGTCCGGACGTGGATTCGTGAATCGGCGGTGGTCCCGCCGGTGCTGCGCGACTCGTTGCAGGGGAAGCTTGAGTTCACAAGGGAGGAGCAGGATCTGCTGGGGTTGCTGGAGACCGTTCGCGAAGAAGAGGACGCCTTCGCCCTCCGGTACGCCGAAGCGCATCGGGAGGACGTGAAGGCGCGGCACGCTAGACGCAGGCTGCGCGCCAGGGGCATACGGGCAGACCTTGTGGATCTGGTCGCGTCCCATTTCCCGGGTGATTTGTTCGGGGGTAGGCTCCGCTTGAGGGGGATGTTATGCGGCGATCACCTCCTCGGTGTTCGTCGTGGCTGGCGGGGTCGTCGTGGTGTCGCGTAGCTGGCGGCGTAGCCGCTCGATCTCGGCGACGGTCTTGGGGTTCATCTTCACGCCGCGCCAGCCGCGGGATGGAGAGCTCCAGCACGGCCCAGATGAGTGAGAGGGCGGAGGTCTCGCCGGGGAACCGGCCGATCACCTTGGTGCGCCGGCGGACCTCCACGAACGTTCTCTCGAGGAGATTCGTGGTCCTGATCCGCTTGCGGTGCCCGGACGGGAACTGCAGATGGGTGATGAGCGCGGGCAGGTCCGTTTCGATGACGGCCATCGCCGAGGGGTAAGCGGCCCGGTAGTCGGCGATGATGCCCTGCAGCTCCCGGCGTCGCCTCGCCCGGGGAGCGCGCCTCGTCGAATGCTTTCCACCAGCGCGCCTTGACCTCCTGGTGGTGGCGCTCGGGCAGCTTGCCGGTGACGTTCCGCAGCGCGTGGACGGTGCAGCGCTGCTCCAGCGCCGTGGGCCAGAGCTCCCGCGTCTGCCTTCCAGATCCCGGGTGCCCCGTCGGCGATCACGAGCGCCGGCGCCCGCAGGCCGCGGGCGATCATGTCCCGGCCGAACGCGAGCCAGCTGTCATAGCTCTCACGGCTCCCCAGCGCCAGTCCGAGGAGGACCTTGCGGCCCTCCAGCGTGACGCCCCAGCACACCAGGACGCCCTCCGCCGGCGTGTCGTCCGGGCGCAGCTTCAGGTAGATCGCATCGAGGAAGCAGTAGACGATGTCGTGCTGCTCCAGGCGCCGCCGGCACCACTGGCGGTATCGCTCCCGGGTGTCCTCACAGATCCGGGAGACCGTGCCTTCGACGCGATCGGCTCCTCGAAGACTTCCTCCAAAGCAGCCTCCACGTCCCGCGTGGACAGCCCCCGCAGGAAGCCGCTGATCACCAGCGACTCCAGCGCGTGCGTGCGCGTGACGCCCTTGCCGAGCACCCTGCTCTCGAACCCCAGCTTGCTCGCGTCGCGGACCCTCGGGCGCTCCAGGCTCATCGCGCCGCTCGTCGTCTTCACCGTCCTGGGTTCGTGGCCATTGCGGTGACTGACCGTCTCGCCGGCGCGCTCATACCGCCGGCGGCCGAGGAACTCCGTGACCTCGTCCTCCAGCGCCTGCTGCAAGATCAGCCGCGCTCCCAGCCGGCCGACCACCTCGATCGGATCATCCTCGCCGGCCACACCGGCCAGCACCTCATCCAGTTCTGAGCGAAACCTCTCGCTCGGGGCTACCTTCTCCATGCGGGCGTACCTCCATCGCTTCGTCTTCTCAGGACAAAGCGGAGGCTACGCCCGCAACATCAAATCCCCCGGCTCATGAGACGCGACCCACAGAACGGCGTCCTGATCTTCGATGAGTCCGGGATGGCCGCTACTCGGCCCACCGCGCGGCTACTGGAGGCCGCCGAGCGGGCGGGTGTGAAGGTGGTCGCGATCGGTGACCCAAGGCAGCTCGCCTCCGT
Organism: uncultured Solirubrobacterales bacterium; assembly: GCA_963720795.1. Taxonomy (GTDB): domain Bacteria; phylum Actinomycetota; class Thermoleophilia; order Solirubrobacterales; family Solirubrobacteraceae; genus Palsa-744. The sequence continues at coordinate 7,000 of CAVRGU010000013.1, read as the reverse complement.
GCAGGCCGGCGGGTGGCTCGGCGCGATAGGTCGTGCCCTCGGCGCGCAGCAGCTCACGGAGGTGATGCGCCAGCGCAACCCCGCAGAGAGCAGGGCGCTCGGCGCGCTCGGACAGGAGCGCTCCTACGGCCCGGTAGAGGTCGCGGTCGGGGACCGCGTGATCTGCTGGCGCAACGACAAGCAGCTAGACGTGGACAATGGGATGAGAGGCAATCACCGCCCCGTAGAGGAGGACGCGACCGCCTCGAACATGAGGAGTTCGCCAATAGCGCCCGAACCAGCGGCTACCCCCGAGCGGGGTCGTGATCGTGTTCCGCCCGAGGAGGCTTCGACATGCTACGCCTGTGTAGGACGATGCTTAGGCCGACGAGTAGAACGGCGACAGCCAGAAGCCATATCCACATGGCCGCGCGCGATACTGTGATACCAAGTACGAACCCCGCGAGGGAGACGACAAGCAGGTAGGCCGCCTGCAGGCGTTTTGATGACCATAGTCGGCTCATCCTGATCCGCGAACAGTGATAGCTAGGCCGAGGCCGCTCGCGTAGCGCGGTGGCCAAATGTTGTGCCGGCCATGGCGCGTAAGCGGGCCAGAGTTGGGCGAGGGTGCCGTAGTGCTGCTCGGGTTCGGGGTAGGCGCTTCGCGCGGCGCGGTGGCGCTGCTGCAGGCTGGATGCGCGCGCCGCAGACGCCCTGCATCGGTAGAGCTCAGACGAAGAATGTTCGTCCTTCGCCCTCGAAAAACAGTTGCGCGCTGGCTGGCGCTCGTGCTTTGAGCGCGTTGCCGAGCTTGCGGGCAACTGCGCTGTCGTCGGCGAAGATGAACACAAACGCACCCGCCGGCCTGACGGCGGCAAGGAGGAGCACGGCACGTCGTGTTCGGGAAGGTTCGTGGTGTGGCGGTGTCTATAGGTAGAGACGACAGTCACGCGCCCGAGCACCCCGACATTTGGAGGAACCATGAAGCGAACCTATGTTTTCTTGGCCGTCGCCTTGGCGAGCGCTGCGAGCGCGGCGACGGTCGCCAGTGCACAGAGCAACCGTCCGGCCGCCCGGTCGAGCCGCACTGCCACGGTGCAGCTACGCCACACGAGCCTCGGCAGCATTCTCGTCAGCAGCTCGGGTCGCACGCTGTACGAGTTCACCAGGGATCACGGCAACAAGAACAGTTGCGCGGCGATCAGCGGGTGCTCAGCAGTATGGCCGTCGCTGAAGGCGAGCGGCCGCCTGACGGTCGGCTCGGGCGTCAAGGCTTCGCTGTTGTCCACGACCAGCGGTAATCAGGTGACTTATGCCGGTCATCCGCTCTACACCTACAGTGGCGATAGCGGTCCAGGGAAGACCTCCTACGTTGGCGCCAAATCGTTCGGCGGTACGTGGTATGCGATCAATGCCTCTGGAGGCACGGTCAAGTAGCCCTGGCGCTGAGCTGCTTGTCTGCGTGGCGGGCTGTGTGCTGGCAGCCGAGCTGGTCGTGTTGCTGGATGAGCTGCTGCCGCACGCGGCGAGCAGGAGCGACACGGCGAGTGCCGGTAGGGACAGCTTCAGTAGATGGCGCGTGTGTTTACTCCTATGGATTCGGGCACCGCACTATCGCGTGAGCCTCCTGTACATAGGGAGACTCCGCGCAGGCGTGTTCCCTTCCTTCCGGCGGGACGGTCTCAGCCCGTCGTGATGACCTTGCCGGACGGTGCGATGACGTACCACCGACCGCCGTTGGTTTCGATCGCCTGTCCGGTGTCCTGGCCGGCCGCCCCGTCGGCCGCGTAGGTGTAAAGCGGCCAGCCCGCGTAGGTGACGACACTGCCGCCTTCGGAGTCGGGGTCGCTGCCCAGCAGCGAAGCCTTCATCTGCGGCGATCCGGCGGCGGTTTCGCCGCTCGCGAGCTTCAATGGCGGCCACACCGCCGCGCACGAGGACACGCATGTGACCTTGGAGTGCTGGTCGGGCGCGAAGGTGTAGAGCGTGTGGCCTTCGGCGTTCACGAGCACTGCCCCCACGTTGGGCAGCGTGCGCACAGAGAGGCTGACCGCCTTCGTCGCAGGAGACGCGGCCGTGGTCGTCGCGCTCGACGTCGCCGGTGTAGCCGGCTGGCCTTCGTGCAGCAGGTTGAGTGTGTTTTCGCCGTCGTCCACGAAGTAGATGCCCTTGCCTTCAGGGGCAATCACAAAGCCGAATAGCGATCCGGCTCCGGTCTTCTTGTCGGCAGTCTGGACGGCTACCTGCTGGCCGGCGGGTGTGGTTTCGACCATGTTGCCGTCGCCACCGTTGCTCGTGATGATGTTGCCGTTCGGTGCGAGTGCCATGCCGAGCGGTTCCTTCAGGTGTCCGCCTTCGGTGAGCACCGTACCGCCCTTCGCGGCCGGGGTAGTGCGCGTCATCGCTTCGGAGATCGCGAGGATCTTGCTGCCATCGGTCGAGGCCACGTACAGCGTCCCGTTGGAGGCAAGCGCGAGTCCGGTCGGGCCGAGCACGAGGGCTTCTGCTGAGTCGACCCAGGGGATGCCGTTGGCGATCACCGTTTCGCTCAGCACCTTCGGCGTCTGTCCTTCGCCGGATTCCAGTTCGATCCGCAGCACGGTCGAGTTGTCGATCGTGTGGATGCCCTTCGCGGCACCGCCATTGAGTGCGTTGCTGACGAACAGCGTGGTCTTGGAGCCTTCGCTCTTAGCGGTCGAGTCCCAGGGGCCCTGGATGTTTTTGCTGGCGATCGTCTCGACCGTCTTACCTTCGCTGTCGAGCACGATCAGGCAGCCGTACTTGGCGGTCGCTGTCTTGCCGTTGGTCGTTGGCAGGCTGCCCACCACGACGTAGCCGCCCGGCAGGATGTTCAGTGCCGTCGTCAGCCCGACCCCACCGGGGCAGTTGCCGGGCAGGGATTGGGGGTCGATCGTGGCGAACGGCGAGACCTTCCCGGCGGTCGAGACCTGCACGATCGTCGTGCCGGTGCCCTGACCGCTCTCCTTCGCGCCTTCCTTGGCGTTGAAGTTGCTGACGAGCATCTGGCCAGCCTGGAGCTTGCCCACGCTGGTGGGAACGAACACGATGCCGTATGGGTTCACATCGCCGTTGGCCGGGATCGTCGAGGCGACCTTGCTGACAGTCCTCAGATTTGCCAGAAAAGGAGTAGAGCTCGCGCTTCGAGGTCGTGCTCTGAGTAGTCGCGGCGGCCGACGTGCTGGAGGAGCTGTTTGTGCTGCTGGAGCTGCCGCAGCCGGCGACAGCGAGCGCAACACCAACTAGAGCAAGGATCGACGTTCTAGGCACTGGGGGGTCTCCTGTGGTTCGGGGTATCGGACGCGACGGCTTTCTGACCAATGCCTCGCCCCGACGATCCTCGTCGACTTTGCGGCAGCGATCAACGCACGGGCCGCCTTTCGCGCGCTTTCATGTACGACGACTCCGCCATCGCGGGATTCCTTCCCGGCGAGCTTCCAATCAGCCGCGCCGTGCGCTATCCTTGACTTATGGCTGTAAATGTAAAGAAATCAAGAGATGTGGGCAGGCGCAGCGCCGGCCGTTCGCGGGTCTCCGGCAAGCATCAGATCACGATCCCGATCGGGGCCTTCAGCGAGGCTGGGTTGCGCGAGGGGGATGTCGTGCAGGTCAAGGCCCAGGGACGTGGGCGTGTCTTGATCGCGCGCATGGATGACCTCGTAGATGAATACGCGGGTTGCCTGAGCACGGGTGGCGAGCTTGGTCGAACCGTGCGCGGGCTGCGCCAAGAGTGGGACTGATCCTGCTCGACTCGACGGTGATCGTCGGCTTCCTGGACGCCGACGATGCCCTCCACGAGACTACCGTCGCCAGGTTCAAGGAGATCGTGGGCAGCCATCCCCTGGTGGCCTCGGTCATCAGCTACGCGGAGGTCATGACCGGCGTTTCGCTTGGGCACCATCCCAAGGAGAACGTAGACGGCTTCTTCGACGCCTTGGTCAAGGATCTCCTGCCGGTCGATAGACCCGTCGCGGCGCGCGCCGCGACCTTGCGGGGCAAGCGCAAGGCGCTGTCGATGCCCGATGCGCTGATCCTCGCCACGGCGGATCTCCAGCCGGAGATCGAAACGGTCCTCTGCGCCAACGGCGACTGGCCGAAGGTCAAGGGGCTCGGCTGCAAGGTGGAACTGTTAAAGGTCGATACGCCCGCAGGCGACGACTCCGATGAGCCCGCCTGACTGGACGAAGCAGCCAAGGGCGCAATCAAAATGGCCTTGTTCGGGCCTCTGCGTGGCTGGGCAAGCGGCGGAGCGTCGGTGAACCTCAGAACGAGCGGTAGGAGCTCTTCGTGATCGAGAAGCCGCGATGCGAGCGGTTAATGCAGCGAACCGCTGAGCCGATCGTGCAGGTGACGTCGATCGGGCCGATCGCCCATCGGCGCCCACTGCGAAGCGCCACGGGGTGCGTGCCCACGAAGGAGTCCTGGCTGAGCCGTGCGAGCAGTGGGTGCCCAATTGATCCGAGGAAGACGAAGCCGGGATCGCCCGCCCCCTCGTTGCCCTTCGGAGGGGGCGGCACGGACGTGGCGGCGCAGAGCAGCTGCATCGGAGGTGAGTTGGGTGGGTGGATCGCCACCCCACAGGTGACGCTGCCGCCGAGCGCGGTCCACAGCTGCGCATCCGATGTCGAGACAGACGCGGGCGTGGCCGACGCAGGTGCGACCAGACCGAGGAGACAGAGGAGGCTTGGCAACCACAATCGACGCACACGGGCATCATTGCAGCCGAGCCCGCGCCGTCGGCGGTAGGAGGCGCTGCGCGCTGTCGTACACGGGTAGCCTCCAGCGACCCATGAGCATCACGGTCTCTCTCCCCGACGGCAAGGCGCTGGAGCTCCCCGACGGCGCCACCGGTGCCGACGCGGCCGCCGCGATCGGCCCCGGCCTGGCGCGCGCCGCGCTGGCGGTTGAGCTTCGCGCGGGAGGCCCTGAGGTGCGCGACCTCGCCCGCCCGCTGCCCGACGGGGCGAGCATCGCGATCGTCACAGCGCGCAGCGGAGGGCGGGAGCCCCTGCGGCTGGTCCGCCACGACGCGGCGCACGTGCTGGCGCGGCGGTGATGGAGCTGTACCCGGGCGTGAAGATCTCGATCGGGCCGGCGATCGAGCAGGGCTTCTACTACGACTTCGAGTTCCCCGACGGGGTGAGCGTCTCCGAGGCCGACTTCCCCGCGATCGAAGACCGGATGCGCGCGCACGTGAAGGCAGCGGAGCGCTTCGAGCGCGAGGACGTCCCCGTGGCCGCCGCACGTGCGCGCTTCGCGGCGGCCCAGCAGGACTACAAGGTGGAGCTGATCGACGACCTCGTGCGCGCGCCGCGGAGTCCAGCGCGGGCCGGGACGGCGTCCGGGCCTGGAGACAGTCTCGCTGTACACCAATGGCCCCTTCACCGACCTCTGCCGCGGCCCGCACGCGCCCACCACGAAGACGGTCGGGGCGTTCCGGCTGCAGTCGGTCGCCGGCGCGTACTGGCGGGGGGACTCCACGCGCACGATGCTGACCCGCATCTACGGCACGGCGTTCTTCACGAAGGCGGACCTTGAGGAGCACCTGGAGCGCCTGGAGCAGGCGCGCGCGCGGGACCACCGCAAGCTGGGGCGCGAGCTCGACCTCTTCCAGTTCTCCGAGCTCTCCCCGGGCGCGCCGCTGTGGAAGCCGGCGGGGATGGTGGTGTGGAACGCGCTCACCGAGCTGTGGCGGGAGGAGAACCGCGCGCGCGGCTACGAGGAGGTCAAAACGCCGATCCTGTTCGACGTGGACCTCTTCAAGCAGTCCGGGCACTGGGAGAAGTACCGGGAGAACATGTACTTCACCGAGGTCGAGGGCCGCCCGATGGGCCTCAAGCCGATGAACTGCCCGGCGCACATCCAGATCTACAAGGACGCCCGCCACTCCTACCGCGAGCTACCGGTGCGCTACTCCGAGGCGGGCCTCGTGCACCGCCACGAGCCCTCGCGGCGCGCTGCACGGCCTGCTGCGGGTGCGACACATCACCCAGGACGACGCGCACATCTTCTGCACCGAGGAGCAGGTGCAGGAGGAGGTCGTGCGGTGCCTGCGCTTCGGCTTTCACATCTACGAGCTGTTCGACTTCGAGCCGCGCCTGGAGCTCTCCACGCGCCCAGCAGCGGCGGATCGGCAGCGAGGAGATGTGGGACCGCGCGGAGGCGGCGCTCGACGGAGCGCTCGAGGCGGAGGGCCTCGCCTACGAGGTCAACCCGGGCGACGGCGCCTTCTACGGCCCGAAGATCGACCTGCACATGACCGACTCGCTGGGGCGCTCGTGGCAGTTGGGAACGGTGCAGCTCGACTACTCGATGCCCGAGCGCTTCGACTCGCGTACACTGGCGCCGACAACGCCGAGCACCGCCCGGTGATGATCCACCGCGCGCTGCTCGGCTCCTTCGAGCGGTTCATCGGCATCCTGATCGAGCACTACGCGGGCGAGCTGCCGCTGTGGCTGGCGCCGGTGCAGGCGTCGTGCTGCCCGTCTCCGACCGCTTCAACCGCTACGGAGCGAGGTGCAGGCGCGCATGCGGAAGCGGCCTGCGCTGCGAGCTGGACGATCGCGGGCGAGTCGGTCGGGCGCAAGGTGCGCGACGCGGAACTGCGCCGGATTCCCCTTATGCTCGTGGTGGGTGAGCGCGAGGAGCAGGAGAGCACGGCTGCGGTGCGCGAGCGCCGGGTCGGAGGCGCGCACGCGAAGGGCCGGGTGGAGAGCACCCCGGCTAGAGGAGGTGGCGCAGCGCCTCGCAGCGCAGGCCCGCCAGCGTAAGCGGACCGCGGCCGGGTGAGCCCAGAGCTTCGATCGCGCGGAGCGTGGGCAGTGGGTGGGGTATCGCCAGCACCACCACCGTCGTCCCGAGTCCTGATGCGGCTGGGGACCCTGCCGGGCGCCGGTACCCCGTCGTCGTCTCCAGTCCTCCGACGATCGTGGAGCCCCCTTGCGCGCCGCCGGGACCCCGGTATACTCGGCAGCCTTGAGTTTCCGCCTCCACAGAGCGCCGC
>CAVRGU010000012.1:0-449459 GCA_963720795.1 uncultured Solirubrobacterales bacterium | reverse complement strand
TCGCCGCTGACGGCGCGGGAGGCCGACATCCTCTTCCAGCTGATGCGCAGGCTGCGCGAGCGCGGCTTCACGCTCGCCTTCATCAGCCACCGCCTCGACGAGGTGCTCGCGATCAGCGACCGCATCACGGTTCTGCGGGACGCCAGGGTCGTCGCGAGGTTCGACGAGCCAGCCGAGACCTCGCGCGAGCAGATCATCGACGCGATGGTCGGCCACGAGATCGCGCAGCGCGAGCGCCGCCACCGCGACCTCTCGAGCGGCCCAGACGGCGCTCGAGGTCATCGACCTGAGCTCACCGGGGACCTTCAGCGGCATCAGCTTCCGTGCGAGGCGCGGCGAGGTGCTTGGGCTGGCCGGGCTCGTCGGAAGCGGCCGCACCGAGATCGCCGAGTCGATCTTCGGCCTGCGCCCGGCGGCGGGGCATGTCGTGCTCGATGGCAAGCCGTTCGACCGTCGCAATCCCGCGGCCTCAATCGACGCCGGCCTGATCTACCTGCCGGAGGACCGCGGCCACAACGGCGTCTTCGCGAACGTCGAGCTGGCGCGCAACATAACGGCGGCGATCGTTCCCGCGCTTCCGCACCTCGGGCCGCTGCTGCGCCCGGCAGGCGAGGGGGAGCTCGCCGCCAAGGCCGCCAAGCAGACGCGGGTCGTCGCCGCGTCGCTCCAGGCGCCGATCAAATCCCTCTCAGGCGGCAACCAGCAACGCGCGATGTTCTCGCGCTGGCTGCTCACCGAGCCCAAGGTGGCGATCTTCGACGAGCCGACGCGAGGCGTCGACGTCGGCGCGAAGGCCGACATCTACGAGATCATCGACGCGATCAGCGACCGCGGCGTCGCGGTCGTGATGATCTCCTCCGAGCTCGATGAGCTTGCGCTCATCTGCGATCGCGTGATCGCGATCTACGAGGGTCGCATCGTCGGCGAGATCGAGGGCGATGAGATCACGCTGCAGCGGCTTGGCACGATGATCGTGGGAGGGCGGGCAGGTGAGCGACGTCACCGCGCCCGCCGGCAGCTCCGCGCGCGCAGCGCGCGACGCCCCGCGGCGCTCGCCCAGTTCGCCCGCCGGCGCGAGCCGCTGCTCGTCGTGGTGACGCTGGCGGTCTTCGTGATCACGACCGCGCTGCAGTCCGCCTTCGGATCGGGCGGCAACATCTCGTTCCTGCTCGCGGACGCGATGCCGCTGGCGATCGTCGCGGTCGGCCAGACGGTCGTGATGCTCGTGCGCGGGATCGACGTCTCGGTCGCGCCGATCTTCGGCATCGCCGCCGTGTCGACCGGCTTCCTCGCCCAGGACTATGGCAGCTCGGTCGCCCTGATGCTCCCGCTCGCGCTCGCGATCGGGATCGGCCTGGGGTTCGTCAACGGGCTGTTCGTCGCCTACGCACGGATACCGCCGATCATCACGACGCTCGGCACGTTCACCGTGTACGGCGGGATTCAGGAGCTCATCTGCAACACGCGGACGGTTGTCACGGTGCCGAGCTCCTACGTGACGCTCGGCAACCGCAACCTCGTCGGCGACATCCCCTACATGCTGATCCCGGGGCTGCTCGTCACGGCGCTGTGGCGCTGATCCTGTGGCGAACGAAGTGGGGACGCTCCCTCTACGCGGTCGGCAACAACGCCGAGGCTGCTTTCCGTGCAGGGATTCGTGTGAACGCCGTGCTGATCTCGGCCTACACCGTGTGCGGGATGCTGGCCGGGCTCGCCGGCCTCGCCTTCCTCGTGCATCTCGACTCGGCCGGCTACACGACCGGCAGCGAGATCAACATCAATCTCACCTCGATCGCGGCCGCGCTGATCGGCGGGACGACGCTGCTCGGCGGAAAGGGTGGCGTGATCGGCCGCTTCCTCGCAGCACTCTTCCTCGAGGTCGTCACCGAGGCCGTGATCGTGGCCGGCATCCCATCCGTCTGGCAGTACGCCGCCGTCGGCGTCCTGCTGCTCGCGGCGATCCTGATCGACGCCTTCCAGAACCGCGGGCGCACGCTGCGCGGCGCACTCGCCGGGCGGGTGACCGCGAGGACCGGGCCTCACCGCCGAGGGAGGCACCGGGTGAGCGGCCGCCCCGACACAGGCCGCTCCGCGCCGCCGCCGCCGCCTCGACACCGACGAGCGCTGGATGCTCTCGCTCGTCGTCATCCTCGCCGCCGAGCTCCTCTACTTCAACCTCGGGATCTCGACCTTCTGGGCCGGCGGGTGGGGCAGCTCGACGAGCTTCCTCGGTTACAGCGAGACCTTCGTCTACACGTCGATCATCGCGCTCGGCGTGATGTTCGTCATCTTCGCCGGCGACATCGATCTGTCGGTCGGCTACATGGCGGGCTTCGCCGGGGTGATGATGGCCGAGTTCCACCTCGGCGGCATGAACATCTGGCTGGCCGTCATCCTCACGCTGCTCATCTGCGCGGTGATCGGCGCGATCCAGGGCCTGATGATCACCTACTTCAGGCTCGAGTCGCTGCTCGTGACGCTCGCGGGCGGATTCATCCTGAACAGTGCCGCCGTCGCCTGGGAGGGGCCGGTCCCGCCTTACAACCTACCGAGCGGCTTCGACAACGTCTTCGGGGTCGGCAACATCAGCGGGACGATCAAGATCCCCAACGAGCTGATCTGGTTCCTGGGGCTGGCGCTCGTCGCAACGCTCGTGGTCCACCGCACGCGCTTCGGCCGCCAGCTGGTCCTCGTCGGCCACAACCGTAGCGCGGCCGCCTACGCCGGCGTGCATGTGTCAGTCATACGGATCCGGGCCTTCGTGCTGTCAGCGACGTTCGCAGCATTCGCCGGAATCTGCATCGCCGCGACCTACTCGACCGCGCGCGACGACCTGGGCCCGACGCTGCTCCTGACGGCGATCACGTGTGTCGTGCTCGGCGGCGTCGACATCTTCGGCGGCTCGGGACGCGTGCCCGGCGTGATCATCGCGACGTTCATCCTCGGCTGGCTGACGCCCGGGCTTCTAGCTGACGGCGCCGGCGACACCTGGACCTACATGGCCCCAGGCCTACTCCTGCTTGCGTCTCTGACGGTCAAGGGCGTCATGGACCGCCGTCAGGGCATCAATTTCGGCGACAGGCTGCGTGCGCGGTTCGACACCCACTTCGGTGGCGCACCGCCGCACCAGGCTGACCCGGATGACGCACATGGCACGAACTTGCCACTCATCAGCAAATCACGAGATGGAGGTAGAGAGGAGTGACTGCAGTGTTCAACTCAGTCCAGAAGCTACGCCGGCGCGGCCGGGTCGCGCTTGCGACCGGCGGCGTCGCGCTGCTGGCGGCCGGAATCACGTTTGGCGCCGTCAGCTCAACCGCGGGGGCGTCGAGCAGCTGCATCAAGATGCTGCTCGAATTCAAGCTCCAGGGCCTGCCGGTGTTCGAAGCGAACCAGGTGGGAGTCAACAAGGCCGCCAAGGCATACGGGATCTGCTCGCCGGTCGCCTACGGCGGTCCGGCGACTGCATCGGCCACCGGTCAGGTCGCCGACATCCAGGCGGCCATCTCGGCGCACGACCAGGTCATCGCGATGACCTCCGACGACCCGGCGGTTCCGGCATCGGCGCTCAAGGCGGCGATGAAGGCCGGCATCAAGGTCATCACGTTCGACTCGGACGTCCCGAGCGCGCGTAATTTCTTCATCCAGGACACCGCATACAACACGATCGCGCAGGGAGTGATCAACGCGGCGGTCAAGGCTGAGGGCCCGAACGCACAGATCGGGATCATGTCCTCGACGCCCAACGCGACGATCCAGCTCGCTTGGATCGCGGCAATGAAGTCCTACGTGAAGGCGAAGTACCCCCATGTCAAGCTGGGACCGATCGGCTACGGCCAGTCGGTCACCTCGACCTCGCTGACGAACGCGGAGGCGATGATTCACTCCAACCCGAACATCAAGGCGATCCTGCCGATCGACGGCGCCGCCGTCGTGGGCACGGCCGAGGCCGTCGCCGATCTCGGCGACTCCGGCAAGATCGGCGTGTTCGGCATCGGCGACCCCCAGCCCAACCGGGCGTACTTCAAGAACGGGTCGCTGCAGGCCCTGTTCCTGTGGAACGAGAATGGCGAGGGCGAGATGATCGACTGTGTCGCCGCACTGGCTGTCGCCAACAAGATCCACGCCGGCAGCACCTTCAGCTGCCCGCACGGGCCGAGTGGCTCACTCGTGAGCGGTCCCGCAAAGTGGACCGTCGCGACGAGCACCAACGCGACGACGGGCGCCAACAAGAACACGATCATCTTCTCGAAGCCGTTGGAGTTCACCAAGGCGAACTACCTGCAGTACGACTTCTAGAAGGCACACGCCTCCCACAACCGGGAGCGGCCGGTCCTTTTTGTAGGCGGGGCCGGCCGCTCCCGACCCTGGGACGGTGAAGCCGCTGCGAGGAGTGACTACGAGATGCAGAATCGCAATGGCAGCAAGTACGGCGCGCACGTCGACCCCCTGACGGTGCACGGTGCCGGTGCGACGCCGGTGTACACGATTGGGATCGACTTCGGTACCGAGTCCGGTCGCGTGCTGCTGCTGGAGGCGGCGACGGGCGTCGAGCTCGGCGTGCGCGTCGTCAACTATACGAGCGGCGTGATCGACCGCGTCCTGCCCGAGAGCGACGAGCCCCTCCCTCCCGACTGGGCGCTCCAGGACCCCGCCGACTGGGTCACGGTGCTCGAGACCGGCATCCCGGCGCTCTTGCCGACGCCGACGTGCCGCCGGCACGCGTGGTCGGCCTCGGCGTCGACTTCACCTCCTGCACGGTCCTTCCCGTCACCGCGGCGGGCGTGCCGCTGTGCGCGCTGCCACGCTGGCGGTCTCGCCGCCACGCCTGGCCCAAGCTGTGGAAGCATCACGCCGCCCAGCGTGTCGCGGACCGTCTCAACGACGTCGCGCTCGAGCGACGCGAGGACTTCCTATCCCGCTACGGCGGGCGCATCTCCTCGGAGTGGTACTTCCCCAAGCTGATCGAGATCTGGCTCGAGGACCGCGAGCTCTACGACGCGACGGCGGCATTCCTGGAGGCGGCCGACTGGATCGTCTGGTACCTCACCGGTGACGAGCGCGCCAGAGCTGCACGGCCGGCTACAAGGCGATGTGGTCCGCCGATGACGGCCTGCCGTCCTCCGAGTACTTTGACGCCGCATTCCCTGGGTTCGCCTCCCCGGCAGAGAAGCTGGGGACGCTGTTCGCGCCGCTCGGGACGCGCGCCGGAACGGTCCGCGCGGAGCTGGCGGAGCGGCTCGGGCTCAGGCCCGGAGTCGCGGTCGCGGTCGGCAACGTCGACTCCTTCGTCTCAGTCCCCGGCGCCGGCGTCGAATCACCGAGGACGTTCGTCTCGGTCGTCGGCACATCGATCTGCGACATGGTCGTGCACCCGGTCGAGGTGCGCCTGCCGGGGATCACGGGTGTCGTTCGAGACGGCATCCTCCCGGGGCTCTACGGCTACGAGGCCGGGCAGGCGGCCGTCGGTGACATGCTGGCCTGGTTCGTGGAGACGCTCGCCTGGCGCGATCGCGGATACGAGGAGCTCGAGGCTGCAGCGGCGGCGATCGTGCCCGGCTCCAGCGGCCTGGTCGCGCTCGACTGGTGGAACGGCAACCGCTCGATACTCGCCGACGCCGACCTGCCGGGCGTGATCCTCGGGCTGACGCTGCACAGCAGCGCTGAGCAGATCTACAGAGCCCTGCTCGAATCGATCGCGTTCGGTAACCGGCGGATCATCGACAACTTCGAGGAGCACGGGATCCGGTTGGAGGAGATCGTCGCCTGCGGTGGGATCGCGGTGCGCAGCCCGCTGCTCATGCAGCTGTTCGCCGACACAAGCGGACGCCCGGTCCACGTTCCGGCTTCCGACGAGATCCCCGCGCGCGGCGCGGCGCTTTTCGGCGCGCTCGCCGCGGGCGTGTTCCTCGACATCCGGGAGGCCATCGCGGCCACGCGCCCGCCGGCCGGACGCACCTACGTGCCCAACGCAGATGCAAGCCCGACCTACGAGCGCCTCTACCAGATCTATCGACGGTTCTACGCGCTTCTCGGCAACACCCATGCCGACCTGCTCCACGATCTCAAGCAAATTCGCACCGTGGGGGTGAATCAGTGATGTCAAATCCCGAGGCGGCGCCCGGGCATCCGCCGTTCGCCGACCAGGAGCTGTGGTTCGTCGCCGGCAGCCAGGACCTCTACGGCCCCGAGGTCCTCGCCCGAGTCGAGACGCAGTCGCGCGCGATCGCCGCAGCACTCGACGGCGCGCCGGAGATCCCCCTCAGCGTCACAGCCCGGGCGGTCCTGACGAGCGCTGAGGCGATCCGGCGGCTCTGCACCGACGCCAACGCCTCGGAGCGGTGCGTCGGGATCGTCGTCTGGATGTACACCTTCTCGCCGGCAAAGATGTGGATCGCGGGCCTTCGCATGCTCCAGAAGCCGCTGCTGCACCTGCACACCCAGTTCAACGTCGAGCTGCCCTGGGCCGAGATCGACATGGACTTCATGAATCTCAACCAGGCCGCGCACGGCGACCGCGAGTTCGCCCACCTCGCCGCGCGGATGCGCCTGCGCCGCAAGACGGTGGTCGGGCACTGGAGCGAGCCGCGCGTCCTGCGCGAGATCGGGACGTGGTCCCGCGCGGCCTGCGGCTGGCGCGAGTCCGGGCGGCTGCGCATCGCTCGTTTCGGCGACAACATGCGTGACGTCGCGGTCACCGAGGGCGACAAGGTCGAAGCTCAGGCGCGCCTCGGATTCTCCGTCGAGAGCTTCGGCGTCGGCGACCTCGTCGCTGCGATCGACGCCGCCACGCGTGCGGTCGTTGAGAGCCTTGTCGCGCAGTACGAGCGCGACTACGACCTGGCTGGCGAGGTGGCTGCCGACGGGCCGCGGCGCCAGTCCCTGCTCGACGCGGCGAGGATCGAGGCTGGCCTGCGGAACTTCCTCGAGGCGGGCGGCTTCGCGGCCTTCACCGACACCTTCCAGGATCTCCATGGGCTTCGGCAGCTCCCTGGGATCGCGGCTCAGCGGCTGATGGCCGACGGCTACGGATTCGGCGCGGAGGGCGACTGGAAGGCGGCGGCGCTGGTGCGGATCCTCAAGGTGATGTCCGCCGGGCTGCCCGGCGGCACCTCCTTCATGGAGGACTACACCTACGACCTCAGCGCCGACGGCGCACTGGTCCTCGGCTCGCACATGTTGGAGATCTGCCCGTCCATCGCCGCCGAGCGTCCATCGTGCGAGATCCATCCGCTCTCGATTGGGGGCAAGGAGGATCCGGTGCGGCTCGTCTTCACGGCAGCGAGCGGCCCCGCAGTGCTGCTCTCGCTCGTCGATCTGGGCGATCGCTTTCGCCTTGTCGCGAACGAGATCGACGTCATCAAACCGCCCCACGCCCTGCCGAGACTCCCCGTGGCCCGTGCACTGTGGGCGCCGCGCCCTCACTTCGCAGCTGCAACGCGGGCGTGGCTCGAGGCGGGCGGCTCGCACCATTCCGCCTTCACGTCCGCGCTTGGCATCGACGCACTTGTGGACTTCGCCGACATCGCCGGACTCGAGATCGTCGTAATCGACGGCGGCACCGACCCGCGCGCGGTTCGCGACACGCTCCGGTGGAACGAGGCCTATCACCGACTTGGCGGCACCTAGGACCGACAGGCGTTTCTACCCGACACGTCATACACAGCGAACTCCTAGCTCCCCGCAGGTTGGACCGAGCTGCCGGGCCACGAGATGCCCGAGGTGCGCCTCGAGCCCAACGCGCCGACCTGGACGTCGTCTTCCGCGACCCCCACACCGAAAGAATGGCGGTCGACGACCCGGCCACCGATGCACTCACCCCAGTTCGCGACACTCGCTGTCGAGCCGCCCGAACCCGTCGCACCCGTGGACCCGGTTGAGCCGGTCGCACCGGTCGAACCGACCAGGCCGCACGAGACGGACCCGAGAACCGCAGAGCCCGCAGATCTCGGGGCTCACGCCACCCCAGAGCGTCACGTTGGCAGAGGCGCCGAGGACCACCCTCGAGGGACAGCAAGTGATCGGGATCACAGGCAACTTCCCACAAGACGGCACGATCGGTGGCCCACGACCATCTACGTCACGGACTCAAGCACCCGCTCCCAGTCCAGATCGACTCCGCCGAAAGCGGAGGCCACGCCACCATCACCCTGACGCGCTGGGGCGAGCCGCTCTCGCTCACGCCACCAGCGAATTCGATGCCCGCCAGCAGCCTCAACGGCTAACCCCCGCGGCCGTCACCAGCACGCTCACAGAGCTCCGAGTGCGTGAACTCAGCACTGTCGCGTGTCGCGCGGAGCAGCAGCGGCTTGCTCTTGGCTCAGGAGGGTTCCAGCTCGATCCACGTGGTGCGTTTTCCGGCTAGGCCGGTCATCAGTCGGTAGGGGACTTCTCTGAGCTTTCGCGGGTGGCAGCGGAAGGCCGCGGTCTGTCCTTCGCTCGCCTCGAAAGTCACCAGTGGGCTGCTGAATCCCAGGCGACCGAGCACGATGTGCCGGGAGCGGATCTGGAGGGCATGGGCGCCAGGCGCGACTTCTAGCGAGGTCTCCGCGCCGTTTGACACGCGGCCCACGGTCTCCCCGTCGAGGTCGATGGCGTAGGGCCAGACAAGGTCGACGAGGCTGGAGGGGCGGGTGAGTTGGAGCGTTGCGCTCATGATGGTCGCCTTTCAGTGGTTGGAATCGTGGCTGTTGGCTGGCGGTTGTCTCAGCCCAGTTGATGCTGTGTGCTACTCATGGTTGCTTCTCCTGGGCTTGCGATGTCGATCGGGTCAGTTGGTTGCACCGAGCCTGGGCAGACCGAAGCGCCGGTTGTCGAGATTCACAAGCCGTCGCGGTCGTCGTGCTCGGGGGCGGCGCGATCGGCTTCCTCGCGGGCCGTGCCGTAGAACCACAAGCCGTAGAAGTACGAGATGCCGATGAGGACAGCCCCGGCCCGAAACGGCCAGATTGCGTGTTTGGTAGCGGCAGCGATCAGGCAGCCCGCGACGATGGCGACGACAACAACTGCGAGCCAAAGCCGCGCGGCGTGGAGCTTGACTAGGTCTTGGCGCTCATCCCCTTAAGCACCGACGGCCGCCCCGATGTCGGTGTCCTTTCCGCCGATCACGTACAGGCTGACCGCCCAACCGAGCACGATCAGTTCGGAGAGGAGCGCCGAGAGCCAGCTCTGGCTTATGCCAACGGCGACCGCGATCGCGGTACCGGCGAACACTGCTATCGCAGGCGTCACAAACGGCGGTGCGTTGTGGAAGTCATTCGCTTCCCTCCTCTTCCGGGTCGAACAGCTCCTCGACCGCCATGACGAACACTCGTGCGATCCGAAACGCGAGCGGTAAGGACGGTGAGTAACGGCCGTTCTCGATCGAGATCACCGTCTGTCGCGAGACACCAAGGGCCGCAGCGAGCTCAGCCTGAGACATGCCCCGCCCGACCCGCTGCTCGCGAACCCGATTCCGCATCAGGTAAAGGTACCTTGACACGCCCCCCATGTCAAGGCCACTTTACTTAGCGGAAAAAGCACTGGCTGCTACCAAGCCGATACCTGAGGGGCGCAGACAAACCACGGTCGTGGGCTGTCGCTTTCGCCGCCCATCGCAACAGGCCTGGTCAAGGTCCGGTCGACCTGCGCGGCTGCTATCGCGTGATCTCAGCCGTGTCGGATCTCGCGCTAACCTCGAAGCGCCGGTATCGTCGTGGTAGAGGCCGCGCTTGGGTTGTGGCTGTGATTGGCGGGGTGAGGGCTGGTGTCGGGGCGGAGCTGCCTGGCTGGATTGTTGGCGGCTGTGGTTGGTGTGGTCGCGGCCGTCGCTTTCGGGTAGGCGAATACGGTCGAGTGCTGCGTGGTTGGTTGTGAGCGGCGGCCGGGCGGTGCGTGCTCAGCAGAGCGCCGGGATCGCCCGCAGGCGCCCGAACGCGGCGGCGAGCGCTTCGGACCAGGGCCAGTCGCGGTCGAGCTTGAGGTGGGTGCGTCGCCCGTGACGGACGAGTTTGGCGGCGATGTGAAGGATTCGCTGGCGGAGGCGTTTGGGCTCTGCGGTCGCGAGTTCGCCGTCCAGGCAGATCAGCTTTGTCCACGCCAGCAGGTCTTGTGCGATCAGCGAGGTTTCGAGCCAGGTCTGGTTGTGCTCGAAGGCGTGGTGGGGGAGGTTGCGCATGCCGGTGTCTTTGCCGGCGCGGATGCTGTCCTCGACGCGGGCGCGGCCGCGGTGGCGCAGCTCCAGAGCGGCGATGTCGTGGCTGTCTTGGTCGGTGAGGAAGCACGTGTGCCGGTAGCCGTGCTCGTCGAAGATCGTGAATTGCGCGCCGGGGTGCGGGCGCTCGCGTCGGACGATCAGCCGGGAGCCCTCGGGCCAGGCGGACAGGTTCAGATGGTCGGTCAGCTCGGCGACGCAGGCGCCGTCGCGCTCGACGCCGTCGGCGTTGATCGCTTGCACCCACGCGGTTTCTGGCAGTTCGAGGATCGCGGCGCGGACCGTCTCGGACAGCTCGTAGCCGACCGAAAAGCGGATCCCTGCGTCGCGGCAGTCGGCGGTGAACGCGTGCGTGCACCCGCCAATGTCGGTGCGCACCAGGATCTCGCGGCGAACGTCCTCGGCTGGCAGCTGTTCGAGTGCGAGCCCGAGCACGGTGAAGTGGTCCTCGGCGGTGTTCGATCCGGCGTTCCCCGGCCGGAGGATCGCGGCGAGTGCCTCTCCGGTCTCGTCCAGATAGCAGCTCAGCGGGTGGAACCCGTACCCGTGCTTGTAGTTGCCAGCCGCGAGCTCTTTCTCGGAATGCGCCGTCACGAGGGTCGCGTCGATGTTCAGCGTGATCGTGTCCGGCCGCGCACCGGCGTCCCACACCCGAGCGCGAGCCGCTGCCCGCCCCGCACGGACCCTGTCGAGCAACTGCTCGTCGACCGCCTTGAGCACCCGATGCGTCGTTGTCTCCGACGCGCGCGCCCCAAACAGCCGCTCCTGACCACGATAGGCGTCGATGTCGCTCACGCAGTCGCCACCGTCCGCGAGCATCACCGCCACGTCCCGCAGCACCCGACCCGGATCATGCGCCGAGCGCCGCTCCCGCGTCGGCGCGAACGCCCCAGACAACGCGGACGTCAGACCAACTCGGTCAGCCACCTCGACCAGCAACGCCACCCCAGCATGCGACACGAGCCCCTCACCATCCGCCCTCACCACTACCGTTTCAAGACGAGCCGCTGGCTTCACCAACTGGGTGTCCTCCTGGGTCGAGATTCGAGACTTCAGCAATCCCGATTCTCCCGGCCCGGGAGGACGTTCCCCACACCCGACCTCAACCCACTACCGGCGCTTCGAGGCTAAGCGACAACGTCGCCGCCCATGCGTGCCCTATCGTCAAGGCGTCGCTGATGAGCTGCCGAAGGAGATCGTCAGGGCCCCGCCGCGGGCGGGATACCTGGCCCAACCGATGGAGGTGCCCAGATGGCTGAAGGTCCCGCCGCCCCGGAGGAAATTGTTCTGACCCACTTCATCGTCGCACACGATATCGAGCGCTCACGGCGCTTCTACACCGAAGTACTCGGTGGCACGGTCGTCTTCTCCGGAGAGGGCGGACAGCCGACCAACGTCGCACTAGCCAACAGCTGGATCGTCATCAGCGTGGGCGGAGGCCCGACCGACGACAAGCCGTCCGTCACCCTGGAGACGCCGCCCGATCCCGACCGGGTCAACAGCTTCCTCAATATCCGGGTCAAGGACATCGAGGCCGTCTACGCCGAATGGAGCGCCCGGGGTGCTCAGTTCCTGACACCGCCGAAGCAGCACCCGTACGAGATCCGCTGCTACATCCGCGATCCCGACGGTCACCTGATCGAAGTCGGGCAAACTACCGACCCGGACGGAGACTGGGTGCCCCCGTACTGGCCCTCAAGCACGCGCGCCGAGCAGTCCGACTGATCGGCCCGCAGACCGCGCTGCCGCTCTCGCGTGGTTCCGCCACCAAGGCCATGTCTGGGCCGTGGCCGCCGTCCGACTGCGTCACCAGGTGTAGTCAGACTCCCTGCCGTTCGCGCGATGCGACACTCGGCCGCGCCTGGATCACGCAGTCCTGCCTGTGACGCCGAAGGAAGGCCGGCCTGCTTGCCCGTCAGGCTTCGCTACTGACGACCGCGTTGAGCGCGATCAGTCGGGGGACCGGATCCTGCGGGCTAGTAGGAGCCTGGGTTGTACAGATGCACGGGCCCGACGTTGACGATGCCGCAGTGGAGGTGACGGGCCGTTCCGCCGTATGGGGCGATGCGGGCCTGCGGGCCGCGCAAGACGACGCCGTGGCGATCGCCGGGTGGGGTCAGTCGAAGCCGTGCCGAGGCGGGGCAGAAGTCGTACTCGTACCCCGTTTGGTCGGCGTAGGAGACGATGAACCAGGCGCTTTTGCCCTTGCGGAGCGTGATCAGCTGCACGGGGCCGTAGCCGGGGGCGCCGGTGCGGCGGACGATCGTCGGCATGGTGCGGCCCGAGTCGTCGAGCATCGTGACGGCGGGAAAGCCGCGGATCATGCACGTCTGGCTTCCGATGTTGAGGAAGCCGTACTGCCAGGAGATCGTTCGCGGGCCGAGGGCGGGGTGTCCTGATGCCCACGCCTGCAATGACCCGCTTGCGCAGTGTGGCGGCGAATCGGCGATCGAGGCCGCTGCGCCGACGAGTGTGGCCAGCGCGAGAGCGGCCACGGTCGCTGCAACCCGCATGAGTTCAGGCTACCGCTCCCGCGCGGATCGGCCACGCGCGCGCACCTCCAATTCACGCAGAGCGGCACTCCGTGGCTATGCTCGGAACGTGACGTTGGTCTTGGTCACGGGCATGTCTGGCACGGGCAAGTCGACTGCGCTGGTCGAGCTCGCGCAGCGCGGGTTCCGCACGGTTAATACGGACGAGCCGGGGTGGAGCACTTGGAGCGAGCACGACGGCGGCTACGTGTGGAACGAGAACCGAATTAGCGAGCTTCTCGCGACCGACAACGGCCCCGCCCTTTATGTCTCAGGGACCGTGTCGAACCAAGGCCGGTTTTACCCGCGCTTCGACGCAGTTGTCTTGCTCAGCGCGCCGGCTGCGGTCCTGCTCAGTCGGCTCGCGAGTCGCACCACCAACCGCTACGGCAAGAGCCCCGCAGAACGCGAGCTGATCCTTCAGCACGTCGCTGAGGTCGAGCCGCTCCTTCGCCGGACCTGCACCCACGAGATCGACGCGACCCAACCGATCGGCGAGGTCGTTGCCGAGCTGATCGAGATCGCCGCCCAGAAGGGGCCGTAGCCACCAGGCCCGGTGAGGCCGACCCACGCAGTTCCGCGCAGGCTATCGCTCCCGCGTGTTTTCGGCTCTCCGCCGCGTTGTCGCCTGTCGCGCGTTGCGACAACCAGCCGCGTTCGTTGCTCGGCGGGCCGGGGACGCGGCGAGGTCACCGCCGCAGTTCGGGTGTATAGCGGCGAGCCACGCATTCCAAGCACCAATCGTGTGCCCGATTGACAGAAATCTTGCCTGCTGGCCGCGGCTGACTCGAGGATACGGGGGAAGACCCCGCGGGAAGCGCCGAAGCGCGTTCCCGCGGAGCAATCCCTGAGAGGAGGATTACCTGGCGATGCCGGCTAGCTCCCGCTCGGCAGCGGGCGCACGCACTTCGAAGGAGTGCACAACGCGCTCGGTCGAGAGCTCGTGCAGCGTCAGACCAGCCAGCGCCAGGGCAACGAGTGCTACACCCGACGCGAAGCCAAGCCAAGTGATCGCTAGACCACCGAACACCATGCTGGCAACGATCGTCCAGGCCCCGAGCAGACTCACGATGCCGTCAAGTCCGCGCTGCGGAAGCCCGCGCGCCAGGACCGTGACAGCCGGCGCCGCAAACGCCAGCGCTGCGATGCCCGCGCCGAACATCAGCCACGTAAACACCGAACCCCCCAACGCCATCGACGCGATCGCCAAGAAGCCGCCTACCACCACGAAGAACACGTTCGTTACAAAGCGAGACCTCATCAGATTGCCTCCCTTCGGACCGGTCGCAGCATCGGCGCGACCTAGCCGCAATCATCGTCCGGTGATTGCGTGCCCGACATCGGACTGTCCTACGGAGCGCCTCGCGGGTTACTACGGCCATCCTCATCTACATGCAGCCAATAACGGCGCTCGCGTGATCTCAGCCCTCGCAGCGCGTGCCTCCTCGCGCGAGGGAGCAGCGGCCGGAGTGTCCGGCTAATGAGGAGCCTGAGTCGAGCAGATCCAGGTGCCCGACGTTGACGATGCCGCAATGGAGGTGATGACCGTCCCGCCGTATGGCGTGATGCGACCCTGCGGGCCACGCAATACAACACCCTCGCCATCGCCAGGCGGGGTCAGTGGAGTCGTGCCGAGGTGGGACAGCGGTCGGACCCGCACCCCGTTCTTCGTCGGCATAGCGGACGATGAACCGGGTGCGTTCGCCCTTGCGGCGCGTAACGAGCGTCATGGGGCCGCACGGCCCGGGCCCGGCTCTGCGACGGACAAACGTCGGCATGTGGCGGCCAGAGTGCTCGAGCATCGTGACGGCGGCAAAGCCGCGCATCACGCACGTCTGGCGAGCGACGTTGAGGAAGCCGTACTCCTCGCCGATTGTTCCCCCGCCGACGCCCGAGTGCCCCGCCCACGCCCGCAATGACCCCCTTGCGCAGCGTGGCTGCTGATCGGCCGTAGCGGCCGCTGCGCCGACGAGTGTGGCCAGCGCAAGAGCGACAACGGTCGCTGCAACCCCGCATGAGCTCAGGCTAATCCTCCCGCGCGAAGGGAGCACTCCGGCCCCGGCCCACTTCGGCTACCGCGTGGTCGCCAGACCCACAGAGAAGCTCCCCACGTGTACGATTCAGCGCCGCACGCTCGAGCACCTCGGGGAGTAGATGCCGTGGGGACGGCGGCCGCGTGGCTCGTGGGGCTTGGAGGGTTCCTTGATCTCGGCTCCAGCGATCCGCCCATTAGTCCCCATGTCGACGCCATGGTTGGGACCGACGGGTGGGCCCGACCGCGTGGAGGTCGCGTTGCGCCTCCTTGCCGGTGGCGGCGCGGAACGTCTCCTGATTTCCGGGGCCGGGGAGCGAACCGATCTCCCGGTCCTGGCTCGTTTCGCCGGCATTGATCCGGCTCCGTTGGAACAACGAATTACCATGGGCTATACTGCTCACTCGACGCGCGGCAACGCGAGTGAGACCGCTGCCTGGGTACGTGAGAATAAAGTCGCGACCCTGTTGGTGGTGACAGGTTGGTTCCATATGCCGCGCGCGTTGGTCGAGTTGCGGTGCGCCATGCCCGAGGCTACAGACATCCCTATCCCGTTGGACGGTTCACCCCGGCCGAGTTGCTGCATGGCGGGAGTGCGCGGCGTATCCTCGGCGAATATCATAAATATTTGCTGGCGCGCGTCGGACTTCCACCGCCGCGCCGATCGTGCGCGCCGCCTGGGGAACAGGGTCAGCACGATGATGTTTCTACGATCCGCGTTGTTCAATTTGTTTTTTCTTCGCCAGTACCTTTGTCCTTACGGTGGCGGCTGCGGTTCTGAGCCTGGTGGCTCCGGGGCAAATCATGGGTTGGGCGAGGTTTCTGGGGAAGCGGCGGTGTTGGGCGGCAAGATGCAAAGGTTGACGCCGTCGCCGTTCTGGTTGCCGCCGGCCGACCAGGCGACGTAGGTGTACCCGTCGTCGGGCGCATAGGCGACGAGCGGCGGTTCTCCATTGTCTGGCGCGTCGAGCGCGATCGGCGCGGACGCGGACGCCGACGCCGCAAACACGCTGGCCCCGACAGTTGCGCCGCAGGCGAGCACAACCGCCAGCACGCCGACCGGCGCCGTGCGACGGAGCGTCGAGCGCATCGCTTTCATTCCCTGTCCAAGCGTACGCCGCTGCCAATCGATGCGAGACATGCGTCCTCCATCTGGTCGTGTCTGCCCGCCGCCCCGACCGGCGCTGTGTGTGCGAGTCTATCTGGCCGCTCGGCTGGCAGCGCCGCTTGATGGCCGTTTGGTTGTCAGTGCCGCTTGGCCTACGCGATCGCCGGCCCGCAGCGTGGCCTCGAAGTCCGTGCTTCGGGATCGGCCCGACGCATGGGGAGGTGGCGCCCGCCGCGCGGTAGCGCTCGACCCCGGCGCGCACCGCGGCCTCGTCGCCGACCGCGGTGAGCTGCTTGAGGAAGCGCTCGGAGATCGCGGCCTGCATCTGCGTCCACGTCGCCCGCGGCGGCGTCGAACGCCTCGATCTCCGCGCCGAAGCCGGAGCGCTCGAGCATCGCGCGGTAGAAGGGGAGGCCGAAGTAGGGCAGCAGGTCGCGGCGCATCGCCGCGTAGGGCTCGGCGGGGTCCTCCACCACCGCGGCGGGCACCGCCGGCACCACGTCGAAGCCCTCGAGCGTCTTGCCGGCGCGTTCGCGGCCCGCGGTCACCTCGGGGATCACCACGTCGCGGATGTAGTCGGGGCAGCACAGCCACAGCAGCACGCCGTCGGCGACCTCGCCGGCGAGCCGCAGCATCGCGGGGGAGAGCGCGGCGACGTAGATCGGCAGCTGCGGGCGCGGGTCGAGGCCGAAGAGGTGGAAGCCGGTCTGCCACTTCTCGCCGGCCGGCGGGTCCTCGCCGCGCAGGATCGCGCGCACGATCGCCACGTACTCGCGCATCTCGCGCCGCCGGGCGGTCGATCCGTCTGGCCGTGCCAGCCCTCGACCACGGGGCGGTGCGAGACGCCGAGGCCGAGCGTCAGGCGCCCGCCGGAGATCGTCGTCGATCGTGGCCGCCGTCTGCGCCATCGTGGCGGGGGTGCGCGTGTAGATCGGCACCACGCCCGTGCCCACCCGGATGCTGCTCGTGGCCCTCGCGTAGGCGGTCAGCACCGTCAGCGACTCCCAGCCGGCGATGTGCGTCACGTACACCGACTCGTAGCCGAGCGACTCGGCGAGCTTCACGCGCTCGATCGCGCCCTCGATCGTCTTGCCCGGCGAGATGAAGCAGCCCGTGCCCACGCGGGGGAGCATACCCGTCAGGCGTCGGCTTCGACGCAGGCACGTACACGAGGCTGATCGCGAACCCGATCTGCCCGAACGCCAGCGCGGTGCCGAGGTTGACCGCGCCGAGCGCCCCCGCCAGCGCGGCGGCGGCCACGAACGCTCCGAGCATTGTCAGCCAGGTCTGCGCGCCATCTTCAGCTCGGACATCTTGCCTTCGCAGCGCGCCGCGAGCGCCGCCTCGTCCAGCGCGGGGTCCTGCTCGGCCAGCCACCGCTCCGCCGCGCGCCGGCCGCCGAGCGCGCGCAGGCCGTGCTGGCCGTGCTCGACGGCGAAGTCGGTGAGCGCCCCCGCGCGCCGCGCGCGCAGGCGCCGGGCGGGCGAGCGTCGCTGCCCCGTCGGCGGTGGGCGTCGACCAGTGCTCGTCGAGAGGCCGCACAGCTCGTCGATCCCGGTGGCGGGGGCAGCGAGGAGACCGCGAGCACCTGGGTGGAGCGCCGTGCCCAGCGAGCGCAGCGCGGCGCTCAGGTCGCGCCGGGCGCTCGTCGCGATCTGGCCGAGGTCGGCCTTGGTGACGACCAGCACGTCGGGGATCTCCATGATCCCCGACTTCAGGAACTGCAGCACGTCGCCGCTGCCCGGCTGCACGACCACCGCGACGGTGTCGGCCACCTCCGCCACCTCGGTCTCGGCCTGGCCCACGCCGACGGTCTCGACGACGACCACGTCGAAGGCGGCCGCCAGCGCCTGCGCCGCCGCGCGCGTGCCCCACGCGAGGCCGCCCAGCCGCTCGCCGGCGGCGGTCGAGCGGATGAAGACGCCGCGGTCGGCCGGGATCGAACTCGATCCGCGCGCGGTCGCCCAGCAGCGAGCCGCCGGAGCGGCGCGAGGAGGGGTCCACCGCGAGCATCGCCACGGTGCGGCCCCCCGGCCGTCTCGTCATCGGGCTGCGGTCGTGAGCGCCGCCGTGCCGGAGGTCGGTGCCCCGCCACTCGTGCAGCAGCGCCGAGAGCAGCGTCGACTTCCCGCGCCCGGGGGGCCCGTGACACCGATTATGTGTCCCTGCGCCTCGCCCCCGAGCGCGGCGGGGGAGACCTCGCGCAGCAGCGCCGCGGCCTGCTCGCGGTCGGCTGGCGGTGGTGCTCTCCAGCAGGTTGAGCGTCGCCGGCGCCGCGCTCAGGTCGCGTTCGCGCAGCCGTCTCCCGAGCTGCGCGCCGTCGGTCACGGCGCGGCCGGGGTGGCGTCGGTCGGAGCGCCTCGGGAGGCGCGCCGTGAGGAGTCCGGCGGGGCGCCAGGTCACTGCTTCGATGGTCGCCTACACCGCGGCGACGGCGCCGTTGCGCTCGCCGACCAGCTCCACGATGTCGCCGACGATGCGCGTGAGGTCGAAGTCCTTCGGCGTGTACACCGCGGCGACGCCCGCCTGCTTCAGCGGGGCGACGTCCTGCTCGGGGATGATCCCGCCGACGACCACCGGCGCGCTGACGCCGGCCTCGCGCAGCGCGTCGAGCACCGCGGGGATCAGCTCGCGGTGGATGCCGGAGAGGATCGAGAGGCCGATCACGTGCACGCCCTCCTGCAGCGCGGAGGCGCGCGATCTGCGCGGGGGTCAGGCGGATCCCTTCGTACACCACGTCCATGCCGGCGTCGCGCGCGCGCACCGCGATCTGCTCGGCGCCGTTGGAGTGGCCGTCGAGGCCGGGCTTGCCGACGAGGATCTTCGGGCGGCGGCCGAGCCGCTCGGTGAGCGTGGCGACCTGCTCGCGCAGCTCTGCGAGCTCCCGCGCGCTCGTCGCCGCCGTCGGCGCTGCCGTTGGCGCCGGCGCCGGGGCCGTCGGCGCCCTCCGTCGCCGGGCGCGCTCGCCTCGCCCACGCCGGTGGGGGCGCGGTAGCTGCCGAACACCTCGCGCAGCGTCGCCGCCCACTCGCCGGTGGTGGCGCCCGCGCGCGCGGCGGCGATCGTCGGCACCATCAGGTTCTCGTCGGGCTCGCCTCGCCGCGCGCGCGAGCTCGGCCAGCGCGGCGTCCACCGCCGCCTGGTCGCGCTGCGGCGCGCCAGCGGCGCACCGCCTCGATCTGTTCGGCCTCCACGGCGGGGTCCACGACGAGGATGCCGCCCTCGGCGTCGGCGGTGAGCGGGGACTCCTCGCTCTCGGTGAAGCGGTTCTGGCCGACCACGGTCTGCTCGCCGCGCCTCGATCCGGCGCAGGCGCTCGCGGTGGGAGTCCACCAGGGCGGCCTTCATGTAGGGGACGGCCTCGACCGCGCCGCCGTGCTCGGCGACGACCGCCATCTCCGCGCGGGCGCCCTCCAGCAGCTCCTCCACGAGGCCCTCCATCACCTTCGAGCCCTCGAAGATGTCGGGGTACTCGAGGATGTCGGTCTCGTACGCCAGCACCTGCTGGATGCGCAGCGACCACTGCTGGTCCCACGGGCGCGGCAGCCCCAGCGCCTCGTTCCACGCCGGCAGCTGGATCGCGCGCGCGCGGGCGTCGCGGCCGATCGTCACCGCCAGCGCCTCCAGCACGATCCGCTGCACGTTGTTCTCCGGCTGCGCCTCGGTGAGGCCGAGCGAGTTGACCTGCACGCCGTAGCGCAGCCGCAGTAGCTTCGGGTCGGTGACGCCGTAGCGCTCGCGGCCGAGCTCCTCCCACAGGATCCCCATCGCGCGCAGCTTCGCGTGCTCCTCGACGAAGCGCACGCCGGCGTTGACGAAGAACGAGATCCGGCCGAAGACCTGTGCGATGCGAGCGGGTTCGCCCTGCGAACGTCCCGGGAACCCGGCCCTCCGGGCAGGCGTCTGTTCCTGATCGAAGACGGCCCCGGCCGCCGGCCTGCGGCCGCCTGCCCATCCTCACTCTCCTGACCGCATCCAGCACCGCGATCGCGTTGCTCATCGCGTAGGCGATCTCCTGCACCGGGGTGGCGCCGGCCTCCTGCAGGTGGTAGGAGCAGATGTTGATCGGGTTCCACTTCGGCACGTGCTCGACGGTGTACGCGATCGTGTCGGCGATCAGCCGCATCGAGGGCGCGGGCGGGAAGGCGTAGGTGCCGCGCGCGAGGAACTCCTTGATGATGTCGTTCTGCGTCGTGCCCTGCAGCCGCTCCTGGGGCACGCCCTCGGCCTCGGCGGCGACGATGTACAGCGCCAGCAGCCAGGCGGCGGTCGCGTTGATCGTCATCGAGGTGTTCATCTCGCCGAGCGGGATGCCCGCCATCAGCGCTTCCATGTCGCCGCGGTGGGCGATCGGCACCCCGACCTTGCCGACCTCGCCGCGCGCGAGCTCGTCGTCGGGGTCGTACCCGGTCTGCGTCGGCAGGTCGAACGCCACCGAGAGCCCCGTCTGGCCCTTCTCGAGGTTGCGCCGGTACAGCTCGTTGGACGCCTTCGCGGTCGAGTGGCCCGCGTAGGTGCGCATCATCCACGGGCGGTCGCGCTCGGGCAGGCGGTGGGGCTGGTCTCTGGCCATATCCGTCAATTGTAAGGCCGCGCCCGGGGCTTTATCCTGCCGCGTGATGACCGAGACCATCGAGCTACCGCGGACGGGCGGGCCGGGCACGGGGGCTGGGGGGCTCGTGGCGGGTGATCGTGCGCAACGACGACCACAACACCTTCGACCACGTCGCCCGCACGCTCGCGCGCTTCATCCCCGGCGTGACGCTGGAGCAGGGCCACCAGTACGCCAACCAGATCCACAACTCGGGGCAGGCCGTCGTCTACAACGGCCACCGCGAGCCGGCGGAGCACTACTGGGAGCAGCTGAAGGGCGCGGGCCTGACGATGGCCCCGCTGGAGCAGCTGCTGAGCGAATTCAGACGTGGCGCACGCGCGGGGCGCCGTTGCCGGCGTGGTCTGACATCGCGCGCGGGCGCGCTCAGACCGCGCTGCACGCGGGCGCCTGAACCGTTGCCGGCGGGCGCTCGATTCCCCCGTTGCCCTCGGGCTCCGGCGGCTCGCGGCGGTGATCCACTCGGTCTCCTCGGAGACGGCCCCGGAGGCGGTGAGGTCCCACCAGCCGTAGAGCACGGGGATCTGGTACCACGAGGAGTGGCGCACGCGGAAGTCGATCATCTCCGGGCCTTCCCAGTAGCGCACCCAGTCGGAGTAGCGCTCGAAGTGCGCGAGCTGCTGGTAGCGGTAGCGGTCTTCGCGCGAGCGGTACACCGCGTAGGAGTCGGCGCCGTAGCGCAGCGCGACCGCGGCGACCTCCTCCAGCGCGGCGCCGAAGCCCTCGGCGCGAAAGCCCGTGGCGTACCAGGGGACGATCACGGTGCCGTTGCCTTACCGGCCATCTCAGCCACCCACCTCCGCGTGGATCGCCCCGGGGCCCTCAGCGGTCTTGCCCTGCCCCTCGGAGCTCGGCGCCGACGAGGATCGAGATCTTCCCGAGGTGCTTGTTTTCGAGCATCAGCTGGTGCGCTTCGGCGACGCCCTCGAAGCCGAGCGTGCGCCACAGCACGGGGCGGATCTGGCCGGACTCGATCAGCTCGTTGGCCTTCATGCACTCGTACGCGTTGGCGAAGTGCGAGCCGAGGATCTCCTTCTGGCGCATCCACAGGTAGCGCCACGTTGAAGTCGAGGTCGAAGCCGGTGGTGCCGGCGCAGATCACGACTTTGCCGAACGTCTTGGCGGTGAACACCGACGTCGGGAACGTCGCTTTGCCGACGTGCTCGAAGACGATGTCGGGCGCGTCGCCGAGGATCTCCTTGACGCGCTTGGCGAATTCGCGCGAGACGCCGAAGCGGGCCTTCTCCTCCTCGGGGGTCTCGCCGCCCTTGCGCATCATCCCGGCGAACTCGCCCCGGTCGATGTAGTCCACGGCGCCGAGGCGCTTGACGAGCGCGCCCTTCTCCGCGGAGGAGACGACGCCGACGCAGTGCGCGCCCGCGGCGGCGCAGAGCTGGGTGGCGAACACGCCGAGGCCGCCGGCGGCGCCCCAGATCAGCACGTTCTGGCCGGCCTGCAGGTTGCAGCGGGTGATCAGCATGCGGTAGGCGGTGAAGTACACGAGGCCGTAGGAGGCGGCCTCCTCCCAGGTCAGCGCGGTCGGCTTGGGCAGCAGCTGCTGGGCCTGGACCTTGGTGAACTGGGCGAAGGAGCCCCACGTGGTCTCGTAGCCCCAGATCTTCTGCGAGGGCGCCGCCATCGGGTCGAGGCCGTGCACCTCGGGGTCCTCGTAGGAGGCCTGGTTGCAGTGCACGACGACCTCGTCGCCGGGCTTCCAGCGGGTCACGCCGGCGCCGACCTTCCACACGACGCCCGGAGGCGTCGGAGCCGCCGATGTGGTGGCCGTACTCGGGGTGGTCGCCGTAGCGCATCACCGACACCGGCTTGCCGAGCGCGGCCCACACGTTGTTGTAGTTGACGCCTGCGGCCATCACGCGCACGATCACCTCGAACGCGCCCGGCTCGGGGACCTCGATCTCCTCGAGCTGGAAGGCGTCCTTCGGCTCGCCGAAGCGCTCCTCGCGGATCACCCACGCGGCCATCGTCTTGGGCAGCTCGCCCGGCTCGGCGTCCACCTCGGAGATCTGCTGCAAGTCGATTGCCACCAGCGCAATCCTATCCGCCTCCGTGCCGGGAAGGGACGCAAGGGATCTTTCGGGATCGTCCGCGCGGGTGGGCGTGGAGCCGGAGCCGGTGGGCGCGGGCCTCCGTGGCCGCGCCGCGCGCCGCAGCTCCGACGTGGCGGCCGGCCACGGCGCTCCGGGCGCTACGCTCCCTAGTGCCCGAGCCCAAGCCCCCGGAGGAGTCCCAGCAGGGCCCCAACATCATCATGCCCCCGGAGGAGTTCGCGGGCAGATGGGCCAACGCCGCCTCGATCGCGCGCACCCCGCACGAGTTCACGCTCGACTTCCTGCGCATCGGCCCCCAGGGGCAGCAGGGGATCGTGGTCTCGCGCGTCTCCTTCTCGCCGCTGCTCGCCAGCCAGCTCGTTGACCTTTTGAATGAGCAGTGGCAGGCTTACACTCAGGAATCGGGAGTTCCGACCGAAGACAATGGCGATGACTGAACGCAATCCGTTCGAGGATGCCGCGCAGGCCGCCGGAGCGCACGAAAGTCGACTCTGCGGGGACCGAACGTCACCAGCACCTTCGACACGCCCCCCGCGCCCCGACGCGCTGAGGGTGCAGAAGGCGGCGATCCGCAAGCACCTGCACGAGCGCCGGCCGGACCAGGGGCGCCCCGGCGGGCCCTCCAGCGCCTCCTGAGACACGGCGAACCGCTGACGCTAAAAGAGCTGCGGCGGGGCGCTGGTCTCGTAGTCGCCAGGGATAGCTTCGGGATCGTCGTGGCGGTTCTGCAGCTTCCGGAGTTGCTCGTCTGAGATCAGCTTTTGCGACAGTCCGCTGAGGATGACGTAGGGCTGAAAGATCGGATCTGTAAACCTGTAGAAGTAGCGTCGGGACGACCCCTCGCGTTGCAGGACGGCTCCCCGCTCGGGTTCGAGGAATTGGCTCAGATGGTTGGAAAACGCGGGTATGTCGATGCGTCGGCCGGCAATGATCTCCAGCGGGTCACGGATGGCCCCCGACGTAAAGAAGGCGAGCTGGTTCTTCGGGGCCAGGGCGCAGGCCAACAGAACCTGTGAGAACAGGGCGTCCTTGCGGGCGCTGCGGGTTGCGCGCTGGTAGTCACTGCAGGATCGTGTGCCGGTCCACGGCCTTTGGGATCGCCTGCTGAACATCGGTCGCCGTAATCTCGCTTCGATCGTCCTGGACTGCGCGCAACCCCGCATGAAGTCCGAGCAGGTGTGTGTAGTGCGGAAGACCCTCCGACAGGGCAGCGATGTCGCGGGTCGCGTCCTGCTTCGCCGAGATGCCCGCTCTCGCGCAGCCGTCGGTGATGATTGCGCTCAGCTCGTCGAGCCTCATGCGAGGCATCTCGATCTGCACCAGGGCGCGCACGATGGATGCGTGCTCGCCAATCAGCTCGCCGATTGATCGGGCGACCCCGACGAGTACGAGCGTCGAGGGGACCGTGTGATCGGAGAGCGTCTTGATCGTGTCGGCGAGCGCCGTCAACGCGTCGTCGTCTTCGAGGCGATCCAACTCGTCGATCACGATTAGAGCGGGCGAGGAAAGTCCCTGGAGGCATCGGCGCACGTACTCGGGCGAAAAGTACGCCTCGTCGCTCTCGATGCCCAGCTCGACGAACGCGTGCCGCCATAGGGAGGAGAACGTGTCGTCCGTACTGCAGTTGATCACCACAGACCGCAACCCCGTCTGAAGACCGGTGTCGCTGAAGTACTCGGCAAGGACGGTGGCGAGCGAGGTCTTGCCAACTCCACGCTCGCCGTAAAGCCCGACGTGCTGGCCGCGCATCGATACGGCACTCACCACGTCCGTGAGCTGTTCCATGCGTCCTGCGAGCATTTCCAGACGACCGACGGGCGCGCCCGGCGTGAAGGCGCTGGAAACCGCCCGGATTCGCTCGATCTTCGCCGCTTGGTTCATGTAAGGACCATCACAGATGGGATAATAACATGCATAGTTGATGCAAGGACTGCACGTCCGCCGTTCCTCCGCCCGAAGCCTACAACTTCAGGCGATCGCATCGGACGCTTGACTGACCAACGACCGAAGCATGAGCTCAGGGCGCGAACGGCAGCTCGCAGAGCTCGGCGTGCGCACCGTGCTCGCCGACGGCGATGGTGTCGCCCGGCGCGGCCTCGCGGCGCACGAGCGCCAGGGCGATCGTCCCCAGCCTGGGCGAGTTGACCACGCTCCCCATGTGCCCCACGGTGCGCTCTCCCAGCCGCAGCTCATCGCCGCTCGCCACCGAGGGGGCTGGCTCGGCCACCATGGTGACGGGCTCCTCCACCAATGGGCGGGCTCGATCAGGCGCAGGCCGCGCAGGTGGCGGTTGGGCTTTCCCCTGTAGTACAGCCGCGCCACGGTCTCCTGCCCGACATAGCAGCCCTTCGTGAAGCTCACCGCCCGCTCGTTGAGGTCGGCCTCCTGGGGGATCGTGCTCTCGTCGATGTCCACTCCATAGCGGGGCCGCCCGTGCTCGACGCGCACGATCTCCGCGGCCTCCTCGCTGACGGGGATCGCGCCGGCGTCGATCAGAGCCGCGCGCACGGCGTCGCTATATGCGGTCTCGAACAGCACATCCACGCCGTCGGCGGTCGCGATCAGCCGCGCGGGCGCGCCGCCGATCTCCGCGGGCGTGTGGGTGTGCTCGGAGGCCGCGTCGGCGCCGGCGGGGACTCCTCGGTGTCGCGTGCTCTTTTTCGACCCCATATAGGCTCGGTGTCGAGTGTTCTTTTTGGACCCCATGTAGCGCTTATGTGGTCCGCGACGAATGCATCTGTCGCGGGCCCGATCAGCGAGAGCAGCCCGCACTCCAGCGTGCGCTTGTGCAGCTCGACCTCGTAGCCGATCTTGTAGCGGCGGATCATGTCGAACAGCGCCTGCAGCGCCACGCGCTCGGTGTCGAGCAGTAGTTCGGTCGGGGGCCCGTCCGGATCGGCGCCGACGGCGAGGATCCGCAGGTCGCCGAGCATCTTGCCCTTGTTGGTCAGGAAGGCCGCATAGCGGCCTTCGCCGGGGCGCAGGTCGGCGAGCTCGTTGGTGACCTGCCCGTTGAGGAACTCCACTGCGCCGGCCCCGCTCAGCGCGAGCTTGCCGCGCTCGGAGCGGTCCACCAGCCCGCAGCGCTCGGTCAGCGCCTCGTATTCGGCGCGCAGTGTGTCGGTGGCGGCCATGTGTCGAGGATAGGAGCTCGCGGCGATGGTGACACGCGGGTTCGCCTGGAGGCTCGGCCGCGTCTCTCGCTAGGCTTCGGGGCATGGGCTTGGCCGACACCTTCCAGCAGATCGTGGACTCGCTGCCCGACGACTGGACCGACCTGGAGCTCGACCTGCGGATCGCGGACGAGTCGCGCTACGTCGAAGCGGCGGTGTACCTCGTGACGTGCAACGCGAGCCCGTACTCCAAGCACGACTGGCACTGGCGCCTGCTGGTCGCCCACCGCTTCGGCCACGCGGCGTCGGCGCCGGCGGTGCACTGCGCCCTGGGCCTGCTCGACGACGCGGGCATCGAGGGGGAGCTCGCGGTGCGCGAGGTGCGGGAGGGGCGCGCGGAGGTCACGCAGATGTGGGGCCGCCCGTACTCGGCGCGCGAAGAGTTCCGCCGCCTGCGCGCGCTGTAGGTGGGTCGCTCCACCCGACCCGACCCCGCGCTCGAACCGCGCTTAGCGCCGGGTGCCGGTGGTGGCTCAGTGCGAGGACGGCTCAGCTCGCGGCGGCGATCTCGCCCTCGCGGTGCACGCGCCGGCCCCCACGCGGGTCGAGCGGGACGATCGTGGCGTTGGGGACGCGGTCGCCGAGCGCACTCGGGGTCTTTGGTGCGCTGGAAGAGCGCGATGCGGATCACCCCGCCGTGGCACACCACGAGCGCGGGGGCCTCGGCGCGCTTGATGTCGTGGAACGCGGCCGCCACGCGCACGCCCTGCTGGGCGAAGGACTCCCCGCCGGGGAACGCGAACGTCGGGTCGCCGTCGGCGAAGCGCGCGAAGCCCTCGGGGTCCTCGGCCTGCACCTCGGCGAATGAGCGGTCGGTCCACTCGCCCGAGTCGGTCTCCATCAGGCGCGCGTCCTCGCGCGGCTGTGAGGCCGATGCGCCGCGCGACGGTGTCCGCCGTTTCGCGGGCGCGCAGCAGCGGGCTGCACCACAGCGCGGCGAACTCGTAGGGGGCGGCCTGCTCGGCCAGCGCCTGCGCCTGGGCGCGCCCGGTCGCGTCGAGCGGCACCGGGCCCTGGCCCTGGAAGCGGCCCTCGGCGTTGTAGGCGGTCTGGCCGTGGCGGGCCAGGTAGATGCGGGGCGGTTGGGCCACGCGCCCAGGATAGGGGCTTCTGGGCTGACACGCCTGGTCTGTGCCGGCCTGCTGCCTGGCCGCAGGGTGCGGCGCCCGTGGCCTACGCCGGTCTCGGGCTTGGGCTCGGTCTTGCGCAGATACAGGAACTGGTAGAGCAGCGCCGCGACCGTCGCGCCGAGGACCGGCCCGACGTACCACACCCAGCCGTTGGACCAGTGGTCGCCGACGAGCTGGGGCCCAAACGCGCGCGAGGGGTTCATCGCGGCCCCGGTGAAGGGGCCGCCGAAGAGCACGTCGATCGAGATCGTCAGGCCGATCGCCAGCCCGGCGACGGCGTTGAACGGCCCGCGTGTGTCCACCGCCGCGCCGAACACGACGAACACGAGGAAGAACGTGAGGATCGCCTCGAGCAGGAAGCCGGAGCTGGCGTCGACGCCGTGGCCGAGCGCCGGCACGCCGAGCTTGACCGCTTCGGTCGTGCGCGCGCGGCAGCAGCTGCTTGACGAGCAGCGCCGCCAGCGCGGCGCCGCCGAACTGCGCGACCCAGTAGACGCCGGCGAGCGCGGGCTTGATTTTGCGCGTGATCAGGAAGCCGAACGTGATCGCCGGGTTGAAGTGCCCGCCGGAGATGTGCCCGAGCGCGCACACCATCACGCCGATCGCCAGGCCGTTGGCGATCGCCACGCCGATCAGGGTCGGGTCGGCGACCGCCCCGGAGGCCGCCGCCGCGCCGGCGCCGATGAACGTGAGCGTGAACGCGCCGACCATCTCGGCAACGGCGCGACGGAGGGTGTCTTCGGACATGGAGCAGAAGCTACGAACCGGGTCGGACGGATCGGCAGCCGGCTGGATCGGCGGCCGGCCCTCGATGGATCGCCAGCCGGCCCCTCGGGCCGGTGGGCAAGTGCATACACTCGGGGCGATGCGCCGCAGGGTCACCTACTCGCGCAACCTGACGCTGTCGCTCTCGCGGACGTGCCGGTGCTACTGCAAGTACTGCGCGTTCGCCACGCACACGGCGCACCTGTACGCGCCCGCGGAGGTGCTGGCGATCCTCGATGGCGCCGCGCAGGCGGCGGCGTCAAGGAGCTGCTGGTGCTGACCGGCGAGCGCCCCGAGGTCAACCCCGAGGTGCGCCGCGCTGCTGGCGCGAGTACGGCCACGCCGACTTCACCGCCTACGTCGTGTGGGCGTGCGAGCGGGCGCTGGAGCGGGGCCTGTTGCCGCACACGAACCTCGGCGTGCTCTCGCGCGAGGACCTGGCGCGGCTGCGCGAGGTGACCGCCTCGCAGGGGCTGATGCTGGAGTCGATCTCCGAGCGGCTGATGGAGACCGTGCACGCCGGCTCGCCGACCAAGCACCCCGCTCGGCGCCTGGAGACGATCCGCGCGGCGGGCGAGCTGCGGATCCCGTTCACCTCGGCATCCTTGTGGGCATCGGCGAGAGCGAGGAGGAGCGCGTCGCCTCGCTGGAGGCGCTGGCGGCCGTGCACGCCGAGCACGGGCACATCCAGGAGGTGATCCTGCAGAACTTCGTGCCCCACCAGCGCTACTACGGCCAGGAGCCGGCGCAGATCGCCGAGGAGGCGGCGCGTCTGTACTGGCGCACGGGCGTGGACGAGGGCCTCGGCACGGTGGATGAGGGTCTGGGCACGGTGAACGAAGGCTCCGGCGCCGATCAGACGTGAGGACGGCCCCGGCCCCGCCCGCCTGCACCCCCAGCTGCCGCTGCCCGAGTGGGCGTGTCCGGTGAGCATCGAGGACATGAAGCGGCTGATCGCCGAGACGCGGCGGCTGATGCCGGACGTGGGCATCCAGGTGCCCCCCGAACCTCGCGGACTGGTGGCCGGAGCTGGTGGCCGCGGGCGCGACCGACCTCGGCGGGCTGTCGGCGAACGGCGACCACATCTCCCCGGAGCACCCCTTCCCCTCGCCCCACCAGGTGCGCAAGGCGCTGCAGAGGGACGGCTACGCGCTGACCGAGCGCCTGTGCGTCTACTCGCGCTACATCGACCCCGAGTGGATCTCGCGGGGCGTGATGGACACGATCAAGGTCAAGTACTGGAGCTTCATCCCGCGGCGCGGGCTCCGGCCGCACCGACCCGGCCGCGAGCGGCGCCCCGCCGATCCGCCCCGACCTGGTCGCCGGCGCGACCGAGCGCGCGCGCGACGGCCTCGCGCTGAGCGCCGAGGAGCTGACGGCGATGTTCGCTGAGACGCGGCCGGAGGCGATCGAGGGCATGCGCGAGGCCGCGGACGAGCTGCGCGCGGAGCTCGCGGGGGAGACGGTGACGTTCGTCGTCAACCGCAACATCAACGTCTCGAACGTCTGCACCGTGGGGTGCGCCTTCTGCGGCTTCGGCCAGGGCAAGCGCTCCCCCGACGCCTACGAGCACGACGAGCAGGAGTTCGCGCGCCGGGTGCGCGAGGCGGTGGCGTACGGCGCCACGGAGCTGTGCATCCAGTCGGGCATCCACCCCGACTGGAGCCTGGAGGACTACCTTGGGTGGCTGCGGTTCGCCAAGCGCACCGCCGCGGCGGAGGGGGTGCGACATCCACCTGCACGCGTACAGCCCGATGGAGATCGCGCACATGTGCGACATCTCGGGGGAGCCGCCGAGCGAGGTCTTCGCGCGCCTGCGCGACGCGGGCCTCGGCTCGACGCCGGGCACCGCGGCGGAGGTGCTGCACGACGGCGTGCGCGAACGGATCTGCCCGAACAAGCTGCCGGTGGCGCGGTGGGTGCAGATCATCGAAGCCTCCCACGCGGCCGGCCTGCGCTCGACCGCGACGGTGATGTTCGGCCACATCGAGGAGCCGTGGGAGCTCGCCGAGCACATGCGCGTGGTGCGCGAGCTGCAGGAGCGCACGGGCGGGATCACCGAGTTCGTGCCGCTCTCGTTCATCCCCTTCCAGACGCTGCTGGGCCGCACGCACGGCGTGGAGGAGATCTCGCGCGAGGAGAACCTCAAGCACACCGCGGTCTTCCGCCTGGCGCTGGGCCGCAGCGTGCGCAGCGTGCAGGCCTCCTGGGTGAAGATGGGCCTGGAGGCGGCCACGGAGTCGCTGCGCTGGGGCGTCAACGACCTGGGGGGGACGCTGATGGAGGAGTCGATCAGCCGCCTCGCCGGCTCCTACCACGGCACCCGTCTCGATCCCGAGCAGCTTGTCGGCGGCCGCCCACGCCGCGGGGCGCCCGGCAGCGGAGCGCACGACGCTGTACGAGATCCGCCGGCGCTATGAGCTGCCGGTCGCGGCTTAGCCTCGATCAGGCTTAGCTTCGATCAGCTGGGCCGCTCGAGTTCGACCACCAGCGCAACGCCCTCCTCGAACCAGCCGCGGGCGAGGTCCCTGACCCTCGCACTTGTCGGGCGTCCTTTGCGCCAATTCATGCACGCCATGTAATCGACGAAGTCCACCGGCTCGCAGTACGCCTCCCGGGCCTGCTCGGTCTCCAGCGGATCGGCCAGCCTTCGCACCCGGCCCGCGAACGTGCCGCCGCGAATTCGCAGCGTGACGTCGGGATTGGCGTCGATGTTTTTCAGCCAGGCGATCTCGGGTCCGCCGATCGAGACGATGTACACCCTGTCTCCACGCCGGATCGCCCGGATGCATTTGCGCCGGCGCTTTCCGGTCTTGCGGCCGGTTGTGGTGAGCACGCCGTAGTTGCGGGGTGGTAGGAGGCTGAACCAGGGAAGCTCGAGCGCGCTGAGGACCCGGCCGCCATTGATGGTGTGGCGGCCCACGGTTAGATGCTGCTCCCGGATGAACGGGTTGTATCGCCGTTCGCGGGGGTAGAGAGTTGGGGCGTAGCGTGCCATGCGCCAGATCAAGCCCGCGCGAACTGGCCGTGGAACCCGAACGGAATGTGATGGGGCGCCTGCGCCCTTGCCAACTCGCTGAGATCGGAGGCGTCGAGCACGAGCAGGAATGAGGCGCGGGCGTCGGCGTCGAGCACGACGGAGAGCAGGACGCCTTCGTCCTCGTGCTCGGCGTGGGGACGCGCCACGAACACTGGCTCGCCCGGATAGCAGGCCGGCTCCGACCAGGAGAGCGTGGCGCCGTCGGCGGTGTCCACCTTGACGATCCGTTCGAGCCATCCATTCGTGCCGGTGCCGTTGCCCCAGACGTAGCGGTGGGGGCGCTCGTTGCAACGCCCGTAGTTGATCCGCGGGAGCTCGAGGTCTCCCTCCGCCAGGCGCCGGCAGCTCACGGATCGGTCGGCGAGATTCAGGCGAAAACGGGTCAACGCGGCCTCTGCCACCGGCTTTCCGGCGCGTAGGCGGTCGAGGTAGAGATCCTCGATGATGCTTGCGTCCGGAAAGGCGCACAGGTCGACGACGACTTCGCCACCGTCGTCGTAGGCGTTGACGTGGTGGAAGGCGAAGCAGGCGTCGGTCTTGAAGCCCGCGGTCGCCTCGCCGCTGACGCGGTCGATCAGCGTGAAGCGCGTGCCCAGCTCGGGCTTCCAGCGGTAGTTCTCGATGTAGGGCCGACCGGACAGCGCGAGCGCCAGCGGGTTGACGACGAGCGGGAACTCGGCGAGCACGATCCAACGCTCGGTGAGACCGAATGAGTGCATGTAGGAGGGGTGCTTCACGGGCAGCGAGGCGATCACGCGGGGCTCAGTGTCGTTCGGGCCGACGAGGAAAAACCGGTAGCTGCTGCGGGGACCGAGGTTGGCGGCGTAGTTGAGCATCGAGCTGCTTGCGCGATCCAGATGTGGATGTGCGGTCGTAAGCTGCCCCGGTGTCCGATAGGGGCGCACGTCGGCCGCCTTCAGGGTGCGCGCGTCGAACTGGACCTGCATCGGGGTCTCGGTCATCGCGATGAAGCGCTCGCCCAACTTAGTCACGTTGATGTTGGCGTTGTCAGGCAGGGCGGCGTTCAGCGCCTTCTCGGAGAACAGCGTCTGAACGCGCTTGAACAACGAGCGGCACGGGTCGGTCGCGAACTCGCCGTAGACCATCTGGCCCTCCGCGCGGGCCGCCCGGTAGGAGCGGCTTTCGAGGAAGCGGCTGCCATAGGAGACGCGCCCGTCGTCGATCGTGAAGCGGTGCAACATCGCGAGCCCGTCGAACCAGTGCTTCATCTGCTGCTCGCCAACCTCGAACTTCGCAGGGCCGGTGCGCAGCAGCGAGCCCTGCAGCCACGCCGGCAGCTCACCGCGCAGCGGAAGCTCATCCACCACCACCTCCCGCTCCAGCGTCGAGTACCCGAGCGTCGCGGCGGCCGGGAGGTTGGTGGTGGTCGAAGGGGCCCTGGCGGTCGGTAGGTCGGTGGGGGTCGAAGGGGCTGTGGCGGTCGGTAGGTCGGTGGGGGTCGAAGGGGCTGTGGCGGGGTGAAGCGTGTCTACGGGCATATAGTGCCTCCTGAATGGTTCGGATCGAACGATACGTACCGTAGTGTAATCTGCCGCGCGTGTCAAGTCCGCGTCTGACCGAGACCTCCTACATCGTGCTCGGCCTGATCGAGCAGATCGGGCCTGCCACTCCCTACGACCTCAAGCGAATGGTGCAGGTCAGCACGGTCAACTTCTGGAGCGTGCCCCACACCCAGCTCTACACCGAGTGTGCCCGCCTGGCCAAGGAGGGCCTGCTCAGCGAGCGGCGCGAGCAGACCGGCAGGCGCCGGCGGATCTACCGTCTCACGGACCCCGGCCGCCAAGCGCTCGAGCGCTGGCGCTCAGAACCCACGGGCGAGCTCGATGAGGTCCGCGACCTCGGCACGCTCAAGCTCTTCTTCGGTGGCGACCCCGCCAAGCTCGCCGCTGTCCAGCTCGAGGCCCACAGGCGCCAGCTCGATGCCTGCGAACAGCTCTACGAGCAGCTGCGCGCGAGCCCGGATACCCCTCGCGGCTGGTTTCTGGCGCTGGATGTGGGCATCGGCCATGAGCGCGAGTTCATTCGCTTCTGGTCGGGCCTGCTCGATGGAGAGACGGCGTGAGCGCTCGCGAGCTCTCTGGAATCCCGCCCATATCAATGGACGACGGGGCGGTATCATCCGGCGATGGCGGCGGTATGAATACGAGCGAAGATCGGGATTACGACGCAGCCGTCGTGGGCGCGAGCCTCGCCGGTTGCGCCGTGGCGATCCTTCTCGCTCGCGCGGGCGCACGCGTGGCGCTGGTGGAGCAGCGCCCGGACCCCGCGGCCTACAAGCGCGTCTGCTCGCACTTCATCCAGTCCTCTTCGCTGCCGACGCTGGAGCGCTTGGGCCTGGTCGGGCCGATGGAAGCGGCCGGGGCGCTGCGCACCCGTGCGCGCATCTGGAGTCGCTGGGGCTGGCTCGAGCCGCCCTCCGGGAGCAGGGTGCCCGCGGGCATCAACCTCCGCCGGGAGCTGCTCGACCCGATGATCCGCCGCATGGCCGGCGAGACGCCGGGCGTCGAGCTGATGCTCGGCCGCACCGCGCACGCGCTCGTGCGCGAGGGCGGCGTGGTCCGTGGCGTCGAGGTGCGCGAGAAGAGCGGCGCCTCCACACGGCTGCGCGCGCGGCTGACGGTCGGCGCCGATGGGCGTGACTCGCGCGTGGCCGGGATGGCAGGCGTGCGCACCCGTACGAAGCGCCACGAGCGGATCGCCTACGGCGCCTACTTCGAGGGCCCCTCGCCCGTAGGCGCCCCCGACGGCTCGGCGTGGTTTCTCGACCCCGACTGGGCCGCGGCCTTTCCAACCGACAGCGGCCTGACGTTCTACGCGGCGATGCCCACCAAGGAGCGCCTGCCGGAGTTCCGCCGCGACCCCACCGAGGCGCTCACGGCGATGATCGCAGCGCTCCCCGACGCCCCGCCGATCCTCAACTCACGGATCGTCGACTCGCCGGTCGGCAGGATCGACATGACCAACGTGATCCACACGCCCACCGCCCCCGGCCTGGCGTTGGTGGGCGACGCCGCGCTGGCCACCGATCCGCTGTGGGGCGTCGGCTGCGGCTGGGCCTTCCAGTCCTCGGAGTGGCTCGCCGACAGCGTCGCCCCGGCCCTGGCCGCTCCCGGACGAGTGGTGGGCGCCGAGCCCCTGGAGCAGGGGCTGGAGCGCTACCGCCGCCGCCACACCCGGGGCCTGCGCGGCCACTCCTTCCTGATCCACGACTACGCCTGCGGCAGGAAGCTGAGCCCGGTGGAACGGCTGCTGTTCTCGGCGGGCGTTCGCGACGAGCGTCTGAGGCGGACCTTCGAAGCGTACGGGACCCGCAACATCGGGCCCGCGCGGGGGCTGGCCACGATGCTGCCGCGGGCCGTGCTGGTCAACGCGCGCCACGCGCTCTCACAGCGCCGACGTCAGCCGTCGCGGCGCGTCGATCTCGAGCGCGCGTAGCCGCCGCGCCTCGGCTCCGTGCGGCGCGGGCGTACCCGACGGGAGGCGGCCCAGCGGGGAGGCGGCCCAGCGGCGCGGGCGCCCTAGCGGAACAGGTCCTCCTCCAGCGGGCGCAGCAGCGCGGCCGCGCCCGGGCCGTCCTCGGCAGTGACGAACCGCTCCAGGCCCGTCGAGGATCACAACCGGCTCGCGGGAGTCCTTGGCGCGCGCGAGGTCGGCGGTGGCGGCGATCGCATCGGCGACGGCCAGCCACGTGGCGCGCAGCTGCAGGCCGGCGCTGTCGGTGCGTCCGCGCCAGTCGTCGAGTGGCTGCAGGCCGGCGCAGCCGATCACGACGTCGCACTGCCCGTGGCGCCAGGCACGGCCGAAGCTGTCGGTTATCAGCACGCGCGACCCGAGCGCCGGTCAGCTCGCGCAGCCTCGCGCGCAGGCGCCGCGCCGAGGCGTCGGGGTCGCGGGGCAGCACGATCAGCGCCTCAGCGCTGGCGGTGTTGGAAGCATCCACGCCGGCGTTGGCGCAGACGAAACCGTGGTGGGTGCGGCAGATCAGCACGCCGCCGGCGGCGCGCAGGACCTCCTGCGACTGGTCGAGTACGACCTGCACGACGCGGGGGTCCTTGCTCCTGTTCGTCGGCGATCTCGCGAGCACGCGGAGACGGGGCGACGTCCGCGAGCGCGACGAGGGCGCCCTCGGCCTTGGAGACGACCTTGTGAGCGATCGCCACGATCTCGCCGTCGCGCAGGGGAGCGTGCGGCCGCTGAGCGTCGAGCGCCCCCGCGATCAGCGCCGCCAGGTCGTCCCCGGCGCGCACCTCGGGCAGGCCGCTCAGGCTGCGGGCGGCGAGGGTCGCCACGAAGGCTCCTCTGCGACGGGTGGGCTCGTCGCCACGGGCACGAGTGCGACGCTTGCTGGGACTGGCTGCGGGAGCGACTCCACGGGTGTGAGGCTCACCACTGCAGCAGCATCAGCCCGACGGTCACCCCGGGGCCGATCGTCACCGCGAGTCCTCGCTCGCCCGGCTGGGGCCGGTGGCGCTCGATCGTCTCGTTGAGCACGTAGAAGATCGAGGGGGTGCCGACGTTGCCGTGGTTGGCGAGCGCGTCCCAGCTCGTGGCGGTCTGCTCGTCGGAGAGCTCCAGGGCGCTCTGCACGTTCTCGATGATCCGTCGCCCGCCCGGGTGCACCATCCAGTGGTCGATTTCCGAGTGCGCGACGCCGTGCTCGCGCAGGAAGCGCTCGGCCACGCGCGGGCAGGCCCGCGCCGGCGAGGTCGGGCAGCTCGCGCGCGAGGTGCAGGTAGGAGTCCTGCTCGGTAGCACGCGAGGCTCACGGCCGCCGAGCGTGCCGCCGATCTGGTGGACCTGGGTGGCGAGGATCGTCGGCCCGTCGGCACCGGGGTCGGTGGAGAGCACCGCGGCGGCGCAGCCGTCGCCGAAGAGCGCGGAGCCGACCGTCTTGGCGCGGGGATCGTCGGCGCCGGCGCGCGTGAGGATGCGAGCTCATGCTCTCGGCCGCGACGACCAGGCAGTCGCGCCCGGGGTGCTGGGCAAGCGTTCCTGCGGCCATCCGCATCAGTGGCACCGCGCTCGCGCAGGCGACTCCGGTGATGTGGTACTTGTCGGTCGTGGGGTCCAGCTCGTAGTAGTCCACGAGCCGGTGGGCGAGGGTCGGCAGGCCGAGCGAGTAGAGGCTGGAGCTGACGACGGTGCCGATCTGCCCCGGGTCGAGCCCCAGCGCGTCCACGGCTCGCACCGAGTGGCGCATCAACCCCTCCTCGACCTCCGCCGTACGCCCTTGCAGGGTGCGCGCGAGGAAGTCGTCGTCGAGCTCCAGGTGGCGCCGCTTGACGCCGCAGCGGGCGAAGATGCCTTCGGCGAACTCGTCGCCGCGCAGGCCGAGCCGGTCGAGGACCTGATCCTGGGTGAGGACGTGCTCGCCGTCGGAGACCGTGAGCCCGGAGATCCGCGGGCCGGTCGCGAGTGTGCGTTCGTCCGCCGGCCGGTCTACCGTCGCCGTGCGGGTGGTCGTGTGTACGGGCGTGGTGGTGTCGATGGCGTTCAAGCGGGGACCCTGGATTGGGAGTGGACGTTAGTGTTGTGTTACGCCACGTTGGGAATCACAACACGACAACAGAATATCGTGAGAACCGGCGAGCCATGCGGCAGTTGCGCAGAGTGCAGTGCGACCGACGACGGCCGACGGCGACCGACGACCCCCAAAAGGAGTGGATGAGTATATGAAGCTGATCGGAGCAGGTATGCCCCGCACGGGCACCCTCACGCAGAAACTGGCGCTCGAGCAGCTCGGCTTCGCCCCGTGCTACCACTGGGTCAACGTGCTCGCCGACCTCGACCAGGTCGAGCTGTGGAACCGCGCGCTGAACGGCGAGGGCCCGTGGGAGGAGGTGTTCGCCGGCTACGAGGCGACCGCCGACTGGCCCGGCGGCTACTTCTACAAGGAGCTGTGCGACGTCTACCCCGACGCCAAGGTGCTGCTCAGCGTGCGCAAGCCCGAGTCGTGGGAGCCCAGCTTCCGCGAAACGATCGTCGGCCTCAGCCACGGCGAGGAGCTGATGCGCCTGCTCGCCGAGCGCCCGCGGGGAGATCGACCCCCGCTGGCGGCGGTACCTGGATCTCGTCGAGCGCATGTTCTGGGGCCCCGAGGGCACGTTCGCCGACGGCTGGGCCGAGCCGGCGCAGCTGATCGAGCAGTTCGAGCGCCACAACGAGCAGGTCAAGCGCACGGTCCCGCCCGAGCGGTTGCTGGTGTGGCACGTGGGTGAAGGGTGGCAGCCGCTGTGCGAGTTCCTCGAAGTCGAGGTCCCGGCAGAGCCGCTGCCGCACGAGAACGACCGTGAGACGTTCTTCGACCGCGTGATCGGCGGCGCGATCGGCGCGCTGCACGAGTGGTACGAGAGCAAGGCTGCCGTTACTGGCTGAGCACCCTGCGAGTGCGGCGTGCCCCGGTCTGGGGCTCGCCCTGTAGGAGCTCGCGCAGCACGTCGAGGTCCGCGCCGGTGTCGATGTCGAGCAGCAGCGAGGCCGGGCGCTCGTCCGGCAGACGACCCCCGCGGCCTGCGCCAAGTCGCGGTGGCGCGCGTGGCTGTCGGGCCCGAAGGCGGGCGCGATCGCGTTCGGGGGGGTGAGCAGCAGCCCGTTGGTGCCCGTGCCGTGGCGGTCGGGCACGATCACAACCTCGGCCTCGGCGGTGGGTAGGGCCTCCAACAGCGCGGCCACCTCACCCGGGTCGAGCGCGGGACAGTCCCCCGGGATGCAGAGCACCCGTTCGAAGCCCTCCGCCGCAGCCCGTTCGATGCCCTGCGCGACCGCGGCGGACTGGCTCTCCTCGGCAGCGTCGGGGATGACGAGCGCCCCGAGGTAACGCGCCGCCGCGGCGACCGACTCCTCGCAGGTGACGACGATCGTGCGCTCGATCTCCACACAGTCGCGCAACGCGCTCAACACGTCCCCGACCATCGCGCGCGCGAGGTCGCGCCGCAGCGGGTCGGCGACGCTCGCCCCGAGGCGCTGCTTGGCGTCGGAGAAGCGCTTGACGGGGAGGATCGCGGCGGTGCGCACGGTGTGCTTGAAGATACGACAGCGCAGCCGTGGGCAGGGTGCGACGGCGCCGACGCGGGTACGGTGGGACAGCGCCGCCGCGGGAGGGTGGGCGGCGCCCCGAACCCCTCAGTCGA
Source organism: uncultured Solirubrobacterales bacterium (assembly GCA_963720795.1). Taxonomy (GTDB): domain Bacteria; phylum Actinomycetota; class Thermoleophilia; order Solirubrobacterales; family Solirubrobacteraceae; genus Palsa-744. The sequence continues at coordinate 411,656 of CAVRGU010000012.1, read as the reverse complement.
CCGAGCCGGCGGGGACGACCCACTCGCACTGCTGTCCGGTGGCGGCTGCGATCAGATCGAAGTCTGCGTCGTAGTGCAGGACGGTGAGGCCGCGAGCCTCGGCCGCGGCGGCGACGAGCAGGTCGGGCAGCTTGCGCCCACGCTGCTGCTTGGCTGCGAGCAGCCGCTGCATCTGCCGTGCGCGACGGACGTGCTCGGCCGAGGTCTCCACCAGCTCGAAGACGTCGACGGCGTCGGCCAAGTGGTCCCACTCGGCGGCGTTGCGGGCCGAGAACCCGACCTCCAGGTCGGAGATCCCGGCTCGGGCGAGCTCACCCCGCTGGGCGCCGGGCTCGATCGCCTCCCGCACCGCCGGTTCGCGCAGGCGCGTGAGAACGCTCGTGTCGAGCAGGTGCGTCAGCGCCATGCCTGCTCGCGCGGGGTGAGGTCGGCGTGGGCGAGTGCGTCCAACCGATCCTTCACCGCGGCGCCGCGATCACCGGCGGCCAGCCGCAGCGCGCGGTTGACCGTCTCCTTGATCGTGCCGGCGCCGAGCTGGGCCCGCGCGTGCAGCAGAGCCTGCTCGTCTATGTCCACCAGGTGCTTGCCCATGCCCGGAGAGTATATACCATCCAGCAGAGATATATACCCGCTCGGTGCAGCCAGCGCCGTCGGCGGCCTCCTCGAAGGCGGTTGGGTGTCGTGCAAGAGGTGCATGACGAACACCGTACGCCGCGCTTGGGACGGTACGCTCGCTCGGCGCCGCGAGCGGCGGGCGCCTTAGGGTTCGTGGGCCCTTACTCCCAGAGCGCGTCGGGCAGGCCCGTGAGGTGGATGCCCGCGTGGACCTTATAACGGGAGTTGACGGCGATCAAGAGTGCCGTCAAGGACTCGGTGATGCGCGCCATCTCGAGGCGACCGCAGTCCACGCAGCGCAGCCCGGCGATCCGCTCGATCAGCGCGGCGGCCTCGCGCTTGTCCGCGCGGGAGTCCCCGCACACCAGGACGTCCTCCGCGAGCTCGTGGTGAAGGTCGGCCAGCGAGGCCGCGGAGACGGTGTGCAGGGCGGAGACGACGCGCACTCCCTCGGGCGCCATCTCCCGGGCCTGCTGGGCGGCGGAGCCCTGCCAGACGCCGAGCATCCGCGTGGCCTTGCCGCTGTGGGCGGCCGCCAGTGGCACGCTCGCGTCGATCAACAGCTGCCCGCCGTGCAGTGCTCCCTTCAGGTTGGTGAGCATCTCCGATTGGTTGCGGAACGGAACGCTCAGGATCACCGTCTCGGCCTGCGCGACTGCCTCCGCGTTGTCATAACCCGCGAACGAGCCCTCCGGAACCGCGGCCCGCGCACGCTCCACGGTCTCCGCCGCTCGCTCTGCGGAGCGCGAGCCGATTGCGATCGGAACGCCAGCATGCCCCAGTCGCAGGGCGAGCCCGAACCCGAGCGCGCCGGAGGCGCCGATGATGCAGACGGGAGCGGGGTTGGGGGCGGGCACGCCGCCACGATACTCACCCTGCGAGCGAGTCCGCGAACGCGAGCACCTGCTCGGCGACGCGCGCGCGGGAGGGGGCGTCGGACATGTGGGTGTCGAGGTCGAGCGTCGGAAGGTCGGGGACGGGTTCGTCGGAGACGAGCCCATCGAGCAGCTCACCGTAGAAGTCGGCCACCCCGACGGCGTTGCAATCAAGCGCGGCGAACGCCATGAACGAGGCCGTCGGGCCCTTCAGCACGGCCCCGGCGACGATCGGGCTGACGGCGACCACGGGCGCAGCGGCCGCGGCGAGCGCCTCGCGGATGCCCGGCACCGCCAGGATCGGGCCGATTGAGGCGACCGGGTTCGAGGGTCCGACAACGATCGCGCGCGCGGTGCCAATCGCCGCCAGCGCCACGGGGCTGGGGGCGGCCTGCTCCGCCCCCCGGAACTCTAGGCCCTCGACGATCCCAGCGGCCTTCATGCGGATCATGAAGTCCTGGAACGAGCGCCACCCGGCGGTCGACTGGACCCACGTCCGCACTGGATCGTCGCTCGCGGGCAGTACCGAGGCGCGCACGCCGATCGCCTCGTTCAGCCGCGCCAGTGCCACAGTGGGCGTGAGGCCCTCGGCGAGCAGTCGCGCGCGCTCCACGCACCACGCGAGATCGCGGTCGCCGAGGTTGAACCAGACATCGACTCCAAACGCTCGCAGGCCGTCCATCACGTTGAACGTGTCGCCCTCGAGGCCCCATCCGCGCGCGTCGATCAGGTCGGCCAGCCAGAAGGAGATCAGATCAGGGTCGGGGGAGACGTACGCGCCATAGATCTCGATGTCATCGCCGGGGTTGGCGATCACCGCCAGCCGCTCGGGCCCCACGACATCCTGCATCCCGCGAGCAAGCTTCGCGCCGCCGGTGCCCCCGGCGAGGATCACGACGTCTGCCTGCCGGGTCATACGAGCGCGGGAACGGGCACCCTGGCGAGTATATGTAGGCTTGTCTGCGAGATGAGGCTCGAGGGTAAGATCGCATTGGTCACCGGGGGCGCGTCCGGGATCGGGGCAGCCACTGCGCGGCGGCTCGCGGCCGAGGGCGCACGTGTGGCCGTCGGGGACATCAACGAGGCGGGCGCCCGCGAGGTCGCCGGGGAACTCGACGGGCTCGGCCTACACATGGACGTCACCGACGTCGACTCGATCGCCGCGGCGGTGGGCGCCGCGGGCGAGCAGCTCGGGCCGATCGACGTGCTGGTCAACAACGCCGGCACCGACCTGTTCTCGTTCTTCACCAAGACCGACCCCGGCCTCTGGGACTTCCTGCTCGGGATCAACCTGCGCGGGGTGCTCGCCGTAACTCATGCGGTGCTCCCCGGGATGCAGGAGCGCTCCTCCGGGGCGATCGTCAACGTCGCCTCTGAGGCCGGGCGCGTCGGCTCCCCGGGCTCCGCCGTGTACTCCGCCGCGAAGGCCGGGGTGATCGGCTTCACGAAGGCGATCGCCCGCGAGGCCGCGCGCTACCGCGTGCGCGTCAACGCGGTCGCGCCGGGACCGATCGAGACCCCCCTGTTCGACGCCGCCGCGAAGGTGTACGGCGAGATCGGGGAACGCCTGCAGCGCAACATGATCGACTCCACCCAGCTGCGCCGCGCCGGACAGCCCGAGGAGGTCGCCGCCGCGATCGCCTTCCTCGCCTGCGACGACGCCTCGTACATCACCGGCGAGACGCTGGGGGTGAGCGGCGGGCTCTCGATGTGGTGATGCCCACGCCACATGTGGCGTGGGCGGCAGGGCCACATGTGGCCCTGCCCCGGCCGGCACATGTGCCGGCCGGCCGGACCGTGCATGCACGGTCCGGAACGGGGCCGCACATGTGCGGCCCCGCCGGTTGGCGCATGCGCCAACCGGTCAACAGGAACATGTAGATGGTGGACGCCGTGCGCATCAGGGAGGTCGGGCCGCGCGACGGGTTCCAGAACGAGCCCGAGGTGATTCCCACCGAGCGCAAGATTGAGCTGATCGACGCGCTCGCGCGCACCGGGCTGGCGCGGTTGGAGGTCACGAGCTTCGTGCGGCCCGACGTGATCCCCCAGCTCGCCGACGCCGCCGCTGTGCTGGAGGGGATCGACCCGCCCGCTGGGGTTTCAGTGAGCGTGCTGATCCCCAACGAGCGCGGCCTCGAGCTCGCGCTGGGCCACCGTTCACACTTTCACGAGATCAACGTCATCATCTCCACTTCGGAGACACACAACCGTAAGAACGTCAACCGCTCCGTTGCGGAGTCCCTCGCCGGCCTGGAGGCCGTCCTCGCGCGCGCCCGGGCCGAGGGCCTGCGCTGCGAGGCGGTCCTCTCCACCTGCTTCGGCTGTCCCTACGAGGGTCACGTGCCCCCCGCGCGCGTGCTCGACATCGCCGCGCGCCTGCGCGACTTCGGCGCTCAGGAGGTCGGCTTCGGGGATACGACCGGCATGGCCAACCCCGTTCAGGTGCGCGCCCTCTTCGACCTCGCCCGCGAGCAGCTGGGGTCGGACGTCGAACTGACTGCGCACTTCCACAACACGCGCGGACAGGGCCTCGCCAACGTGCTCGCCGCCCTGCAGGCCGGTATCGACTCCTTCGAGTCCTCCTTCGGCGAGCTCGGCGGCTGCCCCGTACCGGCCGGGGCCACCGGCAACATCGCCACCGAGGACCTCGTCTCGATGCTGCACGAGATGGGGGTACAGACGGGGATCGACCTCCCCGCGCTGCTCGCATGCGCGCGGCGCGTTCAGGAGATCCTCGGTCGGCCTTTGGGGAGTCACACGCTGGTGGCTGGACCCGTCGACTGGCACGCAGGTGGGGAGCGATGATGCTGGCGTATGACTACAACGGGCACTCGTTTGGCCTCGCCGGGACGATCGCCATCGTCGTCGCCCTGGTCCTGCGCCTCGCCTGGATGTACCGGCGGCGTCGCTAGTCAGCCCACGACGGGCTCGGGGTTGCGCTCGGCTTCGCGTGCGCTCTCCCGCATCGCGGCCACGCAGTACTCCTGCACCGCGACCTCCAGCTCGAGCGTCGCCGCGAGCGCGGGGCGGGCTGAGGCGTCGATCACGCGCTTGGCGCGGCCCACCGCGACGTGGGAGTTGGCGAGCAGTTCCTCGACGAGCGTCTCGACCGCCTGATCCAGCTCCTCGGGCGCGACGACACGGTTGACCAGGCCGATGCGCTCGGCCTCGGTGGCGTCGATCGTCCGCGCGGTCATGATCAGCTCCTTGGCGCGACCGAGGCCGACGACCGCCGGCAGCCGGCTGGAGCCGCCGACGTCGGGGATGATCCCGAACTTGACCTCCGGCAGCCCGAGCTGGGCGTCGCTGGACGCCACCCGCAGGTCGCAGCCGAGCGCGACCTCCAGCGCGCCGCCGACGCACGTGCGGTGGATCTGGCAGACGACCGGCTTGGCCATCTCTTCGCAGAGGTTGGCGCACTCCAGGAAGGTCTCGCGGAAGTGACGCAGCCGGCTCGGTGTGCCCGCCGAGGCACCCAGCTCGACCAGGTCGACGCCCGCCGAGAACACCGGCCCCTCGCCGCGCAGCACCACGCAGTGGACCGACTCCTCGGCGGCGGCCTCGCGCAGGCACTGCCCGAGCGCGCGCAGCAGCTCCTGGCTCATCGCGTTGCGCTTCTCGGGGCGGTTCAGCACGACGTGGCGGACGGCGCCGCGGTCTTCGGTGGTCACGATGCTCATGGCGTTGCCCTCTCTATCGTTTTTGGTCTTTAGCTCAAGTCGAGTACCGGGGAGGGGTTCAATGCCCACCCACCCGGGTCTGCCCTCCCCCGACTCAGCTCAGGTCGAGCACCGGCGTGGGCGGCTCGATCGCCTCGTCGTGGCCCTCGCGCGGCATGATCGCGGTGCCGACGGCGAAGAACTCGATCGTGTGGCTGCCCCACCCGTGGCTCTTCTCCTGCAGGTCCACGCCCACGATCCCCTCCGCGCCGATCGTCTGGGCCTCGCTCTGCATCCGCTCCATCGCGAGCTCGCGTGCGTCGTACAGCGCCTGCGTGAAGTTCGCGAGCTCCACGTTGCGGCCCGTCTGGGCCATCGACTGGAGCATCCCGCGGTGGGCGACGTGGTAGACGCAGCTGCCCATCACCATGCCCACCGGGCGGTGCCCGGTGCGTAGCAGCGTCCAGAAGTCCTGGCCCGAGAGGTCGCTCGTGAACGGCCGGCCGTTGGGGGCGCGGTGCATGACCCCTTCGCGGTGCTTGACCGCGGTGCCGATTGCGATGAACTCCGCCATGTCCTGGCCCCACTCGTAGCGGCCGATGTCCAGGCGCACCCCGACGACGCCGTCGGCGCCGAGCTGGTCGGCCTCCTCCTCCATGCGCGTCATCGCGAGCTGGCGCGCCCCGTACATCGCCTCGGAGAGCACTTTCAGCTCCTGGCTTTTCTTCCACCCCGCCATCTGGATGCCGATGTGGTAGATCGAGCTGCCCACCACCAGCCCGACGGGGTCGAAGCCGGCCTGCTTGATCAACAGGAACTCGTTGACGCTCAGGTCGGAGGTGAACAAGCCCGCGCGGTTCTGCTGCAGACGCGCGCGGCCCGCCTCGGGGACTCCCTCCAGGGAGGTCGGGTCGTAGCTGGTCTCCTGCTCGCTGCTGCTCATCGGTGGCGGGCTCCTTCTTTGGGGGTGGCGGGTTGCGTGTTGTGGGGTTGGAGGTGCTCAGGTGGGGAGGTTGCGGTGGTCTCGGGGACGGTGTGGGTCTGCTCAGCTCGTGAGGTCGATCGTCGTCTCGGGAGGGTATACGGGTGCCTCTTCGGAGTGGTGGATCGCCGTGCCGATCGCGTTGAAGGTCACCATCAGGCCGTTGCGGGTACCGCTGTTCATCCCTCCCTGCAGCGTGTGGGGCACCGCGCGGTGGCCGATCCGCACGCCGACGACTCCGGAGGCGCCGAGCGCGCTCGCCTGCGCGTTCAGCTCGGCCATGACGGTCTCGCGTGCGTTGTAGAACGCCTGCGTGAACTCCCGCAGCTCGAAGTTTTCCGTCGCACCCACCGTCAACATCCCCCCGGAGGCGAGCCCCGGGGCGAAAGCGTAGCCGGTAAAGAACACCGAGCTCCATGCGACGATCCCGAGCGGCTCGAAGCCGGCCCGCACGAGCTTCGAGAAATCGGCCACCGACAGCTCTGTGAGCACCGGACGCGACCCCCCGCGCTGGTCGCCCCCGGACGCTCGCTCGCCGCGGCTCACCGCGGTGCCGAAGACGGTGTGTTCGAGCGTGACCCCCGACCCCGTTTCCAGGTTGCTTTCGCCGGCGCGCGTGTTGACTTCCACGACGGCGTCGGCGCCGACGTGCTGGGCCTCCTCGGCCAGCCGTCCGAGCGCTCGCGAGCGCACCTCGTTGAGTGCCTGTGAGAGTGTGTCGAGCTCGAACATGAACGTGCCGCCGAAGGGGTCGTAGCCCTGGCCCCACGAGGACTGGTAGCCCATCTGGTAGATCGAGCTGCCCATCACCTGCGATAGCGGTCGCAGCCCGAGCTGGTGGCAGAGCGCCCATCCGTTGATCGACAGGTCCGAGGTGAACAGGCCGCCGTGCTCGCGCAGCTCGCTCAGGCGCCGCTGCGCCGCGAGCGTGATCCCGCCCCGTTCGATGCGCTCCTGCGAGAGCTCCTGCTCGCGCTCTTCGGTGGGCGACTCGGGCGGTTCCTGGGGATCGGCTTCGCGCGCGGTCACGCTCACCCCAGCAGACGCTCGAGCGCCGTACGGGCCTCGCCGCTGCGCTCGGCCTCCGCGCGTAGATCGCTCGTCAGCGCGGCCACCCAGGCGCTGGGGTCGAGCGGCTCGCGCTTGATTGAGATGCCTCCGACCTGGTGCTCGCGGAAGCCCTCCACGCGATCCCCTGCGACGTCGAGCTGGTAGCAGTTCCCGCCGAGCTCCACGCGCAGGCGCTTGACGCGCTTCTCGCCGCGGCCCAGCAGGCCGCCGCCGTGGCGCTCCACATGGGCGAGCCCGGGCAGCGACTGCTCGAGCTTGCTCGCGAGGACCTCCACGGAGATCCGAAGATCGGTTCCGTCCGCGCGCAGGCCGGCTGCGGAGAGGTCGAAGTCCTGCTCGGTGGGCACGCCTGCAAGCGTACTCCGGCGGTGGGGTGGGGCGTCGCGGCCCCACCCCACCGTCCTGCTTTTCGGAGGGTCAGTGCAGTAGGTCCAGCGTATTGTTGGAGTCGTTGACGAACAGCACCCCCTGGTTGTGGGGTGCCACGGTGAGCCCGAATAGCCCGCCTGCTTCCGCCCCGGTGTCGAAGGGCTGGAACTCCGCGCCGACGGGGGTCGTCTCGACGAGATTCCCATCGTTGGCGTTGGCGGTGAGGATGTCCCCGTTGGGGGCGATCGTGAGCCCCAGCGGGTTGTTGAGGTAGCCGCCGGTGGCGACCGTGGTTGCACCTTCGCCGAGCGGCGTCTGGCGGTACAGCGCGTCGGGGACTTCGGCGATCCGGTTGCCCTGGGTGTCGGCCACGTACAGCGTGCCTTCTTCGCCGAGACCGACCCCTGTCGGGCCGACCACGAGCGCCGCGGGGTCGGTGCGCTCGGGGAAGCCGGTGGCGATCGTTTCCATGCCGACCACCTGCAGCCCGTTGCGCGAGTGGTCGCCGAAGTCGTTCCGGAAGCGACCGCCCCTGTGCGCACCGAAGTCGTTCCCGAAGTGGCCGCCCACGTGCTCACCGACACGTACGCGGATGCGCACGACGGTTCCCCCGTCGGTGGGTGTTTCGCCGGAGGCGACCGTACCGTTCAGGACGTTGGTCACGAACAGCGTCGCGCTGTCGCCCTGCGCGACCGAGGTCATGTCCCAGGGGCCGTTGATCGGGGGGCCGGAGATCGTCTGCACCACCTGTCCGGAGCTGTTGAGCACGATCAGGCAGCCCGCTTCGGCTGTTTCGGCCTTGCCGTTGCTTGTGGGCAGGCTTCCCACCACGACGAATCCCCCGGGCAGGATCGCCAACGCGGTCGTCAGGCCCACTCCGCCTGGGCACGGGCCGGGGAGCGAAGAGGGGTCGATCTGCGCGAACAGCGAGAGGCTTCCCGAGGGGCTCAGCTGCACGATCGTGGTGCCCGTCCCCTGGAGGTTTTCGGAGTTGTTGAAGTTGCTGATCAGCGTGTCCCCACGCACGAGCGCTCCCTCGCTCTGGGGTACGACCACGATCCCGTAGGGGTTCACGTCCCCGTTGGACGGCACGGTGCTGCCGAGCGAGGTGATCGTGTGGAACTGCCCGATGAACGGGTGGTCGAACGCCGAGGCCACCCCCGGCGTGAGCGCCGCACAGGCGAGCGCGGCTGCAATCGTGGTTGACAGGCGCCTTCGGGTGGACATGGCTATGTCTCCTCTGTTCGGGGCTTTACATAACTAAGACTCCGCCGCGGCGCGAATCTTCCCGGTAGGCTCCCGCTCCTTGAACTGAAAGAGATCGAGCGGAGGTCAGGATGGCGCAGCAGATCGAGAAAGTGGGCGTGCTCGGAGCCGGGTTGATGGGCCACGGCATCGCGCAGGTTGCCGCGCAGGCCGGCTACGAGGTGGCGCTGCGTGAGGTCGACGAGCCCACACTCACGAAAGGGCTCGCCAAGATCGAGAAGCAGCTCGCGCGCGCGGTCGAGAAGGGCAAGAGCACCCGGGAGGACGCCGACGCGGTGCGCGGGCGCATCCACGGGACCGTCCACTACCGCGACCTGGCGGAGTGCGACCTCGTGATCGAGGCGATCACGGAGAGCCTTCCGCTGAAGCTCGAGATGTGGCGGGAGCTCGACGAGATCGTCAAGCCCGAGGCGGTGTTCGCGACCAACACTTCCTCGCTGGCGGTGATCGACCAGGCTGCGTCCACCTCGCGCGCCGAGCGGTTCGTGGGGCTGCACTACTTCAACCCCGCCCAGGTCATGAAGCTGGTCGAGGTCGTGCGCTGCGTGACCACCTCGGGGGAGACGCTCGAGACCGCCCTGCAGTTCGTGCGCTCCGAGGGCAAGCTCGCGATCCCCACGCGCGACAAAGCCGGGTTCATCGTCAACCGCCTGCTCGTCCCCTACATGCTCGACGCGATGCGCGCCCTGGAAGAGCAGGTCGGCTCGGTGCACGAGATCGACGAGGCGATGCGCGCCGGCGCCGGCCACCCGATGGGCCCGCTGACGCTCGCGGACTTCGTCGGCCTCGACACGCTCGGTTCGATCTGCGACGTGCTCTTCGAGGAGTTCGCCGAACGGCGCTTCGCGTGCCCGCCGACGCTGCGCAAGATGCTCGCGGCGGGCTGGCACGGGCGCAAGTCGGGAACGGGTTTCTACGACTACTCGGGGGACGAACCGCGGCCGAACCAGGCGCTGTAGGACGCCCCACCGCCAGAGGCTCTAACCTCTGGGTATGAGCGACCTGTCGAGCCTGCGTGTCGCGGACGACGAGCGCGAGCAGCTGATCGACGAGCTGCGCGAGCACGCGGGCGCGGGGAGGCTCACCTCGGAGGAGCTCGAGGAGCGTGTCGGCCGGGCGTACAGCGCCTCCACGCGCGCGGACCTCGACGCGCTGCGGGCCGACCTGCCGGTCAGCTCGACCTCGGTGAAGCTCGCGCTGGTCAAGCGCAAGTCCCACCTGCGCCGCCGTCTGGGGCAGGAGGCGGGCGGCGCGGTGGGCGTGTCGCTGCTGGCCGTGGGCGTGTGGTTGCTCACCGGCACCCACCACCAGACCGACTTCTGGCCGGGCTGGGTGATCGGCGTGACGATGCTGCCGGTGGTGCGCGACGCGTGGCGCCTGTTCGGGCCGGCCTCGGACCTCCAGCTGGTCGAAGCGCGCCAGCAGGCGCGCCACGAACGCCACCTCGAACGCGGACGCCGCCGCCACCGCCACAGGTATCGAGGACTGCCGCGTCCGTGAGCGCGTTGCCCGGCGCGACTGAGCGCGCCCTCGAAGGCGGTCCGGAGCGCCACCGCGCGAAGGCCAAGGAGCAGGGCAAGCTGCCGGTGCGCGAGCGCGTGGCCCGGCTGCTCGATCCCGACTCGTTCGCCGAGGAGGCGCTGCTCGCCAACTGGCAGGAGGACGGCCTGGGCGCCGACGGCGTGGTCACGGGCCTCGGGCGGATCGGCGGGCGCCCGGTCGCGCTGATGGCCAACGACCCGACGGTCAAGGCCGGCTCGTGGGGCCCCAAGACGGTGGAGAAGATCCTGCGCGTGCAGGAACGGGCGCTGCAGCTGCGGGTCCCGATGGTCTACCTCGTGGACTCCGCGGGGGCGCGCATCACCGATCAGGTGCAGATGTTCCCCGGCCGGCGGGGGGCGGGGCGGATCTTTTACAACCAGGTGCAGCTCTCTGGCCTTGTGCCGCAGGTGTGCGTGCTGTTCGGGCCCTCCGCTGCGGGAGGCGCATATATACCCGCGTTCTGCGACATCGTGATCATGCGCGACGGCAACGCCTCGATGTATCTCGGCTCGCCGCGGATGGCGCAGATGGTGATCGGCGAGAACGTGACCCTGGAGGAGATGGGCGGTGCGCGGATGCACACGGGTGTGAGCGGCTGCGGGCACGTGTTGGTCGGCAGCGACGAGGAAGGCATCGACGCGGCGGTGCGCTACCTCTCCTACCTGCCGAATAATTGGGAGGCCCACCCGCCCACGCAGAGCGCGCCTGCAACTGAGCCGCCCGCCCCGGCTTCCCAGACCCCGCTCGGCGACCTGATCCCGGCGGATGAGAACAAGCCGTTCGACATGAGCCTACTGCTCGACGCGCTGGTGGACGGGGGCTCGTTCATGGAGATCCACGCGCGCTGGGCGAAGGAGCTGATCGTCGGCTTCGCGCGCCTGGAGGGGCGGCCGGTGGGGATCGTCGCCAACCAGCCGCGGGTCAAGGGCGGCGTGCTGTTCGGCGACTCCGCCGACAAGGCCGCGCGGTTCATCTGGACGTGCAATGCCTTCGCCGTCCCGCTGCTGTTCCTCGCCGACGTCCCCGGCTTCATGATCGGCACCCAGGTCGAGCGCCAGGGCATCATCCGCCACGGCGCGAAGATGATCAGCGCGGTCTCCGAAGCAACGGTCCCGAAGATCTCGGTGATCGTCCGCAAGGCTTACGGCGCCGGCCTCTACGCGATGGCGGGCCCCGCCTTCGACCCCGACTGCTGCCTGGCGCTGCCGAGCGCCTCGATCGCGGTGATGGGCCCGCAGGCGGCGGTCAACGCGGTCTACTACAACCAGCTGCAGGCGCTCGCCGACGAGTCCGAGCGCGCTGCGGAGACCGAGCGCCTGCGCGCCGAGTACGCGGCGGACATCGACATCCTGCACCTCGCCTCGGAACTGGTCGTCGACGCGGTGATCCAGCCCGATGAGTTGCGCGCCGAGCTGATCCGCCGCTTCGCGCTAGCGGCCGGGCGCCGCCGCGAGTGGCCCGCCAAGCACAACCCGATCACTCCGGTTTGAACCCATCGATGACCCGAGGTTGAGGCAGTCAGCGAATGCAGGTTTGAATACGGTCCCACCACGGCCTACGGAGCGAGCGTGCCGTGCGTGTCGGCGCCGGGGGCTGGAACCGCTCCGGTCGCGGTATCGGCGGCGCCACAGTGGCACCAACAAGGTGGCGTTCCAGTGCCGCATCTCGGCCGTAATGAAGCTCAAGCCGGGGAGCTACACGCTTGTGATTACCGCCACCAACTCTGCCGGAGTGCGCTCTGCGCCGAAGTCGCTGAGCTTTACGCTCGTGAAGTAACGCTCCGTTGACGAGCACGCCCCGTGAGGGACGTGGGATCAGGCGTCTGCGAGCGTCTCAGCGACAGCTTCGGGGGCGCTCCCTGGCACCTGTCCGGGAGACTCGCCGGTCGTTGCGTCGATTGTCTCGCCGGGCCACTCCGAATGAGGCGCCGGCGCCAGCTTTCGCGCGTCCTTCTTGGCCTGCTTGTCCAGCCGACGCTCGCGGAGCCGGCTTTCGCGGGTGAGCTTTGCCATCGTGGTCTTCTTCTTGCTGCTTGAGGCCATGTCTGTCAGCTCCTTGTTGTGTTCTCTGCGCTCATGAGAACTCCGTCACCGAGTAGACCGGGTGACCGACGCGCGCGGGCACGCTCTCGCCGCGGGCATCGGTATGCACGCAGAAGTCCTCCAAGCGCCCGTGGTCGAGGATCGCGGCCACGACATCGCTGCCCTTGGACAGCGGCCTGCCGACCTCGATCTCCCGGTCCTGTCCCTCGAAGCGACAGCTCAACTTGAAGATCCGCCGAGATCGCGCAGGGCAACCCGCGGCGAGCAGCGAACGCTCGCGCAACTCGCTGTAGACCTTCTCGGCGCGCGCTCCGTCCGACTCGATGCCACCGACGAAGAAGCTCGTCACTTGCGCCTAGCCCTGGCCGGTACGGCGGGATAACGCCAGCGCCCCTCGGCCGTCATCTTGCGGAGCCTCAGCGAGCCGTCCTGGAGCGGGCGCTGGAACACCACCGGCTTCACGCGTCGGCGCTCGGCCGCGCGATCTGCCTGAGTGAGCATCACTCCACGCTAGCGCAGCCGCGAGCCGTTGCGGGAGAATCGACGGCCGGAGGACGATCACAGGGGTGGCGATCCCCCGTTCGTTGGTCGTTTCCCGACCTCAGGTGACCACGGGCGGCTCGAACGCGGGTGGACCGGAGGTTCCCGCGGTGCGCGTCTGCTCATCCTGGAAGGGCGGGTAGGTCTCGGTCAGCAGGTAGAGGTAGGAGTCGCTGCGCGCCATGTAGGAGTTTGCCAGCACCATCACGTCGAACAGCCCGCGTGGCATCTTCCCGATCACGAGGATCACGACCCACGCGGCGACCGCGCCGATTTTGAGCAGCAGTTCCATCACGTAGCGCAGGATCATGATCGGGATCGCGAGGATGATGCGAAACAGCGTCTTCGGGCGGCTGTAGTGCTCCAGGGGACCGGCGAACTGCAGGCGCACCGGGTAGGCGGGATCGTCGGAGCCGCCGAAGGCGGGGTAGGGGTCGCACAGCAGCGAGGCGTACGCGGTGACCCTCGTGACAAAGCGGGTATACCCCGCGACGAAGTCGTACAGGCCCTGCGGGTAGCGCGCGGTGAAGACGATCGCGAACCACGCGATCAGGATCGCGACGTCCGCCACGATCGCGTACAAGGCAAGCCAGATCGCGACCGGGATGGCGAGGATCAGGCGGAAGAAGCTCGTCAGGCGGTTGCGCCGCTCGACGTAGTCGGCTTCGAACGTGACGGGATACGGCACGGATGCTCCCCTTTCGTGATTCGCTGCAGGCTCCTCCGAGCGCTGCTTGAGCGCTTTGCAACGATCTTACGGGTCCCGGCGGCGGCGCCAGGGCGGACACGCCCGCGGACACATCCGCTAGCGTTGCGCCGATGGATGCCGCCGACCTCGCCTTCGCCGGGATCGCCCGCCAGGCGGAGTTGATCGCCTCCGGGGAGCTGACGGCTCGCGATTTGCTGGAGGTGTACCTGGAGCGCATCGAGCGCCTCGACGGGAAGCTGAACGCGTTTCGCGTGGTCTTCCGGGAGCGGGCACGGATGGAGGCCGACCAGGCCGACGCGCGCCGCGCCGCTGGAGATCGACGGCCGCTGCTGGGGGTGCCGATCGCGGTGAAGGACGAATTCGACGTGGCGGGAGAGCTGACCACGTTCGGCACGAACGCCTACGGCGAGCCCGCGCGCGAGGATTCGGAGATCGTGCGCCGCGCACGCGCGGCGGGAGCCGTGGTGATCGGCAAGACCCACATGCCCGAGCTGGGCGCCTTCCCCTGGACGGAGTCCCCCACGTGGGGGGTGACGCACAACCCGTGGAACCTGGAGCACAGCCCCGGTGGTTCGAGCGGCGGCAGCGCGGCTGCTGTAGCCGCCGGCCTGGTGGGCGCGGCGTTCGCGGGCGACGGCGGGGGCTCGATCCGCTTTCCAGCCGCCTACTGCGGGCTGTTTGGGCTGAAGACCCAGCGCGGGCGTGTGCCGCTGGCACCGCACATGGGCGCGTGGCACGGCCTGGTGGTCAACGGCGTGCTGGCGCGCTCGGTGCGCGACACCGCGCTGTTCTACGACGCGATCGCCGACGGCCCGCCGGACCCCGACGCGCCGGTGGTGCCCCCGAGCTCGTTCCTGGGCGCGCTCGAACAGACGGAAGCGCAGACGGTGGGCGGGTCTGCATCGTCGTCGGGCGGCGCGCGGGCGCTGCGGATCGCGGTGTCGAGCAGGCTGCCGCCCTCCCCCCTGACGAAGCTGCACCGCGAGAACCGTGAGGCGCTGGAGGAGACGGTTGCGCTGCTGCGGAGGCTCGGGCATGAGGTGAGCGAGCGAGAGGTGGACCACGGGCCAATGGCGCCGGCACCGGAGTTCACCGCCATCTACCTGCGCTCCATCCACGAGGAGGCCGCCACGTTCGCCCACCCCGAGCGCTTGGAACGCCGCATCCGCGCGCTCGGCCGCCTGGGGCGCGCTGCCGTCCGGCGCGGTCGACTGGGCGCTGAGGCGCAAAGCGGCGTACGCCGGGCGGCTGAACGAGCCGCTGGCCGACCACGATGTGCTGCTCGACGCCCGTGACCCCGGCACCCGCGCCGAGGATCGGCGCCCGCGAGGGCCGGGGCTGGCGAGGACGACGGTCGAGGCGTCCGCGACCGTACCTTATGCCGCGTGCTGGAACTTCACCGGCCAGCCCGCGTGCTCGGTGCCCGCCGGGTTTGCAGCGGACGGCCTGCCCCGCGCGGTGCAGCTCGTGGGGCGCCCGAACGACGAGGCGACGCTGCTCTCGCTCGCCGGGCAGCTCGAGGCCGAGCGCCCCTGGGTGCAGCACCGCCCGCCCGGGTTCTCGTGAGCGACGCTCACGCTCGCCACGCCGAAGCGCCGCAGGTGGAGCCGTTGCGGGTGGAGGCGCCGCCGGCCGAGGAGCTGCTGAAGGTGGCGGTCGAGGCGGCGGAGAGCGCGGGCGCGCTGCTGGTCGAGCGCGTGCGACACGGCGCCGAGCGGCAGGTGAGCAGCAAGAGCACCCCCACCGATCTGGTGAGCGAGGCCGACCTCGCCTCCGAGCGGGCGATCCGCGAGCTGCTGGGCGAACGGCGCCCGGACGATGGCTTCGTGGGGGAGGAGGGCGACCACACCGACGGCACGAGTGGGCTCAGTTGGGTCGTCGACCCGCTCGACGGGACGGTCAACTTCGTGTTCGGCATCCCCCAGTGGTGTGTCAGCGTGGCCGTCCGCGATCGGGACGGCGTGCTCGCCGGTGCCGTCTACGACCCCAACCGCGACGAGCTCTTCACCGCCACCCGGCACGGCCGTGCCACGCTCACCGGGCCGCGAGGAACGATCGAGCTGGGGGAGGGGGGGCCGGCGAGCCCCGGCGGCGAGGAGCTCGCCACCGCGATGGTCGCGACCGGACTCGCCTACGACGCTCGCGTGCGCGCCGCGCAGGGGCGCGTGCTCGGCCGTCTGGTCTCCCGCGTGCGCGACATCCGCCGCTTCGGCAGCGCCGCGCTCGACCTCACCTGGACAGCCGCTGGGCGCTACGACGCTTACTTCGAGCGCACGGTCAAGCAGTGGGACATCGCTGCCGGCGTGCTCATCTGCGAACGCGCGGGTCTGCGTGTGCTCGAGCTGCCCGTGCACGAGGACCTCCCCTGGGGCATCCTCGTCGCCCCGCCAGCGCTGTGCGAGCCGCTGCTGGAGCTGGTGGGTTAGGGCTGCTCGCCGCCCCGCCGCGGGGCTCCTGCGAAGGCTGCGACTGCTTGTCGGCCCGCGCGTCGGCCTTTTGAACCTGCCCTGTCTCGCCACACGAACGCCGCTCGGCGGAGCCCCCTTGGGGGGCGGAGCCTCCTCACGGTTGATTGCTGTGCACTCTGCCAAGATGTTCGGGATGGCCGCCGAGGCGAGCACCGTGACGACGCGCCAGCCGAGTCTGCCCCCCGGCACGCGGCTGCCGCGCCTGGCGCAGTCCGCCCTGTGGGCGGTCTACCCGGGGGCGCTCTCGCGCTACTGCCAGCGGCGCTTTGGCCCCACGTTCACGTTGCGCCCGCTGGGCATCGGCGACGTGGTCGTGCTCACACAGCCGGAGGCGATCGGGGAAGTGTTCACCGGCGACCGCGACGTGCTCCGTGCCGGGGAGGCCAACGCGGTGATGGGGCCGATCGTCGGGCGCCACTCGCTGCTCACACTCGACGGCGAGCGCCACATCCGCCACCGGCGGCTCGTGAGCCCGTCGTTCCACGGCGAGGCCGTGCGCGCCTACGGCGAGCGGGTCGCGGAGATCGCCGCGGCGGAGGTCGCCCGCTGGCCGGTCGGGCGCGCGTTTCCGATCCGCCCGCGCATGCAGGCGATCACGCTGGAGGTGATCCTGCGCACCGTCGTCGGTGTCAGCGACGAGCGGCGCCTCGCACGCCTGCGGACGCTGCTACGGCGCATCACGCAGGTGGGCGTCGTGGAGATGTGGATCGTTTGGGCCTACCCGCACCTGATCGAGCACCGGGCGGTGCGACGCCTCTCCACGCTACGGCTGATGCCTGAGGTGGACCGGCTGCTCTACGAGGAGATCGCCGCGCACCGCGCGAGGGCGGGTTCGGTGCCGCCTCGCGACGACGTGCTCTCGCTGCTGCTCGCGGCGCGCGACGAGGACGGGGAGGGCCTCTCCGACGAGGAGCTGCGCGACCATCTGATCACGCTGCTTGTCGCGGGCCACGAGACCACGACCACGGCGCTGGCCTGGTGCTTTGAGCGGCTGCTGCGCCACCCCGCCGCGTACGCCCGCCTGCAGCGCGAGTTGGAGGAGGGCTCCGACGAGGGCTACCTCGATGCGGTGCTCAACGAGACGCTGCGCGTGCGCCCGGTGATCGACGCGGTGTGGCGCAAGCTCTCGGCGCCGTTCGCCGTCGCCGGCCACCTGCTGCCGGCGGGGGCGACGGTGATGCCCTCGATCGAGCTCGTGCAGCACTCCGGTGCGTTCGCGGACGCCGGCGCGTTCCGCCCAGAGCGCTTCCTGGAGGGTGGGTCGCCGCAGTACACGTTCCTCCCCTTCGGTGGCGGCGCGCGGCGTTGCGTTGGGGCGAGCTTCGCGATGATGGAGATGCGCGCGATCGTGCGCACGGTGCTGGAGCGCGTGTCGCTGCGTGCCCCGAGTGCTCGCTCCGAGCGGGTCAAGGTGCACCACATCACCCTGGTGCCCGCACGTGGCGGGCGCGTGATTGTCACCGGCCGGCGCGGTGGGGCGCCGCGCGCGGAGGCGGCCGAGACGCACCGTCCGGCACTTGCTTACGGCAGCTGAGCGTCAGTACATTTGGCGACCCAACACACGTTACTGGACCTCTCACTACTCTCATTCGGCCTCTGCCTCAAGGTCCAGTCGGTGTGATGTACCTCCAAACCGGGATCTCACCACTCAGCTCCGCCGGGCGGCGAGAGGTACGCTGAGCCGCCACCGTCCGCAACCCGACCGGGAGGACCCGCCGCAATGGACTTTGAGAACATCGGCTACGAGGTAGCCGACCGCGTGCTGACGATCACGCTCAACCGGCCCGACCGCCTGAACGCGTTCACCGAAGGGATGGGCGCGGAACTGATCGAGGCGTTCGAGCGCGCCGACCGCGACGACGACGTCCGCGCCGTCATCGTCACCGGGGCGGGCCGCGGCTTCTGCGCCGGCATGGACCTCGGTGAGGGCGGCGCCACCTTCGACTACGGCGAGCGCCCGCCGGGCGAGATCCCCCGCGACGGCGGCGGCCGGGTTGTGCTGCGGATCTTCGAGTCCCTCAAGCCGGTGATCGCGGCGATCAACGGGCCCGCGGTCGGTGTGGGCATCACGATGACGCTGCCGATGGACATCCGTCTGGCGGCGGAGGGGGCGCGCATCGGCTTCGTCTTCACGCGCCGGGGCATCGTGCCCGAGGCGTGCTCGAGCTGGTTCCTGCCCCGCCTCGTGGGTATCAGCCAGGCGATGGAGTGGGTCGCGAGCGGGCGGGTGTTCACCGCTCAGGAGGCGCTCGCCGGCGGCCTGGTGCGCAGCGTGCACCCGGAGGGCGAGCTGCTCGACGTGGCGCGCGGCCTGGCGCAGGAGATCGCCGAGCACACCGCGCCGGTGTCGGTGGCGCTCGCGCGGCGGCTGCTGTGGAGCGGGTTGGGCGCCGCGCACCCGATGGACGCCCACCGCGCCGACTCCCGCGCGATGTTCGCCCGCGGCCGCTCCGCCGACGCGCGCGAGGGGGTCACCTCGTTCCTCGAGAAGCGCCCGCCGGTGTTCCCCGACCGGGTGAGCGACGGTCTGCCCGAGCTGTTCCCGGGGCGGGTGCAGCCGGCGTACTCGGAGGGCTCCTCCTAGCCGCACCCCCGTTGGGGAGCGGTGGGAGGGATGCCGCCGGCCCATCGTCAAGCCGCCGCGCGCGGTGGGAGGGATGCCGCCGGCGGATCGTCAGGCCGCCGCGCGCGGCGCGCTCTCTGCGAGTGGCTCGCCCACAGGGATGTCGTCCGAGCCGCCTGGCACCGACCCGTCGTCGCCGAGCACGAGCGGCTGCAGCACGCGGTTGGCGAGCAGCCCGAGGCAGCCGAGGTTCGCGAACCCGGGGCCCTGGCTGAGCGCGCCCAGGCCCGGTATGTGCAGCCGCGGGTGCAGGCCCTCCAGCTCCAAGCGACCGCCCGATCGCGACCTCCGTGTCGGGCGGGCGCTCCCACACCGGCCCGGCCTGGCGCTCGATCTCCGCGCGCAGCGCGGGGGAGAAGAGGCCGCGCAGCTGCTCCAGCAGGTCGAAGCCGGTGCAGTTGATGAGGTAGTCGTGCCGGGCGCTCGTGAGGCCCTCCGCGGCGGCGTAGTCGACGTACACCCCGCCGTTGACCCCGTTGACGCCGCTGTGGTCGCCTCCGTTGCCGTCCGTGCGCGCTCCGACGTGCACCACGCGACCGGTGACGAAGCGGCAGCGGTCGTCGTAGGCGATGCTCGCCAGCGTCCCCGGGTCGAACACGCCGCGGTCGCAGTGCTTGACGAAGTCGCGGCGCGTCTGCAGGTCGAGCGCGCTCCACGCGACGTCGTCGGGATCGGAGAAGACTCGGTTCTCCAGGAAGCTCTCGCCGCGGCTCAGCGGCAGCATCGGCGTGTACACCGTCATCCGCGCCGCTGGGCGGAAGGCGCGCAGGAATGCGACTGCGCTGAGCGCGCTCTCGCCGCCGCCGACGATCGCGATGTCCGAGCTGTGCTCGACGGGATGCGCGCCAGCTCGCCGCGGCGGCTGTCGCAGTGGAAGATCCGCGGCCGCGGCGTCGGCGTCGTGGGGGAGAGCGCGGTGGACGCCCGGGCCGGTGAGCACCAGCGCGTCGCACTCGTACTGGCGCCGTCCCACCGGCTCCGAGCCGCTGCGGCTCGCGGGCCCCGGCACCCCCGACCCGTCGGCCGGCTCCGCCCGTCGCCCGTCGCTCCCCGCGGGAGCCGAGGGCTCCAGCACCGCCACCGTCCACCGTCCTGTCTGCTCGGGGAGCGACACCTGCGTGACGCGGCCGCGCACGATCGTCACTCCCGCGGTCGCCTGCGCGAGCACCCACGTGAGGTACCGACCGTAGTCGCGGTGCTGCACGGCCGGCGAGCCCGCGTTCACCCAGCGCGCGTACTCGCCTTTGCCGATCATGTACTGCTGCCACGTGAACGGCGTCATCGCGCGGTCGAGCGCCTTGCCGAGCTCGCCGAACGCCCTGGCTGCTCTGGTAGGGGAAGCCGACGTCCTTGATCGGCGGGATCGCCAGCGGCTCCTCGCCCGAGGTCATCCCGTTGCGCCCCAACCACGACGCCGCCACTTCGGTCGCCTCGACGATCGTCAGCGTGAACGGCCCCGCGCCGAGCGTGTTGAGCGCGTGCACCTTCGCCGCGAGCGCCGTCGCCTTGGCGCCCGCGCCGACGACGAGCAGGTCGGCTGGGGCGCTCACGCCGCGGCGAGCGTCGGCGCTTTGGCCATCCCGGACCGGCGGCGCTTGACGACCACCGGCGCCTGGTCGCCGGGCGCGAACGCCACCGAGCTCCTGCGTCGCCCGCTGTGAGCCGCTGGAGGGCGCCGGCGCCGAGCTCCACCTCCTCGAGCACCGTCTGCATCACCCGCTTCATCTCCAGCTGCGCAAACGCCGCCGCCACGCAGCGGCGCACGCCGCTGCCGAACGGGATCCACGTGTAGTTCTCCGGCGCGGCCCCGAGGAAGCGCTCGGGCTGGAAGGCGAAGGGGTGGGGGTAGATGTCCTCGCGGTGGTGCACCAGGTAGATGCACGGCGCGACCGTCGTGCCCGCGGGGATCTCGTAGCCGCCGAGGCGCATCGGCTCGACCAGGCCGCGCATCACGAGCGGCACCGCCGGGGCACAGGCGCAGGATCTCTTTGACGACTGCGTCCACGTAGGTCTCCTCGCCGCCCGCGAGCACCTCCTCGCGCAGGCGGTGCGAGCTTCTCGGGGTGGCGCAGCAGGCGCTCGAAGGCCCACGACAGCGAGGTCGCGGTCGGGCCGTCGGAGAGCAGCGTGATCAGTTCGTCGCGCAGCTCCTGCTCGGTCATCGGCGTGCCGTCCTCGTCGTATGCCTGCTCGAGCATCGAGAGGATGCCCTCGTCCTGCGGGCGGCCGGGGGCGGCGCGGCGGCGGCGCACCTCCTCCAGCAGCGCCGCTTCCACGGGCGCGAGCACCTCGCGAAAGCGCGCGTTGCGGGCCAGCCACCGCGAGCCGAACGTGGCGAGCAGCGTCAGGCGCGAGGAGTCGTTGAGCCAGTCCGTCAGGCGCCCCAGCAGCACGCGCAGGCGCTCCATCTGCGCGCCCTCGGTGCTGCCGAAGGTCGCGCGCATCACCACCTCGTTGCTGATCGCCTGCATCCGCGGCCACAGCGCGAACGGCTCGCCCACCGGCCAGCGGGCGATCTCCGCGCGCGCGACCTCGACCATCATCTCCCCGTAGGCGCGCATCCGCTCGCCGTGGAAGGAGGGCAGCATGAAGCGCCGGTGGGTCATGTGCTCGGGCTCGTCGAGGAGCATCACCGAGCGCGGCCCGAGCAGCGGGCCGAGCAGCGCGTTGGCCTCGCCTGCGCCGGCGCGCACGAGCTCGCGGGCTGATCGTGAGCACCTTGCCCCACGTCCTCGGGGTCACTCAGAAACACCCACGGGCGACCGTGGCGGATGCGCAGGGTGAAGATGTCCCCGTAGCGCCTGCGGGCACTCGTCATGAACGGCAGCGGGCGCAGCGCCCAGCCGACTGCCTGCAGCTGCGCTGGGCATGCTGGGGCCCGGGGGGCAGCGGAGGGCCGGGGGCAGCGCCTCGCGACCGTCTCCGCTCGGAAGCGAGCTCAGTTTGGTGCTCATGTCTCTCTCTTTTAGGGCTTTCTGACAGGGGTTACCAGTTCTCGATTTTTGTCTCTCACTCTTTTCCTAGTTGCGTGCTGATGTCTCTCTTTTTCAGTTCCTCGCGTGTGTCTCTCACTGCCCTTTTTCCGCTTGTCTAAGCCATTTTGTGGGCTTCGGCAGCGCATCGTAGTCGGCGCTCTATTGAGCCTTGTATCCACGTGGTCAGAGTTATGATATCTGGTACGCTCAACATAGCGGACTCGACTGGGAACGCGTTCTGGCGAAGCAGCGAGGTAGGGGCTCGGGCGGGGTCCGCCTGACGGGGGCACCAGTACCTTAATCGGTGAAAGGGGCGGCCTTAAACGCCGTTGATCCGGGTTCGAGCCCCGGCTGGTGCATGGAACACGAACCACTTTTGCCTGCTCATGACCACCAACCTCTTCGACTACTTTGAAGAAGCCCCGGCCCGACGGGGAAGCGCCCGCCCGCTGGGCCGCCCGGGCGCCGCGCCGGCCCCAGGAGCACTTCGACCTGAAGCTCGTGCCGCGGGTCGCGGCGTGGCGGGAGGACCCCGACTCGCTGCTTGCGCTCGAGCGCATCGAAGGCGAGCCGTGGGTGGATCGGGTGGCGCGCGACGAGGACGGCGTGCGACTGCGCCTTGACGACGGCTGGATAGAGACAGCGGGAGCCACCCTGGAGGCCGGCGGCAGCGCCGAGGCGACGCTCTCGGACCTCGCGCGGGGACAGCGCTTCTCGGTGCAGTTCTGGGACGCCAACGCGACCAAGGCGCTGCACCTCGGCCACCTGCGCAACCTCGCGATCGGCAACGCGCTCGCCGCCGCGCTCGCGCAGGCGGGCGGGCAGGTCGAGCGGCGCTCGCTGATCTCCGACGCGGGCCGCTCGATGGGCGAGGCGATGGCGGGCGTGATGGCCTCGCGGCCGCCACGCGCACTCCTGGCCGGACGGCGACGAGAAGAGCTGACCACTTCGTCGGCCTCTGCTACGCGGACTACGTCGCGGCCTCCGGCTCGTTCACCGGGGCGGAGATCGAGTACCCCGAAGACTCGATGACACGCGAGGTGGCGCTGCGCGGGGACGCCGCCGACGAGCTGCTCAAGCGCGTGATGGGCGGCGAACTGGAGGCGCTGGAGCTCTGGTACAAGACGCGCGCGTGGGTCATCGCCGGCCAGCGCAAGACGCTCGCGCGGCTCGGGGTCGCCTTCGACCGGGTCTTCTTCGAGTCGGACTTCCTCGCCGACGCCGCCGAGCTGACCGCGCGCCGGCCTGCGCGACGGGCGCCTGCGCCGGCGCGAGGACGGCGTCGTGATCTACGCGACCGGCCTGCGAGGACTTCGAGGAGTTCCCGCTCGTGCGCGCCGACGGCCTGCCCACCCAGCACATGCGCTCGCTGGCCTACTGGATGGCGGCGCCCGAGCTCGCCGGCACGACCTCGATGCAGGTCTGCGGCACCGAGTGGGTCTCGCACGTCACCTGCCGGCGCAAGCTGATGGACGAGCTGCTGCCGGTTGGCGCCGGGGGCGCGGGCGGGTCGGACGTCCTCGACGCGGGTGGGTCGGGCGTCGGTGCAGGCGGGTCGGGCGCCGGGCATGTGGGTCGGCCGGGCGCGCGGAGCGGGCCGAACGGGCAGGGGGAGCGTGGCGAGCCGGGCGAGCAGGGTGGGTCGAACGGGGTGGGCGGGCTCCGATCCACCCGACACGCGACATCTTCAACGGCATGGTCTCCCGCCAGAAGCGCGCGCTCGCCTCCTCCGAGGGGGCGCTGCTGATCGACGAGCTGCTCGAGTGGCTCGACGCGCGCATCGACGAGTCCCCCGAGCGCCGGGCGGTGCGCCACGGGCACCCCGCGCCGGAACGGATCGCGGCGCAGGTCGCGCTCGGGTACTTCCTCTCCTACCCGGTCGCCCCGCCGATCGACTTCGACCCCGAGCAGCTGCTGCAGGACGGCGAGTCCCTCGGCTGGGACCTCGTCCGCGCGCGCGCCCGCCACAGCGACGCCGCCCCGTCCAGCGGTCGGCCTGTCGGAAGACCCCGACTACCGCTTTGCCGTCGTCCAGTCTGAGCTCTACCGGCGCTACCTGCGCCTGGCGGTGCAGCGCTTCGACGTCGGCCCGCTCGCGCTCTACCTCAAGCACCTCGCGCGCTGGTACCAGGAGCGCCCGCGCCGGAACCGGTCGAGCGGGTCGTGCAGACGCTGCTTGACCGTTCCGCGCGGGGGCTGGGTTTGGAGGCGGTGCGGTGACGCTTGTTCGGACCCGACCACGCGCTGACGCCGGGTAGGAGGCCCGGCGCCCACGCGCCCGTTGCGGAACTCACACACGTGGACGATCCCCGATGAGCACGCTGCTGGTCGACAACTACGACTCGTACACCTACAACGTCTTTCACCTGCTCGCGGCCGTCTCCGGCGAGGAGCCGATCGTGGTCCACAACGACATGGTCTCCTGGCGGGCGCTCTCGCGCTGGGACTTCGACGCGATCGTGCTCTCGCCCGGCCCCGGCCGCCCCGAGCGCTGGCACGACTTCGGCGTGTGCTCGGACATCCTGCGCTCCTCGGAGATCCCGGTGCTCGGCGTCTGCCTCGGCCACCAGGGCCTCGGGCACGTGCTCTCCGGGCTGGTCGGCAGCGCGCCGGTCGCGATGCACGGGCGCCTGAGCCAGGTCCAGCACCTCGGCAGCGGCCTCTTCGAGGGCATCCCCCAGGACTTCTCGGTCGTGCGCTACCACTCGCTCGCGGTCACCGGCCCGCTCGAGCCCGAAGGTCGTGTGACCGCCTGGACCGACGACGGGGTCGTGATGGGCATCGAGCACCGCCACCGCCCGCTGTGGGGCGTGCAGTTTCACCCCGAGTCGGTCGCCACCGAGCACGGTCGGGCGGCTCGTCGAGAACTTCTACGCGCTCGCGCGCCGCCACTCCGCTGCGCGCACGCCCCGGCCGAGCGCGCGCCGGCCGCGCCGCCGCCGCGACGCGCACGCGCGCGCGTGGCGCCGGTCGGCTGGCGCCGGGGCCGATCCGCGTGCAGCTGCGCGTGCGCACGCTGGCGGGCGAGCCCTCGACCGAGCCGCTGTTCGAACGGCTCTTCGGCGACGCCGCCTACGCGTTCTGGCTGGACTCCGCCGACGCGCCGACGCGCCTGGCGCAGTGCTCGTACCTCGGCACCTCCGCGGGCCCCGAGCGCCGCGTGCTCGAGTACGACGTCGAGGCCGGGCGGGTGACGCATCCACGGCGCCGGCGGGCGGCACGTTCGAGTACGCGTCGATCTTCGACGTGCTCGACCGCGAGCTCGCCGCGCGCACGGTCGAGCCTCCCCGCGGAGCCGGCGCGCGGCCTGCTCGGCGGCTTCGTCGGCTACCTCGGCTACGAGTGCAAGGCCGACTGCGGCTCCCCCACCGTGCACCGCTCCGACGTGCCCGACGCCGTGCTGATGCTCGCCAACCGCGTCGTCGCCGTCGACCACACGCAGGGCGTGCACGCACCTGCTCGCGCTCGGCGAGGGCGACGCCGAGGCGGAGCGGTGGCTGGACGAGGCCGAGGGGGCCGTGCGGGCGTTGGCTGCGG
Organism: uncultured Solirubrobacterales bacterium; assembly: GCA_963720795.1. Lineage (GTDB taxonomy): Bacteria > Actinomycetota > Thermoleophilia > Solirubrobacterales > Solirubrobacteraceae > Palsa-744. The sequence continues at coordinate 386,383 of CAVRGU010000012.1, read as the reverse complement.
AGCCCGTGTCCACGTTGCCGGAGCCCGCGCAGGCCGGCCGTCCCGGGCGCGGCGGAGGGTGGGGATCGGGCGGGCCGGGGACCCGGTCATCTTCCGCTGCGGGCGCGGGCGCGAGCAGTACCTCGCCGACATCGCCCGCTGCCAGGCGGCGCTCGCCGCCGGGGAGTCCTACGAGGTCTGCCTGACCGACCAGCTCTCGACCGACCGCGAGCCCGCGAGCCGTTCGCGCTCTACCGCCTGCTGCGCCGCCCGCAACCCCGCGCCGTTCGCCGCCTTCCTGCAGCTCGGCGACGCTGTCGGTGCTCAGCTCCTCGCCGGAGCGCTTCCTGTCGGTCGACCGCGCTCGGCGCGTGCAGGCGCGCCCGATCAAGGGCACCGCCGCGCGCGCGGCCGACCCCGGCCTCGACGAGGCGCTGCGCGCCGAGCTGCTGCACGACGAGAAGACGTTCGCCGAGCACCTGATGATCGTCGACCTCCTGCGCAACGACCTCGGGCGCGTCTGCGAGCTCGACTCCGTCGCGCGTGCCGGAGCTGATGGTCGTCGAGTCCTACCCGACGGTCCACCAGCTGATCTCGACCGTCACCGGCGTGCTCGAAGCGCGAGCGCACCCCGGTGGACTGCGTGCGCGCCTGCTTCCCCGGCGGCTCGATGACCGGCGCGCCGAAGCTGCGCACGATGGGCATCATCGACGACATCGAGCGGGTCGCCCGCGGCGTCTACTCGGGCGCGCTCGGCTACTTCGGGCTCGACGGCGTCGTCGACCTCTCGATCGTGATCCGCACCGTCGTGATGCGGGCGGCGCGGGCCGCGTCACCACGATCGGCGCGGGCGGGGCGATCGTGATGCAGTCCGACCCCGCCGAGGAGTTCGACGAGATCCTGCTCAAGGCGCGCGCGCCGATGGCCGCCGTCGCGCAGGCCGTCACGCGGCCGCGACGGGCCCGACGCGTTCACCGTCGAGCTCGAGCCCTCTCGCCGCGATGGCCGCGGCGGCATGAGCGGCTCGGCCCGTCCGAGTCCTCGCGTGGGCGCTGGCGCGGACCCGCGGAGCGGGCTGTCGAGGCGACGGTCACGGCGAGGCGAGTGTGCGGACCCGCCGGAGCTGCGCTCGAGCGTTCGTCCCGCGACCCACGAGGCGTCGCGGCGGTGGTCGAGGCCGTGCGGAGCTGCTGCGCGAGCTCGGCTGCCGCCACCGCCCGAGGCCGCGATGCAGGCCGCCGCGCGAGCCCTGCTCGACGACTCCGCGGCCGGCGCGCTGCTCGTGGCGGAGGCCGACGGCAGCGATGCCCGACGCGGAGTACAACCGCGCGATCGTCGGCGTGCTCGGCGCCAGCTGGCAGACCGCGATTCACGCGCCGGGCCGCTACGCGCTGATCCAGGACCTGTGGGTGCACCCCGCCTGGCGCGGCAGGGCGGTCGGCGGTGGGCTGCTGCAGGAGCTGTTCGCGCTCGCTGCGCGAGCATGGGCATCGCGCGCGTCGAGGTCGGGCTGCCGCGCGAGCGCTTCGAGGGCCTCGCCGCCACCGAGGCGTTCTACCTGCGCATCGGCTTCGAGCCGCTCGGCGCGCGGATGCGGCTGGAGGCTGCCGTGAGCGAGCTGCTGCTGGTCGAGCAGCGCCCCGGCCGCCACGACGAGGCGCCGTGGGTCCTCGAAGGCGGGCGCCGGCTGCCCGGCCACGACGACAACCGCCGGCTGGTGGAGCTGCGGCGGGGCTGCTGCGCCACGCGGGGCGTGCGCGCGTTCGGCGCGGACGCCGACCGACGCGCAGGTCGAGCTGACGCTGAGCGCGCTGCACGAGCCCGGCTACCTGCGAGGCGCTCCGGCGGGTCCGCTCCGACGAGCCGGTGGTGCTCCCCGAGCTGGCGCCGCCCGGCCTGCCGCCCGACATCCCGGTCGCGCGCGGGTCTCGTCGCCGCGGCCCACGAGGCTGTGCGCACGGGCGATCACCGCGGCGCAGCGCCTCGCCGGCGGGGGCGCGCTTCACCTACGCGCTCTGCCGCCCGCCCGGCCACCACGCCGGCCCCGGCTGGCTGGCCGGCTACTGCTACCTCAACACCGCCGCGGCGGCTGTGCAGACGCTGCGCGACGGCGGCGTGCGGCCGGTCGGGATGCTCGACCTCGACCTGCACTACCCCAACGGCACCTCCGCGATCCTCGCGCTCGGCTGGAGACGTGCACCTGCACTCGCTGCACGCCTGGCCGGTGACGAACGTCCCGTCGCTGACGGTGCGCCCGCGCAGCGGCGCGCGAACGGGTGGTCGAGTTCCGAGCGCCTCCCGGATCGCCGACGAGTACCTCGACGCGGTCGCCGCCTCGATCGACGCGCTCGCGCAGAGCACCTGCCGCGCGCTCGTTCTGTCGCTCGGCTTACGACACGGTCGCGGGCGACCCGCACGGCTCCTGGAGCCTTCCGCCGGCGGTCTTCGCGCACGTCGGCCGCCTGCTCGCCGCTTCGGGGCTGCCGGTGTGCGTGATCCAGGAGGGCGGCTACGCGCTGCGGTTCGCTCGCGGCGTGCAGCCGACGCGTTCGCGCACCGGCCTGCTCGAGGAGGGTCCTGCCGGCGGCGGGGGTGAGTGTCGCCTCAGGCTCGCGGTGAGTCGTCGCCCGCGCGCGCTGTGGGTCGCTCGGGGGGGCCCACGTGAACGGCCTCGAGCCCCTCCGCCGCCGCCTCGACGAGCTCGACGACCACATCGCGCGCGCTGCTCGGCGAGCGCTTCGAGATCTGCCGGGAGATCGCGCTCTACAAGCAGCGCGCACGCGATCCCGATGATGCAGCCCGACCGGGTCGACGCGGTGCGGGCGCGCTACCTCGCTCGCGGCGCCGAGGTCGAGCTGCCCGCCGACTTCACCGCCGCGCTGTTCGAGCTGCTGATCGGCGCCACCTGCCGGATGGAGGACGAGCTGATGGGTACCCCCTCCAGATCGCGGGAGGGGCGCTGACCGTGATGCGCCCGACGTTCATCACGCTTGGACCGTCGGGCACCTGTCACGAGAACGCGCTGCTGCACTACCTGGAGTTCCAGGGCCTCACCTCGTTCGAGCTCGTGCTGGTCGAAGACCTGCTCGAGGCGATCGGCCAGGTTCGCGAGCAGCCCTTCACGTTCCTCGTGCAGTGCTCCGCGCACGTGCAGGTCCACCTCGTCACCGAGCGCTTTCACGAGGAGGTGTTCGTGGTTGACACGTTCATCTACCCGACCAAGGCGCTGTCGCTGCTGGTTCGCACGCGACGTCGCCGAGCCCCGCGAGCCTCGGGATCGTCTCGGCCACCCGCGGCTACCTCGACCTCGCGCGTTTTCCCACAGTGGTGGACGAGCCCTCCAAGCCGGTCGTCGCCCGCCACCTGCTGGCGGGCCGCCTACGACGCCGGCCTCACCCACGTCCACCACGCCGAGGAACACCCCGACGTGCTGCGCGTCGAGGAGTACTACGGCCCGGTCGACACGACGTGGGTCGTGTACGGGCCGCGCAAGCGCTTCCGCGGCGACGTCATCGGGCAGCGCGTCCCGTGGCTGTTCACGTCTCATGACAAACCCACAACCGACTGGATGGACAACATGGAACTCCTCCCCGATAGACACCACCGCGGCCCTCGGGCGCCCCTGGCTCTCGTCGTCTGCCTCCTGCTGGCCGCGGCGATCGCCCTCTCCTCCTGCGGGTCCTCATCCTCGGGGCCCCCGCTCACCGGCACGGGCTACCCCAACGTCAACCTGCCAACACTCGCTTCACGGGCGGTCCGATCGACGCGACGACGGTCTCGAAACTCGCCGTCGCCTGGACCCTGCCGCTGACCGCGAAAAGTCTGTACGGCAGCTACTCCTCCGCGCCCGATCATCGCGGGTGGCGTGGTCTACTCCCAGGACCTGGCGTCCAACGTCAGGCGATCGACCTGCAGACGGGCCAGGTCCTGTGGACGAAAGACCTTCGAATCGCCCGACCAGGGCCCGAACGGCCTCGTCGTGGCAGGCGGGCGCGTGTACGGGGCGACCGCGACCTCGGCGTTCGCGCTGGAAGAGAAGACCGGCAAGCAGCTCTGGTCGGTCTCGCTCGTGCGCAACGCCAACGAGGGCATCGACATGGCTCCCGGCTACCACAACGGCATCGTCTACGTGGCGACGGTCCCCGGGCAACAACACCACCTTCTACGGTGCCGGCGGCGTCGGCATCCTGTGGGCGCTGGAAGGGGCGACCGGCAGGAAGCTGTGGCACTTCGACACCGCGCCCGAAAACCTGTGGTCCTCCGCGCACGCCAGCATCAACTCCGGCGGCGGGGTGTGGTACACGCCCGCGTTCGACGAACAGGGCTTCATGTACTTCGGCACCGGCAACCCGGCGCCCTTCCCCAGCGCGCCCGGGTTCCCGTGGGGTTCGAGCCGGCCCGGTCCGAACCTGTACACCGACTCGCTCATCAAGATGAACGCCACGACCGGCAAGCTGCAGTGGTACTACCAGGTCACCCCGCACGACCTCTACGACCGCGACCTCGAGGCCCCTCCGATCCTCTTGACCGTCGGCGGCAAGCAGGCGGTGCTGACGGCAACGAAGGGCGGATTTGTGCTGGCCTTCGAACGCCAGACCGGGCGGCTGCTGTGGAAGCGCCCAGTCGGCACCCACAACGGTCACGACAACGACAACCTCTACGCGCTCAAACACGAATACTCCAAGCTCAAGCTGCCGGAGACGGTCTACCCCGGTCTGCTGGGCGGCGTGATCGCGCCGATGTCCACGAACGGCACGACGGTCTTCGTGCCCGTCGTCAACATCCCCATGCAAGTACTCCAAGGAAGGCACCGTCAGCGGGGAAGGCCCACCCTTCGGCGGCGAACTGGTCGCGCTGAACGTGGCCACCGGCGCCGTGGAGTGGAAGCAGACGCTCGCCGGCCCGGCCTTCGGGGCCACCACGGTCGTCAACGACCTCGTGTTCGCGACCGACTTCAACGGCACGCTGTACGCCTACGAAGCCGGCACCGGCCACCTCGTGTGGCAGACCCAGCTGCCGGCTCGCATCAACACCGGCGTCGAGGTCTCAGGCGAAACGTTGCTCGCACCCGCGGGTGTTGCGGCTGAATCGGTTCAGACCCCGAAGTTGGTTGCCTACCGACTCGGTTAGCCGCGGTGTCACAGACCACGAGGGCCCACCGGCCTTCCCCCGACCCACCACCTCTCGTGATGAGAGCTCCGACCCGTACCCCGCCGCGGAGCGCCGTGGGCGGCCGGCGGCGACCGGTAGAGGGCGCGGTACTCCGCGCCCCCGCCGGCGAGCCGCTGCGCGCTCGGTTCGCCGTGGACTACAGCTACGCGGTGCACTTCACACGGGACGTGCTGGACCCCGCGAATCCGACCCTTGCGGGGGTTGTGGACCCCGCGAGTCTGACCCTCGCCCGGGCCGTGTCCGTCGAGGACAGGCCGGTGGTGCTGCCCGTCCTCGACGCGGGCCTGCTGGCCTGCCACCCGGCGTTGCCGGAGCGGCTGTCCGCCTACGCACGTCGGCACCCTGGCCTGCGGCTCGTCGGGCCGCCTGTGGTGCTGCCCGGCGGGGAGGCCGTCAAGGAGGACCCCCGCCACGTGGAGAGGATCCTGGCCGCGGTCGACGCGCGGGCCGTCGACCGGCACTCCTACGTGCTGGCGCTCGGCGGCGGTGCCCTGCTCGACGTCGCGGGCTTTGCCGCGGCCGTCGCCCACCGCGGCGTCAGGGTGATCCGCCTGCCGACGACCGTGCTCGCGCAGAACGACGCCGGCGTCGGCGTCAAGAACGGTCTGAACGCCTACGGCAAGAAGAACTTCCTGGGCACCTTCGCGCCGCCGTGGGCGGTCATCGACGACGAGCTCTTCCTGACCACGCTCTCTGCGCGCGACTGGCGCGCGGGGACCGCCGAGGCGGTCAAGGTTGCCCTGCTGAAGGACGCCGCATTCTTCGCCGTACTCGAGCGGCTCGCGCCGGCCGTGGCGGCGCGCGACCTCGTTGCGATGCGCGCGCTGATCCGGCGCTGCGCCGAGCTGCACCTCGCCCACATCGCCGGTGGGGGAGACCCCTTCGAGTTGGGCTCCGCCCGGCCGCTTGACTTCGGGCACTGGTCGGCGCACAAGCTCGAGCGGCTCTCCGGGCTGCGGCTGCGCCACGGCGAGGCGGTCGCGATCGGCCTCGCGCTCGACGCCACCTACGCGCACCTCGCCGGCCTGCTGGGCTCCGCCGACCTGCGGCGCGTGCTCGCGCTGCTCGCGGCCTTCGGCCTTCCTCGGTACGCCCCGGAGCTTGAGGACCCGCGGTTGCTCGCCGGCCTCGACGAGTTTCGTGAGCACCTTGGGGGCCGGCTCACGGTGGTTTTGGTGCGGGCGCCTGGTGTTCCCGTTGAGGTGCACGACCTCGACCGGGCGCTGCTGCGACGCGCCGTTCGCGAGCTGCGCAGATGAGCCGTCTTTCGGCACTCGCCAGGCTGGTCAGGCTGCCCTCGGTGCTCACCGTTCCGGGCGACGTGTTGCTCGGCGCTGCCTGGGGAGGAGAGGAGGATGAGCCCGCTGCCGTGGCGGCGCTCGCGCTCGGCTCCTCGCTGCTGTACCTCGGTGGCATGGCGCTCAACGACTGGGCCGACCGGGAGCTCGACGCCCGCGAGCGGCCCTGGCGGCCGCTCCCCGCTGGCGAGGTCGCCCCCGCGGTTGCGCTGGGGAGCGCGGTCGCGCTCACTGGTGGTGCGCTCGCCGTGACCGGTGCCGCGGGTGGTGTACGCAGGCTGCGAGCCGCTCTGCCGCTTATCGGCGCCGTGTGGCTCTACGACCTGAGGACCAAGGACACCTCGGCCGGTCCGTGGACGATGGCGCTCGCTCGCGCCTTGGACGTGCTCGCCGGCGCTGGCCGGCGCCCGCTACGGGCCGGGCCGCCCGCGGCGGTCGTTGGTGGGCACGCTCTGCTTCTCACGCTTGTGAGTGCATACGAGGTGGACGGCGCCGACAGGGCGCTCGCCGGTTGGGCGCTGCTCGGTGTCGCTGCGACGACGGCTGCCGCCGCGACGCTGATCCTCGCGGGTCCGCGCGGCGCCTACACGCCCGCGCCCGCGCTCGCCTGTCTTTCGCTCTACGGGTGGGCGATGGGCTGTGCCGGCCTCGCGGCGCTGCGGCAGCCCGGCCCCGTGGGCCTGCAGCGCCTGGTCGGCGCCGGAGTGCTCGCCAACGATGCCCCTACAGGCCGCGCTGCTCGCCGGGCGCGGGCGCCGTGTGCCCGCCGCGCGCTGGTGGCGGCCTGGCCCGCCGCGCGGTGGGCTGCGCGCAGGACGGCGGTCACGTGATTCCGCTGGACCACCGCCCGCTTGATCGCTACCCCGTGGGAGGCCCGCTCGACCGCCACCCGTCGGGCGCTACGCCCTCGAGCAGGCGCTCGCGGCTCGGCTGGCCGCTTCCGCTCGTCGGTGGCTGGAGGACGCGCGCGGGGAGGTCGGCCGCGACCCCGGCGCGCTTGCCACGATCTTCCCCGCCGTCGCACGCGCCGTCGGACGGGCGCCCCTCGACCCGGCCGCGCGCGCGCGGTGGACGTTCACGCCTGGACCGTTGACGCCGCCGCGCGCACACTGCTTTTCGTGGCGCTCGGCCCGGCCGCCGGCGGCGAGCTCCCCCTGCTCTACCGTCACGGTGACACTGCCGAGCGTTGCGCGATCCTGCGTGCACTGGCCTTCCTGCCGGTCGCCGACGCTGTTGGGGTTCCGCTCGTCGAGGATGCCCTGCGCACGAACGACCTGTACCTGATCGCCGCGGCGCTTGGCCCGTACGCGCTCGCCCGGCTGGACGACGCCGCGCTGGTCCAGGCCGTCCTGAAGTGCGTGTTCGTCGGAGTGCCGCTGGCGGGCTTGGCCGGTCTCGACGAGCGCGCCACGCCCGAGCTGGCGGGCGCGCTCGCCCGCTATGCACAGGAGCGGGTGGCGGCCGGTCGCGAGGTCCCTGCCGAGGTCTGGCCGCTGATCGACCGCTTTCCCCCGCCTGTGGCGCTTGCTGCGATCGAGGCCGACCTGACGTGCCCGGTGCCCGCCCGCCGGCGGGCTGCCCGCGGCGCGCTCGCTGGTCGCGCGGTGGTCGCAGCGAAGTGGGTGAGCTGACGAGCCATGCGCATCTTCGACCCCCACATCCACATGACCTCGCGCACGACCGACGACTACGAAGCGATGGCTGCCGCCGGGATCGAGGCGCTCGTCGAGCCCGCCTTCTGGCTGGGGCAGCCGCGTACCTCGCTGGGCTCGTTCGTCGACTACTTCGACGCGCTGCTCGGCTGGGAGCGCTTCCGGGCCGGCCAGTTCGGCATCCGCCACCACTGCACGATGGGCTTGAACCCCAAGGAGGCCAACGACGAGCCGCTCGCCCGCGAGGTGCTCGACGTGCTGCCGCGCTACCTGGCCAAGGACCGTGTGGTCGCCGTCGGGGAGATCGGCTTCGACGCGCTGACGCGTGCGGAGGAGCGTGCGTTCGTGGAGCAGCTCGAGCTGGCCGCCGCGCACGACCTACCGGTGCTCGTCCACACGCCTCACCGCGACAAGCTGGTCGGGACAGTGCGCTGCCTGGAGCTGGTGGCCGCGTCGCCGGTGGCGCCTGCCCGGGTGCTGATCGACCACAACAACGAGCTGACCTTCGAGCGCGTGCTCGCGTCGGGCTGCTGGTGCGGGTTCACGATCTACCCCGACACCAAGATGGACGAGGCGCGGCTCGTGCGCATCGTCGAAGCGTCACGGGCTCGAGCGGCTGCTCGTCAACTCCGCCGCGGACTGGGGGCGCTCCGATCCGCTGAAGGTGCCGAAGACCGCTGCCGCGCTGCTGTCGGCCGGCTTTCCCAAGCGGGAAGTCGCTCGCCTGGTGTGGGACCACCCGGTCGCGTTCTTTGGGCAGTCCGGACGGCTGGAGCTTGGAGAGCCGGTGGAGCTTGGGGAGCTCGCGCCCGACCGCGCCGCCACGTTCGCCGGGAACTCCGTCCTGCGCGGAGGGCGGCAGCAGTGATGGGTCGGTGGAGCAGCCGCGGTGGGTTGGGGCGATGCACTTTCTAGCGCCTGTATATGCCGCAGAGGTGGACCTTCGACACGGGGACGGGCCGCGGTGACCCGCTTGCGTCACCGTGACAGGTCGCTGGTGCACGTCGCCTACTGCACCAACGTCCATCCGGCCGAGGACCTCGCCGGGGTGCTCGCGCAGCTGGAGCGCTTCGCCGCTCCCGTCCGGCAGTCCCTGGAGTGCGACTGCCTGGGAGTCGGCCTGTGGCTCGCGGCGCCAGTCGCCCGGCTGCTGCGCCGCGAGCCGGACGAGGTGGCGCGTCTGCGAGACGCTCTGGAGCGGCTGGGGCTCGAGGTTGTGACGTTCAACGGCTTTCCCTTTCGGGCGTTTCACGCGCCGGTCGTCAAGCGGGCGGTCTACCGGCCCGACTGGACGCGGCCCGAGCGCTCCGCCTACACGCTCGACCTCGCCTGGGTGCTGGCGCAGCTCCTCCCCGACGACGTCCGGGAGGGCAGCATCTCCACGCTGCCGTTCGGCTGGCGTGCGGGCTGGACCGAGCAGCACACCGCTGCGGCGCGGGTAGCGCTCGCCGCGGTGGCCGTCGAGTTGGAGCGGCTCGCACCACGAGACCGGCCGCCGGGTGCGGCTGGCGCTCGAGCCCGAGCCCGGCTGCGCGGTCGAGACGACCGCGCAGGCTGCTCGCCGCGCTCGACGGCCTCGACCCCGTCCTGGGTGGGCGTCTGCCTGGACGCCTGTCACCTGGCCGTGCAGTTCGAGGAGCCGGCGCTTGCCGTGCGCTCCCTGCAGGCGGCCGGCGTGCCAGTCGTCAAGGTCCAGGCGTCAGCGGCGCTACGGGCGGCGCGGGCGCGGAACCGGATTCGCGGAGCTGGCCGGTTTCGTGGAGCCCCGCTTCCTGCACCAGACGCGGGCGTGCGTGGGGGGCGGCGTGGTCGGTGTCGGCGTGGGCGACGTGCTCGGCGTGGACGACCTGGACGAGGCGCTGGCCGGGGGGCTCCCGCGGGAGCGCGAGTGGCGGGTGCACTTCCACGTCCCCGTCCACCTCGACGGTGGACGCACCACCCAGCCGCAGCTGCGCACCCTGCTGGCTGCTCTGCTCGGCGGCCCCCGGGCGCTCACCGGGCACGTGGAGCTCGAGACCTACACCTGGGGTGTCCTGCCCGGCCGGCTGCGCCCTGCAGACGATGCGGGGCTCGTCGAGGGCCTCACGCGGGAGCTCGGGTGGCTCACCCGCGAGCTCCACGATCTCGGATTGGAAGAGGTGGCCTGATGACCCCGTCCCCGTCCCGGGTCGTGCTCGTGCTCGGGGTCGCGGGGCCGCCGCAGGAGGCGGCCTGATGTCCGCGCCGCTGCTCGTGCTCGACGTCGTCGGCCTCACCCCGCGGCTGCTCGCTCACACGCCGCGCCTGCGGCACCTTGGGGACGAGGGCTTCATGGCGCGGCTCGACCCGGTCCTGCCGGCGCTCACGTGCCCCGCGCAGGCCACGATGTTGACGGGAGTCGGCCCGTCCCGACACGGCATCGTCGGCAACGGGTGGTTCTTCCGCGAGCTCGGGGAGGTGTTGCTCTGGCGCCAGCACGCGCGCCTGGTCGGAGCCGAGCCGGTGTGGGAGACCGCCCGTCGCGCCCGCCCCGGCCTGCGCGCGGCCAACGTCTGCTGGTGGTACGCGATGGGCGCCACGACCGACCTCACGGTGACGCCGCGCCCGGTCTACCACGCCGACGGGCGCAAGGAGCCCGACTGCTACACCGACCCGCCCGCGCTGCACAACCGCCTGACCGCGGAACTGGGGTCCTTCCCGCTGTTTCACTACTGGGGCCCCGCCGCCGGCATCCAGTCCTCGCAGTGGATCGCGGGCGCGGCGCGGTCGATCCTCGAGCGCGAGCGGCCCGACCTGACGCTCGTCTACCTGCCCCACCTCGACTACGACCTGCAGCGGTTCGGCCCCGACTCGCCCCGCGCGGTGGCGGCCGCCCGCGAGATCGATGCCGTCGCCGGGGACCTGGTCGATTGTGCGCGCGCACGCGGCGTCGCCGTCGTGGTGCTCTCCGAGTACGGGCTCGTGCCGGTCTCCCGCCCGGTGGACCTCAACCGCGCGCTGCGCCGCGCGGGCCTGCTGCGGGTCTACACCCAGGCGGGGATGGAGTACCTCGACCCCTGGACCTCCCGGGCGTTCGCGGTCGCCGACCACCAGATCGCCCACGTCTACGTACGCGAGGCGCGCGACGTCCCCGCGGTCGCGGAGCTGCTCTCCCACGTGCCGGGGGTGGAGACGCTGCTCGACGCCGAGGGTCTCGCGGACGCTGGTCTCGCGCACGAGCGCTCGGGCGAGCTCGTGGCGGTTGCCGCGCCGGACGCGTGGTTCACCTACTACTACTGGCTCGCCGACGGCCGCGCTCCCGACTTCGCGCGGGGCGTGGACATCCACCGCAAGCCCGGCTACGACCCCGCCGAGCTGTTCCTGGACCCGGCCGACCGCGCCGTGCGTCTGCGCGCGGCGCTGGCGCTCGCGCGCAAGCGGGTGGGCCTGCGCTACACGATGAGCGTCGTGCCGCTCGACCCGCGCTGCGTGCGCGGCAGCCACGGCCGCCTGCCCGCCGACCCGGCCGAGGGGCCGCTGCTGCTGTGCTCGGAGGCGTCGGTTCGCCGCGATCGCCTGGGCGCCCACGAGGTCCGGGACCTGCTGCTGGAGCTGCTCGGCGCGGGGGGGTAACGGGCGCGGCACCCGCGGCACCCGCGGTCGACGCGTTCGTTGCGCTGACGCCGATCGCGGTGTCGTCGGGGGTGGGGACAGGCCGCTGCCGGTCACCCTTGCGGTGGCCACGTGCACCTGTGCACCGAGCCGCTGCCGGCCGTCGCCCGCATCGACCCGCGCGCGGGCTCGAAGTGCCCGAAGTCGAGCACGTACAGGTCCCCGTCGGGCCCGAACCGCACGTCCAGCGGGCGGTGCAGCGCTGGGGTGGGCACGAACGTCGCCTCCCACGTGGCCGGGTCGACGATCGCCAGGTTGCGCCCCACGCGCGGGCCGGAGGGCGCGGTCATCGGCACCTCGTCGCCGAACATCGCGATCGCGATGCGCCCGTCGGGGCCCTCGTCGAGCTTTGTGGCGGCGACGTGCGTGGTGAACTCCACCAGCGGCAGCTCCGGCGCGGGCAGCTCCCCGTGGTTGGCCAGCACGAACTGTGGCGCCTCGCCGTCCTCGGGGGCGAAGCGGGGATCGCAGATGGGCACGCCGCCGACGAAGTCGGGCCACCCGTACCAGCGGCCCTCGCACACCTCGTAGAGCAGCTCGGGGACGTTGCCGACCGGGCGGCTGCCGCGGTCGTCCGCTCCCTGGTCGGTCGCCAGCAGCCGGCCGTCGCGCAGGAACAGCAGCCCGAACGCGTTGCGCAGGCCCCACGCGACGAGCTCAAGGTTGCGCCCGTCGGGGTCGCAGCGCATCACCGCCGAGCTGCACGGCAGCTGCGCGGGGACCCGGGTGCCCTCCGGGTGCACGGTGCCGAAGTCGGCGAACGGGCCGGTCACAGCGTGGCCGCTGCCGCCCTCGCGGGGATCGTCGGTCGCGAACTCGGCGTGGCGGAGGGCTACCTCCAGCCCCGGGACGTCGCGCGCGTGGGGCAGCAGCTTCAACCAGCCGAGGTCGTAGGCGTCGAGGCCGATGACGCCGGTGTTGGTCATCGCTCCCTGACTGAAGTACAGCCTCCCGTCGGGGTCGAACGCGACCATGTTCGTCTGGTAGTTGCCCGGACCGGGGAACCCCTCCAGCACCGTCTCGCAGTGGCCGCCGGCGAGGTCGAGGCGCAGGATACGGCTGGGGTGCCCCGCCTCAGTGACGTAGAGCGAGCCCCGGTGGTGCGTGACGCCGTTGACCGGCGGGCGCAGGCCGTCGAGCAAGAGCTCGCGGTGGCCCTTCGCGATCCGCCACACCCGCCCGCCGCGGGGCGCTCCGCCGAACGGCAGGCCGGACTCAGAAACATACAGCGCGCCCTCGTCGTCGAACGTCAGGCCGGTGGGAAAGTTCAGGTCTGTGGCCCACGGCTCGAAAGTCAAGTGCCGGCCGGGGTTCTGCTCGTCGGTAGTCGCCATGTCCACCTCGTTGGGGAGGGCCGCTCTGTCGCGCAGCGAGCCTACTGAACCGGCCCATTTATCGGTCTACCGTATCGTGCCCTGGGCAGGGCGGTGGGCGGTCGGGGGCTGTGCTCCGGGCCACCCACGCAAGCCCCCACGACGGTTGACCAGTTTCCGACAGACGGAGGTACGAGCGGTATGAGCGGTATGAGCGCCACGCCAGCGATAGGTGCAGGCACCCCGATCGAGGAGCTGCTTGGCCGGTATCGGGACAAACAGCTTCCGCGCAAGCGCCTCGTCGCGGCTCTGACGGCGGCGGGGGCGTCGGCGGCGGCTGTGGCGATGCTCCTCAACGCGGCCGACCACGCGACGCCGCCCACTCAGCCGCTGGCGAGCGCGGCGTCCCACAACCAGGCGGCTGCCGCCGCGGCCACGGACCCTGCCCAGGCGCACGCGCGGCACGTGGCCAACCAGGTTGCCGGCACCGCGGCGCCCAACCGTGCGGCCCGTGCGGCTGCGGTCGGCAAGATCGTCAGCGACTACAGCTCCGACGCGATCGTCAACGACCCGCTGTTCGGTGCTCCCCTGGTCGGCACGGCGGCGATCGCCGTACACAAGACCGCGGAGATGGCGGCGATCAGCAACGTCTCGCTCAACGTCCTCTCCCGCTTGGTTGTCGGAGATCAGCTGGTCTCGACCTGGGCGATGACCGGCACGCACGACGGCCCGTTCTACGGCTACGCGCCGACCGGAGCGCAGCTCGAGCTGAGCGGCACCACGGTCCAGACCCGTGGTCGGGACGGCAAGATCACCAACGAGACCTTGTACTACGACGCGGCCGACATGCAGAGGCAGTTGGCGGGTCGGTAGCCGTCCGAGGGCATCTGTCGGGTCGGTAGCCTTCCGAAACGCATCTGGCGGGTCGGTCGCGATCGAAGGCAGCCGTCGAGCTGGTAGCGGTCTGGCCGCCGCGCGTCACTCGCTCCACCACACGTCGTCCTCGGCGCTCGCCTGCTCGATCTGTTCGAGGGTGATGTCGGTGCGGCGGTCGTCGACCATCGTCTGCAGCGCGCCGCCGATCGTCGGCGCCCATACCCGCCGCACGACCGTCACCCGCCCGAACTCCTCGTCGAACTGCTTCCACTCCAGCTCGACCAGCGGAACGCGCGAGGGAGGCGCGTCGGCGGGCACCGGCGCACCCCAGCCATAGAGCGTGATCTGCGCCTGCCAGCCGTGCGGACACAGCTCGCCCATCACCGCCAGGGCCTGCCACTGGTCGGCCACCGGCTGCGGCTGGCGGTAGCGTCGGCGCAGGTACCTGAAGATCAGCACGCACGCCACCGCCAACACGGCGATCGCACTCACGATCACGACCGTTTCGTACGGGGGCGCGTAGGTGCTGCCCCCGCGGTAGCTGGCCACCACGAGGCCAGCGTGTGCAGCGCTCATGGCATCCGCCTCAATCCGCCCGATCCGGACCGAGGAAACCGATGCCATCCACTGGCGCTCTCATGGCTCTTCCCACAGTAGCCGCCCGGCGCACGGTGCGCGGCACATGCGGACGCTTTTTCGCGGGGAACGTGTGTGCGCTGCACACTTACCCAATTAGACTTCTCCACTCGCGGCGGATGGTGCTGTGGGGAAGGCGAACCCGTTCAGCAGCCCTTGAGCGCGTACGGGTTGAGGAACTGCCGACGCCAGAACCCGGCGCGATCGACCTCGGAGAGGGCGGCCTGGTCGCAGACGTCGGCCCAGTGGGTCTCAATCACGTCGAGCTGGTGGTCGACGATCTCACGGGCGTCCGGCTCCGACAGCAGGTAGGTGGATGCGCGGGCGAGGCAACCGGCGACCTGGCTCATCCGGTAACCGTCCGGGCCGATCGCCATGAGTTGCGCGGTCTCCCCGCCGGCGCGCGGCTGCGGGCATATGTCGTACGCGGGGGTGAGCGTGAGCGCGGTCCCGTCCCAGAACGCGGCGTGGTTGCGGGCGTGGTCGTCGTTGTTGCCGACGAGGATGTTGAAGGTGATGCGGGAGAACAGCTCGCGCAACGTCGCCCGAGGATCGGTGAACCGGGTGCGGATCGCCTGCGCGAGGTCGGCGTAGCTCGCGTACCTCGCACCCAGCTCGTCGAGCCCGAGGATGGTCAGCGCCGAGACCATCGCGCGGCGGCCACCGGCAGCCGGCTGGCCGAAACGGGGATGCTCGCCGGAGGCGAGTGTCTCCCGGCTTCGGTCGAAGCGATCGATCAGCAGCACGTCCTTGCCGAGCGCGTGCGAGAGCGCAACCGGCGCCACGTTCAGGCCCGCGCGGCGCGCGAGCTCCATCGCCACGAGCTCGCCCTTGACGACCGGGTAGGTGTCCGTGGAGGAGCCGAACTTTGCGATCAGCCGACGGGTACCGTCGCGCAACAACGCCTTCGGCCGGGCGCCGCCGACCGAGCTGCCGTGCAGCAACGCCTGGTCGAGCGCCGGCGAGAGCGGGACGCCCTGCTCGACCCGCGCGGCGGACTCGGCGAGCTCCGTGAGCGTTGCGGCGCCCGCCGACCGCGCGAGGTACTCCGAGGCCGACGTTTGAAAATCCAGCGCGCCGATGCGGTCTGAGCCGGACTCCAGCAAGTAGGTCAGGAGGTTCAGGTCTGTGGTGTCGCTCGCGCCCCGGCCCACCCGGCGGTTCAGGATCACCCGCCGACCCCACGCGTCCGGGGCCGCGTCGGCGATGCAACCGGCCACGTCGCCGAGGAGCGGTGAGATCGGGCCGCGGCCCAGCGGCAACTCGGGTAGGTACAGCGCGATCCGGTCCTCGCGCGCGAGGTAGCTGCGCCCGTAGGTGAACGTGAGGCTCTCACCGACCGTGTCCAGGCGACCGGCGACCACCGGGTCGGCCGCGCCGGGGAGCCACACCCACACGAACGCCTGGCGGGGCTCGGCCTCAGAAGTCATCGTCCACGTCTGTCGGCCTGCGCACGAGCTGGGGGAGCACCGCCAGGCGGTCATCGATACGACCGGCCTCCAGGGCGCGGCGGGAGCGGTCCTCGTGGAACAGCGGCACGCCGAGGACGGCCGCGGCCTCGAACGCTACGCCCAGCCCGACGGTCAGATCGCCCCGCTCGACCTTGCGGATCGTGACGTGTGTGACGCCGACCCGGTCGGCCAGCTCCTGCAGGGTCCAGCGGCGCTCACGCCGCGCCAGCCGGACACGCGCGCCGAGCAGCCGGGCCGCCTCTATGGTCACGGGCGAGTACGTGCGCGTCCTTTGCATAGGCGACAGTATACTAGCTACCAAAGCTTAACTACGATATTTTAGTTTCGCTCAGCGTAGGCGGATGGCGCTGATCCTTTCGATCTCGTGTACGAGCCCTGCTGCTTCGGAGAGCGCCACGGGAGGCTCTCCGGGCAGCGCGAGCGACGGTTCAGGGACGCACGCCTCGGGGTTCTCCGTGAAGGTGGCAAGCAGCGGGCCATGTTCTCCTTCGCTGAAGCTCAGCGACAGCAGTTGCGAGGATCGAACGACTCCCTCCTCGGGGCAGCTGACGGCGCCACCGGCTGATTCGTCGACGGGCAGCTCGTTGATGTCCTGCACGATCGCGCGCACGAGCGCTGGCTTGCTGATCGTCACCGGCGGTGGTTCACTCTTGCGGGAGGCTCGATCGGTGACCGTGACCGTGACCGCGCCGACGTTTGCGCCGAGCAACGAGTAGCTGGGACGCGCGCGCTCCCACGAGGCAGCGGCGGTGACCCGCACGATGAACCTGTCGGGGCTCGCGCCACGCCGCGCAATGTAGACACTTAGCACGCGCAGCCGCAGCGCGCGGCTACCCCTCGGCAGACTGAATTCCTCGCCCCAGAAGTTCACCGATTCGCGCTTCTCGATTTCAGGCAGCGATTCGTGGCCGTGGGGTGGCGTGAACGACGAGCCGCCGCTCGTTGAGAACACCTTGCGCGTCCCGGCGGGTAGGTGCGCGGCAACGTACGCAAAGACCCTGCTGGGCTGCGCAGAGGTGGCCCAGATGGAGCTGCGCACCACCAGTTTGGCGCGTTCTTCGGTGCCCAGCGACGCGGCGGGCGTGCGGATCGAGCCCAGCAGCTTGGCCTGCCCGGCCGGCGTCCTCCTCAGGCGAGTGGCTTCCTTGGGCAGTGCCGCCGCCTTCAAGGCGCTCTGCGCGGAGCGGGCTGCGATCAGCGCACGCGCGCTCGGCGAGGTCGGTGGTTCGCCAAGCACATCGGGAGCGTTGGCGCGAATGGCCGCGGCGTGCACCCGGCGCACCGGCGAGCAGCGCTCGAAGGGTTGGATGTCGACTTCGTTCTCGCCGCCGGGGAACGCGTACAAGGCGCGCGAGTAGTACAGCAGCCCGTCGGCGCAGCGAACGATGCGTTTCAACGTGAGCGCGCCCTTGTCGATGATGAACTTGCCCGCGGCGCAGTCCGGCTTGCAGTCGTTCTCGTGGATCGTGACCGATGCGCCCGCCTGTGCTGAACCGTAGCCTTCTGAGCGGTTGTTGAAGTAATCGACTTCGCTGACGTAAAGGTTGCCATCGCCGCAAGCGAGCGTGATGCTTGCCGGGCGGAAGGTGTGCCCGCGACAATCCTTGTTGGCGACGTAGATGTGCGGATGGCGCTTGGGTGCGCCATGGGCCGCCGCATCCGCCCCCGCGCTGGCAGCGCAAGCCGCTGCTGCGGCGATGCCAAGCACCACAAGTAAAGCCGAAGAGACCCTTGTGCGGACCGTCATGGCTTTCCTATTACCCAAGTTCCCCACACGCCAGCACCGCGTCAAGACGCCCGTGGACTCAACGTGGCCGGTAGAGATCTCGGCGATGCCCAACAGGCCACCACGCGAACGAGTCGCTCCTCTTCGCGCGGATCTGGGCGGTCAGCGGCCTCCCCGAGCGTCAGTCGTCGAGGTGCTCGGAGTCGGCCTCGCCGTACACCGCGTCGGCAGACTCCTCGTCGGGTCCCGCGTCTTGCAGGATGCGATCGGGGGTGTGCTCGTCGCCGTGCGAGGCGTGCTCGATGAGGTCCTGCTCGGCGAGCTCGAAGCCCTCGGCCTCGCCGCCTCCGGCCTCCTCCACGGCCCGGCGCTCCTCGCGGTGGCGCTCGGTGGGATCCATCAGCGGCTCGGCGGGCAGGTCGTCGTCCATGCGCCAACTTTACTCGTCGTGTCGGTAGCGCGGGCGCCTCCGCGAGACCGGCGGCCGGCCGCCGGTCCGCCGCGCTCGAGGGACTGTCGCTTTGACTTGGGGATCGTCCACGTGTGTGAGTGCGCCTCCCGGGCGCGGTGTGCGCTGGGCCTCCGTGCCCAGCGGCGGCGCTCACGACCCAACGCCGGCGCCACGGCGAGCGAGGCCAGCAGGTCGAACGTCTGCGGCGGCGCGCAGGCTCAGGAGCCGATCACCAGCGCCACGACGAGCAGCGCCAGCAGGTGGAACGTTTGGTCGACGGCGATCGACACCGCCAGGTTTTCCTTCGGGTCCAGCCGCTTGACGCGCTTCATGTACGTGTGCAGCAGCCGGCCGTCGTCCTGGATGAGGTGGGGGAAGAAGATCGCCGGTACTACCCACACCAGTTCCACGCCGAGTTCGATCGCCACCAGTGCTGGGACGAAGCAGACCGTGTAGGTGGTGACGTGGGTGAACAGCGCTCGGCGTGCCTCTCCCGCCCCCCGCGCGAGGCCCCCGCGCTTGTGGAGGGCCTGCCAGTCGGTCTGCAGCAGGTAGTCGCCGACCAGGTGCGAGACCACGAACAGCGTAAAGACTTCGACCCATGTCATCGGACCCAGCCTATCCGCCCACCCGGCCGCTGTCCTGCGTGCTTGCGGCTCCCCGCCCGCCCGCCGGCACGCCCCGTCGCGGGGCGGGGGCGCTCGACCTGCACGACTTCCCGGAGGGTGCTCGGTCTGCATGTCTCCCATGGGTGTGGTCGCTCCGCCCGCACACTCCGCCGCAGGGTGGCCGTCTCGCGTGCGCGTCTTCCTGCGGCGCGGGGCCGGCCCGCCCCGCACGTCCTCCCGCGGGGCCGGGCAGTAGGCTGGCGCGGTGAGCGCCGTACCCCACGGAGACCCGGGGAGTCCGTTTCCGCCGATCGCCGACTATGGCTTCCTGTCGGACTGCGAGACCTGTGCGCTGATCGCACCGAGCGGCAACGTCGAGTGGATGTGCCTGCCGCGGTTTGACTCGCCGTCGGTGTTCGGGGCGATGCTCGACCGCGACGCCGGTGGCTTTCGGCTGGGGCCGGCCGGCGTGACCGTGCCCGGCGCGGTGCGCTACCTGCCGGGGACGGTGGTGCTCGAGACCTCCTGGGAGACGCGCACCGGGTGGGTGGTCGTGCGCGACGTGCTGTGCATCGGGCCGTGGTACCACCAGGACGAGCGCTCGCGCACCCACCGCCGCTCGCCGACCGACTACGACGCCGACCACGTGCTGCTGCGCACCGCGTTCTGCGTGCAGGGGTGGGCCGAGATCCACCTCGACTGCGAACCGGTCTTCGACTACGGGGGCCTCGCGGCCGAGTGGGCCTACACCGGCCCGGGCTACTCCGAGGCGACGGCCGGCTCGGAGGGCATGGAGCTCAAACTGCGCCTCGTCACCGACATGAACCTCGGGTTCGAGGGGCCGCGCGCCCGCGCGCGCACGATCCTGCACGAGGGGGAGTCCGTGTTCGCCGCGCTGGGGTGGTCCGAGCACCCGCTGCCCACCACCTACGCGGAGGCCAACGAGCGGCTTGTGCGCACCGCCCACCACTGGCAGGAGTGGCTCAAGCAGGGCACCTTCCCCGACCACCCTTGGCGCACCTTCCTGCAGCGCTCCGCGCTGACGCTCAAGGGGCTGAGCTACGCGCCCACCGGGGCGATGGTCGCGGCGGCCACCACCTCGCTGCCGGAGACCGTCGGGGGGGAACGCAACTGGGACTACCGCTACACGTGGATCCGCGACTCGACGTTCATGCTGTGGGCGCTCTACACGCTCGGCTTCGACTGGGAGGCCAACGACTTCTTCTACTTCGTCGCGGACCTCGCCGAGGCCGAGGAGGGCGAGCTGCAGATCATGTACGGCATCGGCGGGGAGTCCCGCCTGGACGAGCACGAGCTCGACCACCTCTCCGGTTACGGCGGGGCGCGGCCGGTGCGGATCGGCAACGGGGCCTACCGCCAGCGCCAGCACGACGTGTGGGGCGCGGTGCTCGACTCGATCTACCTGCACACCCGCTCGCGCGACCAGCTGCCCGACCGGCTGTGGCCGATCATCAAGCGCCAGGTCGCCGGGGCGCTCGAGCACTGGCGCGAGCCCGACCGCGGGATCTGGGAGGTGCGTGGGGAGCCCCAGCACTTCACCTCCTCGAAGCTGATGTGCTGGGTGGCCGCCGACCGCGGCGCGCGCCTGGCGCAACTGCGCGACGACTCCGAGTGGGCCGAGCGCTGGCACGCCGCGGCCGCGGAGATCCACGCCGACATCTGCGAGCACGGGGTCGACGGGCGCGGGGCGTTCAAGCAGCACTACGACACCGACGCGCTCGACGCCTCGCTGCTGCTGGCGCCGCTCGTGCGCTTCCTGCCGCCCGACGACCCACGCATCGTCGCCACCGTGCTGGCGATCGCCGACGAGCTGACCGAGGACGGGCTGGTGCTGCGCTACCGCGTGGGGGAGACCGACGACGGGCTCACCGGCGAGGAGGGCTCGTTTACGATCTGCTCCTTCTGGCTGGTCTCCGCGCTCTCTGAGATCGGCGAGCTGGCCCGCGCCCGGGCGCTGTGCGAGAAGCTCATCTCCCACGCCTCCGCGCTGGGGTTGTACGCCGAGGAGATCGACCCGCTCACCGGCCGTCACCTCGGCAACTTCCCGCAGGCGTTCACGCACCTGGCGCTCATCAACGCGGTCATGCACGTGATCCGGGCCGAGCGCGGGGAGTCCGATCCGGCCTCCGCTATCGCTACGGTACGCCGATGAGCCCGTATGGCGGCGCTGGGCCGGCGTCCTCCCTCGCTCGTGTGCTGGCCGAAACGGGGATGCTCGCGCAGCGAGCGTCTCCCGGCTTCGGCACACTTCGCTCGGTGCGTCCTTGTCCAGCTTGCCCTACGGGCCCATCGGGGCGTGGTTGGGAGCGACACGCGCGATGACCTGCCGTGGACGGGCGTACACGCCGCCGACGCTGGGTAGGAGGCCCAGCGCCCACGCGCCCGGGGCGGTACTGACACACGTGGACGATCCCCCATGACCACCCGTTCGACTTACCTGCGTCTGGAGGTCATCTCCGGTAACGGGACGGGGGACACGCTTGTTGTCGAGGACGAGCTTGTCATCGGGCGTCACGCCGAGGGGCCTGGCCGGCTCTCCGAGGACGAGGAGATCTCGCGCCGGCACGCGCGCCTCTCGCGCGAGGCCACCGGGGACTACGCGCTCGAGGATCTTGGCTCCTCCAACGGCACGTTCGTCAACGGGCTGCGCATCCAGAGCCCTGTTCTGTTGTCGCTGGGCGACTCGATCGAGGTTGGGGCGACGACTCTGGTTGTGCGGGGCATCGTGCAGCCCGAGCCCGAGCCCGTGGCGCCCCCCGGTGGGCAGGTTGCCGCTCGCGCCGCCCCCACGGTGTTCGCTCGGGTCCCCGACGTGCAGGAGTCGTCGGCTCTCCCTCCGACGCCGCCGTTGCGGCTTGAGATCGACTTCGACGCGCGCGAGGCGCGGCTTGCGCTTGGGGAGGGCGGGGAGACGGTGCGTCTGGTCTTTGTCGACGGGGTCTGGCGGGTCGGCTAGACCGGCTTGCCGAGTGCCGCCGACCACCCGAAGCGGGTCATGTCGGTCGCGGGGGCCAGCGCGCCGGGCCTCGCTCCCCGGCGGACAAACACGATCGGCGCTGGAGCCGCGCGGGCGATCGCTCGGCGGGTCTCTCCGAGGCCCTCCTTCTGCCACCGCTCGGAGAGGCCGACCACCAGCAGTCCCGCCTCTGCCGTTGCGGCGAGGATGCCCTCGCGGCCGGGCTCGGCCAGGACCGGCTCGGCCGACACCCCCGCGAACTGCTGCACGACCAGCGCCGCGTTGGCGAGCAGGCCGCTGGCGTCGCGGCCGTCCTCCTGGCGTCCCGCGGAGCCGAGCAGCTGCAGCGGCGCCCCGCTGGCGGCGGCGATCCAGCTCGCGAGCTCCAGCGCCGCCCAGTCGTGATCGGCGCCCCCGAAGGGCACCGTCACCGGGCGGCCCGGGCCGGGGCTGACGGGGGTGCTCTCGCGGGCCACGAGGACGGCGACGTCGCACTTGGCCTCGTTCAGCACCGTGCCCACCTCCTCGCGGGGGACGCCGTCGCCGAGCATCGGGCGGCGGCCGTCGAGCAGCACCAGGTCGACCTCCTCGCTGCGGCACAGCCTTGTGATGTCGCGGCCGGGGTCGGCTGAGGTCAGCGCCACGGCGCGCACGTCCACGCCGGCGTCGATGAGTTCCGCGCGCCTTTGCTGGAGCTGCTCGCTTGCCTCGCTCACCCGGCGCGCCTCGGTCTGCAGCCCGCCGCGCACCGTCGCGCCACGTGGCGGGCGCACCAGGCGGGCGAGGATCAGCTCGCGGCGCGGCTCTGAGCGGGCCAGCGGCTCGGCCAGCGCCAGCAGCTGCTCGAGCGCCGCCGCGCTCTGGGGCGCCACCAGGATCGAGTGCTCGGGCGCGGCGCCCGGCTGCGCCGGAGTCGGGCGTGCGCCGGCGGTTATGAGCTCCTCCTCGGGCTCCTCCCCGTATGCGTTGTTGGGGTCGAGCACCCGTATCAGCGGCCCCGCCATGAACGTCGTCAGGAGCGCCATGATCACGAGCGCGGTGAACAGCGCCTGCGATATCGCCCCGGTGCTGAGCGCCAGGTTGAGCACGATCAGCTCGGTCAGGCCGCGCGTGTTCATCAGTGCGCCCAACACGGCAGACTGGCGCCACGGCAGGCGGATCACGCGGGCCGCGATCAGCGTTCCGCCGTACTTGCCGACGATCGCCAGGGCGCACAGGCCGAGCGTGATCGCCACCAGCTGACCGCTGCCGAGCAGCTCGACGTTCGTGCGCAGGCCCGTGTACGCGAAGAACAGCGGCAGCAACAGCGTCAGGACGAAGTCCTCCACGCGCTGCGTGACGTCTTCGCTGAGGCCCGCGTGGCGGGGCATCGCGAGCCCCATCACGAACGCGCCGAAGATCACCGCGATCCCGATCGTCTCGGTGGTGATCGCGGAGAGCAGCACGCCGGCGAAGATCACTGTGATCCACGTGCCGGGTATGTGCCCGGCCTCGTCGTACGCGACCGCCGCTCGCGCCATCACCGGTCGCACCGCGAAGGCCATGACCACGCAGAACACTGCGGCCCAGCCGATCGTTTCGAGCACCACCAAGCCGCTGCCAGCCCCCGCGACCGCCGTCGCCAGCGCGATCAGAAACCACGCGGACACGTCGTCGACGGCCGCGGCCGACAGCGCCAGCGTTCCCAGCGGCCGCTTGATCATGCGCCGCTCGGAGATGATCCGCGCGAGTACCGGGAACGCGGTGATCGACATCGACACCGCGACGAACAGCGCGAACGCCGCGAAGCGCATGTCGGGGGCGAGCAGGGTGTACAGCGGCAGCGCCGCCAACAGGCCCAGCATCAGGGGCACCAGCAGTGCCGTGTTCGAGATGGCGAGGGTCATCCGTGCGCGGCCGCGGAGCTGCCCGAGATCGACCTCCAGCCCGATCAAGAACATGTAGAAGACCAGGCCCAGGTTTGCCGCCACGCCGATGTAGGGGACGATGTCGGAGGCGAAGACCTTGGACTGCAGTCCCGGGTCGAGCGCCCCGAACAATGTCGGGCCGAGCAGGATCCCCGCCAGCACCTCGCCCATCACGCGCGGCTGGCGGATCTTCGGCATCAGGCTTCCGCACAGGCGGGCGAACAGCATCACCACCACGACCGCGATGAAGAACGCCACCACTGTCTCTTCGGGGGTGCGCGGCTTGGCGGTCGGGCGCTTTGGGGCCCCCGGTTCGGGGGGCTTGCGCTTGAACACAGCGCTCACCGGCCCCCCGCCGAGCGTGCCCGCGAGCAGGCGGCCCACGACACGGGCTTCGATCTGGGCGGTGGCGCCCCGGACGCAGTGCACCGGGCCGCTCAGGTGCCCGTTCACCCACTTCAGCTTGCCGCTCAGCGTGGATTGGGTGTTGGAGAGGGTGACGAACTGGCCCGACTGCGCCAGTTCGATCTTCGCCCCGAGGCACGCGGTCGCGGTCGAGACGTTGTAGCCCCCCGCGATCTGCCGCTGGGGGTGCCTGGTGGCGCCTGAGGTGAACACGAACACCGCCACGCCGGCGGTCACCAGCGCCAGCAGCGCATAGTGGACGGCCAGACGGCGGATCCCGACTGAGGCCGGCATCTCGGTGTCGTCGATCGGCTCGCTCCCCCTGTTGCTCACGCCGCGGCCCGAGTCTACCGGCGGGTCGGACGGCGCGGGTCGCCGGTCTCTGGCATATCATCTGTGTCTTCCCGGCAAACGAGGCGGTGGTCTGATGCGAGCAACACACAGGCGTTCCCGGCGGCCGATCGTGGTCGCGGTGCTGGCGGCGGTGCTGACGGTGGGGGCCACGGCGACGACCGCAAGTGCCGCGCCGCTGTTCGACAACCCGTTCGCGACGGTCGTCTGCGTCAAAGCGCCGTGTGAACAGCCACCGATCAACGACAACTACCTGGAATCGCTGAACCTCAACAAGCCGGGCACCCCGCTCAACCAGACGGAAACCCTGAGCGACAAGCGCAACACCGCGGGGGCGACGGTCCAGTCGAACATCCTCAGCCCACACCCCGGCCCGCCCGAGCTGACGGGCTGCAACGGCGTCACCGAGGGCAAGACGATCTGGTACGACTTCTACCCGAACGCCAACGGGCTCGTGCGGATTCGCACCTCGGCGTCCTTCGGCACGGTGATGGCGGTCATGCCGTACAACCCCAAGACGCTGCTGCCCGAAAACGGCGAGCGCAAGTGTGCGGTCAACCAGCCCACGGCGGCCGGCGAACTGTTCGACAAAGTGCAGGCCGGCAAGTCCGTACACGATCCAGATCGGCGGCGTCGAAGAAGCCGGGGGCACCGTCGAGTTCCTGTTCGACTACCTCGTCCAGCTCAAGCGCCTGCAGGCCGAAGCCACGCTCACCGCGCAGCCGCTGTCCGGCGGGGTGAGCGTCGTGAGCCTCGCCGTCAGCGCCCCCCAGAAGGCCCGCGTCGAAGTGCGCTGCACGCGCGGCTGCCGCCCCCAGGCCACCACCGCGCGGACCGTTCGGCTTCCCCCGGCTGGCTGGTGCGGTGCTGCCCGACGGCTCCGCCCTGAAGATCTACGTGACCGCCAAGAACGAGATCGGCGCCTACATCGAATACCGCATCGGCCACGCGAACTTCACCAAGGTCCAGCGCTGCCTGGCCGCCGGGCTCGAAACGGCCCGAGCGCTGCGAATGACCGCCACCGCGCGTGGACGCGTCGCGATCGCGGCGCTGATCGTCGTGCTGGTGTTCGGTGCGGCCTTCGCGCGTGCGCAAGGCGACCGCCGGCGGCACGCAGGCGCCGGCCGCGCCCGCACCGATCGTGCTGCCCACGACTCCGGTGCCCGCCTCCGGCGTCGCGCTGCCCGCGGCGGCGCTCGCCGGCGCTGCACCGCCCGCCGCGCCCGGTCACTCCCGCGCCGAGCTCCACGCCGGCGCCGGCTTCGACCCCGGCGCCCGCCGCGCCCTCCACGCCGGCGCCCTCGACGCCGGCCACGCCGCCGAGCAGCGGCGGTGGCAGCGGCAAGGCCCAGTGCTCGTGGGCTGACCTGGTGGTGTCGAGTGCGTGCTCCCGAGAGTGTTTGAGAAGGTGGCGTGTCGTTCGCGATGAGGCACGCTCGCGGCCAACGCCGGTGATCTGATGGACGCCTCCCACAGCTCCACAGCCGTTGCGGGCTACCGCATCGACGGCACGCTCGGCGAGGGCGGCATGGGCACCGTCTACCGCGCCACGCAGCTCTCGCTGGAGCGCGTGGTGGCGCTGAAGGTGCTGACCGCGGAGCTCAGCGCCGACCCCGCGTTCCGCGAGCGCTTCCGCCGCGAGGGCCTGCTGCAGGCGGCCCTCGACCACCCCCACATCGTCACCGTGTACGAGGCCGGCGAGGCCGAGAGCCGGCTGTTCCTCGCGATGCGCATGGTCGAGGGCCCCACGCTCAAGGACCTGATCCTGCGCCGCCAGCTCGACGACCGGCGGGCGCTGCGGCTGCTCACGCAGGTCGCCGAGGCGCTCGACGCCGCGCACGCCAAGGGGCTGATCCACCGCGACGTCAAGCCTCAGAACGTGCTCGTCGGCGCCGGCGACCACGCCTACCTGGCGGACTTCGGGCTGACCAAGGGCCACGACGACGACGCGCATGACCGAAACCGGTCAGTTCGTGGGCACGATCGACTACATCTCCCCCGAGCAGGCCCGCGGCGAGCGGCGCCACTGCGCCGCTAGCGACGTGTACGCGCTCACGGCCGTGCTCTGCGAGTGCCTCACCGGCCAGGTCCCGTTCGTGCGGGCCACCGAAGAGCGGGTGCTGCTCGCGCACCTCACCGAGCCTCCGCCGCGGCTGTCGGAGGTGCGCGCCGACCTCCCCGCGGCGATGGACGAGGTGATCGCCCGGGGGATGGCGAAGGAGCCCGGGGAGCGCCCGGCGTCGGCTGGGGAGCTGATGCTGCAGGCGCGGCGGGCGCTCGGCGCCGCGCCGGAGGGCTCGCCCTCGGGCCTCCGCCGACGCGACACGCCTGCGTCCCGCCGCCGGGACACCCACGCGCGCACCGCGCACTGCTCGCCGAGCGACCCCGGGGCGACCCGTCTTGCGGCTGCCGCGACGCGCCGGCGCGCGCCGGCGGGCCGCTGGACCGGCGGGGCGTCGCGCCGACGCCGCTTCGACGTCGCCCCTGGCTGCAGCCACGCGAGGTCTCCACCGGGCGCCGCGCGCGGCGGGCGACTTCCTGCCGGTCGCGCTCGCCGCGGCGGTGCTCGCACCCGTCGTCGGCTTCCTGCTGGGCGGCGGCTCGGGCGGCTCCAGCGAAACCTTCAGCGACTCGGCCTCGGCGGGCTCCCTTGAACTCTCCTTCCCCTCCAGCTGGCAGCGGCTCGCGGAGCGCGCCCACGATCCCGGGGCTCGCGTTCTCACAGCCGCTCGCGCTCGTCGGCTCCGAGCGCCTCCAGCCTGCGGGCGCCTCCGGTCAGCGGCTGATCGCCGGCGAGGTGGCCGCCTCGGGTCCCTCGCTGCTGCCCGCGCGCGTTCACCGCGGCCCTGGCCGGGGCGCTACCCCACCCTGAACCCGTGCAGCTCGGCGACCCTGCAGGCCTACCGCTACAGCGGGCTGTCCGTGCACGGCCTCGCCGGGCCGCTGACGCTCTACGTGGTGCCGACCGCGGGCGGTGTTGCCACGTCGCCTGCCTGCCCTCTCTTCTTCTCTCCTCCGCCGCGTCCTCCTCGGCGCAGTGCTCGCAGATCGCGGCCACGCTGAAGCTGAACGGCACCACCGCGTTCGGGCTGGCTCCCTGCCACGCAGTACGCCAGCGCGCTGGGGCGCACCTTCGGCACGTTGCGCAGCTGCCGCCGACCGCGCGGCACGGCCCGCCTGCGCGCCGCCTCGAGCGCCTCCGCGCAGGCCGCCGCGGCCGCTCAGCTCGCTGCGGCCTACGGCACCGCGTCGAGCGCGCTCGGGCGGCTGACCGTCAGCCCCGCGGTGCGCGCTGTCAACGCGAGCCTCGCCGCCTCGCTCGCCGCCCTCGGTCGCGACTACGCCGCTCTGGCCGCGGCTGCGCGCGCCGGGGACGAAGCCGCCTACGCGCAGGCTCAGCGCACGCTCGGCAGCCGACCGGCTCCGTGCGGCGGGCGCGCTCGCGGTTCTGGGCCACGCCGGCTACGCCGTCTCGGGCTGAGCGGTTGGCGTAGCTCCCGCGGGGCTTCCTCGGGAGGGTGCGGCCAGTGAGGGTGCAGTGCTGTCCGTCGCCGATTGGGCGGCCGGGGGGGACCCTGGGCCGTAGGTTTCTGGCTGGGCGACCGTCGAAGCCCCCTCGCTCTCCGTCTCGGGCCTGTCCCCATGTTCGCGAGCGCCCACAGCACCGTGTGCGTCCGCCGGCCGCGCAGCTCGATCTCTTCGACGTACACGAGATCCTCGGGTGTCACCGTGAGCGAGTCCTTCGTGGTCCCCGACAGCATCAGCTGGTGGGGCGTCCCCTTGGTGTACTGCTCGATCCGGGCGGCCACGTTCGTCGCGTCACCGACGGCGGTGTACTCGACGCGGCGCTCCGAGCCGACGTTGCCCGACATCACGCGGCCCGAGTTCAGGCCGATGCCCATGCGAAACCCCGTGCCCAGCTCCTGCGAGCGCAGCCACTCGTTGAAGCGCGCCAGTCGCACGGTGAGCATTTCACGGGCGCTGGAGAGCGCACGGTCGGCGTGGTCGTCCTGGGCGATCGGCGCTCCGAACACGGCCATGATCCCGTCGCCCATGTAGGCGACCAGCGTGCCCCCGTGGTCGAGGATCGCGTCGCTCATCTCGCTCAGGTAGTGGTTGAGCACTTCGATCACGCGGTCGGGGGTCAGCGTTTCCGCGAACGTCGTGAAGCCACGCAGGTCGGTGAACATCACGGTTCCCTCGCGCTGCACCCCGCCGAGGCGCAGCCCCCCGTCGGTGCTTGCCAGCACCTCGTCGACGACGTTCTCGGGCACGAACCGGGAGAACAGGTCGCGCACCCGCTCGCGCTCGAAGGCGACCGTCACCAGCTGCACCGACAGCGCCCCGGCCGCGCTGAGGATCAGCGCCCCGAGCGGGTACACGAACGCGACGACGCGGCCGTTGTTGAAAGCGATCTGCACGGCGACCGTGAACACCACCGCGAGTGCGAGCGCCAGCGCGACCGTTGCGATCGAGCCGAAGCGCAGCGTGGCCAGCGGTGTGGCGCAGCCCAGCAGCACGATCAGCGCGAGGTCCAGCCACGCCGCCGAGGAGCGCAGCGGCAGGCCCCGCAGAACCGTCTCGATCGCGCTTGCCTGGACCTCTGCGCCCGGCATCTGGGGGCGGTGGACGTTGGGTGGATGTCCTGCAGCGACGGTGCCGAGGGGCCGACGACCACTATCTTGTCGTGGAAGAAGCCCCTCGGCACGTGGCCGAGATAGACGGTCGAGAACGACTTTTTGGCGGAAGCGTTCCTTCCGGCCCGTAGTAGTCGATCCAGGCGGCGCCTCCTTCGAACTCGCGCGGGTTCACCCGCCGCCCGCCGGCGACTTCGGCGCCCACCACCGCGAACGTCTTGAGCCCTCCGACCGAGTAGTTGACACGGCGCAGCACGCCGCCCGGGTCGGGAGGCAGCAGCGCGTTGGCGGGCCGCGAGCCCACGCTGTGTAGCAGCACGGTGCCGTGGTTGCTGCCGAGGAACTCGGTGTTCCCGTCCGCTTCGGTTTCGGTCGTGGCCATCACGGTGCGCCCTTCGGCGTTGTTGAGCGCTTCGAGAAGGGGGATCTCGTCGCTTTCGGCGGTCGGCTCGCTGAGCTGCACGTCGTAGGCGATCACTTTGGGGTGGTCGCGGGCGATGTTTTCGATCACCTTCGCGTCCGCCTTGCGCGGGAACGGCCACCGCAGCTTCAGTTCGTCGAAGGTCGTCGAGTCGATCTCGACCAGCACGACGTTCGCCGGTGGCCGCTGCTTGCCGCGGATCGAGAAGCGGGTGTTGACGGTGCTCAGTTCCAGCGAGCGCAGCAGGTTGGTCTCGTATGCGAGGACCCCCAAGCCGGTGGCGCCCACCGCCACGATCGCGAGCAGCACCAGCCGCAGCCGTCGCGTGCGGGACTGTCCGGCTCGCCTGCGCTTGCGCTTCACCCGTTCACCCGTTGCCCGTTTCACCAGAGATCGCCCCGACAACGCTATCCGAGTCCCCGGTCGCTGGCCGTTTGCCTGCACCTGCGCCATCCCCCTGCCTGGGTACTGCGCTGCACCTGTGCATGCGTCCGCCCTAGGGCGGCGGGCGCGGGCCTGCGTTACGCTGGCCGTCGTGATCGAGGACCCCTCGCGCTTCGTCCTGCCCCAGGAGCACACG
The DNA here is from genome assembly GCA_963720795.1 of uncultured Solirubrobacterales bacterium. GTDB lineage: Bacteria > Actinomycetota > Thermoleophilia > Solirubrobacterales > Solirubrobacteraceae > Palsa-744. The sequence continues at coordinate 356,292 of CAVRGU010000012.1, read as the reverse complement.
CTCGCCGACCGCTACACCGTGCTGGCGCCGATCTCCCACGGCGCGATGGGCGCCGTCTACCGGGCGCGCGACACGAGCACCGGCACGGCGGTGGCGGTCAAGCATGTCACCAACACGCGCCACGCCGAGCGCTTCGAGGTCGAGGCGCAGCTGCTCTCGCTGCTCGACCACCCGCGCGTGGTCGAGGTCCTCGACCACTTCGCCGACGAGCGCGGGCAGTACCTGGTGATGGAGCTGGTCGAGGGCACCGACCTCCACGCGCTGCTCGAGCGCGACGGCGCCCCGGGGCTGGGGCTCGACAAGGCGGTGGAGTACGCCCGCCAGAGCTGCGAGGCGCTGGAGTACGTGCACGACCAGCAGATCGTCCACCGCGACGTCAAGCCGCACAACCTGATCCTCGGCGCGCACGGCGTCGTGCTGGTCGACTTCGGGATCGCCCGCCTGCTCAAGGACGAGGAAGAAGACGAAGGCACGATGGGGGTCGGCACGCCTCGCTACATGGCGCCCGAGGTGTTCGCCGGGGGCTCGGTCTCCCCACGCAGCGACGTTTTCAGCCTGGCTGCCACGCTTTGGACGCTGCTTGTGGGCAAGCCTCCCGTGTACGCCGGCCCGACCAAACTGCTCGAGCTGGTCCCCGACGTTCCGGTGGAGATCGCCGAGGCGGTGCAAGCGGGCCTGGAGATGATCCCCGAGCGGCGGGTGGCCTCGATCGCGGCCTTCTCCCGCGCCCTCGGCGGCCACTCCCAGTCCTCCATCGGCGGGTCGCTCACGCTCTCGGTCGAGGGGCCCGCGGCCCGCCGCAGCCTGATCGAGGGGATCGTGCGCACCGCAGCCGGCGTGTTCGGGGCGGCGGCCTCCTCGATCGCGCTGACCGACGCCAACACGGGCGAGCTCGTCTACCAGTCGGCGTGGGGGGCCGGTGGGCGCGAGATCGTGGGCGTGCGACTGCCTCCCGGGCAGGGCCTTTCCGGCAGCGTCGTTGAGAGCGGGCAGCCCGTTGCGGTGAGCGACTGCCGCACCGACCCGCGCTTCGCGGCCCGCATCGCCGCGGGCACCGGCCACGTCCCCTACACGATGCTTGTCGTCCCGCTGCTACGCGGCGGGCGCCCGATCGGCGTCCTCTCCCTCTTGGATCGCCGCGACGGCGGCCACTACGGGCCCGACGACGCCGAGCGCGCGGCTTTGTTCGCTGAGCTCGCAGTCTCCGCGATCGAAGCCGCCGGCGAGGCGATGCCCTCCCTGGGTGCGCGCCGGCCGCGGGCCAGCCCTGTTTGACGGGGCTGGGAGGGTGGATCGGCCTCGTTTGCCCGGCGCCCAATCCGCCCTGAGTTCTAGCGGCGCGATGAGGCTGGGGCGTCGGCGCTACTGATCTGCCAGCGAACCCCCGGACCAAACTCGAGGACGACGCCCGCGGGGCTGATCACTTCCCAATAAGGTGGATCGCTCTCGTTCTCGACCGCCGCGGGCTTGATATCCAATACCGAGCCATCCGACAACTTGCAGCGCAACTCCCCAGACGCCTCATCGATCTCGGCGGCCTCGATTGAGCGTCCGGTCAGTTGATCAGGGTCAGACGGCGACCACTCGGCATCCTGAGTTGCCAGGCGCCATAGGTCTCCCTTCGAGTCCCGAACCTCGACATGGAGCACGTCCGGATAGGCGACGCGGGCGGCGACGATCGGCCCGCGCATCGCGCGCAGCACGCTTGAGGGAGAGGCGTCTAGGGCTACGACCGTCGCCATGATTCCCTCCATTCTTGCAGCCAGGCCAGCAACTCTCCATAGCTCATATGCTCGTGCACGCCGCTCGAGTCCTTCTCCGCGTGTAGATCTTGGCTCACTTCATAGCGCTCGATCGCGGACAGGCCCACCTCCTTGCAGGCCTGGCGGAACTGCTTGATATCGCGCTTTCGCGTCATCGCTCAGCGACTTTACGACGGCCGGGACGACGAGGTCAGTCAGAGGGTGGGCGGGTCAGCCTCTTCTCGCTGGGCCGCGCGCCAGGTAGGACTGGCCGGTGAACAGGGTGATCGTCTTGCGGCGGATGAAGTCGCGGACGGTTACGACGCCGCGCTTGACGTGCGTGAGCGTCCCGTCGCACTGATTTTTCACGCTCCAGACGGTCCCGCGGACGGTCGCCGCGCTGTCCTGTCCACGGGCGGTGAAGTGCCCATGCCCGCTGGAGTTGAGCTGGCCGAGCACTTTGCTGCTCAGATGGCTGCTTGCGATCCGGGCCCGCTTGCCGAGCGTTGTGCATACATGCCTGGCGTTGAGGTTGTTGATGATGTTCAGTTCGGTCAGGCCTTTCTGCCTGCGCCCCTGCAACAGCTTGAAGATCCCGGCGCCGAAGTCGCCGGACTGGAGCTTTCCCTTTGGGGACGCAGTGGTGGCCGTGGTGATGCCGACCACGCCGTGGGTCGTTTCGAGAATCGACCCGACGGGGATCTGGCGCGCTTCGGTCAGCGGCACGAACGCCCGCCCCTTCGTGAGCGCCTCGACCACCTGCGCCTCAAGCCCGAACGGCGAGAAGGGGGAGACCGATGCTGCCGACGCCAGCGTGGCGCCAGGCGGCAGCGCGACGAAGACGGTCCCCGACACCGGGATCACGTTCACGGTCTTGCCGAGCAACGGCGGCGGTAGCGCCGCCAGCGTGGCTTTGAAGCCGAGCACGCCTGATTTGGGTTCCGGGCCCGCAGGAACTGGGGGGTTGGGGTTGCCCGTCGAGGGGCCAGGCGGCCCGGTTGGGTTCGTCGGTCCGGTGGGCGCGCTCGGCTGCACCGTTGTGAACGGCAGGTCTGCGCTGCTCACGCCCCCAGGTCCCGCGGCGTTGGTGGCTACCACGTTGAAGTGGTAGGTCTTGCCAGGTTCGAGTCCGGTGATCGTGAGGGTCAGCGGCTGGGGTCCGGATGTGGCGCCGATGTTCACTGGGGCGGTCTTCTGGCCGTAGCTTGTGGTCGGTCCGTACTCGATCGTGTAGATGGTGGCGGCGCCGTTTGGGTTGATCGTGAAGCCGATCTTGGCTGTCGTTTCGGTGACGGAGAGGACGTTGACGTTCGATACGGCGGGCGGCCCAATGATGTTGGCGCTGCTGGTGGCGGTCGCTTTGGCGCCTCCCACGTCGTTGATCGTGACGGTGGTCGTGTATGTGCCGGGGGCGGCGTATGTGTGTGAGCCCTTGACTTCGAAGCCTCCGCCGGCCGCGGCGCTGATCGTCCCAGCTGTGCTCGCAGTGCCGTCGCCCCAGTTGATGCTTGCGGTGTACTCCGATACGACTCCGTTGGGGTCGGCGTCGGTGAACGTCGCGACCGTGGCGCTGAGTTTCACGCCTGCAGTTCCGCTCACGGATTTGCCGGTCGCGCTCAGCGGGGCGTCGGATTCGGTGGTGAAGGACTTATCGCCGCCGCTCACGCCTTTCGGTTCAACCGAGTTGGTGGCTACCACGTTGAAGTGGTATGTCTTGCCTGGTTCGAGTCCGGTGAGCGTCTGTGTCAGCGACTGGGGGCCAGGGGTGGCTCCGATTTCCACTGGTGTTGTCTTTTGGCCGTAGCTTGTGGTCGGTCCGTATTCGATCACGTAGGTGGTGTCGGCGCCGTCGGGGTCGATCGTGAAGCCGATCTTGGCCGTCGTTTCGGTGACCGAGATAACCCTCTCGTTCGTGACGATCGGCGGCCCAACGACGTTCGCGCTGCTGGTGGCGGTCGCTTTAGCGCCTCCCACGTCGTTGATCGTGACGCTGGTCGTATACGTGCCGGCGGCGGCGTATGTGTGCGAGCCCGTCACTTCGAAGCCTCCGCCGGCCGCGGTGCTGACCGTCCCGGTTGTGCTCGCCGTGCCGTCGCCCCAAGTGATCGTGGCGGTGTAATCCGACGCGGCGCCCGCCGGGTTGGTGTGGGTGAACGTCGCTACCTTGGCTTTGACGGCCACGCCCGGAGCGGCGCTCACGGGCACCCCGGTCGCGATCAGCGGGGCGTCCTGGACCTTGACATCGAATGGGCGGGTTTCGGGGAAGCCGTCGCTGTTCGTGTAGGTGAAGCTCGCGTGGTAGATGCCCTCGTTGACGTAGGTGTGGGTGCCGGTGAGCTGCCCCGTGTTGGGGGCGACTTTGCCCGCTGAGGGCGCCGTGCCGTCTCCCCAGTTGATCGTGGGCGTGGTTCCTTCGCGCGGTGAGGCGGTGCCGACCACCTCGGAGAACTGCTGCCCCTCGATCGGCTGGAACAGCTCGTAGGCGCCGATGTCGCAGCCGGTGCCCTGGGGCCTGGCGATGTCCCGCTGGTCGGTCCCGCTGCAGCCCGGGGCGCCCGAGGGGATCGTATCGACTGCGGGACTGCCCGCTTCCAGCGCGAGCGTGTCCGTGTTGCCGCCGTTGTCCTGCAGGCCGCTGGAGAGGAATCCGGGTTCGGTGTTCTTGAGGTCCCCCGTACCGGCGAAGGCGCAGTCGGCCCCGCTCTGGAGGTTGTGGCCGAGCGACGAGATGTTGCTGTCTCCGCAGTTCGACGGTACTTGTTCGGCGGTGAGCGGGTCTTCGACGGTGTTGTCCGCGACGATCGAGTTCTCGACGGAGATCGTGCCTTCGCTGGCGAGCAGGCCGCCGCCTTCGCTGCTGCGGGCCCCGCCGTCGTTGTTGGCGATCGTCGAGTTGACGATCGAGGTTGTGTTGCTGGTATCGCCCCAGCTGAAGATGCCGCCGCCGAGCGCGGCGCTGTTGTCGGCGATCGTCGAGTCGTTGACGGTCAGCTTCCCGGCGGCTTCGGTCACCGGGTTGGGGCCGACGTTCTGGATCCCGCCCGAGTCGCCGCCGGCCCCGTCGGGCTGGTTGGTGCTGTAGTTGTTCTCCACCAGCGAGTGCGTCAGGGTGAGCGTGCCGCCGTCATTTGAGATGCCGGCGCCCGAGCCTTCTTCGGCCGTCCCGTTCGTGATGTCGTCTTCGTTCAGCGTGAGCGTGGCCTCGTTGAGGATGTCGCCGCCGAAGTAGCCGTTGTTGGCATTGGCGTGACCGAACACGATCGACAGGCCCGAGATGGTCACGGTCGGGACGGTTCTGTTGCGTGGGTTCGGCTCGACGAAGAAGACGCGGTTTGCGGGCGAGGACTCCTGGAAGATGCTCACCGCGCGCGCGCCGGCGCCGACGATCGAGACACTTTTGTAGATCGTGAGCGGGCCGTTGGAGAGGAAGTAGTAGTCGACGCCTTCGGGGGCGGGCACGTCGATCGTGTCGGGAGGGTTGGGTGGTTCGAGGAGATTGTTCTCGTAGGCGATGAGCTGCCGCAGCGAGCAGGTGCCGGATGCCGGGACTTCACAGATCCCGGTGAGGTCTTCGGTCGTCCCCACGGTATAAGTCGCCGCCTGGGCTGACGCGGCCAGCGCGGCCGCCGCAGCCAACGCGAGGAGCATCGCGGCAGAGGCGATCGCCGCCGAGCGCAGACGCAAATGCAGCAGTGGACGAATGTCGAGATCCTATCGCCGGAGCTCAGGGGCGTGGGCCCCGCGCCAGATACGACTGGCCGGTGAACAGGGTGATCGTCTTGCGGCGGATGAAGTCGCGGACGGTCACGACGCCGCGCGTGACGTGCGTGAGCGTCCCTTCGCACTGGTTTTTCACGCCCCAGACCGTCCCGCGCACGGTCGCCGCGCTGTCCTGTCCGCGCGCGGTGAAGTTCCCATGCCCGCTGGCGCGGAGCTGGCCGAGCATCTTGCCGCTCAGATGCTTGGCTCGCGATCCGTGGCCTTCTTGCCGAGCGTCGTGCAGACCTGATTGGCTTTGAAGTTGTTGATGATGTCCAGTTCGGTCAGGCCCTTCTGCCTGCGCTTCTGCAGCAGCTTGAAGATCCCGGCGCCGAAGTCGCCGGACTGTAGCTTGCCCTTCCTGGACGCGGTCGTGGCCGTGGTGATCCCTACCACGCCATGGGTCGTTTCGAGGATCGACCCGACGGGGATCTGACGCGCCTCGGTCAGCGGCACGAACGACTGCCCCTTCGTGAGGGACTCGACCGCCTGCGCCCCCGCCGAGAACGACGAGAACGGCGATACCGACGCCGCTGAGGCCAATGTGGCGCCGGGCGGTAGCTCGATATAGACGATCCCCGACACCGGCGTCACGTTCACGGCCTTACCGAGCACCGGGGGCGGCGGGGGCGGATCGGCCGGCGTGACTACGGTCTGATCGGCGCCCGTCGCGCTGCCCGCGCTGTTCGTGGCCACTGCGCGCACGTTGTACGTGACGTTGGGCAGCAGGCCGGTGACCGTCGCGGTGACCGTATGGTTGGCGAAATCCGGGCCCACCGACTGATTGGGCGTAACGGAGCCGTATGTGACCGCCGCCGCGCTGCGCGCCGGGCGAGGACCGGCCCGTATTCGAAGTGCACGGTCGTCGCCAGCCCCTCTGGGTTGACCGTCGTCGTGAACGCCGCGCTGGTCGTCGTTATCACGGTCGGCGGCGAGGTCGCGACCACCGTCGGCGGCGCGGGGGAGGGGGGTGCTGGCGGTATGAAGCCAGAGAGCACATCGGCGGTGCTCGTGGCGGTCGCGGTCGCGCCGCCCAAGTCTTTGATCGTGACGCTGGTCGTGTAGGTACCACCGTTGGCGTACGTGTGCGAGCCCGTGACCGTGAAGCCCCCGCCGGCCGCGGTGCCGATAGTCCCCGCCGTGGCGGTGCCGTCGCCCCAGTCGATCGTCGCTGTGAAGTCCGACGCCACGCTCTGCGGATTGGCGTCTGTGAACGTCGCCACCGTCCCGGTGAACTGTGCGTCCGCGGTGGCGCTCACGGGTACCCCGGTCGCGCTCAGCGCTGCGTTGGCGACCTTCGCCTGGAAGGCGATCTTGTGTTCGCCCGAGCCGCCGTCGTTGTGATAGGTGACCGAGCCGTCGTAGGTCCCGGCTTGAGCGTAGGTGTGGGTGCCGCTGACGGTGGAGTTGGCTTCGTCCACCGTCCCCGCCGTGGCGGTGCCGTCCCCCCATTCGATCGTGGGCGCGGGGCTGGGGTAGATGCCTTCGGTCAGGCTTGCCGTGACCGGGCCGGAGAACTGGGATCCTTCGGTGGTTTCGATCGTGAATGGGACCAGTTCGACCGCGCCGATGTCGCAGCCGCCGTCCTGCGGGCGGGTGATGCCGCGCTGGTCGGTCTCGTTGCAGAACGGGGCGTCGGCGGGAATCGCGTCGACCGCCGGGCTGGTTGGTTCTGGAGCGAACGTGTCGGTGTTGCCACCGTTGCTCTTTGGTTCGCCGGAGCTGAAATCGGGAGAGGTGTTCTGCAGGTCGCCGGTGGATTTGAAGTCACAGTCGGCTTCGGTCTCGAGGTTGTAGCCGATGGAGACGATCGTCGCCGAACCCGAGGTCGAGCAGTTGCTTGGGGTGTACTCGCCATCGATTGTCCCGCTGTTGTAGGCGAGGATTGAGCCCGCCACATCGATCGTCCCGTCGGTGGCCAGGAGTCCCGCGCCTTTGGGCGCTTCGCATTCGAGGCAGGCTTCTGTCGTTTTGTTGTAGGCGATCGTCGAGTTGATGACCGCTACGACGTTTTCGTCTGCGACTCCGTCTTCGGCCCAGCTGAAGATGCCCGCCCCCTGGGCCGCTTCGTTTTCGGCAATCGTCGAGTCTTCGACATCCAGGTCCGCCTTCGTGCCGGGGAGACAGCCGCTGTCTTCGCATTTGGCGTAGCCGTAGTTCTGGATTCCACCCGAGTCCCCGCCACCGCTGGTGGCGTGGTTGCCCGACACGAGCGAGCGCTCGAGCGCCAGCGTGCCGGCGTCGTTGGAGATCCCGCCCCCATAGGACGCGGTGCCGCCCGTGATCCAGTCTTCGCTGAGGAGCAGCGACCCGGTGTTGAGGACGTCGCCGCCGAATTCCCCGTAGCTTTCGTCGGCGTCGGCGGTCCCCTCCGCGATCTCGAGTCCCGCGATGCCGACCGTCGGTTCCCTGCTCACAGGGGCCTGGATGTCGAATACTCGCTGTGGGGCTGCGTTCGGGGACACGTCTACGGTCGTGGTGCGCGCTCCCGCACCAACGATCACGAGCGGCTGCGTAATTGTGAGCGGACCTTCTTTCAATTCGTACGTGCCGCTCGGGACGACGATGACGTCGGGCGGGCTGGGCGCGAGTTCATCCTCGTACTCGATCAGCTGTCGCAGCGAGCATTTGTCGGAGGCGGGTGCGCACGCCACGCCAGGAGTCGTGTCGCTGGTCGTCCCCACCGTATAGGTCGCCGCCTGGGCCGAGGAGGCCAGCCCGGCTGCCCCCAATGCGAGGAGCATCGCGGACACGATCGCCGCCGCGCAGAGGCGCGAACGCGGGCTGATCCACCCCCCCCGTTGAGAACATGGCACATGGCAATTGAATCAGAGTGGGGGATGGGAGGCGACGTACGATCGTCCGCGCCGGACAAAGTGGCATCCTGTAGGCCATGAGCGACGCAGAAGGGGGCGGCGAGCCCGATCCACTGATCGGCCAGAGCGTCGGGTCGTATCGGGTCGAGGCGCTGCTGGGCATCGGCGGCATGGGCCGTGTGTATCGGGCGGTCGGCTCCGATGGCGAGCCGGTCGCGCTCAAGCTGGTGCGCAGCGATATCGCCGAAGACAGCATCTTCCGCAAGCGCTTCGAGCGCGAGGCGCGGATCGCCCAGCAGGTCAAGAACCCGCATGTCGTTCCGGTGCTTGACACCGGCGAATACGAGGGCGTGCCGTACCTCTCCCAGCGCTTCATCGAAGGCGGATCGCTGGAGGAGAAGCTCAAGCAGGGGGGCCCGCTCGACGTGCCCACGGCGCTTCAGATCTGCGCCCAGGTGGCGGACGGGCTGGACGCGCTGTTCGCCGGCGGGATGGTGCATCGCGATGTCAAGCCCGCCAATGTCCTGCTCGACACCGAGGGCACCGCGCTGATCACCGACTTCGGCCTGGCAAAGGACAGCCAGGGCACCAATCTCACCCGGCCGGGCCAGGCATTGGGCTCGATGGACTACATGTCCCCCGAGCAGATCCGCGGCGAGGACGTGACCGCGGCAACCGACGTGTATGCGCTCGGCTGCGTGATGTGCGAGTGCCTCAGCGGGACCCCGCCGTTCGCCGATCGCAAGGGTATGCGCGTGCTGTGGGCACAGCTCCAGGACGAGCCGCCGGACCCCACGACCGGCCTCGCCGACGTGGCCCCCGCGCTCGGCCCGGCGATCCTGCGCGCCCTGGAGAAGGACATCGCCAAGCGCCCCCAGAGCGCTGGGGAGTACGCACGGCTATTGTACGAGGCGGCAGGGTTGGCGCCGCCAGGGGGCTCGGCGAGCGTTTGAGCGCGGGTCGAGGAGAGAGGCTCCAGACTGCTTGTAGCCCGGAGTAGAAACGCCTATGGGATCAGCGGGAGCCCTCGGACCCGGATTCGGCCGGGCTCAATGACGACGATGCTGCCTTCGGCGAGGTCGTGCTCGATCGTCGCGAGGTTTGCAAGGAGCATCTGCGATTGCTGCTCAGGTCGTCGTTGGGTTCCGTGGCGAAACAACACGACCGAGGGTGACCGCTCCTGGCGCAGCGCAAGTAGGGTTCCAAAGTCTGTGTCCGCAGATACGAGCACGCGTTGTTCCTGCTGGGCATGGACGAAGATCTCATCGTCGCTGGCTGCCTGTAGGCCGTAGTCGCGGACGTGCGCGGCGTCGTGTCCAGCAGCCTTGAGCCGCTCGGCGACTGCCGGCGAGAGCGCGTTATCGATCAGGAACCTCACCCGGAGGCGGCGAGCGGCAACTCACGCTCGCGGACGGCCTCTGCCGCGTAACGCATCGCCTCGCGGACGTCATCAGCCTCCAGGTCCGGGTAGGCGGCGAGGATCTCTCGATTGCTCATTCCGTCGGCGACCATACCGACCACGGTTGCGATCGGGATACGCAAGCCGCGGACGCATGGAACGCCGCCCATCTGGTCGGGTCGCACCGTAATCCGTGTGAAGCTCATCGACTCACTTTACCTGGCGGCCACTCACTCACCGGGTCTCTTGCGCCTGGATCGCGGTGATCGCCACGGTATTGACGATGTCCGTGACAGAGCACCCCCGGCTGAGGTCGTTGACCGGCCGGCGCAACCCCTGCAAAACCGGCCCGATCGCCACCGCCCCGGAGGAGCGCTGGACCGCCTTGTAGGCGACGTTGCCGGTGTCGAGGTCGGGGAAGATGAAGACCGAGGCGCTGCCCGCGACCTCGCTGTCGGGCAGCTTCAGCTTGGCCACGGAGGCGTCGACCGCCGCGTCGTACTGGATCGGACCATCGACCTTGAGGTCGCCCCGCAGGCGCCGGACCGTCTCGGCCGCCTCGCGCACCAGGTCCACCTGCGCGCCCTTGGCCGAGTCGCCGGTGGCGTAGGAGAGCATCGCGATCCGCGGGGCGATGCCGAACGCCGCCGCGGTGTCCGCGGAGGAGATCGCGATGTCCGCGAGCTGGGCGCTGTCGGGCTTCGGGTTGACCGCGCAGTCGCCGTAGACCAGGACACGGTCGGCGAGGCACATGAAGAAGACGCTCGAGACGACCGAGACGCCGGGGCGGGACTTGATGAACTCGAACGCCGGGCGGATCGTGTCGCCGGTCGTGTGGGCCGCCCCGGAGACCATCCCGTCCACGTCGCCGAGGTGGACCATCATCGTGCCGAAGTAGGTGGGGTCGCCGAGCGCGTCGAAGGCGAGCTCCTCGGTCACGCCCTTGTGGCTGCGTAGTTCGTGGTAGACCGCGCCGTAACGCGCGCGCTCGGGCGAGGTCAGGGGGTCGACGATCTGCGCACCGTCGAGGTCTAGGCCGAGCGCGGCGGCGCGGGCGCGCACCGCGTCGGGATCGCCCAGCACCGTCAACGCGACTACCCCACGGCGCAGCAGGATGTCGGCGGCCCGCAGCACGCGCTCGTCATCGCCCTCGGGCAGCACGATGTGGCGGCGGGCGGACTTCGCCCGCTCGATCAGCTCGTACTCGAACATCGTCGGCGTCATCCGCGTGGGGCGCTCGACCATGAAGCGCAGCTGCAGCTCGACCTTGTCGACGCTGCGCTCGAAGAGACCGAGCGCGGTGGCGATCCGGCGCTCGTTCTCCGCGCGCAGCACCGGCCTGACGCTTGAGATGGCGGCCGCGGCGACGTGCGTGCGCGTGTCGATCTCGAGCACCGGGAAGGGGGCGGTCTCCAGCAGGCTCCGCACGGTGGGGGAGAGGGCATAGCCGCCGGTCAGCAGCAGCCCGGAGACCGCGGGGAAGGTGGGGGAGAGCGTCGAGGCCAGGCAGGCGACGACGATGTCCGAGCGATCGGCTGGCACCACGACGAGCGTGCCCTTGACGAGGTCCTCGATGAAGTGCTCGGCGCTCATCGCCGCGACTCGCACCTCGCGCACGTCGCGGTCGAGTTGGCCGTCGACGGCCAACAGCGGGCGGGCACCGAGGGCGGCCTGGACCTCTCCGACGCTCGGATAGGCGAGCTCGGCCTGCTCGGGCATCACGTAGACCCACTCCTGACCGGTGTGCGGCGCGAGCCGGCGCTCGACCTCGTCCACGGCGTCGGGGGCGACGCGGTTGACGATCACCCCGAACAGCTCGCAGTCCTTGCGCTGCAGCTCCTCGCGTGCGAGCTGGACCTCCTCGACGACGTCGCCGCTCGCCGCCCCGTTGACCACGACCAGCACCGGGCAGCCGAGCTGGTTGGCGAGGTTGGCGTTCAGGTCGAAGTCGAGCGCTGGCGTGGAGCCGACGAAGTCGGTGCCCTCGCAGACGACGAAGTCGCAGCGGCGCTCGAGCTCGCGGTAGGCGGTGAGGACCCGCTTCTCGATCTCCCCGTGCTCGCCGTGGGCGATCAGCCCCGTGACCTCCTCGGCGGTGGGGCCGTGCAGCTCGGGGTAGTCGAACTGCAGCTGGTAGCGGTGGCGCATCAGTTCGATCTGCGGGTCCGGCTCGCTCGCGCTGCGGATCACTGGGCGGAAGAAGCCGATGCGCTGCAGGCGCGCGGAGAGCATCTCGGCGAAGCCGAGCGACGACGACGGACTTGCCGCTGTAGGGGCCCATTGCGGTGATGTAGATGCTTTTTGCCATATATGGGTCCTTGGGTGTGGTCCTATGTGGGTCCTATATAGGGTCCTCGGAGGACGAGATGGACTCTCACCCGGTGGGGTCCTCAGCGGACCATATGGGTTCTCAGCGAACGACGACGAGCACGTCGGCGCTCACCGCACGACGGCGAACACGTGGTGTTCTCCGAGCACCCCTTTGAAGCGGTGTTCACCGCGCCCCTCGAAGCGGAAGGAGGGGTCGGTCTCGGTGTACTCCTTGAGCGTCGAGGAGACGACGATCTCGCCGCCGCGCGCGCAACCGGCGATGCGGGCGCCGAGCACGACGTTGCGCCCGTAGAACTCCTCCTCGCCCATGATCACGGAGCCGGTGTGCAGGCCGATGCGCAGCCGCAGCGGACGCTCGCTGCCCGGGATCGTGCGCTCGCCGAGCGAGCTCTGCAGGTCGAGCGCGCAGCGCAGAGCCGCGTGGGCGCTGTCGAACGCGACCATGAAGCCGTCGTCGTGGGACTTTGCCACCGTGCCCCCGTGGTGGCGGACGATCTGCTCGACGATCGCACGGTGGTCGCGCAGCAGCTCCGAGGCGCGCTCGGCCCCCAGCTCCTCGCGGATCGCCACAGCGTCTTCGAGGTCACAGAAGAGCAGCGTCAGGGCTCCGTCGGGGGAGCTCATCGCGCCGAGCTCCGCGCCGAGCTCGGGCTGCGCCTCGCCCAGCGCCGAGGCGATCACGTCGATCGATGTCATCGCTCCTATGTCCAACCCGATCCTCCGATCTCCCGCCGTGGCGCAGGGCAAGCATAGCCCCAGCCGGCAGATCGACGTCAGATGGCGGTGTGGGATAGATTCCCGAGCCTGTCAAGCATTTTCGGCGACGACGGCGGATGAAGGAGCGGGCGTGGCGGACAACAGCAAGCAGAGACAGCGCGTCGTCGTCACCGGGCTGGGGGCGATCACCAGCCAGGGCAACTCGGTGGAGGCGTTCTGGGATGGTGTGAGCAACGGTCGCGTGGCGATCCGCGCGGTGAAGCACATGCCGATGGACGGCTATCGCACCAAGCTGGGCGGTGAGGTAGAGGACCCGGCGGCACCCGAGCGCGGCTACCTGAACCCCGACGGGTTCCACGACCGCGCGATCGACTTCACGCTGAAGGCGGCCGAGGAGGCGATGGCGGGCTGCGGCGTGGAGGTAGGGACGATCCCCGCCGAGCGGTGGGGCGTCGTGATTGGCACGTGCAACGCCGGCCTGCTCGCCGGGGAGGAGTGGTACAGGCGGCGCAAACAGGGGCAGGCGCCGGACCCCAGGCTCGTGCTGCTGGTGGAGCCGCAGGCGATGGCCGAGGCCCTCAGCGGCGCCTTTGGCCTGCGCGGCCCCGTGCTGTCGGTCGATACCGCGTGTGCGGCCAGCGCCAACGCGATCGGGTACGCGGGCGAGCTGATCCGCAGCGGCCAGGCTGATGCGGTGTTGACTGGCGGCGCCGACGCCTTCTCGGACATCCTCTACGCCGGGTTCAACTCGCTGGAGTCGCTATCGCCGGAGCCGGCGGCTCCGTACTCGCGCGACCGCAAAGGGCTGTCGCTCGGCGAGGGCAGCGGCATGTTGGTGTTGATGCGCGAGGATCTCGCGCGCGAGCATGGCGCGACTGTGCTCGCCGAGATCCTGGGGTACGGCCTCTCAGCCGACGGCTATCACCCGACCGCGCCGCATCCCGAAGGCCGCGGTGCCGCCCGCGCGATCCGGACGGCGCTGACCCAGGGCGGGGTGTCGCCCGGCGAGGTCGGTTATGTCAACAGCCACGGCACGGGCACTGCCAAGAACGACACCGCGGAGACCGCCGCGACGAAGGTCGGTCTCGGCGAGGAGGCCGCTCGGAGCGCAGCCGTGAGCTCCACCAAGTCGATGATCGGGCATCTGCTGGGAGGAGCGGGGGCGATCGAGGCGATCTCGACCGTGAAGACGCTCGAGCGCCAGTACGCCCCCCCGACTGCCGGCTACACCGAGCCGGACCCCGAGTGTGATCTGGACTACATAACCGAGGGCCCGCGCGCGATGGAGCTCGAGGTCGCCGTGTCTAACAACTTCGCGTTCGGCGGCGCCAATGCGTCGATCGTCTTCGCTCGCGCGGGCGCGCGGACGCAGGGGCCGCCTCAACCGCAGCTCGATCGCGTCGTGATCACGGGGCTGGGCGCCCTCACCCCCGCCGGCACCGACGTGGAGGCGTTGTGGGAGGCGTACAGCGCCGGCCGCGTGTGCACGAGCGCCGAGGAGGGGCTGCAGCTCGGTCGGGTCGACTTCTCCGCCGGCGACTTCCTCAGTCCCAAGGAGCGAAAGCGCGTCGACCGTCTCGGGCTGTTCTCGGTCATCGCCTCGCGTCTGGCGCTCACCGACGCGGGACTGGAGCTCAGCGACGAGAACCGCACCCGCGTGGGCGCGATCCTCGGCACGGGGGTTGGCCCGATGGAAAGCATGGAGGACTTCTCGGTGGGCGTGATCGAGGAAGGCCCCGGCGGCGCCAACCCCGCGGTCTTCCCCAACACCGTGTACAACGCCGCCGGTGGGCAGGTCGCGATCAAGGTCGGGGCGCTGGGGTCGGCCTCGACGGTAACCGTCGGGCACGCGGCCGGCGCGGCGTCGCTGTGTTACGGCTGCGATCTTGCTGCCACCGACCACGCCGACGCGGTGCTGTGCCTCGGCGCGGACTCGCTGACCGACACGGTGATCGCGGCATATCGCGAGCTGGGGGTGCTGGCTAGTCCTGCGGACGGTGGGGCCGGCGCCTCCCCGAACGGCGCAGGTGCGCACGGCATGGCGCTCGCGGAGGCCGGTGTTGCGGTGCTCGTCGAGCGCTTGGGCGCCGCCCGCAAGCGGGGAGCGCGCATCCGCGGCGAGGTGCTCGGCTACGCGATCACGTCCGACGCCCGCGGCATCGGCCGGATCGACCCCGAGGGTGAGGGGATCGAGCGCGCGATGCGCCTGGCGCTGGAGCAGGCGGGGGTGCCCGCCCAGGAGCTCGCCGCCGTGTGGTCGGCGCGGTGCGGCCTCGCCGCCGCCGACGAGGCCGAGGCGAAGGCGATCGAGCGCGTGGCAGGGACCGGCGTGAAAGTGAACGCCCCGAAGCTGAAGCTCGGCGAGCCGATGGGTGCGGGCGCCTCGTTGAGCGTCGCGCTCGCGCTCGCGGCGTGGGAGCACGCAACGGACGTCGGCCCGGTGCTGGTCAACAGCACGTCGCTGGGCGGGACGAATATCGCGATCGTGCTCGCGCCCTACAAGGATTAGAGCGCCGCCGCCGTCCACGGCAGCACCATCCCCGCGTACTTCCACTTGGAAGTCTCGATCGCCAAGATCATCATCAGGTCCCCGGTCTTGACCCGGCCCGTGGTCCACGCGTAGTCCATGGCGAGCGGAACGGCCGCGGAGCCGGTGGCCCCCACCAGCGCGAGGTTCTCGAAGATCTTGTCCTCGAGCGCAAGCCACTCGGGCGTCAGCAGGCCCGCCTCGCGCAGCTCGTCGGTCATGTAGCCGGCGTTGCCCTCGGGGATCACACAGAGGTCGATCGCCTCTGCTGCGACGCCGCAGCGCGCGAGCGTGTCGGCGAGCCCTTCTGTGAGCACAAAGGGTGTGTGGCGGCCGCTTTCGACCACGTCGACCTTGAGCTCGATCAGCCGCTTGGCGGCCAGCTGGTCGGCGATCGGCGCGTGCGTGCCGCCGCCGATCACCTGCATCCCGGGCTTGCTGTCCGGGGCCGTGCTGCGGATCGCAGAGCCGAGGATGCCGGCACCCTCGCGGTCCTCGCCGCGCAGCACCATCGCCCCGGCGCCGTCGCCGAAGTTGTAGATCCCCAGACGGTCGCGCATCCGCACCTTGCCGGGGTCTTTGCCGAGGAAGACCGGCACGGTCAGGGGCGAGATGGCCTCGCTGCCGACCACGAGCGCCGTGTCGAACTCACCCCGCTCGAGGTAGAGCCGCGCGAGGTCGAGCGCCTCGACGGACCCCGCACAGCCCGAGCGGATGTCGATCGCCGCGCACTTGCCCAGGCCGAGGTGCTCCTGCACGAGCGTCGAGGTCGGCGGCAGGTGGTACTCGGGGCTGGCGGTGGAGACGACCAGCAGATCTACTTCCCCCGGCTCGACCGCGGCGCGCGCGAGCGCCTGCCGCGCGGCCGCGGCGCCCATCTGCGAGTTGCTCTCAGACTGCACGCCGGTCTGCGGGTCGGCGATCCAGTAGCGCGTTTTGACCTGGATGCCCTCGAGCACGTCGTCGGGCAGCCCGCCGGCGACACGCTCGAGCTGCTCGTTGGTGATCGGCTCACCGGGCAGGTGGGCTCCGGTCGCGAGCAGGACGGCGCTGCGCATACGGGCCTCCTCAACCATCCCGCAGGAAGCGGTAGCCGCCGGCGTGGAAGACCAAAGGCGCCACCTCGTGGTTGAAGTCGAGCGCGAGAACCTCGCCGATGAAGATCATGTGGTCGCCCGCCTCGTGGCTTGAGTGCAGGGCGCAGTCGAGGTAGCCGACGGATCCGTCGAGGACCGGCGAGCCGCTCGCCGCCGTGTGGTGGGCGACGTCACCGAAAGCGTCACGCCCGCGCGGACGGTCCTTGGAGGCGAAGTAGCGCGACAAAGGCTCCTGTTCGGCGGCGAGGATGTTGACCGCGAACACGCCGTTCTCGAGGATCTCCTCGGCGCCCTCGGAGAACGCCTTCACGCACACGAGCACCAGCGGCGGGTCGAGTGAGACGGAGGAGAACGCGTTGGCGGTCATCCCATAGGGGTGGGCCTCCCCGCGGGTGGTGACGATCGTGACGCCGGTCGCGAAGGCGCCAAGCGCCCCGCGAAAGTCGGCGCTGGCGAAGCCAGGCGTGGCGCTCGCCCCCTGCGTCGCGCCAGCGGGCAATCAAGCGTCCTTATCGAGGGAGCGCAGCCGGGCGCGGACGACCTGGTCGAAGTCCGCGGTCATGCCCAGCGACTGCGCCACGAGGTCGCGAAAAACGTCGCGGTCCATCGCGAGCAGGGTCGTGGGCTCAGTGGCGCGCACGGTGGCGGCCCGCGGCGTGCCGCGCATGATCGCGACCTCGCCGAAGAAGTGCCCGCGCCCGAGCGTCGCGACCTTGCGCAAGCCGGCGTCGTCCTGCTTCTCCACGTCGACCGAACCGTCCACGACGATGAAGAACTTGTCGGCGGGCCCCCCCTGGCGCACGACGATCTCGTCCGCCTGCACTTTGAGGGTCTGAAGCTCCTCGGCGACGCTGTCGACTCGCTGGACCGGCAGGTCGGCGAACACGGAGTAGGCGCGCTCGCGCGAGAAGTCCGCGCCGAACTGGCCCTCCTGGCTCTTGCCGCCAGCACCAGTGTTGTCGATGAACTGCAGCTCCGTGGGGGCGATGCGGAAGAACGAGATCGACATCGTCGCGCCCGGCGAGAGCTCCGGGAACTTCTGGCCGAAAAGATCAGCGACCCGCGCGATCGTTTCGCCGTTGAGGACCACGGCGCACTCACCCGAGCCCTGGACGCCGCGCGTCTGACGCAGGTCCTCGGCGTACTCGTCGATCGCGAAGGAGACGACGGGGTTCTGCTCCAGGTGCCGGGCGGTGGTGGTGCCCGGCTTGGTCCAGAAGTACAGCGTGGGGCCGTCGTTGACGTACAGGAACGTGGAGGCGTGCGGTACCCCGCCGGGAGACGCGGTGGCGAGGGTGAGCGTGTTCTGGGACGAGAGGTACTCGACCACGTGCGTCGGAACGTCGACGGCGGCCTGCTCAGGGGTCATTGCGTCTCCTTGGGTTCAGTGTCCGAGGCCACGGCCGGACTCTATCGAAGCTCAGGGCTCGTCGTCGGCGAGGCTCAGGCTCGCCATCGGGGGAGCTCGGGGGCGACGTAGGGGGAGCGAACGTCGTCAGCGGGGGTCAGGGCTCCTCGCCGAGGAAGACCTCGCGCAGCTCGCCGGTGTCCACGTCGTAGGCGAACCCACGGACGTTGTGGGGGTACAGCAGGAACACGCAGTGGTGGACGCGCCGCATCGACTGCCGCACGTCCTCCTCGAGGTCGGGGAACGACTCGATCGCAAACGCCGGCGTCATGCCGGTCTCCTGCAGCAGTTCGGCGCGGAACTCGTCCTCGGTGAGCGTCTGCATGCCGCACCGGGTGTGGTGGACGAGCATCACCTCGCGTGTGCCGAGCCGCCGCTGTGAGATCGTCAGCGAGCGGAGCACGTCATCGGTGACCACCCCGCCCGCGTTGCGCAGGATGTGAGCCTCGCCGACGCGCAACCCCAGCATCGCGTAGACGTCGAGGCGACAGTCCATGCACGTCACGACGGCCAGGTGCAGGGTGGGTTCGGCGCCGAGACCATCCACGGGCCGCGAGTCCGCGAAGGCCCGGTTGTTGGCCAGGAGCCCATCGGTCGCGCTCGTAGACGTCACTGTTCCTCCGCGACAAACCGGCGGTGGGCCTTCAACACCGGGCCGCCGAGCGTGAGCGCCGTCGCCCGGTTGCGCAGAGCGCACAACAGCGGGTTCCGCAAAGCGCCGACGCGCGCGATCCGCGCGGACTGCCGGACGATTGGGGTCGTGCGACGGATACGCATCTGCTCGTAGGATCTCAGAGCCGCCACGAGGTCGTCTGCTCCGCGCAGGCAGCGTGCGAGCGCCGCGGCGTCCTCGAGCACCTGGCAGGCGCCCTGGCTGAGGTTGGTCGTCATCGGGTGCGCGGCGTCGCCCAGCAGCGTGACCCGCCCGACGCCCCAGGAGGAGAGCGGAGCGCGGTCGTAGATCTGCAGCCGCGCGATGTCCTCCGGAGGCGTGGCCGCGATCGTCGCGACGAGCGGCTCCTGCCAGCCGGCGAAGCGCTCCAGCAGCGTGCCGCGGCCCGCGCGGGAGAGGGGGCCGTCCTCCGGGCCGTAGAGGACCACAGCCCAGAACAGCCGGCCGCCGCCGACGCGGTGCAGGATCGCCCGCGAGCCGGGCCCGAACAGCACGCGCTCGTCGCGTGGCGGCAGCGGACAGCCCTCGTCGGAGACCAGGCTCTGCCACTGCGTGTAGCCGACGTAGTGCGGCGGGTGCTCGCCGTGCAGCTGCGCGCGAATCGTCGAGCGCAGGCCGTCGGCCGCGATCAGCAGCGAGCCGCGCTCCTCGTGGCCGTCGGCAAACGTGAGTCGCACGCCGGCGCCGTCCTGCTCGAATCCGGTGCAGCGGGCGCCGAGCCGGATGCGCTCGAGACCGACCGCATCGACCAACAGCGCCTGGAGGTCCCGCCGGTTGACCCCGACGTCCACGACGCCGTGTTCGCGCGCGATCTCCGCGACGGGCCAGGTGGCCAGCAGCCGGCCGGTGTGGGTGCGGTACTCGGTGACGTCTAGCGGCGCCCCGATCGCCTCGACGCGGTCGTAGAGGCCGAGCTGCCGCAGGGCGAGCGCGGCGTTGGTCCAGATGTGAAAGCCACCGCCCAGCTGGATCTTGCCAACGTCGGAGGCCTGCTCGAAAACGGTCACGTCCAGGCCCTGGCCGGCGAGCGCGTGCGCGGTGGCGAGCCCGCCGATGCCGCCGCCGACGATCAGCGCCCGCTCGTTCATGCCGCCCCCTCGCCCGACGTGGACCCCTCGCCCCATACAGGCTCCCAGCCCGACACGGCCCCCCGCACGCCCGACGTGGCCCCCTCGCCCCATATAGCCCGACCCGACAAGGTCCCCGGGCTCAAAGCTGGTAGTCCATTTCTCCAGGGTGCTGGCGCGCGAAGCCGAAACGGAAGCCCATCGTGAGCCCCACGTTGCGCAGCAGGCAGGCGGCCGGGTTGTGCAGCCGGCTGGCGCGGGCGAGTGACCAGGACATCGATGCGAATTTCGTTGTGCGCGGAATCCGCTCCGCCTCGTAGCCGCGCAACCCCGCGGCCGGGTCGTCGGCGTCGGCGAGGCAGCGGGCGAGCACGAGCGAGTCCTCGATCGCCTGGTTGGCGCCCTGGCCGAGCGCGTTGGTCATCGCGTGGGCCGCGTCACCAGCAAGCGTCACACGCCCGACGCCCCAAAGCTTGGAGGGTGGCCGGTCGTACATGTCGGCGCGTGAGATCGCCGTGGGCTCGGTCGCCGAGATGATCGTCTCGACCGGGGAAGCCCACCCCCGGAAGCGATCGAGCACCGCCTCCTTGCGCGGGCCCTCGGCCTCCGCGCCCCCCGCCGCGGCGGCGAAGGTGCCCTCCCAGTAGACCTCGGAGGGGCCGATGCGGTAAAAGAGAAAGCGCGCCCCGCGCCCCCAGAGGACCCGGAAGAGGCCGACGGGAACAACAGCGGTGTCAACGGGCGCGATGGCCTGCCAGCTGACGTATCCCGCGTAGCGTGGAACGGTGGCGCCGGGCAGAGCGGTGCGCAGAACGGAGCGCAGGCCGTCCGCCCCGATCAGAACGTCGCCGCGCTCCTCACCGCCGCTTTCCAGACGCACCGAGACGCCGTCCGGGTCCTGCTCGAAGCCGACACAGGTCTCCCCGAACTGCACGACCCCATCACCGACGGCATCGAGCAGGACCCGGTGCAGAGCGGGGCGGCGCACGCCGAAGGTCGGCGAGCCGACCCGCTGCTGGATGTCGCGCACCGACCACCCATACATCAAGCGGCCCCGCGCCGTACAGAACTCGGCGCGCTCAACGACCGCCGCGTCACCAGCGAGCTCGAGCAGGCGCTCGCCGACCCCGATCCGCTGCAGGCCGCGCATCCCGTTGTGCCATGTGTGGATGCAGCCGCCGACTTGGATCTCCTCCGCGGCGCCGGCACGCTCGAGGACCAGCACGTCGACGCCGCGCTGGCGCAGGGCGAGCGCGCTCGTCAGCCCCGCGACCCCAGCGCCGGCGAGCACAGCGCGCATCAGAGGACCTCCATCCCGGCGGGCAGGGAACGCCAGAGGGCCCCCGCGCCGTCGAGTAGAGCGGGCATCAGAGCGCCCGCACGGCCAGCGCCACGTTCTGCCCCTCGAGGCCCCGGGCGAGCGCAAGCGCAGAGCGGAAAGGCGCCTCGCGCGCAGCGCCGACGATCCAGTCGGACCCCCCGCACCACGGGTCGGGCGAGGCCAGGTTGAGCGTCGGCGGCGCAACGCCGTGGTGGACGGCCAGAGCGGCCACGGCGAGGTTCAGCGCGCCGGCGCCGGCGCCGAGGTGCCCGGTCGCGGGCTTGACGCTGGAGACCGAGGGAGCGCCCCCGCCCGCGACGCCCCCGCCGGCGCCAAAGACCGAACGCAGCGCCTGCCCCTCAGAGGCGTCCCCAAGCCGCGTGCCAGACCCGTGAGCGGCAACGAAGTCAACCCCGTCGGCCGGCTCGCCCGAAGCGCGCAGGGCGGAGCCGATCGCGTGGGCCAACGCGCGACCACCGGGGTCGGGCGTGAGCAGCCGGTCGACGTCGGACGCGGCGCCGGAGCCAAGGACCTCCGCGTAGAGCCGCGCGCCACGAGCCTGCGCGGCAGCGAGCGTCTCCAGTACGACGAACGCGCCGCCCTCGCCCATCACCGTCCCGTCGCGGTCACGGTCGAACGGCCGGCAGGCGCCGGCCCCGAGGGCGTTGGAAGCGGTGGTCAGCCCGAGCGAGTCGAGCTTGGCCATGTTCCACCAGCAGACCGGCGCGTCCGCGCCTCCCGCCAGCGCGACGTCGGCCTCGCCCCGGCGAATCGCGGAAGCGGCGCGCGCGATCGCGGTGAGCCCCGCCTCGGCTGTCCCGGAGAAGTAGGTGTTGGGCCCGCGCAGACCAAAGGCCTCGGAGAGGTAGAACAGCGAAGCGCCCTGGATGCCCTCGATGAAGAACAGAGGGTGCACCGCGGAGGGGGCCAGCGTGCCGAACTTGCGCATGTCGACGCGGCCGCCGTCGCCGCGCACCTCAACGGCGATCTCCTCGAAGTGCTCGGGCTCGGAGATCTCCTTGCCCGAAGCAGTAAAGAGCGCCGCGCGACCCTCGGGGTCCTCGCCGACCTCAAGCCCGCTGTCGCGCATCGCGAGCGCCGCGGCGACCGCCGCGAGCATGTCGTAGCGGGTCATCGTGCGCAGTGCGCGACGGCTGACGAACTCCTTCGGCGCGAGGTCGAGGATCTCCGCCCCGACCTGAGTGCGCAGCGAGGAGGGGTCGTAGCCGGCGATCGGCCCAACCGCGGAGCGGCCGGCGACTAGCCCCTGCCACGTCTCGTCCGTACCGACCCCGAGCGGCGTCAACAGCCCGAGGCCGGTGATGACAACGCGATGCCCCTCAGCGCTCACGGATCGTCCCCAAGTTGGCATTTAAGGGGTTGGTCAGGGGGGATCGTCCACGTGTGTGAGTGAGGCCGCCGGGCGCGTGCGCGCTGGGCCTCCTACCCAGCGTCAACGGTGGGTACGCCCGACCACGGAAGCTCATTGAGGCACCAAACGCAGCTTGCGGGCGCGGGTAACGACGCGGTCATCGACGGAAGCCTCGCCACTCAGAACAGCGTCGGCGTCGGTGCGGGAGGAGAGCTTGACGCTCAGAAGCAGCTGGTCGCCGGGCTGGACGAAGTGGCGAAACGCGACGCGGTCGGCTCCGGCGAGGTGCCAGGGCTGCCCCGTCTCGGCCTCCAGCAGGTGGGCGGCCAGCGCGCCGAGGCTGCCGAGGACCAGGACCCCGGGCAGCACCGGGAAGCGCGGGAAGTGGGTGTCGAAGATCGCCAGCGTGTTGGGAACGTTGCGAAGCGCAGTGGCCGACTCCCCGGGCTCCACGGTGAGAATCCGGTCGAGTGTGCTCCAGCGGCTCATCGGGGGGGCCCCCCGGCGGCGCGTGGGAGTAGGCGAACGGCGCGGCTCATGAGGCGTCCCGCAGCTCGGGCCGGCAGACCACCAAAGCCCCGTTGGTGCCCCCGAACGCAAACGCGTTGGTCATCGCGACATCGATCTGCGCCGTCCGCGCCTCGTTGGGGACGTAGTCGAGGTCAAGCTCGGGGTCGGGGTGGTCGAGGTTGATGGTGGGGGAGACGACCCCGTCGCGGATCGCCCCGAGCGCGGCGAGCAGGTTGAGCGCCCCCGCTGCGCAGGTCGTGTGGCCGGTCATCGACTTCGGCGAGGTGACGAGGACGCGCTGTGCGTGGTCGCCCAACGCGCGCTTGATGGCAACCGTCTCGGAGATGTCGCCGGCGGGGGTGCCGGTGCCGTGCGCGACGACGTAGTCCACGTCCTCGGCCGTAAACCCCGACTCGCCCAACGCGCGCGTCATCGCGATCACCGCGCCACCCCCGTCGGGCGGCGGGTCGGTCATGCGGTAGGCGTTCAGGGAGGAGCCGTAGCCCGCGATCTCGGCGTGGATGGTCGCGCCGCGGGCGCGCGCGGAGTCGAGCTCCTCCAGCGCCATCACGACGGCGCCCTCGCCGAGGACGAAGCCGGTGCGCTCGCGGTCGAACGGCCGCGAGGCGTGCACGGGGTCGTCGTTGTAGTCCTTGGTGAGCGCCCCGAGCAGCGTGAAGCCGAGCACGTCCACCCACGAGGTGAGCGCGTCGTAGCCGCCGGCGAACATCATCCGCGCCTCGCCGTCCTGGATGCGGCGAAACGCCTCCCCGAGCGCGTGGGAGGAGGCGGTGCAGGCGGTGCTCACGCCGATCATCGGCCCCCGCGCGTCGGCGAAGCGCGCGAGCTCGGCGCTCGCGACGTTCTGGCTGATGACGACCGTGCGCGAGGGAGGCGAGCGGTAGAGCGCGTGGCCGTCGCTTTCGCGGCGGGTGTAGAAGATGTCGGAGAACTCCTGCAGCTCGGGCCGTGCGACGCTGCCGCCCATCGAGATGCCGCACTCGTACGGGTCGTAGGTGCCGGCTGGTACGGCAGCGGACCGCACCGCCTCGACGCCCGCTGCGAGGCCGAATGCGGCGCCGCGGTGCAGGCGACGCATCAGGTGGCGGTCGGGAAGCTGGTCAGGGTCGAAGTCCTCGACCATGCCGGCGATGCGCACCGGGTAGGTGGACGCGTCGAAGGTCGTGATCGGCCCGACACCGGAGCGGCCGGCCTTCAGCGATGCCCAGGTGCTCGGAGCGTCGCGGCCGACCGGGGTGACGGCACCGATGCCCGTGATGGCGACGCGGCGCATCAGTCTGCCCCGGCCCGGGTCCACAGGTCTTGCGCCCGCAGGGTGTCGAGGTCGGCGAGCATGTCCATAGCGGTCCCCCTGAACGCGACGCGGCGCATCACTCGCCCCCGGCCCGGGTAAGCAGCTCCTGCAGTCGCCGGGTGTCGTCGAGGTCGGCCAGCGTGTCCGCGTCGATCAGCGCGCACATCACGTCCTGCGCCTCCAGCACCAGCCGGCCGTCGACGTGCACCTGGCCGGAGACGACCGCGGTCTCGGTGCCGAACGAGCCGACCTCGCCGACCATCTCCAGCACGTCACCCGGTCGGATGGCCCCGTGCCAGTCGACCGAGCCGATGGAGAGCAGCGCCGCGCGCTTGGCGCGGTCGGTGGAGATCATGATCAACCAGGTCGCCGCCTGGCAGAGCGCCTCGAGCACGAACGGGGGGGGCATCGCCAGCCCCCCGCCGTCGTCCTGCTCCCAAAAGTCCTCGCTCAGCGACGTGACCTTACGTGCCCTGACGGACTTGGACGGCTCGTAGGAGTCGACGCGATCGATCAGGTGAAAGCGCACTTGGGGCCTTAGCCAGAGGCACCGTCGGCGCGTGAGGAGACCATCTCGACGAGGTTTTGGACCGTGAACAGCGTCATCACTTCGTCCGCCTTCAACTTGCCCGCGAGGTCCGCCGGATCGGTCTGGGGCATCACCTTGTGGAGCTGTTGAGCGCCGGTCTCGCTGATGACCTCGTTCTCGTCGGAGAACTCATCGTCGGGGATGCCGCCCTGGATGTAGTCGCCGAGGTCCGACGCCTCGATCTTCACGCCGGTGCTCTTCTCGATCCGAAACAGGATGTCGAGCAGGTCGATCGACTCGGCGCCGAGCTCCTCCATCAGGGTCGCCTCAGGTGTCACCTCGTCGTCGTCGAGCGCAAGCGCCTCGACCACCGCTTCCTTCACTGCACTGTCGACGTCCGCCATGTCCACGCTCCTCGGTCGCTGGTTTGTCGCGATACTAGATGATGGCCCGCGGGACCGACGGGCGGTCGCCGCCGACGCCCGGGAGCACCCCCAAGCCACTTGTCGAACCCGCCTGCGAACGGACTCCGCCGGCGACCATCGGGAGCGCTCTGAGACGCTGAGAACGGCCTCAGAGCGGCTTGCCGATGCCGACCTGCGCGGAGACCCCGCCGTCGACCGTCAGGAGCGCCCCGGTCATGTGGCTGGAGTCCGGTCCCGCCAGGAACACGGCGGTGCGCGCGACCTCCTCGACGGTCGCGAAGCGCTTCATCGGGATCTGCTTGGAGATGCCCTTGCCGCCGTCCTTGTCCATCAGCCCCGCGACCATGTCGGTGGGGGCGAAGCCGGGGAGCACGGCGTTGGCGCGGATGCCAAAGCGCGCGAGCTCGACCGCGCAGCAGCGCGTGAAGGCGTTGATCGCGCCCTTCGAGGCCGCGTAGTTGGACTCGCCGGTCCAGCCGCGCTCGCCCATCACCGAGGAGATGTTGACGATCGCTCCCTCGCGCTGAGACATGAACGGCGCGAGCGAGGCCTTGGTGCAGTTGAACGTGCCGCCGAAGTTGACCCGCATCACCTCCAGCCACTCCCCGGGGTCCATGTTGTAGATCAGGGCGTCCTTGGAGATGCCGGCGTTGTTGACGAGGATGTGGATGCCGCCGAGCTGCGCGACGGTCTCGGCCACGACCGCCTCGGCTTGCTCATACTCCGAGATGTCGCCGCCCACGGCCACGGCCCGCCCGCCGGCCTCACCGATCGCCTGCACCACCTCCTGCGCCTGCGCCTCGCCCGAGCGGTAGTTGACGGCCACCGCGGCCCCTTCGGCGGCGAGCACTTCGGCGATCGAGCGGCCGATGCCGCGCGAGCCGCCGGTCACCAGCGCGACGCGGTCCTTGAGCTTGGGCTCAGACACCGGTGGCCGCCGTTCTGGGCGCCGGGGGCCGGAAGTGTTCGGGTGCCGCCTGCTCAAGCACCGGCGGCTGCCGTTCCCTTGGCTGCGGGCCGGTAGCGCCGGGGGACCAGCTGCTCCATCCAGAAACTGCGAAGCCGCAGCCGAGCGCCCGCCTCGGCGGGGGGTACGCCACTGCCGTCGTGCAGGCCGTCTGCCTCCCAGCGCTGCGGGTCGAGGCTGATCGCGTAGGGGTTCACCGGAGCCTCGGGGTCGAGCTGCACACCGGGTCCGAGGCTCTCCACGGCCTTCGCGAAGATCGTGACGGCGAGCGCCTCGTAGAGTTCGATGTTCTCGGCCAGCTGGGCGCGCAGACGCTCGTCGTCCATGTCCGCGTGCAGGTCGAGGTGCCGTCGTTTGAGCTCCGGGAACGCCGTCGGCGGGCTGTACGCGCCGAGCCACTCGCGGTTCTCGAGCGCGTCCCATTCGCGGAACAGCCGCTGCAGGATCGGGGTCAGGCGCATCGCGCGATCGACGAACGGCTGCACTGTGGCCAGGAACTCCAGGTCGGTGAGTTTGCGGTGGAAGAACAGCATCGAGGGAAAGGCCCAGTAGTAGAGGTAGTCGGCGTTGATCTTGGCGTTCATCACCTGCGCGTTGCGCCACATCCCGTACTGGCCCTCGTAGTGGCTCAGCGTGGTCGCGAACATCCGCTGGAAGCGCTCGTCGTGCGCGTCGGCGCGGGAGGAGATGTCCTCGCCGTCCAGGTCGCGAACGATCAGGTCGGTGGCGAACGTGTTGCCGAACGCGATGTAGTCCGAGCCGGGGGAGTAGAAGGGGTCCGCGAACGCTCCAGCCTCGCCGACCAAGCACCAGCGCTCGGATGAGAACTGCCGTGCGCAGCCCATCGCGAAGTCCTCGACACGCAGGAAGTCCTCGATCTGCTCCTGGCGGCCCTCCAGCGCCTGCGCGAGCTGCGGCTCGTGCTCTGCGATCCAGGCCATCGCGGCCTCCCGCGTGCTGATGCGCTCGAACGGGTGAAAGCGCGGATCGGCGACGATGCCGATCGAGATCGGTCCCGAGGCGAGCGGGATCAGCCATACCCAGTAGCCCTCGCCACAGAGGTGGTTGGTGCTCAGCGCGCGCATTCCCGGAGCCAACATCCGCCGGTGCCAGAGCTCGTCCTCAGACCAGTCGTCGATGTCCAGGCCGCCCGCCAGGCGGAACCAGGCGGAGTTGATGTGGTGACCGACCTCGCGCGCCAGCCCGAGCTTGCCCTTGAGCAGCCCCGCGCGGCCGGCCGCGTCCACCACCCACCGGCTCGTGAGCTCGGAGGTCTCCTCGCCGCGCGTGAACGTGACGCGCTTGCGCTCGCCGTCGAGTTCGATCTCCTGCACGCGGGCGCCGTCGAGCACGGTGTTGCCGGCCTCGAGGTTGCGCGCGGCGAGCGCGTTCTCGAAGCGCCCACGGTCGAGCTGGTAGGAGTGCACCGGCGGGATCGCGGGCGGCCCGTACTCGACGCGCAGCGCGATGTCCTCGTTCTTGCCGGCGGGGAAGAAGAAGCGCAGACCGCACTTGGGCAGCTGCTCGGCGTCCAGGTGATCGCGCATGCCGACCACGTGGGCGAAGTAGTTGGTGCTCACCTCGACGGTTGACTCGCCGACCTTGAACGCGGCCTCGGGGGCGGGGCCCACGCGCTTCTCCAGGATCGCGATCGAGGTCTGCGGCCGCGCGGCCTTCAGCTGCAACCCGAGCGTCAGGCCCGCCAGGCCACCGCCAAGGATCGCAACGTCGAAGTCGCCGGCGCGCTCTGACATGGCGGTCATCCTACGACACCTTCAAGCACGGCGAGTCGCGGGTGGGTAATGTCCCCGGCGATGAGCAAGATCGCCTTCCTCTATCCAGGGCAGGGCTCGCACCGCGTCGAGATGGGAGCCGAAATCCTCGAGGCTCACCCGGAGGTGATGGAGGGCTGCTTCAAGGCGGCCCAAGACGCCTCGGGCCTCGACATCCGCACGCTCTGCCTGGAGGGGCCGATGGAGGAGCTGACGCGCACCGAGGTCGCCCAGCCAGCGCTGTTCGCGGTCTCGATGGCGATGACCGAGCTGGCTCGCGAGGCCGGCGTGCAGGCGGACTACGTCGCCGGGCACAGCCTCGGTGAGTACACCGCGGCTGTCGCTGCCGGCTGCCTGAGCGCCGCCGACGGGATCGTGCTCGTCTCCGAGCGCGGCCGGCGCATGGAAGCGATCCAGTCCCAGCGCCCCGGCGCGATGGGAGCGGTCATCGGCCTGCCCGCCGAGCAGGTGGAGGAGCTGTGCGAGACCGCGCGCGCCGCTGGCATCGTCGCCCCCGCGAACCTCAATACGCCCAAGCAGATCGTCGTCTCGGGCGAGGAGGACGCCGTCGAAAAGCTGCTCGAGCTCGCCCAAGAGGCCGGCGCGGAAAAGGCGATCCGCCTGCGCGCCGGAGCGGCGTTTCACAGCGAGCTGATGGAGCCGGTCCAGAGCGCGCTCGCCGAGACGATGGCGGGCCTCGAATGGCAGGCCCCCAACCCGCCGCTGGTCTCGAACGCGTCCGCGCAAGTGGTGGACAGCGCGGAGGGAGTCCGCGAGGCGCTCACCGCGCAGATCACGAGCCCGGTGCGGTGGGCCGACTGCGTACAGACGCTGCTCGACGCCGGCGTGACCTCGTTCCTGGAGCTTGGCTCAGGGCGCGTGTTGGGCGGCCTCGTGCGCCAGATCGAACCCGAGGTCGAGGTGCTGTCGGCCGACTCGCCCAAGAAGCTCGCCAAGTTCCTCGAGCGCGCTGGCGCTTGATGGCGACGCCGAGCGGAGATACGCCCTTGGGGCCTATCTCGGTAAGCCCGCACACCTGGATGCGGCCGGTTACGTTCGCGAAGTGCAGTCCTCAGGAGACAGGTCCTTAGTGGCCGCGCCAGCCGCCGAGAAGTACGACGTCGTGGTGATCGGCGCCGGCCTCGGCGGGTTGTCCGCCGCGGCGTGCCTGGCGAAGGCCGGGCGCCGGATCGCGCTCGTCGAGCGCGAAGAAGGTCCGGGCGGCAACGCGCGCGCGTTTCGCCGCGGGCCGTACACGTTCGACCCGGCGATCCACGTCACCGCCCAAGGGTTCAACGTCGAGTTCCTCGATTTCTACCTAACCGCGCTGGGCATCGACGGAGAGGTCGAGCTGGTGCGCGCGGAGGACTGCCTCGGCGTCGACGTCGGCGGCGAGCGCTGGACGCTGCCGCTGGGGCTGGAGGCGCTCAAGAGTTACCTCGCCGAGCAGTTCCCCCACGAGGCGGACGGCGTGAGGCGCTTCGTGGACACGTGTGCGCAGACGACGCGCGAGTCGCAGGCCCCCCCGCCGCGCGTCGGCCTGAACGATCTCGACGCGGTCAAGGCGCAGCTGCCGATGCTGTTCAAGTACCGGCGCGCCACGCTCGCCGACGTGCTCGACGAACACATCGAGGACCCGCTCGCGAAGGCGGTGTGCGGCGCGCAGTGGCCCTACCTCGGGCTGCCCCCGGGGCGCACCTCATTCATGGCCTACAGCGGCGCGTGGATGGCGCTTGTGGAGCCCGGCCCGGTGTACGTGCGGGGCAGCTTTCAGAGCCTCGCCGACGCGCTCGCGCGGTGCGTCACGGAGAACGGCGGCGAGGTGCTGCTGTCGCGGACCGCGACAGGGATCGAGCTTGTCGACGGACGCGTCGCGGGCGTGGAGCTCGACGGCGGCGAGCGCCTGGCGACCGAGGTGGTGGTGTCCAACGCCGACGCGCGCCAGACGTTCGAGCGGCTGCTGCCGGCGGATGCCTTGCCGGAGCGCTTCCGCCGCCGGCTGGGGAGGATGCGACCGTCGGTCTCGGCGTTCGTGCTGTTCTCGGCGACCCGGCTGGACCCGGCGGCGCACGGCCTCTCCCACGAGCACTTCGTCTACCCCGACGGCGACTACGACGCCAACTACGACGGCGTCCTGCAGGGAGCGCTCGGGGGGACGTGGTTCAGCGTGCCGACGATGCACGACCCCGCCCTAGCGCCCGAGGGCGAGCACGTCGTCGTCTTCAGCAGCCTGATGGCCTACGACGTCGGCGAGCCGTGGGAGCAGGCAAAGGAGCGCTACACCGAGCTGATGCTCCAGGCGGCCGAGCGCACGCTGCCCGGCTACCGCGAGGCGCTCACGTTCGCCGACAGCGCGACCCCCGAGACCTTCCAGCGCTACACGCTGGCCGAGCAGGGCGCGGCGTACGGGTGGGAGAACACGCCCGACCAGACGGTCCCCAAGCGCCTGGACTACCGCACGCCGGTCGAGGGCCTGTACCTGGCCGGGCACTGGACGCACCCCGGCACCGGCAGCATCCGTTGTCTGCTCTCCGGAGCCCAGACCGCAGCGGCGGTGGAGGGCCGCGAGAACCCGGTCGAGCTGCTGGGGTCTCTGCACGGCGGCGCCTAACGGTCGTCCATGAGCGTCCCGCCGGAAACCTCTCGGGGGGCCCCAGTGCAGGAGCGGGTGCTCGGGCCTCTCCCCAGGTGTGGGGTTTGTAGGGGCTCATGCGCGGGATGGGGGAGGGGACAGCCGTGATCGTCGAATCCAACATCGCGGTGCCGATGCGCGACGGGGTGCTGCTGCGCGCCGACGTCTACCGCCCAGAGGGCGTCGGGCCGGTCCCGGCGGTGCTCGGCCGCACGCCCTACGATCGCGCGTTCGGGCCGACGCTGCCGGCGATCCTCGACCCCGAGCGAACGGTCGAGGCCGGGATCGCGCTCGTCTCGATGGACGTGCGCGGCCAGCACGGCTCCGACGGTGAGTTTCACCCGTTCCGCGCCGAGCGCGCCGACGGCTACGACTCGGTCGAGTGGGTCGCCGCACAGGAGTGGTGCAGCGGCGCCGTGGCGATGGCCGGGCGCTCCTACACGGCGGCGACGCAGTGGCTGGCGGCCGCCGCGCAGCCGCCGCACCTGCGCGCGATTGCCCCGATCGCGATCGGCAGCAACTACTTCGACGGGTGGGTCTACCAGGGCGGCGCGTTTCAGCTGGGCTTCAACCTCTTCTGGGTGCAGATCATGGCCGGGCGCGGCAGGCGCGCGCGGGTGGAGGAGCAGTACAGCCACCTGCCGTTGGCGAGCGCCCCACTGGCCGCAGACAGCCCGGGCGGGGGCTTCTACCGCGAGTGGCTCGAACACCCCCTGCTCGACGACTACTGGCGCGCACTGTCGATCGACGGCTGCTACGGCGAGGTCTGCGTGCCGGTCCTCAACGTCGGCGGGTGGTACGACATCTTCCTCGGCGGCACGCTCGAGAACTTCGTGCGGATGCGCCGCGAAGGGGGCAGCGAGCTCGCCCGTACGCGGACCCAGCTGGTGGTAGGGCCGTGGGCGCACGGCAGCACGTACGGCGCCTACCCGGACCACGCCTTCGAGGCGTTCTCGCCGCAGGAGGACGTCGACATGCTCGCCGCGCAACTGGAGTTCCTCGGCGAGCAGTTGTTCGAACGGGAGTCCACTGACGCGCCCGCTCGCGAGCCGGCCGGCCGCACTCGCGGTGCCACCCGCGAACCCGCCGCGTCCCCGGCACCGGTGCGGATCTTCGTGATGGGCGCCAACCGCTGGCGCGAGGAGCCCGACTGGCCGCTGGCGCGCGCCGTGCCGCAGCGGTGGTATCTGCACAGTGACGGCGACGCCGCTGAGGCGGGTGGGGGGCTCTCGCGCACTGCGCCGGCCGAGGAGTCGCCCGACACGTTCACGTTCGACCCCCGCGACCCCGCGCCGACGATCGGCGGCCCGACGTCGTTGCCGGGCAAGTTCATGCGCACCAACGCCGGCCCGCTCGACCAGCGCCCACTCGAAGGCCGCGGCGATGTGCTCGTCTACACGAGCGAGCCGCTGCCGGAGGACCTGGAGGTCACTGGGCTGCTCAGCCTGACGCTGCACGCCGCCACCAGCGCCCGCGACGCCGACTGGGTGGCCAAGCTGTGCGACGTCCAACCCGACGGGTGCTCCCGGATTCTCGCCGAGGGCGTCCTGCGCGCCAGCTTCCGCGAGGGCCTCGAACGGCAGGTCCCGGTCGAGCCCGGGCGCCCGTACGAGTACACAGTCGACCTGAAGGCGACCAGCAACGTGTTCCTACGCGGTCATCGCATAAGGCTGCTGCTCACGAGCAGCTCGTTCCCGCGCTTCGATCGCAACAGCGGCGCGGCGCTGGCGCCGGGCGAGGTGCGCGAGGAGGATCTGAGTGCGGCAGGGCAGATGATCTTTCACGACGCCGCCCACGCCTCCTCGCTGGTGTTGCCGGTAGTCCCGAGCTGATCTGGGCCGGCTCCCGCGGGCCCGCACGTTGTGCGACCGGCCCGCGGGTGGAGCTTCGTGTGACGCCGCGCCGCGCCTCAGCCGGCCACCGCGCCACGCGCCTCGAGGTCGAACTCCTCGACCCCGGGGAGCAAAGCGAGCGCCTCGGCGAGCGTCATGCCGTCCTCGGAGAAGAGGCCCTCCGCCTCCCACTTGGTCGGGTCGAGGCTGACGGCGAGCGGGTTGATGCGTGCGTCGGGATCGGGCGGCTCGGGCAGACGTTTGGCGGCCAGGAAGAAGATCCACGTCGCCATCGCCTTGACGACCTCGACTTTCTCCCGGGCGCGCTCGATCATTTCGTCCTGGTCGAAGGGCTGTCCGATTTCGTACTGGGTCTTGACGATCGGCTGGAAGTCGTTGCTGAGCACCGACACGCCCTCCCACTTGCGCGGTTCCAGCGGGTGCCATTCGCGGAACAGGCCCTGCATCCGTTCGAGCAGCGGGATCAGCGTCTCGAACATGTCGACGATGTCCCCGAGGTCCTCCGGCTGGGTCATCTTGCCGTGCACGAACAGGAACGCCAGCGTGCAGAAGTAGGCGGTGTTGTCGTACAGCTGCTTGGCGAGCATCACCTGGGGGTTGCCGAAGAACTGGTACTGGTCCTTGTAGAGGGAGATCGTGGGGTTGAACAGCTGGAAGAAGAAGAAGTTGAAGAAGTCCAGGCGCTCCTCGATGTCCTCGCCGTCGAGATCGCGGACGATCAGGTCGCCCCCGAAGCTGTTGCCGTAGGCGATGTAGTCCGAGCCGGGTGAGTAGAGCGCGTCGATGAAGCCCCCCGCCTCGCCCGTCAGCGTCCAGCGGTCCATCGAGAACATCTGGCTGGAGGCGTAGGAGAAGTCCTCGATCACGAGGAAGTCTTCGACCTGCTCGCGCCGGCCATTCACCTCGGCGGCGAGCTGCGGCTCGTGCTGCTCCATCCAGCTGAGCAGACCGTCGAAGGTGTTGATCTGGTCGAAGGGGTGGTAGCGCGGGTCGGCGCACAGGCCGATGCTGATCGGGCCGGAGGCGAGGCGGATCAGCCACAGCCAGTAGCCCTGGTCGACGAGGTGGGTCGTTGCGTAGCTGCGGATGCCGAGCTGTGACTCGCGGCCGAGCCACTCCTTGTCCTTGATCCACTCCTCGAAGTCCAGCCCGCCGCCGAGGCGAAACCAGGCGGCGTTGATGTGGTGCCCGGTCTCGGTGCCGAGGCCGAGCTGGTTGCGCAGCACGTTGCGACGGCCGGTGGCGTCCACCACCCAGCGCGCGGTAACGGTGACCGTGTCGTCCTCGTGTGCAAAGGTCACCCTGTGGTCCTCGGTGCCGGGGCCGATCTCCACCTCGGTGACACGCCAGCCGCGGTAGGCGTCGACGCCGTGGCTGACGCAACGGTTGAACAGCTCGTTCTCGAAGCGTCCGCGGTCGATCTGGTGCGTCCACACAGGGTGGTCGCCGGGCGTGGCCGGCGTGCAGAACTCGACACGGCGGCTGAGGTCGGAGTTGTCCCCCGCGGGCATGTAGAAGCGCAGTCCGAGCTTGCGCAGCTGCACGGACTCGAGGTGGTCCTTCATGCCGAGCACATCGCGGTAGTAGTAGGCGCCGTTCTCGACGGTTGACTCGCCGACCTTGAATGCCGCCTCCGGCGCGGGCTCAGCGCGTTTGTCGCACACCAGCACCTTCGTCTCGGGGCGCTGACGCTTGAGCTGGAGCGCCATCGACAGTCCAGCCAAGCCGCCGCCCATGATCGCCACGTCGTAGTGCCCGTGCGGAGCGCGAACAGCCTTCATCTCGGGAATCGACGCCGAACGGTCTGCCATCTGCTCCTCCTAGTGCCTGTCTTGAGTGTGGATGTGTGGGCTGGGTGTGGTCTGGGTCACGTGTGTGGCGGTGGGTCTGGGTGCCGGTGGTCTTGGTTGTGCGCTGGAGGGCCGATCTCGGTGTCAAGCCGGCAGGACCGCGAGGATCTGCTCGCCCAGCTGTGCCCCGCTGCCGGAGCCGAGGATCTTCCCGTCGCCGTCGAGCGCCACGCCGACCGCCTCCTGGTCGACGCCGCTCAGCCCGAAGCCGTCGACGACCTCGCCCGACCAGTCCATCAGCATGATCACGTCCTTCGAGGGATCGCCCAGCGGCGGCTTGCCGGTCTCGGCGAGCGTCGCGGTCTCGTCCTGGACGGCCTCCTGAAAGGCTTTCTTGAGCTGGCTCTTGACGACGATCCGCGCGGCGCGTGGAGCGGCCCGCAGGTCCGAGACGCCGATCACCGGCAGCTCGTCAGGACCGTACCTGACGCGAATCGTGTGGATGCCCTGCTTGAGCTGGGGCGCGCTCTCGCGCCCGCCGAACACGACGACGACCGTGCGGCCGCGAAAGTCGCCGAGCGAAACCTTGTGCCCGAGGACGTGGTCGAGCGTGAAGTCCGGTGCCTGCGCGGGAAGCTGCTGTGTCGACACTTGCCACCTCCGTAAGAGGGTGGCGCAGTCGGCCGAAGGTCGACGAGCCGGGCCCCTCTATCTCTAGTTGGACGCCTTCGCGTGCGGGAACTCTACCCGAGAGCGCCGCCTCATGGACTGCGCGTAACGCTGCCGTCACTCAGCTGGCGCCAGGTCGCATCTGGTAGGTTCGCCGACGTGACCAAGGTGGTTGTGGTCGGGGCCGGAATCGGGGGTCTTGCAACCTCGATCGCGTTGCGTGGGACAGACGCTGAGGTCGTCGTGCTGGAGCGGGCACCGGAGCTCTCCAAGGTCGAGCTGGGCGCGGGCGTGACGCTGTGGTGCAACGCGATGCTGATCCTCGACCGGCTCGGCGTGGGCGTGGAGATCCGCGAGCGCGGGGCGGTCCTGGGGTGCTTCGAGCAGCGCACCGCGCGCGGGCGGCTGCTCTCACGCTGGCCGCTGGACGAGATGGCGCGCCGGCTGGGAGCTCCGGTGTGCGGGATCAACCGCCCCGACCTGCACGCCGCGCTGGTAGCCGGGGCGGGCGAGGAGCGGGTCAGGACGGGGTGCAACGTGGAGCGCTTCGAGCAGGCGGACGGGGCCGTCAGCGTCGCGCTGGCGGGGGCGGCAGCGAGGCGGGCGATGTACTGATCGGCGCCGACGGGCTCGACTCGAGGATTCGCGGGCAATTGCTCGGCGAGCAGGCGCTGCGGCACTCCGGGCTGACGATGTGGCGAGCGAACGTGCCCTACGACGAGGCGTTCGCCCCGGGCGTCGACTTCATCGCCTGGTGGGGCGCGGGGACGAAGTTCGTCGTGTTCCGCTCGGGGCCGGAGCGGCTGAGTTGGGAGGGCATCGTCACGAGTCCTCCGGGCGGTCAGGACCCCCCTGGTACTCGCAAGCGGGCGGCGATCGAACGGTTCAGGGACTTCGCCGATCCGGTGCTGCGGGTGATCGACGCCACCAGCGAGGAGGCGATCTTCCGCACCGACGTGTTCGACCGTCCGCCGGACGAGCGGTGGGGTGAGGGGCGCGTGACGCTGCTGGGCGACGCGGCTCACCCGATGACGTTCGCGGTCGGACAGGGCGCGGCGCAGGCGCTCGAGGACGCGCTCGCGATCGGCCGCGTGCTGGGCGAGGACGGTGCCGACGTCGAAGCCGCGCTGCGCTCCTACGAGCGGCCCCGGATCGCCCGCGCCGCGCACTTTCAGTCGATGGCGTGGCGCCTGGCGCGCGCCGGAGTGCTCGAAGCTCGCCCGGCCCAGGCGCTGCGCAACGCTGCGTTCACGCTCACCGGGCCGATCGGGTGGCGCATGCAGGTCAAGGACATGACGCTGCCGGCGTGATCGGATCGCGCTGCGCGCGACCGATGGGGCCGATCCCGGTGGGACCCTGACGCGAGAGACTTGGTCCTACTCGGGACTCGGAGGGCGCGTCTCGTAGCTCTCGGTCGATCCAGCTGGGGTGCTCAGGAGGCCACGCCGGGGCTGGAGATCGGGCTGGTGCTGTCGTAGGCCCCGCCCCTTTCGTTACACCAGCCCAGGCCGACCTCCCAGGCTACCTTGGGGTCGATCGTGGTCAGCGCCAACGTGCTCTTGTAGAGCGGGAGTACCGACTTGGCGTCCGGCGGCGTCATGTACATGACCCGGTCGACGTCGACCTCGGAGGCGGGCGGGTCCTTGACGATCTGAAAGACGCCCATCATCCCGTTGTCCTCGTGGAAGGAGACGTGGCAATGGAACACCGACTTCCCGGTAAAGTCGATCGGGTGGATGCGGATTGTGACCGAGCCGCCGGCGGGTATGTTTACCGTGTCCTGCCAGTCGATCCAGTTCAGTGGCCGGCCGTCGATCGCGATCACCTGGAACGGGTTGGTGTGAATGTGGAAGTTGTGCCACTCGTCGCTGCGGGCCGTATCCGGGCTCTTGATCGTCCACTGCTCGACGGAGTTCAGCGCCATCGTGATGTCGACCCGGTTGGGGTTGAACAGTTTGCCGTTCAGGGGAAACGTGGGCTCGTGGATGATCGACGGCACCCTGGCCATCACGATCGTGCGGTAGACGTCGACGTGGGCGTGGCGTAGATCGAGCGGGTTTGCGAGCGGCCCGGTTGGCAGCGGCACGTTCTCCGGGGCACCCGAGGAGACGACGTTCACCAGCGTCTGGAAGCCGTAGTTCCGGCCCGTGTTGGGGATCCCGCCGAAGGGATCGAAGCAGCCCTTGAAGCACGGCTGGAATGGCTCGGAGTCGAATGCGTAGCGACCGGGCGCTCCGCCGCGCACGAGCACCTCAATGCGCTCTCCCGGGCCCATCAGAATCTGCTTTTCCGGTCGCATATAGCGCAGCGTCTGGCCGTCGTAGGCAAGCACCTCGAAGGTCACGCCCGGCAGGGCGATTTTCACGAACCGCTCGCCGGTGGCGTTGGCGATCCGCCAGCGCTGTAGTTCACCCGGGCGGATGTGCAGCGTTGGCTGGTAGACGCCGTTGACCAGCAGTTCGGCTGGACCCGGAGCGGGTGGCGGTTTGATCTGACCCGGCTTCGTGCCGGGGATCGGAAGCGTTTTGCCGTTGATCGGTGTGGGCTTGCCACCGTGGATCACGATCAGCCGCTGGGGAATGTTGGGCAGGACGTTGTCAAGCCCGCCCTCGACGACGATGCCTCCGAGCATTCCGCCCGTGGTCTCCGCGTCCACAAGCGGGTGGTAGTGGGGGTGGTACCAATCCGTCCCGGGCGACTGGTCGAGCGGGATCTGGTAGGTGTAGTGGAACTGCTGGAGCGGGTCGATGCTGACGAAGATGTTGTCGCTGTCGCCCTCCGGGCTGACGTGCAGGCCGTGCACGTGCAGGTTCGTCGGCAGCGGCAGCTTGTTGACGAGATTCACGTGCACGACGTCACCACGACAGATCACCAGTGTCGGTCCGGGCGTGCTGCCGTCGTACTCAAACCCTTCGTAGGTGTGGTGATTGACGTGGATCGTGTCCGTTGTCGCGGTGAGGGTCGTGTTCAGCACGCCGTCGTGGCTGACGAGCGTCGGCGGCTCAGGGAACCCGTCTTTGATCCAGCCTGAGAAGTGCGCGTCGCAGTACGGATTCGCCCGCGCCGTGCCGCTCGAGCCGCCGGACAGCAGGACCGCAGCGACGGCCACGATCGCCACGACGCCGGCGCCCCCGCCGATCAGCGGCCCCCGGCGCTTGCGCGAGGTCTGCTCCTCGGCAACCGGGCGGAGCCTCGTCGCTTGCGGATCGACGATCGGACGGATCCGAGTTGCGTCGGGGTCCTCGGAGTGGCCCATCGAGCCGGCTACTCCTCACCCAGCCCGATGCGTTCGTGCAACCGGCGCAGCGGCCCGGGAGCCCACCAGTTGAACTCGCCGAGCAGCGCCATCAGCGAGGGCACGAGCAGCGCGCGGACGATCGTCGCGTCGATCAGCACCGCGACCGCGATGCCGACTCCGACCTCCTTGATGAACACGATCGAGGAGGTCGCGAAAGCGCCGATCGCGACACAGAACAGAACCGCCGCCTGAGTCACGATTCGGCCAGTGCGCTCGAGGCCGATTGCGACCGACTCCTTGTTCGGGTGGCCGGCGTCGCGAGCCTCCTTGATCCGTGTCAGCAGGAACACGGTGTAGTCGCTGGAGAGGCCGAATGCGATCGCGAAGATCAGGATCGGCTGGGAGATGTCGATCGCGTGCAGGCTCTGAAAGCCGAGCGGGCCCTGCAGGTGCCCGTCCTGGAAGATCAGGACGAGCACTCCGAACGCGGCGCTCAGCGACAGGAAAGTCATCAACAGCGACTTGATCGGCAGGACCACTGAGCCGGTCATCAGGAACAGGACGATGAAGGTGAGCACGCAGAGGATGAGCGCCACCACCGGCAGCAGGCCGAAGATCGTCGCTTTCTGATCGAGGAACTGGGCGGTGGCCCCGCCGGCTTCGATCCGCAGGCCGGTGTGAGCACGGATGTCCTTGACCAGGCTGATCGTCTCAGCCGCCAGCGGACGCTGCGCGGGCAACACCGCGAACGTCCAGTAACCGCCGCGTAGCGAAGTCGCAGGGCCGCCTGTTCCCAGCGCGCCGGGCAGCCCGCGCACCTGCGCCGCGAGCGCGGTGATCTGCGCTCCCGCGCTTGGGGGCGCCTTCACCAGTGCGGTGATCTGCGAAGAGGCGTCCGTGGAGTAGTCGCTCAGCAGCGTGTCGTCGACCGTGCGCGCGGACAGGCTCTTCGGCACCCCGCTTGCGTCGACACCGATGAACTTGATCCCCGTGAACGGGATGCCCAGGACGAGCAGCACGACCACGCACGCGGTCGCGATCGGCACCGGCCGCCGCATCACCGCCTGCGAGAGCCGGTACCACGGCCCCTCCTCCTGCTGAGTGGCGGTCCGCTGCGCGGCGCGCTGCCAGCGCGCCGGCGCGAGCGAGTTGATCCGGGGCCCCAGCACCGCGAGCAGCACCGGCAGGGCGACGAGCGAGACGGTCACCGCGACCAGTGCCGTGATCGCGCCGCCCAGGCCCATCGAGACCATGAACGGCATCGGGATGACGCACAGCGTCGCGAGCGCAAGCGCCACGGTGACGGCGCTGTAGGAGATCGTGCGTCCTGCGGTGCGGATCGTACGGTGCAGCGCCTCGCGTTCGGCGCCGGCGCGCTGCGCTGCGTCCGCCTCGCCGTGCGGGAGTGCGCCGTTGGTCTGCGAGGGCGACTGGTCGAGGCCCAGCTTCGCGCGCTCCTCGCGGTAGCGGGAGACCACGAACAGGCTGTAGTCGATTGCGAGCCCCAGCCCGAGACCGATGACGACGTTCAGCGCGAACTGCGAGAGCGACAGGAACGAGTTGACGACGCGCAGCGCCAGGAAGGTGGTCATGACGGTGATGCCGCCGACGAACAGCGGCATCAGCGCCGCGACGACCCCCCGAAAGACGAACAGTGAGAGGATGAAGAGGATCGGGAACGCCAGCCCCTCGGCCTTGCCAAGATCCTTGCCGACCTCGCTGCCGAGCTGCTCGCTGGCGACCGCGGGACCGCCGAGCAGCACCGTCGGCGGGCGCTGCACCCGTTCCAACAATCGTTCGGCGGCTTCGGAGGCGCCGTTGTCCGACACGTTCTTGAAGAACGCCGCCACGTACGTCGAGCGGCCGTCGCGCGCCACGAACGAGCGGCTGCCGGTGGTGTAGTACGTGAGCGTCCGTGTCACCGTGGGGTCCTGGCGGAGCTCGGCGGCGACGCTTGCGACCAGCGCGCGGGAGCCCGGCGCGCCCACGCCTCCCGGCGGGGTGACGAGCGCGATCACCTGAGCACCCGGACGTTCACCGGTCGCGTTGCCGATCACCTTGTCTACCACCACGCTCTGGGAGGAGTGGTTGTTGAACGGATTGTTGGCGTGGAGCATGCCGGCGACCGGCGCGCCGAACGCGACCGCGATCACAAAGAAGACCCCGATTCCCGCCAGGATGCGCCCTGGGTGGCGATCGGAGAGGCCCGCCAACCAGCCGGGCAGGCCCGTCTTCCCGGGGGGTGGTGAAGCCGGGGGTGCCTGGTCGGGGGGGACCTGGCGCACGCGTGTGGTCCCGGGGTCGACGACGCTGCGGGCCACCGTCGCCTCAGGGACGACTTTTCGGATCACCGTCTTCTCAGGGTCGCGGTCGTGCTCGTCGGTCATCGTCGTGCCCCCGATCTCGATCTAGCCGTCATCGATCTGCCCCACGGACGTTTACTCGGAGCGGGCATCCTCGTCATCTCAGTGCCCACCTTCTCCGGCGTAGAGCATATGTCCCTGGCGGATAAGCAGAAACGCGATCAGGCACCCGACTGCGGCGACGAGCGCGGCGAGCACGAAGATCGTGCGCAGGCCGCTCGCGTAGCTCATCTGCGCCGCTGAGACCATACCGGGCCGAAACGTGGCGGGCAGGCTGTGTATGAGCTGCGGCGCGCCACCGGTCGAGATCGCGTTGGCGGCGGTCTTCGAGAGGTGCGCCAGCGGCGAGCCGGCGAGTGCGGAGTGCACTTCGGTGCGGAC
Source organism: uncultured Solirubrobacterales bacterium (assembly GCA_963720795.1). GTDB lineage: Bacteria > Actinomycetota > Thermoleophilia > Solirubrobacterales > Solirubrobacteraceae > Palsa-744. Next base: position 315,619 of record CAVRGU010000012.1, on the reverse strand, counting down.
CTGGTGCTGCAGCAGCGTGCCGGCCACGGCGATGCCAGCCGCCGTCCCGGCCTCACGGAAGGTGCTGTTCATCCCCGAGGCCATCCCGCCGCGCCAGGGAGGGACGACCGACACCGCTGTGGAGGCGAGCGTCGGGTTCATTAGGCCGAGCCCGATCCCGGTGAGGATCAGGCCCGGGAGGATCGCTGTCCACGTCGAGCTCGCGCTGACCGCGGTCATCGAGTACACCCCGCCGCAGACCAGCGCGAGGCCCAGCGGGAGTACCACCCGGGGGCTGACTGATCCGCTCATACGCCCGGCGAGCGGCGCGAACGCCAGCGCTGCCCCGGTGAACACGAGCATCCGCAGGCCCGTGCCCACGGCGGAGTGGCCGAGGATCGTCTGCATCCAGGTGGTCAGGAAGAAGATCAGCGCGAGGACCGAGAAGCACACCGCGAAGGCCGACACCGAGGAGCCGACGAAGGTCGGGTTGCGAAACAGGCTCAGGTCGAACATCGGGAACCGTCGGCCCCGCTCGATCGCTACGAAGGCGGCGAATAGGACCACCGATCCGGCGAAGCAGCCGAGGATCAACGTGCTTGTCCAACCCTCGTCGTTGCCGCGGATCGTGGCGAAGACCGCCAGGAACATGGCCCCCGAGAAGCTCACAAGCCCAGGCCAGTCGACCTTCGTCGGCGGTCCGGGCAGGTTGACCACCTTGCGCTGGAGGATCACGAAAGCTACGATCGCGATCGGTACGTTGAGGTAGAAGATCGCCTGCCAGCCGATGCCCTCAACGAGCAGGCCGCCGACGATCGGGCCGAGCGCGACCGACAGGCCGCTGACCGCCCCGTACAGGCCGAACGCCACAGCGCGCTCGCCGGCGGGGAACTCCTGAACGATCAGCGCCAGCGCGCAGGCGAACATCGTCGCCCCGCCGATGCCCTGCACGCCGCGGGCGAAGTCGAGCACGGTCGCGTTCGGGGCCTGGGCGCAGACGACGGAGGCGATCGTGAAGACGACCAGCCCGATGGTCAGTACACGCTTGCGTCCGTAGATGTCGGCCATCATGCCTGCGGTCAGCAGCACCGAGCACAACATCAGCGCGTAGGCGTCGACGATCCACTGCAACTGGGGGAAGCTGGGGCGCAGCGACGCGGAGATCGTGGGCAGCGCCACAGCCACGATCGTGACGTCGAGCAGCAGCATGAAGACCGTGATCAGCACGACCGACAGCGTCCACCACTTGCGCGTGCCGGACTCCGCGGTGAGCAGCCGCGAGGACTGGCTGAGGACTTCCCGGACGCTTGAGACCTGCGGCGCCAGGACGCGCGCGGAGGCGCCCGCGAACACCGGCGAAGTCAGCTCGATCGTCGCCTCGCCGATCTGGATGCGGTCGCCCGGCGCGAGCGTCGTGTGCGCGAGGATGCGCTCGCCGTCGACGTACGTACCGTTGGAGGAGTGCAGGTCGTCGATCGCCGCCACGCCGTCGCGCACGGTCACCTTTGCGTGCAGTCGCGAGACCTCGCTGTCGAGCACCTGCAGGTCGCACTCGGGCTCGCGCCCGATCGTGGCGCTGCCGCCGATCAGCGCAGCCGTGCTGCCGGCTCCCGGCCCGCTGAGGATCCGCAGCTCGCCCTCGCTCGGCGGCTGCACGCCTCTCACCCTCGTGAGCTGGGGCTCGCCGAGCGGCTGTGCGGGCGTGACCTCGCCTCCGATCGGACCCTCACTCACTGCGGCCTCCCTCGACGATCTGCCAGGCCCCCTCCTGCAGGCGCAGGCGGATAGACGGCTCCTCTCCGAGTGCGACCTCGGCCTCGGCGCGCTCCAGATCGACCCTCAAGTGGAGGTCGAGCGGCGGGGGCGGGGGGGGAGGCGGCGGAGGTGCCGGTGGTGGCGGAGTAGGCGCGGGTGGTGTGGGTGCGGAGGGGGTTGCCGGTGGCAGAGGTGCGGGAGGTGTGGGTGCCGGAGGCACGGGCGGTGCGGGTGGGGGTGTCGGTGGCGTGGGCGCGGGCGGTGGCGAGGGTGGCGGTGCGGGCGCAGGCGCGCGAATCGCGGCCGGCACATCGGTGACCGCTGTCGCTGCGCGCACGTCGACCGCTGGTGCGGCCGGCGCCGGCAGAGCGCGCACCACGAGCTTGGTCGTTCCCAGCTCGATCGTGTCGTCGAGGGAGAGGACGACTGGCTCCGTCAGGCGCGTGCCGTTGACGTACGTCCCGTTGGTGGAGGAGAGATCCTCAAGCACATACTCGCCAGCCGCTCGGCGGGTGATCTCGGCGTGGTGGCGTGAGAGCTCGGGATCGTTGGCGAGCTGCCCGGGGCCCTCGGTCTGGCGACCGAACACGAGCCGCTCCTGCACGCGGATCGCGGTCCCGGCCGCGTTGCCCGCTGTCGCCTCCAGCTTCAGACCGGCGCCCGGCGGCGCGCTCGCCCCCGCTGCGCTCACGGCCTCACGGCCTCGCGGTCTGCGCCGTCTCGCCGGCGAGGAAGTGCTCGACGAAGTCGGTCGTCACGTCGCCGGAGCGGAACTGCTCGTCGGCGAGCACGCGGCGGTGGAAAGGAATCGTGGTCTTCACCCCGCGCCCCTCGATCTGGAACTCAGACAGGGCACGGTCCATCCGCTCGATCGCCTCCAGGCGGGTGGGCGCCCACACGATCAGCTTGGCGATCAGCGAGTCGTAGAACGGGGCGATGTTCCAACCCGGGTAGCAGTGAGAGTCCACGCGCGTCCACGGCCCGCCGGGCGGGACGTAGACGTCCAGGCGCCCCGCCGCCGGCGCGAAGTCCCGGTCGGGGTCCTCAGCGTTCACGCGGCACTCGATCGCGTGGCCGCGCAGTACGACGTCCTCCTGGGTGACCGACAGTGGCTCGCCGGCGGCGACGCGGATCTGCTCCTGGATCAAGTCGACGGACGTGACCATCTCGCTTACGGGGTGCTCCACCTGGATGCGGGCGTTCATCTCCATGAAGGAGAGGTTGCCATCGTGGTCGAGCAGGAACTCCATCGTGCCGGCGCCGGTGTAGCCGACCGCCAGAGCGCCGGCGACGGCGCGCTCGCCGATGTCCCGGCGTTGCTCGTCGGAGAGGTGGATCGAGGGCGCCTCCTCGATTAGCTTCTGGTGGCGGCGCTGCACCGAGCAGTCGCGTTCGAAGAAGTACACGCCGTGACCGTGGTTGTCGCAGACGAGCTGCACCTCGGTGTGGCGGGGAGCGTCGAGGTAGCGCTCGATGTAGACGGCGCTGTCCTTGAACACGGCCTGTGCGGTGGCACGCGTCGTCTGGTACAGGCGCGCGAGGTCCTCGGCGCGGCGCACGACGTTCATGCCCCGTCCGCCGCCGCCCGCGACCGCCTTGATGATCACCGGGTAGCCGATCCCGTCTGCGATCTCCTGTGCCTCCTCCGCGGTCTGCACGGGCTCGATCGTGCCGGGCAGCAGCGGCAGGCCGGCCTTCTGCATCAGGTCGCGCGCGATCGCCTTGTCGCCCACCTTCTCCATCACCTCCGGGCGGGGCCCGATGAACGTGATCCCGTTGTCGGAGCAGATCTCGGCGAAGAAGGGGTCCTCGGAGAGAAACCCGTAGCCCGGGTGGATCGCGTCGGCGCCGGTCTTCTGCGCGGCGCCGATCACGTTGGGGATGTGCAGGTAGCTCTTGCCGGGGTGGTGGGGCCCGACGTGCACGGCTTCGTCGGCGAAGCGCACGACGGCAGACTCGGCGTCCGCGGTCGAGTAGATCGCAACCGACTTGATGCCGAGCTCGCGGCAGGCGCGCGCCACGCGCAGCGCGATCTCACCCCGGTTGGCGATCAGGACCTTCTCGAACATGGGTCAGCTCCTCGACGGTGCTACACGCCCGGCAGCATCGCTCGCCCTAGTCATCTGCAGGCTCCAGGTACATCAGCACCTGCTCGAACTCGACCCACTCGCCGTTCTCGACGACGATCTCGGCGACCTTGCCGCCCTCGCCGGCGGCGACCTCGTTCATCATCTTCATCGCCTCGACGATGCAGACGGTCTGGCCGGGCTCGACACTCGAGCCGACCTCGACGAACGGCTTGGAGCCGGGCTGCGCGGCGCCGTAGAAGGTCCCCACGAGGGGCGCCAGCACCGGCACCCTGTTGTCCGCCTCGAGATCGCCGATCGTAAAGACGCCCGAGGCCATGCGTGCACCGGGGGCGATGCTCATGCCAGGGCCCGCGCCGGTGGCGACAGGACCGCTTGGTTGCGGCGGCGCAGGCGGCGCCCCGGGGACACCCTGCGCCGCCGGCGGCGATCCACGCTCGATCTCGATCTTGTAGTCGCCGGCGGCGACCGCGAAGCGTTGCACGGTGGAGCCCTCGAGCCGCTTGATCAGATCGCGGGCCTCGGCCCAGACTGACTCGATCAGCTCGCGGTCGGGGGTGGCCTGGGTGTTCTCGTTGTCGCTCATGTCTCCCCTGTGATTGGCGGAAGTGTGGGCTGGCGCCCGGGGGTACCGAACTTGCGAAAGCGCTCGTAGCGCTGGGTGATCAGTTCGTCGGTGCTCAGCGGCAGCAGTTCACCGAGGCCGGCCACGATCGCGGCCTTGAGGTTTGCGCCGGCGGCCGGCGGATCGGTCTGCGCGCCGCCCTCCGGCTCGGGCACGATCGCGTCCATCACGCCCAGGCGCAGCAGCTCGGGGCTCGTGATGCGCAGCGCCTTGGCCGCACGCGGGGCGGCGGTGGCGTCCTTGAAGAGGATCGTCGAGCAGCCCTCGGGGCTGATCACCGAGTAGTAGGCGTTCTCCATCATCAGTACCCGGTCAGCCGCGGCGAGCGCGAGCGCCCCGCCGCTGCCTCCCTCGCCGGTGACAGCGGTCACAAGCGGCACGGGCAGCCGCGACATCAGCGCGATCGATTCGGCGATCGCGTTCGACTGGCCCCGCTCCTCGGCTCCCAGGCCCGGGTAGGCCCCGGGCGTGTCGACGATGCTCACCAGCGGCAGGCCGAACCGGGCCGCGTAGCGCATCAGCCGCATGCTCTTGCGGTAGCCCTCGGGCTCGGGCATCCCGAAGTTGTGCTCCACCAGCTCGCTCGTGGTGTGGCCCTTCTGCTGGCCGATCACCATTACCGTCAGCTCGCCCAGGCGCGCGAGGCCCGCGACGATCGCGTGGTCCTCCTCGAACAGCCGGTCGCCGTGGAGTTCCTGGAAGCCGTCGAACACGAAGCCGACGAGGTCCAGGAAGCGCGGCCGGTCGATGTGGCGGGCGAGCTGGACGATCTCCCAGGGATCGCGTGCCGGCAGCTGCTCGGGATCGACGATCGCCGTCGCCCCCTCGGTCGCCGGCAGGCGCTCCTGTTGCGTCGCCGCGTCCTCGCCCCGGGCGGCCTGCGCCTGGGAGTGGAGCTCGAGCAGGTTGCGGATCGTGCGCCGCAGGCTTTCGCGCGGCTCGACCAGGTCGAGCATCCCGTGCTCGAGCAGGAAGCCGGCGGTCTGGAACCCGTCGGGCAGCTTCTGGCGGATCGTCTGCTCGATCACCGAGGGCCCGGCGAAGCCGATGTGCGCGTCGGGCTCCGCTATCAGGATGTCCCCGAGCGTCGCGTAGGAGGCGCTGACGCCGCCGTAGGTGGGGTCGGTGAGCAGCGAGATGAACAGCACGCCCTCCTCGGCGAGGCGCGCCATCGCCTGAGAGGTCTTGACCATCTGCATCAGCGACACGCACCCCTCCTGCATGCGCGCACCGCCGGAGGCCGAGATCACCAGCAGCGGCGTGTGTGTCTGGAGTGCCAGCTCGGCTGCGCGCGTGATCGACTCGCCGACCGCGCCGCCCATGGAGCCGCCGATGAACGAGAAGTCGATGCCCGCCACGACGATCGGTAGACCGTCGATCGTGCCGGTGCCGTGCAGTGCGCCCGTCTTGGTCTCGCTCTTCTTCTGCGCCTGCGCGATCCGCTCGACGTAGGGCTTGGAGTCCGCGAAGGAGAGCGCGTCGAGGATCTCGAGGTCTCCGCTCAGCTCCTCGAAGCTGCCCTTGTCTAGCAGCTGGCCCAGGCGCTCGCGGATGCGCAGCCGGAAGTGGTGGTTGCAGTCGGGGCAGACGCCGAGGTTGCGGCGCAGGCGCTTGTGGTACACGAACGCCGCGCACGAGGGGCAGCGAAACCACTCGACGGCGTCGGCGCGGCTGGCTGTCGCGAGCTCAGCCAAGGAGGTCTTCCGTGGCCAGACGGCGGTCGTCGGCGTGCATCCGCCGGTACTCTGCCAGCGAAGTCGTCAGGGCGGCGTCGACCTCCTCGCGCGTGGGCGCCTGCTCGGCCGGTTCGCCGCTCTGCGCCTGGAGGAAGGCGATCAGGTTGACCGTGCGTCCCTGCGAGTCGCTGACCGGCGCCTCGCGGGCGAGCGCCAGCGCGCGCTGCCAGTCCTCGCGCTGGATCTCGGCCTTGACGATCCCGCGCAGCGGGTAGACCTCGTGTCCGGGCACGTCGTCGAGCTCGCGCAGGCGCTCGAACGCCGCCACAGCCTCGTCGAGCTGGCCGACCTCGAGGCTTAGCTCCGCCACGTCGAGCGCGGCGATCAGGTCCTCAGGCTCGGCCTCGGCGATGCGCTGGGCCTGGGCCAGCGCCTCCTCGTAGTGGCCGAGCGTCCGGTACATGTCGACCAGGCTGATCGCCGCGGTGGAGGCGCCGCGCATGCTCTGCGCCGCCTGACTGAGGTAGCCCACAGCCTCCTCCTCGCGACCGCTCGCGGCCGAGGTGTGGCCGAGGTGGCTGAGTGCCACCTGGTCGGCGGGGTTGAGCTCGACGGCCCGGCGAAAGGCGTCGCCCGCCTCGTCCATCCGGCCCTCGGTTGCGAGTGCCTCGCCCAGGTAGTGCCACGCGTCGGCGTTCTCCGGAGCGAGCTCGGTTGCACGCCGCAACTGCTCGGTGGCGTCCTCGGCGTCGAGCTCCACGCCGGCGCGCCCGGCGAGCAGGAGCAGCTCGACGTCCTCCGGTGCGGCGGCAAGACCCGCGAGGGCGGCGTCACGGCTCTGACGGTACTCGCCGGCCTTGAGGTGGGCGTCCGCCCGTTGTGCGGCGTCTGCGCTCATCGGTCCCTGCACGTCTCGTGGTCCCTCCACGTCCTTACGCCTTGGATCCAGGCCAGACCCAGTTGGTGAGCTCAGGCGGGTCGTCGCCGAACTCGCGGGCGTAGCTGCGGTAGGCGGCGAGCTGGTCGCGGTACTTGGCGACCGCCGCCTGCGCGCCGCCGATGTCGCGCACGGCGAACGCGCCCGACATGCCGCCGATGTTGTCGGAGATGGCCACGTCGACACGGCTCAGCCCCTCGATCGCCAGCTGGTAGCGGTCGACGCCGTTCATCGCCAGCAGGTCGAAGGGGGTGGTGGTGGTGCCCTCCTCGGCGTAGCCGCGGACGTGGAAGCGCTCCTGCTGGGGGCGGCGGTGGATCAGCTGGTGGACCGCCGAGGGGTAGCCATGGAAGTTGAAGATCACCGGACGGTCCGTGGTGAACAGCTCGCTGAACGCGGCCGCCGACATCGCGTCGGGGTGCTTGCCCGGCGCCGCCAACGCGAACAAGTTGGTGACGTTGACGAAGCGCACCTTCAGGTCCGGCACGTCTTCTTTGAGCAGGCTCGCGGCTGCCAGTAGCTCGATCGTGGGGATCGTGCCGCAGCTGGCGAGCACCAGGTCGGGCTCGCCGTCGTCGTCTGAGCTCGCCCACTTCCACGCCGACGCTCCGGCGCGGACGTGCTCGCGGGCCTCCTCCATCGAAAGCCACTGCGGCAGCGGCAGCTTGGAGCCGATCACGAGGTTGATGCAGCCCGTCGCCTGCAGGCAGTGGTCCATCGTGGCCAGCAGCGTGTTGGCGTCCGGCGGCACGTACACCCGCGCGTGCTCCTCGCGGCGGTTGAGCATCGAGTTGATGAAGCCCGGCATCTGGTGGGAGTAGCCGTTGTGGTCCTGGCGCCAGCCCTCGGAGGTGAGCAGGTAGTTCAGCGACGCGACCGGCTCACGCCAGGGCGCCTCCTCGCGGGACATCTTCAGGAACTTGCCGTACTGGTTGACCATCCCGTCGACGATCGGGATGAACGCCTCGTAGCAGGGGAAGATCCCGTGGCGCCCGGTGAGCACGTAGCCCTGCAGCCAGCCCTGGCAGTTGTGCTCGGAGAGGACCTCCATGATGCGCCCGTCGGGCTTGTAGTCGGGGTTGATCTCGGGGTCCACGGGCCACTCGTAGGCGTGGTTCTCGACCTCGAACAGCGCCCCAAGCCGGTTGGAGGCGACCTCGTCCGGGCAGACGACGCGGAAGTTGGCCTGCTCGCGGTTGCGCACGAAGACCTGGCTGAGGTATCCGCCGAGCGCGCCGAGCGAGCTCTCGGTGGTGCCGCCGGGCTCGGCGAGCGCGACGGCGTGTGCGTCCAACTCGGGCAGCTGCAGCGGGACGCGCATGCGCCCGCCGTTGACGTGGGGGTTGGCGCCCATGCGCCGCTCGCCGGTCGGGCACATCGCGGCTATCTCCGGGGCCGGGCCGCCGTCCTCGCCGAACAGCTCCTCGGGGCCGTAGGAGCGCAGCCACTCCTCCAGCGCCCGTAGGTGCTCGGGGTTACTGCGGGCCTGCATCGCGGGCACCTGGTGGGACTTGGAGGTGCCTTCCACACGGATGCCGTCCAGTTCGCGCACGCCCGTCCAGCCCTTGGGCGAGCGCACGATCAGCATTGGCCAGATCGGTCGTTCCGGCCGGCGCCCTTCGCGGGCGAGGCCCTGCAGCTCGCGGATCTCGCCGTAGGCGGTGTCCAGCGCGGCGGCCAACTCGCCGTCGAGATCCTCGCCGTCGACGATCAGCGGATGCCAGCCGTAGCCCTCGAACAGCTTCGTCAGCTCGGTGTCGGACATCGAGCTGAAGATCGTCGGGTTGGCGATCTTGTAGCCGTTGAGGTGCAGCATCGGAAGCACCGCACCGGAGGTCGCGGGGTCGAGAAACTTGTTGGAGTGCCACGCGCCCGCCGTCGGCCCGGTCTCCGCCTCGCCGTCGCCGACGATGCAGGCCACGATCAGGTCGGGGTTGTCCAGGGCAGCGCCGAACGCGGTCGCCAGCGCGTAGCCGAGCTCGCCCCCCTCGTGGATCGTGCCGGGCACGATCGGGGCGATGTGGCTGGGAAAGCCGCCCGGCCACGAAAAGAGGCGCACGAGCTTGGCGAGGCCCTCACGGGTGCGACCCATCTCGGGCTTGACGTCTTCCAAACAGCCGTCGATCCACAGGTTCGCCAGGTTCGCCGGCGCGCCGTGACCGGGACCGGTGACCAGCAGGACGCTGGCGTCATTGTCGAGGATCAGGCGGTTCAGCCCCGCGTACATCAGGTTGATGCCGGGCACCGTTCCCCAGTGGCCGAGCAGGCGGTGCTTGACGTGCTCGGGCTTCAGCGGTTCCTCCAGCAGGTGGTTGTCCTGCAGGTAGATCATCGCCACCGCGATGTAGTTGGCTGCGCGTCGGTAGAACGCGAGCTTCTCCGAGATGGGCGACAGAGCTTGGGTAGACAACTTCCCCCCCGTTCGGGCGTTGGGCTTGGCGCGAGCGGCAGGGACTATAGCGATGAAGCTTGCCTTCAAGCTCGACGGTGCGGGTGGCCGCTCAGAACGTGTTGGAACAGCCGCGCCGGTCGGCTCAAAACCCGCTCTCAGCCTCAACTGGGGCGTCGTGGCCGACGGCGCAGCGCTCGCCGCCGTCGTGGGTCGAACAGCAGCAACCTCCGCTTGCGTCGGCGCTCTTCGTTGCGCGCGCGGTCGCGGTCCTCGCTCAGGCCGACTTCGAGGAACGCCAGGAGCACTGCTCCGCCCAAGCCGGCCGACACCAGGATAATCGTGAGGACCTCGCCGGTGACTCCTCCGACGAGCGCGGCGCAGATACCGCCGGCGAGGACGAGCACGGCGGCCGACCCGAACGCCAGGATGCGTGAGCGGGGGGCCACAGCTCAAAGGTAGCGCCGAGCGAGCGTCCCGTCTCAAGCGCTGAGTAACTTCGACGCGATCTGAAATCGAGCAGCTCGTGAAGTCGGCGGGTGGCTCAAGGAACGCGGCATATAAGGAGGCGAGTTCGATGCAGGGAGAGCCCGACAGGCAGGAGCCGGAGAGAGTGATGCGGATCGCCGAACGAGCGGTCGTCCTACAGATCCTCAGGAACGATCACGAGGAGCGCTGGCCTCGCGCGGAGCTGGCGGAGGAGATCTCGGACTTCGAGCCGGCGGTGCTCGAGGAGGCGCTCGAGCGCCTCGAGCGCGACGGCGTGCTCCATCGGCAGGGCGACACCGTGTGGGCCGCGCGCGCAGCGCGGCGCCTCGATGAACTGGAGCTGATCAGCATCTGAGCTGTCTGCTCGTCGGCCGGTAGGCGTCAGACGCGCTTGGCGCCGCGACGATGCTCGACCCCGTCAGCCCGTGCGATCAGGATGTCGCTCACGAGGCCCGGGGCGAACAGGCCGTGCTCGACGACACCGGGGGTGCCGGACAGCCTGGTGGAGAGGCGCCTGGGATCGTCGATCGCTCCGAGGTAGTCCGCGATCAGGTTGCCGTCTGGGCTCGGGGGCACGTCGCGCAGCCGCGCGGGAGCGATCGCGCCGAGCGTCGAGTGTGCGCCGAAGCGCAGGATCTCCACCGGCACCGGTGCGGAGAGCTCGGGGACGGCCTTCTCCGCGGAGGCGATCACGACGAAACGCCGGGCGGCCGCAGCGACGATCTTCTCGCGGGTGTGCGCTGCGCCCCCGCCCTTGATCAGCCAACCACGCGGGTCGATCTCGTCGGCTCCGTCGATCGCGATGTCGAGCGTGCCGAGCTCATCGAGTTCGACCACCGCGAAGCCGAGCGCCCGAGCGGCCTGCGCAGTGGCGGGGGAGGTCGCCACGCAGCGCAACCCGTGCAGGCTGCGGGCGGCGAGCGCGGGCAGCAGGTGGGCGACGGTCGATCCTGTGCCCAGCCCCACGCGCGTGTCAGCAGTGACCAACTCCGCTGCGGCGCAGGCGGCGGCGCGCTTCTGGGACTCCACCAACTCAGGGGCCCGCGGTGAGCGGGGCGGCGGAGTCGGACTCGAGCGACGCGCTGGAGTGTGCGCTGGCAGTGGGTTCCTCACCGCGCAGGAAGCGCCAGACGGCCATGCCCGCAAGCAGGGTCATCATCACCGCGCTGCTCACGCACCACGGGCAGATCGCGTGGATCGAGAAGAGCTCGCGCGAGGTGAGGTAGACCGAGAAGCCGAAGCCCATCACGGTGAAGGCCGTCGTCGCCAGCCGCGTGGACTCGCTCTCGGGAGCTAGCAGGGAGCCGAGGATCACGATGTAGCCGATCAGCCCGATGAGCGCGACGGGCACGCCCAAGAGCTTCGAGTAGATCGAGTGCTGCACCGTCTCACAGCCGCCCCCCTTCAGACACAGGATCGGGCCGCCGGCGTAGTGGACGTAGGTGAGGTAGCTGGCCACGCCGAGACCGACGGTGGCGACCCCGATCATCACTAGCCGGACGATCCGGGTGCTCACGCCGGCCTCCTCGTGCTCAGTAGGGTGCGCCGTGCGGGGCTAGAGGGGGGTGCCGCGAGGCCGCCCAGCCCAGGCGCCTGCGCGTCTGGCGCCTCGACTGCTCGCTGTATCTGGGTCTCGGCGGGCATTTTGTGGCTCGCTCTCGCTCAGCTCAGCAGTTTGTTGATCGCGGTTTCGAAGGTCCCGGGTTCGGTGTACGATTCGGGCTTGAACTGCTGCAGGGTCCCCCCGCTCTTGCCGAGCAGGAAGGAGGGGGTGCCGGTGAAGCCCTGCTGGGCGACGGTCTGTTCGTCGCGCTTGATCTGTTCGGCGTAGGCCTGTTCGCCCCGCGCCGCACTCCAGTCGGGGAGGTTCAGCCCGGGCACCTGCTGGGCAAGACCCTGCAGGTAGTTTTCGGTCACGTAGCCGCTGTCCTCTTCGCCCTGCTCGTGGTAGAAGAGCTCGATGTAGTACCACCCGAGGTTCTGTTTGCCGGCGGCGAGCGCGGCGATCTGCTGCGTCCGGAATGTTTCTGGTTCGTGGGTCGCAGTCTCCATCGAGTGGTATTCGATCTTCATCTTCCCGGTGCGCACGTACTTCGGGATCAGGGTGGGCAGGTCGCCGAGCGTGAACTCCTTGCAGATCGGGCACTCGAGGTCGCCGAAGTACTTCAGGGTCACGGGGGCGTTGGGGTTGCCGAGGACATTGCCCGACTGGGGGATGCCACCGATCAGGGCGGTCACCGCGGTGGCTTCCTTGCTGCCCCCGACGAGGCCTGATTTTGTGCCCCCGCTGGTGGCGAGCAGGATCACGACGATGATCACGACCGCGACGCCGATTACGCCGCCGAGCTGGATCATGCGCCTGCGCCGCGCGGCCTGGGCCGCGGAGGCCTCTAGCGCCTTGCGTTCGGTGCGCGCCTGCTCGCGCCTCTCCTTGCGGGTGAGGTCGGGGTCGGTGCTCGATGTGGGAGTCATGGATCAACTTTTACCGGTTCTAGATCAAGTTTGCTTAAGGCTGCTCTTCGAAGGGGCCCGTGTCAAGGGAGCCGCCAGCCCGGCCGACCCACCTTCCGCTGGGGGCTGACCCGCCTTCCTCTGGGGGGCTGACCCGCCTCCTCGGCTCCGAGGGGCTGACTGCCTCCCTCGGGGGCCTGGCTCCCCTCGTCAGCTCAGAGCGACCGACCGCCTCCCTACGGCTGACTCGTCTTCTCAGCTCCGAGCGGCCAACCGCCTCGCTATGGGCTGGTCCCCCCGGAAGCAGACCCACCCGGCGTCGTTCGGCGAGGATCGCCACACTGTGGAGATAGAAACACGCCTCCGTAGCTCAGCTGGATAGAGCGTCGGATTTCTAATCCGAGGGTCGCAGGTTCGAGTCCTGCCGGGGGCATCCCCGAAAAGCCTGGAAATAAACGGGTTTCCTCCTTGGGTACAGAGTCCAGAGGCAATTTCCTCCCAGGATTTCCTCCCAAGGGTGGCCCGCCAAGGAGGCGTTGCCCTCTGAAGAGCGATGACCCTCCAGTGCGCTGCGGCCGTGAGTTACGGCGCCGGCAACGGGTAGTCAGAACAGTTGCCCGTGCCGCTAACCTCGACGACGCGGTTAATCATGAACTCGCCCTGGTCCGCTGCGGCGCACCGCGTCGCCTGCGCCCGGATGTACTCAAGGGCGATGCCGAGGAGTTGCTGCTGTTCCTCCCGCGAGGGCGTCGGCAGGACGATGAGGCCGGGGTGTACGGTGTGCCTCTCGCAGAGCCGGCGGAAATCCCCGAGGTTGTTCGTCACGAGAGTTCGGTCCTCGGCCACGCAGTGCCGCAAGACTTCCGTGTCGGCACGCCCGAGGAGTCCTCTGTCGCGGTTGCAGGTTGCGTCGAGGCCGTGGCGGTGGGCGACGTCAACCAGGGAGGGGGAGAGGTCCTCGTCGATCCAGAGCTTCATCGCCGTCCCGCCAGGGTCGGGTGGGCCGGCCGCGGCGCGGATGTGCCCTGGCGTACGTGCAGGCAGTCTGGAATGCCTCGACGGGGACGTGCGGATAGTCCTCGGTGAGCGTCAGGATGGTGTCGCCGTGCTCGATGCGCTGTGCGAGGGCGCGTACACCGATGCGGGTGCCGCGGATGACCGGCTCGCCGCCCTTGATGTCGGGGTTTGTCTCGATCCACTGCTCGCGCAGCCTTGCATAGCTCTCGGCTGCGTGGACGGTCTCGCTGATCTCGGGGGGCCAGCGCACAATGAGCGCATCGCTGATCTGTAGCTCGGCGCCGTGCTCGGTGCGGTAGGGCTCGGTCTCGCGGACCCATCGCTTGATCTTCCGCTTGACCGTCACCGGCAACGGGAGGGCCATCTTCTGCAGGAGTGCGATCACGCCCACGTCCTCGCTTGCCAACTGGCTGTGGCCGCGGCGTTTGTGGACCGTCACGAGCTTCTGCTCGATCGCCTTGTCGAGGGCGCCGATGGGCACATGTGCGATCTCGACAGCCTCGCGGCGCGTCAGCAGGGGGTTGGCGGCAATCTTCGGCATAAATCGTTCCTGGGGAGATGCAGTTTAGTCGAGAGGGTGGAGATCGTCAAGCCACGGACGGCGGCGGGCCGTTGGCGGGGAGCTGTCCTTTGGGTGCATCCGCGATCAGTGGCGAGGCTGGCGTGAGAAGGAGGGCGCAGCCCGACGCCTCGGGTGCACGTAGCGGCGGCCACCCGGCCGCCATTTCAAGAGTGCTGTGAGGGTTCTGGCCTCGCCTCGTGCTGCCGGGGGGCCGGTCTGACCGCTCGGCGATCCATCGTCCCCGGGTGCTGCTGTTGAGGGGGTTGGCGCCCCGGACTCTCGCAGGGTGTCGCCGGAAGACGACGTCTTGGCGGGCTTGCCTGTCGGGCTGCTGGCCGGCAGTCGTGGGCGAGGTGGCGGCGTAGCGGGCGTCTTGCGGTCACTGGCCTTGGGGGCTCACGAAACTCGTTGTCCGTTTTGGGCCGCTCACGGTCATTAACAGCATGGGCCGTGTGTCGCCGCCAATTCGTTGGGGGGCACGGGGGCCTCTTCCACGACGAAGGAATGGAGCTGTTTTATGGCGAGACACGACGACCTGACTTCTGAGCCGGACGAGCCCTGCGCGGGGACGCTCTCATTTTCACGGGGGGTGGTTGCGCGGCTCGCGCGTCTATGGAGTGTGTATGCCGCGAGCAGGCGAACCGATCCGCTGTCCACCGGAGGGTATGGAAGGAGCGTGAGTTATGGATGCGAGTAGGGGTAAGAGCCGCAGGGATGACGCCGTGGCCGGTGGGCGGCCGGAGGTGTCGTTGGCGGAGCCGTTGTTGGATAGCGCGGCGGCCGCGGCGTTGTTGAACGTGCGGGTCTCGTGGGTGCGGGATGCCGCGCGGCTGGGGCAGTTGCCGTGCCTGCGGGTCGGGCGTCATCTGCGGTTCACGCGGGTGATGCTCGAGGAGTGGCTGGATGGGCAGTTCGCGGGGCGTCCCGCGAGGGGACGGGTGTCGTATCCGGGGTCGTCAGGTGGCGCGGGTCGTGAGGTGAGGCGTGTCGCGTTCAAGCCGAGGACCGAGGCGGCGTTGCTGGCGAGCCTTGCTGAGAGACCAGAGAGGGAGGTGGAGTGATGGGTGCTCGTGATCCTCGTCGTGGTGGGCGGATGGATCGTCCGCCGGGGTGGGCTGAGTCGTTGTTCGCTGGGCGTTCGCGGGCGGAGAAGGAGGCCGCTCAGGACGCGCAGATGCTCATGATGGGCCTTGGCAGCTCGGTGATCTTGGCGGCGGCGTTGGCGTTGAATGTGTTGTTCACGGCGGTCGGCTTGCGGTTTGGGTGGTGGGCTGTGCCGGTGTTCGTCCCGTTGTTCGTCTGGCTGTTCGTGTCTGCGCTGTGCGACCGCTTGTTGCGCCCGGTCGAGCTTGAGGGTCTGCGTTGGGGTCAGCGTTTGCGTGTCGCCGGGGCGCTGACGGTCGTGCTGTGGGTGGTGTGGCCGTTTTGGGCTGATCCTGTGGCAGGGGCGTGGAGGAGAGCGCATGGCGGGTTTGGTCCGCTCGGGCCGCGCTACCCCCTTGGCGCGATCCTTGGAGCGTCGCCTGTCGCGATGGGCATGGTCGTGTTCTTGCTGCTCGGGTTGAGCATGGTCCTCGCGCCGCGTATCAAGCGGCGGGAGCCGAAATATCCGGCGCCGCCTGGTGGCCCTGAGCCGCTGCGCTCACCGCTCTTGGCGCCGCCCCATCCGAGCCCGTCCTGTCCTCCGCGCCATCCGAGTCCACCGCGTCAGCCAAGTCCGCCGCGGTGGCCGAACCCCTCGCACTGGTCGTGACCGCTATGAGTTTGCTGCTGGCGGTGGTGAGCTTCGCGGGCTGCGTCGCGGGTGGCCTGTGGCTGATCGGTGTGCTGCGCGGCCGTGCCCCGGAGAGGGCGCCGGTCCCAGCGCGTTTGCCTGATGACCCGTGGATCGCGCAGCCGGAGGAGGGGTCGAGTGCGGGGACGCATGTGTGGGCGGGTCGCACCAGGGATGGTGTGTTGCGCTCGCCAGCGGACTGCGCGGCGATCATCGTCGGTCCGCCGCGTTCGGGGAAGACGCGGAAGGTGATCGCGCCGACGTTGGCGTGCTGGGATGGGCCGGCGCTCGTTACCTCGACGAAGGGCGACATCCTCGCGACCGCGCCGCGCCGCGCGTATTTTGGCCCGGTCGCGGTATATGACCCAACCGGGTCGCTCGGTCACCCGGAGGCGACCGTCGGGTACTCCCCGTTGACAAGGTGCGAGACATGGGACGGTGCGGTCGAGGTCGCCGCCGCGATGCTCTCGTCCGCCGGGGAGGATGAGACGGTCCGCCACGGTGAGCATTTCGCGGTCGCAGCACGGGCGTTGTTGGCGCCGTTGTTTCACGCCGCGGCGCTCTCGGACGGCGGGATGGACTTGGCGCGGGGGTGGCTTGGCCGCTCGGAGTTCTCCGCGCCTGCGGAGATCCTGCGCAACGCGGGGGCGCAGATCGCGCTGGAGGAGCTCTCGGGCGTCGGCGCGCAGGCGGTCGGGGACTACCGCACCTCGGTGCTGGGGACCGCGCAGGTCGCGCTCGCGTGGGCGTCAAGGGCAGCGGTCAGGCAGAGCGCGGACCCGGCGGTAACACGCCAGATCGATCTCGGGGAGCTGTTGGCGCAGAAGGGCACGTTGTATGTGATCTCTCCCTCGCGGATTCAGCAGGAGCTCGCGCCATTGATCGCCGCCGTGCTGGACGGTCTCTGCGCGCAGGCGATCGACCTCGCGATCACCTCACCCGAGGGGCGTCTTGAGCGCCCGTTGCTGCTCGCGCTGGACGAGGTCGCGAACATCGCGCCGATCCGCTCCCTACCCCGCCTGTTGAGCGAGGGTATCCAGCAGGGCATCGTCCCGGTGCTGGGGGTGCAGGACATGAGCCAGGCGCGGGCGCGGTGGGGCGAGCACGAGACCGCGACGATGTGGTCCACACCAGCACTGCGGCTCGTCCTCGCCGGGGTCGCGGACCCCTACACCGCGCAGCTGGTCTCCGAGGCCTGCGGCGAGCAGCTGGTGTGGCGCGCACAGATCGGGGAGAACACCTCGACCGCGCATCAGACCGAGCACTACGGCCGGACGTTCACCGGCGGGGACAGCCACTCCTATGTGCAGCAGCGCGAGCGCGCGATCCACCCCGCGGACCTCCGCGCGATGCCCGCCGGCCGCGCGCTCGCGCTACCCCAAGGTCGCGAGCCGATCACGCTCGACCTGTTCCCCGGCGCCCCCGGGTTCATCGATTGCGACTGGACCATGCCCGCGCGCGCCGGCCGCGAGCGGCTATGTAAGCCACTCTGACGGCGGCGGCCCGCCCGAGAACCGTGCGGCCGTCGGGTCACCCGTCTGCGTGAGCTGACTATCGAGGAGCTCCAGGCGGTCGTGGAAGAGGATCTCCGCGCGGGGGTCGGGGTACTCACCCCGGTCGAGCTGGGAGCGCCACGCGCCCAGCGCACCGAGAACCTCGATGAGCTGCCGGTCCGTCCACCAATCCGCGACGAGCTTCGAGAAGACCCGGGGATAGCGCTCCGCCAACGCGCAGACAGCGGCCCACAGCTCACGCCGCCAGCGCTCGCGATCACCCGGCGGCTCAAGCCACCCCGGCAACCCCGAACCCCCGCCCTTGGGGCCGGCGTCCTCGGGCGTGGGCTGCTCCCCGGCGGGCTGCGCGTGGGTGCTCAATAGGCCGTCGCGGACCATTCGCGCGGCCGTCCTCGCGGCCGGCTCACCGTTCGCCTGCGCACGCCGGGCGAGCTCCGCCAGCGCGTGCTCATCCAACGTGATCGCGACCCTGCTCACAATCCCGCGCCCATTCCGACATCCCGCTCAAGGCCGGTGTCGCTGGCGAGCTGGCGAGCCGTGGAGCGCGACAGCTCCTCACCCAGATCATGCTCCGGTGTGACCGTGCGGAACGCGAGGGAGGGTAGCTGTCCGCGTGAGGCGCGCATCAGCTCCGCCAGGCGCCCCACCCGCTCAGCGTCCACACCCTCCGTCCCAAGATCCTCCCGTGCTACATGCCAGTCCGTTCCCTCCCGCGCGCGCGATGCCTGCACATAGGCGCCCTCCTGGCTGGTCTGCCATCCCCCCGTGACAACGACCGCGCGTTGCACGGTGGCGCCCTGCTGGCGGTAGAGATGCTGCGCGTAACCGAGTCGCAGACTCGACAAGTCATCGCCCGTGACCGTGACCTCGCGCCCTGCGCCGTCGGTCAGGATCTTTACCCGCTGCTCGTCGACGTCCACGCCGGTGATCTCCCCGCGGGTGCCGTTCTCGACTCTGCGCTGCCCCTCGGGACGGTACTGGGAGACGAATGCCACCCGGTCACCCTCGCGCAGCCCGTAGGCGACGTCGGGGAGATCGACCTGCTGTTCGCCGAGCTCCCCGCGCTCTGCGCGTAGGTGCTGCGCACGGGCGTTCATCCGGTCGATCTCACCAGTGGACGCATCGGACATCAACGCGACCCCGCTTGTACCCTCGCGGTCGGCCAGCTCGACCCACTGGTTGACCGCCCGCTCGAGCGCCTCATCGCGAGTGTCGGAGAAGTGCAGTTGCCCGCGGGCCTGGTAGTGCGCCATCGCCTCCTCCGCTCGCCCCGCGCGCAAATCCGCCCACGCCCGGCGCTCCTCGGGGTCACTCGTGCGCCTGACCTCCTGTAGCTGCGCAGTCGGCGCGGTCTCGGACAGCTCCGCGAACAGGCCGCCGGCGCCGATCGCGGGGAGCTGACGCGCATCCCCGATCACCACGAGCTTCCCGCCGGACTCGCTGAGGGTGCGGGTGAGCGCGTCGAGGCGGCGAGTATCACCCATCCCAGCCTCATCGAAATACACCGTGCTCCGCTCACCCAAACTGATGCCCCCGGTACGGGCCTGCGCGACCAGCGAGTCCAACGTCATCGTCTTGCCCTCAAGCGCGGGGCTATCGCGCCCCAGCCGCTCAGCCGTCGAACCGGACACCGCGACACCGATCGTCTCGCGGCCCTCACGCTGCTCAGCGCGCGCCGCCGCATCGATCACGACACCCTTCCCCGCTCCGGCCTGGCCAACGAGGACTGCCGCGCGCTCCTGGCCGGTGAGGACCCCGAGCGCCTGCTGCTGCTCAGCGCTCAACTCGCCGCCGATCCGCTCGGCGACCTCCCTCGCCGCCTGCTCCCGGGCTTCCTCGCTGACCCCCGCGCCCGTGCCCGCCGCCATCTCCCGCACCCGCGCCTGGATCGCGCGCTCCATGCCACGCACCTCACGAGTCGTCATTCGACCACCCTCGAGCTCGACCACCTCACCCGACGCGACCAGCTCCCGCGCGTACTCGCCGACACGCTCGGGTGCCAGCTCGCCGACACCCTGCTCAAGGACCCCCGCGCGCAACTCCCGCTCGCTGAACGTCGCGCGGTCCCGGGTCAACGAGTCCGCCACCCGCTCCCGCCACGACGCCTCGTCACTGCGTTGCACGCCACCCGGCTGTGCGGCCTGCAGAGCCCGCACCTCACTGGCCTCGACGTTCTCCCCAGCGGCGCGCTGCTCCCATGTCGCCTGGAGCTCGGGGCGACTCTGCGGCATCTTCGCCTGACGGTTCTCGAGCTTGACGTTACGAAGCTCATCACGCTCAGGCGCCCGGCCATACCGCGCACGGAACCGCTCCGCTGCGAGCCACACCTCACGACTACGGCCACTCAACGCATCCCGCACACCCCCCGAAACCCCCGCGATCTCGAAGTACCGCTCCCCGCGACCCGTACCCGCCTCGATCTCATACCCCTGCTCCCGCAGTTCCTCCGCGAGCGCGCCGCGGTAGAACGCGCCGAGCTCCCGCGCCGACCTGAACAACGGGCGGCTCGCTACCGCCGCAAACCGCCCATCCTCACGCACCACCCCCGCCACCACGACATGACTATGCAACTGCGGGTCCGGCGCACCGCCACCCGCGACACCCCTCGCGGTCGTATGGCGAAACTCCGCCGCCAGAACATCCCGCGCAGTGGCGAGCACCTGCCCGCCCGCGCCCTCGCGCACGACCGGGACCTCGCTGCGCAGATGCCCGAGCGCACGCGACACCGCGCGACCATGCGCGAGCTCGATGCCCTCGCGCTGCTCCTCGGAGCCCAAAGCCCACACGACCGACACGCTCTTGGGCGCGCTGAACGTCAGGTCGATCCCGCCCGCGCGGCGGCCGTCCGCGCCCGCCTGACGGATGAACTCCCCGCTCACCGGATGGCGGCCCTCCATCAACGCCACGAGCTGCTCCGCACGGACCGGCTCGCCCGCCTCCAGGCCGAGCCGCTCGCGGGTCTCGTCGAGGACATGCCACACGCCCTGGGCCTCCGTCGGCTCGCCCGACGCCGAGAGGTAATAGTCCCCGCGCGACGGTGCGACCGTCCGCGACTCCAGGTACGCGCTATAGCTCGTCGCCTGCCCCGCACCTATGCTTGCAGCCGTCATCACACCCCAAATCGTACCACTCCAAAACTGTCACGCTCTGGCACAGTGCATCTAGTCTGTTTGGCTTCTCGCGGTGCTGGAGCGCTCGCGGCGGTGCTCGGCGGTGGCAGTGGCAAGTGTCACGCTCGAGAGCAAGGCGTAGGTCCGATGTACCGCTCAGGCCGGTGGCGGATGGTCCGTTGGAGTGCGCAGTGGAGGCACTGTGGAGGCGAGGACGGGACTGCCCCGAGCGACGGGGCACACATGCGGCAAGCCCGGCGACTAACTTCGGACGCCCCTTCCACTCTGCGACTGCGACGGTCGGACGCACCCCTTCCCCGGCGCACGTCGCCGATCCGGCTCAGTCCTCAGCGTTCGGTGGCGCAGGCAAGCTCGCTGCCATCCAAGACTCCTTGTAGCTCGGTGCGGGGGTGTGATCGGTAGGAAGCTACGATCAGACAGAAATGTGCGCAGATTGGATCATTCGTCCCTCGTGGATACGTTGGGCGCGTTTTCGCTAGTCTTCGCGATCATGGTCGATCGAGGTATGGGGATCGCATGAGTGCCGAAGCAAGCCGTGTACTGAGGAGGTCCTCGCCGTTGAAGGGCGCGTTGCTGTGCCTGCTGGTGCAGGAGCGCGGGTATGTGTATGAACTCGCGAACAAGTTGGAGCGGCGGCTGGGCCCCAGCTGGGACATCAACCGCAAGAGCCTCTACCGGATGCTGGAGTCGCTCGAGAAGAGCGATCTGGCGTTCTCCGATCGCATTGAGGGGTCGAGCTCGGAACGGATCATGTACGACCCGACCCCTGCCGCGGAGCCGGTGGTAGCGGAGTGGATGGGGAGCATCGGGTCGAGGTTCGTTCTGATCGAGCTGCAAGCGAAACTCGTGGTCGCGCGCCGTGAGGATCTGCCGCGGCTGCTGGTCGCGGTGGACGAGTGCGAGCGGCGGTGCTTCGCGATGCAGCGGAAGATCGAGGTCGATCTGCCGCCCCAGCAGTCGCTGGTCGGAAAGCTGATGTACCTGGCGCGCGAAGAACAGTTGCTTGGCAGCAAGGCCAGCCTGGAGTGGCTCGATAACGTGCGCGGGGGGATCCTCGACCTGATCGGGTCGTAGGCGCTTCGGGCATCATGGCGCCACTGCTCTCGCTCACCCAGGTGACCAAGCGCTACGTTGATGGGCGCCGGGAGGTCGTGGTCCTCGACCGTGTCTCGCTGGAGATCGATCCGGGCGACTATGTCGGCGTTTGGGGTCCGCGGCGCGCGGGCAAGTCCACGTTGCTGAAGATCGCGGCTGGCATCGAGTCGCCGGATGAGGGGACGGTGTGCTTCGACGGTCGCGTCGTCACAGCGATGTCGAGCAGGGAGCGTTCTTGGCTGCTGCGCAGCGGTGGGGTCGCGCTCGTCTCCTCGGAGTGGCGCTCGCAGGTCAATGGCGCCACGGTCGACCTGGTCGCGACGGCGTGTATGGGTGACGGTACGCCGTTGCGCGAAGCGAGGCGCCGTGCGCGTCGGGCTCTGGCCCGGGTGGGTGCCGGAGAGCAGGCCGATGTTCGGGCCGACCGGCTTGCGCTCGCGGAGCGAATCCGGGTGGGCCTTGCGATGGCGCTTGTGCGCGAGCCGCGGCTGCTGATCGTGGATGAGCCTGCGGTGCTGCATAGCCCGTCGGAGAGCGAGGCGCTGTATCAGCTGCTGCGCTCGCTCGGCCGCAGCCCGGATCTTGCTGTGGTGGTTGCCTCCGAGGATCTCGCCGCGATCCACGGCGCACGACGGATCATGTCGGTCTCGCGTGGTGGCGTGCGTTCGATGGACGAGCCAGGGGTCATCGTCCCGTTTCCCGATCGATCGGATATCGGGGGCACCGTCGCCGAACGCGGTGGTCAGGCGAAGGCGGGCGACTCGGGGTTGTGACGCTCGAGCTGCGCGATCTCGTCAAGCACTACTCGGCAGGCGGCGAGATCGTGCGGGCCGTGGACGGGGTGTCGCTGAGCGTAGCGCCGGGCGAACTGGTCGCGCTGTACGGGCCGAGCGGGTCGGGTAAGACGACGCTGCTGTTGATCGCGGCTGCGCTGTTGGCCCCGGATAGCGGCGAAGTGCTGTTCGACGGCAGGAAGGTCTCGGGGCTCTCGGCCAAGGAGCGCGCGCGCTACCGCCGCCGCGAGGTGGGTTTCGTATTCCAGTCCTTTCATCTGCTGGCCGGTTCCTCCGCTTTGAACAACGCCGCGCTGAAGCTGCTCTGCGACGGGTACACCCTCGGTGAGGCGAAGCGGATGGTGCGGCCCTGGCTCGAGCGCGTCGGTCTCGGCGAGCGCATCGACCAGAAGGCCGCGCAGCTGTCGATGGGGGAGCGTCAGCGCGTGGCGATCGCCCGCGCGCTGGCGGGCGAGCCGCATCTGCTGCTCGCCGACGAGCCGACTGGCAACCTCGACTCGAAGCGCACACGGGAGATCCTTGGGCTGCTGCGCGACATCTGCCACGAGCAGGGCATCCCCGGGGTGCTCGTCACCCACGACCCCCGGGCGCAGGGGTTCGTCGACCGGGTTTACACGCTGCGCGACGGGAACCTTGTGGAGGGGTTCGACGCAGACATCGAAAGCGCCCTGGCATGAAGATCCGCCCGCAGGCGATTCATCCCCCGAAGATCCTCGGGCTCAGCGCGGGCCTGCCGCTGACCCTGTATGCGTGGCGGGTGCGTCAGCGCCCCGTGCAGGAGTTGCTCGCCGCTGCGGGTATCGCAGTGGGCGTAGCGCTCGTGTTCGGGGTGCTCGTCGCGAACACGAGCATCACGGGCTCCGCCGGCCAGCTGATCGACCAGCTCGTCGGCTCTGCGCGACTGCAGCTCGCGGCGCGCTCGGAAGGAGGCTTCAGCGAGCAACTCGCCGAACGTGCCGGGCGACTGCCCGGGGTCGAAGTCGCCTCGCCGGTGCTGCGGGAGAACGCGACAGTGCTTGGACCGAAGGGCAGCGAGCAGGTCCAGCTTCTCGGCGTGGCCCCGAACCTCCTCTCACTGGGCGCCCAGGCGACCCGCAACCTCGGGGCGGGCAATCTGCTGATCTCGGGAGGGCTCGGCTTCCCCTCAAGCGTCGCGGAAACCGTCGGCGCCCAGCCGGGAGAAAATGTGACGCTGCGCGTCGCTGGGACGCTCCATACGGTGCGAGTCCGGGCGGCTCTGGGTACCCAGGCGATCGGGGCGGTCGCGGAAAGCCCCGTCGTGATCGCGTTGCTGCCGGTCGCCCAGAGGCTCACCGGCAAACGCGGGCTCGTGACCAACGTGCTCGTCAAGCCACGGGCGGGCGCAGATCGGAGCGTGGCGGGTGAGCTCCGCGGCCTCGCGGCCGGTCGCGCGAACGTCACCCCGGCCGATGAGGAACTGCGGGTGCTGGACACCGCGGCGAAGCCCAACGAACAGTCCACCACCCTGTTCGCCGCGATCGCCGGCATGGTCGGGTTCCTGCTCGCGCTCAACGCGATCCTGCTGACCGTCCCCGAACGGCGCCGCTTCATCGCCGAGCTGCGCACATTCGGCTACGACCCCGCGCAGATCACTCTGATCCTCGCCGTGCAGGCGCTCGCGCTCGGCCTGGTGGGCTCCGCCGCCGGGATCGCGCTCGGCTATCTGCTCTCCCACACCCTGTTCGGCCAGGTCCCCAGCTACCTGACGGTCGCGTTCCCGATCGGCTCCCAGCGGATCGTCAGCGCGAGCACCATCCTGATCGCCGTCGGGTGCGGCGTGCTCGCCGCGCTGCTCGCCTCGCTGCGGCCGGTCCTCGACCTGCGCCCTGGCCGAGCGCTCGACGCGGTCATGCACGAGCAGGGTGAGGCGGGACAGAGCATCCCACGACAGGTGACAGTCGCGCTCGCGCTCATGGGAGCCGCGCTCGTCCTTCTCACCACCGTTCTTGCACTGGCAGTGCCGAGCCTGACGATCGTGGGCGGGGTCCTGCTTGCGCTCGCTGCGGTCTGCTTGGTCCCCCTCGCCTACACCGCGGCCCTCGCGGCGCTCAGGCCGCTCAGCGAACGCTCCCGGGGAATGCTCTCTCACGCCGTGGTCGAGTTGGAGGCGACCGCGACCCGCTCGATCGCGCTGGCCGGGATCGCGGCGCTCGCCGTCTATGGGAGCCTCGCGATCGGGGGCGCCCGCCGCGATCTGACACGCGGCCTTGAAACAGCAATCGCGCAGTACGAGAGCACAACCAGCATCTGGGTGACGACCGGCGAGAACGTGTTCAACACGACCAGCTTCCGGGCCGGCGGCGCGCTGGCCGCGATCGCTCGTGCTCCCGGTATCGCCTCGGTCCGCACCTACCAGGGCGGACTCCTCGACGTTGACAATCGCCGCCTGCTGGTACGAGCTCACAACTCTGATGTTCCTGAGATGCTCCAGTCCAGCCAGGTGCTGCGAGGCAGCTTCGCGCAGGCCACCAAGCTGATCCGTCAAGGCGGCTGGGCCTCGGTCTCCGAGGGCTTTGCTAGCGAACGCCATCTTCGGGTGGGTAGCTCCTTCGCACTACCCACACCGTCAGGCGAACTGCATCTGGGCGTGGCCGCGATCACGACGAATCTGGGATGGCCCCCCGGAGCCATCACCCTCTCGACAGCCGACTACTTCCGAGGCTGGCAGACGACCGAACCCGCCGCGCTGGAAGTCGATCTTAAACCCGGCATCAGCCTTGCGGGCGGCAGGCGTGTCGTGCAGGCTGCGCTCGGTCCCGACTCCGCTCTGCAGGTCCAGACCTTCCGCGAACGCGAAGCCCAGACCAACGCCAGTGCCCGCCAGGGCTTGAGGAGCCTCGGCCAGATATCAACTCTGCTGCTGATAACCGGCGCGCTTGCGATCGCCGCGTCGCTTAGCGCTGCTATCTGGCAGCGCCGCGCCCGACTCGCTGCGATGAAGACCTGGGGGTACGATCACCTGCAGCTCTGGCGCTCGCTGCTTTTGGAGAGCGCGATTGTGCTTGCTGTCGGTTGCGCCAACGGCGCCATCCTCGGCGTGTATGGGCATGACCTCGCCGATCGATGGCTCAGGCTGACAACCGATTTCCCCGCACCGTTCGCCATTGGGGGACCGCAGGTACTGATCCCCTTGGCGGTGGTCGCCGGCATCGCCCTGGCGGTGATCGCACTGCCGGGGTTGGCCGCGGCGCAGGTGCCGCCGAGCGTGAGCTTTCAGGAGTGACAGTGGAGCGCGAGATACCTGCGGAATGCTGTACGAATGGCGGGACCAGCCTGCAACCCGGGAGCGCTTGGGTCGGCGTTCGTGGGCGCGGCACGACGCTACTGGTTTAGTGTCTTCCCATGCGTATGCCGTGAAGCTCGCAACTGGCGCCTGCGTGCCGGTGAGATCCCCGATCCTGCGCTGCGCAAGTTGGCGTTCGACGCGCAGCACACCAAGCGAGAGAACCTCGACGGTGTCGCCGCGTTCGCCGCGTTCGTTCCACCCGCTCACCGGGAGAGCGTTGTGCGGGCGCTCACCGCCTACCAGGTGGCGTTCGACTACGTCGACACGGTCTCTGAGCAGCCGAACATCGACCCCGTCGCCAACGGGCGGCGTCTCAACCAGGCGCTCTACACAGCGCTCGAACCCGGCGCCGTCCATCTCGACTACTACGCCCACCACCGCCAGTACGATGACGGGGGTTACCTGGAGAACCTCATTGATGCCTGCCGCGTCGCGATCGACACCCTCCCCTCCTGCGTCACGGTGGCCGAGCCCGCGCGACTAGCCACCACACGCGTCATCACCTACCAGAGCCTCAACCACGGCGACGGCAACGGCTCACACGACGCATTCGCTCGATGGGCACGAGCAGAAACGATGCTGAGCACGGGCCTACGGTGGTGGGAGACCGGCGCCGCCGCCGGCTCACCACTCCCGGTGCTCGCGCTGATCGCCGCCGCCGCCAACCCAAACATCCAGCCAGACGAAGCCGCAGCGATCGAGAGCACCTACTTCCCCTGGATCGCCTCCCTGAGCACACTGCTGGACAGCCTCGTCGATCGCGACGAAGACACCACCAACGGCCAGCGCAACCTGATCGACTACTACTCCTCACCGCAGGAGACGGCGAGCCGCCTGCAGCTGATCGCAACCGAGGCCCTGCGCCGCACCCGGGCGCTCACCGGCGGAGAACACCACACGATGATCCTCGTCGCGATGGCGAGCTTCTTCCACTGCGCCCGGCGGGAGTCCTCACCTGACATCCGCCTCGCCACGCAGGGGATCATCGACACGCTGGGCGACCTCGCAACGCCCAGTACTCTCATCCTCAAGGCTCGCCGCAGCGCAGCTCGCCTCGCTGGGTGGCCGCACTGCGTTGGGATAGGATCGCGGGCAGGCAAACCCAAGGGGCTATAGCCAGCACGCTGGGTTCCTCTTGCTCCCTTGCGCCTGCCCCAGCCAGTTCGCTCTACACGGTCAATCCCGGAATGTCAAGGGATAACTAGGGGCATGGACACTAGTGTCAGTGCCTCTAGTCACGAACCATTCCTACAGGCAACATCTCCATCTGCGATGAGGGACGAGCGCGCCAGCCATCCAAGGGAACCCGAGGGGCAACGGCGACGAGGAGCTGGATGCCTGGGAGTGCGCCCGGCCCGCGTACGGAGCTTGCCGCCCTGGCGTGCGAAGGGGCGAGGGGGCGTTCGGGTGCCCGCCGTGGGGGAGGCGGCGGGTACCCAGCGCGAAACATGCTGCTCGTCCTCGAGCCGGCCGAGCGGGATCCCAAGACCGGCAGGTACAGGTCGACGGCGCAGGAACGAGCGGCATGCCGAGAAAAAGGACACACACCCACAGGATCGATAGTGAAGGGAAGTGGGTGGCGTCGGTTCCGATCCTTAGAGTGCCTAACAAAAGTGGTTGACTTGTTTGAGGCAGATCTTGGCGCAGGCGAGGGTGAGCATGGCTTCGTGGATGTCGGCGCGGCGGGCGTGGCGACGTGCGAGGTAGCGGTGGGCGTGCAGCCAGGAGATAGTGCGCTCC
The DNA here is from genome assembly GCA_963720795.1 of uncultured Solirubrobacterales bacterium. Classification (GTDB taxonomy): domain Bacteria; phylum Actinomycetota; class Thermoleophilia; order Solirubrobacterales; family Solirubrobacteraceae; genus Palsa-744. The sequence continues at coordinate 288,297 of CAVRGU010000012.1, read as the reverse complement.
ACGATCCAGCGCTCGCGTCCCAGGCCGGAGCCGTGGCCGGTGTTGCGCTTGGCGATCTTGGGCGTGATGCCGCGTTCGCGCAACTCTTGGCGGTGGCGCCTGGAGTCATAGGCCCGGTCGGCGTAGAGGCACCGGGGGCGGAACTTGCCGTGGCGGCCGGTCGGTGGAACGCGGTCTACCAGCTCGGTGAGCTGCGTGATGTCGTTGCGGTTGGCGCCGGTCAGCGTGAACGCCAGCGGGGTGCCTCTGCCGTCGACGATCAGGTGGTGCTTGCTACCAGGACGGGAGCGGTCGACCGGCGAGGGCCCGGTTTGCTCGCCCCCCCTTTGGCCCGCACATGCGAGCTATCCACGACCGCGCGGGACCAGTCAACCTGGCCGGCGTCCTGCAGCTCGTCCAGCAGCACCTGGTGCAGCCTGTTCCAGACGCCCGCTTCGCTCCATTCGTGCAGGCGCCGCCAGCAGGTCATCCCGGACCCACAGCTCATCTCCTGGGGCAGGTCCTCCCACGGAATCCCGGTTTTCAACACGAAGAGGACCCCCGTCAACGCCTGCCGGTCGGGTACCCGAGGGCGCCCCGTGATCTGCGGCTCGCGCTCCGGCAAGATCGGCTCGATCCGAGCCCACAACTCGTCTGGAAGAAGAGGTTTAGCCATGACGCAGGACTTCGACAGCCCCACAACGAATCCTACCTTTTGTTAGGCGCTCTTACCGAACCGCGCTTCTCGCAGTCATTGGAGCAAGGTCTCGCCATCCTCGGGTGCTTTACGCCCGAACGGCCGGTGTGGGGAATCGCCGACATCGCAGACGAGTTGGGGATGTCCCGCTCGACCACCCACAGATACGTTCTCACGCTCAGGACGCTTGGCTACCTGGTACAGGGCGCCAGACGAAGATACCGCCTCGCGTTGCGCGTCACGGCTCTGGGGATGTCGGTGATGAGCAGCACCAGCCTCCACGAGCACGCAAGGCGCTACCTGGAGGAGCTGCGCGACCGGACAGGGTTCACGGTCGTTATCGCGGTGCTCGACGGGCCGACGATCTTGCTCGTGGATCGCCTGCGCGGCAACCGCCGTGGCCAGCAGCAGATCGACCTCGACCAGGCGCCCGGCTCAACGCTGCCCGCCCACTGCACCGCGATCGGCAAGCTGCTCCTCGCTCATCTGCCCGACCGCCAGCAACGCGAGCAGGTCGCAGAGATGATGCTCAGTAAGCGCACGCGGAAAACGATCACCGCTAAAACGACGCTGCGAGCGGAGCTACAGGGTATCCGTGAGCAGAGCCTCGCCGTGGCCGACGAGGAGCTGGCGCCTGGCTTGCACTCGATCGCAGCACCGGTCCGCTCGGCCTCGCGTGAGACGGTCGCGGCCATCGGCATGGACGCGCACAGCTCGATGATCCCGCTGCAGGAACTGATCGACGCGCTCGGCCCACATCTAATCGCCACTGCCGATCGGATATCAGCCCAGCTGGGATACCGCCGGGACGACGAGCTACACCGCCCAAGCGTTCACAAGTCGAGCGCTGTTGAGACGAGCTGAGGATGATCGGCGGGCAAACCCGTGACGTCTGACGGCGGTGCGGTGCGTGTCAGCGTGGTGCTGGGACAGTTCGACGCGCTGGTTGGCCGTGGCCTGTTGCAGGTCCTGCGCGAGGATGAGAGCCTTCGGGTCGTCGGCAGCGACCTCGACGGTGCCGACCTTGAGCGTATCCTCGCGCGGAGGGCACCAGAGGTCGCGATTCTCGATGAGGCGAGCGTGGCGGGGGCTTCGATACTCAAGCGTGTGAGGGCTATCCGGCCGACAATCGGGTTAGTGGTGTTGGCCCATCGTCCCACTCGTCCGTACAGAGCTCGGGTGCACGCCGCCGGGGCCATCTGCCTGCCCAAGGATGCCTGCGCCGCAGACATCCTCGCCACGGTCCGTCTTGTAGCACAGGGCACGCACCCAGCGGAGGTGGCAGCGCTCACAATGCGCGAGGCGGAAGTGCTTGAGTGCATACAAGCGGGTCAGACCCGCACGGAGATCGCGCATACTCTCCAGATCGGTGTCGAGACAGTCCGTACGCATACGGCTCGCATTCGTCACAAGCTTGGAGTAAGTCACAAGCGCGAATTGATTGGGTTGCCAATCCACGGCCAATCTGACGCATAGACATTGACCACGCTACCGAGGGCATCGTTGCATCCCGCCGGGTCCCCCTTTTTGGGGGACAAAGATCCCCCTTTCGGGGGATAGACAAGCCGCTGATGACTAAGTAAGATCGGTTACAACAGTCTGGTCTATCCCGGTATCTGCGTCACATTCATGAAAGAGAGATCGCCATGGTGAGTTGCCTGTTGGGGCATGAGCGCAGCACAGGTCGGCTGGCCTGTCTGATGGTTCTCGTCGCCGCTCTGCTGGTTTGTGTCTCGCCGCAGGCCGCGAGCGCGGAATCGGGATTGAGCGCTGGACTTGGGACGAGTACGGAACTCGGAGCAAGCGCCGAACCAGGAGCAATATCTTCGACCCCTTCGACGACGCAGCGGTACACGCCGTGTCCTTCCAGTGCGGACATGGTCGCCGAATGTAATCTGGTTATCGACCCTGTTCCGATCGCGACTACATCTGGCTATGAACTCCCCGATGGGTCCCCGCTGCTCGGTAGCGGCGAAAAAGGAGGGCTTGATCCAGAAAATCTGCAGTCGGCATACAAACTCCCCACTACGGGCGGCTCCAGTGAAACGGTCGCTCTCGTGGACGCATATGGCGACAGTACCGCCGAATCGGACCTCAACGAATATCGTGCAAAATACAAAGTCTATTATAAAGGTACTGAAACCGCGTGCACCAAAGCGAACAAAGGAGGTAATGGCTGCTTCAAAAAGGTCAACGTAAAAGGCGAAGAAGCTAACTATCCTGGGGCAGGGCCAGCAATCTGGGGAGCCGAGACGGCTCTGGATATCGAGATGGTATCGGCCGCGTGTCCCGAATGTCATATCCTGCTCGTCGAGGCGAGCGGTGAATACCCAGCTGAAACCGCGGCTGCGGTGGAAGAGGCCGCGAAACTCAACGCGACGGAGATCAGCAACAGCTACGGCTATTCCGAGGACGACGAATCAGCTTGCCCATCTGGCAAAGGGTGCAAAGAATATCTCTCGGCGTATAAACAGAGCGTTCCGGTGATGGCGTCCGCTGGTGACGGTGGCTACGACAACAAAAACCGCGGCTACTCAGCACCCCTGTGGCCAGCTGTATCACCCAATGTCATCTCCGTCGGAGGGACTGAACTAAAAAAAGTGGAAAAACCAAAAGAAGGTGAACGTGGCTGGGAAGAGGTAGTGTGGCCGGACACCGGCAGCGGTTGCAGCCTGTACGAGTCGGAGCCCACCTGGCAGGAAGCCAAAACGTTTCCCAAAGCCTGTGGCGCGGATCGCACAGACAACGACGTTGCCTCGGTCGCCGAAGAGGTATCGATCTATACCACACCCTACGAGGGCGGGTGGGGCAACGTCGGCGGCACAAGTGCCAGCTCACCATTTATCGCCGGAGTTGAGGCGCACGCGACCAGTGCTACGAAAAAACTGGGTGCCGACGCTTTCTATAATAAGCCGAGAATGTTGTTCCATATCAGTGAAGGCAGCAACGGATCCTGTGGTGCTGAAGGATCTGAAACATATTATCTATGTCACGCCACCAAAGAAGGCTATAACGGCCCGACCGGCTGGGGTACGCCCGATGGTGTGTTTACATCTACCATTGCGCCTTCCGTGACAACGGGGTCGGCAACGGGCGTGACGGAAACGGAAGCGATGCTGCGTGGCACTATTAACCCAAATGGTACGGAAACGAAATACTATTTTGAATACGGTACTTCAACGTCGTACGGTTCGAAAACTACCGAAGCGAGCGCGGGGTCGGGAGAAAGCAACGTGGAAGTTAGTAAAACCATTATCGGTCTAGCGAAAAGTACCACGTATGACTACCGGATCGTCGCGACGAACACCAGTGGCGAAACGAGCAAAGGGTCTAATCAGGTGTTTATGACGCATCCGTACTGGTCGCTTCAGGCGACGCCCAACCCAGGGAAAGAAGTGAGTCGCTTTCTGGATGGCATGTCGTGTTCCTCGCGAACGGCCTGCACCGCAGTCGGCTATTACCGTAACGAAGAAAAACATCTAGCCACTCTCGCTGAGCGATGGAACGGCACAAGCTGGTCGGTTCAGACTACGCCCAATCCTTCCGGCGCGACATCCAGCGGGCTTTATGGGGGAGTTGCGTGTGCGTCCTCGACAGCTTGCATGGCGGTTGGGGAGTCAAACAAAGGCCCGCTTGCGGAGTCCTGGAATGGCACGGAATGGAAGCTCGAATCGATGCCCTCTCCGGAAGCAGAAGCTATAGAAGTATACCCTGAAGGAGTATCCTGCTGGTCATCAAAAGGTTGTCTTGCGGTGGGGCATTACGATAACATCAAACCAGGGAAAGAACGCCCTTTGGCGGAGGCTTGGAATGGCACAGAATGGAAACTCCAGCCTGCGGTAATTCCGGTGGGAGCTAGTGTCGCCGACTTTAGCTCGGTGTCGTGCTTTTCATCGACGGAATGTACGGCAGTCGGTGCATACGACCTGGAAGGCGTTGGTTATCAAACGCTGGCAGAGCGCTGGAATGGTACGGAATGGAAAATCCAGTCTACACCCAACCCGAAAGGAGCCTCTATCAGCCTCCTACGTGGTGGTGTATCGTGTTCGTCCGCTACGGCGTGTACTGCGACTGGAGTCTACTACGTAGAATCTGGGGAATCGTATACTGCCCTCACTTTGGCGGAGGCGTGGAATGGCACAGAATGGAAAATTGAGCCGACTACCAATCCTGAAGGAGCAAAAAATAGCCAGTTCCACGAGTTGTCGTGCTCTTCCTCGACGGCTTGCATGGCGGTTGGGCAATACGAAAACAGCTCTAAAATGCAACTTGCTTTTTCGGAGGCTTGGAACGGCACGGAATGGAAGCTCCAATCGACGCCAAATCCAGAAGGAGCCAAAGAAAACTACCTCTTGGGGGTTTGGTGTTCGTCCTTGACGAGCTGTGAGGCTACTGGATATTACATATCGAGTTCGGGCGATGAAGCGACGCTAGCCGAGGTCTACGAATGACGGTGGGCCGCGTTAGCTGAGTCCGTATACACTAGATCCTTAAGGGCCTCGAAGCCCTTGAGGATCTGGGTTGTATAGCTTGAGTCGCTGCCTGCCAAAATGGCGTGGCTTTGGGAAGGATCGCGTATAGTGTAGACATATGGAAAGTGCTGGGCTTCGATCCTGGGAGACGCAAGGCAAGTTCGAGGTCGTGATGAGCGACCATCGAAGCGGGCGTCGTACGTGGCGCGGGTTGCGACGCGGACTCTGGCTCGCCAGCGTAGTCGCGATGGTGCTCGCAAGCGATCTGCTAGCCACTGCCACGCCAACGATGGCCGCCTCGCCCCTGAGTTGGGCGGGCCCGGTCCGTGCCGATAACCAGCCACCGTTCGCATCCCCGGCAGCCATCACCGGCGTGTCCTGCCCATCGGTGGGCCTGTGCGTCGCCGTGGACAGTGTCGGCGACGTGCTGATCTCGACCGACCCGACGGGAGGCACAGGGGCGTGGAATAAGGCACACGTGGGCGAAGACTTCACCGGCATCTCCTGCCCGTCGACGAGATTGTGCGTCGCCGTTGATTCGGAAGGCGATGTGATCACCTCAACCGATGCCACAGGAGGCTTGGGTGCGTGGACGAAGACTCAGGTGGTTCCTGTCTTTGAGAGAGAAGACATTGACGGCGAAGAGATTGAAGCTGGCGGCAACCGTTTTGAAGCCGTGTCGTGCCCGTCGGAAAGCCTGTGCGTCGCGACAGACGCACACGGCGATGTCCTGACCTCGACCGACCCGACCGGCGGCGCTAGCGCATGGACGAGAACCAAGGTGACCACTCCCAATGAGCTCGGTGGTGGGAATGCGCTCGGCGGCGTCTCGTGTCCCTCTGTGCGGTTGTGCGTAGCCACCGCCGGCGAAGGCAAGATGGTGAGCTCGACTGACCCGACAGGCGGCGTGGGCTCGTGGAGTGAGACCAACGTCGATGGCACCAACGAACTCTTCGACGTGTCGTGCGTCTCTGAAGATCTATGTGCCGCGAGCGACAACTCCGGCGATATCCTCACCGCGACCGAACCGACAGGCGGTAAAGGTGCATGGACTGCTGCGCATGTTAGCGCTGGGTCTATCGCACACGTGTCGTGTACATCAGGTTTATGCGTGGCGACGAACGGCAACGAAGTCATAACGTCGACTGAACCGGCGGGCGGCGCGTCCAAGTGGACATCCGCCCCGATCGAAACCAGCAACAAGTATGGTCACGACCCGTCGCTCGATGCTGTTGCGTGTCTGTCAGCGGAGCTTTGTGTGCTGGGTGACGAAAGCGGAGCCGTGGTAACCTCGACCGACCCGACCGAGGGTGCGGGCGCGTGGACAGTGAGCGATCTGGAAGTTGGCTCCAGTACGCTGCGGGGCGTGTCGTGCGCTCCGACTGGACTGTGCGTCGCCGTCGATGATGCCGGCAACGTCGTGACGAGCACCGACCTGGCTGGCGGGGCCAGTGCGTGGAGCGAGTCTCACCTGGACAACCACGAAATTGACGGCGTGTCGTGTCCTTCGGCTGGCTTTTGTGTGGCGGTCGACAACGCCGGCGACGTTCTGGCCTCGACCGACCCGGCTGGCGGCGCAGGCGCCTGGAGCGTTGTCGATGTTGACAAAGCACGTCAAGTCAAGAGCGTGTCCTGCCCGTCGGTAAACCTGTGCGTGGCGATCGACGGGGAAGGCGGCCTCGTCACGTCTACGAACCCGACGGGTGGCGTGGAAGCGTGGGATGTGACCGATATGGGCTCCTCGTTCGGGTTTCTCAAGGACTTGTCATGTCCATCGGCCAGCTTGTGCGTTGCCGTCGACAGCGACGGCAACGTGATGACCTTGACGGAACCCGGCAAGCCAAGTGGACGTACATGGACCATTACCCATCTGGCTGAAGAAGTCCTGGACGGTGTTTCGTGCTCTCCCGAATTGTGTACTATCGTCACTCGTAGCGACGGTGTCCTGAGCTCGACTGATCCGACGGGCGGCACGGACGCTTGGAGCGACACCTACGTTGAAGGTCTCAACGGCCTCGCGGGAGTGTCGTGTGGATCCGCGGACCTGTGTGTCGCGACAAGCTACGGTCTCAACAGTTCGAGGGGCAATGTGATCGCCTCGGCAGATCCGACCGGGAGCGCGAATGAGTGGAGCGAGACCGAAGTATACGGAGGCCCCATCTTCAAGCCAGACCCGATCCTCGAACTCTACGCTGAAGATCTGACCGGTGTGTCGTGCGCACGCTACGCCTGCGTCGTCATCGACACGAGGGGCAATGTGATGGTGGGAACGCAATCGGTGCCTGTGAATACCTCTGCGCCGGTCGCGTCTGGGACGCCTGCACTTGGGCAGACGCTCTCGTGCTCAAGCGGGTCCTGGACGGGCTATCCGCCGCCCACTTTCACCTACCAGTGGTTGGACGACGGCACGCCGATCGCCGGGGCGAGCACAAGCACCTACGTCGTGCAAGTAGCGGATCAGGGCCACGTACTGGCCTGTCAGGTCACCGCTAGTAATAGTGCCGGATCGGAAAGCGCAACAAGCAACACGCTCCAAGTGCCGTCCGCACAGACATCTGGCGGTGGCGGGTCGGGCGGAGGCTCGTCCGTCGGTGGGGGTAACCCAGGCACGTTGACTGGCACGGTGAGCAATGCGTTCGTGGTGAACAGCATGGAGATCGTGGCCAGGCACGGTACCGTCAGGGCTACGCTGACGGTACCTGGGCCGGGCACGCTTCAGATCGTGGGCAGGGCGACCCTAGCGCAGCTCGCAGGTGGTTCGTGTACAGAAAAGAAACACAAGACGACGCTCGTGGTTGTGCGGCAACGTCTCACCGTAAGGAAGGCCGGGCGGATCGTTATGACGCTCGTCCCGACGGACGGCGCAAAGCTGGTCCTTGGCAGGCGAGGCAAGCTCAGGGCGACAGTCACGATCACGTACACGCCGAAAGGCGGCGTGCCCCTATCGATCGTACGGACTGTGACCTTCAGGTTGGAGCGACGGCGCTGACGAGGCCTTGCCATATCTTGCGACGGAGGACCGAAGCTTCAACTGGCCGCGCTGGCGATCGTCGCGCTTGGACTACTGCTGCTTGGATGTGGCGGTGCCAAAGACACCGCCACGGCGAAGGACGCGCCGGCGCAGGGAGGAGCGGATAGGCAGTCACGATCGTTGAGAGTCGCCACACGCTCTGGGGGCTTGGCGGTCACGCTGACGGCCACACCGACGCGGGCAAAGACCGGCTCGCAGGTTGAATTCAATTTCACCGCGTATGCGGCCCATACTCGCGGTGCTTTCGGGTATGAGCTCCGCTACGGCGACGGGACAAGCGCCGCTCAGAACACGGTGTCCCTGATCTGTGTCGAAGGAAGGCGCACTCCTATGCGACAGACGTGGCGGTTAACCCATCGCTACAAGGCGGCGGGCCGATACCGCGTCTCGGTGAGCGTCTACGTCAACTGCACCAGCGACCACGCGATGGCAACAGTCGCGGTCAGCATTATTTGATCCACGGCTCGCCCTGTTTGCCGTGAGCGGTGGCGGTTGGTGGCGCTGTTGCGCGAGCAGAAGAAGATGTCAGGTCCCCCCCTGCGGCGCGTTTGCGGGGAGTTCTTGGCGGCTGTCGCGTTCGTGGCGGCGGGGGGGTGTTTTTTGGGGTGAAAGGCCGCAGAGAGCAGCTGCGCGTCGTCGGCCCGGCTCTTGTGGTGCAGGTAGCGCATCGTGGTCTTGATGTCCGCGTGTCCCATCCACGCCTGCACCTGGACGATGCTGGCGACGTTGATCGCAAGCGAGCCAAAGGTATGGCGGAGGTCGTGAAATCTCAATTGCCGCAGGCCGGCGGCCTTGAGCGTGGCGAGGTAGCGCCGGCGCAGGGCGGAGCCGTCAACGTGGGTGCCCTCACGGCTGACGAACACCAGATCATTCTTGGCAGTGTGCGCACCGCGGGCCTTCAGGTCGCAGAGCGTACGGGCGATCTCCTCGACCATCGGCACGGTGCGCGACTTGCGGGACTTCGGCTTGCCGGAGCGTTTGGCGCTGTAACCCTCGAAGACACGGATCGAGGACTGCTCGAAGTCGACGTCTTCCCAGCGCAGCGCCAACAGTTCGCTGCGGCGCAGGCCGCTGAGTGCGGCGGTCAGGTAGATACTTGCTGCGGAAAAACTCTCTGAGATGACGAACGGCGGCGCTTGTTGAGGGCGCGGCCGTTCGTGAATGAGTGGTGCTCTGGTCAGGAGCGTGTGGAGTGTTTCACCGGGCTCGGACGGCGAGCGTGTCGGCGTTATAGGCGAGGATTCCCCACTCGGTCCAGATCTGCTGGCCCTCGGTGCCCTTCAGGCGGCTGCGGCCCATCCCGTAGCGGCGCTTGAGGTGGCTGATTCGGCCCTCCTTGCCGGTGCGGTAGCGCTGTAGCCGGCGGTTGGTGCGTCTGGAGCCGTGTTCCTGGCGGCCGGAGATGAACACTCGCTCTGGTGTGAGATCTTCGAGCGCCTTGTTCGTCGGGCCGGGCATGAATCCGCCGTCGAATGCCAGTTCGCGCGGGGAGATCTGAAGCCGTTTGAGTTCGGCAATCGTGTCCGGGAGCAGCGTGTTCTCGCTCGGGTTGCCCGGCGCGGTCGATGCCGGCAGGATCAGTCCGCGCGCGCCGCGTTTGGTGTTCTCGGTCACCTCCGCGAGCTGGGTCACATAGCCGAACTCGGTTGGCTTGCCGAGACTGTCCGATCTTCTGTGTGTGGGGTTGGGTTGGTTGGTTGTGGTTAGTAGGGGATTCGGTCTCCGAAGTGGATCTTGAGGGCTCGTAGTGCTGAGGGCCAGCGCATCACTTTGACCCATTTCGTCTCGGCTCGCATCAGCGCGAGGTAGATGAGCTTCGTTGCTGCTTGCTCGTCGGGGAAGTGTCCGCGGGTCTTGATCGCTTTGCGGACCTGGCGGTTCAGGCCCTCGATCGCGTTCGTGGTGTAAACCACTCGGCGTAGATCGGCCGGTAGGGAGAGGAACGGGATGACGTGCTCCCAGCGGTCGCGCCAGGCCTGGGCGACCATCGGGTAGCGCTCTCCCCACTTCTCGTCGAACTGCTCGAGCTGGTGTTCGGCCTCTTCGGCGTTCGGGGCGCTGTAGACGCGGCGCAGGTCGGGCATCAGGCGCTTGCGATCGGCGTAGCTGACATACCGCATCGACGCCCTAATCATGTGCACTATGCATGTTTGAACCCACGCCAGTGGGAACACCGCGGCGATCGCCTCGGGGAACCCGGCGAGCCCGTCGACGCAGGCGATCAGGACATCGCCGACACCGCGCTGGTGCAGGTCGTTCAGCACCGCGAGCCAGAACTTCGCGCCCTCGGTGTCCTGCCACCACAGGCCGAGGATCTCCCGCTCGCCCTCGAGGGTGACCCCGACCGCGAGATAGCAAGCACGGGTCTTCACTGAGCGGTCCTCGGTCATCTTCACCATCAGCGCGTCGAAGTAGACGATCGGGTAGAGCGTCTCCAGCGGCCGTGAGCGCCACGCCGCGATGTCCTCGAGCACCGCGTCGGTGATGCGGCTGATCGTGTCCCGCCCGATCTCGGTGCCATAGAGCGATGAGAGGTGCTCTGAGATATCCCGCACCGACATGCCGCCAGCGTAGAGGGAGAGGATCTTCTCATCCAGGCCCGCCAGTCGGGTCTGGCGCTTGCCCACGAGCTTCGGCTGGAACGTGCCCTGACGATCCCGGGGGGTGTTCACCGCCACCGGCCCCAGGTCGGTCGCGACCGTCTTTCCGGTCGACCCGTTGCGCATATTGCCAGCGCCGCCAGGCGGGGCCTGGCCCGGCGGATAGCCCAGATGGTCGCTCAACTCGCCCGCCAAGGCCGCGTCGATCACACGGCCCGCCAGCTGCGTCAAGAGGCCGCCCTGGCCGGTGATCTCCTCCGGCTCAAGGCCCTTCAAGGCGTCCTGCAGCGCGTCTGGCGGCAACAGGCCAGCCAGACGGTCCTGGAGTGGGCGCGGCGGTTTGCACTGGCCCCGGCGCGGCGGCTTGAAGTGGCCCCACTTCGCGTCGGTTGTTGTGTGTGTTGATCTTCTCTGTTTGTGACTTTCGGCGGTGTCTCGTAGCGCGGAGCGGAGCGAGATATCGCCGGCGCGACCCGCGGTGGGGGGGTCAGGCGGCTCCTTTCTTGGTGCGGTTGAGGCCGTGGTTGAAGCGCCAGGATTCGTTGCCGGTGTCGATGATGTGTGCTCGGTGGGTGATGCGGTCTACGACGGCCTTGGCGAGCCGGGCGTCGGGGAAGACCTTGGTCCACTCGCCGAACGGAAGGTTGGTCGTCACGATCAGCGAGGCGCGCTCGTTGCGCTCGGAGATGACTTGGAAGACGAGCTCCGCGGCGCCGTCGGGGAGTGCGAGGTACCCGAGCTCGTCGAGGACGACGAGCTCGGTGCGGGCGTAGCGTGCGACGACGCGGCCGAGCTCGCGGCGGCTCTCGGCTGCTTGGAGCTCGTTCGCGAGCGCGGCGAGTGTGGTGAAGCGCACTCGGCGGCCTTGCTGGCAGGCGAGGACCGCGAGGGAGATCGCCAAGTGTGTCTTGCCGGTCCCCGAGTCCCCGAGAAGGATGACGCTCTCGCGGTCATCGATCCAGGTGCCTTGCGCCAAGGCGGCGATCGTGGCTTGGGGGATTTTCGGGTTCTCGTCGAACTGGAAATCCTCCAGGCGCTTCGCGAGCGGGAACCTGGCGTCGATCAGCCGTCGGCGTTCGCGGCGCTCGGCGCGCTCTGTGACCTCTGCCTCCAAGAGCGCAGCGAGGTAGGCGGTCGGGGTCTGCTGGTCGCGTGTGGCCTCTTCGGCGAGCCCACGGAAGCGGGCCCGGACGGTCGGGAGGTGAAGCTCGCGGGCGTGCGCGTCGATCAGGGCTTCCATCGCTTGGACCTTCGCCGGGGCGCTCATCGACTCGCTCCCGCTGCGAGTAGCTGGTCGTAGTGGTCGAGTGTTGGCAATGGCGCCCCGAGCCCGGCCAGGCGCGAGGGGAGATCATCGAGCGTCGCGGGCCGGGCGCGAGCGCCACGGCCTGCCAGGACCGCGACTGCGCGTCCGTCGTGGGCGCCCGCGGTCAGCGCGCCACGGACGGCGAGCTCGACCTCGCTGGCGCCGTGCTCGCGGGCGAGCATCAGCACGTCGACCATCTGCCGGGCGGCCTCCGAGGGCCCGTAGCGCTCGGTGATCTTCGCCCACAGCTCGTCGAAGATGGACGGCCAGACGCCGCGCTCACGCTCCTGGGAGAGAGCGAGCGACCCGGCCAGCGCGCCCGGCTTGCGAGCGAGCAGCTCCAGATAGTGGTCGAGTGAGGCCGACACGCCATAGCGGCCCTGCAGCCGCTCGTGGAGCGCGACCCGCTCGCCGCCGTGACGCAGCTCGATCTCGCGAGCACCCACCTGGGAATGGACACGTAGCCCGGCAAGGCGCACCGGGACCGAGTAGCTGTTCTGCTTGATCGTGACCAGCGCCTTGGCGTTCACCCTTGGGGTGGCCTGCTCCGCCGTAGGCGCGCTCTCGGCCGGCAGCCCGCGCAGCAACGGGCGCTCTCTCGCGAACGCCTCACCGACGGTCTCCGGGCGCCCAGCGATCCGCCGGTGAAGGTCAGCCTCGCAGCCGGCGAGCAGCCGCGCGTTCAACTCAGCGAGCGTCGAGACCTCCGGGACGGGCACAAGATGACGACGACGAAAGCGCCCCACCTCGCCCTCGACGCCGCCCTTTTCGTGGGCGCCCTCGACCCCTGGGATCGTGAACTGCGACTCATAGAGATAGTGCGAGCGCAACGCGATGAACCGATCGGTCTGCACACGCTGGCGACCGCGGAGCACCTGCTTGACCGCGCTCGCGAGATTGTCGTAGCGCACCAGGCCGAATACCCCGCCGAACCAGTCAAACGCCTGCACGTGAGCCTCCAAGAACGCCTGCTGAGAGCAGTGCGGGAACGCCATCGCGAACGCCGCACCCGAATGGCAAGCACGCATGTGAAACAGGTAGACCCTCGTTGCGGCTGCGGCCAACCAGACCTGCGCCTCACCCCAGTCGACCTCGCCCTCCACACCAGCCTCATGAACCTGCGGCACGAACGCCTGCACGCCCTCCCCGCGCTCCCGCCGAGCCCGATGAACGTATTCACGGACCGTGCGCTCGGCGACATCAGCCGCGTGCTCATCACGCAGCCGTTCCCAGATCCGCTTCGCGGTATGACGCTGCTTACGCGGCGCGTCCCGGTCGCTCTGAAGCCAAGAGTCGATCAGCTCCCGATAGGGCCCCAGCTTCGGTGCCGGCCGGCTGACCGGCGTCCGCTTGACAGGCGGCAACGGCGAAGCCAACGCCTGGCGCACCGCACGGCGATGAACACCATGGCGCTCCGCCAGCGCCCTGATTGACAAGCCCTCCCGATCCCTGTCCCTCCTGATCTGCTCGAACGTCTCCATACGTGATCCCATTCCTTCCGCCGCCTCCCGCTCGAGCTCCATGAGCACCGAACAGTCGGCTGCAAGTCGGACGGAGGTGGGGCCAGTTGAGACCGCCGCAGTGGGGCCAGATCAGACCGCCGTTCCCACTGGAGCTCCTCGGGCGCCTCGGCGGCCTCGTGAGCGTGTCCGGGGCGGCTGCGCCGCCCAGTGGGCTTCATGGTCATCTCCTGCATGATGATGGGGGTCCTTTCCAGGCCGCGCCCGGGCCAGAATCGCCGCTACGCCTACGGCTTCGCGTCGATCCTGGCCCGGAACACAAGCCGAGTCGGTTACCCCAACCACACACACTTCATCGGACAGACCCGGCTTGCCCAGCTTGCCCTTGATGATTGGGCGAGCATCCGGGTCTGACAGCGACACAATCCGCTCGCTGATCGGTTCGCCCTGCACACGCTTTGTGATCTGTGAGGCGACCTTCCCGCAACGATCCGCGAGCTGCTCGAGCTTGGCCGCCGCCTTCAGCTTGCCCTTCGCACCCCGGCCACGCGCCTTGGACCGCGCGAGCTTCGCCAGTCGTCTGGCCTCGCGTACCGAGCGCTCCAGCAGTTCGCCGGTCTGTGCCGTGAGCTTGAGCACCTCGACCTTCGCCTGCCCTGAGCGAGCACGGAGCGTGCGTGTGATCCCCCGCAACCGGCGCCCGATCGCCCGCGAGCGATCCCGCACCCGCCGTTCGCTCTCGCCGATCCGCTGCGCCAGCCTGCGACCCTCCCTGGCCAGCACCCTGACCCCGTGCGCTGCCAGCCCCGCATCGGTCGGATACTTCACATCCGCCTCCACCACGGTCGAGTCGATCCGCACCGCACGCGCACGAAAGCGCTTCTCCCGCGTCGCGCTCGCGATCAACGTGCGTGTTACCTCGCTCACCGTCTCTGAGCCCAGCCGCCTGGTCAGCTTGCGGACCGTGGACTCGTCCGGCACCCGCTCGCTCAACGAGATCCGGCAGAACCGCCGCAAGTGAATCGAGTCCGATACCTCCGCCACAAGCGTCCGATACCCCCACCGATAGCGCGTCTTGAGCACCATCAAACGAATAAAGCTCTCCATCGCGATCGTCGGACGACCATCCGTCAACACCGCCCGACCCGACTCCGACACCTCCCGGCGAAAACGCTCCACGACGGGCCCAAGCAACGCAGGGTCCGAGAGCAACAAGTCCAGCGCCGCCAGATCCTTCGGCAACTCCCTGACCTCGACCGGCAACGCCTCGTCCCACAAGCACTCCGCCTGCCCCGCAGACAACGTCAACATACCGACCCCCTTCGACCAGAAACCCACTCATTTGCAGGACATTCTGGCGATCAGACCGGACGGAACCAGCCCCCCAACACCCTACTTTTTCCGCGGGAAGTAGATAGCGGCGTCCTGGAGGTCCTCCGCGGCTCGCAGGGCGCTCTCGGTGTCGCTGATGGCGGGGCGCGTGGGGTCGCGATGGGCGCCCGCGGCGGCGGTCGCCACGAGCTTGCCGATCTCCTCGGTGGAGTAGAAGTCGAAGCGCGAGGCGGCGTAGGTCTCACGCAGCCGCTTGACCTTCGCGGCGGGGTTTGCGATCAGGGCGTGGTGGTCGACGGCGTGCTGGAGGATCGTGTGCAGCTGGGTGACGATCTTGTTGACCGTGCGGCGAGAGCGAGCGTCGTCATGGGCCAGGTGGTTGCGCCAGCGTTCGATCTCTTCGGCGCCGATCGTCTCGATGCGCTCCGGACCGAACTTCGGTAGCAGGTGTGCGTCGAGCACCGAGCGATAGTCGGCCTGGGTGCTGGCCGACCAGTCGCGCTCGAAGCGCCCGCGCTCGAACCACTCCTCGGCGACGTCGGCGAACGTCAGGCCCGTGCGCTCGTGCTGCAGCTGCCCACGGCGAGCATCGACGAGGATCGCGTCGAGCAGCTCCTGCGCGTCGCGCTCGCGCAGGAAGCCAGGCACGGGTGGCCCCTTGCCGGTCCACGCCGGCCCGAGACGCTTCTCGTGCTGCCCGTGCTGGTCGCGCCACTTCGCGCACCACGTGTTGCGGCGCTTGCCCTCGTACAGCCATACGTGGCCGCTGATCGTGGCGTGTGGATCGAGTGTTCGTGTTGCCATGAGGTTCCTGCCTTGCGTGGGCCGCGGATCGGGGGTCGCCTTGTGGACGGCGGGGGACTTGGGAACCGTAGCGCGCCCGGCGGACGTTTTCCTCCCCAATTTCCTCCCCAAACAGCCCGGCTCAGCCCGATCTATGGCTCAGGAGTGGCTTGAATACAAGCCATCTGCGCTCTATGCGCGCCCATGCCATGGGATTTCTAATCCGAGGGTCGCAGGTTCGAGTCCTGCCGGGGGCTTCCATGAAAAGCCTGGAAATCAGCACTTTTTGGGAAGGATTTCCTCCCGGGATTTCCTCCCAAGATCGGCAGCGTCGAGGCATTCGCCCCTGGGTGCTGCTTGTTTGCCGCCCCACGCTAGTTGAGAGCTAGTGCGCTTGTTGAGACTGAGGCGCGTGGCGGATGAGCCGATCGAGCCCGTGGCTGGCCAGCTGCATCCGCAACTAGGCTGAGCGGCAACGATGCGGTCCAGGAGTAACCTGCTTCAGGAGCGCAGCGAGAAAGGGAGGCAATGCGTAACGACCCGAGCGAGAACGGAGGCCTTTTTCTGGGTCGGCGTCCGGGTACCGCGCCGACGCGCTACCGTAACCCGCTCCCGCGTGGGGGCCCCGCACGCCGGTGCGTCGACCGATGCCTGGCGGGGTTGGCGTTGGCGCTGACCACCTCGCTCGGACTGCTCTGTTGGGGCCCGATCCCGCTCGCCTGCCTGTGGGTGGGCTCGCGCGTGAACTACCTCACCGGCAGCATCAGCCTCGGCATCGCGACATCCTTCGCGGCCCTGTTTGCGTTGCTCTTCGGAGCCCTGCAGACGATGCACAACATCGACCGGGCCTGGGTCATCCTCAGGCGTGCCAGCGGGTACGACCAGCGGCGGGGAGCTCTGGAGCGCATCTTCGCCGTCACAGCCGCGGTCGGCGCCACGACCTTCGCCTTCTGGTTCCTGGTAATCCACGGCCCGGGCTCTACGCAGTTCTCCGGGGTGCAGGTCGTGGGAAAAACATTCCCCCGCTAAGAGTGCCTAACAAAAGTGGTTGACTTGTTTGAGGCAGATCTTGGCGCAGGCGAGGGTGAGCATGGCTTCGTGGATGTCGGCGCGGCGGGCGTGGCGACGTGCGAGGTAGCGGTGGGCGTGCAGCCAGGAGATAGTGCGCTCCACGATCCAGCGCTCGCGTCCCAGGCCGGAGCCGTGGCCGGTGTTGCGCTTGGCGATCTTGGGCGTGATGCCGCGTTCGCGCAACTCTTGGCGGTGGCGCCTGGAGTCATAGGCCCGGTCGGCGTAGAGGCACCGGGGGCGGAACTTGCCGTGGCGGCCGGTCGGTGGAACGCGGTCTACCAGCTCGGTGAGCTGCGTGATGTCGTTGCGGTTGGCGCCGGTCAGCGTGAACGCCAGCGGGGTGCCTCTGCCGTCGACGATCAGGTGGTGCTTGCTACCAGGACGGGAGCGGTCGACCGGCGAGGGCCCGGTTTGCTCGCCCCCCCTTTGGCCCGCACATGCGAGCTATCCACGACCGCGCGGGACCAGTCAACCTGGCCGGCGTCCTGCAGCTCGTCCAGCAGCACCTGGTGCAGCCTGTTCCAGACGCCCGCTTCGCTCCATTCGTGCAGGCGCCGCCAGCAGGTCATCCCGGACCCACAGCTCATCTCCTGGGGCAGGTCCTCCCACGGAATCCCGGTTTTCAACACGAAGAGGACCCCCGTCAACGCCTGCCGGTCGGGTACCCGAGGGCGCCCCGTGATCTGCGGCTCGCGCTCCGGCAAGATCGGCTCGATCCGAGCCCACAACTCGTCTGGAAGAAGAGGTTTAGCCATGACGCAGGACTTCGACAGCCCCACAACGAATCCTACCTTTTGTTAGGCGCTCTAAGTACAGCGCTCCTGAAGTAGAGTACTGGACTGCATCGGATCGGCGGAGCGGCCATTTCAACCGGGCGTACTGGCTGCGCTGCTGGCGAGCTTGGCCGTGCAGCCAAAGCGGGAGGTGTAGCGGTGGGTGGTCGAGAGCTCACGGTGGCGCGGGCTGCGGATTAATCGTGTCCGACTCCCATGTGACGGACTGATCGACGGAGACCGGGAGGGACTCGAGTCGATCGTCTGCGAGGACTGCGCCGATGGATGCGCTGCTCCCGCCGACGTAGGTGCTCATCAGGTCGACGTCTGTGCCCACGCACCAGGCGCGGTCCTCGGGCCACCACAGGTTGGACGGCTGGCGGTGGAGCTCGTAGAACTCCTCGATCGCCGCGAGTGGGCCACGCAAGAGCCGCATCTCCTGATTCGGCAGCGTGAAAGCTGCGCCGCTCTGCACCAGCTCGCGCCATGCAGGGACCTCGTCTTCGGCAGCTCTCGTGCACCACGCCGAAGTGTGGCTCTGCCGCTTGCAGTCGAGTGCGGACTGGTCCAGGCCAGTTGCGAGCGCCTCAACAGCAAGGCGCATGTGCTCGAAGGCCGGGTGATCGGGTTTCGTTTTGGCCGCACTGGTAGGCTGCGTCACTTGGCCAAGGCGTCATGACTCCCAACCGGGGGAGTCGGGAGGTAGACGGTGAGTAAGCCGCCAGTATACAAATCGGGCTGTGGGATCTTCACGGCAGCTGCCGTGACGTTCACCGTGGCCGGGCTAACGTTTGCCTGCGGGGCGCTGGCGGCGGGAGCGAACGGGAGCGCCGGACGTGCGTCTTCGGCGGCTGTGGCGTCAGTGGCACTCGCGAGCGACACCGGGCTTGGGGGCTTCCAGCCGCTTACCCCGTGGCGCCAACCGTCTGTCGAACTTCCGCCTCCGCGTTGGCTCGCCTACCAGCAGCTCGCCGAAGCTGGGGTTAGTCAGGCTTCGCACTGGCGCCATGGCGCCTGGTATTGCGAATACCTCCGCTGCACCAATGGGCCCTATCCACTTGTCACTATTTGGGGTGAGGTGCCGCTATTCGAGACCGCTGACGCGCTCGAGATGGCTTCGCCCTCATCGGCTCACCAAGTGCTCGTAAACCGTTTCGCGCGTGCGAACGAGCGCTACTGGGACGGTGCGCTTGGCGGCTACGCCCCTTACCCGGGAGACCGTGCAGGAAATGTTCAGGCGTTCTTCGACGACAACGGCTGGGAGGGGCTCGCGTTCTTCAACGCCTACAAGGCCACCCACGAGCGCCGTTGGCTCTTTGACGCCCAGCGCGCGTTTCACTTCATCGCCGCCCGCGGCTGGGACAAGGACGGCGGGGGAATGTGGTGGAATACCAGCCATCCCTACCACTCAGGACCCGCTCTCGCGTCCGACAGTCTTTTGGGCGTTCTGCTCTACGGCGAAGACCACGAACGCTGGCAGCTGGAAGACGTGAAGATGTATGCCGATTGGGCAAACACCAACGACAACCACGACGAACGCCAGCTCTACCTTGAGATGCCCAACCGGCCGGAATCGGTGAACGACTACGTGCAGGCTCCCCTGATCTACGCGCAGTACCTACTGTGTCAGGACGGGGAGGGAGAAGGCTACTGCGTTCAGGCGGGACGAGTGGCGGCCACGCTGGCCGAGCAGCACGTCGACAAATATGGCTACGAATATAACTACGGGCCTGAGTACGACGCGATCTTTATGCAGTGGATGATGGCCTACGGGCAGGCAACGGGCGAGCCCTACTGGTTGACGCTCGCGGAGGTCAACGCGGCGGCTGCGGCCACGAACGCCGGCAAGGGGCACGGACTCTGGCTCTCGAGTTGGTGGGGCGGGCCAATTGCTGACCCTGAAACGCACCCGAACATGCTGCGCACCACGGGTGCCACGACGAGCCTCTTTGCTTGGGTCGGGGTGTACTCGAGCGCCAGCTCGTAAGGTCCGTTGCTTTGAGGCTGGTCCCACCTGGGCGGCTCTATTGGGGTTGAAGAGGAAGCCCTTGCCACCGGACGGCCCCTCATCGTCCCTTGAGCAACTCTTGATCTCGCAGACTGGCGTGCCTGCTCTCTCCGAGAGGCGAGCACGGGTGAGTCCCAGAGGCGAGCGTGGGTGAGGCAGACGCTCTGCGCCTTGCCATCATGTGCGTTCGTCGCGTAGCGCGGAGCGGCGGACCTTGCCGGCGTCGTCGCGGAGGGGGAGTGTGGTGAACTCGTATGTTCGTGGTGTCTTGTAGCGCACGAGCCGATCAGCGAGGTGCTTGCGCAGGGCCTGCTCATCCAGAGCGTCGGTGTCGGTCTGGACGATCGCGTGCACGCGCTGGCCGAGGTCCTCGTCGGGTAGTCCAATCGTGACGCAGTCGATCACGCTTGGGTGTGTGGCCAACGCGGCCTCGACCTCGGCGGGGTAGACGTTCGCGGCACCCGAGACGATCATGTCGGTTCGGCGGTCCGCGAGGAAGAGATAACCCTGCTCGTCCATCCACCCGAGATCGCCGGCCGTGTCCCAGCCGTCATCGCGTTCCTTGGACTCCTCGCCTATGTAGCGGTAGGTGCGATCGGCCCCTGACGGGCGGCGCATCCAGATCATCCCCACCTCCCCCGCTCCGAGCGCCACGGCGTCGTCGTCGAAGACCGCCATCTCGCCAATGACGCAGCGGCCGACGGTGCCCGGGCGCTGCAACCACTCGGTTCCGTTGCATAGGGTCAGCGCTGCCGCCTCGGTCGCGGTGTACATCTCGATGATCCGATCGGGGCCGAGCCAGTCGATCCAGGCCCGCTTGAGCTCCGCGGGACACGGTCCGCCGCCATGGAGGAGGGTGGCGAGGCTCGAGATGTCGTAGCTTTCGCGCACGGCTGGGGGCAGCCGCCAGATCCTGTTCATGTGGGTCGGAACGAGAAGCCCGAACGTCACTCGGTGACGGTCGATCAACCGGAGTGTCAGCTCGGCGTCGAAGCGCTCCTCGAGCACGACGTGACTCCCAGCGCTCAGGCCGAGCAGAGTGCCAAGGACAGCCGTGTTGTGGTACAGCGGGCTGGGGAACATGACGACGCTGTCGCGCGGGATACCGAATGGCGACGGTCTACCCTCAACGACTGGGACCACGGCCGGAGAGCCAGAGAGGATGATCTTCGGTCGTCCGGTGCTACCCCCGGACGTGGGCGCCTTGTATGCGGGTGCGACTCTCTCGGGCAACGGTCGATCGTCGTGCTCGGCGATCGGCGGGTTGCTCGCGAGAACCTGCTGGCCAGGGTGTGCAGCAGGGTCGAAACCAACGACGAGCCTAGGCTGCGCGATCTCGATGACTTGTGCGAGCTCACCGGCCGGCAGGCGTGATGAAACGGGCTGCGGCACAGCACCGAGCTTCAGCGTCGCGAGCATCGACTCTGCGAACGCTACGCTCGTCGGCAAGCCGATCGACACAAAATCCCCCCCACCGACACCGAGCTGTGCGTAGGCCCGAGCGAGCCGGTTCGTCGAGGAATCGAGCGTCCCCCAGGTCACCGTCTGCTCGCCCACCGTAAGCGCAGGGCTGTCAGGGCGCTCCTGGGCGTGCATCCGCCAAGCCGCGACCATCGACATCATCTCCACGTCCTCGCTCACACTCGGTCCCCTCGGCAGTCATCACCCAAACGTGGTGCAGTGTCTCATCCCATGACCAGTTCGTCTAGCCGTCCAAGGATGTCTTCCGGCGTGGGCATCGAGGTGAGACACTCCCTCGATACTCGCCCCGACCGCGCCCGCCGTTCCAGGCGCTGACCACGCCCCGGTGTAGGCGGCACACCCGCGCCGGGTTGCATGTCCGCTAAAACAACGGGCGGGGCAGGCCGAATAGCCAGTAGCCAAGCGATGTCTACGGCGACATCACGACGCGACCGAATGCCTGGCGGCTCTCGATGTACGCGTGTGCAACTGCGGCTTCGGCGAGTTGGAACGTCCGGTCGATTTCGACGCGCAGCCCACCATTCGCGACTCGCTCGAATAAATCGGTGATCATTGTGTAGACACGGGCGTACTCGTTCAGCAAGGCCCCGCCGAGGAAGACACCGCGTAGCGTGTTGTTCTGCGCCCACAGATCCCTCGCCTCGATGTTCGAGCCGGCGCGGCCTGCCACCCCAACGCTGATGAGCGTCCCACCGTAGGCAAGCGCACCAACGCTGTCGATGAGGTTCTGGCCGCCAACCGAGTCGAGGATCACGTCAGCGCCGTGCCCGTCGGTCAGCTCTCGTGTTCGCTCGAGGAAGTTTTCGTTGGTGTAGTCGATCCCGTGGTCGAGACCGAACTCCGTCAGGCGTTCGAGCTTCTCGTCGCTCGACGCGGTCGAGATCACGGTCGCGCCGGCCTGCTTGGCGAGTTGGATCGCGGCCATCCCGACCCCTCCGGCTCCGGCGTGGATCAGGGCCGTTTGCCCGGCTTGGAGGTTGCCGGCGGTGAACAGGCACTCCTGGGCGGTGCCGAGCGCGACCGGGACGCACGCAGCGTGAGCCGCGTCCAACCCGTCGGGTATCCGCCAAGTAGACATAGCGGGAACAGCTCGCTTGGAAGCGTGCGAGCCCGCTGCGTTCAGGGTCACGATCCGGTCGCCGACTGCGGGATCCTCGACGCTGGCGCCGACCTTGACGACTGTGCCCGCGGCGAGGTATCCCACGATGTGTGGGACCGACGGCGGCGGCGAGGAGGCGCGAGCCAGGAGGTCCCCGCCCTCGATGCTGATCGCCTCGACGTCGATCAGCACGCAGCCCTCGGGGCACTCGGGATCGGGTACGTCCTCGTAGCGCAGGACGTCCGGGCCACCGTTCTCGTAGATCACCGCGGCCTTCATGGGGCGCAACTCTATTCGAGGCCAGCCTCTTCGGTCGTGTCGGCAATCTGGGCTGAGACCTCTGCACACGCGAACCCTCGGTCATACGCTTCCCCGAGCTCTCGGCGCCCACAGGGTGCGGCTCGGAGTCGCGTCGTAACCGGGCGGGTTGGGGCCTTGACGAGGCGGTCTTGGGCAAGTCTATGGTTCTCTATCGAGTGATGAAGGTCCATAGAAAGCCCTAGAATGTGATCGCTGTGCTACGAGGAGCCGGCGGCGCTCCGGGTCGCGCACGAGTCCGCCGGCTACCGCCGGCCGTGAACGGGCGTCGGGCCTGTCGGGCCGGCGGGGAGCCGGCCGATCTGCCAGGAGCCGGCGTCGTGTCGGGTGTCGAGCCAGCGTTGGGCGTCGCGTTCGCCGAGCGCGATCAGCTCGTCGAGGAACTCACGCGCGAGGAACAGGTAGCTGAGCAGCTCGCCGTGGATCGCGCTGCGTTCGGCGTTGACGGCCCGTCCGAGCAGTGCGAGGTTGCTGTCGCGTGCGACACCGCGGAGGCTGGCGTAGTGACGCTTGTAGACCTCGCGGGCGAGGCGCCCGATCTCCAGGCGATCCGTGGGCGCGATGAAGATGTAGGGGATCCTTCGGCGGCGTCCACGGCCGGCGCCCTTGCTGCGGGCGGGTGAGGTCGAGGGTGTGAGCGTCTCGTTGACGGCGGCGAGTGTCGCGACGTCTTCGGCGAGCTGGTCGGCGAGTACGACCTGGAGCAGCTGCGCGAGGCCGTCGAGCGCGTCCGGTCGCGTCGAGCGCTGGGCCGGCGTCACGGAGGAGTTCAGCCCGATCACGACAACGCGCTCGGCCCCCAGCTCGAGTGCGGGCTTCAACGGCGCGTTGAGGCGCACGCCTCCGTCGCCGTACCAGCCCGCCGCCGTAGGCGGCCGGCGGATCTCGACTGCGGGGAATGCGCCCGGGATCGCCGCGGAGGCGAGCACGTGCTCGGGCGCGAGCGGGGTCGCGACGTAGTCGATCGCGCGTACCGTGTCGGGTGCGAGTGGGGGGCCGCCGTGGTGGAAGACCACGCTGCGCGTCGTGGTGTAGGCCGTGGCGACGACAGCGGCGGCCGTCAGCGCGCCATCGGCGACGTTGCGCGCGATCCGCTCGAACTCGACGAGTCGCTCGAGCGTGCCGCGCAGCGGCGAGGGGTCGAGCAGTCCGCGCAGGCCGGGGCCGGGCAGGCGGGCAAACATCGCGACCGCTCCCAGCACACGACCAAGCTCGGACGGTGAGACCAGTGGACGGAGCGCGTCTCCCCAGCGAAGCTCACGCCACATATCGAGACCGGCCGCGGCCGTCGCCTCCAGCGACTCCTGTGCGCGAGCCGCGAAGAACGCGCTGTTGAGTGCACCGATGCTGGTCCCGACGAGGATGTCTGGGGTCTCGCCGCGCGCCTCAAGAGCCGGCGCCAGCACGGCCAGCGCACCGACCTCGTACGCGCCCCGCGCCCCGCCGCCAGCGAGCACGAGCGCAATGCGCTCACGCCGGCCACCTGGTTGACCGGGGTTGGGCATGGTAGGGCAGATTATCGCTCTGCACCCAACGCTAGCGCTCCCCCGAGAGCGGGACCAAGGTCGCGGCGAGGCGAAGTGGGAGTGGTGTGAGGTCGTGTTCGTTGGGGGCGCCGCTACCGGGAAGACCGCGCCACACACCACCCGACAGAGACCGCAGCGCTTGGCACCAGGGTGATCTCTGCAAGAAAACGGCGCTGGGCACGTTTAGTTGGGCAGATGTATCCGACCATGTGATATGTTCCCCGGCCGGCGGACGGTTGTCGGCGAAATTGGAAAGGTGGCGCGGTGGCGTTTCGTGATCTGATGGGCGAGGTCGAGTCGAGCGGTGCGAGGGCTTGGATGCGGGCGGCTCGCGCGCTGGGCGTGCTTGCGTTTGTCGGGCTCTCACAGGCGTTGTTGGTGCCGGGGGCGTCCGCAAACGCCTCCTCCTTCACTTGGGCCGGTGGCTCTCCCGGACGCACCGAAAGCGCGGCCCATTGGTCCAACGGGGCGAACTGGGCAGAAGGGACCCCGCCGACCTCTTCGCAGGCGATAGAAACCCTGACGTTCCCCCACTTGACCAATAACGAATGCGCCTCCGCGCCGGAGACTGACACCTGCTACCTGACCTTGAACGACCTCGGTGGTTTGACCGTCAACTCGATGCAACTCGACGATGGGGATGACTACCTGCTGGCCGGGGAAGGGGTCGCGTTGGGGAGCGGTGGGCTTACGGCTGCGCCTGCCGAGGGAGCGAGTGGCTTTGCGTGGTCGTTCATTATTCGCAGCTGGTTTCCCACGGCACGGTCGAACTGGCGGGACCGATCGTTGTGGTAGCTGGTAAACCGTCAGAAGGCGGCAGCTGCCCGGTCCTCAACCCCGGACAGAAGTACACGTTCGTCTCCACGACGGGAACCCTGTCGGGCACGTTCTCCGATGCGCTCGAAGGCGGCCCGGAAATACCGATCGTCTTTGCCAACGAATGCGGCAAGGCGCCGCAGACGATGCGGATCTCCTACAACAGGACGGGCGGCACGGAGACGGTCATTGGAACGGTCGAAGCGCAGGTCAAGGAAAAACAGGAAGCGGAAGTGAAGGAAGGCAAAGAAAGAGAAGCAAAGGAACGCGAAATCAGGGCGAGAGAAATCAAGGAACTGGAAACCAAAGAACAGGAAATCAAGGAACGGGAAGCTGCGCTGAAGAAAGGATCCGAAGAACTCAAAGCTATCGCTATTGCCCACGAACGCGAAGAAGCAGAAAAGAAAGCCCGCGAAGAAGCGGAACGAAGGCCACCCACGCCCGGCACCCTCAACGTGACCCCGGAAGCTCCAAAAGGGGGTGTTTTGGGAGTGAAAGAAGAATCAAAGCCACGACCTCCAACGCGCGCCCGACTTCTGGCGAAGGCGCTGAGGCAGTGCGAGAAGCAGCCCAAGAAGAACCGCGCGAAGTGCGAAGCGACAGCGAGAAAGAGGTACGGGAGTAGGGCCAGGAGCAGGAGGGGCAAGAGGAGGTAGCATCGCGCCCGGCGGCGGCCTCACGCCTCGATACACGGCGGTTCGTGGGCGTACTGTGGCGGGATCGGGGCCCCGTTGACGACAACCGGTGCGGAGGGGGTGTGGCGCAGGTCCAGGCTTGCGAGTTCGACGGGACTGAGCGGGACGTCTTTGCATTCCTCAAACCCACCGCCACCGGGGAGCGGGCCGGTGACAACGCTGAC
This sequence comes from uncultured Solirubrobacterales bacterium, assembly GCA_963720795.1. Taxonomy (GTDB): domain Bacteria; phylum Actinomycetota; class Thermoleophilia; order Solirubrobacterales; family Solirubrobacteraceae; genus Palsa-744. The sequence goes on along the minus strand of CAVRGU010000012.1, from coordinate 262,685 downwards.
GACAGTGCTCTGCTGCGCCCAGGCGAGCTCGGAGCCACTCAGCGCCAGGCTGGTGGGGCTCACCGAGCCCGAGAAGGCCACGACCGTCCTCGTCGTGGCGGCCAGCAGGTTCCGCACGTCGATCGTCGCGCTTTCGGGGTCGCCGGCGTCGGCGGATAGGAACGCCACCTGGCCGTCGGAGAGCACGGCGTCGCGCCCGAGGTGAGCTTCCTGCCCTACCGTTGACCCGGCTCTCGCCCACCACCAGCCCATGCGCTCAAGGGGCTGTGCGACGTGGGCCAGTTGCCCCGGGGAGGCTCCGCAGCATCCGGTGGTGACGAGCACGTCTCCGTTGTCGTCGACCTGGATGCCCGACGCGCTGTTCGGGCCGAGGCCACCAACGTTCAGTGGCGGCCTGATCTGGTTGACCAGGGCGCCTGTCGCGGCGTTCAAGACGCGAACGAGCAGCGGCTGCTCTGCGGTGGAGCGCGGACCTCGCCGGTAGGCGAGCGCGAGGTACCGCCCGGAGGCCGCCATGACATCGAGGGTGTCCCCGCAGGGGCGCAAGGACGCGCCAGCGGTGTGACCGCAGGTTGATGGCGAGCACCTCGCCGAACCGTGCCCGGCGCGCAAGGCAGCCGTGGGGCAGCGCGGCGTACAGGTGGTCTCCTGAGACGGCGTACTGCGCTCGCTGGCGCCAGGCGTGGGACTCGTCGACCCTGGGTTGCAGCCACCCAGCAGCGGCAGCTCGTGCAGGGGCCCCCCGATCCGGCCGGCGAGCACCCCCGAGGGGCGCGCGAGCGCCCACCAGTCACGGCCGAACCAGGTCAGGTCGACGAAGTTGTCCCAGTTGGGCGGGTCGGGCGGCCCAAGCACGGCCGACCTGCCTGCGGAGTTGGTCAGCACGATCCCGTCCGAGCTCTCCCAGGCCAAGCCGGCGTCGGTGATGACGGGCCCCGCGAGAAGGCCGGGGGCGTCGACGCTTGAGGGGCCGGCGGGGAGCACTGCGGACGCGGCGACCGGCCGGGCGAGCATCAACACAGCGACCACGAGCGCGACAAGGGTCACGTAAGCACTGCGCACAGAGCCAAACAACTCTTCGAGAAAGAAGCGCGTCTTCGGCGGCGGCTCCCGAAGTGGGTACATGTGCTTGAGTAGGTCGATCGCCTCCTGTGCGCTGTGCAGGTCGCACTCCCGCAGCAGGATCGTCGATGTCCTCGTCGTCCTCGCCGAAGCGCATCGCCATGAGCTTCATGGCTAGAAGATATCTGGGCGAGGCCGTTGTGACTTCGATTCCGCGGATGTCGGCGACTGGGCGCGGGTGCTCGTCATCGCCGGGCATGAAGCCCTTGGCCGCGTCGTTCAGCCAGTCCTCTGGCAGCCCGAGCTCGTCGGCCACCTTGCGGCGGCGGCGTAGATGGCGCTCTTCGGCTCGAACACCGCGTCGATGTCCTTCGTGACCCGCCGCGTCGAGTAGGCGAGGGCCATCGCGGCGCCGCCGACGATGAAGATCTGCCCACGCACGCCCCGGCGCGTGAGCTCGTCGCCGAGAGCTTGGAGTGCCTCTAGGATCTTGGCTTGGGTGAAGTGGCGCTCAGGCACGGTCGAACACCTCGCGCGCCATGAACACCCCGTGACGGGCGATGACGGCCGGCGTGTGGGCCAGCGTGTAGGCGTGGAAGGCGGGCCGGCTGGCGACGAACCACCAGGGCTCGACGAACCGCTCCGGCTCTTCGACCCACGCCGGCGCCGGGAGCGTGCCCTCGGCCGCAAACAACTCCGCGACGCCCGCGAGCGCCGCATCGAAGCGCGCAGCGCCGGTGGGCGGAGGCTTCTCCTGAAGGAGCGCGATCCGCCCCGGGCGCGAGGAGGCCCTGAAATCGTCCGCGAACCCGAACAGCAACCGCAGTGCGTCGCGCTCTCGACCGTGCTCCAGGTCCTCCTCAATCGTCTGCCCGAGCTCCGCCAGCGAGGCCGCCCCGCGGCGCACCCGAGGGCGGGCGAGCACCTCTACGTCGTGTTCGCACGCGCCGAGCAGCCGCCGCAACGTCCCGAGGTTTGGGGCCCGGGCCCCCGACTCGTATGCCGCGATCGCCGGCTGCGCGGTACGCGCACGAGCGGCGAGCTCCAGCTGCGTGAGGCCGGCAGCCAGGCGCGCGCTGCGGATCGTCGTCGCGACCTCCATTTCTCTTGCAGTATATACGTTTAGGTATAGCCTTCACGGCGGCCGCCAGCCGCAGCGGCTGAGCGCAGGACCGGCGGCGTGCGAGCTATGTTGGGTGCAGCTCACCGTCCGCCCACCCAAGGAGGCCCCCCGTGTCCAGCTTTACCGTCGTCAACCTGCAGGAGATCGAGGACGTCGTGGCCGGGCGAGCTCCCGGGATCGAAGGTCGGTTCGCTCGCAAGCACCTGGACTCGCGTGACCTCGGGGTCAGCCGCTTCACCTACTCGGCGAACCTGCGCAGTCCGATGGCGCACAGCCACCGCGAGCAGGAGGAGGCGTACGTCGTGCTCGCCGGGTCGGGGCGGGTGCTGCTCGACGACGAGGTTCACGAGCTGCGCCAGTGGGACATCCTGCGCGTGGCGCCGGAGGTCGTGCGGGCCTTCGAGGCGGGCCCCGACGGGCTGGATCTCCTCGCCGTCGGCGGTCCCAGGCCCGAGGAGGGCGACGGGGTGATGGGCGCCGCCGAGTGGCCCGATGCGCAGTAGCGTCGCTGGGACGGGTCGCTTCAGGCCACGGGGTCCCGCTCGCTACCCCTGCTGCGCGGTGGGGCGGATCAGGATCTCGTTGACGGAGACGTGCGGGGGCTGGGAGACCGCGTAGAGAACCCCGCGGGCGATGTCCTCGGCCTCCAGGGGGTTCGTCGGGCGGGACTCGAAGAAGGGGGTGTCGGTCATGCCGGGCTCGACCACGGTGACGCGGACGCCGCTGCCGTGCAGGTCCTGGCGGGCGGCCTCGCCCATCGCGGTGACCGCGTGCTTGGTGCACGAGTACAGCGAGCCGGGGATCACGCGCCGCCCGGCGACGCTCGAGGTCAGCAGCAGGTGCCCGCGGGACTCGGTGAGAGCGGGGATCGTCGCGCGCAGGGTCAGCGCCGCGCCGTACACGTTGGTCAGGATCATCTCGCGCCAGTGCTCCGGCGTGTCCTCGAGAAACCCCCGCGGGCCGCCGAAGCCGGCGTTGGCGAGCACCACGTCGATGCGCCCGAACGCCTCCAGCGCGCCCGCCGCCAGGCGCTGCTGGTCTGCCCACTCCGTCACGTCGCAGACGACGGGCAGCGCCTGCTCGGGGCCGCCGAGCTCCGCGGCCAGTTCCTGCAGGCGCTCACGCGAGCGCGCGGCGAGCACCAGCCGGTAGCCCTCGCGCGCCGCGAGGCGGGCCGTGGCCGCGCCGATCCCCGTCGAGGCGCCGGTGATCATGAAGACGGGCTCGTCGTGGGAGGGGGTGGGGGTCACTGGGCGGCGTCGCTTGGCGGTGCGGGAGGCCCGCGAGGACCCCTTGGTCGTGCCTCGATGCTCGGGGATGCTACTCGGGCTCGCCCACCCTCGCGGCCCGGTTGGGCGGCGAGGTGCAGGACCTCGGTTTGCCGTAGGATTCAGTACCGCAGGATTCGACGGGTCACCAAAACCTCAACGAGGAGGAGAGCATGATCTTCATCACGACGTACAAACTGAAGCCGTTCCTCAGCAAGGACGAAACTAGGGAGTTGATGGGCGTCTTCGCCAAAGCGGGTGCGGGACCCGGTGCAAAAGCTCACTACGTGGCAGCCGACGGGAGCCACGGCGTGGTGATCTCGGAGTCCGACGATGTGGAGCCGGCGTACCGGAACCTGCAGAACTACACGCAGTGGGTCGAGTACGACACCAAGGTGATGCTGCCGGTCGAGCAGGCCGTGCCGCACATCATGGACTCGCTCGGCTGAGGTAGACCTCGCAGCGGCCCTGGGGCGTCCGCACGGCGAGAGACCAAGCCCCCGCAACGATGAAGCCGCGCGGCTAGCTGTAGTTCCTAAGTACGTTCGTCAGTAGACATCCGGGCCTCCTTGGAGGCTGGGCGGTGCTGAAGCCCCCAGACCCAAGGAGGACACCGGATGAAGCTGCACGGTAATGCCCGCACCTGTCCGAACAGCAGGCGGCTGCTCGTCGATCGAGTGAGTGAGCAGTCTTGGCCTGTCGCGGTGGCCGCTGAGGCTGCAGGCGTCTCAGAGCGCACTGCCTATCGCTGGCTTAAGCGATGGCGTGAAGAGGGCGTTGAAGGATTGAGTGATCGTTCCTCGGCGCCGAAGAGCATCCCGCATCGCACGCCGGCTGATCGAGTTCAGGCGATCGAAGTGCTCCGGCGTCTGCACATGACTGCCGCGGAGATTGCAGAGGTGCTCATGATGGCACTGTCCACCGTCTCGGCTGTCCTGCGTCGGATCGGGCTGGGCAAGCGCTCAAGGCTCTTACCGCCTGAGCCGGCCAACCGCTACGAGCGCAAGCGCCCGGGCGAGCTCGTGCATCTCGATGTCAAGAAGCTCGGGCGGATCAGCATCCGCGGAGCCGGCCATCGGGTCACGGGCCATCGTGGCAGCCAGTTCCGGGTGGGCCCCAGGCGATTGGGCGCCACTGGCTGGGAGTTCGTCCACGTGGCCGTTGACGACGCTACACGCCTGGCCTACGCGGAGGTACTCGCCGACGAGCGAGGAGCAACCGCTAGCGCCTTCTTGCAACGAGCGGTCGCCTGGTTCTCGAGCTTCGGCATCACTGTCGAGCGCGTGCTTTCTGACAACGGCTCTTGCTACCGCTCAAACGTGCACGCGCTTGCGCTGGCAGAACTCCAGATCCGCCATCTCTTCACCCGACCCTATCGGCCTCGCACCAACGGCAAGGCAGAGCGCTTCATCCAAACACTCACCCACAAGTGGGCATACGGCGCAATCTACGGCAGCTCAGCCGAGCGCACCGCAGCGCTCCCCGGCTGGCTGACCCACTACAACTTCAACAGACCACACGGCTCGCTCGGCCACAAGCCACCCGGAACCCGTCTACACCAGCTGACGAACCTGGCTAGGAACTACAGCTAGCGCTCGCCGGTGACGAGCGCGAGGGCGAACCCGTCGTAACCCTTGGCGCCGACCGTCTGGATCGCCGTCGCGTCGAGACGGGGCTCGGCGGCAAGGAGTTCGTAGAAGCGTCGGATGCCCTGCACACTGCCCTTCCCGCCTAGCGGGTCCTCGGCGTCGGCGTCGAGGATCGCTCCGTCGCGCACGACGTTGTCGGCGACGATCAGGGTCCCGGGACGGGAGAGCTTCAGCGACCAATCCAGGTAACCCGGGTTGTTGCGCTTGTCGGCGTCGATGAAGATCAGGTCGAAGCACTCCCCCGCGGCGGCCAGCTCCGGGAGGGTCTCAAGCGCTGCGCCCACGCGCAGCTCCACGACGCCCGCGAGGCCGGCGTGCGCGATGTTCGCCCGTGCAACCTCGGCGAAGTGGGGGTCGGCCTCGAGCGTCACAAGGCGCCCGTCGGGCGGGAGCGCGCGGGCGAGCCAGATCGTGGAGTAGCCACCGAGGGTCCCGAGCTCGAGGATGCGCCGCGCGCCGTGGACCCGCGCCAGCAGCTCCATCAGCCGGCCCTGGTTCGGGGTGATCGCGATCGGCGGGAGACCCGCGGCGTCGCTCGCCTGCAGCGCGGCGTCGAGCACGAGGTCCTCAGGGAGGAGGTGCTCGCAGATATAGCGGTCGACCGCGGTCCACGTCTTGAGGGTCACGACGGGGAAGCATAGGTCTACGCTCCCGGGAAATGCGAACGGTCGTTATCAAGCTGGGCTCGTCCATCGTCGCTCGCGAGGACGGCGAGCTGCGCGAGGAGGTGCTCGGGCGTGTCTGTGACATCGTCGCCGCGCTGCACGCCGCGGGCGAGGAGTGCGTGGTGGTCTCCTCGGGGGCGATTGCACGGGGGGTGCGCGTGATGGGGTTGCCCGCCCGCCCGGCTGCGATCCCCGAGTTGCAGGCGGCCTCCGCGGTGGGGCAGGGCAAGGTGTACCGGGTCTACGACGAGCTGCTGCGGGCACGCGGGGTGACCTCCGCGCAGGTGCTGCTCACCGCCGGGGACGTCGCCGGGCGCGCGCAGTACCTCAACGCCCGCCACACCCTGCGCCAGCTGCTCGACTGGGGTGTGGTGCCCGTGGCCAACGAGAACGACACCACGGCGACCGACGAGATCTCTTTCGGGGACAACGACTTCCTCGCCGCGCACCTCGCGGTGCTCGTGGCTGCGCAGCTGCTCGTGCTGCTGACCGACCTCGACGGCCTTTTCACCGCCGACCCACGCGGCGACCCGGGCGCGCGGCTGGTCCGCGACGTGCACGACCTCGCGGAGCTCGACGCGCTCGAGATCGGCGACTCCACCTCGCCGCTCGGCTCCGGGGGGATGCGCTCGAAGGTGCTCGCCGCCGAGGTGGCCGGCGCCGCTGGGATCCCCGCGGTGATCTGCTCGGGCGTGCGCCCCGGTGCCCTGGAGGCCGTGCTCGCCGGCGAGGCCGAGGGCACTCGCTTTCACCCCGGGGGTGCCCGCCACTCCTCGTTCAAGCTGTGGCTGCGCTACGCCAAGCCCGCCCGCGGCACGCTCGTGGTCGACGAGGGCGCGGCGCGGGCGCTGCGCGAGCGTGGTACGAGCCTGCTGCCGGTGGGAGTCGTCGAGGTGCGCGGCGCGTTCGACGCGGGGGACGCCGTTGAGATCGCTGACCCCGCCGGCACGGTCCTCGCGAAGGGCCTCTGCAACTACACCGCCGCGGAGCTGCGCCGCGCGCAGGGCCTGCAGTCCGAGGCGGTGCGGGAGATCCTGCCGCACGCGAGCGAGGAGGCCGTGCACCGCGACCAGCTGGTGCTGGCGTAGGTGGTGTTTGCCTTTGGATGCTTCCCGGCAGCGGTGGGCTGCACGCACGCCCGGGGGTGTGGCGATGAACCTTTTGGACCCTCAGTGGTCCCGGGGATCGCCCTGCGATGCTCCTGGGGGGGTGTGGTGATGAGCTTTTTGGAGCCTATATAGGGGCTTGAAAGAATTGATTAAGACCCCCACAGGGGGGGTCTGGAGCGGCGTGCGTGGTATGTGCTCGCGGGACGTGGCTGTCGTACCCTGTTGAGCAATGGCCGCTGTCGCCACCACCTCCGTCCCCGAGCTCTGCGCTGCCGCCCGGCGAGCGGCCCGACAGCTCGCCACTGTGGAGAGCACCCTCAAGGACGCCGCGCTGGGTGCTCTCGCGGAGGCGCTGCACGAGCGCACCTCGGAGATTCTCGCCGCCAACGAGCTCGACCTGCAGGCCGGGCGCGAGGCCGAGATCGGCGACGCGCTGCTCGACCGCCTCGCGCTCGACCCGGGGCGCATCGCCGCGATCGCGGCCGCCGTCCGGCAGATCGCCGCGCTGCCCGACCCCGTGGGGGAGGTGATCGACGGTCGGCGACTGCCCTCCGGCCTGGACGTGCGCAAGGTGCGCGTGCCGCTCGGGGTGATCGCGGTCGTGTACGAGGCACGCCCCAACGTCACCGTCGACGCCGCCGCGCTGTGCCTGAAGGCCGGCAACGCGGTGCTGCTGCGCGGGTCCTCCACGGCGGCGCACTCCAACGCGGTGCTCGCCGCGGTCGTCTCCGAGGCCGCGCTCGCCGCGGGGCTGCCCATGGGCTGCGTGAACCTCGTCGCGGGCGGCGGGCGCGAGGAGCTCGCCGAGCTCGCCACGCAGACTGACACCGTCGACCTCATCATTCCGCGCGGGGGGGAGGGGCTGAAGGCGGCGCTCAAGGCCGTCGCGACGGTGCCCGTGATCTACGCCGCGTCGGGCAACTGCCACGTGTACGTGGACGCCTCCGCGGACCTCGACGCCGCGCGCCGGGTCGTGCTCAACGCCAAGGTGCAGCGCCCCGGCGTGTGCAACGCCGCGGAGACGCTGCTCGTGCACAGCGACGTCGCGCCCCAGTTCCTGCCGGCGATCCTGCTCGCGCTCGGCGACGCCGGCGTGCTGGTGCGCGGGGACGCCCGGGTGCTCGCGAGCGCGCAGGTGGGTCGGGAGACGCTCGCCGCGGAGCGCTCTCCGCGGGAGCTGGCCGTCGTCGTGGAGCCCGCCGGCGAGGAGGACTGGGCGACCGAGTACCTCGCGCTGACACTCGCCGTCCGCGTGGTGGACTCCCTGGAGGAGGCCGTCGAGCACATCGGCCGCTACGGCTCCGGCCACTCCGAGGCGATCCTCACGCGCGACACCGCCGCCGCGCGCGCCTTCCAGCTGGGGGTGGACGCCGCGTGCGTGTACGTCAACGCCTCCACCCGCTTCACCGACGGGGGGGAGTTCGGGATGGGCGCGGAGATCGGCAACTCCACCCAGAAGCTCCACGCCCGCGGCCCCATCGGCCTGCGCGAGCTGTGCACGTTCAAGTACCTCGTCGAGGGCGACGGGCACGTCCGCGCCTAAGGGCCTATCCCTCTTGGCCCGCACGTCTGGATACGGCCGATGGCCTTCGCGAGGCTTTGTCCTCGGGCTCGCCGTGGACCCACCACGCCTTCGCCCTTGCGTCCTCGCCTCGCTCGACCCTCGACCGCCCCAGCCGCACGCCCCAATCGGGATAGGCCCTGAGCCGCCTGTGGGTCGCCTCGGCGTGCTCGGCGGGACCTTCAACCCGCCGCACGTCGGGCACCTCGCGCTCGCCCGCCACGCCCGGGAGGAGCTCGGCCTGGAGCGGGTGCTACTGATGCCCGCTCGCCTCTCCCCGGGCAAGCCTGTGGAGGAGGAACCGAATCCCGCCCGCCCGGAGCACCGTCTGGAGATGTGCCGCCTGGTCGCCGCCGACGTCGAGGGGGTCGTCGCCAGTGCTCTGGAGCTTGGGCGCGACGGCCCGTCGTACACGGTGGATACTCTGAGAGCTCTCCATGCGGCCCACCCCGACCACGAGCTCACGTTCATCCTCGGAGCGGACGTCGCCCGCACTCTGCCCTCCTGGCGAGAGTCCCACGCGCTGGGCGCGCTCGCTCGCTTCGCCGTTGCGCTGCGCCTTGGCACAGGGTCCGAGGAGGTGCGCGAGGCGCTTGCCGCGCTGTCCCCGGCGCTCGCGGGACGCCCCGGCGAGCGGAGCCACTCGCTCGCAGTCACCTTCCTGACCATGCCCACGTGCGACGTCTCCTCCTCCCTCATCCGCGACCGCGTCCACCGTGGGCTGTCTGTCGATGAGCTCGTGGGGTCCGCCGTGGCCTCGTACATCGCCGCACACGGCCTCTACCGCACCGCCCTCGCTGAGGCGCCCGCGCCGTGAGCCCCACCGCCCAAATCCAAATCCCCTCCACCGAGCTCGCCGCGGAGATTGCGCGGTTCGCCCTGGAGAAGAAGGCCCACGACGTGCTCGAGCTCGACATGCGCGGGCTGGTCGGCTACACCGACTACTTCGTGATCTGCTCCGGCAACACCGACCGCCAGGTGAAGGCGATCCACGACGCGATCCACGCGGGCGTCAAGCACGAGCACGGCGTCCTACCCCGTCGCGTGGAAGGCGTCGGTCGCGCGCAGTGGGTGCTGATGGACTACCTCGACGTGGTGGTTCACCTTTTCACCCCTGCTACGCGCGAGTTCTACCGCCTCGAACAGCTCTGGGGCGAGGCTCCGACGCGCGAAGTTGATTAGGCAGCGAGCGGCGCTGCCACGGGTGTGGAGGGCTGCGCAGAGGGTGCCTTGACGCCCGCGCGCTCGCGCACGACCACTTCGCAGCCGCGCGCGGGGCTGATCGTGATGCTCCGCCTGCGGGTGGCCTCGGCGCGCCCGCCGGCGGGGTGCAGCTCGCAAGCGCCCCACCACTGCGCGCAGCACCAGCCGCATCTCCAGCGTGGCAAAGCTTGCGCCCAGGCAGCGGCGCCGGCCGCCCCCGAATGGGATCCACGTGTACGTGCCCGGCGCCCGACCGCCCTCGCGCTCGAGGAAGCGCTCCGGGCAGAACGCGTACGGGTCGGGGTAGATCGCGGGGTCGTGGTGGACGAGGTAGGCGTTGGCGACCAACGACACTCCGGGCGGGTAGCTCGACGCCGCCGATCGTCACGGGCCGCTTGACCAGGCGGGGCTCCACGTTGGGCAGCACCGGGCGGTGGCGCAGGACCTCGTTGACGGTGGCCGTCAAGTACTCCTCGGAGTCCCCGTCGAGCTCCTCGCGCAGGCGCTCCACGACGGCCGGCTCGCGGGCCAGGCGCTCGAACGCCCACGCCAGCTGGGAGGCCGTCGTCTCGTGGCCGGCGACGAGCGCGGTCATCAGCTCGTCGCGCAGCTCGGGGGGCTCATCGGCGAGCCGTCCTCGTGCTCGGCGTCGAGTAGCAGCGCGAGCACGTCCCCACCGTCGCCGGTTGCGCGCCGGCGCTCCTCAATCAGCGCGAAGATCAGCTCGTCGACCCTCGCGCTCAGCCGCTCCAGGCGGGCCGACGGCCCCCACTTGGCCAGCACGCGCGGTAGCGGCGGCAGCAGCGAGAGGGGGCTTTCGCTGAACGCGAGTACCTCCGTCAGCAGCTCGCGCAGCTCGTCCAGCTGGGCGCCCTGCTCCAGGCCGAAGACCGCGCGCAGGATGATCTCGAGCGTCAGCCGCTGCAGGCGGGGGTGCAGTGCGATCGTCTCCCCCGACGGCCACGAGTCGACCTCGCGCTCGGCCAGCTCGGCCATCAGCCCCTCCAGGCGCTGCATCCGCTCGCCGTGGAAGGCGGGCAACATCAGCTTGCGCTGCTCCAGGTGGGGGGCCTCGTCGAGCAGGATCATCGAGTGGGGCCCCACGATCGGTTCGAGGATGTTCGCTCCCTCGCCCGGGTGCAGCACGTCCGGGGGCGCCTGGAACACTTCCCTGATCTGCTCGGGGTCGGAGATCATCACGAACGGCGGCGCTCCGAACAGGCGGATCGTGAAGCGGCTGCCGTAGCGCGCCCGAGCGCGCTCAAGAAAGGCGGTGGGGCGACTCCAAAAGCCGAGCGTCTGCAACGCTGTCGGCATACGCGGGCCGGGGGGCAGGTGGTTCTGCATGGCGGTCGCTCCTTGCTAGCGTTGGGTACCGATGAGTATATCTACTTATATCTACTTATAAGTATTTGTCACGTGGACTGCCGACACCGAGCTGGCGGAGCCCCGACCGCCCGCACGACGCGTGCTCGACAAGTTCGTCCGGGGACCTCGCACGCAGGCTCGGTCGGCGGCGTTATGCGCCCCCCTTGGTCCGGTCGACCGGGGAGGGTTGATGCCGCGCGGCCAATTCGACCGCAGCGCGCGCAAGGCCCAGACGCGGGCGCGGCTGCTGGAGGCCGCCGCGCAGGTTTACGCGCGCCGCGGCTTCGCCGGGGCCACGCTCGAAGAGGTCGCCTCCGAGGCCGGCTTCACCAAGGGCGCTGTGTACGCGCACTTCGGCAGCAAGGAGAACCTGCTGCTCGCGCTCGTGGAGGAGCACCTCGCCGGGCAGGTCGCCGAACAGCTGGAGCTGTTCGACCGCGATCGCGTCACGTGGGAGCGTCCGCTCGCCGGCAGCGACCGCTGGATGGACCGCTTGCAGCAGAGTCCCGACCGCTTCCGCCTGTTCGTAGAGCTGTGGACCCACGCTCAGCGCGACGAGCCCCTGCGGCTGCGCCTGGCCGAGGCGCTGGGGGAGCTGCGCGCCACCTTCACGCGCTTCTCCGTCGACAGCGCCGCCGACGCCGGCGTGGAGGCGCCCCCGGAGGTCGCCGAGCAGTTCGCCAACGTGATGCTTGGCCTCGGGGTGGGCTTCGCGATGCTCAAACTCGCCGACCCGCAGGCCCTGTCTCCTGCGTTGCTCGGCGTGGTGCTCTCCGTGCTGATCCGCTCCATGGAGACCAATCCCGAGGCCCGCGAGCTCATCGGCGGCCTCGTGGGCGAACTCGGAGACGTGCCCCGGTAGCCTTGACTCCATGAGTGTCGCCGAGCTCGCATGTGTGACGTTGCAGGGCTGCCTCTCATGACCGCTCCCGAGCTCGCGAGTGTGACGCCGCAGGGCCGCTTCTCATGACCGCCGCCGAGCTCACCCCCGTGACCCTGCGCGACGAGCAGGCGTCCCTGGAAGCCACGTTCCTGCCCGGCGCCGGGCAGCTCTGCTGCTCGCTGTGCCACCGCGGCGAGGAGCTGCTGACGCAGAACGCCGGCGTGGACGCCTACCTCGAGCGCGGCAAGACGATGGGCGTCCCGCTGCTCTACCCCTGGGCCAACCGGCTCGCCGGCTTCGACTACACCGTCGCCGGGCGCACTGTCGCGGTCCCCCACGACCCGACCCGGGTCGCGCTCGACGACAACGGCCTGCCGATCCACGGAGTGATCGGCGGGCGGCTGCAGTGGGAGTTGCTCAGCGAGCCCACGCCCGGCGGGCAGTCGCTTGCGGCGGTGCTGCGCTGGAGCGAGGCGCAGCCCGACCTGTTCGAGGTGTTTCCCTTCCGCCACGACCTCCGCTACGAGGCGCGCCTCGCCGGCGGGCGGCTCGAGATCGCGGTGACGGTGGACGCGTGCGGCGAGGACCCCGTGCCGGTGGCCTTCGGCTTTCACCCCTACCTCTCCCCGCCGGGCGCCCCGCGTGAGCGCTGGCAGGTCGAGCTGCCAGCGATGCGCCACCTGGCGCTCGACGACCACCAGATCCCGACGGGCCCCGAGCGGACGCTCCCCGCCCAGACCTTCGAGCTCGCGCAGCGCGGGTTCGACGACGGGTACGACTCCCTCGCCCAGCCCGCCCGTTTCGCGCTCACAGCCGGTGGACGCCGCCTGGAGCTCCAGTTCCTCGAGGGCTACCCCTGCGCGCAGGTGTACGCCCCGCCCGCCCGGCAGCTGCTCTGCTTCGAGCCGATGACCGCCCCCGCCAACGCTCTGCGCTCGGGCGTCGGCCTGCGCGTGCTGGAGCCCGGCGGGCGCTACCGCGCCACCTTCGCGGTGAGCGTGCGCGACGCCTGAGGCTACCGGTCCTTGCGCCACGCGAGCGGAGGGTGACGCGCCGGCGCCTGACGGGAGTGGCTGGGCTACGCGCGGGTGCCTGAGTCAGTCGCTTGACTGGCGCCCACACGCCCGATCCGGAGACCGTTGGGGGGTCGGCTATTCTATGTAATGACAATCAACTTTAGGGTCTTTGCAGGCCCACGGCCAGCGCGGACTGAAAGGAAACGAACGCATGACTCTGCAGCTCGGCGACACGGCCCCCGACTTCGAGGCGGACACCACCGAGGGTCGCATCAAATTTCACGACTGGCTCGGCGACTCGTGGGGGGTGCTGTTCTCCCACCCGAAGGACTTCACCCCGGTGTGCACCACGGAGCTCGGTTACATGGCGAAGATCAAGCCCGAGTTCGACCGTCGCGGCGTGAAGATCATCGGCCTGTCCGTGGACCAGACGGGCAAGCACGCGCAGTGGGCCTCCGACATCGAGGAGACCCAGGGCACCGCGCCGAACTACCCGATCATCGGCGACGGGGACTTCGCCGTCTCGAAGCTGTACGGGATGCTTCCGGCGGCGACCTCGGGCGACTCCGACGCACGAACCCCGGCCGACAACCAGACGGTGCGCAACGTGTTCGTGATCGGCCCCGACAAGAAGGTCAAGCTGATCCTCGTCTACCCGATGACGACCGGCCGCAACTTCGACGAGGTGCTGCGGGTGATCGACTCGCTGCAGCTGACGGCCGGCCACAAGGTGGCTACACCGGTCAACTGGCAGCCGGGGGAGGACGTCATCATCGCCGGGTCGGTCTCCGACGAGGAGGCCAAAGCGACCTACCCCGCCGGCTGGCGGACGCCCAAGCCGTACATCCGCATCGTGCCCCAGCCGCACTGACGCGGTGCGTGCCGCTCTCGCCCTCGCCGCCCTCGTGGCCACCGTCGCCGTGCCGTCGGCCGCGGGTGCGAGTGGCGGCGCCCCCCGTGCGCGGCAGCGCTACAGCGGGCACGTCGCGGTCGTCGGCGGTCACTCTGCGGCACCCGGCACGTTGTCAACGATCATCGAAATTCCTCAGTTGCGATCACGGTTTTTCCCCACCCTGGTTGAGGCCGGCGCGTAGTTGTTGGAGGCGGGCGCGGTGGCCGCGCATGCGGTAGCTCTCGCCGTCGATTTGTAGGACGGTGGCGTGGTGTAGGAGGCGGTCGAGGATCGCGGCGGCGACGGTGGTGTCCTCGAAGATCTCGCCCCAGCTGGCGATCCCGCGGTTGGTGGTGAGGATGATCGAGCCGTGCTCGTAGCGGCGGCTGATGACTTGGAAGAGGTGGCTGGCGGCCTCGCCGGGCATCGGCAGATAGCCAAGCTCGTCGATCACGAGAAGCTGGGGGCCGTTCCAGAAGCGCATCGTGGTCTGCCAGCGACCGTCGATGGCGGCTCTGGCGGTCCTGGCGACGAGGTCCGCGGCGGTAGTGTAGTAGACGCGGTAGCCGGCGTGCACGGCCTTCAGGCCGATCGCTATGGCGAGCATCGTCTTGCCGACGCCGGGTGGCCCGATCAGGAGCGCGTTGGCTTTCTCCTCGATGAACCGCAGGGTCGCGAGCTCTTCGACGAGGCGGCGGTCCAGTGCTGGCTGGGCGGTGAAGTCGAACTCATCGAGTGTCTTGGTGGACGGGAACCCCGCGAGGCGAAGCCGGCCGTGGAGGCGGCGCTCCTCGGTCGCGGTGACCTCGACTGCGAGCAAGTCCGTGAGGAACTGGGTGTAGCCGGGCTTGGTCTTCTCGGCCTGCTCGAGCGCGACGGGTAGATGCTCCGCGGCGGCGGCGAGCTTCAGGTAGGCCAGGTGGCCGCGTAGCTGCTGGTAGGTGGCGTGCTTGTTCATCGCCCGGCGACCCTCGCGATCCGTGCGTACTCATCGAGGTCGACTACCGTGCCCTGGCGTTCACCGCGCAGCTGGGCGGCCTCCGCGAGTGCTGCCTGGCTGGGAGGACGGTTCTGCTTGCGCCGGCACGGCTTGGCCGTCGTGAACGCATCGAGCACCGCGGCCTCCAAGAGGCGCGCGTGCTCTGGGGTCTGCAGGACCTGCCCCGCGCCAGCAGGGGCCCGCCTGTGGCGCGCGACGCGCCTGTTGGCCTTGGAGATGATCTCCAGGTGCAGCTCACCGAGCCTGACACGCACGGTGACGCCCTGACCGACCAGCCCCGGCGGAACGCTGTAGCGGTTGCCCTCAAACGCGACCATGGCCGTTCGCGCGACGACGCGCTCGGCCTCCAGCAGCGCCGGGAACCCCACCGCGGGCAGCCCGAGCAGATGCTCTGCGGTGGCGAGCTCGGCGATCGTCTGCCCTCGGCGTTTGCGGCGGTCTGAGACCGCATTCGCCCAGCGGTCCAGGTCAGCCTGCGCTTGCCCCAGGTTCGCGACCGGCGCGGTGCGCCACCACGAGCGCGTGATGTATTTGATCGCGGCCTCCACGACACCCTTGCGCTGCGGCCGGCGTGCTGGGCAGACCCAGACCTGCACCCGGTAGTGCTTGGCGAGCTGCGCGAACGGCGCGGTAATCCGATCCGTTCCCGGGTGCACGACTGTCGCCATCCGGTCTGTCCGCCACGCACGCGCGCTACCACCCAAGCGGCGCAGCACCCCGTCGATCGCCTCGACCAGGTGCGCGAAGGTCTGCCCCTCGCAAATCACCCCGCGGCAGCGACCGGAGAACGACAGCGCACCGACGAGCACATACGCCGGCTCACCCCACGGCGTCTCGCGCAACTCAAGCCAATCCCACTGGATCTCCTCGCCCGGCTCATGAGCGATCACCGTCGTCACTCCGTGCCCACCCGTGCGGCACGCCTCACACCGCGGGCGCAAACCGAGCGTCCGCAGCTCCCTGACGAACGTCACATACGAGCGGTCGAACCCGAGATCGAGCACCTCGCGGTAGAGCACCGTCCCCTCGACATGCGCGTCATCAGCGAACCGCGTGGCCAGGTACCCCCGGTAGGGCTCAACGCAGCTCGCGGCCGCCTCGCGCGAGGGCCCGCCACCGTTCAGATACTTGCGGACCGTCTTGCGATCCCGGCCCGTATGACGAGCGATCGCCGACACCGACCAGCCGCGGCCCGCCAACGCATGAATCTCCACATCGTCCTCCTTGCTCAGCATCCCCAAAGGCTCCCTTCCAAATCGCAGGCATCAACACCCGCGACCCTGGAGGGAGCCCCCGACAGAACCGCGCCGGCGGTCGCCCACTACGCCTCGCCTACGGCTCGGCTCCGCGGACGACCGCCGCTACGCACTCAAAGGTGGGGAATTTCCGTGATCAGATCTGAGGACGATTACGTGATCGCGGCCAACGTTCCCGTGGATGGCCTACGTGCTCGACTTTCGTGGCACCACCGTGGGGCAGTGCTCGGGGACGGTCGTCGCGCCAAACCTGATCCTCACGGCCGGCCACTGCGCCGAGAACGTGCAGACCGGCGTCGTCAACGAAGCCTCGGGCTACCGCGTCACGACCGGCAACGTTGACTGGGCCGCTCCCGAAACGGAAAGGCAGGTGTCAGGCGTCACCAGGGTGATCGCCTGTCCCTGCTTCGACCGTCACACCGACGTCGGGGACGTCGCGCTGCTGCAGCTCTCCACCCCCACCACGGCGCCGGCCGTCGCGCTCGCCTCGAGCCCGCCCGCGGGCACGGCGGCGCTGCTGGCCGGGTGGGGTGAGACGCACTCCAAACAGGACACTCCGGTCGAACGGCTGCAGTGGGCGCCGACGGTCCTGCAGCGCCCACAGTGGTGCGAACGCGAAGCGTCACCGTTCAGCCCGGCGAGCGAGACCTGCACGATCGACCCGCCCGAGCGCCAGACGGGCGCGTGCAACGGGGACAGCGGCGGCCCGCTGCTCGTGCCAGAACCTTCAGCTGTGGGGGGCCTGGTGCAGGTCGGTGTCGCAACTCACGTGTACAACGAATGCGCCACCACCAGCCCCTCCGTGTTCACACGCGCCGACGCGGTCTCCGCCTGGGTGAGTGGGTGGGCGCAGGCGCTCGCGCCCGCCCCACGGCCCTCGCCCGCCCCGCCGGCCGGCACCGTCGCGGCACCCACCCTGGCCGGCATCGCCAGCAGTCGGGCCGTCACCCTCGGAGGCGGCGCCATCTCGCTCGTGCTCGTCTGCGACCGCGAAGGAGGGGGAGTCTGCGCCGGCAACGCCGAGGTGACCGTCACAGTGCGAGAGGAACTCATCGCGCGGCGCGGCAGCGTGCGGACGGTGTCCAGACGCACCCTCAGAGTAAAGCTCGCCAACGTGCTCTTCGCGCTTGCGCCTGGCGCGAGCACGGTAGTCCGCGCAAGGCTCTCAACTCAGAACCGGGCGCTGCTGTCGCACCTCGGCGGCCGCCCGTTCGACGTGACGTTGACAGGCCGGGGCATCGCCCACCGCGTCGTCGCTGTTCGGGTTGCGAGGGGACGTTACGTCTTGGCAAGCGCCGCGTAGCGACTCTGGCGGTTCCCTCCGGGCGCGGCGTACGGCGGCCTGTCGGCGAGGAGATCGACGGCGTGGACTTGATCGTCCTGCGGCTACTCGGTTGCCTCGTTGTCACGAGCGGTCGATGGAGATGTATCGGCTGCTGGCGCATCCCGAGCGGCCTCCTCGGGCGCGATCACGCGGACCCCGAGGGGCTCGAGGGCGTCCTGCATGCGCTTGTCGTAGGTTGCCACGCCTGCAAGCTGCTCGCCGAGGCTGAGTGCGCTGGCGATGTGGATGGCATCGAGCGCGCCGACATGTACCGGCTTCACCTTGCGCGCCGCGGCGACGACGCCCTCGCTGAGCGAAACGATCGCGGCCGAGGAAAGCACTCCTCGCAGTACCAGGCTGCCATCGATCACCGCATCGGCCCGCTCCTCACGGGCGCGCGACACAGCGCGCGGCAACTCGACTTCCGCGATAACGCTGGTCGCGAGTTCCCTCCACTTCAGAAGCTCGCGCTCGATCGCAGCCGACTCTGCCTCGCGTACGAGCAGCTTGAGCAGCGCGGAGGTGTCGACGTAAAGGATGGCCGGGGGCCGCGCGGGCGGCTCAGCTGCTGCCATGCCCGCCGTCGGGCCGCTCGCCGCGCACCGCCAGAAGCGCCCGTGTGCCGGCGTCAGTGATGGGCCCGGTCAGGGGGCCTCGTTCGGCGAGCACGTCTCGCAGGCTCCGCGTGGCAGGCCGAAGCGTCCCCGCATGGTCAGCGGCGGCCTGTGTACGCGCGACCCTCGTGAGCGAAGTATCTGTGCCGCTCAGAGTATGCCGTGGCTTGGCCATGCCCAATAGGCTACCGCTTGCCCGGACGCCTCGTCCCGGCTACCGAGTCCGCGCATGCGTGGCGCGGAGCTCGTGAAGAAGCGCGTCGCTTCGACCACGCCTGCGCTCCGCCTTCTTCAGCGACGGCAGCTTCTGCGGCTTGCAGAGCAGACAGCCGGCGCGGCGTCGCTGGGGGCGCCTTCGCTTGTGGTGGGTCATGACCTCAAGCTATCAATAGACGCTGCTCCCGCAGTTCGGCCGCGCGTGGTTCTATTAGCGACGTTCAACCCTGCCGAAATGCAGAGGAGCGGAGGGTATTGGAACCAAGATTCTGGCGCGATCGACAAGATTGTGTCGGAGCTTCTGGTGGCGCTGGCAGCGCAAGAGGCGCGGTCGGGGTTGAGCCACCTGGCCAAGAAGCTGGCTGGTCTCAGGGCCAGCGATGCCCAGCCACGGGCCATCCTGAGTCGACGTCAGCGGCCTCGCCGTCCTGGCTGGGTGCTGGATGCCGTGCGTGAGGTGATGGCCGACCAGGCTAGGCCGATGCGGGTCGCGCAGGTTCACGCGGCGGTCGAGGCGTTGCTCGGCGAGGCGGTCTCCAAGGACTCGGTGAGTTGGTGCCTGTCCGCCGGTGCCCACAAGAAGGAGCGGCTGTTCGTGCGAATCGCGCGAGGGCGGTACGTGCTGGCGCGTGATGCGTGGCACGCGGAAGGCACAGGCGCAAAGAACACAGTCGTCCGCGGTGCGGCGTACGGTGCTCGGTTGTGTCCTTCGAGCATCCCCGGACGAGCGACCCCGATGGACGGGCGGTGGTGTTCGACGTAGGCTCCAGGCTGCACCTGGGAGAGCGGCGTCCCTGGCTGCTCGACCACATCGACGTCATCCTGGACACCGTCGCTCGCCCTGACCACCGGGTCTTGGACCCCATCCCGAACCGCGAGCGGTTCTATCGCCAGCACATCGAGCCCGGTCGCTGGTTGCGGGTCGTCGTAGACTATGGTCAAGATCCCGCGTGGGTCGTGACTGCCGTTGAGCAGGTCAACGATCCACGGATGACGTCATGATGATCACGATCGCCGGCATAGACTTCGATTACCTGGACTACGACGAGCGGGGCGATGTGCTGTTCCTGCACGTCGGGAAGCCCACGGAGCCGCCTGCCAAGGCGTTCGAGACGTCCGAGGGGCATACCGTCGAATACGACGAGCATGGCGCCGTGGTGGGCTTGGAGCTGATGGGTGTTCGGCGAGCCGTCGAGAGCGGCGGTGAGCTACAGCTCACCTGGCCGCCGGCTCACGTTGCAGCCAGCGCCCTGTTGGACGCCATCGCGGCGTAGGCACAACTCGGTCGGAGTCTCGGACTGTGCAGGATCGACGGGCGCTATTGCCTCGCGGAGGCTGTCTGTCGATGCTCGTCAGCCGAACATGGACTGCTGCGGTGGGCTGACGAACCGCAGTTGCTCGTCGTCCTTGATGCCCTTGGGGGTCGGCCGATCGATCCGCTCCTCGGCGACCAGGGTGCGGACAGCCTTGTTGTACTCGGTGATCGTGAACTGACCGAACCGATCGGCAACCAACTGATGGCGCAGCTTTTGAGGGGTCGCCGCCCCGAGTTGTAGCCCGAGAGGGTGGATGTCGTCGCGCAGCGAACTGACGCGATGGTCGCGCCGGTTCTCCTCCCATAGCAGGTCGAAGGTGCCCTCGTGGGCGTCGTCTTCCAGTTCACGTTGGTACCGGCAGGCGATGTCGCTCATCATGTCGATGCCGTGGGCGCTGTTGGTGGCGAACACGAGCGTGTAGCGAGCCCGCTTGCCGTGGATGTCGCGCATCGGGATCCGGTTTGCGTAGCGGAAGCCTCGCTCGCGCAACTGCGAGCAGTACAGATCCTGGATCGCACCGATGCGCTCGTCGGTCGTACGCCCCTTGTCTAGCCAGATGCGCTGCCAGAGCTTGGAGCCGATCACCGCGTCGAGCCGGGCAACCTTGGCGTCGGCGACCGCCCGGCCGACCTGGCTGCGGCGCTCGTTATCGTCGAGGTGACCGGCCATCCGCTTGAAAGACTTGTCGCTGAAGTGGATCAGCAGCTCGGTGGTGTGCGATGGCCGGGCGAGGATACGCTCGAGCAAGTGCATCTCAATGCCGTTGACCCCGAACGGGTCGAGGAAGAAGAACGCCGGTGCGGCGCCAATGGTCTCCAGGATGCCATCAAGGCGGGCGGCGAACTCTCCGGGCCGGAAGTCGATGAGATCCTTCCACGGTGCGAGGTTTGCCCGGAGCGTCTCGTAAACCTTCGGGTGGGACTCGACGTTGATGCAGCGCAGCACCTGCTGGCCCCGGGTCCGTTCCAGATCCTTGGCCCACACCGCTGTGATCCGCGGCGACCCTGGCTGGGCGACGCCGTCGGCGTCAGGCTTGTATTCGCCTGCCCCCGCGAACCCGTCGACGATCCAGAGTTGTGGCCAGCCAGAGCCGATCTTGTAGGCCAGCGGTTTGAGGTACTTGCTGAGGATCGCCAGCTTGTGACGGGAGGCATCGTTGGCCTCCTCGAAGAACTCCAGCGGATCACCCGTGACGGACATGGAGCTGCGCAGGATTTCACACGGCCCGGACACTGGAACGCATGGGCCACGACAGTGGTGCTCGTGCGCTCAGGCAACGACAGCCGGCGTCCGACGACTCGGTATAAGGGCCGGCATATCGTCCCAGGTCCGCCCGTCGAGTGTCCGGCCACCTGCCTTCGGGGTGCGGCCTCCCCACTGCTTGAAGAAGTACGCCACTCCCTCGGCCTGGCAGCGGTCTCGCAGCTCACGCAACCACACCGGGTCGACGCGGCGGTGACGGTGACCGCTCTCCCCTCCCGAGATCAGCCAGTCGATCCCCGTCAAGTCCAGTCCATCGAGCGGCCCCAACAGCGGCTCCGCGCTGATGAACCGCACGGCTGCCGGCACCTCGCGCAGCCGATCGGCACGGGCAACGAACCGTCGGTTCTCGATGGTCACGCCCATCCACACGTTCTCCGGCCACGGCAGTCGCGGCGCGAGGGTGGCTAGGCGCTCCTCGCGCTTGGTGAGCACCTGAAATGTGTGCTGCGATGCCCGCGCCATTACGTCGAAGACCTCCGCGATGTACTCCTCGGGAATCCCCTCGTGGAACAAGTCGCTCATCGAGTTGACGAAGATCACCCGTGGACGCCTCCAGCGCAGCGGCTGTTCTAACCGCGCTGGCCACAGCCGCAGATCGAAGCCCTGCTCGTAGTGATGCCCAGGAATGCCGCGCCAGCGCTCGGCGAACGTCTTGGCGTAGCAGTGAGCGCACCCAGGGCTAATCTGATGGCAGCCGGTGACCGGGTTCCATGTCGCCTCCGTCCACTCGATCCGAGTCGTTTGCGCCATGCCGCGCCCTTCGACGCAAGGTGCGCAGATCCTCCCCGCCCGGGGGCACCTGACGGCGCCAGTGCCCCTCGTGCCGACGATGTGAAGTCGGGATCGACGGCTGCTCTGAACGGATGGACGGGCGCGAGCGTGGTTCCAATAGCGACGTTCAACCCTGCCGAAATGCAGGCGACGCAAGTACCATCGAACCAGGATTCTGGCGCTCCTGGCAACATTGTGACAGAAGTTACGAAGGTCTTGGCGTCTGCCGACCGCCCCCGGTTGAGCTATGTGGCCAAGCGGCTCAAGCGGCTGCGGGCCAGCGATGCCCAGCCACGAGCGATCACGAGCCGGCGGAAACGTGATCGTCGTCCGGGCTGGGTTATGGATGCAGTCGTTCGGGTGCTCGCCGATGAAGGCGGGCCGATGCGGTCGACCCATGTCCATGCTGCGGTCGAGCGACTGGTTGGCCTGACCGTATCTAAGGACTCCGTTAGCTGGTGCCTGTCGAGTGGCGTCCGTGGGAAGGAGCCGCGATTTGAGCGGGTGTCGTATGGCTGCTACCGGCTCATTCGCTCCACGTAGTCTACGCTAGGCGCTGCTGGCGGTCAACGGGAAAATGACCGCTAGCTATTTCTATGAACTCCAGGCATAATAACTGTGTTTAGGAGTGACAGCTATATGGATGAAGGGTCTCATAAAGACGCCGAGCATACGCTCATCAATCCGTTCTATGCCATCAACATAACGTCCGATTTGATGGGTGAGCATGAACCACTGGTCAGCGAAGCTCAGTGGGTAGCCGCAAACAAGAAGCTCATCGAGGAAATCGGGGCGCAAGCGTGGTTGGAGAAACTGCTGGCAGTACTGCAAGGTGATTATCCACGCAATCCTGACGATGACCTCACATTGGGCCACGCGCACCGTTAGCAGGCGAATTACAGATGTGCGTCGCACAAGCGGCATTTTCGGACGGCACCGGACCTACAGCAACTTGCGCAGTTCCTCGCGGCTGATCTCTGCATCCTTGAGCAGCCGTGACAGCGTCCCGATCGACATCGCCCGTCGGGCCACCGGGATGCTCAATGTACGTCGGGTGGCGACGTGAACGTAGATGTGGTGGCTGCCACGACTCCGGTCATGCTCCCAGCCCTTGCGTTCCAAGACCCGGATGAGTTCTTTGGCGGTGAGCCGAGGGAGCTTCTCGCTCACGCGGCCGGCACCAGTTTACGGTGCTCGATCTTTGGTAGCGACCAGCCACGCTCCCGGCGGGCGTCAAGGTAGAGCGCCATTGCCTCTTGGATCATGGCGGTGGCTTCCTCCAGGGTGTCTCCCTCGCTGATGCAGCCAGGCAGGTCGGGGACATAGGCGGTGTAGCCGCCCTCATCCTGGGGTTCGAAGACTACGTCAAACTCGTGCTGTCCATTCATGGTCTCATTATACATCGGCAGCTCGGCAGTCGGCAAGCCGAATGTGGCGCTGAGGCCAGCACGTCGCACAACCGGTATTGAGCGACCGATGCGTAATCGTGGGCCGTGGCCGAGCTACCAGTCGTCAGCCGGTGGCCACCAGAGTCCACTGTCTCGGAGCAACGATCGAGGTCGGTGACGCCCGAAGCTGCGGCCAGTGGACAGCTGCGATTTGCAGCAGTAATTGCAGTATCTAAGATTTCGGCAGGATTTCATAGCTGCCTGCCGAACCCTCCTGTCGGCCAGGTCTTTTCCGGGCCTAGACCCTCATATCTATGGCCGACCCACTCATCATCCCAAACTTGCTTGGTGCTAGCTTCCTGAGCCTCACGGCGCAGGACTGGAGTGC
The DNA here is from genome assembly GCA_963720795.1 of uncultured Solirubrobacterales bacterium. Taxonomy (GTDB): domain Bacteria; phylum Actinomycetota; class Thermoleophilia; order Solirubrobacterales; family Solirubrobacteraceae; genus Palsa-744. The sequence goes on along the minus strand of CAVRGU010000012.1, from coordinate 239,350 downwards.
ATTAGGTCAAACACTGCTTGGCATAGGTGCGGTAGCCGGCGGTATCTGGGCCATATTCAATTTTCACCGAACTCGACGCCAAGAGGCGGCTCGATGGCTACAGGGAGTTTTTAGAGACTTTTATCTTGCGGACACTTTCAAGGATATACGCGAGCTTCTTGAGTATAACTACTCCGAGCAGGCCGGACCGCTGCTTGAGCGGCGCATTACTGATCGTCACATTCCCATTACGACTGACGAGATGCGCCTGCTGCAAGACCTCGATACTCTATTTAATTATTTCGAGCATGTTCTATACTTAGAGTATGAGCGCCAAATTACTCATAAAGATAGGCAGGCAGTTTTTGAGTATTGGTTTGATATTATGAGTGACTCAGACCGGGCGAGTATTAGACGGTACGCAGCCCGGTTTGGATTTGAGCGAGTGGCTAAGGCGCTGAAGGCGAATACCCCGGAATACGTCGCCGTGTATGGCTCATTGCGTCAAGGGCTAGGCTTGCCGGACAGACCCGAAGCAGGAGAAACACTAAAGGATCGCGGCCGCTGCACAATACAGGGCTCGTTATACGATCTCGGAGAATATCCAGGCTTGAGACCCGGTGATGGAGTGGTAACAGGTGAGTTGTTCGAGATCAAGGATATGCGCATACTCCGCGACCTCGATGAGTACGAGAAATATGACGCAAGCGATCGAGCTGGATCACTCTACGTCAGACGCTCGGTGCGTCTGGTCGAACCGTCCGTCGATGCGTGGGTATATTTCTACAATGAAGAAGTACCGGAGGCGCGTCGTATAGAGTCGGGGGACTGGGCGGACCATTACAACACCAGCCTAGCTTGACGCGGCTACTCCGACAGCGCGTCGCCGAGCCTCCATCGGAAAACGGAAGCTCGTACGACTGCATATCAAGTGTACTTATCGCGCTGTGTGTGGTTCTTGGCGTGCTGGCGTCGCCGACTGCTCGGGCTTCTTCACGTGTTCGCTCGGCTTTTCGCCGCGCAACGAGTCGTGGCCCCCTGTGCGCCATGAGCGATCGTTTGCGCCCTTGCTAGTGCTACGAAACAGGTCATCGATAAGACGATTCTTGCTCACGAGCGTTGCCTCCAGATGGTATAGTCGATTTCATAGTCGAACAAACTAGTCTAAAGGCATTTAATCTGAGTTGCAAGTAGTGTCTCCGACTAATACTAATACTGATGCGACTCCAATGGAAGACTGGTTTCCACGAAGATGGCGTCGCACAAGTGCCATTGGGCGACTGGTCGGGCTGACGTTAGATCAGCCTATATCCCACGCCGCGCTGGTTGATGATCCATCGTTCGCCGTGGGCGGCGAGCGTGCTGCGTAGGCGGCTGGCGTGGCTGTCGAGTGTGCGTGTGGAGCAGACCGCCGGGTAGCCCCACACCGCTCGTAGGAGCTCCTGCTTGCGGAAGACGCGCCGGGGATCGCTGGCGAGGTGGACGAGCAGGTTGTACTCCATGTGGCGCAGATGGAGGCGTTTGCCGTGGAGGCTCGCCGTGTAGGCGTCGGTGTCGATCGTCAGTGGGCCGACTCGGAGCACCCGATTGTGCGTGGGGGGTTCGGCCCGACGTAGAACGGCTCGCAGTCGTGCTCGCAGCTCCAGGTAGCCGGCTGGGCGGGGTAGGAAGTCATCCGCACCGGCCTCAAAGGCCCGGAGCAGATCGGGCTCCTGAGTGTTGGGGCTGAGCACGATCACCGGCACATCCTCTCGCCACGGCGAGGTATCCGGGCCGCTGTTGCGGATTGTCCTCAGCAGATCGAGGGCGCCGCATGAGGTATCGAGCGCCCCAAGCACCACGAGCCTCGGGGGCTCCCTGCCCGCCAGCATCGCGGCGTGGTTGGTGCTGAGTGCGAGCTTGGCGGGGTGGTCGTCGGCGATCAGTTGGTCAACGATGGCTCGGCCAAGGTCACGGTCGGACTCGACCACGAGTACCAGCTGGCGGTCGGGCATCAGGTGCTACCCGTGGGTTGCTCGGCGCTGATGTCGATCGCGGCGGCGAGCTCATCGACGGTGAGGCCCTTGCCGGAGCGCAGGCGTTGGACGGTGCGTCCCACCTGCTCGCAGTCCAGGGGCGGGCCTGAGTTCTCGCTGCGGTGGGGTCGGGCTTTGACGGCCGGTGGCGAGCCTCTGAGGCCGAAATGGTGGGCGAGCACCTGGCGCACCCGCTCGTGGCCGATGCCGACCCGCTCGCCGGTTTCCTTGAGCGCGCGGCCCTCCACCACGCGCAGGCGGAAGACCTTGAGATTGCGATCGTTCACCGGCCGCTCGCTCCCTTTGGGGTGTGGTTTCAGCACCATGCCGTGGCGGCGGAGCGCACGGAGGACGTCGTAGAGCGCCTCGGGGGGAATCTGGGAGTGCCAGATCAGCTCGCGGTAGGTGTGTTCGAGTAGCCGATAGGTGGTGTTGATGCCACCGCGGTGCAGACAGGCCAGCGTGGCGGGCTCAAGGCCCAATTCGCAGAGTCGCATCGCGGCCTCTCAGATGCTGATGAGGTCGAGGGAGTCGAAGCAGCGCGCGCAGAGCGAGGCCCCGATGAACTCATCCAGGCGGTAGATCACGCCCTGGGCCTCCAAATAGGCGAGGGCATCGCTGATGGCCTCGGGCTCGATGTCGTATAGCTCGCGTTCGAGCTGTTTCAGCGACCAGCGCTGGCGGTGGTCGCTGCGGAGTAGTTGCAGCACTACGGCGCGCTGCTCAACGTACGTGTCGCTCTCTGGCCTATGATTGGCTGGCATGGGAGATTGTTCCTCCTGTGTACGGCCCCGGTCGTCGCAAGCGGCCGGGGTCACTTTACCCTTTTCACCAGCAAGGTTTACCAGCCCGTCAGGACGCCAAAAATCCCCCCCTGGTTTTGCCGGATTTTCCGGTAAAATGGCGGCTTGTGGCCGAAGGATGGCAGTCCCTCAGTACAGCATGTGAACTAGCACACTCGTGGATCTCTGCGAATGAGTGAGCCACCCGAGTAACAGCAGCTAACAAGGGATTTTATGACAGTGCGACCACCATCGGCCGTCAGTACACGGCTCACGGTGATTGGCCTGCTCCACAGCTTGCCATATCACGGCCTGACCCGGTTTGCTTTGGGGGCGGCCCAGGCCCCGGCCCCTCCGGGGGGCCTGGGCCGCTCTGTCCCTCGGATTGGAGGCCCTGGTATGACAATCGTGTTGGATCGGGCGCAGCGCAACGCGGTGTATGGCTTCGTGGTCAGCGACTTGGCCGAGGCCGGGGACCTGGCGTTGGTGCTGGCAGCCGATGAAATCAAACGCGCCGAATGGCTGCGCCGCAACTTCGAGCAGGCCGCACGGCTGCTGGATCAGATCGGGTGGGAGAAGGTTGGTAGCCGTGACCGCTACGAGGTGGAGCTGGGCGACGTCGATGTGCTGGCGCTGTTCGGCCGACTGCACGAACGGGCGAGCCGGGTCATCGACGACGCGATCACCGAGTTCGCCCGCGCCATGCTGGCTGATGCCTTCTGCGTGGCCGAGGTCGCCAGCCGAACGCTCAGAGGCCAGGGCGAGCCACCGCTGCGACTCCCCCGCCTGTGGCTGATTGAGGGCGGGCAGTCGGAGCAGTAGCCGAGTCGGCTACTCGCGTGGCGATGGCGCTTGATCGGCGATTTCGTGGTAGCGGACGGCGGCGCGGGTGGCGAACACGAAGCCGTCGCTGGTCTTGTGAGCGAGTCCGGCGCCGTGGAGGCGGTCGATTGCGTCGATGGCGTTGAGCTCGTGGCCGTATTCGCGGATGATCTCGGCGGTGGCCCAGGGGCGGTGGATGCCCTCCTCCAGCAGGAAGTCAAGGATGAGCCAGTCGACGCGGGCTTCCTCGGCGGCTTGGTCGGGGGTTGGCTGTTCGTCGGGCATCGGAGGCACACTCCCCTCGTGTCTGGGCTCGGCGCCGGTTCGTCGCTCCGTGCCGGTCCTTGTTGAACGGGTCTCTCCCCGAGGCTAGGGCCGCTTGGCGCGAGCCGTCAAGCTGTGGTGCCGCGGGGTGGCGGCGTCTTACTCGTCCTCGGACGGCTGCAAGAAGGGCAAGCGGGTCGACATCGAGCTGGCTGGCGATGCGCTCCAGGCTTTTGAGGGTCAGGTTGCGCTCGCCGCGCTCGACGCTGCCCATGTAGGTGCGGTGGACGCCGAGCTCGTCGGCGAACGCCTCCTGGCTGAGGCCGCGGGCCTGGCGGTAGGCGCGCAGGTTGCGGCCGACCGCTCGTTGTAGATCGCCTTCCATGCCGGGACACAGTCCCGACTTGCTACTTGACAGTCTACAGACTTATAAGTAGCGTGCCGCAGACAAGAGGTTGCGCCGCCTGCCGTCAACAAACGAATCCACACGCTGGACGAAGCCGCACACCACGCCCCAAACACTTGGAGGGTGCAGCCTCGCCATCGCTCCGCAAGCCCCACGACCGACAAGGAGATCCCCAGCCATGCAAACGCGCTCGTCTCAGCCAGCACGGCATCGACCCCAAGCCTGGGCGCGCGTCGCCCTGCTGGTTCTCCTGGCGACGTGCGCCTACACGTTGCTCCTCGCCCCAGTCGCCTCCGCAACCGACTACACCTGGAGCGGCGAAGGGCTTCCTAGCGAAAACACCTGGTCGAATGGGGCCAATTGGGTGGGTGGCGTGGCACCCGCCCCGTCCTCAAGCATCGGCACCATGACCTTCCCCTGGCTGACCAATGGCGACTGTGCAGTCGAATCACCAACGGGCGCCTGCTGGAGCAGCGTCAACGACCTCAGCGGCCTGAGCATCAATCAGTTGCAGCTCAATAACGGGTTCATCTTTGGCCCACCCGACTCATTTCTGGATTACTACCGCCTGTCTGGTGACGGCATCACCCTCGGCAGTGGCGGGCTGTCAGCTTCATCGCCAGTAAACGCCCGGCCACAAGCGTTCTACTTGGAACTGCCCATCACGCTCGGGGCGAGCCAGACGTGGAGTCTGAGCGGGCCGGCGGGCGCTACGTCGCCAGACATCGGCGGCAATGTCATCGCCGAAGCCCTATCCGGTGCTAGTGCCGATCTCACGATCAATCTCAGCGACAGCAGTGGTCTTTACCTCCAGGGCGACAATGAGGTGGGTAACGTAACTGTCAATGCCGGCGATGCTGAGAGTGGTTCGATCAACTTTCTCGGTGAACCGGGCCACGTCTATCAGCTCGATGCGACCGATGGGCACACCGTGACCGTGAGCGGCGTGGATTTGGCCGAGACCAATACTGCTCTCGGTTCGCTCGTCAGTATCGGCGCAAGCATCAATGTCGGCTGGCCGTATGCTACCAACCCCGGCATGCTCAGCACCGCCAGCGCCAGCTTTGACGCCACCAGTGACGTGGGTTTTGAGATCGCTGAACCGGGCACGACCGCCGGCACCGACTACGCCCAGCTAACTGCCACCGGCCCAATCAATCTTGGCGGCGCGACGGGTGAACTGTACGAGACCCTACCTGATGGCGAATGTCCGGCCCTCCAGGTCGGCTTCGCATACACCCTGATTTCAACCACTGACGGCCTGAGCGGTGCATTTGGCAACGCGCCGGAAGGCAGTGTCATTCACGATGGCGTCTACTGCAACAACACCTACCGGATCAACTACCATGAGACCGGGCCAACCCAAACCGTGACTGCCACTGTTGTCTCGACCAGCAACGGCTCCACCCCCGGCAATACCGAACTGCCGCAGATCACCGGCAAACCAGCGGTTGGTGAAACCCTCACAACCACGATCGGTGCTTGGTCAGGCGACACGCCGCAGGACTACCACTACGAATGGTTGCGTGATGGAACTCCCATCCCGGAAGCAACGAGCTACACCTACGTTGTGACGGCCGCTGACCAGGGCCATCAACTTGCCGTCAAGGTGACGGCCAGCAACAAAAACGGCAGTGCCAGCGCCACCAGCGCAGCGATCAGCATTCCGGGCGGCAGTCAGCCGGGCGAAAAAGAACCTTCACCGACCGGCTCTAACCCGCCGCCCAGCAGCAACCAAAGCAGTACACCGAGCAACGGCACGTCAACGTCTCCCGGCAGCACGTCTCAACCAAGTGATACACCGCAGGTGGTCAAGCCCTTGACGACGGCACAGAAGCTCACCAAAGCCCTGAAGCAGTGCAAGCATGAGAAGCCGAGGCACAAGCGCAAGGCGTGTGAAGCGCAGGCCAGGAAGCGGTATGGGGTGAGGAAGGGCAAGCCAACTACAAGGCGGTGACGTTCAGTAGGCCCCCGTAGCATCTTCTGTAAGCTTGAACGGCTACACAAAACGACGCGGGAGACACGCCAAGTGGGGCGCGTATATGGGATCAACACCTTACGTCATTTGAGGGAGTGGGTATTTGGGTGGCAGAGGGTGGTTGGGGACAAGTATCGAGCCCATGCCGCGTAAGGCGTTACAGGCAATTCCCCTAGAGTGCTGCCCTTCATAATCATGGATTCCTCTGCGCCAGTCCCACCATCTGTCCAACATCTCCTGGCCAGCGATCCGTTGCCAGCGCCCAGCAGTCAGGGCGACGTCGCCCTGACTGCCATAAAAGCGTATTTCGGAAATAACGTCTGGTGTGTCATCATTGTGCCACGCTACCCAATCGCGCTCGCCTTCATGGAAGGGTAAGGCACGTTCAAAGCTGTCAATATGATAATCGAGTCGCATATTCTCTCCAACGGAGTCATACACCGGCGTGGGGCCATCTCGATCGATTGGGAGTGCTGGCCCTTCCTGTGCAAGTATAGATAGAAGCGATAGCGTTGGATAGAACGCAGCATAGTCCGCATGACCCCACCGGCGGGCGATACCGCCGCGCCATTCGGTTTCGACTCTCAACGGTGCGAGAGCACGCATAGCCGCAATGCCTAGTCGCGACCCAAGCGGTCCGTGCGGACTTTCTTTGTGCCAGTCATTACCACGTTCTACATCACTTACAGACATTTGCTTCCTACCACTAGTAACAGTAAACCATATTATCCGTAAAATAGCAAGAGCTATTTGGAAAGGTATTAGTAGCTATCTGAACGGTGGAAATATATATTTGGAGGTTTTAGTTACCCGAGCGTGAAAATAGACATATCGAATGTATCGCTGTGAGCACCAAAAGCACGAAAGTGGTGGGCCGACGTTCTCAAGTTCAATGCCATAGCCCAAACGCATAATGCCGTCAGGCAGATAATGGAAGAAGTGCGTTTCCTTGTTGACCAAAGTAGTGGAGCCAGTTATGTAGTCTAGGCTGTAGTGGCCAGGGTGCGGAAGTTGTAGATAGAATGAGTTGCCCAGTGGTTCTTCATTTTCGGGATGATTGTGGACAAAATTCGGTTCGTTCACAACTTCGTGTGCTCCTAGTGCTTCTGGCCATATGATCGACAGATGGATTTCCAGTTCCGTCTGTGATACTCTTGGCATCACCTGTGTGGGGTTGAGAAGGCGTGGCTGAGAAAAAGCTTCGAGCTTGAGGTAATGAATTGCGCCTTCGATGGCATTGAGCGTAACCTTGAAGGCCACTATATCTCCGACTTTGACTTTGAGCGGAGCTGGCCCGTGGTACCCGCTACCACATGATTCAGCCGACAGATCACAGGCACGAAAGATTTCTGAGCCAAACTCAAGCCGAGCCGGCAGGGGGGAGGCAATGACTTTTGGATGGGCAACAATCGCGCCGGTCTCAGCGTCTACAACGCTTCCTTCCGGCGGGATCGATGTGCCGCCGCCGGATCGCACCAGTAGAAAGCCGCCCGTAATCAGGAGGAGGGTCGCAACAACCCCAGCGACGACATAGCGTTTCGCCACCCATCGGCGCACCGAGCTACCACGTGGCGCCGGGAACGACACCGCGCCATCGGAGCCTGACTCGACCGTTGTCTCAGGTGAGGCTGGAGACTCGGGCGATCTACTCGTCTCTGCGGCTCCCGACCAGTGCCCATCCAGCACGTCTTGCGCTTGCTGCTGGATCGCTTCCGTATCCGTGTTGCCAGTGAGCTTCTTCAAGAGCGTTTCTATGTGACCTTTGAGCGCGCGTTGTGGGCCTTCTAGCCAGTCCGCGTCCATGTTGTCGGTCGGTACGTGCTGCGCGATCGGCCCGCGCACAAGTGCGAGGGCGACGCGCCAGTCGTCGGCGTCCTCTGAGTCGCGGAGGCGGTTGAAGTCGTCGAGGTCGGTGGTGATCGTCACCTGGTCGCCGCGCACGCGATGGGCGATGCCGTTGTGGCGCGCGAGTAGGCCGCTGTCGGCCCGGACGCCGACAGCGGCCCGTGCATCGGTGAAGGCGCGGTCAAGGCGCGCACGCACCGATTTGCTCTGTTGAACATCAGCGAGCGAGTCACCGGGCCAGAGGAAGTTCACAAGCTCCTGATTGCCAGCCTTATCTTTGACGGCTAGCAACGCGAGGAGATGGTGGGCCGCCTTGGCCTCGGGAGGCGGCAAACTCTTGCCGCCCCGTTCGATCTGAAGGCTGCCGATGATGTTGAGCCGGATAGCAATGGGGGTCTCGTGGTCGTCGTCGGTCATCTGAATCAGCGTTTGCTCAGGAATCAGGCGCGGAATCAGCGCAATTGCAGGATAAAATCAGGATTCGCACCAAGAGGCCGTGATCTCATGGCGGCATGTCCAATATCGCCGCAATACCTGAGCCTGACGCTTGGCAGTCGCCAGATGGAAGCGACGCGCTTCTCCGGGCCGATCCACCACCGCTCTATGCCGATCCGCTGGACGGCCTCGCTCTGACCGCCCACCAGGCCGCGCTCCTGTGTTCGATGTGGCCGCATCTCGACGCCAATTGGTCATCTAGTCCGTACTTCGGGACAGTCCGAGAGCATACACGCGCCCATATCGAGCGGCTGACCCGCCAGGCAACCCAGGAGGTTGCCCGATGAGCCGCCATCCCTGCGCCGACCATCCCTGCGACGACTGCGCGATCTGTCGAGCGGGCATCTGCTGCGCCACCCTGACGGCCAGCCAGCGGGCGCAACTCGAAGCAGCCATCCAAGCGCCGGTCGGCGGCTTGCGCGCCGCCATCGCTGAGGAGGCCAGCACGGTTCCCAGCCTGCCCGAACTGGTGCGCGGTGACGTCTCAGCACCCTCGGCGCTGTCGGCATCTACCCGGCTGGGCCTGAACCCGGCTCCCATCGCTGATCCCCTCTCCCATGACTCCCGAAAGGAGGCCGTTCATGTCATACCTGCCCGTTCCAAGTGATGCCGGCGGGTCGCTGAGTCCGCGCCAAGTGGCGCGGGCCAGCCGGGCTCAGGCGAAGGCCGAGCTGACGGTCTTTTGCCATGCGCTCCAGGCCCGTGCGCAGAGCGAGATGGATCGTCTGGACAGTCAGGCCGTGGCGGATGCCTCGCGCACGGCGCTGGAGGAGGAGCTAGACCTCCTCGACTATGGCCTGGGTCGGGCCGGACAGTCGGCCGCCAAGGCCGAGCTGGTGGCCCGGCACGTCGAGCGGCTGTCGGCCATCAACAACCGCCGGATCACCCGGCGCTTTGGAGCGTGAGGGCGATGGCGACCGTGCTCTTGGCGCTCATGGTCGGTGGGGTCAGCGGCGGTGTAGCCGGTGGGCTGGCGAGCTGGCGCATTGTCCGGCGTCGCTCGGCTGACCCGCTGGTACTCGATCCCGACCTTGACCGGCAGATTGACGCGGCGGCAGCGCAGTGGGCAGCAGTGCACGACCGACCGGACGCTGCGCCGCTGGTAGCTGACAAGCTACGACTGGCCTATGTCCTGAGTCAGCGTTCCCGGCGTCGTCGCAGGCGGTGGTCGCGGTGATCTGGCTCGTCATCGTGGTTGTGGTGGCGGTGCTGGTAGCGCTGGCGCTCGGTTACGATGATTCACCAAAAAGCACGGCGAGCTATCAGGCGATGATCGAGCTGCACGCCATTCGGCGCCGCTTCGATCTGGCGCGGTTCAAGTTTGATGTGCGCCGTGACGCGGCTGACGCCCGACGGGAGCTGCGCGCCGAACTGCGCAAGCTCGATGGTGAGTCCTAATGCACGAAAAACAGAAGCTCATCGAGCGAGTCATCGTCGGCCTGGTAGCCACGGCTATCAGCATCGACGTACTTGCCACCGAGCTGCCGCGCGTCCTGCCGTATCTCGTGGTGCTGGCGGTTGTTGTTGTCATTGTCCGCCTCGTCTGGTGGTACACCCAACTGTAACTGTAATAACCGCTATTGGAGCGCTGCTCAGGCCGATCATTGTGGGTGAAAATAGAAAATGTTGTTGACAAACATCACAACGTATGCCAGGCTAAATGTGACGTCGCGTCACAAATTGAGTAGGTGAAGGGAGGTGAGCGATGGGACGGCGTAAGCCACACAGTATTAAAATCCGTGAGGATCGGTTGAGTAAGCTCGATGGGACCAAGATGGAGGTCGCTATCTGGCTGCTTGCTCGTGGCAAAGTCGAAGATCGCACCCAGCGCGTTCAACCTGCCCCGCCAACAAGTGATGAGGTGAATAGCCCGGCTGATGATGTGGGCGGAGGTGAACGCCCCGATACACAGGGGGCTGCGTGATGGCGGCAGCGGTCCTGGGCGGCGTGGTCCTGGCCCTCGGCGGGGGGCTGGCTACGTTACTCGTGGATCGCAGACGGCGGGCTCCTGTTATGGAGAGTGTCGAGCTGCGCTTTGGAACGGATGTCAGCGAGAATGCGGTATGGGGGGTGCTGGGTTGTATCTCTGGTTTGCCGACTGCCGCGCAGGTGGTGTTGGAGCTGGTCGGCGACGCCGATGGTATTCGCCACTACTTGCACGCTGAGCCCGGCACGCTTGGGATACTGCGCGCCCATTTGCGTGGTCTGCTGCCGGGTGTGCGACTGGAGCTGGTAGAGCCGGACACAGCGAGCACCTGGCGGGCGGCGGCGCGGGTGCGGTGGGGTGGTCGTCACCCGCTGCTGCGCACTGATCGCAGTGGTGAGTCGGCGGCGGCGCTCCTTGGCGCGTTGTCTGATCTGCACGCTGGTGAGAAGGTGATGGTTCGTTGGACGCTGCGGCCGGCGCGCGGCCCGTATCTGCCGGAGCGTCAGTCTCGGTCGCAGGCTCGTAACCAGGGGCTTTTGGTGCGGCTGTTCTCTGAGCGGCCGATCGACCCGGCGCATCTGCCGGCGCTGCGCTCCAAGTACAGCGGGCCGGTGCTCTACTCCCGTGCGGTGGTGGCGGTTGCTGCGGGCAGCGAGGGGCGGGGCGTGAACCTGTTGACGCGGGTGGCGGCGGTGCTGCGAGCGCAATCCGGGCTGCGTGGGCATCCCATGATTCGCTATTGCCGCTCGGGTCGTGTGCAGCGCTTCGTGGAGCGGGTGCCGCCCGGCAAGGGCAGCCGGTTCTCACCGGCAGAGCTGATGGGCCTGATTGGTTGGCCGATCGATGCGCCGCGGGTGCCGGGCCTGGTGCTCGGTGTCGCTCCCCAGCTGCTCCCTCCGGTGCGGCTTCCGCGCAGGGGGGGCCGGGTGTTGGCGTACTCCACCTGGCCGGGGATGGAGAAGCGACCGCTGGCGCAGCCGCTCGTTGGGGGGCTTAGCCACATGGTTGCTGCTGGTCCTAGCGGGGTTGGGAAGTCCGTATTTTTGGCGTCTGCGGTGGCCCAAGACCTGGCAGCCGGTCGCGGTTGCCTGGTACTCGACGGTAAGGGCGATCTCGCGGAGGAGGTCCTGCGGCTGGTGCCCGAGGGTCGCCGGGGTGAGGTGATCGTGCTCGATCCTGCTCGTCCGGGTCCGGTGCCGGGGCTGCGGGTGTTCGGCGGTGGTGACCCGGAGCTGTCCGGTGATCTGGTGCTCGGCATGTTCCGCTCGATCTTCATCGACTCCTGGGGAGTACGCTCAGATAAGTGGCTGCGGGCAGCGCTAGTGACGCTGGCCTATGACCGCTCGGCCACGCTCGCCGACCTGCCCTTCTTGTTCGCCTCGGACTCGTTCCGCCGGCGCCTGACGGGACGGTTGCAGGACCCATTATTGAAAGCGACGTGGGCGCAGTTTGAGGCGATGAGCCCGGAAGGCCGCGCCCAGCAGCTCGGGTCGCCGCTCGGGAAGGTCAACGAGCTGGTCGGCCGACGAGTAGTGCGCTCGGTACTGGCTCAGTCTGAGCCGAAGTGGGACATGCGCGAGGTCTTGCGCCGCGGGCAGGTCGTGATCGTCTCGCTGGCGCCGGGAGTGATCGGCTCACCCGCCTCGAGATTGCTGGCGGCGCTCGTAATCCACGAACTCTTCCAGGCCGTGCAGGCCCGCTCCCAGCTGCCGGCCGCCAAGCGCCGCCCGTTCTACGTCTATGTCGATGAGCCAAGGGTGTTCACGGACATCCCCGTGCCCTTGGACTCGCTGTTCGAGCTGGCGCGCGGCCTCGGCGTCGGCCTGACGCTCTCCGCGCAGTCGATCAGCCAGCTCCCCACCGACTTGGCGCGCTCAGCGCTCACCAACGCGGCGACGCTCGTCGCCTTCCGCCAGAACGCTGACGACGCCAAGCTGCTGGCGCGGGAGCTGCCGGGCGTGAGCGCCGAGGAACTACAGGCCCTCGGGCGCTTTGAGATTGCGGCGCGTATCGGGCTCGGCCCGGGTGATGTCAGCCCGCCGGTCACCGGCCGCACCGTGGCGCCACCGGAGTCGATCAGCGACCCCGAGGCGGTGCGCCGGGAATCGGCCGCGCGCTACGGCCGTCGTCCCCAAGATGTCGACGCGGCGCTGCTGGAGCGCCACGGCCTCAGCGACCATCCCACGGCCGGTATCGAAGACGATGAAACGCCGCTACGGCGGCGCCGGAGGCAGGCACCATGAGCTGCGGACTACTCCGCCGGGATGTGCCGCTCGCCTCGCCGGTCGCCTTGAGTCACGATCGCCGTTCGCCCTTGTGGCATGGGGCTTTCCGGCAAATAACGCCAGGGGCTCTTGCACTTGCGTGGTATGTGTTGTTGTCCCGTGCGGGGGGCCGGTCGTGAGCCGGGTCAGCGTTCCCCGGCTGGTGGCGCTGGCTGATGGGATGCCTCTCCTTGAGAGGCAGATCGTGGAGACGGTCGCTCGCCTCACCTTGGTCAGTGGTCGGCAGCTCTCTCATTTATTTTTTTATTTATATTTTTATATTTCTAATACTTCTACTGCCGCTCCGCCTGCTACTCGCGCTCGTCGGGCTCGCCGGGTGCTGGCTCGGCTGGTTGAGCAGCGGGTACTCGACCGCTTGGAGCGCCGTCAAGGAGGGATCGGCGGCGGCTCCTCGGCGTGGGTCTACGCGCTCGGCCCAGCGGGGCGGCGGATGGTCGCCTATTGGGCCGGCGAGGGTCTGCCGCGTTCGCGCAGCGCGCACGAGCCTGGTGCGACGTGGACAGCGCACACGCTCGCCGTCAGCGACCTATACGTTCGCTTGCGGCAGGCGGAGCGGGCCGGGCGGGTGGAGCTGCTGGACTTCGATGCAGAGCCCGCGTGCCACAGGCGGTACACCCGGCTCGGCGGCGCGGCGGGGGTGCTCAAGCCCGATGCGTTCGTGCGGCTCGGCATCGGCAAGGAATGGGAGGACTCCTTCTTCGTGGAGGTGGACCTGGGCAGCGAGCACCGCGGCCAGCTGGCCCGCCAGCATCACGCCTACAGCGAGTATTTCCGTGCTGGCGAAGAGCAGGCCAAGACCGGGGTCTTCCCCGGCGTGCTGTGGATCGTGCCCGACGCAGGGCGGCTGGCGCTGCTCACGGACATCCAGCGGGGGCTGCCTGAGCAGACGCGGCGGCTGTTCACGATCGCTACCAGTGAGCAGGCCCTTGACGTGCTCTGCGGCCCGGCCTCGGATGCCACGGTGGCAGGAGGCGCAGCATGAGCGCCGCAACTACCGGGCGCCCGGTGATGTATGGCGACGCGAAACGCTGGCTGCTATTGCACGCCGATAGCCTCAAGCTGCTGCCCGAGCTACCCGCGAACTCGGTCGAGGCGATCATCACCGACCCGCCGTATGGCATCGGCTTCGGCGGCGAGGCATGGGACGGCGGCAAGCTGACCGACCCTATGACGTTTCAGGACTGGACGGCGGCGTGGGCGGCCGAGGCGCTGCGGGTACTCAAACCGGGTGGGTGGCTGGCGGCGTTCGGGACGCCGCGCACCGCTCACCGGCTGGTCGCCGGAGTTGAGGACGCCGGGTTCGAGGTCCGTGATCAACTGCTGTGGCTCTACGCCAACGGTGTGCCCAAATCCCACCGCCGCGTTGACGGGCTCGGTAGTACGCTGAAACCGGCCTACGAGCCGATCCTGCTGGCCCGCAAACCGATGGAAGGGACGACGCTCGACGCCAACCTCGCGCGGCACGGCACGGGGGCGCTTCAGATCGATGCCGGGCGTGTCCCTCGCCGTGAGGGTGGCCGGGGGTTCTGGCCGGCGAACGTCACGCTCTCCCACGGTTCGCGGTGTCGGCCCGGGCGCTGCCAACCGGATTGTCCGGTCGCGTTGATCGACACCGAGCCTCGCCTTGGCCGGGAGATCAGCCGCTTGTTCTTCGCCAGCAAGGCCAGCCGCCGGGAGCGTGAGGCCGGCTGCGAGGAGCTGGCGCTGCGTGAGGTGCCGATCTACCCGCGTGGGGGAGGCATGGGTCCGCCGCGGCTGGTGCGCAACACGCATCCGACGGTCAAGCCGCTCACGCTGATGCGCTGGCTGACCCGGCTGCTGTGCCCGCCGGGCGGCACGGTGCTCGACCCGTTCGCCGGGAGTGGTTCCACTGGCGCGGCCTGCGCGATCGAGAGCCGGCGGTTCGTCGGCGTCGAACGGGAGGCGAGCTATGTGCCGGTCGCACGGGCGCGAATCGAGCACTGGTCCGCGGAGGCCCGGAAATGAGAGGAAACGCTGGTGCTGGATGGCTGCACGGCGTGCATAACGACCACGGTGAAAACCGGCCGCGTCGTCGTGCCCGCCGCAACCCCATCCAATCCAACAACACGGAGGTACTTGGCAATGACCAAGGCACAAGAGGTCTACGAGAAGGTCGAGGCGATGACTGCCTCGGGCGAGGTCAAGAAGGCTGATGCCTTCAAGACCCTCGCAGAGCAGTACGGCCAGCCGGTCGACAGCCTGCGCGGCGCCTACTACCAGCACAAGCGCGTGCTGGACAATGGCGGCAATCCCCCTACCGGCAACGGTGGCGGGACTCGTCGCACGAGAAGGCGCGAGACGACCAGCGAGACAGCAGTCGAGTCTGCGATCGGCACGCTCAGGCGAGCAATCGAAAGCATCGACGCTGAGATCGAGGTCGCCAAGGAACGAGCCAAAGAGGCTCAGGCAGAGTACGAGGCGATGCAGGCCAGCGCTGATGAGCGCAAGGCCAGCATTACCGAGAAGATCGCGCTGCTGGAGCAGTCCTCTTAGCCGCAAGGCTGACTCGAAAGACAAGATGGGGTGGGTGGCTCAAATCCAATTGATTTGGGCCACCCACACTTACCACCTCACCGGGGTCACAATATATAATTAGGGAGAAAATGGTAATGGTTATCCGGCGTCACGGTGGTTTTAAGATCAGACAGTTAACATTCGTCACATTATGTAATACAATGGAGGTAGTAAACGGGAATGGCACATGACAGAAGTACAAGCACGAGAACTCGGACGGCTGGTCAAGCGAACTCGCCGCGCCCAGGGATTGTCGCTGCGCAAACTGGACGAGCTGACCGGCACGTCCTACGGCTGGCTCAGTCGCCTAGAGAAAGGGCAGATGACCGCGCCAGCACCGAGCAAGCTCACCAAAGTAGCCGAGGTGCTGGGCATCCCGCCGGAGCGGATCGACCGGATCACCCGCGGGAAGGTCTCCAGCGACCTACCGGCGATCCGCACCTACTTTCGCACGAAGTACAAACTCGACCCGCAGGAGATCAGGCAGATCGAAGAGGTCTTCGATCAGATTCGCCGCAACCGCCGCGAACACCAAGGCGGAGAACTCCACGACTGATGCACGCACGGGTGGGTACGACCGGGCCAAAGACACCCCGGCTGGTGCAGCGCCTACGCGCCCTCACCCCAGCGTGGTCAGTAACCCGCCGCGAGGCACGCTGGGTCGCCGAACAGCAAGCCAAGCTCCTCGTCACCGAGACAGGTATCACCGCGCCGCCGGTCCCTGAGCGAATCGTCGGCGAACTCGACGGCGTGACCGTCTACCCGCTGGCGCAGGTGCCCGTCAAAGGACTCATGGGTGTCAGCAAACCGAGCAGCCGCGGCGGTGACATCCTGATCGACAGCACCCTGCCGCCCACCGAGCGGCGCGTGACACTCCTGCACGAACTGAAACACCTCATCGACGGCGGGCACACCACCCGACCCCGCCAAGCCGGTAGCCGCAGCAGCAGCGAAGGGCTCTGCACCGACTTCGCGCTGAGCGTGCTGATGCCCGCGCCGTGGCTCCGCGCCGACTGGCAGGCGGGACACCGCAGCATCAGCGCCCTGGCCGAGCGCTACCAAGTACCCGCCGAAGCGGTCGCACACCGCCTGCACGCCCTCGGACTCTTGAAAGGAAGGCCACGACATCGTAGCCGCTCCTACTGCCAATGGCAGCCGCACACCAAGAACACCAAGGTAACAGCGAGCGGGAGACGTTCGCAATCGGTAACGAAACAATAAGGAGGTAACAACCATGACCAAGAGCAACAAAGATAATCGGAGGGCAGTGCTGTATCTGCGGGTCGCATCCGCTGACCGGCAGGATCAGCGTGACGGTATCGCCGAACAACGCGAAGTTTGTGTCCGTGAGGCTGAGCGGCTCGGTGCTGTGATCATGGACGAGTACGTGGATGCCGCATCCGGCAGCCGTATGAACCGACCCGGCCTGCTCGGTCTACTGAGACGAGTTGCAGCACGGCCGGTCAGGTACGTCATTGTGCGGGACCACACCCGCCTGACCCGCAACGCCGCCGATCACCGGGCTATTCAGCGGCGGCTACGGCGAGCCGGTGTCACCCTCGTCATTGTCCATAACGATGTCCATACCCGAGTCACGGTCGATGAGTTGCTGGAGAGCGTACGATGAGCCTCACTCTCACCAATCGGCCCGATCCCGTGCCGGAGTCTGCTGTCAAGCGCGCGGTGATCTACCTGCGGGTGTCCTCGGCCGGGCAGGTCAACACCGACTATGACCCCGAGGGTCTGTCGATTCCGGCGCAGCGCGAGGCGTGCAAGCGCTTTGCTGAGCGGCATGGCGCGGTCGTGGTGCGCGAGTACGTCGAGCCGGGTGTCTCGGGTGGCTCGCTGCTCAAGCGCGCGGCGTTCCGGCGGATGATCGATGAGATCGCTGAGCAGTGCGACGTCGATCTGGTGATCGTTTGGAGCGTGTCGCGCTGGGCACGCAACCAGGAGGATCATTGGGTCGCCCGTGGCCTGGTCACGAAGGCCGGGGCGAAGCTCGTCTCGGTCAAGGAGCCGATCGGCGAGGAGACCTCGCACGGCATCCTGTTGGAGGGCGTGATGGCGGCTGCGGCTGCTGCCCGGCGGATCGAGATTTCCGAGGAGGTCAAGCGCGGCATCAAACGCAAGGTCGAGGTCGGCGGCACCAACGGCCTCGCGCCGATCGGGTATCTCAACGTCCGCGAACCGCTGCCGCACGGCGGCGAGGTCCGCACGATCATCATCGACCAGGAGCGCGCCCCGATCGTCCGATGGGCGTTCGAGACATATGCCACCGGCCTCTACAGCCTCTCGGACATCATGGTCTTGCTTGAGGCGCGTGGCCTGACCACGCGGGCGACCCGGCGGCATGGTCCGCGTCCGCTGACGCTCTCGCGCGTCCACAGGCTGCTGACCAACCCCTACTACGCCGGCTACGTCACTCACCAGGGCCATGTCTACGAGGGCCGGCACGAGCCGCTGGTCAGCCAGGAGCTATTCGACAAGGTCCAGGCCGTGCTCGTCGCGCACCGCCACTCCGGGGAGCGCGACCGCAAGCACCAGCACTACCTCAAGGGCACGATCCGCTGCGGCACCTGCGGCAGCCAGCTCGTCTACTCCCGCAACAACGGCAACGGCGGTATCTACGAGTACTTCGTCTGCCCCAAGAACCAGCGCGGGCAGTGCCCGCAGAGCTACCAGCCCGTCGACATCGTAGAAGCCGAGATCGACGCGCACTACGCGACCGTCCAGCTCAGCGCCGAGGAACGCGAGCAGGTCCGCCAGGCGATCACCAAAGACCTCGGCGAGAAGGTCGCCACCGCCCAAGAGGAGATCGAGCGCTGCCAAGCCGTCCTAGAGGAAGTCAAAGAGCAGGAACGCAAGCTCCTACACATGCACTACGAGGACCGCATCAGCGGCGAGCTGTTCGACGACGAGCAGGCCCGCATCCGTGAGCGCCGCCAAGACGCCGAAACGCTGATCGCCCGCCTGAGCGTCCGCCACGAGGACATCGCCGCGACCCTAGACCTGGCGCTGGAGATCCTCAGCGACGACCTGCACCAGCTCTACCGCAGCGCCGAGGACAACATCCGCCGCCTCATCAACCAGGCCATCTTCAAGGCGCTCTACGTCTGCGACGAAACCATCACCGAGACCGAGCTGGCCGAGCCGTTCGCGGCGCTGCGCACCCTACACGACGCCATTCGCGCCCTGCCCAGCAGCGCCGGAACCCTGGCGGGACGCCGCCAGCGCCGCCAGCGCTGCCCCGAAAACGCCAAAGGCCCCGACCCCTACCGGGGCCGGGAACCTTTCCGCGTTGGTTCGATTAGCGAACATCTGGTGCGGATGAGAGGACTCGAACCTCCACCGGATTGCTCCGACACGGACCTGAACCGTGCGCGTCTACCAATTCCGCCACATCCGCGCGGTGGGATCCCGAAGATATCGCACGGCCGTCCAATGGGCCGACGACCTCTGCACCCGATGGGGTGCAGAGGTTCGCTTTGCTAGCCTCAAGCCCCTCTCCTCACATAGGCCGCCATCGTCTAGGGGACTAGGACGCCGCCCTCTCACGGCGGTAACACGGGTTCGAATCCCGTTGGCGGTACTCCCGAAAGCCCTGTCCAGTACAGGGTTTTCGCTTGCTCAGAGGCCTGCGTGCCAGGATTTGTGCCAGTCGTGCCACGCCGACCGTGAGCAGGGTCTGGGCGCCTGGGCCGGCTCGACGGCACCCGACACCTGCGGGCAGCGGGCGAGCAGCGCGTACCGGTCTGCCAAGGACCGAGCGCGGGAGTGCCCCAGGCCCCCGCCCCGTGGCGTAGCAGCCTTGCTACACTAGGGGCTGTATGGCAACGACGATCCCTCAGCGCGAGCTACGCAATCAGGCCGGCGCGGTGCTGCGGCGCGCTGAGCAGGGCGAGCGTTTTACGATCACCGTGGATGGTCGCCCGGTCGCTGAGCTTGGCCCGCTGCCCGGCACCCGCCCACCGGCGCCGCCCGAGGCGCTGAGTGAGCTGTTCGCCGAGACTCCCGTCGATCCCGAGTGGGCGGTGGAGCTGCGCGCGATGCGCGACACCGAAGCGGCCGCGTGAGTCAGCAGCTCGTAGACACGAGCGTGCTCGCCGGCGACATCGCGCCCCAGGAGCCCGGAACATGGGCGGTAAGCGTCGTGACGATCGGCGAGCTGGAGGTCGGTGTGCTGCTCGCGCCTGGAAAGCTGCGAGCGCGGCGGCTGGCGCGGCTCACGGGGGTCCTCGAACAGGCGCCGGTACTGATCGTTGACCGCCGCGTGGCCGCGCACTACGCGCAGCTACGGGCCGCTTCCGGCAGGCAGCCCGCGAATGACCTTTGGATCGCCGCTACGGCGCTCGCCCACGAGCTGACGCTTCTGACCGCAGACACGCGCCAGGCAGCTCTGCCCGGCGTGCAGGCGACGCTCGTCCCTGCGTAGCCGGATAAGCCGACGGTTGCGACGACCGATCCCGAGGTTGGGTGGGCGGGCCTCGAGATCAAATAGCGCATCGCCAGGCCCCTTCGCCGTCGCCCCGAGGGGCCACCCTGCGGGTGCTCTGTCGATGGCCGTGGCTCAGGGTGGGCGTGCTCAGCCCGTTATCGGTGGAGGCAGGCTCACGCTTGTGATTGCCGCCGGCGGGGCAGGTCGCCAATCGTCTGTCGGCCGTTCCCGTTACGATCGTTCCACCACTGTCAATGACACAGTATCGACGATGCGCCCGGCCCCGGGTCCCATTCTCCAGCCAATCAAGCACCCCGAGTCTGATCTATCAGGACGCTGGTCGTCCGTCGAAAGGTCGTGCGGGGCGAGTGGGAGACGCGCCTCGACTTCTTGGCGTCAACCCATGAACCTTTGCGGACAGTACCAGGGGGGCCGTCGCCGCGATCTCGGGTGCCGGCGCCCCGCCGGGAGCGTGACGCGAATGCGCCACAGCGACCATGATGTAGTCCAACTGAAAAAGCTGACCGACTAGGCGGAACAAGATGGCTTCAAAGGATAAGACGCGCTCGACAGCCCCGCGGCTGCGTCCGGGTCCCAATGGATTGCCGCGTGGACAGGTTTCGGAGATCCAGCGCAGCCGGATGCTCACAGCGGCGGTGGAAGCGGTCGAGGAAGTCGGCTACGCCCGACTGACCGTCGCTCAGGTGATCGCCCGTGCGCGGGTGTCCCGCAAGACGTTCTACGACCTCTTCGAAGATCGCGAGGACTGCTTCCTCGCAGCCTTCAACCAGGCCGTCGACCAGTTGAGCACGCTCGTCACCGAGGCCTACGAGCGGGAGTCGAACTGGCGCGAGGGCATGCGCGCCGGGCTGCTCGCGCTGCTGCGGTTCATGGAGGACGAGCCCGGTCTGGCCCGGATCTGCATCGTCGAGGCGCTGGCGGCCGGCCCCCGCGTGCTCAAACGCCGCACCCAGATACTCAACCAGGTCAAGAAGGTCGTCGACCAGGGCCGCACCAGCACCGGCGCCCGTGTCGCTCGCGCCACCGAGGAATCGCCCGACGTCACCTCCGAAGGTGTCGTGGGCGCGGTCTTCGCCGTCCTGCACACCCGGCTGCTCGCACGCAGCCACGAACCCTTCACCGCCCTGCTGGGGCCGCTGATGAGCATGCTCGTGCTGCCTTACCTCGGCGCTCGTGCCGCCAGCAGCGAGCTCACCCGCAAGCCTCCCGTCCTGCCCAGGCGCAGGCGCTCCCCGCGGCGCTCGACCAAAGATCCGCTCGAGGGTCTCGACATGCGTCTCACCTACCGCACCGTGCGTGTGTTGACCTTCGTCGGCGAGCACCCGGGGGCCAGCAACCGCGAGATCGCCGAAGGCGCGGGCATCGCCGACCAGGGCCAGATCTCCAAGCTCCTCACCCGGCTGGAGCGCCTGCGGCTCGTGCGCAACCTGGGCGAAGGCCAGATCAAGGGAGCCTCCAACGAGTGGTACCTCACCGACCGCGGGGGCCAAGTCGAGCGCGCCACCAGGCCACGGTGAAGCTACCGTAGGGAGGCGATGGCAAAGGGGACAGGCACATCCGACGCGGATGTCGCGCGTGAGGCGCCGAACCCGAGCGGCTCTGCACGCGAGCTGCCGGATCCGAGAGGCACCGTACGCGAGGTGCCGGACTCGTGGGACACCTCGCACGGGGGACCGGACTCGAAGGGCGCCGCGCGTGAGCTGCCGGACCCGCGGGACCCCGCCCAGCTGGCGGCGCTCGTCCACGAGGTGGCAGAGCTGCGCAAGGCGGCCGAGGCGAAGGACCTGCTGATCGCCGCCAGCGCCGCCTTCGACGCCTCGCTCGACCCGCTGCAGACCATGCACACCGTCACCGGCACCGCCGTGCCGCAGCTGGCCGACCTGTGCGTCATCGACCTCGTCCGTGAGGATGGAACGATCGGCGACACCGTGGCCGCCGCCGTCGAGGGGGGACTCACACGCCGCTTGGAGGAGCTGCGCGCTCGGGAGCCGCTCGACATCGCGGGCTCGCACCCCGTCGCCCGCGCGCTGCGCTCCGCCGAGCCGGTGTCGGTGTACGACCTCACCGACCCCGCCACGCTGCAGCAGGCCGCCCAGAGCGAGGAGCACCTGCGCTTCATGCGCAACGCCGGCTACCGCTCCGGGGTGGTCGTCAAGCTGATTGCCCGCGGACGCGTGCTGGGCGCGCTTTCGTTCCTGCGCACCGGCGCCGGGCGCGACTTCGACCCCGACCACCTTCCGCTGATGCGGGATCTCGCAAGCCGGGCTGCGATGGCGCTCGACAACGCGAACCTCTACGCCGAACGTGCCCGCGTCGCGCACACCCTGCAGCGCAGCCTGCTCCCCGACGCCCTGCCCGAGGTGCCCGGCGTGCAGCTTGCCTCCGCCTACCACCCCGTCGGGGAGGGCGCCGAGGTCGGCGGGGACTTCTACGACGTCTTCCAGGTGCCCTCCGGGTGCTGGCTCGTCGTCGGCGACGTCTGCGGCAAGGGCACCGAGGCGGCGGCCGTGACCGCCCTGGTGCGCCACTCGATCCGCGCGCTCGCGCTCCACCAGGACAGCCCCGCCCAGGTGCTGCGGTCGGTCAACGACGCGATGCTCAGTCACGAGCTCGCGTGGCGCTTCGCCACCGCGATCCTCGCCCGCCTGGACCTCTCCCGCGCGGGCCCGGTGAGCGCCACGATCGCGAGCGCCGGGCACCCACCGCCGGTGCTGGTGGGCGCCGACGGTCGCACGTGCTGCCCCGCGGTCTCCGGCACGATGCTCGGGGTGCTCCGCGAGGCCAGCTCCCACGACGTGCGCGTCACGCTCGAGCCCGGCGCCAGCGTGGTGCTCTACACCGACGGGCTCACCGACGCCGGGGCCCCCCGCAGGACGATCGCCCCCGAGGACCTCTGCGGCCACCTCGCCCGCGGCGGCCCCTCCGAGCCCCGCACGCTGGTGGCGCGCCTGGAGGAGCTCGCCGGGGCCCGCAGCGGCGGGCGGCTGCGCGACGACATCGCGATCGTCGCCGCCCGCGTGGACCCGTGAGCCCGGCCTTCGCGTGGACCCGTGAGCCCGGCCCTCGCGTGGCCCGTGAGTCTGCGGCCCGTGCAGACCTGTGAGCCCGCTGTCCGCGTAGACCCGCGGCCTGCGGCCCGCACACCGCCGCCACCACGGCTGTCCCGCTCGGCGGCTCGCGTCGGAGCAGAGGACGAGGTGCTCGGACGTCTACTGCTCTGGCGACTGCTCGGCGTGGGGGCCACGCTGCTGGGCGTGGCGGTGCTTGCGTGGCTGCTCCACGGCGGCCTCGGTGCCGCGCTGCGGGGTGTCTCGGCCGCGCGTGAGGCGCTCCCGCCACGAGAGCCGCACCCGCCAGGACGCCTGCCGCTCGCGCCGATCGCGGGGCTCGTCACGCTCGCGCTCGCCCCCGCCGCGCTGCTCCTCGGAGTGCGGGCGCGAGCGCGCCGCCGGCGGCGGTACGTGCGTCTCACGGTGGAGGCGTACCGCACCGACCGCACCAGCGTGGAGGGGATCGTGGCGATGTACGAGGCGTTGCACAAGCGCCTGCAGCAGCGGTGGTGGCGGCGCCTGTTCGCGGGCCAGCCCTCGGTGGCGCTGGAGGTGCACCACGTGCACACCGCTGAGGGCACCGCGAGCGCGGTGCTCGCCGTCAGCTGTCCGGGGGGTTTGACCCAGGTCGTGGAGGCGGCCGTGCGCAGTGCCTACCCCAACGCCCGCCTCACGCCGTCTCACGGGCCTCTCGGGCACCTGACCCCCGCGCGGACCGTCACGGTGCTGCGCCTGAAGAAGCACGCCAGCTTCATCAAGCGCGTCAAGCAGCTGGACCGGTGGGAGCTCGCGCGCGAGCCCCCGGTGGACCGCCTCCTGAACGTGATGGGGGCGTGCGGGCAGGACGCGTTCGTGCAGCTCGCGCTGACCCCCGCGCCGGCCGCGTTCGAACGGTACGCAAAGTGGCGGTACAAGCGCCACGAGGACCACCTGAGCCGCGAGCGCCGCGAGCACGTGTTCGTGCGCGACCGCTCGCACGTGGAGGAGGCGGAGCTGCGCGGCGGCCTGGAGGTGCAGCACCGCCCGCTGTACTTCGCGGACCTGCGCGTGGCAGGCCCGACACGGCAGACGTGCGAGCGGATCGCCTCGGAGCTGCGCGCGGAGGGCGCCGAGAACCGCCTGGTGGAGCGCGGCACCACGGTGCGCCACGGCCTGCTGGCGCTCTACGCCAGGCGCGTGGCGCGCGGGGAGGGCAACCCGCTGGCCGGCGGTGCGCAAGGGGGTGTACGCCTCCACCGAGCTCGCCGCGGTGTGGCACCTGCCCTCGGTGGAGTACGCCGCCGTGCCGCTCGCCCGCGGCGCGCTGCCGTGGGCCCCCGCGCCGCCCGCGATCCTGCGCCCCTGCGCGGGGGCGGGCCTGCTGCGCGACGCGCTCGGCCCCGTCTCCCTGCACCCCGAGGTGCGCCGCCAGAACACCGCGGTGCCGGGCGCGGTGGACCAGGGCAAGTCGAGCTACCTCGCGGCCACCGTCGCGGAGGACCTGCGTCGCGAGCGCTGCGCGGTGGTCGTGCTGGACCCGAAGGGCGACGCCGCCGAGGCTGCGGTGAGCCTCGTGGCGCCCGAGCGCACGTGCACGCTACTGGACTTCGCGCACCCGACGTGCGGTTTCAACCCGCTCGCCGTGGACGCCCCCGCGGACGTGATCGCCGACTACGTGGTGGGGGCGCTGAAGCAACTTTTCAGTGACGCAGACATCAGGGCCTCATCGGACAGGTACTTGCGCAACGCGATCATCGCCGTGCTCGCCCACGACCCCCGCGGCACCCTGTGGGACGCCGCGCGCCTGCTCAGCGTCGGCGAGGAGGGTTACGCCTACCGCGCCCGCGTCGGAGCGCACGTGCGGACGCTGCCGGAGTACCGGGAGATCTCGCAGTTCTTCACCGCCGAGCTCGCCGCGCAGCTCGCGGACTCGCGCAGCACGACGACCGCCAAGCTCGACGCGCCGGTGAACAAGCTGGCGCGCCTGCTGAACTCCCCTTCGATCAAGCGGGTGCTGCTCAACGAAACCCTCGCCGTCGACTTCGACCGCGTCGTGGCCGACCGCGAGGTGCTCGTCGTCAAGGGCGCGCTGGGGAGCATGGGGGCGGGCAACACCTCGGTGCTGATGCAGCTGCTCGTGGGGATGCTCGACGCCGCGCTGGCCCGCCAGCAGGACTCCGTCCCCGCCGAGCGGCGCGTGGCCGTGGCGCTAAAGGTCGACGAGGCGCCGCTGGTGCTCAACCGCGGCTTCGCCGAGACGCTCGCGCTGAAGCGCTCCGCGGGCCTGGAGACCGTGGCGTGCTGGCAGACCGACGCGCAGTGGACCGACCGCGAGGTGCGCGAGCAGCTCGACGCGCTGTTCGCCCACCGCGTGTATTTCGCGACCGCCTCCGCGCGCGACGCCCGCGCGGCCGCCAGCCTGATGATGGCCGAGTACTCGGACACGGTGCGCCCCGAAGTGGCCGGCCTGGCCGCCCTCGGCGCGCCCCGACGCCCGCCTGCACCTGCCCCGCCACCACGCGATCGTCAGCTGGTGCACCCCCGAGGGCCGCCAAGCGCCGTTCGTCGCACAGACCGTCCCCCTGCGCGTGGACCCCGAGCGCCTGGCGCTGCACGCCGCCCGGCAGGCCGAGCGCGGCGGACGGTACCTCGCGGACCTCAGCCAGCCGCACTGGGAGCGAGCGGAGAGGGACCGGCGCGCGGCACGTCAGCAGCCAAGCGGCGAGCAAGAGGGGAGGGAGTCGGGGGGGATCGTCCGCGTGAGTGGGGAGGGCGACCGGGCGCGGGCGCGCGGGGCTTCCGTGCCCCGCGACCGAGGTGGGGCGGGGAACCGCGGTCCAGAGACCGGCGGGCAGGGGGGAGCGCGGCCCGAAGGCGCGGCTGGGGCCGTGGAGGGAGCGGCGCGCTCCCAGTGGGTGGGTGCCGACCAGGGGACCCACGAGCTCCCTGCAACCGCCGCGGCGAGCCACGCCGAGCCGGTCGGCCTCGACGGAGCCAGTGGCTCTGAGGGCACCGTGCGCAACGACGCCTCCCCGGCGGACCTCGGCGACGCCCGCTGGGCGCTGCCCGAGACCGCGGCGGAGAGCTACGCCGAGCTGGTGGACCTCGACGCCGCTCACCGCCTGCGTTGGGCGCGGGTCGTCGCCTCGCCCCGAGCACTCGACCCCGACCCGCTCGACCTGGAGATGCTCGCGCTCGTCGCCGCCGCGCGCCACGTGCTCACCACCAGCTCCACTGCCGGTTCAACCCCCGCCGGGCGTTGACCACCACCCAGCGGCGCCTGAAGCGCCTCTCCGACGCCGCGCTCGTGGAGCGCTTCCAGTTCCATCGCCGCGACGGGGGCGGTGCGCCGATGTGCTACGTGATCGCCCCGCGCGGGCTCGAGCTGCTGGCAGCCTACGGGCGCCTGGACGACCCCGCCCACCGCGAGGTCGAGGGGCGCGACCCCGCTCCCAAATCCTCCTCCTTCAGCTCGGTCACCCGCCGCGCCCCGGTCGTCGTCGCTCGCCGCGGGCGAAGACCGCCGGCTGCGTCAGGCTCGCCATGACGTGCACGTCACCGGGTGGATGCTCGCGCTCGAGCGCGCCCTTGGCGGGTCGGCGCTGAAGTGGCGGGGACCCGAGGGCGCGACGCTCTCCCCGCCGCTGCGCTCGACCCCCGCCGGACGCGTGGCGGTTGGCCCCGCCGACCTGCGCCTGCCCGGCGGGCGCACCCCCCACGACTTCCTACGCACCGACGCGACCGGCGCGCGTGTGGAGGTGGAGCGCTTCGAGACCGTGCGCCCCGACGCGAGCGTCGAGCTGCCACCGAGGCCAGGTGAGCGTGGCGGCGCGCCCGGTGCTCAGTTCGCCGCGGGGGCGCCGCCCGCCGTGGGGTTCGAGGCCGCCGCCGAGGGTGGTCGAGCTGTCGGAGCGTGCCTGCTAGTCGAGCTCGACGACCGCCTTGCCTCGACCGGCGCCCATGCCTCGGCGGTGGCCAAGCTCGAGCGCTACGACCACCTGCTCGCCGGCTGGTCGGTGTGCGCGCCCCGCTTCCCCGACCGTCCGATCGGTCGGGGCGCTGCACGGCTCGTAGTCGTGTTCCTCTGCCGCGACCGCCCTCGCGCGCGGGAGTGCGCCCGCCGGGCCGACCCCGTGCTGAGCGCCTGCCGTGCGTACGCCGGCGAAAACCCCTGCGACTGGGAGTACCCCGGACGCTCCGGGGTCCTGTTTGCCTCCGAGCGCGACGTCCACGAGGGGCTGGTGCTCGCCTACGGCGTCCCGCGTCTGCCCCCAGCGGTGCGGGCCGCCGCCGCGGGAGGGGACCCCCGCGCCGGCAAGGCCACGTGCGAGCCGCGGGAGCTTCTGCCCGGGACAGGCCCGCGTCAGCGCTGAGCCGAAGCAGCTGCGCCAGCCCGAGCTGACGGCGGTCACGGAACGCTGCCCGCGTCAGCGACCCACTGGCTTCTGAAACCGAGCACCGAGGCGAGCTGGTCGAAGTGCTGGTCGTAGTGGAGCAGCGCGTCCAGTACACGTACGCGGTGGGCGCCTGTTGCGTACCCAACCTGGCGCGCAAGGACGCGCGCAGTCGCCCCTCTGGGTTTGCGTTTGCCACCCCTCTTTTTGCAGTCACCCCGGCCAGGCCGTGCTCGCGCGTGCAGTCGGGCGGCCGCTGCGCACGCACCCGACTGCACGCCCAACGCCTCAGAAGTGGCTTTGTTGAGCGGTCTCGCACCACGGTGGCGGGGGCGACTGCGCCGGCTGGCCCGCGGCGGGGCCGTGCGTGCTTGTCGCTGAACCCGCGCAGCGCTAGCATCGCGGCCCCCAATCCCCCCTACCCAGCCCACACGCAGTTCTCAGCTCCACACCGAAGGCTCTCGCGTGGAGCCCCGATGGACCCGTTCGCGCCAACTTTCGAGCGCGCGCCGCGCACGACGTGAACTCCGAGATCCCTTAAGGGGATCTCGCTCGCCAACCCCGCCCGCAGGTGTCGCTCGCGCCACTTGACGGCTGCCCGCGGGAGCCCTACAAAGCCGCTCCCCCGACCACCGACGGCCGCCCCCGCGGGCAGGAGACGCGCCACATGACACCCACCACGCTCCCCGAGCACCCCTCTCGCACCTCACGAGCTCACTCTCACCGGGCGACCCGCCCGCTCACCCGGGCCGCCCGCCTCGCCCCCCGTGAGGCGCGCAAGCCCGTGAGCACTCGCGGCCCGCTCGCCCGTTACACCGACGCCGAGGGTCGTCTGCGCGAGATACTCGCGCGGCCCGGCCACGCCGGCAGCGTGCTGGTCGTCGACCGCGACGCCGCCACGCTCGGCGACCGGCGGCTCGTGGCGCACCTCGCCGCCGACGAGCCCGTGGAGAACGCGGGCGTCGTCTGCCGCGACTACCTGCGCGACCCCCGCGGACGCCGCTGCCGGCCGGTCACGGGCGAGGATCTTCTCGTGGCGCCCTTCTCCGAAGGGGGCGCGCGGGAGGACCCCGAGCTTGGCTACGCCCCACTGCCGGAGACGGTGGAACTGCTCGACCGGCACGGCTGGGTGCACCGGCTGGAGGCGTTCGACGCCGGCAGGTCGATCCCGCAGCTGCGCTGGCGCCGACTGGCGGGTGGCGACGAGCTCGGCGAGCGCGCGGACCGGCCGCAGAGCGAGCGGTCTGAGGGCGGCCGCTCGTGGGAGGGCCACTCGGAGTGGGGTCGCCGGCCCGAGCGCGTGCGCGACGTCGTGGGGTGCCTGGAAGGCTACGAGCCCGTCCGCACCCTCACCGCGCAGGCGCTGGCGCTCTACGGCGAGGACCCGGCGGTCTCCGTCGCGGTGCTCCGCTCCGAGCTGCAGCGCCTCGACGCGAGCCGCATCGTGCTCAACCGGGGGTTGCGCCGAGCGGTGCTGGTCGCGATCCGCACCCGGGGGCTCAGCCTCAGCGAGATCGCCTTCCGCTGCGGGCGGGTCAAGCGCGACGGCCGGGGCCGCGCCAGCGGCGAGACCAGCTGGCTCGCCCGCCGGGTCGGCATCTCGCCCGAGGGCGGCGGCGGCGAACCGACCCCGTGGATCCACAGCGAGGTGCTCGCAGTGATCGCGCGCCTTGGACTCGGCGTGAGCCCGCGCGAGGTGGAACTTTGAGCGCCGCGGGTCGGTGGACTCCTCGGGCCGCTTCGTGGGGCCGTAAGCGACGGCTACAGGGGGACACGGCTCCCTCGTGGCGTCTGAGGCCACCCGGGGGATGCCCAGCGCGTACTCCTGGACAGACGCGCACCGCGACGCCGTCGGGTAGGAGGCCCGACGCCCACGCGCCCGGTGCGGTCCCGACACACGTGGACGATCCCCAATGACACCTCCCCGTGGGTGGCAGCCTCGGGATGGACCTGGCGGCGAGGACGGTGCTGAGAGTCGCCCGCCGGTGCTCGTGGTGGAGCACGACCCCGAGCTCGGAGGGTCGCTCGTCGAGCAGCTCGCCGCCGACGGGTACCGAGCGCGGCTGGCGCGCACCGCGGAGCACGCGCGGGTCCTGGCGCGCACCCTGCGGCCAAGCGTGGTGCTGCTCGGCGACCTGGAGTCCCCGCTGGCCGAAACGGGGATGCGAGCTGAAGGCGAGTGTCACCCGGCTTCGGTCGCGCTCGAAGCTGCTGGTGGAGATCCGCGGCGGCGGCTCGACCGCGCCCACTGGCGCCGAGGGTGCGTGGCCCGCCGAGCTGCCCGTGATCGTGGTCGGCTCCCGCGCGCAGGAGCCCGACCTGCTGCGGGCCTTTGAGGCCGGCGCCGACGACTTCCTCGCGCGTCCCGCCTCCTACCTGGAGCTGCGGGCGCGCCTGCGTGCGCTGCTCGTCCGTGCGTTGGGTTCTCGCGGCTGCGAGCGCGTCGAGGTGGGGCCGCTCGCGATCGACCCTCGCGCGCACGCCGTGCAGTCTCCACGGGCGCCCGCTGTCCCTGCGCCGGCTGGAGTACGAGCTGCTCCTGCACCTCGCCCGCGAGCCGCAGCGCGTGTGCGCCAAGCAGGAGTTGCTGCGCGCCGTGTGGGGCTACCCCACGTCCGTCTGCACCCGCACCCTCGACAGCCACGCCAGCCGCCTGCGCCGCAAGCTTCGCGCGGAGGGCGGCGAACCGTGGGTGGTCAACGTGCGCGGCGTCGGCTACCGGCTGATCTGAGCTCTGAGCTTCTGAGCTGTGCCCTGCCGGCCTGCGCGGTCGGCGGCTCGCGCAGCGCCCCTGCCAGCACCCACGACGGCGAGCCCTCGGGCCCGCCGTCGCTCGTTAACCCCCGCGTTCGGCTCTGGCTGGGCGCTCCACAGTGAAAGGAGGGACTCCGTGTCCCCACCGAACGAAGCAACTCTCAACCAGGAACCAGACCCGCTGGCCCCGCTGGAGCACCTCGTGCAGTGGCTGGTGGGAGCGACCGTCCACGCCGCCCTCGGCGTGCTCCTCGGTCTGCTCGCGGCGCGCGTGATGCGCCACCGGCACCTCCACTGGAGCTGGGCGGCCGGTGCGTTCGCACTCGTCCTGCTCGCCCGCGCCGTGCTCGCGGGTTCGGCCGCGACGCTGGGCGTCGCTGCGCTCGGCGCTGCCGTTCGCGGGCGGCGCTGGCACGGCGAAGACCTGCAGGCCGGCGCCGACCTTGCAGAGATCGCAGCGGGCCGCACGACCCCGCTCGACGGACTGCGCGGCGGTGTGCGGGCCGCGCGTTCGTGGCTGCAGCTCAGCCCGTCCGCCGGCTGGGCCGCCGCGCTGTGGGCGCGGTGCCCCTCGCGCTGGAGCACCAGTTGGATTGCGAGCCTCCCCGCGGGCAGTCGCCGCGAGGATCGTGGTGGCGGGGACGGTGGCGCGCCCTCGACCGGGACGTTCTCACGTCCGCGCGGCCGCGAGCGTCGCGAGCAGTGGTTGCACGGCGACGAGTTGGCCGTCGGTACCGACCGCCGCGGCCGGGCGGTCTCGATCGAGCTCGGAGGTGCCTCCGGCAGCGGCACCCACACGCTGGTGGCCGGCGCCACGGGCTCCGGCAAGACCGTCACCCAGACGTGGATCGCCACGCGGGCGATCGCGCACGGGATGGCGGGGGTGATCGTCGACCCCAAGGGCGACCGGTGGATGCGCGAGCAGGTGTGCCGCGCCGCGCTCGCCGCCGGCAGGCGCTTCATCCTGTGGGGTCCGGGGGCGCCGGCGGTCTACAACCCGTACGCCCGCGGCTCGGAGACCGAGATCGCCGACAAGGCGCTCGCGGGGGAGCGCTTCACCGAGCCTCACTACCAGCGCCAGGCGCAGCGCTACCTCGGGCACGCCGTCCGTGCGTTGCGCGCCGCGGGGTGCGAGGTGAGCCTCGCGGGCCTCGTGGAGGCGCTCGACCCCGTGGGGTTGGAGCTGCTCGCGCGGGACCTGGACCGAAGCGGGGAGACACTCGCCTCCGGCGACCATCCCCCGTTCGGCCAGCAGCAGGGGCGGGCCGTACACGCCTACCTGGACTCGCTCACCCCCCGCCAGCGCTCCGACCTGACGGGGGTGCGCGACCGCCTGGCGATCCTGGCGGAGTCCGACGTCGGCCCGTGGCTCGACCCCGCCACGGCGGGCGCCGAGCGCTTCGACCTGCTGGAGGCGGTACGCGAGGGGGCGGTGGTGTACTTCAGCCTCCAGGCCGACTCCCGGCCGCTGCTTGCGCAGATGGTCGGGTCCGCGATCGTGCAGGACCTGCAGACGGTGGTCTCCGCGCTGCAGGACCGCCCGGCGCGGTGCCTGGTGGCGATCGACGAGTTCTCCGCTGTTGCCGCGGAACACGTGGCGCGGCTCTTCGCTCGGGCGCGCTCGGCGGGGGTCTGCCTGCTGCTCGGCACACAGGAGCTCTCAGACCTGCGCCTGCCCGGCCGCGAGACCCTGCTGGAGCAGGTGCTCGGCAACCTCACGAGCGTGCTCGCCCACCGTCAGGCGGTCCCCGAGTCGGCCGAGCTGATCGCCCGCCTGACGGGCAGCCGGGGGGCGTGGCGCACCTCCGTCTCCAGCGACGGTCGGAGCACCCGCACGCGGGTGAGCGAGCCCCTCGTCGGCGCCGAGGAAGTGATGAGCCTTCCCCGGGGCCACGCCGCAGTGATCCGGCTCAGCAGCCCGCGCAGTGCCTCGATCGCGCGGATGCACTCGCCCGAGCGCCAGCGCTGAGTACGGCGCACCCCGTCCGTCCGGTCTCACCTCGGCGCAGAGCTGTCCGCCTGCGCCGAGGTCTCGGAGCCTGCTCAACCCACATCGACAAGGAGGACCACCAATGGTCTCTACACGCACCAACACCAAGCACCACCACATCCGCGATGACACCGACAAGCACCACCACCACGAGCGCAACTCCGCACACTCCCCCGAGCGTGCCGCGCTCATCCGCTGGGTAGCGGGCCTGGGCGCGGTCACCGCGGAGGCCGTGTCCGAGCACCTGGGCGTCAGCGTGGCCTCGGCGCGCGGGCGACTGGGGGCGGCGGAGGGCGACCGGTTGCTGCAGCGCCACCGTCCGCTGACGGGCCGACCCGCGCTGTACACGGTTACGCGCGCCGGTCTGCGAGCGGCCGGGGTGCGCGGCCTCGACCCGTGCCGCGTGAGCGCCTCCGCCGCGCTGCACCTGATCGAGTGCGCCCGCGTGGCGGCGGCGCTGGAGCGCTGCTACCCAGACCACCGGGTGCAGGGCGAGCGGGAGCTGCGCCGCGAGGAGCACGAGTGTCACCGCGCGCTCGCCTCCGCCGAGCTCGGCGGGGTCAGGGTCGAGCGCGGCGGCCGATCCGCGGCACACAGCCGGGATTGGTCGGTCGGCCACTCGCGCCACTGCCCCGACCTCGTGCTGTGGCCGACGAACCCCGCCGGGGGTCTGCCGGTGGCGGTGGAGGTGGAGCTGACGGTCAAGGCACCGGAGCGCCTGGCGGCGATCTGCCTAGCGTGGGCACGGGCGGACTGCGTGGCCGGCGCCCTCTACCTCGCCCCGCCGGAGGTGGAGCGCGCCGTGCAGCGCGCGATCGACCGGGCACACGCCCACGAGCGGGTGGTGGTCGTCCCGCTGGAGGCGCTGCCGAGTGCGGGGAGGCCAGTGGATTGACCTGGCCTCCTGGCCCGGTCTCGCGGCGTTCGCGCGGGCCGCCGGGTGGCCGCTGACGCGGTCTGCGGACCCGCGCGAGCGTACCGTCCCAAGCAGTGAGTAGCTTCCCTGGCCGGGGTGGTGGTGAACAGCAAAGGAGACACTCATGTCGTTTGCGAGCATCAACCGCGTCGTGCTGATCGGCCGCCTCACGCGGGACCCCGAGCTGCGCGAGCTGCCCTCGGGCCAGCACGTGTGCAACCTGAGGATCGCGTGCACCGGGCTCAAGCGCGACGAGGGCGAGTACCGCGAGCGGCCCCACTACTTCGACGTCGGCGCCTTCGCAGGGCTGGCGGAGAACGTGGCCCGCTACATGCGCAAGGGCAGCCTCGTGGCGGTCGATGGGCGCCTGGAGTGGCGCGAGTGGGAGACCGCTGAGCACCAGAAGCGCCAGTCGGTCTCCGTGGTGGCCGACACCATCCAGTTCCTGGATCGTCGCGGCGGCGAGCGCGGCGAGGACGGATCGGCGGACGAGCTGGGCGGCGGTGGGGACGAGCGGGAGCTCGTCGGCGCCGGGGCCGGCGAGGTCGACCTGGTTTTCTGACCTCCCACGGTGCAACTGCGGGGCGTCGGTTTGCGGCGCCCCGCAGGCGGCCCTGGGCCGCCTTTTGTGTTTAAGGGCCCGCGGGCCGTCAAGGGAATGCCATAGACTGCCCCGCCGCAAGCCGTCCCCGCGCAAGGAGCCCTACAGGTGCCTGTCAACAGCCAAGCAGTAGGTAAGACCTACGACCCCACGCTCTACGCGGTGGGCCGCGAGAAGATCAAGGAGTACGCCCGGGCGGTGGGCGAGACGAACCCCGTGCACCTAGACGTGGAGGCGGCCCGCGCGGCGGGCTACGCCGACGTGGTGGCGCCGCCGATGTTCGCCGTCGTCTACTGCGCGCCCTCGATGGGGCCGCCGATCTTCGACCCCGAGATCGAGATGAACTTCGCGATGATGGTGCACGGCGGCCAGGAGTTCGTGTGGGGGCCGCCGGTGGTCGCGGGCGACGAGGTTACGACCACGGCCTCCGTCAAGGACATCTCTGCACGGGACGGCCGCGGCTACTACGTGTTCGAGTCCGTCTCCACCAACCAGCGCGGCGAAGAGGTCTCGCGCGGCACGTGGACCAACATCGTCCGAGGAGTGTGAGCACAGTGGCCGAGCTGACAGTGGGAGCGCAGATACCCGAGGTGCGGGTCACGCCCGACAAGTACCTCACCGCCCGCTACGCGGGCGCCTCGGGCGACTTCAACCCGATCCACATCGACGAGGAGTTCGCCCGCGCGGTGGGCCTGCCGGGACGCATCCTGCACGGGCTGTGGACGATGGCCCAGGTGGCCCGCGCGCAGACCGAGGCGGCGGGCGGCCCCGAGCACCTGCGGCGCCTGGCGGTGCAGTTCCGCGGCATGGGGGTGCCCGAGCAGGAGGTCGTCGTCACGGGAACGGTGCGCGAGGTCAAGGACGGCCGCGTGGTGGTCGACACGGTCGCCGTGCAGGGGGACAAGGAGATCATCCGCAACGCCGAGGCCGAGCTGACGGTCTGATCCGGGCGGGAGGAGGACGGGAGCTCCCCGGGGCCGGTCCTTTGCCGACTCCGGGGGACCCTAGAATCAAAGCCATGCTCACAGCCAGGCAGGAGTTGATCCTGTGCAAGGTGGTGGATGGCTACCAGCGCACGGGCCAGCCGGTCGCCTCGAAGGTGATCGCGGCCGATCCAGCACTCGACTGCGGCGCCTCCACCGTCCGTAACGAGCTGGCGCTGCTCGAGGAGCACGGCCTGCTCGCCCACCCGCACACCTCCGCGGGGCGCATGCCCACGGACGCCGGCCAGCGCTACGTGGTGGACCGGATGCTCGCCTCCGGCGAGGGCCTCGTGCCGGTACCGCACATGGAGCTCTCGCTGACCCGCCAGGAGGTCGAGGAGGCGATGCGCGCGACGACGGAGACCCTCTCGCAGGTCACGGACCTGCTCGCGGTGGTCTCCGCGCCCTCTGCGAGCACCGCGACGATCCGCCACGTCGAGGTGCTGGCGCTGCAGTCGCGGGTCGTGGTGGCGGTGATCATCACCTCCACGGGCGAGGTCTCCAAGGTGTTTGCGACCTTCGAGGACCACCTCGACGCGGGCCTCGTGGCGTGGGCAGGGGAGTACCTCAACGACCGCCTCGTGGGCCTCGGTCTGGGCGCACGGATGATCCACCAGCGCCTCGCGGACCCGACGCTGCGAGCGATGGAGCGGGCCTTCCTCGACCGGCTAATCCCGGCCTTCGGCGATCTCGCGGCGGGGTCCGAGCACGTGCTCTACCTCGACGGCACGGCGCGGCTCTTCTCCGAGGCGCAGCTGCGGGACGTCGGGGAGATCAACGAGCTGATGGAGCTCCTTGAGCGGCGGGTGGCGCTGCTGAGCGTGCTGCGCACGGCGCTCTCCGAGCCGGGCGTGTACGTGCGCATCGGCCACGAGAACGAGATCCCGGCAATGCGCTCCCTGGCGATGGTGGCCACCGGGTACGGGGTGGCCCAACGCCGCCTCGGGATCGTCTCGGTGATCGGCCCGGTGCGGATGAACTACGCCTACGCGATCCCCGCCGTACGCGAGGTGGCCCACGAGCTCTCGCGGTTCGTCGAAGAGACGTATGCGGAGAGCTAAGGGCCCACGCGAGGGCCCTGGGGCGCCGATTCCGCGGGCCAAACGCGGAGGATGCGGCTAGGGTGAGGCGACGATGAGCCGCGCCTCCCTGCCACGCGATCCCTACGAGGTTCTCGGCCTCGCGCGCGAGGCCTCCGAGCAGGACGTCAAGAAATCCTTCCGGCGCCTCGCGCGGGAGCTGCACCCGGACGTCAACGCGCACGACCCTCAGGCGGAGGAGAAGTTCAAGGAGGCCGCGGAGGCGTACGAGATCCTCTCCGACCCGCAGCGGCGCGCCACCTACGACCGCTACGGCCACGAGGGCCTGCGCTCCGGGGGCTACGCTCCGAACTTCGACGCGTTCGGCTCGATCGGCGACCTGTTCGACGCCTTCTTCGGCGGCTCAAGCCCCTTCGGGGGGCGCTCTGCCGGCTCCGCGCAGGGAGGCGACGTCGCGGTCGCCCTGGAGATCGACCTGCGCCAGGCCGCCCGCGGCACGAACGAAGAGATCGCTTACGAGGCGGTCGATCGCTGCGAGCACTGCCACGGCAACGGCGCCGAGCCGGGTACTCCGATCGAAACGTGCGCGCGCTGCGGCGGCGCGGGGCAGCTGCAGGCGGTGACGCGCACGCCCTTCGGGCAGATGATGCGCACGGTGATCTGCGACACCTGCCACGGCGACGGGCGCACGGCCAAGCAGCCCTGCGGGGAGTGCCGCGGCCGGGGCCGGCGCGCGGGGAAGCGCACGCTTACGGTGGATGTGCCCGCGGGGATCGCCGACGGCCAGCGCATCCGCCTGGGTGGCAAGGGCCATGCGGGCGAGGCGGGCGCGCCCGCGGGCGACCTTTATGTGCTCGTTCGGGTGCGCGCCGACGATCATTTCGTGCGTGAAGGCGACGACCTGATCACCGCCCTCGACGTATCCGCCCCCCTGGCGGCGGTGGGAGCGACGCTCGACGTGCCGACGCTCGACGGCACGACCTCGTTGCGCCTCGATCCCGGTACCCAGCCGGGCGAGGTGCTCACCGTGCGCGGCCAGGGGATGCCGAGCCTGCGCAACGGCAAGCGGGGCAGTCTGCGTGTTGTGGTCAACGTGGTGGTCCCGCGGCGCCTTAGCTCCGAGCAGCGCGAGCTTTTTGAGCGTCTGCACGACACCTTGACTGAGGAGAACCTTTCCACCGAGGAATCGATGCTCTCCAAGCTGCGCCGGGCTCTGCGCCACCAGGCGGCGTGATGTTCTGCGCCCTGCGCCACCGGCCGGCGTGATTCGGCTCGCAGTTCGCGTTCGCCGCGAGAACGCGGAGCTTGTTCTGGCGGAGCTTTTGGAGCTGGCGCCTTCGGGCGTTGAGGAGACGGAGGTGGGGGAGGGCGTTATCGAGTACGCGGTCTACGGGAGCCCGGGCGAGCTGCCGGAGCTGCCGGACCTGCGCGCGGCTGTGGGGGACGCGCTGGTCGAGATTGCCACCACCGAGCTGCCGGACGATTGGTCGGAGCGCTGGAAGCGCTTTCACCGCCCGGTGCTGATCGAGGCGCCCGTGCCGACGCCTGGGGCTGCATCTCGCTCCGAGCGCGAGGTGCCCTCGCCCCGTGCTGCGCGCCAGCAGATTCCCGCGCTGCACATGCGCCCGCCTTGGGAGCCGCCGAGCGACCGTTCTGATGTGTGGGAGATCGTGATCGACCCGGCCCAGGCGTTTGGAACCGGGGCCCACGCCACCACGCGGCTATGTCTTGAATTGCTGCTCGAGGTCGCGCTTCGGGACGCTTCGCGCGGGCCATTGTTGGATATTGGCACGGGCTCGGGAGTGCTTGCGATCGCTGCAGCCCACCTCGGTTTTTCTCCTGTGATTGGTCTCGACAACGATCCTGAGAGCGTCGATGCGGCCCGCGACAACGCGCTGGTCAACGGCGTAGAGATTGATGTGCGCCATTTCGACCTGCGCGCGGAGCCGCTGCCCTGGGTAGGCGACGCAGAGTCCTCGCCCCGGACCGGCGTCGCCCCGCCGCCGCGGTTGGCCGGCGATGTTCCCCCGGTGGTGATGGCCAACCTATTGCGCCCGCTCCTTCTGGATCTCGCTCGTCTTATGCCTGCGGCCCCGCGTCACCTGCTGGCAGGTGGTCTGCTTGCGCATGAGGTTGACGAGGTTGTCCAGGCGTTCGAGGCGTTCGGGCTGCGCGAGCATGAGCGTCGCCATATGGGGGAGTGGGCGGCGGTGTGGTTGAGGGCGTAAAGCGCTACGTCGGCATGGGTGGCGCTGGCTGGCCGGGGAACCGCGAACGCATCACGCGATGCCCGGAGCGGTTTCCGGTTCTTTTCCTATATCTACACCTTATCGGAAAAAAGTGCTAGGCTGATTCGATGACCAAGCGAGAGCAGCAGGCACTGGCGGCCGGGTTCATCACGCTCAATGACACCCTGAGCCGGACCGAAGACGCCCTCCAGAACGGCAGCGTCGATCAGGCGCTTTCAGAGCTCCAGGAGACCCAGCACGCGATCGCGGCGATGCGACCGGCCGTGATAGACGTGGCCCAAGCGGCCACTGCGCTTGGTGTCTCGAAGCCGACGGTTCGGGCCTGGGCCCGACGCGGGCTGATAGACATCGTGCGAGAGCGGCCGATTATGCTGGCCTTCGGAAGTGTCGTCGATCTGCGTCGCGATCTGGAGCGACTCCGCGAGACGGCTGTCAGCGAGAAGCGCTGGCAATCGCTGCTGGCCGCCGCCGCCGACCTACGCGAGTTCGCCGAACCCGGCGCGCGCGAGGGCTTCGCGGATGCCCTCGCCGGCGTGTCACGGCCCTCCCGGATACGTAGCGGAGGCGAAAACGACGGCGAGAACGTATAAGAGCGCGACGAGCGTACCGGCGACAGATAGAGCCGTCCGAAGCGGCGTGAAACGACGTCGACGGATAGCGAAGATCAAACCGACGATAATGAACAGAACGGGCAGCACAAAGATACCCTCGAGTACGCCGCCACCGCTTACGGTATCTGGGAAGTTCACAATGTGCAGCGAGTGCAGCGCGGTGCAGTAGTTGCTGAAATGCCAGCCTGTGTCGTCTTGAGGGCTGGTGTCGCAATTCGTATCTGTCACCGCGAACGCGAGGAATGAGCCAAGTGCCACGAAGAAAAGCGCCCCCGCACCAATCGCTAAGAGGTCCGAGCGGGACGGTGGTTGGGCGATATCTTGGGGCTCCATCTGGGCGGAATCTTGAAGGTCACCGCCCGAGCTATGGGAGATCATCGAGCGCGGACAGCGATGCGGATTATGGATTCACCTTCGTGCGGCGTGGCATACCATACCAACGCTGGTTGCCGATCCTCAATGAACTGACCGCTGGGCAGAGCTTCGACCTGATCCTTTGCCACGAGTTCAGGCGCCGTGAGCCGAGCGACCCTTTGGGCGGCGTACTCGGCCATGACCTGCCCACCTTGTGTCCACGTCAAGAGTCTCGCGCCCGTCGGCGAGATCGCGGCGCTTCCCGCGATGCCTTCCAAGGCGAGTCGTCGTGGATAGCCAAAACCGCGGGCGACGCTACCACTGACAGCGTATACCCGATTTTTGAGTCGCTGATTGATTGCGTACTCTAGCACCGTCGCACCACTCGGCGATACGGCGAGAGACGGGAAACCTTCCGTCACGCTGCCGCGGCCTTCGCCACTGCCCACCAAGACCGCCGGATGAAACAGACCTCCCGTGGACGCGCGAACTGCCGCGTAGACACGCGATGGACCGGGGGCATCTTCTCCGCCGGGTTCTGTCTCCAGGCGATAGCGCCACCGCCCGACCTGTCGACCACAAGGGAGATCGAGTTATCCCCAAGTGCAAACGCAGGGCCGATGCTTTGTGCTGAACCCAGTGTCCCCCGATTCGTAACAACCTTAGTGTGCACTTCTCCTTCCCCGTCGTAAGCTATCAGCAACCCACCATCCGGTTCATATGCAATTACGTCGTCACCGATCCCCGGGTGAGCCGGTGGCGTCCCCTGGATCTGGGCGACCGTGATCGGCCCACGCAGGGTGCCAGTCGCCGAATGTACGGATATCCTCAGTCGGTAGGTCGAGGAGCTTTGGAGTTCGATCCAAGCTACGGCCACATCCCCCTGCGGATCGGCTGTGAGTCGGACATTCGATCTACTGCCAAAACCAGCGATCTGTACACGCCGCTCTGGCTTGCCAGAAGGTGAAACGTCAACGAGGGATAGGGTGCCAATAGCATCGCATTCCCCATCGATCGAGGTGGTTGATCCCGTGATGATCGCAGCGCCCCCTGGCACCACCACCGGCCCGGCCTCCAGATCTTCACCCAGAGGCCGAAACGGCATGAACCGACCGGCAGCTTCACCCGCGACCAGAACGCCGCTCGGCGGGGCAACATGATGACAAGAGAAGCCGTCGGTCGCCGTGGAGACCTCGGCGCCAACCAATATCCCTGATCCCTCTCCAAAGGTATAGCTGGCCGATTCGATGGTGGGAAGACGAGCGACGGTGCGCGCCGTCGACCATCGTCCCGGTATGTGCGCCTGGGCCGATGGCGGATTTGTTCGTGCTCGCTCGCCGCCACACGCGACCAATGTCAAGCTCGCGACCGCCATGGTCAAACCGACGACCCGCCCAAACCCTTTCGACCACTCGGAGCAAGTCATTTCTCAACAGTGCGCAAGCGCCCCAGCGTAGAAGCC
This sequence comes from uncultured Solirubrobacterales bacterium, assembly GCA_963720795.1. GTDB lineage: Bacteria > Actinomycetota > Thermoleophilia > Solirubrobacterales > Solirubrobacteraceae > Palsa-744. The sequence continues at coordinate 199,178 of CAVRGU010000012.1, read as the reverse complement.
GAGATAGCTCCCCCAATGGCTGTTCCAGTAGGCCATTTCGTGCCCACCGGGCCAAATATGGAACTCGACATCGAGTCCTTTGGACCGAAGGGTCCGGGCGAATGTCGTATCCGCCGACCTGAATGGGTCTTCGTTGCCGACGTCGACCCATAGCCGCGCCCCGGGATATGGGTCGGGGCTTTCCATGGCGGCCTGGATGACATTGTGGCGGGCAAAGTCTTCGGCGTTGTCGAATGCCCCGGCGGCCGATTCCCCGCCGTTCAACCATAGGGCCGGCGAGTCGCCGCCGACGGCGCAGAAGCGCCCCGGATTCAGCCGGGCCAGATCATAGGCGCCGAAGCCGCCCATCGACAATCCGCCGATCGCGATACGACGCGGATCGGCGCCCAGCAGGCGGACGGCCCGTGGGATCACCTCATCCATCACGTAGCTGCCCCACGCCCCATCTTCGCGGTCGTGCCAGTAGGAGTCTTCGCCCCCGTCGGGAAAGACGACATCCGGTGCCCGCGATCCCAGCTGCGCAAGAGCGGCGAAGAACTGACCGCTCAGGTTGGAGTCCTCATTCTCCCCCTTGCCGTGCAGGAAGACGAGCAGCGGTTGCCCAGCATCGGAGCTGCCCGCGGGAATCACGGCTGCCTCGGTCAACGTCTGATGCACGAGCGAGCTGTTGATCGTGAAATGGATTACCCGCGCGCCGTAGGTGTCGACACTACGCAGGGCCGACGCGAGCACGGTAGCGATGCCGACGACGACTACTGCCAAGACAAGCAACGCCACCGCCCGGCGTCTGCGGTGACGACGATACTGCCGTGCTGGCTCAACCCGGATAGCGTTTGCCATGAAGATTACGACACATTATAGGAAACTGATGGCTGCTGCATGAGCGTGTGGGCCTAGCTTACCGGATCAGCTTCCCTTCAAATAAGGCTTGCAAGCGATAGCTCGAAAGTATTGGGCTTCGATATCGCTTGAGATCGGTGGAATCGGTCTGTGCACGGGTACACGGGTGCGAAGTAAATATCGGTCGCGTCTAGGTAGAAAACCCGCCTGCGTAACCGTATGCTTCTTGGCAATAAATAATTCGATAGTCATAAACTTCCCAATATAGCCACGGGCCAATTCGGGGTATTCCACACCTTGGGCCGAGTAGCAATGGGATGGTCGGTAGTTGGTCAGCCCTTCAACAGGGCTTTCACCGGAGTGGCCATCGAACATGACCTGTGTAACTTCATTGAAATCTGGTATATCGCGGTTAAGCTTTATGTATGCACTATAACGTGAACTGCCCGGCGATTTCCCTATTCGGGGAAATACTTCAACTATGACTAGTGGCGGCTGAGCAAAGCGATACGGACCACTATAGTGAGTCGATCCTGGCTCGCTCACCAGATGAACGGTCGGGCGTGTGAGGGCGGGTGTATCTTCTGCCGCTTCCGCTTTTAGCTTCTGTTCTTCCTCCCACGTAGTATAAGGTGGCGTCAGATAGCGACTTGTTCCTCTTGCAAGCTGGCGAGATGTACTTGCACCACCGCATCCCAAGAGTGACTCAGCAAGAATCGCGGAGGCAATCCAGATGACGGTCCGCGTTCTCATTAATCACGGGCCGGATAATGGGCCGTCACATTGCACGTGCCACGTCCAGGTGCATCGTAGTTAGGCAAGGTTTCCCCAAGTGAGCTCCGTGGTATAAACAACCACGAACCGTTCCAGTCGTACCGTGCCCGATCCTTGATCATTACCCACTGACCAGAACCATTGAGAGCCGGCTTTGTGATATAGCGCCACTCTACACAAGTACCAGCTGGGATCGTATTAAGAGTATCTGTACAGCCCGTTGGGTCTCCCGAGTCATTAAATTTCAAATTTGCACACTCTGCGGCTGATTTGGTCAGATATACATTTGTGCCGTGAACGCATGTGCTGCCCTGTGGGCAGTTCGTACTAACACTATACCGTGTAATCGAGGGTCTATCATCTTTGGGACAGCTCGGTTCGTCGAGGCCTGTAAGTGTAGGTTTGTTTACCCTCTGGCCAAGCAGCCAACCACACTGCCCCTCTGGGTCTGTAAATGGCATACCATCTGGGGACACGGCAGTTTGTTGGAAATTTCCATAGTATGATGTAACATGGTAGCCTCTAGATGTCGCGCTGTTTGATCTCGTGCGTGTGTTCAGCAGCCACCCACTCTCGGCGTTGCCGATGACATATGTGCCGGGCGTATCTCGAACCGTCGCCCACCGCTGATTGGACGGGGCACTCAAGGGTCCATCAACATGGATTTCCATCAATTCTACGTTGAGCGACGAGCTGCTGCTCTCGCTAGCCACCGGATAGAGCTGGACATCCTGTTCAAGTTCATCGTCTGGGTTCTGGCGATAGCTGGTACACCATGAAGGCACTTCTCCCCAGCCGCTTGGAGGATCGCAGACATTGGGTTTGGCTGGATGCACTGGCCCGAGGACACCCCGTGTCACATCCGTAATTCTTTCTTCCCCGGGCGGAGGCGGCAAAACGATCGCTTCGCCGCTACCTTCGGTCGGTACGATTTCGATCCGGGGTGGGTGCCAAATGTAGGCAATGCCGGGACCCGCTTCACCCTCCGCCACGCCTTCGGTACTTAAGGTGACCAATGTGTCGGAGATTAGAATTGGCGAACTCATGTCGTCGTGTTCGGCGTAGTTGATCTGAGTCAAACCGCTCCCGTCGGTATTGATCTGGTAGACGACCCTAACAGTAGGGTTGAGGGCCCCCTCCAGTTCTTCGTAGCCGGTCGTCGGTTTGCCATACGGCGGGATACCGAGGAAAATAATCGCATTGCTATCCGATGAGAATTGCGGCATGTCGGTTTCGGTGAGTTCGCCGATGTCCAGGCGTTTGGCTTCGGTGCCGTCGGCATTGGCGACGTATAGACCCCAGGGTTCGGCGGTCGATTCCCTGCCGATGTATGCAAGCTGGCTGCCGTCAGGGGAATAGGCCGGCGCCTCGGAGTACTTCGTGCCTGTTTCTACAGGCGTGGGGTCGGTAGCGTTGGAGCCGTCGGCATTAGCCGAATAGAGGTGGGTTGTGGTTGTGCCTTCGCTTTCGATGATGCGCGTGTAGGTGATGGTGGTTCCGTCGGGTGACCAGGTCGGTTGGCTGCCGTTGCCCGGGAGGAACCTGGCCTGGCTGCCGTCGTAGTTCATCAGGGCTATTTTGCCACCGACGTTTACGTCTTCGGGTCCCCCGCTCGGGGCGCTCGGGCATAGCTGTTCTTCTACGCAACTATGGGAAGAGCTTCCCGACGGCAGGACTTCGGTGGCGATCATCTCCCCAGTGGGCGAGATATTGGGGTGGTGGAAGTGGCAGGCGCTGGCGCTGGCGCCGGCTTCGCTGTCGACGGTTTCGCAGTTGGTGAGCTCATGCGATTCTCCACCTTCGACACTGGCGGTGAAGATCGCGTTGGCGGTGGTGAAAAGGATCTTTTCGCTGCTGGAAGGGGTCGTTTCGCCGATGATCGGGCTCAATTGGGAGGTGCTGGACACTCGGCCGGACTCGTTCTGGGCGGTCACGACGACCCGCAGGTAATGCCCGCCGTCTTCGGAGGCGAGGTTGTAGGTCTGCTGAAGACCTTCCGCGATGTCTTCGCAGCCGCCGCCGCCCACTCCGCAGCGCTGCCACTGGTAGGTGAGGGCCCCTCGGGGCGGTGTGGAGGCGATGTTCTGCCAGCTCCCGCCGTCCGTCGTGATCTGCGCGCCGGGGGCGGCGGTGCCCAGGAGGGTGATGCTCGGCAGCGTGAGATTGACCGGTGCCGCGACGGCCGCGACGGTCGCGGTTGCGGAGGATGTCGCGGTGCTCGAGCCGGCCGCGTTGGTCGCGGTGACCTGGACCTTCAGAGTGTTGCCGACATCCCCTTCTTCGACCTGATAGGTGGCACCGGTGGCGCCTGGCATTTCGTAGCATTCGCTGCCTTCCGCGGAGCAGCTCAACCACTGGTAGGCATACGTGAGCGGCGTGCTCCCCGACCAGGTCCCGTGGCTTGCGGTCAGGGTCTGCAGGTCCTTCGCTTCGCCTGAGATCGATGGAAGAGAGGTGTTCGCCGGGGTACTGGCCGCAGTGATGGTCCCCGAGGCGGCGGAGGTCGCGGTGGTGCTGGCGCCTTGGTTGGCGGCGGTGATACGAACCCGCAATGTGTCCCCGTCGTCGCTTGAGCTGGTCGTGTAGGTCGAGGATGTGGCGCCGCTGATGTTGGTGCACGCTTCGCCGCTCGAATTGCAGGTCTGCCATTGGTAGCTATAGCTGAGCGTACCGCCGCCGCCGTGCCATGTGCCCAGGTGGGCGGTCAGGGGCGAACCCGCGGTCGATTCGCCGGTGATGGTGGGCGCGGTGTCGTTGGTGGGCGGCACTTCGACCACGTGAGTGTAGACGTCTATCGTGTCCGATTCGACAGCCACTGCTTTGTCGGCTCGCCAGGCGGTGCCCGTCAGGACGATCTCGATTTCGTGACCGAGGTCTTCGCTGGTCAGCGTGTATTTGGGACTGCTCCCGCTCGCGAGCATGGCGTTCGGCGCTTCGGGCTCGTTGACCAGGAGGAATTCGTAGCTCGTGGTGATCGGCAGTTCGGGGGAGCTCGAGAAGATCCCACCGGCGGCGATCGTCTGGCCGACCGCAGTGGCCCCGGTGTACTTTTCGCTCGGGTAGAATGTGCCGCTGTAGGACATGCCTGTCACTTTCACGGCATCGGTGCTGAGCCCCGTTTCGCTGGTTGCGCTCCCCGTGACGTTGGTCGCGGTTTCCACGAGGTTCAGCTTGGAGCCGACGTCGGCGGCGCGCGGAGTATATAGGAGGCTGGTGGCGCTGGGAATCGCGGTGCAGGTGGGGTCGCACCGCTGCCATTCGTAGGTGACGGTCGGATCGCCCGTCCAGGTCCCCGGCGTGGGGTGGATCGGTTGGTATACCGGGAACTCCGGTTCGCCCCAGCTTTCCAGGAACAGCGGGAAGCGTGGCGCTTCGACGTTCGTTGGCGCGGCCGGTTCTGCCACCACGCCGGTGGGTTCGCTCGTGCTGGAGACGCTGCCCGCGGCGTTGGCCGCCGATACGACGACGCGCAGCTTGTGGCCGATGTCGTTGCGGGCCGCGGTATAGGTCGCGCCAGTGGCTTCTTTGATTTCGACGCATTCTCCGCCTGACGAGTTACAGCGCTTCCACTGGTAGGTGTAGTGGATTACCGGGCTGCCGCTCCAGGTGCCCGAGGTGGCGGTGAGAACGAGGCCGTCCTGCGCGGTGCCGGAGATCGTGGGTGTAGCCGTGTTCGATGGGAGCGTCGCGGCTGCGAGGACGGCCGTGGCGGGCGAGGCGGCGCTTGCTTCGGCGCTTTCGTCGGGGCTCCTGGTGCTCACGAGCACCCGCACCGTCGATCCGGCGTCCGCGGCAGGCGGGGTGTAGGCGCTTTCGTAGCCGAAGGACGAGGCTTCGGGGATGTCGACGCAGGCTTCCCCGCTCGCGTTGCAGAGCTGCCATTGGTCGGTGTAGGCCGGCCCGGAGAGGGGGGTGAGGATGCCGGTGTTGCCGAACCAGGAGCCGGCGGTCGATTGCAGCTGGTTGCCGACCACCGCTTCGCCGGTGACTTCGGGGAGCGTTGTGTTGACCGGGGGGATCGCGACGACGGCGGTCGTTCGTTCTTCCGCCCGAACGGTCGTTGAGCCGTAGGCGTTGGTCGCGGTCACTTCGACGGTGAGCTGCAGCCCATCGAGTTCGGCGGTGGGTTCGATGGTCGCTCCCGTCGCGCCTGCGATTTCGTTGCATTTGGTGTAGCCGACCTTGCATGACAGCCATTGGTAGCTGTAGCTCGTCGGTTCGCCGTGCCATTCCTCGTGGTGGGCGGTCAACGTTTCTCCATCCTTGGCGACGCCGCTGATCGTCGGCGCGACGACGCTCCCGGGAGCGCTGTTTTCGGGGTACACGTATTGGGAGCGGGCGTATTCGGTGGCGGAGCCCGCCGCGTTGGTGGCTTTCACTTTGACGCGGATGTTTTTGCCCCCAGTGGGGACCGTGTATGTCGAGGCGGTCGCCCCGGAGATCGCTTCGCAGCTGCCGCTGACGCAGCTTTCCCATTGGTATGCGTAGGAGATCGGATGGCTCCCGAGCCATGTGCCGGGATGCACTGTGATCGTGTCGCCGGCCCCGAAACCGATATCACTGGCCGTCATGTACGGCGAGGACACGTTGAACGGGGCGTGATTCTGGACGGTCCACCAGGTGGGGGACGATGTCCTCGTGTCCGTGCCGTGGGTGTTGGTATAGGCGACCGTGACCCTGATCTCGCTCCCGATGTCGCCGCTGCTTGACACGTAGGTGGAGCTGGTTGCGCCGCTGATTTCCACGCAAGATTCTCCGCTGCTGTTACAGCGTTCCCATTGGTAGGATTCGCTGATCGGCCCGGCGCCGAGCGCCGCTACGTTGCCTGCCGTGAGCGTTTCGCCGACATAGAACGATTCGTAGTCAACCACCGGGGTCTGTCCGACCGGCGGCCCAAAGGCGACGACAGCCGTCGCTTCCGAGGCGACCGTAGTGCTGCCGGTGTTGGTCGAGTAGGTTTTACTCCCGTTGAAGTCCCAAGCGTAGTCGGTGATCGGCCCCGCGGTCGAGGAGGAGCCAGAGGCGTCGAGGTGCACCGGCACCCCGGCTGTCACCGCGAGGGGTGTGGAGGTGAACGAGGCTTTGGGCCCGTAGGCGCCGAGTTCGTAGTGGTGCAGGATCGTGCTGGAGCTGAGGGTGGTGTCGTAGAGCGCCAGATCCTGCATCGACCCCGCGCCGAACAGGGTGCTCGCGTCGCGTGACATCCAGAAGAGAGTGGAGTTGGCGAAGTTCCCGGCGCCAGTGCCCGACTCGGACTTGGTGAAGGAGACCGCGTGGCCGTCCACGTAGGGAGTGATCTCTTCTTCCGCGGGAGCTTCGGTGTTGAAGACGAACGCGTAGTAGTGCCATTCGCCGGCGGGGGGACGTTTGAAGAAGACGGTGTTGACGGAGGAGCCGCGTCCGAGGGAGGCGGCGACGTCCGAGCCGGGGGTGGCGTCGGGGTCGACGAGGAACCCGCCGTTGTATTCGTTGAAGTTGGGGGTGAACTCGAGCGCGAGGTGGTCGTCGGCGCCGTAGGTACTCCACTTCATCCAGAACTCGATCGTGAGCTTGTGGGTGCCGGAGAGGTTGACGCTCGCGCGTGCGGCGCCGGAGCCGCTGAACAGCGCCGAGGTCGCGGAGTCCCCGATCAGGCCTCCCGGTTCGCCGAGCGTAACCCCGCTCAGGACTTCCGCATTTGCGCCGCCGGCGACGTCCGCGAACGAGGTCGCGCCACCGGCTTCGCCCATCGGCCAGAAGTGCGCGAGCCCCGAGGTGGTTTCGACCGCGTGCTGGTGGTTTCGACCGCGTGCTCGTAGGTTTCGGCTCTCGCAACCCGTGCGGCAGCCAGGAGTAAGACCGCGCCCAGGAGCAAAGCGATGGCGCCCCGGCTTCCAGGAGTTCGGGAGAGCATTCTCAAGGAGAGCAGCATTCTCAAGGACGGAACCTACGCAGACATATGGCGTCCTGTCAATAGCTCGTCCACAAGCTTTACGCCCCGAGCGCGCAATTTCCGTCTTTTTGTTCGAACGATCGGGCGGGATCGGGAACTTTGAGGCGGATCGGGGCTTCGACCGCGGCGGCCGGGAGCGTCTCGCTCGCCCCACGCATGCGCCTGTGTGCGTGCAGCGTGCAGCGGCTCGGCGAGATCGCTGTCTCAGGCGGGGTCCGCGACCTCGGTGACCGCGCGAGCCATCGCCCGGTAGACAAGGTCGATCGCGGGTCGAATACCGTCATCGCCCTGCTGCAACAAAGTGGCGGCGGCAGCGAGCGCGGCGCCGATCGTCGCGAGCGCCTCCCCAACGTCCCCCGGCTCGGGGTCGCGGCAGGCGGCGAGCGCCATTTCGAGCATTGCGAGCGCCTGGAGTGGCGCGCCGGCGAACAGCGCCGGCCCGGTGAGGGAGCCGTAGCCGTAGACCCGCGCGAGGCGGCCCGAGAGCGTGATCGAGGACCCGCGGCGCGGCGGCGTGACGGGCGGCAGCCCGCGACCGTCGAACAGTCCGGCGACGGTCTCGCCGAGCAGCCCGCGGGTGGCGCGCTCGTCGAGGCCGGCGTGCGCGGCCACGCGCAGCGCCAGGTAGAGGCCGCTCTGCGGGCGCCCGTAGGGGGGGTCTGTGGCGAACACGATTCGCTCGGCCGGCACCCGCGCGAGGAGCTCGATGACGTCGAGCGCGAAGAAGCAGGAGGTGTCGTAGAGCACCCCGGGGTGGTCGGCCAGCATCGAGGTGAGGATCCCCTGGTCGCAGATCGCGCCGTGGGCGAGGATCAGCACGACCGAGGGGTGGCGCAGCGCGAGTTCGGCCAGACCCTCGGCGATCGGGGGCAGCCCGCGCCCGGCGTGAATCAGGATCGGCACGCGGGCCTGCTCAGCGACCTCGAAGATCGCCCTCGAGCTCGTGGCCGTCGAACGCGAACCCCTGAGCGCGAGGGTGAAGCTTGATCCCGCGGGCGCCCGCGGCGAGGCAGCGTTCGGCCTCCGCGACGGGACCGTCGAAGGGGTCGAGGCGGCAGAAGGGGATCAGCCGACCATCGCTTTCGCCCGCCCACGCGAGCACGCGGTCGTTGGGCACGCGGTAGGCGGGGTTGCGGGCGGGGTCGTGCAGCGGGAACACGCACGCCCGCCGCGCCCCGGCGTCGTCGAGCTGGGAAAGCAGTTCGGGAAGGGTCAGCGAGCGACCGTCCTCGTCGAGCCCGAGGTGCGTGTGGGCGTCGAACACTTCGGCACCCGGGGGCAGCAGGCGTGCGGCGTCGGCGAGGAACGGCGCGAGGGCGTCGGCGTAGAGCGAGGCGTCCATGGCGGGCACCATATTGGGTCCGACCGCGAGCACGAGCTCACCCGAAGCGCAGAACCGCCGCCACGAGCTTGTGGTGCCAGCCCTCGTGCACCGTCCCAAGACTCGTCGTGAGCAGCGCACGCTGGGGCTCGTCGAATCCGAGGTCCGCCCATCCGTAGACGCCCTCGGGCATCCGGAGGATCCGCGGCCCGAAGTCAAAGTCGGTCATCGGCAGACTCCACGCCTGCCCGCCGTATCTAAAGAGCGCGCGCGGGCTGCCGGTGTGTGCGCAGGCCCGGGGTCCGTGGCCGAAGCGCAGGCGCGCGGGCTCGATCAAGGCGAGCGAGGCGTCCAGACCCCCGGCAGCGACCGTCTCGGGCACCGCGCGTCCGCGGTTGACGAACAGCGCGGATCCTCTGGCGGCGACCTTGAGCAGCAGCTCGAGCGCCTGGCCGCGATTCGCGGGCCCCTCGAGTCGCCACGGCGCGTCGGCGAGCACCACGTTCTCCGGTTGCGCCGGGTCGTGCCCCGGCCCTCGGTGCGCAAACGACACGACGTCGAGTAGCCGCGGCGTGCGCCCGTCGACCCGGCACTCCCTGTCGGAGAGCGCTCCGCTGCCGTGTGGGGAGATCGGACGCACGAGCCGGCCGTCGAGGAGCGAGACGCCCGCCACACAGCGCCCGCCCGTCTTGCGCGAGTTCGCCACCACCAGGATTCGCTCGTGGGACATCCCTGTCCCTTACTCCGCCGAGCGACGGGCAACGGGACAGTGTCGGCCAGCGGCTGCCTCGCTCCAGGCCTACGGCGCCGCCGGCTCAGCAGCTACAGGTGGACGATCCGCACTCCGTCCCAGTGTCGGCCAGGTATTCGAGCACCAGACGGCGGTGGCAAAGCTCGGGCGTCGCCTCCGAGCAGAGCAGCGCGGTGGGCGTCAAGAACGATGTCCGGGTCGAGCCGACGCTCGACCTGGCGCTCGCGCAGGAGTGCGAGGAACCGCTCTTCGTACTCCGCCCAAGGCATCGCGCCCTGGCGCTTGTACGCCTTGAGGATCTCCTCGGTAGGGGTAAGCAGCGGCTCGTGCGCGTACTCGGCGCCGACCAACTCCCGCAGGAAGTACGGCAGGTCGCGCGCCTTCGCGAAGCCCGCCAACTGCGAGGACGTGTTGCGGCGTACGTCCAGGAGCCGCTGTACGCCGCTGCGCCTCAGGCGACCGAAAAAGTGCTCAGCGGTCGTCTGCGTGAAACCGATGCTGTAGATCTCCATGGCAGAGGCTCCTCGAACAGGGTGTCCAGACGCACAAAACCACTCTCCGACTGCAGACGGCCGTCCCCGCGTAGGTGCAGTACGCGTGTGCCCTCTTCGAAGAGCACGCGCGCGACGAGCAGCCGGCGGTGGCAGTGCTCGGGGTTCTCCTCGGCACACATCACCGCGATCCGCCGCACCTCGATCCCAAGCCGCAGTCGCTCGAGACCCCGAGCGAACGCCTCGGAGCTCGCCACCGCGTCGTACCGCACGTGGCCACCCTCGTCGTAGAGCTGCGTGTCCTGCGGTCGGCCTCCGAGCTCGCGCCCGAGAAAGACGTATGCACACCGACTCTCTCCAGCGCGTCGACGAGCGGCTCACGGTCAAACCACGGCGTGTAGCGCGAGGCCGGCCAGGAGCGCACGTCGGCGATGCCGTGAACGTCGTGTGCGCGCAGCAATGCCAGGAAGTGCTCCAGAGCGTGGTTTGAGTGCCCGACCGTCAGCAGTGTCGCCCGCTCACCCACAGGGCGCCGCCCGTGCCACCTGCTGCTGCCACACAGGATCGCCCAGGACGCGATCCAGCGCCTCGACGCACCCCTCGACGTCCTCGCAGCGCAACTGGTGGACAGCAGGGTGAGTCCGCAGGATGTCCTCAACCAGCGGCGCTCTCGTCGCCCTCGCGCTCCAGAGCGCGATCACCGGTCGTCCTGCGCCCAGCGCGAACGCAAGCTCCGCCTCCGCGTCCGGGCTGGCTGAAGCGACGTGCACGATGCAGGCATCCGCCAGTCGCAGCGCCTGCAACCGCCGCTCAGATCGCTCATCTCTCGCTCTCAACACCGGCCACCCGTGTCGTCGGCATGCCTCGTGCACCCCGTCCTCAAGTCGCTCGCCGTGCGGCAGCGAAACGTACACCCACGCGCCCTCGTGCGGTTCCCTCACGCAAGTCATCTGGTCAGAGTGTGGATCGGCATATTCACAGTCCCTACTACGACAGAAGGCTGCCACCCCCCCCGGACGGATTGCCAAAACTCCCATGCCAGCCGCTCTCGAGCCAGCGCCGGTCCTGGACGTCGGGCGCGGTGCGTGCAAAGGAGTTGTGCCGTGCCCGTTCGTCGGGCCCGCCGCTCGTGACATTGGCCTCTAGGGCGAACGATCCGTAGCGTCCGTGGACGTGGCGTGGGACGTGGTGATCGCAGGCGGCGGCTTCGGGGGCTTCTACGCCGCGCGGACGCTGGAGCGGGTGCTGCCACCGCACAGCGCCCGGGTGACGCTGGTGAGCGACGTGAACTTCCTGCTGTTCACACCGCTGCTGCCAGGGGCGGCGGCGGGCACGCTGGAGCCACGCCACGTGGTGGTGCCGTTGCGCGAACAGCTGCGGCGCACGGACCTGTGGCTGGGGGAGGTGGCGGGCGCGGACCCACAGCGGGGGGTGCTGCTGGTGGACAGGGCGGAGGCTGGGCGGCCGGCCGCAGGACGCCAGGAGTTGCGCTACGACCAGCTGATCGTGGCGCTGGGGTCGATCTCGCGCACGCGGCGGGTCCCGGGCCTGGTCGAGCACGCGATCGGCTTCAAGACGTTGGCCGACGCGATCGCGCTGCGCAACCGGGTGATCTCGATGTTGGAGGTGGCAGAGACGGCCCACGATGCAGACGCACGGGCGGAGCACCTGACGTTCGTGTTCGTCGGAGCGGGCTACGCAGGCGTGGAGGGGGTGGCGGAGCTGCAGGACTTCATGACCGACGTGATCGACCTGTACCCGCGCTGCCGGGCGCAGGGGATGCGGTGGGTGCTGGTCGAGGCGCGGGAGCGGGTGATGCCGGAGGTCGCTCCGAGCCTCGCGGCGTTCGCGCAGCGGGAGCTGCGGGGGCGGGGGATCGAGATCCGCACGGGCACGACGATCGCGGAGGTGACGGACCGCTCGGTCGAGCTGAGCGACGGGGAGGTCCTCGGCGCGCGCACGGTGGTGTGGACGGCTGGGGTGCGGCCCCACCCGGTGGTGGCCAGGATGGGCCTCGCGCTGAGCGAAGGGGGCCGGATTGAGGTGGATCGCACGATGCGGGTGCGCGACCAGCAAAACGTGTGGGCGATCGGGGACGCGGCGGCTGTGCCGGACCCGGCGCGCAAAGGACAGCCGGCGCCGCCGACAGCCCAGCACGCGATGCGCCAGGGCCGGCGGGTGGCGCGCAACGTGGCAGCGGAGCTGGGCGTGCGCGGGCCGGTGGGCAGGGCCCGGGTGCGTCCGTTCCGGTACAGGACGCTGGGGGTGTTTGTGGACCTGGGCCGCCACCAGGCGGTGGCGAGCACGGTGGGTATCCGGTGGCGGGGCTTTCCGGCGTGGTTTCTGGCGCGCACGTACCACCTGGCGAACATGCCGGGCACCAGGCGCAAGCTGCGCCTGGTGGTGGACTGGACAGTGGCGCTGCTGTTCGACCGGGACACCGCGGAGCTCGGCCAGTTGGGCCACCCGCCGGCGTTGGAGTATGAGGGGCAGGAGCCAGCCAGCTGATCGACACCAGCCCCGCGCGGCGGTACCCTGCTCGCACGATGCGCTTCGCGGTGAAGTTCCTCGGCTGCAAGGTTTCCCATGCGGACGCGATGCTCGCGCGTCAGCGCCTGCTGGAGGCAGGGCACGAGGAGGCGCCCGGAGGCAGGAGGCGGAGCTGCACGTGATCAACACGTGCTGCATCACGGGCGAGGCGGAGGCGAAGTCGCGCCAGTCGGTGCGCCGCTCGCTGAAGAGCGCGCGCGGAGGTGTACGTGGGGGGCTGCGCGGTGAACCTGCGCGCGGCACAGTTCGCGGAGATCGACGCGGCGGTGCGGCCGTTCACGGGCACGGCGGAGGATGTGGCGCAGGCGATGGCGGACGCGCTGGGGGATGCGTGGACCTGGAGCACGAGCCGCTGGTGGGCCGCACGCGAGTACGGCACTCGAGCGCCGACCGATTAGGGAGACACTCGCTGCGCTCGCATCCCCGAATCGGCCAGCGGCGGCGCGCACCCGCGGCTTCGTGAAGGTGCAGGACGGGTGCGACTGCCACTGCGCGTACTGCATCATCCCGACGGTGCGGGGCGGCGCGCGCTCGCGCCCGGCCGCGGCGGTGCTGGAAGAGGTGCGGGCTCGCGTGCGCCAGGGCCAGCCGGAGGTCGTGATGACCGGGATCAGCGTGGGCGACTACCGCGACCCGCGAGGAGGGTGTGGAGCTGGGCGAGCTGATGAGGCAGGCCGCCCAGGTGCGAGGGCGTGGAGCGCGTGCGGCTCTCCTCGGTGGAGGTGATCCACGTGCGCGACTCGCTGATCGAGGCGCTGCGGGAGGAGCCGAAGGTGTGCCCGCACCTGCACGTGCCGATGCAGTCCGGCGACGACGGGGTGCTGAAGGCGATGGGCCGCCACTACACGGCGCAGGAGTACCTGGAGGCGATCGGGGCGTTGCGGGAGGCGGTGCCCGAGGTCAACGTGACAACCGACATCATCGTCGGCTTCCCCAACGAGGACGAGGCGGCGTTCGAGCGGACGCTCGGGCTGGTGGGAGAGGCGGGGATCAGCAGGGTGCACGCCTTCTCCTACTCCCCGCGCCCGGGCACGGCCGCAGAGGCGCTCGGCGACCGGGTCCCGCCGCAGGAGAAGAAGCGCCGCTCGCGGGAGCTGAGGGGCCTCTCGGAGGTCCGCTCGCGCCACCACCGCGTGGCGAAGCTGGGCAGGGCCGAGCGGGTGCTGGTCGACAAGGTGGCGCAGACGCAGTGCGCGGGGTACACGGCCGACTACACGCGCTGCTACCTGCCGGCGGGCGCGGCACGGGCGGGCGAGGTGGTGGAGGTCAGCGTGCGAGGAGCTGTACGCGGACGGCCTGCGCGTGACACCGGTGTGAACCCGCGGCCCAAGACCGGCCGACGCGGCTATCCTTGGCCGCACACGTGAGCGTCGAAGAGCAGCTCAAGGGCGATCTGACCACCGCGATGAAGGCGGGGGAGAAAGAGCGCGTGGGCGCGCTGAGGATGGTGCTCTCGGAGCTGCAGAAGGACGCGAAGGTCGGTGGCAGGCGACGAGCTGGCGGTGCTGCGCCGTGAGCGCAAGCGCCGCCTGGAGGCGGCGGAGGCATACCGCGAGGCGGGACGCGCCAGAGCTGGCGAGCAGCGAGGAGAGCGAGGCGCAGCTGATCGCGGGCTACCTGCCCGCGGAGCTACCCGAAGCCGAGCTGAAGGAGATCGTCGAGCGGGCGGTGCTCGACAGCGGGGCGGAGTCGGTCAGAGACATGGGCCGCGCGATGGGGGTGGCGATGGCCGCGGTGGACGGCCGCGCCGACGGCAAGCGCGTCTCGGGGCTGGTGCGGGCGGCGCTTGGCGGATGAGGCCAGAGAGGGAGACCCAGATCGAGCTGCCGGGCGACGTGGCGGCGGAGCTCGCGGGCAGCCAGGACGCGGTGCTGCGGGCGCTGGAGGGCCACCTGGAGTGCCGGGTGTACCTGCGCGGCAACCTGCTGACGCTGGACGGCTCGGAGGGCGAGACGCGCGCGGGCACGCGGGTCGTGCGGGAGCTGACGGACCTGATCGCGCGCGGGCACGAGGTCGGCCCGGGGACGATCGCGGCGGTGACGGGGGCGCTCGACGCGCACGAATGCCCGGCGAAGGTGCTGGAGGACGTGGTGTGGCGCCACCGCTCGCTGCGGGTGGCCCCCAAGACGGTCAACCAGAAGCGCTACGTGGACTGCATCCGCGAGACGCACGATCACCTTCGGGGTCGGCCCGGCGGGGACGGGCAAGACGTTCCTGGCGGTGGCGATGGCGGCGGCGGCGCTGTCGCGCAACGAGGTCAACCGGATCATCCTGACGCGCCCCGCGGTGGAGGCGGGGGAGCGGCTGGGCTTCCTGCCGGGCGACCTGATGGCGAAGGTGGACCCGTACCTGCGCCCGCTGTTCGACGCGCTGCACGACATGCTCGACCCCGAGAAGGTGACCCAGCACCTCGAGCGCGGGGTGATCGAGATCGCGCCGCTGGCGTTCATGCGCGGGCGGACGCTGAACGACTCGTTCGTGATCCTCGACGAGGCGCAGAACACGACGCCGGAGCAGATGAAGATGTTCCTGACCCGTCTGGGGTTCGGTTCGCGGATGGTGGTGACGGGTGACGTCACGCAGGTGGACCTGCCGCCCGAGCAGCGATCGGGCCTGGTCGCGGTGGGGGAGGTGGTGGGCGCGGTCGAGGGCATCGAGTTCGTGCGCTTCGGCGGCGAGGACGTGGTTCGCCACAAGCTCGTGCAGCGGATCGTCGAGGCGTACGACGAGCACTCTCAGCGGGGCGCCCCGGGCCTGCGCCCGGCCGCCGGACGCCGTAGCGCGTAGTGGGAACCGCCAGAGGCCGGTACGTGCGGAGGTCTTTATTTTTGATGAGGACCCCCCGGAGGGGGTCCTGCGGGGGTCGGTCAGTGGGGAGACGGACGGCTTGCTTCGGCCTCGGGCCGGCGGCGGGAGCGGTGGCGAGGTGAGCCGGGAGGAGACCCGGGGGAGCGCGATCGAGGTGGAGCTCCTCGGGACGGAGGCGCTGGGCGAGCGCACGCCGGCGCAGGAGAGCGTCCGTCGCCTGTGCATCCTGGCGGCCGCGGCGGCCGGCGTGGGGGAGGGGCACGTGGCGATCGAGTTCGTCGCCGCCGGGCGCATCGCCGAGTTGAACGCGCAGCACCGGGGCAAGCGCGGCCCCACGGACGTGCTGTCGTTCCCGGTGGACGGGACGGCCGCGACGGACGGGGCTCCTAGGGAGCTGGGGGATGTGGTGATCTGCGCGGAGTACACCGAGGACCTGCACGAGGCGATCGTGCACGGGGTGCTGCACCTGGTGGGCATGGACCACGAGGCCGACGCCGGGGAGATGGAGGCGGTGCAGGCGGAGCTGCTGCGGTGGGAGAGCCTGCCGAGCGCCGGGGCGTCCGGGGTGCGCTCGTGACGCGCGCGGTGCTCTCTGCTCGCGCGCGCGGTCGCGAGTCGGCTGGCCTTCGGTCTGCCGCGCCTCGCGTGGCGCCTGGGAGGGGGGCGTGACCCGGGCGGGCTTCGTGGCGCTGGCGGGGCGCCCGAACGTGGGCAAGTCGACGCTCGTCAACACGGTGGTGGGGGAGAAGGTGGCGATCACCGCCGACCGCGCGCAGACGACGCGCCGCGCGATCCGGGGCGTGCGCACCGAGGGGGAGTGCCAGATCGTGGTGGTGGACCTGCCGGGGGTGCAGCGTCCGCGGGATGCGCTCACGGCGCGCATGGCGCGGCGGGTGCGCGAGGAGCTCGAGGGCGCGGATGCGGCGCTGTTGGTGCTCAACGGCGAGCAGGGGGTGGGCCCGGGCGACCGCTTCATCGCGCACGCGCTCGTCGAGTCGATGACCCACCCGACCCCGGTGACGGTCGCGGTCAACAAGGTTGACCGGCTGAGCCGTGCGGGCACGCTGGAGGTCCTGCGGGGCGCGGCCGAGCTCGGGCTGGAGGGGGAGGTGTTCCCGATCTCGGCGCGCACGGGGGAGGGGGTGGGCGAGCTGGTCGCGCACCTGGCGGCGCTGATGCCCGGAGGGTCCCTTCCTGTTTGCCGCGGACGAGCACTCCGATCAGCCGCCGCAGTTGCTGGCGGCGGAGCTGATCCGGGAGGCCGCGATCAGACGCACCTTTCAGGAGTTGCCCCATGCGGTGGAGGTGGTGGTGGAGGAGTGGACCGACCGCAGGACGGCCAACCGACCGCAGGGGGGCCGACCGGGCGTAGGGCGACCGAAGCCGGGGGACACTCGCCTGCCGCGAGCATCCCCGTTTCGGCCAGCGGAGGAAGTGCGGGTCAGGGCGCTGATCTGGGTGGAGAGTGCATCTCAGAAGGGCATTGTGATCGGAGCGCAGGGGCGGATGATCAAGGCGATCGGCAGCGCCGCCCGCCGGGAACTCCAGCGCGAGCTCGGCTGTCGGGTGCACCTCGACCTCTCGGTGCGGGTGCGCCGGGATTGGAGGGGAGACGATGGCCTACTCGATCGCCTGGGAATCACGTAGGCTTTGTCAAGCCGGGTTGGTGAGTTCGTAAAACCAGTATGCGTCGGACTTGTCAAGCCACGGACGGCAGGATCGAGGCGTCTGCGCTTGTGCATGCGCCTCAGGTACTATCTAGGGTTGTGCGTAACGGCCCTTTTGCAAAGGGCGCCGAGCGAAAATGGTGATGTTGATGTTATGGTTCATGTCCGTAGCATAGATGTCAACTAATTCGTACCGTTCGTCAAGACGCTCCACAAAAACGCAGTTTGGTGTATGTTATGTAACACACCGTACGGTAGGGGAAACGAAGTCGTACGGTGGGGTTAAGCCTGCGAGCATGAGAACGAGGTCGTCAAGGAACCTGGGGGATAGATGTCCGCGAAGATCGCAGTTCTGGGACTGGTCATCGAGGAGCCTGGCCCGGCTCATCGACTGACGGCAAAGCTACGTCAACGCCTTTCCTCGGCGGGGTTCGTGGACTCCAACGTCTACTCGGCGCTCACGCGCCTGGAGCGAGATGGGCTCGTGCGGACGATCGGGGAGGACGCCGGGGAGCCCGTACGGGACGCGCCGCCCTCCCGGATGATCCTCGCGGGCACGCGCAGGAGCGCCGCGAGGCCCCAGGCGACGGCTGCCACCCTGCAGCGAGCCGGCGCCGGCCAGCAGCGGCCGGGCGTGAGCCAACAGCGGGCCGCGGCGGTCGCGTGGCGCTCCCCGGCGCGGCGCTCGCCGGGCTCGCGAGCGGACTCGCGCTCCTTCGAAGCGACCCCGGCGGGGGTCAGACACTTCGAGAAGTGGCTGCTCAGCTCCTCCACGGCGCCCCCTCTGCGTGACGAGCTGCACATGAAGGTGGCGCTCTGCCAGCCCCACAACCTCCCCCGCCTGGTCGAGTTGGTGTACGGACAGGAGCTCGTCTGCCTGGCGCGCGTGCAGGAACTCAAGCGCTCCTTCGAGCGCACCCGCCCGCCTGCGCCGGACAGGTGGTCGGGGCTGGTGCTGGTGCACATCAGAGACGCCGAGCTCTCGTTCTGGGATGCGCGGCTGACGTGGCTGCAGGGTGTGCGGGAGTCCCTGGAAGGGATGCACTCCGAATACGAGCGCGCGACCCGGGGCCGCATGAGGAGCTGATCGTGGGCCCTCTGCTCTCGCTCAAAGCCCTCAGCAAGAGCTACTGGCGCGGGGACTCGGAGGTCAGGGTGCTCAGTGACGTGACGCTCGACGTCCGAGCGGGCGAGTTCACGGCCGTGTGGGGTACGCGCGGCTCGGGCAAGACGACCCTGCTGAAGCTCGCGGCTCGCCTGGAGACGCCCGACGGCGGCGTGGTGCGCTTCAACGGCATCGATCTCGCGAGCTACTCGGCAGCCCAGCACGCGCGGCTGATGCTGGAGCGGATCGGCTGGGTGCGGCGCACCGGACCGAAGAGCGATCTGCGGATGCTCGACTACGTGGCGCTCCCGCTGCTGGTCGAGCACAGCCGCCGGCAGGCGTACGCGCGCGCGGGGGAAGCGCTCGAGCGGGTAGGGGTCTCCGCGCACGCCCGTCAGCGGTGGACGAGCCTCTGCGACGGCGAGCGCGCACTGGTTGGGATCGCCCACGGGATCGCGCGGGCGCCGCAGCTGCTGCTGGTGGACGATCCGACCGCCAACCTCGACGTCCTCGAACGCGAGCGGGTCACAGAGCTGTTGCGCGCGCTCGCAGAGGAGGAAGGGGTCGCGGTGCTGATGGCCGTCCCGGACCTGCCGGCGGCGATGCGTGCTCACGAGGTCCTGTCGCTCGGGGCGGGGCGGCTGGCGAGGGCCTCCGAGCTGCCGCAGCCGCCGCTCGAGCAGACCGAGCCTGGCGAGCCGGGCAAGGTGATCCAGCTGCGCGGCAGGCAGTCGGCGGTGTGATACTCAAGCGGCGCGATGCTTGAGCTGCGCGATCTGGTCAAGCACTACCGGCTCGGGGAGGACGAGCCGGTGCGAGCGGTAGACGGGGTGGGGATGTCGGTGGCGGCGGGCGAGCTGGTGGCGCTGTACGGGCCGAGCGGCTCGGGCAAGACGACGCTGCTGATGCTGATCGCTGGACTGTTACGGCCGGACAGCGGGAAGGTATTCGTAGGAGGCCGCGAGGTATCTGCGCTCTCAGAGCAGGCGTGTGCTCAGTACAGGCTGCGCGAGCTCGGGTTTGTGCGCCAGTCGTTCAACTTGATTCCGGGTGCGAGCGCGCTGGACAACGCCGCGCTGAAGCTGCTGGGGAGCGATCTCAGTCCCCGCGAGGCTCACCGCCGCGTGAGCCCGCTACTGGAGCAGCTGGGGCTCGGCGAGCGTCTGCGCCACCGGGCGGAGCAGCTGTCGATGGGGGAGCGCCAGCGGGTGATGATCGCGCGCGCTCTCTCGACCGACCCCTCGCTGGTGCTCGCCGATGAGCCCACCGGCAGCCTCGACTCGCGGCGCAGCCGCGAGGTGCTCGAGCTGTTGACCGGCCTCTGCCGCGAGCGCGGGGTGGCGACGGTGATCGTCACCCACGACCCACAGGCGGCGGGGTACGCCGATCGCGTACACACCCTGCACGATGGACGGCTCGAGGATCGCGTGCCCAAACCCCCGTCCGTCCCGCTCGATGTCCTCTAGTCCCCACCCGCGACGGCGATGAGGCTGCGCAACGTAGTACTGCTCTACCGCATGCGCCTGCGCGAACGACTCGTGCAGGAGCTGTTCGCGGTCCTGGGGATCGCGGTGGGAGTCGCGCTCCTGTTCGCCTCTCAGATCGCGAGCACGAGCCTGGACGGCTCGGTGCAGCAACTGGTCAACGGGATCGTCGGCGGCATGCGCTTCCAACTGGCCGCGCGCAGCCCGCTGGGCTTCGAGGAGCGGCTGCTCGGCGAGGTGCAGCGCCTTCCCGGCGTGCAATCAGCAGTGCCGGTGCTGGAAGAGACAGCGGAGGTGATCGGACCGAAGGGCGAACAGGCGGTCGACCTGCTCAGCACCGATCCGCACTTCGCGCAGCTCGGCGGACCCTTGTTGCGCCGCTTCACCGCGACCCAGCTCGAACGCCAGCAGGCCTTCGCTCTGCCGCTGCCGCTCGCGAGCTCGATCGGCCTCGCCTCGCTGCAGTCCGCGAAGCTCCAGATTGGCGCCCGCGTCGAGCCGGCGTTCCTCGGTGCCGTGCTACTCCAAAGCGACATCGGCTCGCTGGTCAACAGCGGGGCAGCGATCGCGCCGATCGCCTACGCGCAGCAGCTGACCGGAATGCGGGGACGCCTCACCAGCATCTTCGTGCGACCCGACGCAGGGCGCGATCGTGAAGTGCGCGCCGGCTTGCTGCGTCTCGCCGCCGGTCGCCTCAACGTCCAGTCGGCCGACCGGGACTCGATGCTCTTCCGCCAGGCGGCAGGTCCGGAGAACCAGTCGGCTCTGCTGTTCGCCGCGATCAGCGCGCTGATCGGCTTCCTGTTCGCCTTCAACGCGATGCTGCTCACCGTGCCCCAGCGACGGAGCCTGGTCGAGGATCTGCGTCTGGACGGCTACACCCGTCGGATGATTCTTGAGATCTTGCTGTTTGACGCACTTGTCCTCGGGACGGTCGCCTCGCTGCTTGGGCTGGCGTTGGGAGATCTGCTCTCGCTCGCGCTCTTCCGTGGGAACCCGGGGTACCTCGCATTCGCATTCGCACCCGGCTCGCTGCGGATCGTCACGTGGCAGAGCGTCGCGATCGCGGGGGCCGGGGGGGTGCTGGCGGCCCTCATCGGCGTGCTGGCGCCGCTGCGGGCGAACGTGTTCTTGCCCCTGGGGCTGCGCCCGGACCGGGGGACGTGGGGCCCGGGTGTCGTCACAGCCGCGCTGCTCGGCGGGATGACCTTCCTGGCGCTCACCTCGGTCATCCTCGTGACCGCGCCGCAGGAGGCAATCCTCGGAGTCGTAAGTCTCGTCGTTGCGCTGCTGCTGCTGCTGCCGTCGCTGATCTACACGGCGATCCTCACGTTCGATCGCCTCCAGCGCTCGATTGGTGGTGCGGCCTCGCAACTGGCGGTGGTCGAGCTGAGGTCCGAGGCCAGCCGGGCGCGGTCGCTGGCGATTGCGGCGACGGGTGCGATCGCGGTGTTCGGCAGCGTCGCGATCCAGGGCGCTCACGCGAACCTGCAGCGTGGCATCGACGAGTCCACACACGCCGTGAACGAGTTCTCGCAGTGGTGGGTCGCGCCAGCGGGGGCGTCGAACCTGCTCGCGACCACGCCGTTTTCCAGCGCCGCCGCGAAGGTCCTCGCGAGGTTGCCCGGAGTGAGGGCCGTGAGCGTCTATCGGGGGGGTTTCCTCGACGACGGGGCTCGTCGTGTCTGGGTGCTCGCGCCTCCACGCACGGCCACCCAGCCGATCTCCTCCAGTCAGCTGGTGCAGGGCAACCTCGCGCTTGCCAGCGCCCGCTTTCGCCAGGGTGGCTGGGCGGTGATCTCGCAGGCGATCGCTCACGAACACGACGTGCGTATCGGCCAGTGGCTGACGCTGCCCTCGCCGCGACCCACCGCCTTTCGCGTGGCGGCCCTGATCACGAACGTCGGCTGGCCGCCGGGCGCGATCATCCTTAACGCAGAGGACTACGCACGCGCGTGGGGGAGCCCCGACGCCAGCGCGTACAACCTTGTGCTCGCGCCGGGGGTGCCTGCGCAGCGTTTTCGCCGCGAGGTACGCGACGCCCTGGGGCCCACGTCGGGGCTGGTCGCGGAAACGATGCGCCAACGGGAAGCACGGGGCCACGTGACGAGCCGTCAGGGGCTCTCGCGACTGACCCAGATCAGCGCGCTCGTGCTGCTCGCCGCGATGCTGGCGATGGCGGCGGCGATGGGGTCGATGATCTGGCAGCGTCGCCGGCGGCTGGCCGACATGAAGGTCGATGGTTTCGGCTGGGGCATCCTGTGGCGTGCGCTGCTCGTGGAGAGCGCGGTGCTGCTCGGGGCGGGCTGCTCGATCGGGGCGGCGTTCGGGCTCTACGGCCAGTTGCTGCTGAGCCACGCGCTCGCGGTGGTCACCGGATTCCCGATCGTGTACTCGGTCGGGGCGCTCGTGGCGCTCGGCAGCTTCGCGCTGGTCACGACGGTCGCGGTTCTGATTCTCGCGGTGCCCGGATACCTCGCGGCGCGTGTGCGTCCCGCGATTATCCTCCAGGATTGACTCCAGGGAGGGAGTGTCGGGCGACTCCACCGGGCCGCAGCGCAGGCGCGGGCGCGGCCGGGTGAGGTGAGTGGAGCGCGTGAGGGTGGGGAGAGGGAGTTGAGCGGGCCGTCAAAGGGCCGGGTGAGCCACCAAATGGTGGATCGGGTGCGCGCCGCGAGGCAAGATGCGCAAAGCTCGGCAACACTCAGCATTCCGGCCGGTTGTCAGCTAATCTTGAGATCTCGATTCCTGGCGAGTTTTCAAATCCAACGCCGCTCTCTCCCAGGCAGCTCTGGGCACTGGCCGTTGCCGCGGTTCGCGAGCTGCTGTGGGGGCTGCGCTCGGTCTCCCGTGAGCTGAGCGCGTGGCAGCGCCTGGCACGGACGATCCCCGATGCGCCGATCCGTGAGGACGCACTGGGTGCCCTCGTGCGCAAGCGGACCCACGTCGACGGTGCGGCGCTCTTCTCGACCCTCCCGCGTCGTCGCAACCAGTGCCTGCTGGGCCTACTCGTCGCCTACGAGATCGTCCTGGATTTTCTGGACAACGTGAACGAGCGCGAGGCCAGCCCGGCGAACGGCCGCCAACTCCACCTCGCTCTGGTCGAGGCGCTGAATCCCGACCGCGGCATCTCCGACCACTACCGCCACCACCTCTGCAGCGACGACGGCGGTTATCTGCGAGCGCTCGTGGGGGCCTGCCGGGAGGGGTGCGCGCTGCTGCCGGGGTACCCGCAGGTGCGTGGTGTGCTGCTGCGGGAGGCGACACGCGCGCTGGTACTGGGAATCAATCACGACCTCGACCCGCTCGTGCGCGACGCAGAGCTGCGACGGTGGGCGCAGCGGGAGTGCAACGGCTACCTCGAGGCAAGTTGGTTTGAGCTTTCCAGTGCGGCGAGCGCGTCGCTCACGGTGCACGCGCTGCTCGCGTTGGCCGCCGAGCCGGTGGGCAGCGAGCACGAGGCGGCAGTTGTGCACGCGGCCTACTTCCCGTGGCTCTCGGCGGCGAGCACGATGCTCGACAGCTACGTGGACCAGGACGAAGACGCGGTGGCCGGCAACCACGCCTATATCGAGCACTACCCCGCCGGCGAGGCGGGTCTGCGGCGTGTGCGGGAGCTGGTCGGGCGCTCGACGTGGGAGGTGCGCCGTCTGCGCAACGGCCACCGGCACGCCGTGATCGCCGCCGCGATGGTCGCGATGTACCTCTCAAAGGACAGCGCTCGGGCTCCCTCGATGCGCGAGAGCACACGTGGACTGGTGTACGCGGGTGGATCCATGACGGTGCTGCTGCTGCCCGTCCTGCGGATGTGGCGCGCCGTCTACGCGCTGCGCTCGGCGTAGGCGCAGGCGTGCGAGTCACCGACAGCTGCGGGTTGTCACGCAGGACGACCGCGGGTGGGCGGTCCGACGTGGCGGGGCACCCCGTCCGCTGGCCGGGTCTGGATCGGCGCCCGCCGACTGCAGTGGCCTTGCCGGGTCATTCTTTTCACTTGTGCATTGAGTACCATGTAGGGGATGAGCGATCATGCGTTTGCAATGCGGGGCAGAAATGTCAGCCCATGGGTCATGGCTCCTCGGCGAGGGGGAGAGAAGCTGTGTCGTGCGCGACACGCGGCCGAGGGTGCCAGGGGTGGCGTGGACTGCTACCGAAACGCTCCACCGCGGGTCGGGTGCCGTGTGCGGCGCCCGACCCGCATCCCGTGCGCCAGCCAGATCCCGGCTCTTCCGAGACGAGGCTGGACCTGCCCCCAAGAGGAGATTTGTCCTTGAGTAAGCAGCCGCAGAAGTCACTTGAGCGCAATGCCGCGGGTCGCGCGGGCGGAGAGTCGATCGACGAGGAAGGGCGCCGCGGGAGGTTCTCCTCCTCGCTGCAGGCGGGCCTCGCGATCCTCAACTGCTTCAGCGCCCAGCAGCCCGTGCTCGGCATCGCCAAGCTCGCGGACGAGCTGAACATGAGCCGCTCGACCACGCACCGCTACGCCTCGACGCTGGTCGCGCTCGGCTACCTCGAGCAGGACCAGGCGCGCCGCTACCGTCTGGCGCCCCGGGTCGCCGACATGGGCATGTCGGTGCTGGACTCGATGGCGCTGCGCGGCAAGGCCCGCGAGCACCTGCGCGAGCTGCGCGAGCAGACAGGCCGCACGGCCTCGCTGGCGGTGCTCGACGGCGACCAGGTCCGCTACGTGGACCGGCTGCGCGGCTGGCGGCGCGGACAGCACGCCGTCGACCTCGACCTCGGCGCGGGGGCACGGGTGCCGGCGCACTGCACCGCGATGGGCAAGGTGCTGCTCGCGAACCTGCCCGAACCGGAGCGCGAGCAGACGATCTCCGGCTTGAAGCTGACGCGCCAGGGGCCCAACAGCATCACCAGCAAGCGGGCGTTGCGCGCGGAGCTCGAGCAGGTGCGGTCTGAGGGCGTGGCGCTCGGCGACGAGGAGCTCGGTCCCGGCGTGCGGACGATCGCGGCGCCCGTGATCGGCCCCGACGGCGAGGTGGTGGCCGCGGTCGGCATCCCCGTCCCCACCGACGCGTTCTCGCTGGAGGAGCTCCGCAAGGCGCTGGGCCCCCCAGTGACGGCCGCCGCCAAGCGCATCTCCGCTGCGCTGCGAGTCTGAGCGGCTTACCGCTTCAGTCCTCGCTCCAACCGGTCGGCGATCTCTTCGACCGCGGCGAGGTCGAGGGCGGCCGTGAAGGCGAACGGGACTCTCACCACGTCGATGCCCTCCCGGCGCAGGCGGGCGATCTGGTTTTGCTGGGTGCGTGCGCGCTCGTGCACCGCGTGCGCGGCGCGTACCGCCGAGCTCACCACGGCGCTCTCACCGACGCTCCCGCCCGCACCTGCGCTCGCGCGCCCGCCGGTGGTTCGGGTGCCAGCCAGCTCGGCGGGCGTCTCCTCGTGCGGGGTCTCGCCGTGCGGCGTACCGTTCACCGCGGCGATGCGCTCCAGCTCGCCGCCCTCGAAGCGGCGTGGCAGGGCGCCGTTGAGCACCACGGCGTCGAGCTCCCGCCCCAGGTCCCGGCGTAGGCCCTCGCGCAACTCCAAGGTCTCGGTGACCGCCATCTCGGTGGCGTGCGCCACCGCCAGGTACGCGGAGCGCGCGGGGTCCTCCAGCAGCTCGCGCACCTGCCCCGCCTGCCGTGCAATCGGCCCCACGCGCGCGATCGCCGAGAAGGTCCGCGGCGAGCGCAGCATCGCCAGCGCGTGGCCCGTGGCGGGGGCGTCGAGGATCACGAGGTCGTAGTCCGCCTGGCTCTCGGCGCGACTCCCTCCCCGGGAGCCGCGGTCCTGCGGGCGGCGGCCCTCGGCGAGCTCCCAGACCTTGACCATGCTGGTCATCTCTCGCGTCCCCGGGGCGGCGGCGATCAGGTACTGGAAGCTCGAGCTCGAGGTGAGCACACGGGCCGGTACGCGCCCACCGATCGCCCGCAGCCACTCGGCGAGCACCCGGTCGCGGTCGATCGACAGGCTCCACAGCAGCCCCTGGCGCAGCTCCGTCTCCACCCCGTGTCGCGGGGGGGTGGAGTTTCCGCCCACCCCGTGGTCGAGCAGCGCGGCAAGGCGGCCCGTCCCCGCCCCGCCTCCGACCGATCGAAGATCGGCCTGCGAGCCGGTCACCTCGACCACGATCGTCCGCAGCCCCCGGCGGGCCGCGAGCAGCCCGAGCGCGGCGGACACGGTGGTCTTGCCGACGCCGCCCTTGCCGGTGACCACGATCAGCCTGCGCTCCAGGGGTGCTGTCACGCCTCCATGATGACGCCGGCGCGGCGCCGAACGACTGAACCAACCTAAGCGCCGCCTACAATCCCGTGGGTGAGCGCCCCCGCTGACATCCAGTCCGCCGGCAGCCCAGCGGCCGGCGGACAGACCGCAGGCCCCGACGGGAGCGCCGAGACTGCCGACAGTCCCACCCCGCAGACAGGCGACGCGGAGCTCGTTTACGACGAGCGTGGCCTGGTGCCCTGCGTCGTTCAGGACTGGGACAGCGGGGAGGTGCTGACACTGGCGTACATGAACGAGGAGGCGCTGACGCGCACGCGGGCCACGGGGGAGCTTCACCTGTGGAGCCGCTCCCGCGGGGAGCTGTGGCACAAGGGGGCCACCAGCGGCAACACCCAGGCGGTGCGGGCGCTGCGCGTGGACTGCGACGGAGACACGCTGCTCGCGCTCGTCGAGCCCGCGGGGCCGGCGTGCCACACGGGGGAGCGCACCTGCTTTCACCGCGGGACGTTCGAGCCGCCCGCGCCCCACGAGACGCTCCCTGCGCTCGAGCGTATCCTCGCCGAGCGCGCCCGCGAACGCCCCGCGGGCTCCTACACCGTCGCGCTGCTCGACGACCCGCCGCGGATCGGCGAGAAGGTGCGCGAGGAGGCCGAGGAGGTCGCGCGCGCCGCGCGGGAGGAGTCCGACGAGCGCGTCGACGAAGAGGCCGCCGACGTGCTCTACCACCTGCTCGTGCTGCTCCACAGCCGCGGCCGCGCTCTCGCCGACGCCGAGCGGGTGCTCGATGGCCGTCGCCGCTGAGCACCCCACGCGTGTCCACGACGCGGAGCTCGAGATCGAGCCGACGCTCGAGCAGGCGCGAGGGCTCGCGCGCGAGCACAACCTGGTCCCCCTGCGCCACACGTTCATCGCCGACTGTGAGACCCCCGTCTCCGCGTTTCTGAAGCTTCGCGAGCTTGCCCCCGAGGAGCCCGCGTTCCTGTTGGAGTCCGCCGAGCAGGGCCAGCGTATGGGCCGCTACTCGTTCCTCGGCATCCGCCCCCGCGCGGTGGTCCGCTGGTCGCTGGGGGATGCGGGCGACCCCTACGCGTGCGCCGCTGCCGCGCTCGCTCCCTACCGCCAGGCGCCGCTGCCTGAGCTGCCGCACTTCGCCGGGGGGGCTGTCGGCTTCTTCGGGTACGACCTCGTGCGCGCCGTCGAGCCGCTCGGGGAGCCCAACCCGGACCCGCTCGGACTGCCCGACATGGCGCTGATGCTCTCCGACGTGGTCGTGGTGTTCGACCACCTCATGCATACGCTGACCGTGCTCGCCCACGCCTACGTCGAGGGAGGCGGCGAGGGGGCGGACGGCGAGGGGGAAGGCGTCGAGAGGGACGACTTCGAGCGCGCCTACGCGCAGGCGAGCGAGACGATCGCGCAGGTGCGCGCCGCGCTGGATGGCCCGCTGCCCCAGGACGCTGTGCGCCCGCGGCCCCGCGAGCGCCGCCCGCCGGTGTTCGAGCCCGAAATGGAGCGCTCGCAGTTCGAGGCGATGGTGGCGCGCATCGTCGAGTACGTGTACGCGGGCGACGCCTTCCAGGTGGTGCCCTCCCAGCGGTGGTCCGCCCCGATCGAGCAGGACGCCTTCTCGGTGTACCGCGGCCTGCGCGCGGTCAACCCCTCCCCGTACATGTACTACCTGGACTTCGGTGACTTCCAGGTCGCCGGTGCGAGCCCCGAGCCGCTGCTGACGGTGACCGGCCGCACGGTCTCCACCTGCCCGATCGCGGGCACCCGCTCGCGCGGGGCGAGTGCCGAGGAGGACCGCCGGATCGCGCAGGAGCTGCTCGCCGACGAGAAGGAGCGCGCCGAGCACGTGATGCTCGTGGACCTCGGGCGCAACGACCTCGGCCGCGTGTGCGAGTTCGGCAGTGTGGAGGTGCAGACGTTCATGGCGGTCGAGACGTACTCCCACGTCATGCACATCGTCTCCACGGTGGACGGCCGCCTGCGCGAGGGGGTCACCCCGATGGACGCCCTGCGCTCGGTGCTGCCCGCCGGCACCCTCTCGGGCGCCCCCAAGGTGCGCGCGATGCAGATCATCGACGAGCTCGAGTCCGTCAAGCGCGGCGGCTACGGCGGGGCGATCGGGTACCTCTCCTACACCGGCGACCTGGACACGTGCATCCACATCCGCACCGTCGTCGTCAAGGACGGCCGCGCGTACGTGCAGGCCGGCGGGGGCACCGTCGCCGACGCCAAGCCCGCGTACGAGTACGAGGAGTCCCTCGCCAAGGCCCGCGCGGTGATGCGCGCAGTGGAGCTAGCGGCTGCCCAGCCCAACTGGCCATGAGCGCGCATGGCGGTGCTGGATCGGCGTCCTCGATCGGTCGTGTGCCAAGCACACTTCCCTCACTGCGTCCTGGACCAGCTTGCCCTGCGCACTCATGGAGGCGTGTTTCGAATCGAGGGGTCCAATGAAGGTGCTGATGATCGACAACTACGACTCGTTCACCTACAACCTCGTGCAGTACCTCGGCGAGCTGGGGGCGGAGGTGGAGACTGTGCGCAACGACCGCGCCACTGTGGAGGAGCTGCTCGCGGGCGGCTACGAGCGCTGTGTGGTCTCCCCGGGGCCGTGCACTCCCAACGAGGCCGGGATCTCCCTGGAGGTCGTGCGCCGGATGCCGGAGGCGGGCGTCCCCACGCTCGGGGTGTGTCTCGGCCACCAGGCGATGGCCCAGGCGTTCGGGGGGCACATCAGCCTCCTACCTCCCGTACACGGCAAGGCCACCACGATCGAGCACGACGGCCGCACGATCTTCCGGGGGCTCTCTTGTCCGCTGGAGGTGGGGCGCTACCACTCGCTGGTGGTGGACCCGGAGCTACCCGACTGCCTGGAAGCCTCCGCGCACGGGGGCGGCGTGCTGATGGCTCTGCGCCACCGCGAGCTGCCGGCGGAGGGGGTTCAGTTCCACCCCGAGTCGGTGCTCACTGAGGAGGGTAAGCGTCTGCTGGCGAACTTCCTCGAAGGGCTGGACCGTCCCACTCCTACCCGGTCGGCCGGGCAGACGGTGGGGGTAGAGCGGGGGAGCGCGTAGGTGCCCAACCCGATCCTCACGCGCGCGATCGACACGCTCGCCTCGCGCGGGGACCTCTCCGAACAGCAGGCCGCGGAGGTGCTCGCGGAGATCATGCACGGCGAGGTCTCCGAGACGCAGATCGCGGGCTTCCTGATCGCGCTGCGCACTAAGGGGGAGACCGTCCAGGAGCTCGCTGGGCTCGCGCGCACGATGCGCGAGCTCGCCGCCCACGTGCCCGTCGCGCGCGAGGACCTACTCGACACCGCCGGGACGGGCGGGGGGCGGCGAACCTTCAACGTCTCCACCACCGCCGCGCTGATCGCCGCTGGCGCGGGCTGCGCGGTGGCCAAGCACGGCAACCGCTCCGCCACCGGGCCCTCCGGCTCGGCCGACGTGCTGGAGGCGCTCGGGGCCCGCATCGACCTCGACCCCGACGGCGTGGCGCGCTGCATCGAGGAGGCCGGCTTCGGCTTCATGTTCGCCCCCGCTCACCACCGGGCGACCCGTTTCGTGGTGCCGGTGCGCCGGGAGCTCGCGGTGCGCACGGCCTTCAACCTGCTCGGCCCGCTCACCAACCCGGCCGGGGCCACCCGCCAGTTGATCGGGGTTTCCGAACCCCGCTTCCTGGAGGTGGTCGCCGGGGCGCTCGCGCTGCTGGGGGTGACGCGCGCGTTGGTGGTCAGCGGCGAGGACGGGCTCGACGAGGTCTCCAGCTGCGCCCCCACCCAGATCGTGGAGGTCAACGGCTCCGACCTCCGCCGCTACACGGTCGACCCCGAGGAGCTCGGGATCGTGCCCGCCTCTCCCTCGGACCCAGTGTTGGACGGAGGCACGCCCGCCGAGAACGCCGCCGTCACCCGCGCCATCCTCCACGGCGAGGACGGGGTGGGTGTGTCCCAGACCAACCTCGCCCTCGTCAACGCCGGCGCTGCCATCTACGCCGCCGGCGCCGCCCCGACCCTCGCCGAGGGAGTGCGGGCCGCCCGCGCAGCGCTCGTCGACGGGGCCGCCGCCCGGGCGCTCGAGGGCTACGTGCAGGCCACCCTTCGGCACGCCCCCGCCGAGGTGGCTCCGTGACCGCGACCGGTTCTCGTGGCGCCCCCGTCGACGTACCCACCGTGCTGGAGCGCATCCTCGCCTCCACTCGCGAAGAGGTTGCCCGACGCAAGCGTGAGTGCCCTCTGCACGAGGGCGAGACCCCCACCGGCGGGCGGCGCTTGCGCGAGGCCCTCGTCGGCCCGGGCATCGCGGTGATCGCCGAGTTCAAGCGACGCTCTCCCTCCGCCGGGCAGCTGCGGGAGCGCCCTGACGTGCGCGAGCTCGTGAGCGCCTACGCTCGCGGTGGGGCCGGCGCCGTGTCGATCCTGACCGAGGGTCCTCACTTCGACGGTTCCCTGGAGGACTTGCGCGTAGCTCGGGCCGCGTGCGCGCTGCCGGTGCTGCGCAAGGACTTCACCGTCGACCCCTACCAGCTGCACGAGGCGCGCGCGGCCGGCGCCGACGCGGTGCTGCTGATCGTGGCGGCGCTGGACCAGCCCACGCTGGAGTCGTTGCACCGCGAGGCCCGTGCGCTCGGGCTCGACGTGCTCGTCGAGGTCCACGACCGCTCCGAGCTGCACCGTGCGCTGGAGCTGGGGGCCGAGCTGGTCGGGATCAACAACCGCGACCTGCGCGACTTTACGGTGGACGTCGAGCGCACGTTCGCGCTGCTTGAGGAGATCCCCGACGGGGTCGCGGTGGTCTCGGAGTCGGGGATCGCCGGCCCCGAGCAGCTGCGGCGCCTGGAGCAGCGGGGAGTCCGGGGCGTGCTGGTAGGCGAGACGCTGATGCGCGCCCCCAACCCTGAGGCCGCGCTGAGAGAGCTGCTCTCGCGCACCCGCACCGCCGAGCAGCCCGGAGAGAAGAGTGCGAAAGCCTTCTAGACTTGCAGACTGCATCCCGGCCCGAGCCCGGCGCCGTGCCATCCGAGCGAAGCGTCTGAAGGGTTTAGAGACACCGGGGCTGTCCTTTAGATCGCCTTCATCGCGACCGCTCATCCTGTACTCACGATGAACGCACTCACCACACTCACACCGCCCGCTCTGCCCGCGACCTTCGCGTCCACGACCCCAGCGTTGCCCACAACCTTCGTCTCTACGAGCCCCTCTGCGCCCGCGACCTTTGCGTCTACGATGCCCTCTGAACCCACGACCAGCACCTCGCGATGAAACGCCTCTACACCATCCCCTTCCTCTCCGCCCTCGTCGGGGGCGGCGTCGTCGTAGCAGTGATCGCCGTCGCCGGCGGCCTCGGTTCCACGCAGAAGACCGTCACCCAGGTTCAGGCCGCCGCGCCGGTGGCCTCCTCCACCACCCCCTCCTCCAAGTCGGGTCTCTTCAAGAACACCACACCGAGCGCCCACGAAATCTACGAGCGCACTGCGCCCTCCGTGGCCTACGTGACCTCCACGATCGTGCGCCAGAGCGAATCGCCCTTCGGCTTCGGCGAATCCCAGCAGCAGGGCATCGCCACGGGCTCCGGGTTCGTGATCAACTCCAACGGCACCGTCCTCACCAACTGGCACGTGGTCGAGAACGCCGTGAAGGTCACCGTCAGCTTCGAACACGGCAAGACCGTCGAAGCGCGCGTGGTCGGCAAAAACCCCTCCCAGGACCTCGCGGTGCTGCGCATCCCCACCGAAGGCCTCACCCTGCACGCGCTCACGCTCGGCAACTCCAGCGCCGTCGAGGTCGGCGAACCGGTGCTCGCGATCGGCAACCCCTTCGGGCTCAGCCGCACCCTCACCACCGGCGTGATCTCCGCCCTACAGCGCCAGATCACCGCCCCCAACGGCTTCACGATCGACAACGTCCTGCAGACCGACGCCCCGATCAACCCCGGCAACTCCGGCGGTCCGCTGCTCAACGCCGAGGGTGAAGTGATCGGCATCAACTCCCAGATCGAGACCGGCGGCAGCGGTGACGGCAACATCGGCATCGGCTTCGCCGTGCCGATCGACACCGCCAAGTCCGAGCTCCCCGAACTCGAGAAAGGCGGCACGATCCGCGGCGCCTACCTCGGGGTCAGCACGATCACGGTCGACGGCTCGCTCTCCAGCCTGAACCTGCCCACCAAGAGTGGCGCGATGGTCGAGAAAGTCGAAGCCGGCACCGCCGCCGCCAAGGCGGGCATCCACGCCGGCAACATCGAAGCGAAGATCAACGGCAGCGAAATCTCGGTGGGCGGTGACATCATCGTGGGGGTCGACGGCAAGCAGGTCACGAGCTCTGAAGACCTCGCTGAAGTGATCGGCAACAAGAAACCCGGCGACTCCATCACCCTCGAACTGTGGCGGGCCTCGGGCAGTGGCGGCTACACCAAGAAGACCCTCACCGTCACACTCGGCGAGCGCCCCAACTCGATCCCCAACCCCTCCACGCCGGAATAGCCGGAGTCCTCTCGTCGCGCCGGCCTCCAGATCGACTAGTCAGACTGCTGGCTGGTCAGGAGATTGCTGAGTCCTCGGAGCGCCCGCTGCGGGCGCTCCGTCGTTAAGGGCCTGGCCGCCCGCTACCGTGGGCCTATGTCCGACGACGCCGCCCCCTGCATCAAGGTCTGTGGCATCACCCGTCTGGCCGACGCCGAGTTGGCGGTCGAGCTCGGGGCGTGGGCGGTGGGCCTGATCTTCTACGAGGGCTCCCCGCGCGCGTGCTCCGCCCAGGAGGCGCTGCGCATCGCCACCGCGCTGCGCCGCCGGGTGGAGGTGTGCGGGGTGTTCGTCAACGCGCCCCTGGAGGACGTCGTGCAGACCGCCGACGAGCTCGGGTTGACGATGCTGCAGCTGCACGGCGACGAGGGACCCGCGTACTGCGCGGAGGCGGGGCACCGCACGGGCGCGCGGGTCGTCAAGGCAGTGCAGGTGGCCTCAGTCGGAGAGGTACGCGACGTGGAGCGCTTCCACACCGACTTTCACCTGCTCGACGCCCGGTCTTCGGAGCCGCACAGGCGCGAGTTGCGTGGAGGGACCGGGGAGGCGTTTGACTGGGGCCTGCTTGCTGCCCGGCGCTCGTCGGTCCCGCTGATCCTGAGCGGGGGCCTCGGGCCGGAGAACGCCGTCGAGGCGGTCCTTGCGGCGTCTCGGCAGGGGCACCGTTCCGTTCCCTTCGCTCTGGATACGGCCTCCGGCACCGAGGCTGCGCCGGGGCGCAAGGACCCCGAGCGCCTGCGTGCGTTCTTCGCCGCCGTGCAGGGGCCTTGACATAAAACGCGAGGTGTGTATATAATGACGGGGTCGGGCAGCTGAGGAGGTTGCCGGGCACAAACATAGGGTCTGGTTGCGGTCTACCCCTGTGGTCGACCTTTCCAAGTGCGGAGCAAGGGTTTTCGGGAGAGGGCCAGGTCGTTTTCGATGAGGGAGTTGCTTTAGCGTGGTTTCGAGAGGGAAAAACGTGCGGGAGATGCCTGCCGCCCTTTGGGGCGTTCTTGCTAGATGCGTCAGCTGCCTGACGCATCTCTCTCTCTCTCTCTCTCTTGCCCTCTAGGGCAAGCCGCTAGACCTCGTCGTTCGGCGCCTCGGCGCCGCCCGCGCTCCCGCTTCGCGCGGGTAGGGCTCTCCACGCGTCCGGCGGGCTCGCCGGCGGTGTCCTGGAGGGCGGCATAGTGTCCCGCGTGCGTGCGCGTCCGGGGTCGGCCGCGCGCTCGGGCGTGGGTGAGGCGCGGCGGCCCGCGGGTGGGCAGCGCTCGGTGCGTGAGCAACGCGCTGCTCATGAGGCGCGGCGGGCGGCCGGCTCGGCGTCGTGCGCAGGTGCGCCGGCAGAGCAGCTGGTCGAGATCCAGCGCTCGAGGTTGCTGGTCGGTGCGATCGGCGCGATCGAGGAGTTCGGGTACGCGAACACGACGGTGGGGCAGATCACCTCCCGCGCGCGGGTCTCGCGGCGCACGTTCTACGAGCTGTTCGGCAACCGCGAAGCGTGCCTTGCCGCGCTCGTCGATGAGGTCGCCGCGACGATCGAGGGCGAGCTCGCGGCGGCGGGCCTCGCCGGCCTCGGGTGGCGCGAGCGCGTTCGTGGCGGCCTGTGGGTGATCCTCTCGTTCTTCGACCGCGAGCCGGTGCTCGCGCGGATCTGCGTGGTCCAGGCGCTGGGCGGCGGCCCGCAGGTGTTGGAGCTCCGCGAGGCGCTCCTCGGGCGTCTCGCCGACGCGATCGACGAGGGCCGCGGGGAGAGCGCGCGCGGGGCGCAGTGCACCCCGCTGACGGCCGAGGGCCTGGTCGGCGCGGCGTTCACGATCGTCTACGCGCGTCTGCTGCGCGGGGAGCGCGCGCCGCTCACCGATCTGCGGGGCGAGCTGATGAGCTCGATCGTGCTGCCCTACCTCGGCGCCGCGGCGGCGCGCCGCGAGTTGGCCCGGGCCGGTTGCGCGCCGGCGTTCGTGGCGGGCGGCGCGTCCGCACAGACCTCGATGGCGGGCGGTATGCCTGTGGCGCCGCACGGCAGCCGCGACCCGCTGCAGGAGGTCCCGATGCGCTTGACGTACCGCACCGCGCTGGTGCTGGAGTGCATCGCCGGGCGCCCCGGGGTCAGCAACCGCGGGGTCGCCGACCTCGCCGGAGTCGCAGACCCGGGGCAGATCTCGAAGCTGCTCGCGCGTCTGGAGCGCCTGGGCCTCACGGCCAACACCGGTCTCGGGCACGCCAAAGGCGAGCCGAACGCGTGGGAGCTGACGCCGCTGGGACGCCAGGTCGCGCAGCGGCTGCGCATGAGCACCCGCAACGAGGAGGAGGCCGCGTGATGCGTCGGCGGCCAATTGCGAGTGAACCGCAGCGGGCCCCGTCGGCCGGTGGAGCGTCGATGACAACACAGCAGCAGAGAGGGAGGGATTCGAAGATGTCGAGAAATCCATTGCGGTGTTTGCCGGCCGTGGTCGGCGCGCTTCTGTCCGTGCTCGTGCCGGCTGTGTTGATCCCGGCTGCGCCCGCGCTGGCGGGGACGTGCCCGAACGAAGCGCTGCGCACGGGCCCCTCGGCGCATCTCCCCGACTGCCGCGCGTATGAGCAGGTGACACCCGTCGACAAGGAAGGCGGGGAATTCGAAGGAGCCCTAGCCGGCATGAGCCCTGACGGGACGCCCGATGTGATGCTCGAAAGTTTCACTGCTATCGACGGCATCAAGAATGATTTCGGTATCGAGGGAGCTGACTATACGACGGAACGCACCGAATCTGGTTGGGTGACCACGCCTCTGGCTGGGTCGGCTGGCGAATACCGGGCTGCCAATGCGCCGGGTCATGTTCGGCCGGTCCTAGATTGGAGTCTTGATGGGCGCGCAACCGCGTGGCTCTGAGCGTAGTGACGCGCAGCCGGATAACCGGCTGGATCTTTACATCTTGCGGCCAGGTGGCGTGGCTGAAGATGTCGGGCCGGTCACGCCCCCGGGTTCACCAGCCGCCAACCCTACTGAGACTGCCGAGCGCCTGGGGATCGAAAACGTCAGCGTGTCGGACGATGCGTCGCGCGTCCTCTTCACGATGAGGCCCGAAGAAGAATCAGGAACAGAATCAGGCTTTCATCTCTGGCCGGGCGACAACACAAATGCCCGTGCGGAATCGCTGTACGAGTATGTCGGCGTTGGCAATACCACGCCGATGCTGGTCGGGGTGGATGACGAAGGTGAACTGATCAGCAGATGCGGCACTATCTTGGGTGGGGCGGGCTCGCGGAACAATACCCATAACGCGATTTCGGCTGACGGCAGCACGGTGTTCTTCACGGCGAAGGCATGTGGCGGGTCGCCGGTGGTCAACGAGTCGTTCGCGCGGGTCGATAACGGGCTGCCGGGGGCGCACACGGTGGCGATCTCCGAGCCGTCTTCGGCGGATTGTTCAGCCTGTGATACAAGCGAAGCCGCGCTGCAGAGCGCGCACTTCGAGGGCGCATCGGAGGATGGCTCGAAGGTGTTCTTCACGACCTCGCAGCCGCTGCTGGAAGGCGTGACGGGTGACAATCTCTATGAGTATGACTTCGATGCTCCCCCTGGCGAAAGGGTGGTGCGGGTCTCGGCCGGCGACGCGACGGTATCCACCCCGACGGCGAACGTGGAGGGCGTGGTGCAGGTCTCCGAGGACGGCTCGCACGTGTATTTCGTCGCGACGGGCGCATTGACGATAAAACCGAACATCTTTGGGCAGGTGGCGCACACGGGCGCGAACAACCTGTACGTGTATGAGCGCGACGCTCAGTATCCCTCTGGGCGGATCGTGTTCATCGCCGATTTGGCAGACAGCGATCAAGTCGGAGAACGGTGGTTGACTGATTCGGATGTGACGCCGGATGGCCGCTTCCTGGTCTTTGCCAGCACGACCGAACGCCTCACCCCCGACGATACGAGCACCCCCAACTTTAGTACTCCCATTAGCCCCGACCAGATTAGCCCCAACCAGATGTTCGAGTACGATGCTCAGACGGGCGATCTGGTGCGTATTTCGATTGGGCAGGACGGGTACAATAACAACGGCAACACCAATTTCGCGGAGGCAGGTTTCCCAAGGGCGGAATATACTGGTATTTTTGCTCCTACCGCTTACTGGAGCACCATGTCGGTGTCGGCAAACGGGTCCTATGTATTCTTCGATAGCACCGATGCTCTGACACCGCAGGCTTTTGATAATAAGGTGGTCGCTGTAGAAGAAGGCGACGAAGGAAGCGGCAATATTTATACGTACTACGCGCATAATATTTACGAGTACCACGACGGGAATGTGTATCTGATCTCCGATGGTCGCGATCTCTATAGATTTGTGAGCCTGCTCGGTACGGATGAATCAGGTGCTGACGTGTTCTTCCAGACGTCGGATCCGCTGGTACCGCAGGATACCGATACTAACCTAGATGTCTACGATGCGCGTATAGATGGCGGTTTCCCGGCGCCGGTGCCGGTGCCGGTGTGCTCGGGCGATGCCTGTCAGGGTCCGCTGAGCCCCGCGCCGACACTGCTTGCTCCCGGGAGCGAGTTCCAGGCTGGCGCCAACGTGGCCCTGCCGCCGTCGTCTGTGCCACCGCGTGAAGCAAAAACTAAGGCAAAGGCTAAGAAGAAGAAAAAGGGCAGGAAGGACGCTGGGAAGAGGAGGAGCAGGAAGGCGGGAAGGACCTCGTCCACTGGTGGCCACGGAAGGAAAGGGGGGCAGCGGTCATGAGGAGGATGGTCTTGTCGATAGCGACGATGTGCGTTGGGGTGCTGTCGGCGGGTGTGTGCTCGGCGTGGGCGGGCGAAGCGGGTGCGGCGGGGCCGGGGTGGGCGATCTATTCGCGGGCGGTGCCGACCAACTTCTCGGCTGCTCCGATCGGTGGATTTCCCGATGGATACAACGTGATGGTGCGGAACTCGGGCAGCGAGCCGACCAATGGCGGTCCGGTGACGATCTCCGAGCGGCTCCCGGCGGGCATTACCGCGACCGAAGTCAGTGGCGTCGATATCGGCCCGGGGTTCAAGGAACTGGTCGGTAAGTATGGACAGGAAGAGGCCCATCAGGTCGACTTGAAATGTGCTGTCGGGGCAACGGCCACCTGTACGGATGAAATGCCGGTTGCCCCGGATGACACGCTGTATATGGATGTGGTGGTGAAGGTCTCTGCTGAACTGGCGGAAGGTCAGCAGGTGACAAGCACGGCTTCCGTGTTCGGCGGAGGCGCCCCGTCGGCGACCAAGAGCCTGCAGACAACGATCAGCTCCGCCCCGGCCGCCTTTGGTTGGGAAAGCTTCAACGCTGAAGCGGACGGGCTGGACGGGCTGACGGATGCCCAGGCGGGGGATCACCCCTACGAGTTCACGGTCTCATACTACTTGAACACCAATACAGAGAGTCTTCCAGGCGAGTTCGCCCCTTTGCCTGTGGAAGATCCGAAGGATTTCGTGGTCGATCTCCCGCAGGGGTTTGTGGGGAATCCCCAGGTGGTGCGGAAGTGCTCGATCGTCGACGTTCAACGGGAGGTCTGTGCGCCGAGCACGCAGATCGGTGTGGCGACACTCGACCTTGGGGGCGTAAACCACGATCCCCATGAGCACCAGGACGTGGTGCCGATCTACAACGTGGTCCCGGAAGTGGGGGTGGCGGCCGAGTTCGCGTTCGAGGTGTCTCCCTCGACGATCCTGTTGAAGGTGAATATAAGCCAGGAAACCAACTACTCGGTGCGGGTGGTTGTGTCCGGCATCGCGCGGATCGGCAACCTCACGGGTGTCACGACGACGTTCTTCGGGGAGCCGTTGACGGATGCGGACATCAACAATCAGAGTGTCGGGGCGGAGCCACTCGCGTTTCTGCAGAACCCGGTGAACTGCGCGAGTGGTCCGCTGCAGACGCGGGCGAGCAGCGACACGTGGGAACACCCTGGGAGCTATCTCCCGGATGGCTCGCCGAATCTCGCGGACCCGAACTGGAAGACCATCACGGCGGTGACCTATCCGTCGATCACGGGTTGTAATATGCTGCAGTTCGATCCGTCGGTCGCGGTGACGCCGGACACGACGCAGGCGGATGAGCCGACTGGGCTGACGGTCGATGTGCATATCCCGCAGGCGGCGGATAGGTTTCCGGCGCTTTTGACGCCGGAGCTCAAGAACGCGACGGTGACGCTGCCGGAAGGGGTGTCGGTGTCGCCTTCGGCGGCGGATGGTCTGGCGGGTTGCAGCGCGGCGCAGTTCGCGGAAAAGTCGATTGAACCAGGCGGCTGTCCGGACGCGTCGGTGCTTGGGACCGCGAGGGTTTTGACGCCGCTGCTTGAAGGCCCCTTGGAAGGCCAGGTGTTCTTGGGGAGCCCGGAATGCGATCCGTGTACGAACGCGGACGCGGCGGACGGGAAGATGCTGCGGATCTTTCTGGAAGTGGCGGGGTCGGGGGTGCGTGTCAAGAAGGAAGGCCGCGTCTACGCGAACCCGTCGACGGGACAGCTGACGACTCGCTTTGAAGAAAACCCCGAGTTGCCGGTCGAAAACATCGAACTGACCTTCAAGGGCGGGCTGCGCGCGGGCCTCGCGACACCGCAGTCCTGCGGGGTCGCGACGACGACAAGCGACATGGTGCCGTGGAGCACCCCGATCACGCCCGATGCGAACCCGATCTCCTCCTTTGATGTGGACTGGGACGGGGAAGGCGGAGCGTGCCCCGCGGTGGCGCCGTTCGCGCCGTCGTTCAGCGCGGGGACGTCCAATCCAAACGCCGGGCAGTTCAGCCCGTTCACGCTGACGTTCGGCCGCGAAGACCGCGAACAGGATCTCGCGGGGATCCAGGTCCGGATGCCGGAGGGGCTGCTGGGGACTCTGACGGGGGTCACGCTGTGCGGGGAGCCGCAGGCGTCCTTGGGGACGTGTGGGGAAGCGTCGCGGATCGGGACGATGACGGTCGCGGCGGGCCCGGGGTCGCACCCGTTCTATGAGAAAGGCTACATCTACCTGACGGGCCCCTACGCCGGTGCGCCGTTCGGCCTGTCGATCGTCGTGCCGACGGTGGCGGGCCCGTTCAACCTGGGGAACGTCGTGGTCCGTGCGCGGATCGACGTGAACCCGGAGACCGCGGCGTTGACGGTCACGAGCGACCCGTTCCCGCAGATCCTGGATGGGATCCCGCTGCGGCTTCGTACCGCGAACGTCACGATCGAACGTCCCGGGTTCATCTTCAACCCAACCGACTGCGCGCAACTGCATGTCGAAGCGACGGTCTCCAGCGCGCAGGGCGCCCAGTCCGAGGTGTCGGCGCCGTTCGCGGTCGCGGGCTGCGCGGGGCTGCACTTTGGGCCGGCGTTCAAGGTCTCCACCTCAGGCCGGACCTCTAGGGCGGATGGCGCGAGCCTCGACGCGCGGCTGACGTTCCCGGCCGGCGCGCAGTCCAATATCGCGCATGTGAAGGTGGAACTGCCCAAGGCGCTGCCGGCGCGGCTGACGACGCTGCAGAAGGCGTGCACCGCGGCGACGTTCGAATCCAACCCGGCAGCGTGTCCGGCGGCGTCGCTGGTCGGGATCGCGCAGGCGAGCACACCGGTGCTGCCGGTCCCGCTGACCGGCCCCGCGTACTTCGTCTCCCACGGTGGGGAAGCGTTCCCGAGCCTGATCGTGGTGCTTCAGGGCTACGGCGTGCGGATCGACCTGATCGGCGCGACGTTCATCAGCCAAGCGGGGATCACGAGCAGCACGTTTGAGAACGTGCCCGATGTGCAGGTCAGCAGCTTTGAGCTGTATTTCCCCGAGGGACCGCACTCGGCGCTCGCCGCGAACGGGAACCTCTGCAGGCAGAAGCTATTGATGCCGAGCACCTTCACCGCGCAGGATGGCGCTCAGCTCAAGCAGGACACCAAAATCGAAGTCACGGGGTGCCCCAGGGCGAGTACCGCCAAAGCCTCCAGACATAGGAGAGCCAAGGCCGCACGAGCGGCCGCACGCCGCCACGGCACGCAGAGGAGGAGCGGGCGATGAGGATACCAAGGTTGGCACTGCTCACGACGGGCGCGCTCTGTGCGCTCGCGCTGAACACCGGCGCCGCCCATGCGAGCATCGGCGTGATCGGCAGCATCAAAACCTCCACCCCCGGCGTACCACTCGGAAATATCGAATCGATAGCGGTCGACCAGGTCAGCGGGGACCTGTACATCCCTGATGTTGGCAACAACCGTGTTGTGAAGTACGATGCGTCAGGTGGTTTCATTCTTACATTCGGCTGGGAGGTCAACGCTACGAAGGTCAGGGAACGCGAAGAAGGCAAGCCGATCACCGAAGAAGAAGAAAACGTGTGCACCGCCGCCTCGGGAGATGAATGCCAGGCCGGCAGGGCGGGCTCGGGACCGGGCCAGTTTCAGGAACTGGGTAAGATAGTGACGGATCCGAGCACCGGCGACGTGTACGTCGATGGCTACGTGGGAACTCAGGAGTTCAACCCCAATGGTGGCTATATCCCGTCGGTCCTCCCCGCCGGCGATGACGTGGACGATGTCGACACCGAAGGTAATCTATATGTTCCTCGACAGGAACAGGAACCAAACGGACCCCTGGTGCCTGAGTCTCTATATCAGTTCAACTCTTCCGGTGTAGCTACAGGAATCAGGTTTCTGTTCGATTCTGGGAACGCACCTACTATTAACTCTGTTGCCATTGACACAGAAGGGACCTTATACGCGGTGGAAGGCAAAGAACAGGGGCCCATCTTCAAGTATGCTCCTTCCGGAAAGCTGCTCGGCACAGTGGGAGAAGGCGCTACGGAAGGGAGCCTGGCTGTCGATCTTCTCACGGGCGATCTTTTCACCTTCTATCCGCTCAGGCGAGGAGAAAAAGAATACGAACTCGTCGAGTACGACTCGACGGGTGGGCTGATCGCCAGCTACCCATCAGGGCTCCCGTACGAAGGGACCGGGGGTCCAGGGGCGATGGCGTTCGATGCGAAGACGGGGAGACTGTACGTGATTCGTAGGACCCTTAATGGACTTTACGAAATCATGATTTACGGGACGTTCCCGGTTCCCGCGGCGCAGGCGCCGGCTATCTCTCGCGAGACCGCCTCTGCGGATGGTGCGATGACCACGGCGACGCTCGCGGCGCAGGTGAACCCGAACCTGGGGGAAACCACATACTACTTTCAGTACGCGACGAACTCGTCGTTTGCGGGCGCCATCGATACGCCGGCGGCGCCGGCCGGTATCGGCTCGGGTTTCCTGCCGGTGAAGGTGAGCACGGAGCTGTCGGGTTTGGCGCCGAGTACGGCCTACTACGCGCGGGTGGTCGCACACAGCACGTTCGGGGGCGGGGAGGGCACAACTGTCACCGGTCCGACCGAGCAGTTCACGACGGTCGCGGCGGCGCCGTCGGCGAGCACGGGGGGTGTCTCGGAAGTTTCGCGCGACGCGGCGACTTTGAGCGGCACGGTGATCCCGGGCAGTACCGGGGCGGCGTCGGATACGAGGTGGTGTTTTGAGTACGGGACCGGCGGTGGGGGCTATAACCTGGGGTCGCTGCCGCTGCTCCCGGGTGATGCGGGGCAGGGCACGGCACCGGTGCCTGTGACTTTGCATGTGGTGAATCTAGCGCCGGGGAGCACCTACCGTTTCCGGCTGGTGGCGGTCAATTCGCTGGGGTTGGGGTTGGAATCGACGGCGTGCGGTACCGAAGGCGGCCATGAGAGCGATGGCGCGGAAGGGACGTTCACGACGCCGATCACGTTTCCGGCGCCGGTCGCGGTGACGGGTGGCGCGAGCGGCGTCTCGCAGAACGCGGCGGCGATCTCTGGGAGCGTTGACCCGGAAGGCGTGAGCACGAGCTATGAGTTTCAGCTCGGGGTGGACACCAGTTACGGCGCGGAGGTCTTCGGCGAAGCGGGCGCGGGCAGCGAACCGGAGTCCTTCAGCTTGGCGTTGGCTCACCTGCAGCCGAATACGACCTATCACTATCGGCTTGTCGCGATCAGCGATGGCGGGACGAGCTATGGCGCGGATGAGACGTTCACGACCGGCGGGTATACCACCACGGCGCTGTCGGCGCCGGCGGCCCTGCCGCTGGTCGCGACGCCCGCGTTCGCGTTCCCGGCGGCCCCGAGCGCGGGCGCCACGCACACTGGCAGCGTCAAGACAAAGCACAAGACGAAGAAGAAGCGAGGCAGGAAGGGCGCCAGGAGGAAGGCCGGGAGGGCGCGCCGGACTGGTCAGCGTAGTGCGGGCAAGAGGAGGAACGGCCGATGA
Source organism: uncultured Solirubrobacterales bacterium (assembly GCA_963720795.1). GTDB lineage: Bacteria > Actinomycetota > Thermoleophilia > Solirubrobacterales > Solirubrobacteraceae > Palsa-744. The sequence continues at coordinate 156,484 of CAVRGU010000012.1, read as the reverse complement.
GGTATGCGCGCGGGTGGGGGTTGGCAGCGGCGGCTTTTTGCGCGGCGGCCGGATGGCTGGGCGCGGCGGGCTCGCCGGCTTGGGCGGGGACGAGCTACTCGCATCAGTACCTCTCGCAGTTGACCGAAGCCCCGGCGGGTCCCGGTGTCGCCGAGAGCGGCCCGTTCGCCGGCCCGATGGGGCTCGCGAGCGTCGGGGGCGACGTGTATGTCGCGGACCCAGGTCATGCGGCGGTGGATGAGTTCGACTCCGCCGGCGCTCTCGTGAGCCAGATCTCAGAACCGGAAGCCCTCGCCAACGAAGAAGCAATGGAACCGGGTGTCGCGGTGAAGGAGGCAACGGGCGAAGTCGACATCACAATTAATAATAAATTGTACGCGTTTAGCGCTACGGGGGAACTGTTGGCCAGAAGGGAGGGCACTGAACTGTCGCCGCCCGGGCTGGAACCGCCTTTACGTTTTGAGTATCCTCACTTTCTCGCGGTGGACAATTCGGCGGGGGGGTCCGATCCTGCCGCGGGCGATCTGTATCTGGCTACCTCAGGTTCGACAGCGACGATATCTAATGTCGTGAATGTCTTGAAGGACGAACCGGGGGGCGTCTTCAGCTATGTGACGAGGCTCAAGGGGGCCGGGGCGCCGGCGGGCTTCGGCACCTATAATAATGCTGTGGCTGGTGTGGCGGTGGATGAAACGAGTGGTGAAGCCGACGGTGATGTGGTGGTCGTCGATAATGAAAATCATGTCGTGGATGTCTTCAAGCCGAAGGCGGGAGGCGAATACGAATATCTGTTCCAGCTGACCGGCGCCGGCGTCCCGGGCGGATCATTCGGGGAACTTGCGGGTGTCGCGGTCGATGCGGCGACTGGGGATATATATGTGGTCGATAGGACCGCGAAAGCGGTGGATCAGTTCACCGCGGCGGGGGGTTTTCTTGGCCAGTTGACGGGTACCCCCAGTGGCGCGTTTGAAGAACCGTATGATGTCGCGGTCAGCTGAGCGGGGACCTGTATGTCTCGGATGTGGCGGCGAAGGTCGTGGATGTTTTCGGGCCGACCGTCAAGGTGGTCACGCCCGATGTGAGCACGAGCGCGGTCTCTGGTCTGCATGGTGTGGATGTGACGCTGAACGGGGTGGTGGACCCGGAAGAAGTCCCGGTGTCGGTGTGCCAGTTTGAATACGGTGTCAGCGAGGCATACGGGTCGAGTGTGGCGTGCTCGCCGGCGCCGGCGCCGGGTGACGCGCCGGAGCCGGTGGCGGGGAGCCTGACGGGCTTGAAACCGGGCACGACCTATCACTACCGGCTGTCGGTGACCGATGGCGAAGGCGTGAGCGTGCACAGCGCTGACCAGACGTTCAAGACCGCGCTGCCGACGTTGCAGGCTGCTCTGCCGTCGGGGTTGCAGGCCACGAGCGCGACGTTGAACGCGACGGTGGACAGCGAGGAAGTCCCGATCGAAGCGTGCCTGTTCGAATACGGGCCGAGCGAAGCCTATGGGTCGGTGGTCCCGTGCACTTCGCTCCCGGCCGCGGGTCCTGGTCCGGTGACGGTCAGCGCGGAGGTTGCGGGGCTCCCGGTGGACGCGGTCTACCGGTATCGGCTGGCGCTCACACCGGTCGGCGGGGGGACGCTCTACAGCGGCGGTGAAGCGGTTGTGACGGCTCCGCAGGTGTTGAGCTCGGGGCTGGCCTCGGGTGTCACGTCGTACGCGGCGACGCTGACGGGCGTTCTGTTCTCCGGGGAAGTCACCCCGGAATACCACTTTGAGTACGGGTTGACAGGCGCGTATGGGTCGATTTGGCCGCAACCCGATGCGAGCGCGAGCACGGGCGGCGAGCAGACGGTCTCCCAGACCGTGACCGGCCTGCAGCCGGGCACGACCTACCACTATGCGCTGGTGGCGAGGAACTTCGCGGGTGGCGTGACGGTGGGCTCTGACGAGACGTTCACGACGCGTCCGCTGGTCCCGCCCGGCGTGAGCACCGGCGGCGCCGAAGACGTTGTGGGGACCGCGGCGACGGTGAGCGGCGCGCTTGATCCGGAAGGCCTGCCGAGCACCTACCGCTTCGAATACGGCACCAGCACGGCCTATGGATCCAGTTCGCCGGCGGTGGCGGTCTTCGCGGGCTCCGGCAGCATCAGCGAGGGCGTCGCGGTGACCATCCCAAACCTGCAGCCGGGCACGACCTATTACTACCGGCTGGTCGCGAGCAACGAAGACGGTACGAGCTACGGCGCGGACGAGACGTTCGCGACCCCGGGCTACCCCGTCTCGGTCGTCCAGGAAGCCCCGGTGCTGGCCGGCAGGCTCGGCTTCGTCAACCCCGAAGTGGGGCGCTCTCCGGGCAAAGCTTCGAAGCCGAAGGGCAAAGGGAAGAAGGGCAAGGGCAAGAAGAAGGGCAGGCACGGCAAGGCCAAGCCCCGGAAGAAGGGCAAACGCAAGGGGTAGCGGGTCGGCGGGCCTCGATGGATGTCCCCAGCGAGGATTGTCCGCGTCGATGATGTGGGCCCGCAACGGCGGACGCCCGGCCCGTGCACAACGCTCCATCTCCGCGCAACGAACGCCGCGCGCCGGAGCCCGCGAGGGCGGAGGCTCATCAAAATCCCACCCGCTCACGGTAACCTCGCCCGCGTGAGCACTGTTGAGCACCGCTTCGGACGGTACGGGGGCCAGTACGTCCCCGAGACGCTGATGCCCGCGCTCGCGGAGCTCGAGCGCGCGTGGGTGGCCGCCCGCGAGGACCCCGCCTACCGCGCGGAGCTCGACGGCCTGCTGCGCGACTTCGGCGGGCGCCCCACCCCGCTGTACCGTGCGCGGCGGCTGTCCGAGCGCGTGGGGCGGACGGTGTACCTCAAGCGCGAGGACCTCAACCACACCGGCTCACACAAGCTCAACAACGCGCTCGGCCAGGCGCTGCTGGCGCGGCGCATGGGCAAGCGGCGGATCATCGCCGAGACCGGCGCCGGCCAGCACGGCGTCGCGACCGCGACGGTGTGCGCGCTGTTGGGGTTGGAGTGCGAGATATACATGGGCGTCGAGGACACCCGCCGCCAGCGCCCCAACGTGCAGCGCATGGAACTGCTCGGCGCGACGGTGCACCCCGTGGACGCCGGCGCGCGCACGCTCAAGGAGGCGACGTCCGCGGCGATCCGCGACTGGGTGACCAACGTGGCGGACACCCACTACGTGATCGGCTCGGTCGTGGGCCCCGCGCCGTACCCCGCACTGGTGCGCGACCTGCAGCGCGTGATCGGCGACGAGGCCCGCGCGCAGCTGCTCGAACGCGAGGGGCGCCTGCCCGCGCGCGTGGTGGCGTGCGTCGGCGGGGGCTCCAACGCGCTCGGCACGTTCACCGCGTTTCTCGACGACCCCGCCGTCGAGCTCATCGGCGTGGAGGCCGGGGGGGAGGGCGTAGACACGCCCCGCCACGGTGCCCCGCTGACCGTCGGCGGCCGCGCGGGTGTGCTGCACGGCGCGCTGTCCGCGGTGATGCAGGACGAGGAGGGCCAGATCATCGAGGCGCACTCCATCTCCGCGGGCCTCGACTACCCCGGCACCGGCCCCCAGCACGCGCACCTGCGCGACTGCGGCCGCGCGCGGTACGTCGCCGTCACCGACCGCGACGCGCTCGCCGCCTTCGGGGAGGTGGCCCGCCTGGAGGGCATCATCCCGGCGCTTGAGACCGCGCACGCGCTCGCGTGGGTGCTCGGGCTGGCCGAAACGGGGATTCGCGCCGAAGGCGCGTGTCACCCGGCTTCGGTCGACGGGGACCTCGATCTGGTGTGCCTCTCCGGGCGCGGGGACAAGGACCTCGCGGAGGTGGTGGCCCGCTCATGAGCGACGCGCCCGTGAGCTCCCACACGCCCGAGGTCCCGGAGGCGGGCAGTGTTGGGATGGCCTTCGGCAGCGGGCGTTCGCAGTGGGGTAACGGGGCGTCCGGCACGGGACGTGGCTCCGCGGCTTCGGGTGGTGTTGCGCGCGAGGGGCCTCAGCGCGGCGACCTCGCGTCCGGCACAGACCGCCTCGCCGCGGCGTTTGCCGGTGCAGCACGCGAGGGGCGCAGGGCGGCGCTGATGCCCTACCTGATGGGCGGCTACCCGACCCTGGCGGACTCCGTGCGCATCGGCGAGGCGTGCGTGGCCGCCGGTGCGGATGTGCTCGAGCTCGGCGTGCCCTACTCCGACCCGCTCGCCGACGGGCCCGTGATCCACGCGGCCGCGACCGCCGCGCTCGCCGCGGGGGCCTCGCTCGCCGGGGTGCTGGAGGTCGCGCGCGCGCTCGCGCCCGCGGTGCCTGTGGTGCTGATGTGTTACGCGAACATGGTGCTCGCCCCTGGCGCGGGCGCCTTCGTGGAGCGCCTCGCGCGTGCAGGGGCGTGTGGGCTGATCGTGCCCGACCTGCCCTTCGAGGAGGCTGGCGAGGTGCTCGCTGCGTGCGACGCGCACGGCCTCGCGCTCGTGCCGCTGGTCGCCCCCACCACCCCGCCGGCGCGCCTCGCGGAGATCGGGGCCCGCGCGCGCGGGTTCCTGTACACCGTCTCTGTCGTCGGCACCACCGGGGAGCGCGCGGCGCTGGCGGAGCGCTTCGTCGAGGTGGTCGCCCGCGCGCGGGCAGCCACCACCGTGCCGGTCGCGCTCGGCTTCGGGATCTCCACGCCCGCGCAGGCGCGCCAGGCCGCCGACGCTGGGGCCGACGGGGTGATTGTGGGCAGCCGCCTCGTGCGCGCGGCGGGGGAGTCAGCCGATCCCGCCGGGGCCGGTGATCCTGCGGGAGCCGTGGGCGCGCTCGTCGCCGAGCTGGCCGCGGGGTTGGAGCCGTGATGCCGATCGGCAGGGGAGTCCCGGGGTCCCTACCCGTGCAACCCGCCCGCGTGGCCGGTAGGATGCGCGAGCGATGGGATTGATTCTGACCGTAACCGCCGGCCTCGTCGTGTGGATCGTGCTGTGGGCGCTGGGCGCCAAGGGGTTCGACGCGTTCATGCTCGCCGCAGCCATCATGCTGCTCGGCGCCTGCGTGCGGATCCTCTCCGGCTACCTGCCCGGCCGCCGCCGCAGCGGCGCCTGAGCCCTCGGTGCGTCCGCGCCGGCTCCGTCTCGACCAGCTCGTGTCCCGCGTCCGCGCGCGCGCCCTTAGGGCCCACGCGACCAACTCGTGTTCAGTGTCGTCTCGCGCGCGCGCCCTTGCGCCGCTCGCGGCGGTGCTGGCAATGCTGGCGGCGCTCGCGGCCCTCGGCGGTTGTGGCGGGGTCGGGGTGTCCACCGCCTCGACCACCCCCGGCAACGAGCTGACCGTCTATTCCAGCCTCCCGCTCGAGGGTCCCTCCGCCGCCGCCTCCCGCGAGATCGTCGACGGCGAGAGGCTGGCCCTCGCTCAGGTCGGTGGGCGTGTGGGGCGCTTCAGGATCGATTACGCCTCACTCGACGACGCCGACCCCACGACCGGGGCCGCGGCGCCCGGGATCGCCGCCACCTACGCTCGCGTGGCCGCGCAGGACACCTCCACGATCGCCTACCTCGGTGACCTCGACTCGGCGGCGTCCGCCGTCTCGCTGCCGCTGACCAACGCCGCCGGGATCCTCCAGGTGAGCCCGGGGAGCCCCTACGTGGGGCTCACCTCCTCGCTCGACGCCGGCCAGGACGAGCCGTACCGCTTCTACCTCACGGGGCAGCGCACCTTCGGCCGCCTGGTGCCCGGCGACCCGGTGCAGGCCGCGGCCCAGGTGCGCCTAGCGCGGGAGCTGCACCTGCGGCGGGTGTACGTGCTGGAGGACCAGGACCCCTTCAACCTGCCGCTGGCGGAGCTGTTCGCCGAAGACGCCCGACGCGCCGGTATCGACGTGGCGGGCGAAGAACAGGTGGACACCGAAGGCACCACGGAATACTCGAGCGTGGTCCAGAAGGTGCTCGAAAGCGGCGCCCGGGCGGTGTTCTTCAGCGGCGCGCCGGGCGCTGGGACCGTCGCGCTGTGGCAGCAGCTGCACGGGGCCGACTCCCACCTGCGCCTGCTCGGCACCTCCGCGCTCGCCGAACCGGCGTTCGCCGCGCAGCTCGGCGCCGCCGCGGCCCACACCTACCTGACCACCCCGCTGCTGCCACTCTCGCTGTACCCCGCCCCGGCCCCCGCGGTCCTGGCCGCCTACCAGCGGCACTTTCACCGGGCGCCCGGGCCGTACGCGCTGTACGGGTACGAGGCGATGAGCGTGGTGCTGTACGCGATCCGCCGCGCCGGGCGCCACGGCGACGACCGCGCCGCGGTGATCCACCAGTTCTTCGCGATCCACGACCGCGACTCGGTGCTCGGGCGCTACTCGGTGCTGCCCGACGGCGACACCACGCTCTCCCGCTACGCGGTCGACCGCGTCGAGGGCGGGCGCCTCGTGTTCTACGGGGCCTTTCAGCTGCCGCCCGCAGACTGACCCAGCGCGGCGTGCAGTGCTTCGTCGAGGTGGGCGTAGCGGAACTCGTAACCCAGGACCAGGGGCTTGACGGGCAGCACGCGCGCGCCCGTCGTCACGACCTGTGCCATCTCGCCGTATAGCGCTCGCAGCGCCACGCCCGGTACGGGTAGCAGCGCGGGGCGGTGCAGCGCGCGGCCGAGCGCTCGGGAGAGCTCGCGGTTGGTGACCGGCTCGGGGGCTGTCCCGTTGACCGGGCCCGACCACCGCTCGTCGGCGAGCGCGGCGCACACGATGCCCACGAGGTCGTCCACGTGCATCCACGACACGTACTGGCGCCCGCCCGCAATGGGGCCGCCCACGCCGAGGCGGAAGGGGGGGAGCATCTTCGCCAGCGCTCCGCCACGGCGGTCGAGCACGACGCCCGTGCGCACCTGCACCGTGCGGACCCCGAGCTCCTGCGCCGCACGCTCCTGCGCCTCCCACGCGACGCACACCTCCGGCAGGAAGCCGCTCCCGGGCGGGGCCTCCTCGTCCAGCGGCTCCTCGCCGTGCGCGCCGTAGTAGCCGACCGCCGAGGCGCTCACCAGCACCTTCGGCCTGCCCATGCCGGCCTCGCTGCGGGGCGCGCCGGCCCCGCTGTCCGCGCCACTGTACGAGCCACTCTCCGAGCCGCACGCGCCCAGCCCCTCCACCAGGTGGCGTGTGCCCACGACGCGGCTCTCGCGGATCGCCCGCTTGGCACTCGCCGTCCACCGCTGCGCGACGTTCTCGCCTGCGAGGTGCACAACCGCGTCGCGCCCCTCGAGCGCGTGCGTCGGCGCCCGCTCGTTCAGCAGGTCCCAGCCCACCGCCTGCACGCCGCGCGGCGCCCCGCCCTGCGCGCGGAGCGTCGCCTCGGCCCGGGCGGGGTCGCGCGAGAGGACGGTGACCTCGGCTTCCTCGGCCAGCAGCCGCGCGACCAGCGCGGTGCCGATCAGGCCCGTCGCGCCGGTGACCGTGACGCGCATCGCCTCACGCCGCGGTGGGCGTGGTGGCGGTGTCTCCCTGGGCGAAGCCGACCTCCTGACCCGCGAGCGCCATGCCGCTGGAGCGGGCCTGGTCGGCCACCGCCGCAGCGACTGCGGGGGCGACGTCGCGGTTGAAGACCGAGGGGATGATGTAGTCCTCGCGCAGCTCCTGCTCGGGGACGATCGCGGCGATCGCGCGGGCGGCGGCCATCTTCATCTCCTCGGTGATCGCGCGGGCGCGCACGTCCAGCGCGCCGCGGAAGATGCCGGGGAAGCACAGCACGTTGTTGATCTGGTTGGGGTAGTCCGAGCGGCCGGTCGCCATGATCCGCACATACGGCGCGGCCTCCTCGGGGACGACCTCGGGGTTGGGGTTGGCCATCGCGAAGACCATCGCGTCGCTGCTCATGCGCGCGAGCGCCTGCGCTGGCAGGGCGTGGGCGCCGGAGACCCCCACCAGCAGGTCGGCGCCCTCGATCACGTCCTCCGGGGCGCCCGCGCGGCACTCGGGGTTGGTGACCTCCGCGAACCACCGCTTCACGGGGTTCATCGAGCCGTCGAGGTAGTCCTCGCGGCGCACGTGCAGCGCCCCCCGCGAGTCCGCGCCGACGATGTTGGTGACGCCCGCCTCGCGCAGGATCCGCGTCACCGCGATCCCCGCGGCGCCGAGGCCGATCACCAGCACGCGCAGGTCCTCCAGGCGGTGGCCGGTGAGCTTCACGGCGTTCAGCAGCGCCGCCATCACCACCACCGCGGTGCCGTGCTGGTCGTCGTGGAAGACCGGGATCTCGAGTTCCTGCTTGAGGCGCTCCTCGATCTCAAAGCACCGCGGCGCGGAGATGTCCTCCAGGTTGATCCCCCCGAACCCGGGGGCGATCAGCTTCACGGCGCGCACGATCTCGTCGGGGTCCTTCGTGTCCAGGCAGATCGGGAACGCGTCGACGCCGGCGAACTCCTTGAACAGGCACGCCTTACCCTCCATCACCGGCATCGCCGCCGCGGGGCCGATGTCGCCCAGCCCCAGCACCGCGGTGCCGTCGGAGACCACCGCCACGGTGTTGCGCTTGATCGTGTACTGGGCGGCCTTGTCGGGGTCGTCGCGGATCGCGATGCAGACCCGCGCGACGCCCGGGGTGTAGACCATCGAGAGGTCGTCGCGCGTCTTGAGCTGGTGCTTGTTGTGCTGCTCGATCTTGCCGCCCACGTGCAGCAGGAACGTGCGGTCGGTGGTGTCCACCACCTCCACGCCCGCGACAGCCTCGATCGCCTCCAGGATGCTGCCCCAGTGTTCGCGGTTGGCCGCGTCCACCACGATGTCGCGCACACTGCCCTCCGCGTCCACCTCCACGGGGTCCACCGCCACCACGACCCCGCCCTGTTCGCCGATCCCCGCGGTCACCGACCCCAGCAGGGCGCCCTGGGCGTCGTCCAGCCTCACGCGGATCGTCAGGCGGTACTGCGCGCTGGGGGTGATGGTCACGTGCGTGGCTCCTGTCCGTTCGAGGGGCAGCCATCTTAGGCGTCCTCCCGGTGCCGCGCGCGCCCGCCGCGCTGCGCGTAAAGTGCTCCGTCGTGGCGACCCGCGCGACAGCCCCCTCGGCCCTTGCGGCGCAGGCGGGACGGCGCCTCTTCCTGATCGACGGTCCCTCGCTCGTCTACCGCGCCTTCTTCGCGCTGCCCGAGTCGATCGCGACCTCCACCGGGGTGCCGACCAACGCGATCTTCGGGTTCGCCTCGATGCTCGTCAAGATCGTCACCGAGTACGGCGTGTGTCCCGACGGTGGTTGCGTGGGACGCCGGCACCTCCGGGCGCACGGAGCTGTTCCCCGAGTACAAGGCGCAGCGCCGCTCGCGCCCGGACCTGCTCAAGCAGCAGTGGCCGGCGATGGAACCGCTGGTGGAGGCGTTCGGGTACCGCAACGTGAGGGTCGAGGGGTACGAGGCCGACGACGTGATCGCCTCGCTCGCCGCGCGCGCGCTGGCCGCCGACCCGCCCGTCCCGGTGACGATCGTCACCGGCGACCGCGACGTCTTCCAGCTGATCGACGAGGGCGGCCTCGTCGAGGTGATGGCCACCGCGCGCGGGCATCACCGACACCAAGGTCGTACGACCGCCAGGCGGTGATTGACCGCTACGGCATCCCGCCGGAGCTGATCCCCGACTTCTACGGGCTGAAGGGCGACACCTCCGACAACATCCCCGGGGTCCCCGGCATCGGCGACAAGACCGCCTCCGACCTGATCCAGCGCTACGGCGCCCTGGAGGAGGTGCTCGCGCACATCCCCGACATCTCCGGCGCCAAGCGCAAACAGAACCTGCGTGCGCACGCCGAGGACGCGCGCGTCTCCAAGCGCCTGGCGACCGTCGACCGCGACGTGCCGCTCGACTTCGACCCCGCCGCCGAGGCCGCGCGCGAGCCCGACCGCTCGCGCCTGCGCGAGGTGTTCCGCGAGTACGAGCTGCGCGACCCCCTGCGCCGCCTCGAGGAGGCGCTCGGCGAGGCCGAGCAGGCGGTGCCCGCCGGCCCGACGGAGGTGCGGCTCTCCGGGCGCGTGCGCGCGGGGGCGGTGGCGGACATCCCCGCGCTCGTGGCCTCTGTGGCCGGTCCGCAGCCGCCGGAGCTGTGTCGTCGCGGTGCGCCCCCCCGAGACGCCCGAGGGCGCGCTGTTCGCGGAGGGCGCCGGGTGGCGCTTCGCCGTCGCGCTCGGCCCGGGGGGCGGTGGCGCCAAGGCCGCGAAGGGCGCACGGGGAGGGGGCGTGGCCGCGGCGGCGCCGCGCTCCCCGCGGTGCTCTGCGGCGAGTGCGAGGACCCCGAGGAGGTATCCGCCGCCTGCGGGGAGCTGCCCGGTGGTCGTGCACGACGCCAAGGCGCTCGGCCTCGTGCCGCCGGGCCTCGTGCACGACACGCTGCTCGGCGCCTACCTGCTGGAGCCCGCGCGGCGCGGGTACCCGTTCGCGGAGCTGTGCGAGGAGCGGGGCCTGGCGGCCGACGTGGAGGACGCTGCGGCCGGCGAGGCGCTGCTGGTGGGGGCGCTCGCGGCGTGGCAGCGCGAGCAGATCGCCGAGCGCGGCCTGGAGGGGCTGATGCGCGACATCGAGCTGCCGCTGGTGCGGGTGCTGCGCGCGGTGGAGCTCGCCGGCGTGCGCCTCAACGTGCCCCGCCTGCAGGAGGTCGCGGCGCGCGTGCGCGAGGAGATCGCCGAGCTCGAACAGGAAATCTTCGCGCTCGCCGACGAGGAGTTCCTGATCGCCTCCCCCCAGCAGCTGGGGGAGATCCTCTTCGAGAAGCTCGGCCTCTCGCGCAAGCGGCGCGGCAAAACGGGCTACTCGACCGACGCGCGCGTGCTGCAGGCGATCCGCTCCGAGCACGAGATCGTGCCCAAGATCGAGCGCTGGCGGGAGCTCTCGACGCTGATCAAGACCTACTTCGACGTGCTCCCCGCGCAGGCCGACGAGCGCTCGCGGATCCACACCACGTTCCTGCAGGCGGTCGCCCAGACGGGGCGCCTGTCAAGCACCAACCCCAACATGCAGAACGTCCCGATCCGCACCGCTCTCGGCCGCGAGATCCGCGGCTGCTTTGAGGCCGAGGAGGGGCGCGTGCTGATCTCCGCCGACTACTCGCAGATCGAGCTGCGCGTGCTCGCCCACGCCGCTGAGGAGCCGGTGCTGAAGGAGATCTTCGCGCGCGGGGAAGACGTCCACACCGCCACCGCCTCGCAGGTCTTCCAGCGTCGCCCCCGACCAGATCGACCCAGGTATGCGCGCGAAGTCGAAGATGATCAACTACGGGATCGTCTACGGCCTCTCCGACTACGGCCTCGCCGACCGCCTCAACATCCCCCGCGAGGAGGCCCGGGAGTTCATCGACGCCTACCTCGCGCGCTTCCCGCGCGTCGCGGCAGTTCATGCAGGAGACGATCGAGCGCGCCAAGGAGGAGGGGCACGTCACCACCCTGTGGGGCCGCCGCCGCCAGATCCCCGAGTTGCGCGCGCGCAACTTCCAGGTGCGCTCGCTCGGCGAGCGGCTGGCGGTCAACACGGTCGTGCAGGGCACGGCCGCCGACATCATCAAGCTCGCGATGGTCCGCTGCCACGGGGCGCTCGCCGCGAGCGGCCTGGCATGCCGCCTGATCCTCACGATCCACGACGAGCTGCTGTTCGAAGCGGCGCCCGAGGAGGTCCCCGTCGCGCGGGAGCTGATCGAGCGCGAGATGGTCGGGGTCTGGGAGCTCGAGCCCCCGATGGCCGTCGAGGTCGGCGTCGGAACAACTGGCTGGAAGCCAAGTAGACAGTCGTCATTCTCGACGTCAAGGAGGCATCGGGGGCGCGGGCGGGCCGCTTGACCCCGGTGCCTGGTCGCATCGACGCTGGGCCGCCCGCCGTTTAGCCAGTATTGGTGCGGGTTTGGAGCGTGGGCCGTGGGGTCCGTGGGGGCGCGAGGGGGTCTCACGGGTAGCCCTGAAGGATGCCCTTTGTCTGCCGAGATCGCGTTTCGGCTATCTGGGGGGCTCTCAAAAAGTCGGAGACAGGGGTTGAAACTCCTGGGTGGGCGGGTAGAGTACAGACATGCAATCTCAAATCAAGCCTTTGATCGCGTTGCGCTCGGTGGTTCGAGGAGAGGCTGTATGTTGACAATAATAGCCGGCTCTGGAGTGTCTTTGCATGAAGGCGGGCGTTCTGGGGTCGGTCTCCAACCCCAAGTGAAGGAGCAAAGCAAATGAAGTTCGTCAAGATCGCGGGGCTCTGCCTCGCGTCCATGCTCATCATGGGCATGGCCATCACGGCGACCGCTTCGGCGGCGCCACACTGGTTAGTGTGCTCAGAAGGTGGGTCCGCTACCAAATATACGACAAGTCAGTGCACTACGGCCTCCTCAACGGGCAAATGGCAGTGGAATGAACTCACTGGTACGGAAGCCGCCAGAACCAAGGGCTCGCTGTTGTTGAAGGATACGGGTGCGCTCATCAAGTCGGAAGTCGAATGCTCCGGTGAATCGATCGGATTTGTCGGTCCTACGAAGTACGGTAGGATCGAAAAAATCGAAGTATCACCCGCACAATGCAGAGGCATCAAGAAATGCGAAGCAGTGGAAAATGTCGAAGCGAGAAATCTGCCGTGGCAAACGGAACTGTATGAATCGGAAAAAGGAGTCATCTTACAGGCACTCTCAAGCACGGGTGCTGGAGAACCGGGGTGGCGCGTGGAATGCAAGGTTGGCAGTAACAAAGTCAACGATGTATGCACACAGGCACCGGGAACGCAGGAAAGCACACTCATGGCAAACATAGCAACCGGCGCAGAATTATTAGTGCTAGGCACATTCAACCAGAAGACAAAAGCAAATTGTACGGCTGGTGGGAGCGCAGTGGGTGAAGTAGTGGGCTCTCTGGCCGGCTTAGTCCCAGGGAAGGGGCTGCGGGTATCGAGCTAAACCTATGATGTCGTAAACAACGGGTGGGGCCGGCTACGTGCCGGTCCCATCTGCATTGTTGCACATGGCCCGTGTGGCTGTGATTGCTGGTCTTGGGGCCGTGATCGCCTGCGAGGAGCGGAGGATCCACAAAAATGAGGTGGGAGAGGGTGGTGAGCTTGGGTTACGTTGGTCTTGGTATCAGGAGGGTGATGCGCCGGGCGTGGTGCGCCCGGTTCGTCGTGGCGGCGAGCATGGTGTTCGTGTCCGTGCTGGGAGCCACGGGGGTCGCGCCGGCGGCCGACGGGCCATGCCCGAACGCGGAGTTTCGCGTGGGCCGCTCGGCGGGCCTCCCCGACTGCCGGGCGTATGAGCTGGTGACCCCTGTGAATCTCGGTCGCACGCAGGCTCTCACGTTCACCGGGGGCGCGACCAAAGCCGCCGCGTCCGGCGACGGCGAAGCGGTCGCGCTCGAAACGATCGTGCCGCTTGAACCGAACGCGGCCACTCCAGCTGGCATCGGCGGCGCCCGCGCCGTCTTCTCGCGAAACTCCAAGGTCGGATGGGAGATGAAGTCGATATTCGCGTCTGATGCGAGCGGGGATGACATCGACCCGAGGCTGTTTACTCCAGATCTGTCGCAAGTGGCGTTTGAATCGTCGCCGGGCGGTTTGAATTATGGCCCCGCCGCACGCTCGCGGTACATCACGTTGGAAGTTGGTCCCGTCGGCGGTCCATATACCGCTGTGGCGACCACGCAGAGGCAGGCGGAGACAAGGTTTGTCGGTTCGTCGGCCGATTTCGGGGATGTGCTGTTCACCTCGCTTGAACATGCCGGATGCCCGAGGCAGGCTTCCCCAGGCTCGGGGTGTGAACTGCTGCTGTCCGGGGAAGAAGAAGCCGCCGCCGAGGAAACCGACAGCGGAGCTCCCGATCTGTACGACTGGACCGAGGGCGGCCTGCGGCTCCTCAACGCATGGGCTGGCAAGCTTGTCAATCGGTGCGGCGCCACGCTCGGCGCCGGGATCTTGGGTCAGGGTGAAAACTTCGGTACGGTCAACGCGGTGGCGAGCGACGGTTCGAGGATCTTCTTCACGGCGCCCTATGGGGGCACGGCCTCCGAACCAGGGTGCACAGAACCAGTGCGTCTGTATATGCGTGTGAACGACGGTGAACCGGTCGAAGTGGCGAAGCCCGAAGAACCAGGTGTGGCGGTGAGCAACCCGCTGTTGACGGTGCGCTACAACTATGCGACGCCCGACGGCTCGAAGGTCTTCTTCAACACGGAAATGGCGTTGACATCGGACGACAGCTCGAACGCGAACAAGCTGTTCGAGTATGACGCCGACGAACCTGAAGGCAAGCGGCTGAAACGGATCGCGAGCGGCGTTCCGGTAGCGTCCGGCGTGGGTATCCCAGAATCCGAAGGCTACTTCTTCTCCGAAGACGGATCGGCTATCTATATCGTGTCCGGCTCGTCGGGAGTTCAGAGCATCACCCGTTATGGCACGAGCACGGGGGAATCCGCGCCTGTCGCGCACATCTCGTCACCCAAATCCAAACGTTCATACTCCACGCCGAACGGGGAATTTTTCCTATTCTCGAGTACCGAAGTGGAACACGAACCGCGTGGCATGGGCCACGAAGAGCTGTACCGCTACAGCCACGCTGACGGGAGCGTGATCTGCGTCACGTGCGGTACGGAATCGGCGCCCGCGCAGGGGATGGATATTGGCATCGGCTCCGGCACGACGTTGAGCTTTCCCGACGCGCTCCCCCTGGTGACGGAGATATCGGAAAACGGTCAGGAGGTCTTCTTCCAGACCACCGCTCGGCTCGTGCCGCAAGACACGAACAGCACCATGTATGTAGAAACCCTCTTCAATGAAGCACCGGGGTTGGACGTATACGAGTGGGAGGCAGAGGGGACGGGCGGTTGCGAACTGGCGCAGGGCTGCACCTACCTGCTCTCCTCGGGAGAAGCGTCCGGGCCGTCGCGCTTGATCGATGCGAGCGCGAACGGCCGCGACGTGTTCTTCGAGTCGCCGACGCAGCTCGTTTCGCAGGCGACACCGGAATTCCCGAATATCTACGATGCGCGTGTCGACGGTGGCTTCGCGCCACCGTCAGGCGCGCCTGAATGCTTGAGCTGCCAGGGCGTGGGCAGTCCCCCGCCGTTGTTCAACTCGGCGTCGAGCGCGACGTTTGCGGGCGCGGGCAATCCAGCTGAACGTGTGGTGGAAGAAAAAGCGAAGCGGGAGAAGCGAAGGAAAGCGCGCGGCAAAAAGCGCAGAGGGAAGTCGAGGGCGGCGGGAGGTCATCGGAAGGGTGGACACGCGAGCAAGAGGAGGAGGCGGTCGTGAGGGCTCGATTGAGGGCGTTGCTGGTGGGGGCCGTGGTTGCGCTGGCGTGTGGCTGCGCCGTGCCGGGTGTGGCCCTCGGGTTCGCTGTCGAACCGGGGAGCTTTAAGGTGAGCACGTCCATCGAAGAACAGCCCGGCGTGCGCGTCGTCGACGATCAGGCCGGTGCGCACGCCGATCTGACGACGAGCTTCGCGTTTGCACAGAGCGAAAGCGGTGCCGTCGGCGCGGTCGTGCGGAACGCCGAAGTCGTGCTGCCGGTGGGGTTCGCCGGCTATCCGGCCGCGCTGAAGACCTGCACGCCGGTCCAGCTTCAGGTGGAAGAATGTCCGGCCGACGCGCAGGTCGGCACGATCGAAGCGACGCTGAGGGAGGAACCGACGGAACTGGTGACTTTCGTCGTCCCCGTGTACAATATGGTTCCGCCGCCGAGCGAGACGGCGGTATTCGGGTTTGATGTCATCGGGATCGTATCCGCCAACATCGTTCTTTCGGTGGGGCCCGACTACAGGGTGCACGCGAAGGCCACGAACATCATTTCGGCGACGGAACTCCTGCGCCAGTCGTTGACGGTGTGGGGCGTACCGGCCGATCCGATCCACGACGCGGAACGCGGCCCCAAATTCATCTGCACCCAGGTCACCGAAGGTACGAACGTAGAAGCAAAGGTATGCAAGGGCGGCGGCGTCAAAACCGATGAAAACCCTGTCCCGTTCCTCGTCAACCCGACGCAGTGCACGAACGAACCGCTGAAGGCGAACCTGCGCGTGGAATCTTGGGAGAGCAGCGAATCGGCGCAAGGCGAACCGGCGGAAGCGGAAGCGTCGGTGGGGCCGTACACCGGCTGCGCATCGTTGAAGTTCGCCCCAACGATCTCGGTGCAGCCTGAACAGACTCAGCCGACGACTCCGACGGGCTACGCTGTCGACTTGAACGTCCCGCAGACCGAAGGCGCGGAAGGTCTCGGCACGGCCGACCTGAAGGACACGGTCATCAAGATGCCGGCGGGCGTGGTGCTCTCGCCGTCGGCCGCGAACGGGCTTGTGGCGTGCACCGAAGCGCAGATCGGGCTCGGCACCGAACAGCCGGTGGAATGCCCGAACGCTTCGAAGGTGGGCGAGGTGTCGGTGGTCACCCCGGCGTTGACCGGCGAACTGAAGGGCTTTCTCTATCTCGGCGACCCGTTGTCGCCGGGGCCGATCACGAAGCCGCCGTTCACGGTCTACCTGACGCTCGCCGGCCACGGCGTGCTGGTCAAGATCGAAGGGACCGTGGAAGCGAACCCGGTGACGGGCCAGTTGACGACGACGTTCGACAAGAATCCGGAGCTGCCGTTCAGCGAATTGAAAGTGCAGCTCAACGGCGGTTCGCGCGCCACTGTGGCGAATCCGAGCGTGTGCGCCAACGAACACGGCGAACCGATCGGGTACAGCGCCGAAAGCGAACTGACGCCGTGGACCGCGCCGGCCGAGCTCGCGGCAACGCCTTCCAGCTTCCCGTTCCAGATCACCGGCTGCCAGCCGCCACGGTTCGCGCCGTCGTTCGCGGCGGGCACGACGAGCAACCAGGCGGGCGGGTACAGCCCGCTGAGCGTGACGCTCTCCCGCGAAGACGCCGACGAGGATCTCGGCGGGATCACGGTCGCGACCCCGCCCGGCCTGTCGGGGAACCTCTCGAAGGTTCCGCTGTGCGAGGAACCGCAGGCGGCGGAAGGGACCTGCCCGGAAGCGAGCCAGATCGGCGAAGTGACGGCGGGCGCCGGCCCCGGACCCGAACCGTACTTCATCAAAGGCGGCAAGGTCTACCTCACCGGCCCCTACGACGGCGCCCCGTTCGGACTCTCGATTGCGGTCTCCGAGCACGCCGGGCCGTTCGATCTGGGCAGCGGGCCGTGCGACTGCGAAGTCGTGCGGGCGACGGTCAAAGTGGACCCGCACACCGCGCAGCTGACGGTCTCCAGCGGGGCGCTGCCGACGATGAAGTACGGCATCCCCTTCCAGGTGAAGACGGTCAACGTGACGATCAACCGCCCGGAATTCGTGTTCAACCCGACCAGCTGCGAACCGATGAGCGTCACCGGCGTCCTGTCGAGCACCGAGGGCGCCAACGCGCAGGTGGCAGGCCACTTCCAGGCGACCAACTGCGCCGCGCTGGCATTCAACCCCACGCTGAAGGTCTCCACATCCGGGAAGACCAGCCGCGCGAGCGGCGCGAGCCTCACCGCGAAGCTGACCTTCCCCAAAACGCCGCAGGGCAGCGAGGTCAACATCGCGAAAGTCAAAGTCGAACTCCCCAAGCGCCTCCCCTCACGGTTGAAAACGCTACAGAAGGCGTGTGTGGCTGCGACGTTCGAAGCGAACCCGGCGAACTGCCCCGCGGCGTCCATAGTGGGGCACGCCAAGGCGATCACGCCGATCGTCCCGGTCCCGTTGGAAGGCCCGGCGTACTTCGTCTCGCACGGCGGCGAAGCGTTCCCGAGCCTGATCGTCGTCCTGCAGGGCTACGGTGTCACCGTCGATCTCGTCGGGACGACGTTCATCAGCAAGCATGGGATCACGAGCAGCACGTTCAAGACGGTCCCCGACGTGCCGGTGGGCAGCTTCGAACTGACGCTACCGGAGGGCCCGACGTCCGCGCTGGCGGCGAACGGAAACCTCTGCGACGCCAAGACTCTCGTGATGCCGACCGAATTCCGCTCGCAGGACCGCGTGGTGATCCGGCGCGACACCACGATCAAGGTCACTGGCTGCCCGAAGAAGAAGACCACGCACCGCAAGACCGGCAAGACCTGAGCGGGCGGCGCGGTTGGGCTCTGACAGTCTCGGTTGCTCCGCACGAGATCCCATGGAGCCCAAGATGGTCGGGGTCTTCGGGTCTGGAAGCCGGCCCGGACGGCCGTTGAACCGGGGTCGGAGACATGGCGGCCATAGTCGTATAGACAGTCGTCATTGTCGGCGCTTGAGGGTACCTCTGCGGAAACCCGCGGGCCGCCCGACCTGGTCGCACGATGGCCCCGATGCTAGGCGCCAGCCAGTTTGGCCAGTACTGAAGCGGGGTTCGGTGGGTAGGCTGTGGTCTCCGCGGGTGGCCTAGAAGAGCCGATCCGTTGGTCCTGCCGGAAGCGCTTGTCGGCCATGGGCTCGCTTCTGCTATCTGGATGGTTCCCAAGAAGTTGGAGACGGGGGTTGAAATTTTTGGACGACCGGGTAGACTTCGCTTATGCAGTCCCAAATCAAGCCTTTGATCGCGTATCGCTCGGTGGTTCGAGGAGGGGCAGTATGTTGACAATAATAGTCGGCTCTGGAGTATCTTTGTTTGAAGACGGGTGCTTCGGGGTCGGTCTCCAACCCCAAGTGAAGGAGCAAGTACAACATGAAGGCGAAGTCCTTATTCAAAGTCGCTGGGATCATCCTCGCGGCCCTCTTCGCGGTTAGCATGTTCGCTTCGGCGACTGCTTCCGCGGCGCACTGGGCCAGATGCACTGAAGGTGGCTCGGCGACAAAATACACGACAAATCAGTGCACCACGGCCTCTTCAACGGGCAAATTCCAGTGGAATGAAATCGCCGGTACGGAAGCGGCCAAGGTCATAAGCCAGACCATCGAGCTAACGGACACCAAAGTGCCGATCATCGGGTCGACCACGGTCATCTGTAAATCGGGCAGCGGTGAAGGAACGGGGTCTGTGGGTCCCGGGAAGTTCGACAGGATCGAAAGCACAAAAGTCGTCAAACCGAAAGAAAACTGTAGAGGCAGTGGCGGTTGCAAGGCGGAAGGAATCGAAGAAGTAAAGGCAATCCACACGCCGTGGCAAACGGAACTGTTCGAAACAGAAAACAAGGTATTAGATGTCATCACAGCTGCTGGCGCCGGTGAACCGGGATGGGAAGTAAAATGCGAAAATATCCTCAGCGGCAAAACCACGGATGTGTGTGAAGCCGAAGGGGCAGGCAGCGAAGAAAAAGTAATGCAGAAGAACGTAGCAACGGGTACCGAATTATTACGTATTAGGTACCTTTGATACCGCAAGAAAAGGAAAGTGCACGGAAGGCAAAGCAAAATCAGGTGAAGTAGGCGGCAGCGTCGCCACCTTACTAACGAGCAAAGAACCGCTGGCGGTGTTCCTTAAATCGGGGCATCGGGGTTGCAAGATCATGAGTAACAGGGCGGGGCCGGCGCAGAGTCGGCCCCGCCCGAGTTGAGAGCACGCACCGTTCGGTCACGCTGGTGAGGAACTGCGCAGGCCGATTTAGTCGTGAGGTCACCGTAAGCAATGGAGAGGGAAGGCTATATGGGACTGCGGAGGACTGGGGTCGACGGAATGGTTACGACCGGCCGTCGGAAAGCGCATGTATACTCGGCGACAGCAGTCGCGCTCGTGCTCGTAGTTGTTCTCGCGTTCACGGGATCGGCCCTCGCCGCGAACGATCCATGCCCGAACGCCATATTCCGCGTCGGCCCTTCGGCAAGTCTGCCTGATTGCCGAGCATATGAGCTGGTGACACCGGCCGACAAAGGCCGCACGCAGGACATGGTCTTCCGTAACGGTAACGACAGCGCCATCCCCTCCAGCGATGGTGAAAGCATTGCGTTGCAGACGCTCGTGCCGCTCGAACCGAACTCAGGCGCCCCTGCGAGCGTCATCGGCGCCCGCGCCGTCTTCTTAAGGACCCCGGCGGGTTGGGAGATGAGGTCTGCCGTGGTGCCGGGGAGCAGTGCGGACAGGATCACGATGAGGCTTCTCAGCCCCGACCTCTCGCAGACAGCGCTCACGTCGCTCACTGAGCTGAACGGGGCGGAAGAGTCGCCAACCGTTTTCGACGTGGGGCCACTCGGAGGCCCGTACGCTTCTGTGACGAACGTCCGGGTCGAAGGAGCGACTGAATTCCTCGGCGCAAACGCCGGTACCGCAAGCGTTCCGGCCTTCAACCATGTGCTGTTCGCCTCGGTCGATCACGCTCTTCTCCCGGCAGGGAGCGAACGAACCCTCGCGGAAGAGACGGTCGAAGGAGCGCGCGAGTTGTACGATTGGACCGAAGGGCATCTGAAACTTGCCAACGTCGAAGGCGAAGGCGCGCAGGCGATGCTTCTAGACCGATGCGGCGCCGTTTTGGGGGCGGGAGGCGCAGATTCCGCAGCCGGTGGCGCGACCGGCGCGATCTCCAGCGACGGCTCGACAATCTTCTTCACGACTCCGCAGTCCGGACCAACCTGCGAAGAACCATCACGTCTCTATATGCGGATCGACAACGGAGAAACCGTGGAAGTGTCGGCACCGCAGGGTACGGTCGTTGAACCGTCTGAACGCGGGGACGTGTATTACGACGGCGCGACTTCGGACGGCACAAAGGTCTTCTTCAGCACAGTAACACCACTGACGGTAGGCGAGAGCATGGAGGAAAAGAAAGAACTCAAGCTGTTCGAGTACGATAGGGAAGAGCCGGAAGGTCAAAAGTTGAAACTCGTTGCCTCGGGGATGAGCGGAACAGCGACCGAAGGGCCAAGCGAGGCGCTTGTCATCTCAGAAGACGGATCGACGGCCTACTACGAGGTAGGGAGTGCTATTTTGAGTATCGTCCGTTACGATCTCGCTACAGGTGAAAGCACTCCTGTCGCCACCGTCAGCGGCCCGACTGTTGCATATGAACCTTCATATACCACGCCGAACGGCGAGTTCCTCGTGTTCGCCGCCAAGGGTGTCGGAGGGCTCCTTGAAGATGAGGGTGTCGCAGGCGAACCGCGAGGGGCCCACCATAATGAGCTCTACCGATATGACGCCGCCAACGGGAGCGTGATGTGCGTATCGTGCGGCGCGGGCACCGCACCTCCGGAAGGTGAAATGTATGAGCCAACAGGAACCTCGTCGTCGTTGAATACTCCGGACGGAACGCCGCCGTTGATCCCGATGTCGGAAAACGGCCAGGAGGTCTTTTTTCAGACGACCGCTCAGCTCGTTCCGCAGGATACCAATACTACAAATTCGGAAGAGAGTAATTTGTATGGCCGTCTGGGCCAAGATGTATACGAGTGGGAGGCCGACGGGGCCGAAGAAGGTCCCGGACTTTTCTGTCGTGAAGCAAACGGCTGCACGCACATGCTCACCTCGGGCGAAGACGTTGGACGGACGGTCTTCCTGGGCGCAAGCCGTGATGGTCGCAACGTGTTCTTCACGACGGCGACGCGGCTCGTGCCGCAGGACACCGACGAATACACGGACATCTACGACGCGCGCGTGGATGGCGGCTTCGCGCCACCGCTGCCGACACCGGAATGCGTGAGCTGTCAGGGCGTGGGCAGTCCCCCGCCGTTGTTCAGCGTTCCGGCGAGCATGTCGTTCGCGGGGGCAGGCAACCCGACGCTGCCGGTCGTGGAAGAAATGCCGAAACGAACGAAGCGGAGTCACAAGTCGGCGCACGGGAAGAGGAAGAAGGGGAAGCCGAAGGCCGCACGATCTCGTGGCAGAGCGGGGCGCGCGGGCAGGAGAGGGGGGCGATCGTGAGGACGCGAGTGAGGACGTTGGTCGCGAGTGTGGCAGTTGTACTTGGGTGCGCTTGCGCCGTGCCCGCGATCGTCGAGGGGTTCGCGCTCGAACCGGGGAGCTTTACGGTGAGCACGTCTGTCGAAGAACAGCCCGGCGTGCGCGTCGTCGACGACCAGGCCGGCGCTCACGCCGATCTGACGACGAGCTTCGCGTTCGTGAAGAACGAAGCCGGGGCCGTCGGCGGGCTCCTGCGCAATGGCGAAGTCGTCCTTCCGGTGGGGTTCGCCGGTTACCCGGCCGACGTAAAGACGTGCGCGCCCGTCCAGCTACAGCTCGAAGAATGCCCGGTGGATGCTCAAATCGGCACGCTCGAAGTGGTGCTCAGGCTCTTGCCTACTCGTGTCAATACGGTTACTGTGCCCGTGTACAACATGGCGCCGCCTCCGAATGAGGCCGCTGTGTTCGGTTTCGTGGTGGGACACCAGGTCTCGGGCAACATCGTGATTTCGATCGGCCCCGACTACAGGGTGCACGCGAACTTCACGAATGTGGTCAGCGGCGTGGAATTGATTCGTCAGTCACTGACGGTGTGGGGTGTCCCAGCAGACCCGGTCCACAACGAACAGCGCGGCAGCAAATATATTTGCGAACAGGTGAACGAAGAAAAAAAGAAATGCGAACCTGAAAACAACTACGTCGAAGCCGATGAAAACCCGGTCCCGTTCCTCGTCAACCCGACGCAGTGCACCTCCGAACCACTGATCGCAGAACTAAAGGGCGTCGAAACGTGGGAAGGCGAAAAACTCCCCACGGCCGCAGCCACTGTTGGCCCCTTCGAAGGCTGCGAATCGCTCAAGTTCGCGCCCACGATCGCCGTCCAGCCCGAACAGACCCAGGCGACGACTCCGACGGGCTATCAGATTGACCTGAACGTCCCGCAGACCGAAGGCGCGGAAGGCCTCGCGACTGCCGATTTGCAGGGCACGGTCGTGAAGATGCCGGCGGGTGTCGTGCTCTCCCCGTCGGCCGCGAATGGGCTCGAAGCTTGCACGGCAGCGCAGATCGGGCTCGGCAGCGAAAGCCCGGTGGAATGCCCGAAAGCGTCGAAGTTGGGTGAGGTATCGGTGGTCACGCCTGCGTTGACGGGAGAACTGAAGGGCTTCCTGTATCTCGGGGAGCAGTCGCCGGGGCCGATCGCCAAGCCGCCGTTCACGGTGTACCTGACGCTTGCCGGTCACGGCGTGTTCATCAAGATCGAAGGGACGGTGGAACTGAACCCCGTGACGGGTCAGGTGACGACGACGTTCGACAAGAACCCCGAGCTGCCGTTCAGCGAACTGAAAGTGCAGCTCAACGGCGGGTCGCGCGCGACCGTGGCGAACCCGAGCGTGTGCGCCAACGCACAGGGTGCGCCGATCCAATACAGCGCTGAAAGCGAACTGACGCCGTGGACATCGCCGTTCGAGTTGGCGGCGACGCCCTCCAGCTTCCCGTTCGAGATCACCGACTGCGGGCCGCCGCGGTTCGCGCCTTCGTTCGCGGCGGGCACGACGAGCAACCAGGCGGGCGGGTACAGCCCGTTGAGCGTGACGTTCTCGCGCGAAGATGCCGACGAGGACCTCGGCGGGCTGATGGTCGTGACGCCGCCGGGCATGTCCGGGAACCTCTCGAAGGTCCCGCTGTGCGGGGAACCGCAGGCCGCGGAAGGGACGTGCCCGGAAGCGAGCCAGATCGGGGAAGTGACGGCGGGTGTGGGCCCGGGGCCCGAACCGCTGTTCATCAAAGGCGGCAAGGTCTTCCTGACCGGCCCGTACGACGGTGCGCCGTTCGGGCTCTCGGTCGCGATCTCTGAGCACGCCGGGCCGTTCGACCTCGGCAGCGGGCCGTGCGACTGCGAAGTGGTGCGGGCGACCGTCAAAGTGGACCCGCACACCGCGCAGCTGACGGTCTCCAACGGGGCGCTGCCGACCGGCAAGTACGGCATCCCGTTCCAGGTCAAGACGGTCAACGTGACGATCAACCGCCCGGAATTCCTGTTCAACCCGACCAACTGCGACCCGATGAACGTCACCGGGACGCTGTCGAGCACGCAGGGCGCGAGCGCGCAGGTCGCCGCCCACTTCCAGGCCACCAACTGCGCGGCGCTGTCGTTCAAGCCCGCGTTCAAGGTTTCGACCTCGGGGAAGACGAGCCGGGCGGACGGGGCGAGCCTCACCGCGAAGCTGAGCTTCCCCACCGCGCCGCAAGGCACGCAGGCGAACATCGCGCGGGTCAAAGTCGAACTCCCCAAGCAGCTCCCCTCGCGGCTGAAGACGCTGCAGAAAGCGTGCACGGCGGTGACGTTCGAAGGGAACCCCGCGAACTGCCCGGCGGCCTCGATCGTCGGGCACGCGAAGGCGATCACGCCGATCCTGCCAGTGCCGCTGGAAGGCCCGGCGTACTTCGTCTCGCACGGCGGGGAAGCGTTCCCGAGCCTGGTCTTCGTCCTGCAGGGCTACGGCGTCACCGTCGACCTCGTCGGCACGACGTTCATCAGCAAACACGGGATCACGAGCTCCACGTTCAAGACGGTGCCCGACGTCCCCGTCGGCAGCTTCGAACTGACGCTCCCCGAGAGCCCGACCTCCGCGCTGGCGGCGAACGGGAACCTCTGTAAGGACACGCTCGAGATGCCGACCGAATTCGTCGCCCAGGACACCGCGACGATCCGCCGCGACACCCCGATCAAGGTCACCGGCTGCCCGAAGCGGAAGGCCGCGAAGCGGAGGACCGTCCACCGCAAGGTCCACAAAGCCTGAGGCGCGACTATCTTAAGCGCATCCTGAAACGTCTCTGGAAACTCTCGGCCCGCCCGGAGCCCAGATGACCCGCGGGCTGGCCGTGCTGCTGGCGGCGGGCGCGGGGGTGCTCGTGGGGATGCAGGCTCCGATCAACGCGCGTCTGGGGCGTGCCATCGGCAGCATCCAGGCGGCGAGCTTCTCGTTCATCGTCGGCACCGTCGCGCTCGTGACGATCGCCGCGCTCTCCCGCGGCGGCCTCGGCTCCTTCGGCGACCTCAGCCGCCCGCCCTGGTGGGCGCTCGTCGGCGGTCTGCTAGGGGCGACGTACGTGACCGTCGCGATCCTCACCGTGCGCACCCTCGGTGCCAGCGGCCTCACCGCGGCGGTGATCACCGGCCAGCTCGCGATCTCCGTCGCGATCGACCGCTTCGGCCTGCTGGGGATCGCCCGCCAGCCGATCGGCTTGCAGCGGATCGTCGGGCTCGTGCTGCTCGTCGCCGGGGTCGCGCTGGTCGTGCGCAGGTAGGCCGGCCGCCCGGGACCCTGGCGCGCACGGCACGGTCGACTGAGCCGGGTCCTCTCCCGCGCTCAACGCACCGCGGCGGTCGACGGAGTCTCCCGGCCTCACCCCACCGCGGCGTACGCCTCCGCGAGCAGCCGCACGCCCTGCTC
Source organism: uncultured Solirubrobacterales bacterium (assembly GCA_963720795.1). Taxonomy (GTDB): domain Bacteria; phylum Actinomycetota; class Thermoleophilia; order Solirubrobacterales; family Solirubrobacteraceae; genus Palsa-744. The sequence continues at coordinate 131,373 of CAVRGU010000012.1, read as the reverse complement.
GATCGCGGGCTCGGAGAGGTTGCCGAAGCCGAGCACCAACCCGGGTGGGCCGCCGGGGGTGAAGCGGTGCAGGGCGAGGCCCTCGGCAGCCCACTCCGCGCGTCGGCGGCGGCTTTGAGCAGCGCGGGCTCGTCGACGCCGTCGGGCAGCCCCACTAGCTCGAACAGGCCCGGCGGCCGCGCCGCTCGCGTGCGCGCCTGCGGCAGCTACCGGGCGAGCGCCGTCCAGCAGCGCCTCGCGCCGGCGCTGGTAGAGCGTGCGCATCCGGCGCACGTGCCGGTCGAGCTCGCCGCGCACGAGGAAGTCGCGCAGCGCCAGCTGCCCCACCACCTCCGAGCCGCCGTCGTGGACGGCCTTCGCGGTGGCGAGCTGCCAGGTGAGCCACGACGGGCGTCAGCATCCAGCCGAGGCGCATGCCTGGCGCCAGGCGCTTGCTGGCGGAGCCGATGTAGAGCACGCGCTCGGGCGCCGAGCCCCTGCAGCGCGCCCACCGCGACGCGGTCGTAGCGGTACTCGGCGTCGAAGTCGTCCTCGACGATCAGCCGCTCCTCGCGCTCGGCCCACTCGACCAGCGCGGCGCGGCGGGCGGGGCTGAGCACCGCCCCGGTGGGGAACTGGTGCGCGGGTGTCACCACGACCACCGCGGCCGCGTCGCTCGCGATCAGCTCGTCCACCCGCAGCCCCTCGGCGTCGACGGGGATCGGCACCACCGCGAGGCCCGCCTGCTCGGCGATCAGCCGGTGCACGTGCCAGCCGGGGTCCTCGAGCGCGATCGACGTCCACGCCGTGGCCGCGCAGCACCCCGCAGGCGAGCGAGAAGCCCTGCATGAAGCCGGTGCAGATCGTCATCTGCTCGGTGTCGGCCGCGGCGCCGCGCACGCGCGCCGAGGTAGTCGGTGAGCGCCTCGCGCAGCTCGGGCAGCCCGCGCGGGTCGCCGTAGCCGAGCGCGTCCAGCGGCGACTCGCGCAGCGCCGCGCGCAGCGAGCGCACCCAGCGCTCGCGGGGAAAGCCCGCGAGGTCGGGCAGGCCGGGGTGGAAGTGGTAGGGGTAAGCGCTCCAGCAGCGAGCGGGCGGGCGCGCGCTGGGCGGCGGCGCGCACCGCCGCGCTCACCCGCACCGGCGCGCCCTGGCGGGTGGTGAGATAGCCCTCGGCGGCCAGCTGGCTGTACGCCTCGCTCACCAGGCCGCGCGAGACGCCCGAGCTCTGCTGCCAGACCGCGGGTCGAGGGCAGCGCCGCGCCCGGCGGCAGGCGCCCCGCGCGAATCGCCTCGCGGATGCCGCCGACGAGCTGCTCGCCCAGCGACAGCTCGCCGCCGCGGTCGAGCTCCACCAGCAGCTCAGGGCCGTCGTGGCCTCTGGGTTGCGCGAGCCGGCCCTGTCCCTCCGGGCACGTCCGGGCCCCCCGGGTTGGGTACGCCGGCCCTGTCCGTCCCAGATAGGCCCGGGCCCGCCCCCGAGCCACTCGTGCCAATCCTGGTCGCTTGTCGGTTGTGTGTGGGGACTTTCTTTTTACGGCGCCCTATCGCAACTGGCCTTGTACGGTGCGGCATAACTGGCACTGTACTGTAGGCCAGTTGCTGGTTAGCGTGAGCAAGCAACACTCTCAATCCGGAGGACACCATGAGCCAGATAACCGTTGTGGGAGGCGGGCTTGCAGGGCTGACGGCGGCGATCGCGTGCGCGGAAGGGGGCGCGCAAGGTGCGGCTGCTGGAGGCGCACGAGCAGCTCGGCGGGCGGGCGCGCAGCGCCGAGGGCCCGTACAAAGCCAACCTCGGCCCGCACGCCCTCTACAGCGACGGCGCGATGTGGGGGTGGCTGGACGAGCGCGGCCTGCTGCCGGGCCACGTCCGCCCGCCGCTCGGCGGCGCGCGCTTTCGTTTCCAGGGCGCCGTGCATCGCACGCCGCCGCTGGGCGCGATCCCCGCGGTGCTGCGCCTGCGCGGCCGCCAGGCGCCGGTCGATACGCGACTTCCGCAGCTGGGTCGCCGCGCACACCGACGAGCGCATCGCCGCGATGCTCTCCTCGATGGCCGGCGTCTACACCTACCACCACGACCCCGGCGAGCTCTCCGCGGCGTTCGTGTGGGAGCGCACCGTGCGCCTGTTCCTCTCCACGCCCGCCGCCCTCCACGGTGGTGCGCTACGCCAGCGGCGGCTGGAGCGGGATGGTCGCGCCGCTGGAGCGCCGCGCTGCGCGAGCTGGGCGTCGAGGTGCAGACGGGCCAGCCGCGTGGAGACCCTGCCCGAGGCGCCGGTGATCCTCGCCACCGAGCTCCACCAGGCGAGCGAGCTGCTCGGAGGCGAGCCGCTGCAGTGGCCGAGCGGGCGCACGGTGTGCCTCGACGTCGGCCTCTCCCGCCGCCGCGGCGACCCGTGGATCGTCTCCGACCTCGACGAGTCGGGCTGGATCGGGCGCTACTCCTCCTCCGATCGCGACGATCGCCCCGGAGGGACACGAGCTGATCCAGACGCAGATGCCGATCCGCCCCGGCGAGAGCACCGATCAGGCGGGCGCGCGCCTGGAGCGGCTGATCGACCAGTCGGTCCCGAGCTGGCGCGGGCGCGAGACGTGGCGCCGCCGCCAGGTGATGGACGCCCGCTCCGGCGCGCTCGACCTGCCCGGCAGCACGTGGCGCGACCGCCCGGCCGTGGATCGCGGCGACGGCGTCTACCTCGCGGGCGACATGGTCGCCGCCCCGGGGCTGCTCGCCGAGGTCTCGTGGGCCAGCGCGCCTGGAGGCCAGCCGGCTTGCGCTCGCCGCGGTGGAGACGCGCGCCCCCAGCTGCGACGGGTGGCGTGACAGCGGCCCGCCCCTCAGCGCACCCGCGGCCCGGGCGCCGACTGCCGGCGGCGGTCTTCAACGCGCGGATCACCGCCCGCCTGACGCCGCCGGGAGCGAGGGAGATAGTCGAAGCTCCGCGCAGCGGCTCGCTCGCCGAGATACGTGGCTGCAAGCGCTCGCTGCTGGTCACCTTCGCCGCGACGGAACACCGGTGCCCACGCCGGTGTGGGCGGCCGAGGCCGACGGTCGCCTCTACGTGCGCACCGAGCGCACGGCCGGCAAGGTCAAGCGGCTGCGCAACGACCCGCGCCTGCTCGTCGCACCGTGCACCGTGCGCGGCAAGCCGCTCGGCGCGCCGCTGGAGGCGACCGCCAGGATGCTTCGCGCCCGAGGACGAGCCGTTGGCCGAGCGGACGCTCGCGGCCCGCTACGGGCTCGGCGCGGGCGATCTTCGAGTGGGCGATGGACGTCCTGCGCGTGGACATGGGCTACCTGGAGATCACGCCGGAGGCGTGGGGAGATCCGCCGGTCCTGAGCTCAGGCAGTCGCGGGCAGTCGCGCGTCGCCGTCGGCCGGGAACGGGGCGCCCCGCGCGCGGCCCGACGAACGAGGCCGGGGCGATCCGCATGTAGTGCTCGAACGCCCACTCGCACACGCGCGGGCTTTCGAGCGCGCGCGCCAGCGCGGTGACCGCGCGGGTGGGGGTCAGGCGCCCGACCGCGCGCTGGGTGAACAGCAGCGAGCGGAACTTCCATCGCGTGCGCGTCGGAGAACGCGCCGTAGCGGCTCAGCGCCTGCTCGCGGGTGCGGTGGCCGGCGAGCACCGCGCGCAGCTCGCGCCCGCAGGCGATCCCGAAGTAGAAGCGCGGTGCGGATGCCCTCGGCGGTGAGCGGCAGGCAGTGGCCGGCGGAGTCGCCGACGAAGAACACGCCGTCCTCGACGGCGGGGCGCAGCTGGTGGGGGATCCAGTTGCCCTGGTAGCCGCTCTGGCCGAGCCCGAGCTCGCGCGCGAGGCGCACGGTCGGCTCGCGCACGTGGTGGGCGGGCCAGAAGGAGCCGACGCCCACGCGCACCTCCTCGCGCGCGGGGAAGCTCCACGCGTAGCCCGAGCGGATGTAGCGGGGGTCGATCCACAGCTCCATCTCCTCGCCGCCGCCCGTGCGGGTGCACCTCCAGGCCCCGCGAGAGCCGCGCGTGCGGCGGCTGGATCGGCGCTGGCGTGCGAGAGCACCCGCCGCCAGCCGAGCGCGTCGACGATCAGCGGGGCGCGCAGCTCCCCGCGGTCGGTGTGCACCGTGTGGCCCTCGCGGCCTCGCACGGTGGCGGTCTCGAAGACGGTGTCCTCCGCCTGCGCCTGCTCCCACAGCAGCGCGCACAGCTCGCGGTAGTCGAAAGTCGAAAACGTCCACGGCAGCCTCCACCGGGAGCTCCGCCACGGGGTGTGCACGACGAGCTCGCCGAAGGTCTGGCGCAGCGCGCCGCGCAGCCCGAGCGCGTCCAGCCACGTGGTGGGAACCGCCGCACGCGGAGGTCTGGCGCTCGCCGATCTCGTAGCGGTCGATCACCAGCACCCGCGCGCCTGCCCCGGCGAGCTCGCGGGCGACCGCGAGGCCCGCGAAGGAGGCGCCGCACACGAGCACGTCGCAGTCGCGCTCCAGGCGGGTGCGCTCCGCTCCCCGCTTGGTCGCTCGCACGGGCACGCCCGCAATCATACGAGCGCGGGCGCGCTCGACCGCGCTGGCGGGAGCTGGCCGACGGGCAGGGGTCGCGGGCGGGCGGGGCCCCATCCGCGCGCTGCGCTAGGCTTCGGGCGGTGCAAGCGCTGATCGAGAAACCCGAGGCCCACGTGGTCGAGGGATCAGGCGGCCTCCTGCTCGAAATCGACGGGCAGATCGTCCCCAACTACGACGCCACGATGCAGCCCTTCGAGGAGGGCGAGGTCGTGACCGGCCGCGTCGTGCGGATCGACAAGGACGAGGTGCTCGTCGACATCGGCTACAAGTCCGAGGGCGTGATCCCCTCCGGGGAGCTCTCGATCCGCAAGTCGGTCGACCCCCGCGACGAGGTGCAGCTCGGCGAGGAGGTCGACGCGATCGTCCTCACCAAGGAGGACCAGGACGGCCGCCTGATCATGTCCAAGAAGCGCGCCCGCTTCGAGAAGGCGTGGCGGCGCATCGAGGCCGCCGCGGAGTCGGGCCAGCCGGTCGAGGGCAACGTGATCGAGGTCGTCAAGGGCGGCCTGATCATCGACCTCGGCGTGCGCGGCTTCCTGCCCGCCTCGCTGGTGGACATCCGCCGCGTGCCCAACCTCGACGAATACATGGGCACGAAGATCGAGACGAAGGTGATCGAGCTCAACCGCTCGCGCAACAACGTCGTGCTCTCGCGCCGCGCGGTGCTCGAGGAGGAGCGCAAGGAGGTGCGCCAGCAGATCCTCGACCGCCTGCAGCCCGGCCTCGTGGTCGAGGGGCAGATCTCGAACATCGTCGACTTCGGCGCGTTCGTGGACCTCGACGGGATCGACGGCCTGATCCACATCTCCGAGCTCTCGTGGTCGCACGTCAACCACCCCTCCGAGATCCTCAACATCGGCGACACCGTGCAGGTGAAGGTGCTCGACATCGACCGCGACCGCCAGCGCATCTCGCTCGGGCTCAAGCAGACCCAGGAAGACCCGTGGCAGCGGATCGTGGACACCTACAACATCGGCGACGAGCTGGCAGGCACGGTCACGAAGGTCGTCACGTTCGGCGCGTTCGTGGAGATCCTCGACGGCGTCGAGGGCCTCGTGCACATCTCCGAGCTCGCCGCCCACCACGTGGAAAGCCCGCGCGAGGTCGTCCACCCGGGCGACGAGATCCGCGTGAAGATCCTCGAGATCGACTCCGAGCGCCGGCGCCTGTCGCTGTCGGCCAAGCGCGTCGAGGACCAGATCCTGCCGCTGCCGCGCGCGGACGCCCGGCCGGCGGGGCACCGCCCGGCCGGAGGCGCGAGGCGCCGGCGGCGGAGGCCGCCGAGCAGTGGAGGCCGAGTCCGCGGCGCCGAGGCCGTCGCGGAGCCGCCAGCGATGCCGCGCCTGAGGCGGCCGCGGCCGAGGCCGCGGTGGAGCGGCCGGTTGAGGCGAGTCGGCGGCGCCTGAGCCGACGGCTGCGGTGGTTGCGGAGCCTGAGAGCGCCGAGGCGGAGGCCGAGGCGCCGCCGGCTGGGGCTGTCGCAGAGCCGCCGGCCGAGATCGCGCCTGAGGCGGTCGCGCCGCGAGTCCGCGGATGGAGCCGGCGGCGGCTGAGGCCGCAGTGCCTGAGCCGACGGCTGCGGTGGTTGCGGAGCCCGAGAGCGCGGCAGTCAGAGGCCGAGGAGCCGCAGGCGGCTGAGGCCGTCGCGGAGCCGACCCGCCGAAGCCCGCGCCTGAGGCCGGCCGGCGCCCGAGCCCGCCGCCGAGACGCCGGACGAGACCGCGGAGGCCGAGCTGTCCGCGGCGGCGGACGCCTCCCAGCGACTGACGGGTCGCGGCCCGTGCAGGCGCGAGCCGGTGGTCCCACTGGTCGGGCTGACGGGCGGCATGGGAGCCGGCAAGTCGACCGCGCTGGCCGCCCTGGAGCGGCTGGGGGCGGCAGTGCTCTCCACCGACGCGGTTGTGCACGAGCTGTACGCGCGCGACGCGCGCCTGCGCGATGCGGTGGTGGAGCGGTGGGGCGCCGAGGTGGCGCCGGACGGGGTGGTGGATCGCGCGGCGATCGCGCGGCGCGCGTTCGCCGACGAAGGCGAGCGGCGCTGGCTGGAGGGGCTGCTGTGGCCGCTGGTGGGCGAGCGGGTCGCGGCGTGGCTGACGGAGGCGCGCGCGCGGCGGCCGCCGCCGCGGGCGGCGGTGGTTGAGGTGCCGCTGCTGTTCGAGGCGGGGATGGAGGGGCTCTACGACGCGACGGTCGCGGTCGTCGCCCCCGAGGAGCTGCGCCGCGAGCGCGCGGCCGCGGGACGGGGCCACGAGCTGCCGGTGAGCGCGCGGCGCGCCAGCTCTCCCAGGAGGAGAAGGCGGCGCGCGCCACCTTCGCGGTCTGCAACGATGGGACCGAGGAGGAGTTGGAGCGGAAGCTGTCGGAGATCCTTGGCAAGCTGAAGCGGTGAACCACGCCCACGACCTGTACGCACGGCAGCCCGCGCGGCAGCGCGGAGTGCACGGCCCGCGCGCACGTCCCCGCCGGGGCCGACGGGGCGGCGCTGAGGACGCTGGTGGGACTGGCGGTGGCGGTGGGGCTGATCGTCGTGCTCGCCCCGCGCCTGGAGCACGCGGTGCGCGAACTGGCGCTGCCGCTGCAGGACGCGAGCGTGATCCGCCACCAGGCGGCCGCCAAGCACCTCGACCCGGCGCTGATCGCCGGGGTGATCTACGCGGAGACCAAGTTCGACCCGCGCCCCTCGCCGCGGGCGCGGAGGGCCTGATGCAGATCCTCCCCACCACGGCGCGTGTTCCTCGCGCGCCTCTCCGGCGGGGTGAGCTTCCACACGGGCGACCTGGCGACGCCGGCGGTCAACATCGCGTACGGGAGCTACTACCTGCGCTACCTGCTCGACCACTACGAAGGCAACGAGATGCTCGCGGTCGCGGCGTACAACGCCGGCCTGACGAACGTCGACGAGTGGGTAGCGCAGGCGCGCGCGCAGGGACCGGCAGCTGACGGTCGAAGCGATCCCGTTCGCGCAGACGCGCGAATACGTGCGGCGCGTGCAGAACGCGCAGCGTGCCTACCGGGCGACGTACCCGAGCCAGTTGGGGATCGCTCAGTAGAGGTAGTTCTTTTGAAGAGGGCCGCCCCGAGGCGGCCCCAGCGGCGTTCGCAGTGGCGAGTCGGGCGAAGTGCAAAAGCCGAGGCGCTACGGTGGGGGAGGCCCACGACCATGCCCAGTTCCGCCTCGACACAGCCTTCACACCAACCGCCGACCAGCCCAAGGCGATCGCGGCGCTCGCGGAGGGGGTCGGGCGGGGCGAGCGCTTCCAGACGCTGCTGGGCGCGACCGGCACCGGCAAGACGATGACGATGGCGGGCGTGATCGAGGCGGTGCAGCGACCGGCGCTCGTGATCGCGCACAACAAGACGCTCGCGGCGCAGCTGTGCAACGAGTTCCGCACGTTCTTCCCCGACAACGCGGTCGAGTACTTCGTGTCGTACTACGACTACTACCAGCCCGAGGCGTACGTCCCCAGCCGCGACCTGTACATCGAGAAGGACTCTGCCATCAACCAGGAGGTGGACCGCCTGCGCCACGCGGCCACGGCGGCGGTGTTCGCGCGCCGCGACGTGATCGTGGTCGCCTCGGTGTCCTGCATCTACGGCCTCGGCTCGCCCGAGGTGTACGAGATGAACATGCAGATCCTGCGCCGCGGCGAGGAGGTGGACCGCGACGCGCTGCTGCGCAAACTGGTGGCGATCCAGTACACCCGCAACGACACGGTGCTCGCGCGCGGCACCTTCCGGGTACGGGGGGAGACCCTGGAGATCTTCCCCGCCTACGCCGAGACCGCGTACCGCGCGACGCTGTTCGGCGACGAAGTCGAGCGCCTGCAGCACTTCGACCCGCTCACCGGAGAGCTGATCGAGGAGGACCTCGAGCACGTGGCGATCTGGCCAGCGACGCACTACAACGTCAGGGAGGGCTCGATCGAAAAGGCGGTCGCGGACATCGGCGCCGAGCTCAACAAGCGGTGCACCCAGCTGGAGAGCGAAGGCAAGCTGCTGGAGAGCCACCGCCTGCGCCAGCGCACCCAGTACGACATGGAGATGCTGCGCGAGGTGGGGTTCTGCTCGGGGATCGAGAACTACTCGCGGATCCTCGACGGCCGCGGCCCCGGCGACCGCCCGTACTGCCTGATCGACTACTTCCCGAAGGACTTCGTGTGCTTCGTCGACGAGTCCCACCAGACGGTGCCGCAGCTGGGGGGGATGTACGAGGGGGACCGCTCGCGCAAGCAGACGCTCGTGGACTACGGCTTCCGCCTGCCGAGCGCGATGGACAACCGCCCCCAGCGCTTCGAGGAGTTCCTGGCGATCACCCCGCAGCTGCTGTTCGTCTCCGCGACCCCGGGGGAGTTCGAGCGCACCCGCGCGGGCCGGGTCGTCGAGCAGATCGTGCGCCCCACGGGGATCGTGGACCCGGAGGTGCAGGTGCGCGCGACGCGCAACCAGATCGACGACCTGATGAACGAGATCCGCGCGCGCGTGGACGTGCAGGAGCGCGTGCTGGTGACGACGCTGACCAAGAAGATGAGCGAGGACCTCACTCAGTATCTGCTGGAGATGGGCTTCAGCGTGCGCTACCTGCACTCCGAGGTGGACACGCTCGAGCGCATCCAGATCATCCGCGACCTGCGCCTCGGCGAGTACGACGTGCTCGTCGGCGTCAACCTGCTGCGCGAGGGACTCGACCTGCCCGAGGTGTCGCTGGTCGCGATCCTCGACGCCGACAAGGAGGGCTTCCTGCGCGGGGAGACCTCGCTGATCCAGACGATCGGCCGCGCGGCGCGCAACGTCAACGGCAAGGTGCTGATGTACGCCGACAAGCAGACACGGGCGATGAAGGCAGCGATCGAGGAGACCGACCGCCGCCGCGCGATCCAGACCGCGTACAACGATCGAGCACGGCATCACCGCCGCGTCGATCGTCAAGGGCGTCTCGGACATCGCGGAGTTCCTGCAGGGCGACTCCAAGGTCCCCCGCGGCGGTCGTCGCCGGCGTACCAGCGGCGCGGGGGCGCACGAAGGCGAAGGAGATGCCCACCCACGAGCTCGAGCGCCTCGCGGTGGAGCTCGAGGAGGAGATGCTCGCCGCCGCGGAGGAGCTGCGCTTCGAGTACGCCGCCCAGCTGCGCGACGAGATCCGCGAGCTGCGACGCGACCTGCGCGAGGCTCTGGCCGAGGAAGCGCTGTCGGAGCAGGACACGCCGGCGCCCGAGCAGGAACCGTCCGAGGCGCCCGTGTAGCGGGGCCCGGCGCGGTGCCCACGTAGCGGGGGGCGGCGCGGGTCGTTCGCTACGCTGGGGCGCAGTGCAGAGGGAGCGCGAGAACGGCGAGCATCACGACGGGTCCGGCGCGCGGCGGGCACACGACCCGGCGATCGTGGACGCCCACCTGCGAGCGCTCACCGCGGAGACGCAGGCGCTCGCCCGGGCAAGCGCCGCGCTGCACGACCGCGTGCGGGCGGTGGAGGGCGAGCTGAACGCTCTGAGCCTCAGCTTGAGGGCCGGCGCGGAGGAGCCGTCGGCCCCCAGGGCCGAGGAGGAGCGGCGCGAGGCGGTCCCGGCGGCTTCGGTCTCCACGGCCGAGGAGGAGCGCGAGGCGGCCCCCGCTGCTCCGGCGGCCGTGGTGGACCCCGCTGCGCCGGTCGCGGCCGTGGTGGACCCAACCCCTCCGGCCGCCGCAGGGGCGGGGGAGCGCAGGCGCGGTGACCTCGACGGCGCGCGGCTGGTCGCGCTCAACCTGGCCCTCAGCGGCGAGTCGCGCGAGCAGGCCGACCGCCACCTGGCCGACACCTTCGAGCTCGCCGACCGCGCGAAACTGCTCGACGAGGTGTACGCCGCGGTCGAGGGCTGAGGGCGCGCCACACCCGGGGCCGCGCATCCATCTACAATGCGCGCTCAGCCAGATCGACGCGCCTGTAGCTCAGTGGTCAACGGCAACCTACGGGGTGCCAAAGAGCAGCGGCCTTTCAAGCCGCAGGTCGGGGGTTCGATTCCCCCCAGGCGCACTACTCGAATCCCGCCTATCTAGGCGGGATTCGTGCTGTTTGGGGTATGCGATTGGCACTCGGTTTCGGCGGAGAGTACCGCGGGCGAGTACCGCATCGAGGCTCGTTTTGCGGGAATTTGGCGCCGTTGCGGCTTGCAGGGCCGGAGGTTGCCAGGGCGAACGGGGGTGTGGCCGTTGGGTAGCCGGCCCGGCTGGGGGATCACAGATCCGGTTGGACATCGGTGTTGATCCCCAGGCCTCAGGTGCCGAGTTGGCCGGTGGCTGGGCCGCTGACGCTCAGCGGTGTGGGCTCGCCCTCGGACGGCCGGGCTAGGATGCGCAGCCAGGCGCCGTCGATCTCGGGGCGAAGACGTTCGAGTAGCCAGCCGACGAATCTCCGCGCGGCGGCTTTCCCGCGGGGTGCGGCGATCCGCCCGAGGGTCGATGCGCGCCACGGAGTTCGCCGAGAATGTTTCCGACTGAGCGTCATCTTGTGGTCTAGTGGATTGGCTGTAGCGACGGCGCCTGTACACTCCCGTCCGGGAGAACCGAAAGGTTCAGGGAGACGATATAGCCGGACGGCGTTTGGTTAGTATCCCGCAGCGATGGCGCGGTCTCGAAGGGGCGACCTATCTGCGAGCATGGCGATCCTAGGGCTGCTGATCCAGCAGTCGGACACCGCCTCCGGTATCGCGCTGCGTATTACTGAAGAGTTCCCCAGCACGCGGTGGTCGAAGTCGATCGCGCACAACAGTCTGCCCAGCCTTGCGAAGCAAGGATTCGTCCGTCTGGCTGAGAAGGGCGCTAAGGACTCCTTGGATCGTTACGAGGTGACCAGGGAGGGTGTCGAGGAGTTCCGCGGCTGGCTGCGGGAATCCGTAGCGGTACCGCCAGCGCTCCGTGATGTGTTGCACGCCAAGCTCGCGCTCGTTGGCGACGAGGATCTGCCCTGGGTGGTGGAGGCCATCAAAGAGCAGGAGAAGTTATGCCTGCGACAGGCAGAAAAAGCACAGGTTCGCCTTAACGAAGCCAGGCGAGAGGGGCTCCTGGACAGCAGGGCGCGCAGCGCCATGATGACTGACGAGGTGAGGCTGTGGCGGCAGGCGGCCGGGCGGCTGCAACGCCTACGCGAAGATCTCGAAGACGGTGACGAGGAGACCGAGGACGGCGGGCAGGAGATCGGGAAGGTGGGTGGTGGTGATGGGTGAGCTGCTTTCGTTGGAGGGTGTCTACAAGAGCTACCGGCGTGGCGCTCGACGGCTCCCGGTGCTGGTGGACGTGGCGCTGGAGGTGCGTGCGGGGGAGATCGTGGCGGTGGTTGGTCCGCGGCACGCGGGGAAGACGACGCTGTTGAAGATTGCTGCTGGTCTTGAGGAGCCGGATGCGGGAACGGTGCGGCTTGGGGATCTCGATCTGGTGGGGTGCTCGGATGAGGAGCGCTCGCGGGTTTTGGGGCACGAGATCGCGTGGATTCATGGCCAGAGCACGAGGGTCAGGTTCGTGGTGCTCGACGATCTCGCGTTGCCGCTGGTGATGGGTCGCGGGCATGGGCGTCGAGAGGCTGAGGATCTGGCGATGGAGGCGCTGGGGCGGGTGGGCGTGCCGGAGTGTGCGCGGCGGCGCTGGGATGACCTGTCGAACTGGGAGCGTGTGATGGTCGGGTTCGCCCGGGGGTTCGCGTGCCGTCCGCGGCTGATGGTCGTGGACGATGTGATCGACGGTTTCGGGATGACCAAGACGCGGGAGGCGGGAGAGCTGCTGCTCTCGTTCGCGCAGGAGACGGGGTGCGGGGTGTTGATGAGCGCCTCGGATGTGGAGCCGGTGTTGGTAGCTGATCGTATGTGGGGCTTCGAACGCGAGCGGCTGAAGCTGATGTCCGACTTGACTCGCGGCGAGGCCAAGGTGATCGCCATGCACAACGGTGCTCGCATGGACCGTGGCTCCCGCGGCGTGGGCCGTCAGTAGTGCTCGAGCGCGCAGTGCCATGATGACCGACGAGGTGTTGCTGTGGAGCGGCAAGGAGATCGGGAAGGTGGGTGGTGGTGATGGGTGAGCTGCTTTCGTTGGAGGGTGTCTACAAGAGCTACCGGCGTGGCGCTCGACGGCTCCCGGTGCTGGTGGACGTGGCGCTGGAGGTGCGTGCGGGGGAGATCGTGGCGGTGGTTGGTCCGCGGCACGCGGGGAAGACGACGCTGTTGAAGATTGCTGCTGGTCTTGAGGAGCCGGATGCGGGAACGGTGCGGCTTGGGGATCTCGATCTGGTGGGGTGCTCGGATGAGGAGCGCTCGCGGGTTTTGGGGCACGAGATCGCGTGGATTCATGGCCAGAGCACGAGGGTCAGGTTCGTGGTGCTCGACGATCTCGCGTTGCCGCTGGTGATGGGTCGCGGGCATGGGCGTCGAGAGGCTGAGGATCTGGCGATGGAGGCGCTGGGGCGGGTGGGCGTGCCGGAGTGTGCGCGGCGGCGCTGGGATGACCTGTCGAACTGGGAGCGTGTGATGGTCGGGTTCGCCCGGGGGTTCGCGTGCCGTCCGCGGCTGATGGTCGTGGACGATGTGATCGACGGTTTCGGGATGACCAAGACGCGGGAGGCGGGAGAGCTGCTGCTCTCGTTCGCGCAGGAGACGGGGTGCGGGGTGTTGATGAGCGCCTCGGATGTGGAGCCGGTGTTGGTAGCTGATCGTATGTGGGGCTTCGAACGCGAGCGGCTGAAGCTGATGTCCGACTTGACTCGCGGCGAGGCCAAGGTGATCGCCATGCACAACGGTGCTCGCATGGACCGTGGCTCCCGCGGCGTGGGCCGTCAGTAGTGCTCGAGCTTCGCGATCTCGTCAAGCACTACCGTCTCGGTGGCGGCGAGCCGATCCGCGCGGTCGACGGCGTCTCGATGACGGCCGCTGCGGGCGAGTTCATTGCGCTGTATGGCCCCAGCGGCTCGGGCAAGACGACGCTGCTGGAGCTGATCGCTGGGATAAGGGTGCCGGACAGCGGCACGGTGCTGGTCGGTGGCCGGGACGTCTTTTCGATGTCCGACCGGGAAAGCGACGAGTACCGTCTCCGTGAGCTGGGGATCGTCGGGCAGCCTCAGAACCTGATCCCGGGTGCGCGCGCTATCGAGAATGCTGTCCTGAAGCTTCTGCTGACCAATGCGCGCAAGGCGAAGCCTACGATCGAACCGTTGCTGGAGCAGTTGGGGCTCGGGGAGCGGCTGTTGCACCGTACTGAGCAGCTCTCGATGGGGGAGCGCCAGCGAGTTCTGATCGCTCGGGCGTTGTCGCTGGACCCGAAGCTGGTGCTCGCGGACGAGCCGACCGGGAGCTTGGATACCCACCGCACCAGGGACGTCCTTGGGGTTCTGCGTGAGCTCTGTCGGGATCGTGGTGTGGCTGTCGTGCTTGCGACGCACGATCCGCAGGCGGCGGCGTTCGCCGACCAGGTGCACGAACTGCGCGATGGATGCCTGGGGGAGTACCGGCCCGATCATGGGCCGGTGGAGCCTGGCGTGCTGCGGGAGGGAGCGCTGTGACGCCGCGGTTGAGCCTGTCGGAAATCCTTTTTCTCTACCGGGCACGGATGCGGGCGAGGAACGCGCTTCTGCAGGAGGGGTTTGCGATTCTCGGGATCGCGGTCGGCGTGGCGCTGCTGTTCGCCAGTCAGGTCGCGAGCACGAGCCTGACCCGCTCGGTCACGCAGCTCACCCAACAGATCGTGGGCGACACCCAGTTCCAGCTCATCGCCCGAGGACCGAACGGCTTCGACGAACGGCTGCTGGGGGATGTGCGGCGCATGCCCGGCGTGCGGTTTGCGCTGCCGGTGCTCGAGCAGCAGGCGAATGTGATCGGGCCGGATGGTCAGCGGTCGGTGGATCTCTTGGGCACCGATCCCCGCTTCGCACACATCGGTGGTCCGCTGCTGCGGCGATTCTCCGCCGCGCAGCTCGCCGGACAGCGAGCTATCGCGCTGCCGGCGCCGATTGCGCAGGCGATCGGAGCGGGTTCCCTGGAAACGATCAAGATCCAGATCGGCGCGAGCGTCGTTACCACCCTGCTCGGCGCGACCTTGCAGCCAGGCGATATCGGCGCGCTGGTCAACAGTCCGGTCGCGCTTGCGCCTGTCGCCTACGCACAGCACCTGGCAGGAATGGGCGGCAGGATCACCCGGATCTTCGTTCGCGCTCAGCCGGCTCACAAACGCGAGGTACAGACGGAGCTCACGCGACTCGCTGCGGCAGCAGAAGTCAACCTTGAGCCTGCCACCTTCGACTCGAAGTTGTTCAGCGTCGCTTCCGAACCGGCAAGCAACAGCGAGACGTTGTTCTCCGGGATCAGTGCGCTCGTGGGCTTCATGTTCGCACTGAACGCGATGCTCGTCACGGTCCCCGCACGACGCAACCTGATCGAAGACGTACGGCTGCAGGGCGCCACGCGCCGGATCACAGTGCAGATCCTGTTGTTCGATGCCGCTGTTCTCGGGGTGCTGGCCTGCATCCTCGGCCTTGCGCTCGGCGAACTGTTGTCGGTCAGCGTCTTCCACGCCACCCCCGGCTATCTTTCGTTCGCATTCCCAGTCGGAAACGACCGGGTGGTCACATGGCAGAGCGTCGCACTCGCTGTTGGCGCTGGGCTGGCAGCCGCCGTTGTGGGAGTGCTATGGCCGCTGCGTCACATCCTTGCGCGACCTCTGAAGGCCGAGGAGGTCTCACCGACCATGAAGCAGGGCAGGATCGCAGCTCGCCTGGTGGCCGGAGTCGCTTTTATCGCCGTCGCGGCAATCACCCCAGCCATTCATGGCCAGGCTGCGATCCTTGGCAACATCGCGCTCGTGATCGCGCTCATCTGTCTGCTGCCGCTCCTCTTCGATGGGTTCGTGGGGCTCTTTGAGCGTGCCCAGCGTCCCTTCAACGGGGCATCGCCAGTCATAGCGGTCATAGAGCTTCGGACCCCACAGACACGGGTTCGCTCACTCGCGGTCGCGGCAACGGCAGCGATCGCGGTATTCGGCACAGTCGAGTTCCAAGGTATCCAGAGCAACCTTACACATGGCCTTGACTCATCTGCGCGCAGCATTGATTCAAGCGCCGATGTTTGGGTCACTCCCACGGGAGAATCGAACGCATTCGCGACAACCTCCTTCCGGGATCTGCACTCGCACGCCCTGGCACGCCTGCCCGGTGTAGATGCCGTCGGCCTCTACCGTGGTAGTTTCCTGGATTGGGGTGATCGCCGACTATGGATCCTTGCACCGAGCGACGCCGCCGGCGAATCGATTCCCACGAGCCAGCTCGTGAACGGCGAGTCCGCGGTGGCAGCCGCCAGGATTCGTCAGGGCGGCTGGGCGGTACTCTCGCAGGTACTCGCCTCCGAACATCACCTTCACATCGGCGAGCGGTTTACGCTGCCCTCGCCGCGACCGACGAGCTTCCGGGTTGCCGCACTGAGCACGAATCTCGGATGGCCGCCGGGGGCGATTGTTCTCAACTCCCAGGACTATGCGCGGGCCTGGGCGAGCAGCGACCCGAGTGCCTATGAGGTCCAGACCAAGCCGGGTGCCTCGCCCGCAATGGTACGTCGTCTCGTACAGCGCGCTCTAGGATCGGAAACAGGGCTCACGGTTGAAACGTCCAGCGAACGCCAGCAGCGCCATTACGCGCTCGCGGCTCAGGGTCTCTCGCGGCTGACGCAGATCAGGCTGCTCGTGATGATCGCTGCGATCCTCGCGGTGACGGGCGCGATGGGCTCGATGATCTGGCAGCGGCGTGATCTCGTGGCCTTCATGAAGGTCGACGGCTACCGCCGTGGCGTGTTGTGGCGATGGCTGCTGTGCGAGAGCGCGGTACTGCTCGCGGCTGGCTGCTTGATCGGAGCAATCCTTGGGCTATACGCGCAGCTACTGGGGAGTCATTTCCTCGCAAGTGTCACCGGCTTTCCGATCGTCTTCAACGTCGAAGTCCTGGCCGCGATCACGAGCTTCTCGCTGGTTTGTCTTGTTACCGTTGCAGTCGCAGCGCTTCCGGAGTATCTCGTGGTGCGTGCGCCCGCGAGGACAGCCAGCTCAGCGTACTAGCCTGCGCTCCACTGGCCGCTCGGAGCGTGCCACCAGTTCGGCGCCGCTCTCGCTACAGCAGCTTGTCGTTCTCGCCCACGCGGCGTCGCGCGAGCTGACCTGGGGACTACCAGCCGTCGCCCACGAGGTGCGGGCATGGCGAAATCGGGCATTGGGGATTCCCGACGCTGCGATTCGCCAGGACGCGGTGAGTGCGCTGGGCGGCAAGCGTGGGCATAGTGACGGCGCCGGGCTGTTCTGCATTTTCTCGCGCGTCCGCAACCACGAGCTGCTGCGTCTGCTCGTTGCCTACGAGACCGTGTGGGACTTCCTCGACAGCGCAAACGAGCGCGGTGCCGCCGCGGGTCAGACAAACGGACGGCAGCTGCACTTGGCGCTAGTCGAGGCGCTCGACCCAAGTCGGCCGATCTCCGACTACTACCGCTACCACCCGTGGCGAGAGGACGGCGGCTACCTGCGCGCATCGGTCGGGGCCTGTCGTGAGAGCTGCGTTCAGATGCCCTCATATGACCGTGTTCGGCCCCTGTTGGTGCGAGAGGCGATACGGGCTCAGGTGCTCGCGGTCAACCACGACCTCGATCCCGCCAGGAGGGACACGACTCTACGAGAGTGGGCCACACGAAAGTTTCTCGGCGAGACAGAGGCTAACTGGTTCGAGCTGACTGGAGCCGCCAGCGCATCACTCACCATTCACGCGCTGCTCGCTCTCGCTACCGAATCAGAGTGCAGCGCTTCGGACATAGCCCGAACTTTCCGTGCCTACTTTCCGTGGATCTCGGCTGCGACAACGATGCTCGACAGCTATGTCGACCAAGCTGAGGACCACGCGAATGGCGACCACAGCTACATAGCTCACTACCCGGCACCGCAGATCGCCGCCCAGCGCCTACGTCAGCTCATCCGGCGCAGCCTCAAGGAGGCAAGTGCTTTGCCTAACGGAGAGCGGCACACCCTTCTTGTCGCCTGCATGGCCGCGATGTATCTCAGCAAGGACAGTGCCAGCACTCCAACGATGCGCAAAACAACGAGAAGTCTCGTGAGCGCCGGCGGCTCGCTCACCAGAATCCTCCTCCCGATCCTACGGCTCTGGCGAATTGCTTACGCCCAGCGCTCGACCTGACAAACCATAAGGAGACACAATGCCTTTCACTCATTTTACCTCCCTCACGACCCGTATCAGGCGTGAACTTCCACCCTCCGCACCCCTTCCGGCAACCCTCCAGACAGTGGCCTGCAGGTGGTGGCCCTTTGCCTATCTTGAACAGTGCCACGAGCGACTTGGCGACCGCTTCACCGTATATCCCATCAACATGCCACCGCTTGTTTTCCTCTCAAACCCCCAGGACATTCGAGCAGTCACCACAGCACCTTCGGACATCCTGCATCCGGGCGCTGGCGGCACGATCATGACACCACTTTTCGGAGAAAGCTCATTTGTGCTGCGCGAGGAAGCCGACCATTGGACTGGCCGCAACGCAATAATGCCCGCATTCCATCGACGAGTAGTGCAGGAGCAGGCCGATATGGTAGCCGGCATCGTCGCGAATGAGATTGCGTCGTGGCCGACTGGCACGGCCTTTGCCCTTCAGCCATATCTTCGACAGCTGACGCTGAAGGTCATTTTGGAAGCTGTCCTGGATCACACGAAGACTACGCACGAGGCGCTGCACCGGAAGCTTCTGGCGATGCTATCTGTGATGTCTAGCCCCGTTCTCCAGGAGCCATGTTTGCGTCACCTGCCAGGATGGCGTAGCACGTGGAGGACGTTCGTCAGGCAGCGCGAGGAGGTACACGAGCTGATCTCTACGCTTATCACTCAGCGACGCCGCGGAAGTAGTCACTGCGGCGATATGCTCGATATGCTGATCGCGGCTCAGAACCCAGATGGTTCTTTCCTGTCCGATCGGGAGGTCCGCGACAGCTTTGCCTCGGTTGTTATCGCCGGACACGAGACTACTGCGGCGCAGCTCGGGTGGGCATTCCAGCTCCTCGCGCACAGCCAGTCCGTCCAGGGTCGCCTAGTGGAAGAGATCGACTGCGGAACAGACGATGAGTACATGACGGCGACAATCCAGGAGACACTACGGCACGGGCCAGTCTTTCTGTTCGCCCCTCCCCGAGCAGTCGTCAAGCCAATAGGGGTCGGGGGCTGGACCTACCGCCCACCCGCTCACCTGGTCGGATGCATCTACCTCATGCATCACAACCCCGCGCTGTATCCAGAGCCTGATGCCTTTTGTCCCGCGCGATTCCTCGGCAAACGCCCACAGGCAAGCACATTCCTACCGTGGGGAGCCGGGCGCAAGCACTGCCCAGGACGACACCTCGCCCTCGTGGTGATGCAGACGATACTCCGAGAGGCGCTCTCCACGCGACGCGTGCTGCCTGCAAGCACGCGCATTGAGGCCCCACGCTGGCGCAGCGCCATCCTCACGCCCCACGCAGGATCGCGCGTAATCCTACAGGCACGCAGCTCCGCACCGAAAGGCGACGATGGGGCGTGTCCGCCCATGTCCACATCGCGTTTCCGACGTCTTTGCGTACCACAGCCACCCGTCGAGCCGGGCGAGCTGTTGTGATCTAAACAATTTTGTTCAAATTATAAAGATTTTGTTTAGATGGGAACGATTTGCTGGCCACCGCGCCACCTGACGGCCAAAATCGCCCCACGCCATGCACGCGCGCCCAACTATCGACCACTACGTCCATACGCCGCCTTCGTGCGCCTCGGGGCTCGGGTCCGCACGGGCGCCCGCCGTCGAGAAGGCGGCGGGCCGCCCGCGCGATTCATGCACTCTCGCCCACGCCCAGCCTGGCCACCTCGCCATCGGCGGGATACCAGCCCGGCGTTCCGACCCCCAACCCCGCTGGCACCGTGCCTGACATCGCGGATCGGGACCCAGAGCACCCCGGCAGGTTCTCCTCTTCGCTGATCGCCGGCCTGGCGATGCTGACGTGCTTCACCGCCGAACACTCCGTACGCGGGATCGCCGACATGGCAGAGGCACGTGTGCCACGAACACAAATGGAGGAACGATGTAGAACGAGCCGACTGATGTGGTGCTGCATGGGAGATGGAGGAGCCGGGTGGAGTTTGGTCTCGGTGGCCCTCCGCGGCCGCTTTGCAGGAGGAGGCCGCAAACCGCCCCGAGCTGCTGCGATCAAGAGTCGTGGTGGTGAGCGTCGGGGAAAAGGCACGTCTTTGAGTGTGTTAGGTGTGGATCACGAAGGCGAGCGCAAGCGAACCACTGACGAAGTGTCGAAAGCCATAATTGATGACATCAGAACCGGGGTCTGTTCGTGGCTCTGGGATAAGTCTGACGGGTGCCTGTTGACTGGTCAGGCGGTGTCCGGCATGAAGGTGGCGCGAGCGTGGTCTTGGCTCCTGTGTGGAACGTGGGAACCAGTCGCCCCGCGACCGCAGACGGCCAGTGGTGCAGGTGTGGCCCGCGGTCGTGTGTGGGAGGGAGATCCCCGAGCAGCGGAAACTGTGAGGGGCCGAGTACCGATGTGGGGCACTGGGGCGGACCGTCTCGTAGTAGCGGTGATGCCTGGTAACGCGGGCGGAGCGAAGGGGACGGGTTGTCCGGGCTTGCTTGGCGGTCAACCGCTATTGGCGGGAGGAGCCGGATGAGCGAGTCGAAGCCGAAGTCGTTTGAGATTTCCAAGCGGGCTGTTTGGAATGCCTGGTTGAGGGTCAAGGCCAACAAAGGAGCGGCCGGCGTTGATGAGCAGTCGATTTCAGAGTTCGAGGCAAACCTTACGGGGAACCTCTACAAGCTCTGGAATAGGCTCTCGTCTGGGAGTTATTTCCCGCCGCCGGTGCTCGCGGTGGCGATACCTAAGCGGGATGGCGGTTCACGGGTGCTCGGTATACCTACTGTCGCGGACAGGGTTGCTCAAACGGTCGTGCGTGAATACCTGGAGCCTGGGGTGGAGTGTGTGTTCCATCCGGATTCCTTTGGGTATCGCCCCGGCCGTTCGGCTCTGGATGCGGTAGGGGTATGTCGGGAGCGCTGTTGGAGGAGTGACTGGGTGCTCGATTTGGACATCCAGTCGTTCTTTGACAGTGTGCCTCACGATCTCATCCTGCGTGCGGTTGCTTGCCACACTGATCAGCGCTGGGTTCTGTTGTATGTGGAGCGGTGGCTGAAAGCGCCGTTGCAATACAGGGACGGCAGTATGGTCGAGCGGGATCGTGGGACTCCGCAGGGGTCAGCGATCTCGCCTTTGCTGGCTAACATATTCATGCACTATGCGTTCGATTTGTGGATGGTGAGGGAGTTTCCGGCTCTCCGCTTTGAGCGCTATTGCGATGATGTGATTGTTCATGTTACCAGCGAGAGTCAGGCCCGGAAGGTACGGGATGCGATCGCTGGACGTCTGGCGGGATGTGGGTTGCAGCTCAATGAGAGCAAGACCCAAATCGTGTATTGCAAGGACGCGCATCGCGGGCTGACGTATTACAAGCTCGTGCGGTTCGATTTCCTTGGGTACACGTTTCGTCCCAGGCTGTCGAGGAGCAAGCGCGGAAGTTTCGTCAGCTTCGCTCCTGCGGTCTCAGGCGAGTCTGCCAAGCGCATACGACGCGAGATGCGTCGCTGGTGCTTGCAAAGGCGCACGGACAAGACCCTCACCGACCTGGCACGGATGTTCAATGCCGTGCTCAGGGGTTGGATCAACTATTACGGGCGCTTCTACAAGTCCATGTTGTTCCCAACCTTCCGCCACCTCAACAAGAGGCTTGTGAGGTGGGCCATGTCGAAGTACAAGCGACTGCGCAAACGGGCCAGGCGGGCTCGCAGGTTCATCGCTGACGTCGCAAGACGTGAGCCTAACCTGTTCGCCCACTGGCAATTCGGTGTGCGCCCCGACGGCTGGGCGATGGGAGCCGGATGAGCGGAGACGTTCACGTCCGGTTCTGCGAGCGCCGGGGGGTGAAACTCCCCCCGGCGACTCACCTCGATTTGGGACGCTCGACCACCCACCGCTACGCGACGACGCTCGTGACGCTCGGCTACCTCGAGCAGGGGCCTTCGCGTAAGTACCGGCTCTCCGCGCGCGTGTCGGACTTCGGGCTCTCGCTGCTCGACTCGATGGTGGTCCGCCGGGTCGCCCGGGAGCATCTGAAGGAGCTGCGGGCTCAGACCGGGCGGACCGCGAGCCTGGGGGTCCTTGGGGGGACCGAGGTTGCTTACATCGATCGCTGGCGGGGGTCCCGTCAAGGGCAGTACATGGTCGATGCGGGTGTCGGGCTGGGTACGCGCCTGCCCGTCCATTGCTCCGCCGCGGGTAAGGCGCTCCTGGCGCGCCTGCCCGAGGCGGAGCAGCGGGAGCTGATCGCCGAGCTGCGCCTGGCCAAGCGCGGCCCCAAGACAATCACGACCAAGACCGCGCTGCGCGAGGAGCTCGAACGGGTCGTCCTGAGAGGGGTCGCGATGGAAGACGAGGAGCTGCTTGCCGGCCGGCGAGCGATCGCCGCCGTGGTCGTGGATGGGGAGAGCGCCGCGGTCGCGGCCGTGGAGCTGGCGGTTCCCGCGAGCGCCTACCCCGGTGAGCGGCTGCTGAAGGAACTCGGCCCGAAGGTGACCACCACCGCGCGGCGCATCAGCGAGGCGCTGGGGTGAGTCGTGAGAGAAACGTCAACAGCGTCCTGCCGCGAGCTTTCGCGTGGAGGATCAACAACCTAACGGGAGGGGCAGGGGAATGCGCGGTACATTGCGGTCGATGATCTTGTGCGTGGTTTTCGGTCTGGCTGGTCTGGCCGTGTGTCTGCCTTCCGCGTGGGCGGGCCGTTCGGCGTCTGTGCGCCACTCGAGGTCTGTGCGCCGCCACGCCTCGCACGCACGGACTCGCCACTCGTCGCATGTGCGGGCACGCCGCTCGTCGCATGTGCGTGCCTCGTCGCTTGTGGGGTCGTTGGTTGTTCCGGATGGGTTGGAAGAGGGTCAGCAGGTGGGGGCTGCCGAACAGGCGAAGCTGGCGAATCCCGAAGCGGCCGTGGCGCGCGAAGTGAGCGCTTCGTCCTACGAAAACCTGTCGCCACCGGAAGCCGAAAAGGTTGCACAGGAAGCGTTCCCCGCTTTGATCGATGATCCTGCGGGTGGTCTGCCGACTCTGCCTGCGGGGCAGTCGTACAACGGTTTCGTAGGCGCCTATGACGCTCGGGTGGATCTCGGTGGTGGGGAACAGGGGATCCTCGAGTCGCTGGCTCCGATGGCCACCGAAGGCCCATCGGGTAGCTTGGCTGCGATCGATCTAGGGTTGCGGGATGTGGGGGATGCCGTTGAAGCGGTGAATCCGCTTGTGCCGGTACGGTTGCCGAAGCGTTTGAGCGAAGGGGCGCAGATCTCTGGGCTTGGTCTGTCGATGACGCCCGTTACGCCTACTGATGGGCAGAGTTCGGGCGGGCAGGGTGCGCCTTTGGGTGGTTCGGAAGGTACGGTCGATGGAGCGAGTGTCTTCTTCGCGAATACGCAGACCGATTCGGATACGGTCGCGAAGCTTTCTATGTTTGGGTTTTCTCTGGAGACGTTGCTACGTTCGGCGAGGAGCCCGGAACAGTTGTCGTTTCAGGTCGGTTTGCCTCTTGGGGCGAGTCTGGTTGCGGCGAGCAACGACATGGGGGTGGTGCAGGTCGTAAAGGAAGGTGTGCCGATTGCGAGCATATCGGCGCCCGCGGCGCATGATGCGGCGGGGGTTTTTGTGCCGACGATGGTCAGCGTGTCGGGCGATGTTTTCACGGTGACCGTCCCGCGTAAGGATGGTTCTTATCTTTATCCGATTAGCGTGGACCCGGAATTCAATACGGTTGTTGACAAAACTCTCAATGAAAAAGCTTGGATTTTTACGCATGGAGGTAACTTTAGTTCATACGAAAAACCAGCCGGTTTTATCGGGATTGACAGTGAAACTTACAGTAAAGGCCAGTGGGGAGCCTTCAACTATGTGACTAAAGGTGACTCCAAAATCTATGAACTCAATAGCAGCACGGAAATCGGCCCGGTGGAAAGCAACGGTGCCGAATATTGGCTGACGACCGGGGAAGACTACATCGAATTCGCTAACAGCTCCGGAGAAGAACACCGGGTGACGATTGCAAAAGAATATGTGGGTCTCAAAGAATTTCCTATCGACAGCGATGTGTGTGTGTCGGAACCCGGTTGTTCTCTAGAAACTCCTGCTGCTGGTAATACGGTTCGTTTCGTGGCGAGGGCGACCCGTGAACATGGGGGGTTTGAGAGTGCCATGGGCTGGTATATCAAATCCGCGAAAGTGTCGATCGCACAGCCGAAGGAAACGCATTCGACAGTGAGTTATAACACGTCCTCGCCGGAAATCGAATACGCTGCTGGTAAAAAAACCGCGAACGTCTTCGATGGGGGAGGTTGGATCGGCCCGGCCACTGGAGCTTTTGAATTTAAATCCAAGGATCTTGGGCTCGGTGTTTCCGCGACGCGAGTCGAAGTGGAAGGCGTGGAAAAGCTCTCCAAAAATTATCTGATAGAACCTGCGTGCATTGGTGTTCAGTGCGCTGAAGAAGAGCACCAAATCGTGACATACCCATCGTTTACCGGAGGGTTGCCGAACGGTTATGACAAACTTCGTGTGGCGGCGCGGGACGCGATGGAAGGGACGTGGTCCTCCGAACATGGGGAAGGCGAAGTGACCTTGAAGGTCGATTCTACGCCACCACATGGGCTCACGGTGAGTGGTCTGGCAAGTAAAGGAGAAGAACTGGAACTCGGTGAAGTCGAGGCGCACGTCAAGGTGGAAGCAACCGACGGTGAAGGCTCCGTTCAAAGCTCTGGGATAAAGTCTATCTCGCTGGCCGTTGATGAAAAGGAAGTCGGTGAACCTACTGGCTCGTGTCCTCTTGGGCCGTGCACGGCGAGCGGAGAATGGTCGATCAACGGTGCCGAACTTGGTGCTGGTAGGCACACGCTGACTGTCGTCGCTACGGATAACGCGGGCAATATTTCGCCGCCTAAGCACTACGTGTTGATTGTCTACCATGCTAGCCCGGTGGGGATGGGGCCAGGGTCAGTAAACCCTGAGTCTGGTGACTTCGCCCTCGGCGCGACCGATGTCAATACTAGCGGCGGTGCGGGGTCGCTGACGGTCAGTCGCCACTACGACTCGCGCAACCCGAAAGAGGGCGAAGAAGGTCCCCTGGACCGCAGTGGACCGTCAGCGTAGGCAGTTTCGCGAGCCTGGAAGTGCTCCCCAACGGCGGTGTGATGGTGATCGGACCGGAAGGACTGACATACTTTAGTCCAAAGACAGGAGGTGGGTTCGAAGCACCGGAAGGGGACACTAGCCTGACGCTCGAATACGAATCCAAATCCAGCGAATATTTGCTGAAGGACCCAGCCAAGGGCACAACCACTGGGTTCACTCTCCCGGCCGGCGCCAACGTGTGGATGCCGACCATCTCCAAAGGTCCCGTCGCCACCGACACCATCACCGCGACATACGAAACCAAGGAACCCGAAGCAGGCAAGAAGATCGTCGAGCCGAAGCTTGAGCTCTGCTCCCCACCCCTCGACCACGTGCTCGCGCGAACAGCTAGAAAAACTTGAAATCGCCGCGAAGGGTTGTCGCGCGCTCGAATTCATCTACGGGACAGCAACGAAAGCGAAAGGCGAAAACGAGAGCGAATGGGGGGAATACACGGGGCGCCTCAAGGAAGTCAAGTTCATCGCGTACAACTCGTCTACCAAAGCGATGGCTGCAACCGGCGTAGCCAAGTACGAATACGACAAACAGGGGCGTCTACGCGCCGAGTGGAACCCAGAAATCTCGCCAGCGCTGAAGACGGTCTATGGGTACGACGCCGAAGGTCATGTGACAGCATTGACGTCACCTGGACGGGAGAGCTGGGCGTTCACATACGGCACGATCGCAGGGGACACGACCACCGGGCGGCTGATCAAGGCCACGCAGGCCCCAGCGTCGGCCAAACTATGGGGCGGGGAAGCACCGAAAAACACGGAAGCGCCGAAACTGTCAGGTAGCCCAAAGCCTGGCGTGAGAATGGGTGTCACTAACGGCGTATGGAGCAACGAACCCGTTGCCTATGCCTACCAATGGGAGGACTGCAACTCCGAAGGGAAAGAATGCACCCCGATCGCTGGTGCGACGAACGCGAACTACAGGCCGGGAGCGAGCGATGTAGGGCATACACTGGTCGCGCAGGTAACAGCGACGAATGGCGATGGGTCGGTAGTTGCGAACAGCGAAACCAAGCTGGTCAACGTCGTCGAATACCCATTGCCCGAAGGCTACCCCGAAAATATCACCGCGGGTCCCGACGGCAACCTGTGGTTTGTACATGGCCGCAGCAACGTCGGCAAGATCACGCCGTCGGGGACGATCACTGAATACTCTCTGGGATCCGGTTGGGACCCGTCTGCGATTACCACCGGTCCTGATGGCAATCTGTGGCTCACAGAGGAAGAAGACAAAGTCGCGAAGGTCACCACGTCGGGCACAATCACGACATACTCGGTGCCCTCCGGTGGCGGGGACGCGATTACTACGGGTTCGGATGGCAACCTGTGGACCGCTCAATATGGCTCGAGTAAGATCGCGAAGATAACGACATCGGGGGTGGTCACCGAGTATGCTTTACCCGCAGGCAGCCACCCAGCCGGGATTACCGGAGGTCCAGACAATAACCTGTGGTTCACAGACATAGGCTCCAGCAAGATCGGTAAGATCACGACGTCTGGGGTCATCACCGAATACTCTCTTCCTGAAAAAAGCGAACCACGCGGGATCACTGCGGGCCCGGATGGCGATCTGTGGTTTACAGATGTGGGCTCCAGCAAGATCGGTAAGATCACGACGTCTGGTACCATCACCGAATATCCTTTGCCGGCAAGTAGCGGCCCATATCGAATTACCACGGGCCCCGATGGCAACCTTTGGTTTGTGGACTGGACTACTAGTAGGGTTGGGAAGATCACAACGGCGGGCACGGTTACGGAATATCCTCTATCTGTGAAAGGCTATCCGGACGGGATCGCGACGGGTTCTGATGGCAACATATGGGTCTCTGAGTACGGGACGAACATGATCGAGAAGTTCGTCCTAAACGCTGAAACCCACGAATACTCACTTCCCTCGGGCGATCAACCAGAACAGGTCACAGAGGGTCCCGACGGTAACGTGTGGTTTACGGACTGGGGCACTAGCAAGATCGGGAAGAGTACGGCGTCGGGGGCCGTTACTGAATATTCGTTGCCAAAAGAAAGTGCTCCGTACGGGATTGTCACGGGACCCGATGGCAACCTCTGGTTCACCGAGACGGGCTCCAACAAGATTGGGAAGAGCACGACCTCGGGTGCCGTCACCGAATACGCTCTGCCGAAAGGAAGTAGTCCGTATGGGATAACCGTGGGCCCAGACGGCAACCTGTGGTTCACCGACTACGCCAGCAGCAAGGTCGGGAAGATCACAACCTCGGGCACGATCACGGAATACGCCCTGCCGAAAGAAAGCGGTACGGCCGGGATCGTTGCGGGACCCGATGGGAACCTGTGGTTCACGAACCCCTATACCAGCAAGATCGGGAAGATCACGACCTTAGGCACCGTCACCGAATACGCGCTGCCCGCAGAAAGCCGCCCGGACGGGATCGTTGCAGGCGCGGACGGCAACCTGTGGTTCGTCGATGCTGGCAGCAGCAAGGTCGGGAAGATCACGACATCGGGCTCAGTTACGGAATACGCTCTACCGAAAGAAAGCCACCCGCATACCATCGCGGCAGGCTCAGATGGCAACTTGTGGTTCCCGGAGCCCGGCACAGGCCAGGTTGGGACTATCACGACCTCAGGCGAAGTCACCGAATACGCCCAGCCCTCGGCAAGTGAGCCGCTTGGAATCACAGTCGGGCCTGGCGGCAACATCTGGTTCGCCGACTACGGCCCTGGCACGCTCGGAAAGGTCACTCTTAGCCAGGGCGAATTCGAAACCACCGAAAACCCACTGCCCTTAGGTGACCAGTCGGAACAGATTGCTGCCGGTCCTGACGGCGACCTATGGTTCACGGACTGGGGTACCAGCAAGATCGGAAAGAGCACGACATCAGGTGCCGTCACTGAATACGCGTTGCCGAAAGAAAGCTCTCCCTACGGGATCGTGGCAGGTCCGGATGGCAATCTGTGGTTCACCGAGACGGGCTCCAACAAGGTCGGGAAGATCACAACGTCGGGGACCGTCACCGAATACGCCCTGCCGAAAGAAAGCAGCCCATACGGCATCACCGCAGGCCCCGCAAAAGAAAACGCTCTGTGGTTCACCGACTACGCCAGCAGCAAGGTCGGGAAGATCACAACCTCGGGCACGATCACGGAATACGCCTTGCCAAAAGAAAGCGGCACGGCCGGGATCGTTGCGGGACCCGATGGGAACCTGTGGTTCACGAACCCCTACACCAGCAAGGTCGGGAAGATCACGACCTCAGGCACCGTCACCGAATACGCGCTGCCCGCAGAAAGCCGCCCGGACGGGATCGTTGCGGGTCCTGACGGCAACCTGTGGTTCGTGGATGCTGGCAGCAGCAAGGTCGGGAAGATCACGACGGCGGGCTCGATCACGGAATACGCCCTGCCGAAAGAAAGCCACCCCCATACGATCTCGGTAGGTCCGGGTGGTTACCTCTGGTTCCCAGAGCCCGGAACGGGCAAGGTCGGGAATATCACGACCTCGGGCGTGGTTACCGAATACCCGGAGCCATCGGGAAGCGAGCCGCTTGGGATCACGATGGGTCCTGACGGCAACACGTGGTTTACTGACTATGGCACCGAAAAGATCGGGACGGTTGCTCTCAGCCAAGGCGAAGCGCGTGCCCCGCAGCCGGGATGGACCGTCGAGTACAACGTGCCGCTGGAGGGCTCAGGAGCACCGGACCAGCTGGGCGTCAACGGGACCACCGGCAAACCCGAACCGGAAAAATGGGGTCAAAAAGACGACCCCGCATACGCCACCGCGATCCTTCCACCAGACGAGCCGCAGAGCTGGCCGGCGACCAACTACAAACGCGCAACCGTGAACTACATGGACAACGAGGCCCGCACCGTCAACGTGGCGTCCCCTTCGGGCGGGATCTCGACCCGAGAATACAACAGCGAAAACGAGGTCGAACGTACCCTGAGCGCCGACAACCGGGCAGCCGCATTGAAAGAAGCAAATCCGGCGGAAGCCGCCGAACTACTTAGCAACAAGAATGCCTACAACAGCGAAGGGCAGCTCACCGACACCTGGGGCCCGCAGCACACAGTCAAGCTCGCCGTCGGGAAAGAAGGAAAAGCCGGCGAAGAAGTGCCGGCGCGCAACCACGTCAAATACTTCTACGACGAAGAAGCGCCTGGAGGCGAAACCTACGATCTCGTGACCAAGACCGTAGACGGCGCGGAAACCACGAGCAAAGAAGAATTCGACAAGCGGACCGCTACGACGTCCTACAGTGGCCAGTCAAACCTCGGCTGGACGCTACGTATGCCGACATCGGAGACAACCGACCCCGGCGGGCTGAACATGGTGACCACGACGAAGTACGAAGAAAGCACGGGTAACGTGATTGAAACGCAGTCACCAACGGGCCCACGCGCAATTGCGGTGTCTTATCAGTCGAGCATCGGTAGCGAAGGTGCTGAACCCGGAAAGTTCTTTTACCCGGCGTACATGGCGCTCGACTCGAAAGGTAACTTGTGGGTGGTGGACTCGGGCAACGATCGGGTTGAGGAGTTCAACGAAAAAGGGGAATACACCGGAAAATACTTCGGTTCCAAAGGCACCGAAGCCGGAAAGCTTGAAAACCCAAAGGGTATTGCGATTGACTCGAAAGGTAACATGTGGGTGGTGGACTCGGGCAACGATCGGGTTGAGGAGTTCAATGAAAAAGGGGAATACACCGGAAAATACTTCGGTTCCAAAGGCACCGAACCTGGGAAGTTCGAAACGCCCATCGGGATAGCGATCGATTCAAAAGCAAATTTCTGGGTCACTGATTCCAATGACGGCCGGGTTGAGGAGTTCAATGAAAAAGGAGAATATACCGGCAAATCCTTTGGCTCCTCCGGCACTGGCAAAGAACAGTTCGAAAGCCCAACCGGTATCGCGATAGATTCGGAAGGTAATCTGTGGGTCGCAGACTCCCGCTACTATTGCGTAAAGGAGTTCTCCGCTTCGGGTGAATACAAGAGACAGATCGGGAGCAAAGGTCAAGGAAATGGCCAGTTCAGAGCCCCTGAGGGCGTTGCGATCGATCCGCACGGCAACATATTGGTAGTAGACGCCGATTCAGGTAACAACCGCGTGGAGGTGTTCGCCGCTACCGGTGAATACGAGACAAGGTTTGGTTTCGGGGAAGGCGCCGGCGAAGGCCAGTTCAATGATCCTGAAGGTATCGCCGTCAAGTCCTCAGGCGAACAATCGACAATCTACGTGGTGGACACACGCAATAGCCGAGTCCAGAAGTGGGCGACCAGCAATCAGAAAGCCCACGACACCAAGACAATCTACTACACCGCGAAAACAGAAGCGGAAGTCGCCGCCTGCCAAGAACATCCCGAATGGGCTGGACTACCGTGCGAGACGAAGCCCGTGGCGCAGCCAGGGACGAGCGAACTCCCCGAACTCCCCGTCACTACGATCGCCTACAACATGTGGGACCAGCCGGAAAAGATCACCGAAGAATTCGGCACCACAAAACGGACGAAGACGACGACCTATGACAACGCCGGCCGACCGCTGACCAGCGAAGAGCAATCAAGCATCGACAAGGAACTCCCCAAGGTCACCGACAAGTACAACAAAACGAGCGGAGCGCTGGAAGAACAGAGCACCACCGTAGGAGGAACAACCACGACGATCACAAGCAAGTACAACACGCTTGGCCAGCTCGAAACCTACACTGACGCTGACGGGAACACAGCCACATTTGAATACGAAAAGGAAAAGGACGCACGCCTGACGAAGGTTACTGACGGCAAGGGTAACCAGACATACCACTACGATGAAACGACCGCAGCGTTGAAGGAACTCGTTGACTCGTCCGCAGGCACCTTCACGACGACGTACGACGTCGGCGGCAGGATGACCAGCGAGAGCTACCCCAACGGCATGACTGCCTACTACACCCACAACACAGTCGGCGAAATGACAGGACTTGAATACAAGAAGCTGACGGACTGCACCGAAAAATGCACGTTGTTCAGCGACGCTATCGTGCCTTCGATTCACGGCGAAACGCTGAAGCAGTCAAGCACCCTCTCCGAAGAGCCAAGTTATACGTACGATGCCGCCGGGAGACTTACCCAGGTTCAGGAAATCCCGACCGGCGAAGGCTGCACGACACGCATCTATGCGTACGAAGAAGACAGCAACCGCACGAGTTTGACCGCCCGCACACCGGGCACGGAAGGGAAATGCGCGATCGAAGGCGGCAGTACCGAATGGCACACCTACGACACGGCCAACCGCCTCACCGATCCAGGTGTGACCTACGAAACGTTCGGCAACATAACCAAACTACCAGCCTCCGACGCCGACGGCTCGACATTGACGAGCGAATACTACGTCGACAATCAGGTCTTCAAAGAGGAACAGAACGGAGAGAAAATCGAATACAAGCTCGATCCAGCAGGTCGCGTCCGCGAAACGATCTCCAGCGGTAACACCGCATCGACCGTGATCTCGCATTACGATGCAACCGGCAGTGCGCTGGCGTGGACAGGCGAAGGCTCCGGAGAAAAAGAAAAATGGACGCGAAACATTCCGGGTATCGATGGGACCCTTACTGCGACACAAAGCGGCGAAGGAAAAACCGGCAAACTAGTGGAACTGCAACTACACGACCTCCAGGGCAACGTAATCGGAGCGATCGGAGACAGCGAAACCGAAACAACACTTCTCAAAAAATACAACAGCACCGAGTTCGGCGTACCCAGCACGAAAGAAGCACCCCCAAAGTATGCATGGCTCGGCGCCTCTGGTGTCGCGGGCGAACTGCCTTCCGGGGTGATCACCCAAGACGGCGTCACCTACGTACCCCAAACTGGGCGCCCACTGCAAACTCAGGGCGTTTCTGTCACTTTGCCTGAAAATGCGGGAATCGCTCTCACGATAACCCTCGCGCCATGGGTCGTCGAAGGAACAGCTGCGGTCGCCCACCAACTTACCAACGCAGAACAGGCTCAGGGAGCTCCAGCGGGGGCGAACCAGCCACCGGGAGTAATACCATCGGGAAACCCAGGTTGGTGGTGTGGAGGCGAATATGGGCCATGCGAAGAAGAAGGAGGAGGAGGGGGGGAGAGCTGTTCGGGGCCGTCCTGTTTGGGCATGACGCAGCTACATGCCCCCACGCTCGAAGATATCGGGTGTAGTATTCGGGCTGAAAATAATAATATTGAAACAGGACGGTTTAATGCAAAGTGGAAGTGCAGCGAAGCGATTCCCAATCTGGAGGTCGAGCTATGCGACCTTGTTGAGGACGCTAACGGGCAATGGTTTACATTTGAATGCGATACCCATGGTAAATCCCATTCCCGTAAGTGGTTTTTTTATAAGACGAGCAGTGGCGTTCTGGGATGGGACCCGTCAGTGTTCCCAGAAAAGCACTGGATGAGGGCCTGGGCCTGGGGGTATGCGTGGGGGCTCTGGTCAATCGTCACTGCGGGCAGTGCGAGTGAAACCAGCGAGAGTAGTCCCGAATACTGTGCAGAAGGGTGTGGCATATGAGTACCCGGGCCCGCGCGAACTGGGTGGCGTCTAGCCCCACTCGGCGTTGGTTGGCCTGTCGACGGTGGCTGAAGCCGGACGCTATTATGCGTGAGATCTGTATTTGGTGGCATTTCCACTGCAAGTTAGTAAGTCGCTCGTCTGTGCGGTGGATGTTCCGAAGCCTAGCCACCGTTACGGTACTTACTTGTATAGTAGTTGCGTGTTCGTGTTCGCAGTCTCGTGGAAACTTGCCCCGCAGGAGTATAGACCGTCGTATTGGTACAGTGGTCGTTAGTCATGAGAGAGTGCTATTACTGCCAACCATCACGGGAGGTGAGGGTGGATGGTGCGTGACACTGAGATCTGGCGAATGCCCGACGGCAGGGTCGCGAGCGGTCCGAGCCCCAATCGTGATTGAACATTGGAGTGGCCATAGTCCGCCTCCTGTAAACGAAGGCTTCGTACTGACCACGAATGAGGTTGCGGCTGTCTCGATCGACGGTGCGACGGCGATTCCGACTCACGCCGAGTCGGTGTTGCCAGATCACCTGCGCGCCGCGGTCGTCGAATTAGAGGGCGGGGCAGTTCGGCATGTGCGAGGGTCGCACCTGACGTTGCCTCCGCGCCCCCCTCGGTTCACCCCACTAGATTCAAATGGGAATCCGATCCCGCAGACGCCGGAAGCAGGCGTTCCGCTTATGTTCGTAGTTCCCGGCCGAGGTTGGACGCGGCAGGCTAATGCACCCCAGGGCGTTTGTGAGATGCAGAGCGAACATCTTGGTGGGCTCGTTTTCCAAGGAGGGTTTGTCGCTAGTCAGGTAGAGCCCCATATCGGATTGCTCGGCCGGCCGTTTGTCTCTTGCGTGAGTGAGTCGTACCTCTTCGAAGGCTGGCCGCTAGTTGCGAGCGTGCTGCTTGATGCGGCTCACCCCGGCTCGACAGTAGCTGGGTTGCCAGGGATGAAACCGCTGTTGGGACACCCAGGGTTCTTCCAGGGACCCGTTGCTGAGGGAGAAGCAGTTGCTCGGCGTATTCCCGGTGCATGGCTTGTAGTCGCACGGGGCCGTGGCAACGCGCAGCGACTGCGTGTGCTCAAGCACTTGCACGCAACGATTCACCTATAAAGCCTTGGCGTACGCTTACATCGAGACCGTAGTAGGGAGCTAGCGATCGTGCGCGCCAGCGGTCGGATGATCTCGCGATGACCAACTCGTCTACATTCACCGCTTATTGCGCCCACGTGCCGAGCCCACCCTCCGAACGCCGGCAGTGGCTGTTGGCGCTTGGACTCAGCGCGCTTGGCGTGGGCGTGCTGGTGGCAGTGCTCACCGGCGTGGTAGGCCGCACTACGCCCGTTGTGCCCCAAGCGGCCCCGCCGGCGGTGCTGGTGGTGGCAGCGACTCCGGTCCCCAGAGCGTCGGCGTCCACAAGCGTGCGTGCTGGCGTGACGGATGGCCAGGAGACCTCGGCTGAGTCCCGCGTGAGGTCGTCGAGCGCCGCGAGAGGCGCTGAGCACGGGCAACGCTCACGCTCGGCGATCATCGCGCGCCCATCGAGTGCGCAGCAGAGCGCGGAGGCGGCGCGCTTGGTCGACGGGACCGAAACGGAGATACCGACGCGCTGGATGGAAGGGTTCTACCGGATCTACTCGGTCGCGCAGAGCGCGTTCGGCGTCAACTGGCTGTTGATCGCCTCGATCCACGATCAGGAGTCGGCGTTCTCGACTGCGCCCACCACCTACCACGGGTTGAACTTCGCCGGTTGCTGCGGTGGGCCGATGCAGTTCAACGTGATGAACGGCCCGGTGACGACGTGGGATCTCGTGAGCGACTCCTACCTCTACGGACGGCGCCCGGCGACCTATGACCATATGACCGCTGCTCACCCGTCGATCTACGACGACTTCGACGCGATCATGGCCGCGGCGCATCTGCTCTCGATCGACGGCGCCGGGTATGCGCTCGACGGCGCGGCATGGGAGGCGGCGTATGACTACTACGGCCACGACGCCACCGGCGTCGAATACGCCGACGAGGTGCTCGCCCGCGCGATCGGCTGGTCCCAGCACGGCTTCTGCATCAACTGCGGCGTGGACACCACGCTCGTGAACGTCGTCTACGAAGCGTATGGTGCGCCGGTGATGGCGACGTACACTACTGCCACCATCGCGCGCGCGAGGCACCCGCGCCACGTGCGACGCCGGCGGTAGACGAACATAGGCTGGGAGTGGTGACGACGTACCGTCTTCGCGGTGTCGGTGGTCCTGGAGTCGGTGCTGGCAAAGGCCCTGGAGCATCTTCGCGGCGACCGGCGGCAGGAAGCGGACACGATCCGCCCCGGCGCTCACGCTTCATCCCTGGTGGAGCGCGTTCGCGGTCGTGCATCACTGCTGAGCCCAGTACGGCGGTCGCCGGACGGCGCGCGGCGGCGCTGATGGCCGCTATGGGATGCCGTGGCCGTAGTGGGCTCTGGGGGGCGTATGGCAGTTATGGCGCAGGGGGAGGTGGTGCTGGCCGGGGCCGGGAGCCGAGGCGGCTGGGGTATGTCACTGCAACGAGTCTCGGTGGGCAGCCAGGGAACCGCAAGAGAAGCGGGGAGCCCCTTGAGGAATCCAAGCCGGGGCTCGTTGACGGTCTGTCCTCTGGTCACATAGAGATGTCGTGGGCAGAGGGCATTTGCCCCCTGACGGATTTGCGGATTGGGGGATGCTGAGATTGCGTAAGCCAGGGTATGCGGGGGTGGGGAGGCACGGGCACGACGATGACCAGCAGGTCGAGTCCAAGAGGCCGCGAGATAGTTCTGGGCATCGAGCTGTACCACGACATGCTGAGCAAGCTCGGGAGATAGCCGGAAGAGCTTGTCTACCCATACTCTGTCACCGTGTTTTGACTCCGCCGCGAATCCGCGCAATCGGCTTAACCAAGCCAAATCCCGGGGAATATCACGGTCGTGGAAAGGGGTGATTCGCGGCGGGGTTGCGGCAAACTCGTCCTACCCCGCCGCGAATACCTAATCCTCTTTATCTAAGCTAAGAACGGCTGATCCGTCGGATCGATTAGCGGCGGGGTTTTGCCTATTCGCGGCGGGGTTTACGGCCATAACGGCGGTGTCGATCCAACCTGTCTGGTAGGCCGGCATAAAGACGCCCAGCGTCGCACCAACACGGGCCAAAGCGAACGTTCACGGCCCCCGGACCCCGTACCCAGCACGAACCCAGCTGACTCCCCGACCCGCTGAGCTGCGCCACGCCAGGGGGAGGCGGCCACGAGGCGGGCGTGAGCCCGCGTGCTCGGGCGCCGGGGGTTCCCTATCGGCGCCTGGCGGGCTCCTCGGACTACGCACAGCTGGGAGGCTGCGAAGGCCGGCACCGGCACGGCGCCGGGACGGTCGGTTACAGCAGGACGCCCGTGTCGTTCAGATGCCATAGGGTCGCTCTCTGAGTGAGTGGCGGCTGAGTTCGCGCTGGGTTCGGAGTTCCGCGTTGGGGGGTGGCGGCGATCCTCTGTATTGGTGCGGCATAAGGGGCGACTTTGGTCGGCTACCGAGTAAGTTGGACCGACAAATTGGTCGCTTGCCGTTGATGCCGGTTTCCCTGCCGCGAATGGCCTTCACCCCGCCGCTAATCGGATCGGCGGATCTGTCGTTTGTGGCTTAGATAGTGAGGTTTCGGTATTCGCGGCGGGGTACGACGCGATTTGTGCTAGTCCGCCGCGAATCACCCTTGCTCGAACCTCGGTTTTTGACGAGATGTGGCTTGGTTGTGCGGGATTCGCTCGATTGGCGGCGGGGTAGCATACGGTGATGGATAAGGTGTATGCGAGCCTATGGCTGGTCGGCGATCTTCCCAGCCGTTCCTCCCGGACAGTCTGCCGGCCCTCGTGCAGGTGATCGCTCTTCGCCGCGCTCTGGTCGTTCGCCGCGATTGCCTATGTCGTTGTCGTGTGCGTGAATTGGGCAGGGGGCAATCGCCCTCTTGCCACGACGTATCTACGTGACCGCAAAGCAGACGATCAAGGGATGCTGTACGGGAGTCCTCGCAGATGACCGCTCGTTGCTCGGGTGCTCGCACGCTCGCCCGATGCCGCTCGATGCGGTGAGCATCCTACAGGCGCCTCGGCTCCTGTCCGCCCATACGACCATTGCCATCACTGCTTCCCGCGGGTCGAATCACCCGGGCTCGCGCGGCCGGGTCAGATCGTCGGCCGTCAAGGGTGCGCAACGTCCTGCAGTGATCTGCCTGGGAGAGGAGAGAGCACGCCGACGTCGCTGCTCGACAGCGGTCTCCTGTGGCCCCACACACGACGCATCCGGTCGAGGCGGGTACCAGCAGATCGGACGTGCCGCGTGAGCGCCGAGCATGGCATTCGGTTCTTGCCGTCCGTCGCCGCGCTCGTGCTTCAGGGCCTCGGCCAGCACCGGCTGCTGACCGCGCGCCAGGTGCAGGTGCTTCACCTGCCCGATGTGTCGCTGCGCTACACCCAGCGTGTCCTCGCCGAACTGCAGAAGGCGGGCCTCGTCGATCGCGCACGCGCGGCGCACGGCACCGCGCTGTGGTTCGCGACATCGGAAGGGCGACTGCTCCTCCGCAGCAAGAGCCGCCTGGAATCCCAGGGCGACCACAACTCGCCCTGGCAGACAGACAGCGTGTTGCGAGCGCATACCCATGCGCTCAACGAAGCCGGGATCGCGTTCGTCAAGGCAGCACGGGCACGCGGCGATGAATGCGACGCCTTCTCCTGGCGCCACGAGATCGCACACCCCTTGACTACGCCCCGGCAGGGCCGCGAGCAGCAGTGGCTGATCGCCGACGCGCTGCTCAGCTATCTGGAAGTGGTGGACGGCGATTCGGTCTTGCACCAGCGGTTCCTCGAGCTGAGCCTCGCCACCACGTCCGCTGAGCGGCTGGCAGAGAAGCTCGGCAAGTACAAGCTCCTGCATCACTGCCGGGCGCCCGCCGCATGTCCGGGGGAGCCTGTGGAGCTCGTCTGGCGCTCGCATTACCGCGCGTTCCCCCAGATCCTCGTCGTCCTCGCCGGCCAAGAGCCCGTTGACGCGCGACGCCGCATCAGGCACCTCATCGCGCTCTGGCGATCCGATCCTGCGACCCGGGGCCTCGAAGCGATCCCGCTGCATTTCGTGACCCTCGAGCAGCTCACCGGCGACGGTCCCTACGCTCCGGTCTTCATCAGTGCCAACGAGCCAGAGCAATGTCAGGACTGGCTTGGCAATACGGCGATCGGTCGTTCGGAGATCGGTTGGCCGCTTCCCGTCTCGCGGCCATCACTCATAGAGCAAGGCTTCACAGCGACGCGGTGAGCGCTATCCACGCACCGTTCTCGGCCCGCCCTCCGCTCACGCGCGAGGATGTCCTCGGCGGACGCGAGGTCGCCGACCTGTTGGACCTGCCGGTCTCGACCGTGCTCGAATACGCACGGCGGGGGTTGCTGCCGGGTCACAAGCTGGGGCGACGCTGGATCTTCCTGCGGGATGAGGTCGAGGCGGCGGTGCGCGGCAAGGCACAGGTGGGGTGAGGCTCCCAGGGGTCAGTGCGCGTGGTCGTGGCCGCGCACGGTGCGCCAGGATTGCCACGTGATCCGCAGGCCCGTGGCGACCACGAGCGCTGAGGCGATCACCGCGAGGCTGACGTAGGCGTCGGCGCGTGCGTGTTTGCCGTCGGCGATCAGCGCAGCGCTGTCCAAGCGCCGACCAGCGCTCGTGCGAATCCTGGCTGCGAGGAGGTTGCCGCCATAGCCGATCGCGCCGGCGAATGCGAGCGCCGGCAGGTGCGTTGGTGCGCTCGGGTGGACGAGCCTCGACACGGCCTCGATGCCGGCGACGCACGCGCTGATGAGGCGCGTTGCTCGGCGAGCGCGGAGCGCAGCGCGAAGGCGATGCCGAGCGGGACGGCGGTCAGCGCGTCGCCGAAGTTGTGGATCAAGTCGGCGAGTAGAGCGATGCTGCCGCTGGCTACGAAAACGATCGTCTGAGCGACTCCGGCCAGAGCGAGCACTGCGAGGGAGCGCAGTACCGCTCGGATGCCGTCCTGCGAGCGCTTGATGCTGTCGTCCACCAGGCCGTGCGTGTGCTCGTGGCCATCGCCGTGCCCGTGGGTGTTGCGGTGGCTCTGGTCGTGGTCGGTATGAGGCTGCGCCGGTGTTCGAGCAGGCTCGGAGAGCTTGAGCGCGGTCAGGTGTCGGTGCGGGCCGCGGTGTGGGTGGCTGTGCACGCGCCTGCCGTGGCGATGCTGGGGGTCGTGGACATGGGCGCCATTCATCGTCCAGAGCCTACGATCAGTAAGGCCGGCGTTGGCGCCCGGGGATGGGGGAGAGCCGCCAGCAGGGAGGCTCGATCACGAACGGGCGCAGGATAGCTGGGGCGAGGCGAGGCGCGACCAGGATGCGCCCCTCGCCGGCGTGCGAGGCATCTTCGTGCCGGGCCGCTCTCGGTGTGGTCCTTCTCTTGGAAGTGGTGCATTACTTCTCGGGACGGCCGAAATCGGGTTTTGCAGGCGTTCGCGCGCCGACCGCAAAGGTGGCGATTTGCAGGGAGGTTGGGTTTTGCAGAGCGAGCCGCGCAGGGCGGGGACGGGCGTTTTGTTTCGCACGCGATCAGGCCCCGCGAGGGGGGGTTTTGTCCGTGCGAAAGGGGGTTTTGTCGGCGATTGAGGGGGTTTCGCACACCCCATGAAATGGGGGCTTGAGCGCTCAGCGTATTTTGTCCTAGAGAGGGCAGCGCACGAGCGCCCTCCCTCGCCCGCAAGCCACCAGGCGAACTTGGTCGTCAAAAGTCGATGGGGGTAGCGGTCACGTTTCGGGCGTCTATAGAGATGTGCAGTCCAAGCAGACTTCAGGAGGGGCGCCGGATGCGCCCAACGGGGAGCGATTCGACTGCGGGTTGCCGATGGACGGTTTTGGGGGGGAGCCCACGGCGATCTGTCCTCCGATCTGTCCTTCGGTCTCCCCTCCGATCTGTCCTCCCATTAGAGCGGAGGGCCTACAGCCATGAAAATCACTGCAAATCGATACTTTTTGTGCAGCCGACAACGGGGCGTTGTCACATGAATAAATGCGCTCGTCCAAGCGCCCGGCCCGGAAAGGTCACGTTGGCGCCTGTCGTCAACCTCGGATCGCGCCTGACAGAGCGCAGGGGGGGGAGCCCAACCCCACTGGCCAGCGAGACCGATTAATCAGCCCGGTCTCCCCGAACCGATGAGCGCTGTCCACGCACCGACTGCGGCCCGCCCTCGGCTCACGCGCGAGGATGTCCTCGGCGGTCGCGAGGTCGCCGACCTGTTGGACTTGCCGGTCTCGACCGTGCTCGAATACGCCCGGCGGGGGTTGCTGCCGGGTCACAAGCTGGGGCGTCGCTGGATCTTCCTCCGCGATGAGGTCGAGGCGACCGTGCGGGGCAAGGCGACGGTGGGCTGAGGGCAACCTGGTCGGCTGCCGCTGGGTAGGGGTTAGTTTGACCGGGGGCGGCTTGCTCGCCGCCTACGCAGCGACGCCTTCAGCGCAGTCGCTGCGAACACACAGAATATCGCGAATCCAAAGACCCTCAAAAAAGCTGTGGGTGCTGAAAGGATGAACAGCAGCAACCCGAGGAGCGCGCCGAAGATCGCAAGCCAGATCGCCTCGCCTGGTGGCAGGCGCTTGCCGGGGAACGTTATCCATCGCACAGCCTCGATCCATCGTTCCATAGGGCCCCACTATACACTTATGGGCCGACCTATATGGCCCACCGGACAGTGGCGCAACACTCCTAGCGACGCGCCATGAGCCAGCCAAATCAAACTGACCCACTACCTGCTGCTGGAGCGTCGCGTGCGCGAGCTGGCGCTCCGGTTTGCGTCGTGGGCCAGATCGATCTATAGCTATCCCACGGCGGCGGTGGGTTGCATCGCCTCGCGCAGGGCGAGCGCCTCGATCGCGTCGCTGGCGTTCTGCGGCGTGTCCTCGATTTTGCCTTCGCGCCAGGCGGCGGCGAAGTCTGCCGGCGTGCGGCCGGTGCGGGCTTGGAACTCCTGCGTGCGTGCGTCCAGGTCGTGGGGCTGCGCGTGGGCGCCACGAAGCTGTCCAGAATCCGCTTGACCTTGTCTGGCTGGCGCTCAGCTCAGGCTGAACGCTACTTGGTGACGGCGCGCGGGGCGAACGCGAGGTTGACTCGGTCGACGTCCTCGGGTCGCGCCTTGGCGTGCATGTAGCGCTCCGTGGTCGTGATCCGGGAGTGGCCGAGGAAGTCCTGGACGAAGCGCGCGTCGGCGTGGCGGGCGACGAGGCTGCCGGCGGCGTGGCGCAGGGCGTGGAAGCGCAGGGGCCGCAGGCCGGCGGCGTCTCGGGCTGCCTTGAAGCGGCGACGGACGGCTGAGGCGTCGAGGCGCCGGCCGAGGCGCGAGCAGAAGACGTAGTCCTCGCGGTTGTGTAGTCGCCGCGGGCCTGCAGGCGGGCGAGGGCCTCGGCGGCGGGGTCCGCGATGGGGATGAAGCGGGCCTGCCAGCTCTTGGTGGGACCCTCGACGCCGGCGGAGACGGCGCGGTGGACGATAAGCCTGCGAGTGTCGAGGTCGATGTCTTCCCAGCGCAGTGCGAGCAGCTCGCCGAAGCGCAGGCCGGTGTAGGCGGCGAGCCGGAACAACTCGGCGTCCTGGGCGTCCTCGCGCGCCCGCCAGGCGATCTCCTCGGCGTTCGAGTCCGCCGGCTGCACGCCGCGGTGAACGCCATTGGCGGCGGCGTCGGCGAGCGTCTCGATCTCCTCGGGCTCATAGAAGTCGATCACCGCCGGCGGGGGCTCGCGGCGCTTGTTCGTTCCCTCGACCGGGTTGGACGGCAGACCGTGGGTGTCGGTGCGGCGCGCGTAGTTGAAGATCGCGGAGAGCACCTGGCGATGCTTGTTGACCGTGCGCGGCGTGATGCCCGAGCCGTCCAGCTGACGCAGGAATGCCGATATCTCCCGCGTCGTGACCTTGGCGATCGGCCGGTCGGCGAACGCTGCCATGACGACGCCGGGACTGCTTGCCCTTGCCGCGGCGGTGCGGCGTGCCGGGCTCGGCGAGCATGTAGCGGTAGTCGCGCAGCGTCGAGGGCTTCGCGCCACGCTCGCGCTCCAGGTACTCCAGCCACTCCGCGGCGAGTTCGCGGAAGCTCACGCCGTGCTCGCGGCGCTCCTGCTCGCCCGCTTCGATCGCGCGCTCCTCCTGCTCGTGCTCGGCGATCATCTCCGCCATGCGGACCGTCGCGCGCTTCTCGTCGAGGTATCCGTCCGGTACGCGGCCGCGGCGGGGGCGCCAGCCTTTCCCGTCGGGTGCGTGCTCCAGCCATGCCGGTCCGACGCGACGCTTGATCTGCCGGCCCGCGCGTCGCCACTTCGCCTCGTATACAGGCCCGTCGCTGCTCTTCGCGACGACCAGCGCGCCGGTCGGACCGGCATTGTGCGATTTGCTGTTGATCGATGTCATGCACAGAGAGTACCACCTGAGTACCGCGTCGTGTAGGGTACCGCTTCGAGTACCCAACAAACCTCTATCAACCGTTATAAGGCCAAATAAGCGATGCAAAGCCTCCGAAAACGTTCGCCTCAGCATCTTGCCTGCGGCCTTTCAAGCCGCAGGTCGGGGGTTCGATTCCCCCCAGGCGCACTGCAAAGGAGCCCTGCAAACGCGGGGTTTTTTTGTGGCTGGAGAGCCGCGGAAGGGGTTGCCAGAGGGCGGGGTGTAAACGGAAGTGCAAACATGCCGCGCGTGGGGCGATGCCGGAGCCCTACACGCTGTGTCCGGCGTCGCGCAGCGTGTCGAGTAGGTCGCCGGTCGTGAAGACCTCGATACGGGCGTCGGTGTGGTCCTTGTCTTGGGTCCAGACCGGGAGGTCGAGCTTGAGCGCGAGCGCGACAGTCGGCCAGTCGTCGGGGTCGCGGTCCGCGATGCGCTGCTCGGCCTCTTCGCGGTGATCCTCGTACTCGCTCCCGACCTTCCACTCGATCGGCATGACCTGGAGCGCTGCGAACAGCAGAGCGGGGTCGAGGTCGCGCTTTGACGCGAGGCGCGGAATGTGCCGGGCGATCTCTTGGGCTACGGCGTCCGCGGCGATGCAACGCGGTCCGTGCTCGGAGGCGATCACCAGGCGGGCGCGCCCGCCGATGAGGGCCGAGAGGACGACGTTCGCGTCAGCTACGACTGCGGGAGGCAGCGAAATCGCCGAGCACCTCTGGCTCGCTGATGCCCTTCGCCTTCAGCTCGGCACCAATCTGCTCTGATAGGCGCAAGAAGACCTCGCGGCGAACCTCGACCGGCAGCTCCGGCGTATCCCACGGGAGGAAGAACCCCGCGGGAGTGCCTTCGCGCGTCACGAGGATCACGTCGTCGGAGCGGAACATCTCCGTCGCATGGTCGCGGAAGTCGCGCACGGTTACGACCTTCATGTGGGCACCTTGGTGGTCACAGTTTGATTGTAGCGTCTGGAGTGGACCGGGTTTTTCATCGTTGGACGTCAAACCGGGTCCACTCCAGCCGAAACGCTGTGCCCAGCGACGCTGCCGTGACCCTCGAACTCCTCGACCGCGGTCGAGAGTCCGTGGCTGAGAGGCGCCCCGAAGCTGACCGACAGCAGCGCGCCGCCGCCGGGCGCGTTCGCGGCGCGCACGTAGCCGTGGTGCGCTTCGGCGGCCTGGCGCACGATCGCCAGGCCCAGGCCGGAGCCGGGGAGGCGGCGGGCGTCGGCGGCGCGGTAGAAGCGCTCGAACACGTGGGGCAGGTCGGCCTCCTCGAAGCCGGGGCCGTGGTCGCGGACGGTGAGCACGCCGTCGCGCAGCTCGCACCTCGATCAGCCCGTCCGCGGCGGCTCCAGCGGCGCGCGTTGTCGAGCAGGTTCGAGACCGCGCGGTTGATGCGCTCGCGGCTCCGCTCTGACGAGCGTGGGCTGCAGCGTCGACGCTGAAGCGCAGCTCGCCGCGCCGGCGCGTGCGCGCCACGGCCTCGTGGACGATCTCGTCCAGGCGCACCTCTTCGCGGGCCGCCTCCCCGCGGGTGCCCCGGGCGAGCTCGACCACGTCGCTCACCAGCGCCGTGAGCTCGTCGAGCTCGTCGATCGATGTCGCGGCGCAGGCCCTCGCGATCCTCGGGGGAGAGACGGTCGGCGTCCTGGAGGGTCTGGATGTTCGCTCGCAGCGAGGCGATCGGGGTGCGCAGCTCGTGGCTGGCGTCGGCGATCAGGTGGCGCTGGGCCTCCACGGAGCGCTCGAGCGCGTCGAGCGTCGCGTTGAAGGAGCCCGCCAGCCGCGCGAGCTCGTCGCGGCCGGTGACCTCCAGGCGTTGGGAGAGGTCGAGGCCGCCGGC
This sequence comes from uncultured Solirubrobacterales bacterium, assembly GCA_963720795.1. GTDB lineage: Bacteria > Actinomycetota > Thermoleophilia > Solirubrobacterales > Solirubrobacteraceae > Palsa-744. The sequence continues at coordinate 87,755 of CAVRGU010000012.1, read as the reverse complement.
GAGCGTCTCCGCGCGGCCGGTGAAGCGCGCGATCGGGGCGAGCGCGGTACGCGCGACCAGCGCCCCCAACAGCGCCGCGATCGCGATGCCCGCGACCCCCACCACCAGGAGGATCAGCAGGATGTGGCTCAGCTCGTGGTCGACCTGGTGAGCGGCCGCGCGATCAGCACCGCGCCCAGCGAGCCGCCGCCGACCGTGAGCACGCGCAGGTGGGTTCCCTTGACTGTCCGGTCGCTCAGCGCGTGCGCCGCGCCCGCTGGCCGCGATCGCCCTGCTCGGCGGCGTCGGGCGCGATCGACGGGGAGGAGCTCTGGCCGCCGGGCACCTGCACGGCGCCGGGCGGGGAGATGAACTCCACGTAGCCCGACGCGCCACCGAAGCGCGCCGGCTGGACCGCCCGCGGAAATCCCGGGGCGGTTGGCGCGCCGGCGCCCGCGAAGAACCGTGCCGGCTCACGGTCGACAGTGGTTTGCCTGTTCTGCCAGCGTCCCCCGGCGGTGTGCCGGGCGGCCGGGGGGACGGCGCCCGAGACGAGCTCTCGCGCGCGGGCGCTCAGCGATTTGTCGATCTGCCCGCGCAGGTCCGAGCGCACCGCGAGGTACAGGCCGACCGCGGCGCTCACCACGGCCACCGCGACCGCGAGGCCCGCCGCCGCGGCGATGCGCGCGCGCAGCGTCACGGCTCGCGCAGGACGTAGCCGACACCGCGCACGGTGTGTATCAGCGCCGGCGCGCCGAGGTCCTCGAGCTTGCGGCGCAGGTAGCCGATGTACACCCGCAGCGAGTTCGAGGCCGCGCCGAAGTCGTAGCCCCACACGCGGTCGTAGATCACGCTGTGCGTGAGCACGCGCCGGGGGTTGCGCATCAGCAGCTCCAGCAGCTGGTACTCGGTGCGCGTCAGCTCGGCGAACCGCTCGCCCACCCCCGCGCCGTGGCGGGCGCCGTCGAGCCGCAGCTCCCCGAAGGACAGCGAGCCGGGGTCCCCCTCGGAGCCCGAGCGGCGCAGCAGCGCCCGCAGGCGCGCCTTCAGCTCGTTGACGTCGAACGGCTTGACCAGGTAGTCGTCCGCGCCGGCGTCGAGGCCGTCGACGCGGTCGGCGACCGCCTCGCGCGCGGTGAGCATCAGGATCGGCACGCGGTTGCCCAGCAGGCGCAGGCGGCGGCACACCTCCAGGCCGTCCATCCCCGGCATCCCGATGTCGAGCACGACGGCGTCGGGCACCGCGCTCACCACCGCCTCGAGCGCCTGCGCGCCGTCCTCGGCGCTCTGCACCTCGTAGCCGCCGAGCGTCAGCGTGCGGCGCAGAGCCTCGCGCAGCGCGCGGTCGTCGTCCACCACGAGGATTCTCACCGCCGGATTGTGCCACCGGCCCGGACCAGCCGCGGGGGACTCCTACGTTTGCCTTACACGGTCCCTACCTAGCTTTAGGGGTCCCGCCCGATCATCGCCTTGCCGCTACACGCCCGCCCGCGTTCTCCCCGCCGTCTCTACGACTGCCGCAGGGAGGCCGCGGCGGGGTCACCACAGCGAGGAGCCCCGCGGCGGGGCCCACGACAGCGAGGAGCCGACCGTGTCAGACCAAGCGCTTGCACTCCCCACCCGCCCGGCCCTCGGGGACTCGGCGCGCGAGCGGCTGCGCGCGCTGGGGCGCGGCCGGCCCGCGGACCCGCCGTGGTCGCGCCCGGCGCTGCTCGGCGTCGCGCTGCTCGCCGCCGTGCTGATGGTGTGGGGCCTCACGGTGAACGGTTACGCGAACACCTACTACGCCTCGGCGGTGTACGCGGACAGCCACAGCTGGTCGGCGTTCCTCTACAACGCCCTGGACCTCAGCCGCTACGTCTCGATCGACAAGACGCCGCTGTCGCTCTGGATGATGGCGCTGTCAGCGAGGGTCTTCGGCTTCTCGAGCTTCGCGATGCTGCTGCCCGACGCGCTCTGCGGGGTCGCCTCCGTGGTGGTGCTCCACGACGCCGTGCGCCGCACGCTCGGCCCGCGCGCGGCGGTGCTCGCGGCGCTGATGCTCGCGCTCACGCCGGTGACAGTGCTGGTGAGCCGCTTCAACAACCCCGACGCGCTGCTCGTGCTGCTGCTCGTGTGCTCCGCGTGGGCCACGGTGCGCGCGACCGAGACCGGGCGCACGCGCCACCTGCTGCTCGCCGGCCTGCTCGTGGGGCTCGCGTTCAACACGAAGATGCTCCAGGCGTACCTCGTGCTCCCCGCGCTGGCGCTCACTTACCTCTACGCCGGTCCCGGTCCCGGCCGCGTGCGGCGTCGCTTCGCGCAGCTGCTCGGCGCCGGCGCACTCACGTTCGCAGTGAGCGCCGCGTGGGTGGGCGCGATGATGCTGGTGCCCGCCGCGCAGCGGCCGTACGTCGGCGACACCCTGCACGACTCGTGGTGGGAACTGATCTTCGAAGCCAACGGCCTCAACCGCGTGGGCTCAAGCGGCGCCGGCGGCGTCGGCGGGCCGGGCGGCTTCGGCGGCGGCCAGGGCGTGCTGCGGTTGTTCAACACAGAGGTCGGCGGGCAGATCGCATGGCTGCTGCCGCTCGCCGCGCTCGGCCTGCTCGTCGGCCTGTGGGTGCGCCGGCGCACCCCCCGCACCGACCCGGCCCGTGCCGCGTACGTGCTGTGGGGTCTGTGGGCGCTCGTGCACGTCGCCGTCTTCAGCCTGGCGCTGACCCTCTTTCACCCCTACTACACGAGCGCGCTCGCGCCCGCCGTCGCGGTGCTCGCCGCCGGGAGCTTGCTCGCGCTGTGGGACCGTGTCCGCGTCTCCCGGCTCGCCGCCGCGACGCTCTCGCTCGCGCTCGTCGCCACGGCGCTGCTCTCGAGCGCGCTGCTCGACCGTACCCCCGCGTTCGTGCCGTGGCTGCGGTGGCTCGTGCCCGCGGTGGCGTTCGGCTGCGCGGCGGCGCTGTTGGTGTGGCGCGCTCGTCCGCACGCGCTGGTGCTCGCGCTCGCGCTCGCGGCGGTGCTCGCCGGCCCGGTGGCGTACTCGCTGGCTACGGTAGGGCGGAGCGTTGGCGGTGGCAACCCCAAGGCTGGGCCGGCCGCGGCCGAAAGCGGTCTCGGCGGGGCTCCTGGAGGGGGCGGCGGTGCTATTGCCGGCGGCTTCCCCGGCGCCGGTGGCCCGCGCCTGTTCGGGGGCGCGCGGGGCGGGGTTTCCTCGGGGTCGCCCGGCGGCCTGAGTCTCCCCGGTGTGACGGCCGGTGGCGGCGGTGCGGCGGGCGCCCGTGGGCTGGGCGGTGCCGGGCAGGCCAGCAAGCAACTGATCGCCTACCTCGAGGCCCACCGCGACGGCGCCAAGTACCTGGTTGCGGCGGACGGCTCGATGACCGCGGCGCCGCTGATCCTCGCTACGCACGAGCTCGTCGTCACGATCGGTGGCTTCTCCGGGCAGGACCCCGCGCCCACTGCCACCCAGCTCGAGCAGTTGGTCTCCTCCGGTCAGCTCCGCTACGTCTACGGGTTCGGTGGCGCCAGCGGCTCCGGGACGCTGCGCCACGGCCGTTTCTCTCCCGGTGGCCGGTTCGGCTTTGCCGGTGGTGGCGCCCCCGGCGGTGTCCCTCCGTCAGGCGGACCGCCCGGCAGCGTCCTGCCCGGCGGTGGCGCTTCCGCAGGTGGGGGGACTTCCGGCGGCGGCCTGCCCGGCGCCCCCGGCGGTCTGGGGGGCTCGGCCTCGAGCACGCGGGCTCTGCAGACGTGGGTGGCCGCCCACTGCAAGGCGGTCAGCGGGTACTCCGGCCTCGAGCAGTGCTCCGCCGCGTGACCCCCGCTCGCCGGCAGGTGCGCAGCGCGCAGGGGGTCGTCTCCGTGTATCTGCGCTGCCTCCGCCGACGTGGGGTAGGAGGCCCCACGCACCCGCGCGCGGCAGCTGTACGAACACGCGTGGACGATCCCAAAAAAGCCCCTGTGCCGATCGCCCGCGCGCGTTAGGATCCGACCCGTGCTCGCCCTTACCGCAGCACCCGGCGCGCCCGCGAACGTGAGCCTGCGCGAGGTGCCCGACCCTGTGCCGCTGCCCTCCGAGGCGCTCGTGCGCGTGCGTGCGTTCTCGCTCAACCGCGGCGAGTCGCGGCGGCTCGCCGAGATGGCCGACGGGGAGCTCACCGGCTGGGACGTCGCGGGGGTCGTCGAGGCCCCGGCGGCCGACGGCTCCGGCCCACCGCTGGGCGCGCGGGTCGTCGGCCTGGTTGGGCGCGGAGCGTGGGCGCAGCTCGCCGCCGTGCCCACCGAGACGCTCTGCGCGCTGCCCGACGGGGTCTCCGATGCGCAGGCCGCCACGCTGCCACGGGCGCTCCGGCGCACGGGACCTCGGCCGGCTCGCCGGGCTCGTCGCCGCCGGGAGGCTCGACTGCTCGGTGGACTACGAGGCCAGCTGGCACGAGGCCGCGGCGGCGATCGCCGCGTTGATGGAGCGCCGCATCGCGGGCAAGGCTGTCCTGCTCGTGGACTGAGGGCGCCGGCTCGGGTGCGGTGGCACTCAGCCCCCGATTGCGATCTGCGCTAAGTTTCCGCGCGATGGGCGAGCGCGCGAGCTACACCCCCGGAACGTTCTGCTGGGTCGACCTGTCGAGCACCGACCAGCCGGCCGCGAAGGCATTCTACGGCGACCTGTTCGGGTGGGAGGCCGAGGACAGCCCGGTGGGCGACGGGGTGTACTACTCGATGATGCACCTCGACGGCAAGCCGGTCGCGGCGATTGCCCCGCAGCCCGAGCAGCAGCGCGAAGCGGGGATGCCGCCGCTGTGGCAGTCCTACGTCTCGGTGGAGAGCGCCGACACGGCCGCGCAGCGCGCCAGTGAGCTTGGCGCGAGTGTGCACGCCGGTCCCTTCGACGTGATGGACGTGGGCCGCATGGCCGTGATCCGGGACCCCCAGGGCGCCCACTTCATGGTGTGGGAGGCCCGGGCACACCACGGCGCAGGGCTCGTCAACGCCCCGGGGGCGCTCGTCTGGAACGAGCTCAACTCTCCGGACCTGGACGCCTCCGCCGCCTTCTACGGCGGTCTCTTCGGCTGGACCGTCGCCCCCTTTGAGGGCAGCCCCGACCCGTACCTGTCGATCAAGAACGGCGAGGCCAACGCCGGCGGCATCCGGCCGCTGACCCCGCCGGGTGCGCCCCCGCACTGGCTGGTGTACTTCGGCGTGGCCGACCTCGACGCCGCACTCGCCTCCGTGGCGAAGCTCGGCGGGACCGTGCACGCCGGTCCGATTGACATCCAGGTCGCGAAGATCGCGATCGTCTCAGACCCGCAGGGCGCGATCTTTGCGCTCTACGCGGGCGAGCTCGAGCCGTAGGCCAGCCGGCACCGGCGGGCGCGGCCGTGCCCTCGCCGGCCGAGAGCGTGCCGACCTCGCGGTGGCGTGGCTTCGCGGGCCTGGAGGAGTGAGGCCCGGCGGGCGGGGTGCCGACTCCGGCTGGCGCGGACCCGAACGTCTGTTCGCGCGCTCGTATGATGTACGACGCATGCCCTCGAGCAACCAGATCGTCGTCAGCGGCGCGCGCGAGCACAACCTCAAAGACATCTCCCTGACCCTGCCGCGCGACGCGCTGGTGGTCATCACGGGCCTCTCGGGCTCGGGCAAGTCGAGCCTCGCGTTCGACACGATCTACGCCGAGGGCCAGCGCCGCTACGTCGAGTCGCTCTCCGCGTACGCGCGCCAGTTCCTGGGGCAGATGGACAAGCCCGACGTGGACTCGATCGAGGGGCTCTCGCCGGCGATCTCGATCGACCAGAAGACCACCTCGCGCAACCCCCGCTCGACCGTCGGCACCGTCACCGAGATCTACGACTACCTGCGCCTGCTGTGGGCGCGCGTGGGCAAGCCGCACTGCCCGATCTGCGGGCGGCCGATCACGGGCCAGTCCGCGGAGCAGATCATCGACCAGGTGATGGAGCTGCCGGAGGGCACGCGCTTCATGGTGATGGCGCCCGGTCGTGCGCGGGCGCAAGGGCGAGTACGGCAAGCTGCTGGAGGAGCTGCGCGCGGACGGCTTCGCGCGCGTGCGGATCGACGACCGCGTGCGCGCATGCTGGAGGAATCGATCGTGCTCGACAAGCGCTACAAGCACGACATCTCGGTCGTCGTCGACCGCCTGTGATGCGCCACGACGTGCGCAAGCGCCTCGCCGACTCGATCGAGACGGCGGTGCGTCTGGCCGACGGGCTGGTGGAGGTGGAGGTGATGAGCTCCGCCCCTGCGGGCTCCGCCGCGGGGTCGCGTGCCACAGAGAGCGGGCCGGGTGCGGCGTCTCCGGATGGCGAGCCCCCGAGGCCGTGGGCGAGATCGTCACATACTCCGAGCGCTTCGCCTGCCCCGAGCACGGCCCCTCGCTGGTCGAGCTGGAGCCGCGGATCTTCTCGTTCAACTCCCCCCACGGGGCGTGCGAGCGCTGCCACGGGCTGGGGGCGCAGATGGAGATCGACCCCGAGCTGCTCGTGCCCGACCCGACGCTGTCGGTGAGCGAGGGGGCGATCGCGCCGTGGAGCCGGGCGGCCGCGTTCTCCAACTACTACGAGCAGGTCGCCGAGGCGCTCGCCGAGAGCTACGGCGTCGACCTCGACGAGCCGTGGGAGGAGCTTGCCGCAGGAGCACCAGGACCTGTTCCTGCACGGCACGAAGGAGCCGCTGGCGATCACCTACCGCAACCGCTTCGGTCGGCGGCGCTCCTACTCGACGCGCTTCGCGCGGGCTGATCGCCAACCTCGAAAAGCGCTACCGCGAAACCGAGTCCGAGGGGGTCAAGGAGAAACTCGAGGAGTACATGTCGCTGCGGCGCCTGCCCGGTGTGCGGGGGCGCGCGGCTGCGCGCGGAGTCCCGCGCGGTGCTGGTGGGGGGGACGCGGATCGAGGACTTCTGCGCGCTCTCCGCGCGGCGCGCGATCGAGTGGCTGGAGGAGGTGGAGCTCTCCGAGACCGACCGCCACGTGGCGCGGCTGATCCTGCGCGAGATCTCCGAGCGGCTGCAGTTCCTGGAGAACGTCGGGATCGGCTACCTCTCGATGGACCGCGCCTCGGCGACGCTCTCCGGCGGGGAGGCGCAGCGGATCAGGTTGGCGACGCAGATCGGCTCGCTCGCTGGTGGGCGTGCTGTACATCCTCGACGAGCCCTCGATCGGCCTGCACCAGCGCGACAACTCGAAGCTGATCGCCACGCTGGAGCGGCTGCGCGACCTCGGCAACACGGTGATCGTGGTCGAGCACGACGAGCAGACGATGCGCGCCGCCGACCACCTCGTGGACCTCGGCCCCGGCGCGGGCGAGCACGGCGGGCGGATCGTCGCGCAGGGCACCGCCGCGCAGGTGCAGCGCGTGCAAGGAGTCGCTCACCGGGCAGTACCTCGCGGGCACCCGCACCGTGGCGGTGCCCGCCAAGCGCCGCACCCCCACCGGCTATGTGAAGGTGGAAGGCGCCGCCGCAGCACAACCTCCGCGACATCGACGCGAGCTTCCCGCTGGGCGCGCTCACCTGCGTCACCGGCGTGTCGGGCTCGGGCAAGACCACGCTCGTCAACGAGATCCTCTACAAGGCGCTCTCCGCGCGCCTGCACCGCGCGCGCGCCCGCGCCCGGCGCACACCGCGCGATCACGCGGCCTGGAGCAGCTCGACAAGATCATCGCCGTGGACCAGTCCCCGATCGGGCGCACCCCGCGCTCCAACCCCGCGACGTACACGGGCCTGTTCGACGTGATCCGCGACATGTTCTCCAAGACCCAGGAGGCCCGCGCGCGCGGGTACAAGCCCGGGCCGCTTCTCCTTCAACGTGAAGGGCGGGCGCTGCGAGGTGTGCAAGGGCGACGGGCAGATCAAGATCGAGATGCACTTCCTGCCCGACGTGTACGTCCCGTGCGAGCAGTGCCACGGCAAGCGCTACAACCGCGAGACGCTGGAGATCCGCTTCAAGGGCAAGAGCATCGCCGACGTGCTCGACATGCCGATCGAGGAGGCCGTCAAGTTCTTCGAGCACATCCCCAAGGTGCGCCGGCGCCTGGAGACGCTCGACGCGGTGGGCCTCGGCTACGTGCGCCTCGGCCAGCCCGCCACCACGCTCTCCGGCGGGGAGGCCCAGCGCGTGAAGCTCGCGACCGAGCTCTCCAAGGTGGCGACGGGCCGCACCCTGTACATCCTCGACGAGCCGACGACGGGCCTGCACTTCGCCGACGTGCAGCGGCTGCTGGAGGTGCTCCAGCGCCTCGTGGACGCCGGCAACACGCGTGGTCGTGATCGAGCACAACCTCGACGTGATCAAGTGCGCCGACCGCCTGATCGACATGGGTCCCGAGGGGGGCGAGGAGGGCGGCCTCGTGGTCGCCGCGGGCACGCCGGAGGAGGTCGCCGCCGAGCCGGCCTCGCACACGGGGCAGTTCCTCGCGCCGCTGCTGGCGGCGGCGGGCGCTTCGCAGCAACGGCAAGCCGGCCCGCGCAAGGCCAAGAAGCCGCGCCAGAACCGCGGCCGAAGGCTCGCCGCGTGAGCGACGGCCAGCTGCGTGAGCAACCGCCCGATCCCCGCTCGCGTCCGGGGGTCGCGAGCTCACAGCATCCTCCCCCTTCATCCCGCGCACGCCGCCGCGTCGGTCAACCAGGCGCGGCGGTGGGTGCAGAAGTGGCGCTGGTACGAGCGCAACACGCTGCCCTGGAACCGCGCGCGGATCCACTGGGAGCTGATGCGCCGCGGGGCGTTCGCGCGCTGGCCGCTGCAGGGCAACGTGCTGGAGGCGCTGCGCGAGGGCCGGCTGGAGGTGGGGGAGGGGGTGCTGTTGGAGCCGAACGTGTGGATCACCGCCCCCGGCCGCGCGCGCGTGCGGATCGGCGCGGGCACGTTCCTCAACCAGGGCGTGATGGTCGCCGCGCAGCGAGCTGGTCGAGATCGGCGAGCACTGCATGCTCGCCAACGGCTGCTTCCTCTCCGACGCCTCCCACCGCTACGAGGACCCTGACAAGCCGGTGCCCTGGCAGGGCTTCGCAGAAGGGGCCCCACGCGGATCGGCGACAACTGCTGGCTGGGCGCGCACGTGGTCGTCACGAGCGGCGTGAGCTATCGGCGAGCGCTGCGTTGTCGGCGCCAACAGCGTCGTCACCCGCAACGTCCAGCCCTTCTCGGTCGCGGCCGGCGCGCCGGCGCGGGTGTTGCGAAGGATCGAGTACACGGCCCCGGCGCCCGGCACGACCGAGCCGCGGTAGCGCGAAGGGCTTGAGTACGCGGCCCTGGCACGGCACGACCCGAGTCGCGGTAGTGCAGCGGCGCCACCAACCACCCCACCCGCGACGCTGTGGCCACGCTTGCGACCCTCCGCGGCCCAAGAATTTCATCTGTGAGGTCCGCGCGGCCGACTCTGAGGTAGGCTCACGGCATTATAAACATGGACCGGCGCTGAAGTCTGGCCGGCAGGGGAGGTCAAATGCAGAAAGCACCATGGCGCGGGCGGCGGCCCGCGGTGTTCGTTGTGTGCGTGGTGGCCGCGTTTGGGGCGACGGCGACCGTACTGAGCCTCAGCGTGGCGGCCACCGGCGCCGGCACGGCTAGCGCCAACAAGTCGAAGGCCAAGGCGAAGGGTCAGGGTCTGACGAAGGCCGAAGTGATCGGCCTGATCAAGCGGTACTCAAAGTCCGGTTCGATCGGCGCGGCTGGCCCCGTGGGTCCGAGTGGGCTGGCCGGTGCGAGTGGGTCAGCCGGCGCGAAAGGCGAACCGGGCTCGAAAGGTACAACTGGGACGAATGGTGAAAATGGAACAAAAGGTGAAAATGGGGCAAAGGGGGCGCCCGGGGAAAACGGGGCCGTCGCCGGCTACTCAGCCAGCCAGCCCCCCACTGGTCCCGATGAAGGCGTGAACTTCACGACCGGCACCGCAGGCTCGCCGACCACGGTGCTGAGCAAGGCGCTGCCTGCCGGCAACTACCTCGCCTCGGCCAAGGTCCAGGTTGCGATCGTCGCGACGGAGCCTGGTGGAGACGGCGCGGTGGACTGCTCGCTGGCCGACGTCCCGGGCAGTGGGAGCCCGGTGGCGGATGTGTCGGGCTTCTTCTCCGCCACCACGGCGGAAGTTCCCATTGCCGGCATATTCGTGGCAGAGACCACGCTGCCACTGGAGGTGGCGGTCAGCTCCACCAGTCCCAGCCTGCTCGCGGTCAGCTGCTGGGTCAACCTGAGTAGTGGTGGCAAGAGCGGATCCACAGAAGGGACGTTCCTGGCGGAAGCGGCCGAGGCACAGATCCAGGCGGTGCAGACCACCAGCAACAGCTGAGGGTGAGCGCAAACCCCGCGCGCCGGCACGTCGCGGCGCGCGGGGAGCGTCGACCCCGAGCTGCAGGAGCGGCGCGGGGGAGCCTCACCGCTCACGTCGCCGAAGCGCCCTCGGGGTTGGCTGCGCCCACCGCACTCGGCTTACAGTACGCTGAGAACCGTGGGAATCCGGACGGCTTCAGTCCTCCTCGTCGGCGCCGCGCTCGCAGTGGCGCCATCGGCCGCGAGCGCCGACTCGGCAGATGTGGCCGCCACGCAGGCTCTCGCTCGCGCCACCAATACGCTCGTCTCCGCCGCCTCCGAGCCCGACATCGCTCAAGGCGCTGGCTGACGTCAAGAGCTACGCGAACCAGATCGCCGCCGAATGTCCCGACGTGGCCGCGGGCTCCCCGCAGGACCGCGACTCCGAACAGCTCGACTTCGAGGTCGTCGGGTGCGATGACGGCCGTGGGCTACCACATCGCCGCCGGCGCCGATCGCTGACCTTCGCCCACGCCGTCAAGGCTCTGCACTGGACCAACGGCAGGCTCACGCGCGCGGTCGGACCTTCGCGACCAAGCTCCGGGGGCTCTCCACGCTCGCGGTCCCAACCTGTGTGGCGACATCCAACGTGGGTCACCAGCGGCTACCAGACGCTGCCCTCCACCACCACCCAGTTCATCCAGAGCTACGACGCGGCGACCCCGAAGCCGAAGAAAGCCCGGAGATCATCCGCCTTGCCCGGCCCTACGGAACCCCGACGAGCTGCCCGTGCTGCAGCGCGTAGAACGGCTCGAAGCCAAGCTGGCCGAAGCCGAAGCCAACGCCGTCTCCTTCTACACCAACTTCATGAACACGATCGAACTGCAGCAGTGAGGCTGGGGCTGGAGCGCCCCGGCTGGATGCGACCCGACCCTCCGCGTGCCCTGGCTGCCTGCGACCGCTCAGCCGAGGTCTCAGCCCAGCAGCGCGCGCAGCTCGGCCAGCTCGGCGGGGTCGATCTTGTAGGTGTGCTCGGGGCCGGGGTAGCGCCGCGTGCGGACGTCCTCGGCGTAAGCGGCGACGCCGGCGTTCATCTCCTCCTGGAGGTTGGCGTAGCGCTTGACGAAGCGCGGCCCGAGGCCGTCGCGGATGCCGAGCAGGTCGTGGAAGACGAGCACCTGCCCGTCGGTGGCGGGGCCGGCGCCGATGCCGATCACGGGGATCTCCATGCGGCCCATCAGCTCCTCGGTGACCGCCGCGGGGATCGCCTCGAACACGATCGCGAAGCAGCCGGCCTCCTGCAGCGCGAGCGCCTGCGCGCCGATCTGCGCGGCCGCCTGCGCGGTGCGCCCCTGCGCCTTCCAGCCGCCGAGCGCCGTGGAGGTCTGCGGGGTGAGCCCGACGTGGCCCATCACGGGGATGCCGGCGCCGACGATCGCGCGCGCGCGGCTGACCGAGCGCGGGGCCGCCGCCCTCCAGCTTGACCGCGTCGCAGCCGGCCTCCTGCACCATCCGCACGGCGGTCGCGATCGGCCTGCTCGTCGGAGACCTCGTAGGAGCCGAACGGCAGGTCGCCGATCAACAGCGGCGTGCGCAGGCCGCGCCGCGCGGCGGCGGCGAGCACGAGCATGTCCTCCAGGCGCACCGGAGTGGTGGCGCTGTAGCCGAGCACGGTGGTGGCGGCGGAGTCGCCCGACGAGCACGAGGTCCACGCCCGCCGCCTCGGCGGCGCGGGCGGAGGGGTAGTCGTAGGCGGTGACCATCACGATCGGCTCGCCGAGGCGCTTCTTCTCCGCCAGCAGCGGCAGCGTCATCGGCAGGCGACCGGGGTCGTGGGGGATCTTGACGTTCGCGGCTGGCTGGACGGGTGGCTGGATGAGTCCTCTCTGACGGCGGTTGGACGCCCCGTGGGCCGCTGCGTCAGGCGCGCACCTCGTACGCGCCCTGCGAGGCGGCGCCCAGTGGACGCAGAGCAGGGTCGCCACCGCGTCGTCGACGGTGACGATGCGGTTGGTCTGCGCCTCCACGTGCACCACGCGAGGCTCGTAGCGCTCCAGCTCCGCGCGGTCGTAGTGAGCCGTAGGAGATCACGATGATGGTGTCGCCGCGGTGCACGAGGCGCGCGGCGGCGCCGTTGACCTTCATCGCCCCCGAGCCGCGCTCGCCGGCGATCGTGTAGGTCTCGAAGCGCGCGCCGTTGTCGATGTCCACGACGTGCACCTGCTCGTACTCGAGGATGTCCGCGGCCTCCAGCAGGTCGGGGTCGATCGTGATCGACCCCACGTAGTGCAGGTCGCAGTCGGTCACCGTGGCGCGGTGGATCTTGGACTTGAGCATCACGCGCTGCATGTCGCGCCTCCTCCGAGCGGCTCGCTCCAGTGCGCGGCGCGCAGCAGCAGGCTCAAGCGTGGCGTTGTCGATCAGCCGCACCCCGCCGACGCGCGCGGCGAGCAGCCAGCAGGGCCGGCCGGTCGAGCTCGGCGAGCGGCTCCAGCGTGTCGGGGTCCACCAGCGCGACGTAGTCGGCGCGAACCCCGGCAGCGGCCAGCGCGGCGTGGGCGGCGCCCAGCAGCACCGCGGGCGAGCGCTCGCCCGAGGCGGCCAGCTCGCCGGCGGCATCGCAGCGCGGCGCGCAGCGCCCGGGCGCGCTCGCGGGCGCGGGGTTCGAGCAGCGCGTTGCGGCTGGAGAGCGCCAGCCCGTCGCCCTCGCGTACGGTGGGCAGTGCCTCGACGTGCACCGGCAGGTTCAGGTCGGCCAGCAGGCGGCGGATCACCACCACCTGCTGGGCGTCCTTCTGGCCGAGGTAGAGCGTGTCGGGCATCGTCATGCACACGAGCTTCGTCACCACCGTGGTCACCCCCCGGAAGTGCGAGGCCCCGCGCGCGGCGCCCTCCAAACGGTCGGTCAGCCCGAGCACTTCCACCGCGGTGGCGAACCCCGGCGGGTACACCTCTTCGACCGAGGGCGCAAACAGCAGGTCCGCTCCGGCTTCCGCCGCCAGCCCCGCGTCGTGGCGTTCCGAGCGCGGGTAGTGCTCCAGGTCCGAGCGCTCGTCGAACTGCGCGGGGTTGACGAACAGCGACACCACCACCACGTCGCACTGCTCCCGCGCGCGGCGGATCAGCGACAGGTGCCCCTCGTGCAGCGCCCCCATCGTGGGCACGAGCCCGATCGTCGAGCTCGCCCGTCGGGCCGGCGCCAGCGCGGCCCGCAACTCCCCGACGGTGCGCAGCGTCCTCATCGCGGGACACGCTCCCCGGTACAGGTCGGTACCTGTCCCCCGGTACAGACTCCCAAGGCGCGCAGCGTACTCATGCGCGTGACGCGAGTCGGTGGTGGTGGTGGCTCATGGCCTCGGTCCAGTCCCTACGGATACCGGCGCGATTAGAGATGACTGTTGCCCTACGGGTCCGTCCCAAGCGATCTCGGTGACGGCCTGTGAGGAATGATACAGGGGTTTCGGGGTCTGCGGGGGCGGGACGGGGTTGTGTGCGCACCTGCACAGAAGGGATCGTGAGCCGCGCGGCGGTCAAGTCCTTCGTTCCCGGCGAGGGGATACGATCCGCCTCGATGTCTTCCGAGGAGAGCCAACTGCCGGGCTCGGCCGCGGAGCGGCGCGAGGCGCTCAAGGAGGTGTTCGAGCAGGCCCAGGCGTGCGTGCGCTGTGCGGAGTTGGCGGCGACTCGCAAGACGGTCGTGTTCGGAGCGGGCAATGCGGACGCCGACCTGATGTTCGTGGGGGAGGCGCCGGGGGCGAGCGAGGACGAGCAGGGGCTGCCGTTCGTGGGCGCGGCGGGCAAACTGCTCGAGAAGCTGTTGGGGGAGATCGGGATGGCGCGCGCGGACGTGTTCATCGCGAATGTCCTCGAAGTGCCGGCCGCCCGGCAACCGCGACCCGCAGCCGGCGGAGATCGAGAACTGCCGCGAGTACCTGTACCGCCAGGTGGAGCTGATCCAGCCGCGGGTGATATGCACGCTGGGGAACTTCTCCACGAAGCTGCTGCGCGACGATCCGACGGGGATCACGCGCCTGCACGGGCAGCCGGAGGTGCTGGCGGTGGGCCGCCGGGCGGTGCGGCTATACCCGATCTTCCACCCCGCCGCGGCGCTGTATACCCCGCGGATGTTGGAGACCCTGCGCGAGGACTTCAAGCGCCTGCCCGAGCTACTTGCGCTGCCTGCGCCCGAGCAACCGCAGTTGCTTGAGGTGCCGGAGGTGGCGGAGGAGCTCGAGGAGCCCTCGCTCGCCGCAGGGGCCGGCGCCGGTCGCGGAGCCGGTGGCGGAGGCTGACCAACTCGGTCTGTTCTGAGTCGCCAGGGGTGCCCAATCTCTCTAAAGCTGTGGGGGCGGGCCGCCGATAGAGGACTGGGCCTCCTCCCAAGCAGTGCGACCGGCCCACGGGAAGGCCTCTCCCGTGGGCCGGTCGCCGTTGAGAGGAGCCTTGAGCAAGGCGGGCCTAGCAAAGGTCCTTCAGAAAGATTCGACCCCTGGGCTTGCGCCCTGTGCAAAAGGTGGTATTGTCGATCTACTTTATGAGGTATAGGTCAAGCGGGCCGAATCCGCGGGCCTGTCAAGGAGCCGGCCCCGACGAGGATGCCTTCCGAAACCATGCAGATCGACATTCATCAGCACATCTGGACCGCCCCGCTGCTCGATGCGCTGGCCGCTCGGCGGACGCTGCCGTTCGTCCGGCGCTCGCACGGCCTGACGGTGCTGCACAGCAGCGGGCGAGCAGCCCTATGTGATCGACCGCGAGGCGGAATCGCCGGCCCGCCGCGTGAGCCTCGTGGACGGCGACGGCCTCGACCTCGCGCTGGTGGCGCTCTCGAGCGCGATCGGAGTCGAGGCGCTGCCGCGCGAGCAGGCCGACGAGCTGATCGAGGCCCACCTGGAGGGCGTGCTGGCGCTGCCCGGCGGGTTCGCCGCGTGGGGGCCGATCGCGCTCGAGGAGCCCGACCCCGACGACGTCGACCGGCTGCTCGCGCGTGGCTGCATCGGGGTCTGCCTGCCCGCGGGAGCGCTCGCCGGCCCCGGACGCGCTTGCGCTGTCGCGCCGCTGCTGGAGCGGATCGCGGCGCGTGGGGCGCCGCTGTTCGTCCACCCCGGCCCCGGGCCGGGCTGGCGCCCCTCCGAGGCGCGCTCGGCGAGCCGCTGTGGTGGCGGCCGCTGACCGATTATGTAGCGCAGATGCAGGCGGCGTGGCTGACGTTCGCGACGCTCGGCCGGCGCGAGCACCCGCGGCTGCGGGTCGTGTTCGCGATGCTCGCCGGCGGCGCGCCGCTGCTCAGCGAGCGGCTCGCGGCACGCGGCGGCCCGCCGTGGACCTGCACGACCCGCTGATCTTCTACGACACCTCCAGCTACGGCCCGGCCGCCGTCGAGGCGATGGCGCGCCGCGTGGGCGGGGAGCAGCTGGTGTACGGCTCGGACCGCCCCGTCGTCGAGCCGACCCCCACCGGCCGCGAGGCGCTGCTCGCGGAGAACGCCGCCCAGCTGCTGGGACACGCATCCTCGATCCGGTCGGGGGTGGCGGTATGAGTGCCCGCCCCACACGACTCGTGTGGTTCGCCCCGGCGCCTCGCGCGCAGCCCCTGTCCGGTTCGCCCGCCGAGCGCCAGGCGCTCTCCTACGAGCAGGAGCTACGCGCCGCGTAGGGCTGCGGTACAGCATCGGTGCCCGCTGGGTCGGCCGAGGGCGGGCTCGAGCGCCAGCGCTCTCCTACAGAGGGACCTATCGAAGATCGGCCAGTGCGCCGCATAGGTCTCCTGGCTCCCCCAAGTCTCGGCAATAAAGTCTCCCGGGTGTTCGTTCGCGAAACCGCGGCTCCCGAGGAGACTGAGGCGCTGGGCGCCGAGCTCGCCGGGGAGCTGCGCGGGGGGGACGTGGTGCTGGTGCGGGGCGAGTTGGGCGCGGGCAAGACCACGCTTGTGCGTGGAGCCGCGCGGGCGCTGGGCGTGACCGACCTGGTGACAAGCCCCACGTTCGGGATCGGGCACCGCTACCGGGGGTCGAACGTAACGGTCGCCCACCTCGACCTCTACCGGCTGGCGGGGCTGGGGCAGGAGGACCCGGGCCTGTTGGAGGACTACCTCGGCCCACAGAGCGTCGCGTTCGTGGAGTGGCCGCAGGAGGGCAGCCCGGAGCTGGGGGAGGCACGTATGCAGGTGACGCTCACCCACTGTGGCGGGGACCGCCGGCGGATCGAGGTGCTGACACAGCGATGAACGTCCTCGGCTTCGACACCGCCACGCCCGCCACCGTCGTCGGCCTGCGGCTCGCCGACGGGACCACGCTGCAGGCGCGCGACGACCCCCCAGCCGGGAAACGCCCTGGGCACGCCACGCGACTGCTGCCGCTGGCGAGCGAGCTGCTCGCTCGGGCCGGTCTGCGCTGGGGGCAGCTCGACCGAATCGCGGTGGGCGTCGGACCGGGCACGTTCACGGGCCTGCGCATTGGGGTCGCCACGGCGCGCGGGCTGGCGCAGTCGCTGGGGATCGAGGTGGCGGGCGTCTCCACTCTGCGCGTCCTCGCCGAGGCCGCCACGCGGGCGCCGGAGGTCGAGTGGACACAGCCACACGCGCAGGCGGGCGGCGGGGCGTCGGTGTCTAAACGCGGAGTACTCGCAGCTGTAGACGCCCGCCGCGGGGAGGTGTTCGCTGCGGTGTACGCCGCCGGAGAGGAGGTGGCAGCCCCCCGCGCGCTGCGCCCCGAGGAGTTGGGCGCTCTCCCCGTGGGATCCGCGGAGGGTCTGCAGCGGCTGGCGGTAGGGGACGGGGCGGTACGCTACCGGGGATATGTGGAAGCGCTCGGAGTTGCGGTCGCGGAGGACTCCTCGCCGCTGCACCGAGTCGATGCGGGGGTGCTGTGCGAGCTCGCGCTCGACGCGCCCGCCGGCGCCCCGGAGGCGGTGCTGCCCGACTACCGACGACGCCCCGACGCGGAGATCGCCTTGGAGAGGAGCGCCGGTGCGTGAGCCTGAGCCTGCGCAGGGCCCCCTGTTGCTCGCGCGGAGCGCCGCGGAGGACCACCCAAGGTGAGCGCGCAATACGTCGCCGAGGTCGCGTCCGGACGGCCGCCGCTGGAGATCCGGCGCCTGGCGTACTCCGACCTGCCGCAGGTGATCGGGGTCGAGCGCCGCGCGTTCCCCACGCCGTGGTCGTTGGCGATGTTTGTGCTGGAGCTCTCCAAGTCCTCCGGCATCTGCCTCGCCGCGGTGTTGGGCACCGAGTACGACAGGCGGCTCGTGGGGTACCTGATCTGCTCGCGCTACGAGACCGTGTGGCACGTGATGAACGTGGCTGTCGCCCCTGAGCACCGCCGCGAGGGGGTGGCCTCGGCGCTGCTCAGCGAGCTGTACGTGCGCGTGGGCGACGAGCAGGCGCGGTACACCCTGGAGGTGCGCCGCTCGAACAACGTCGCGATCCGCCTCTACGAACGGGAGGGCTTTCGTGCGGCCGGCCTGCGCAGGCGCTACTACCAGGACAACGGCGAGGACGCGCTGGTGATGTGGCGCACCCCCGCCACGCTCGCGGGGTCCTTCGAGGACGTGCCCAACCCCGGCTTCGTATGAGGGGTACCAGCTCCGTGCGGGACGCCCAGGGAACCCCGCGGTCAGCGCCCCATCGCGCGAGGCCCGGGTGGAGGCGGGCACGAGCGTGATACTCGCGGTGGAGACCAGCTGCGACGACACCTGCGCGGCCGTGCTTGACGGGGAGGGGCGCGTGCGCTCCAACGTGATCTCCTCCCAGGAGGTCCACGACCGCTTTGGGGGCGTGGTTCCAGAGATCGCCTCCCGCCACCACCTGGAGCTGGTCAACCTCGTCGTGACTCACGCGCTGGAGCGTGCTGGGAACACCCTCGACGAGATCGAGCTCGTCGCCGCCACCCAGGGCCCCGGGCTGGTAGGGGCGCTGCTGGTGGGCTTCACCACCGCCAAGGCGCTGGCCGCCGCGCGGGAGCTGCCGTTCGCCGCGGTGGACCACCTCCAGGGTCACGTGGCCGCGAACTTCATCGCTCCGGCGAGCGAAGGACCGGAGGACTCCAACGCTCCGGCGGTCGAGCGGGGGCATTCTGAGCGGGGCCCGTTCGAGCCGGGCCCGTTCGAGCCCCCCTTCGTGTGCCTGATCGCCAGCGGCGGGCACACGCTGCTGGCGCACGTGCGCGAGCACGACGGCTTCGAGGTGCTGGGGAGCACGCTCGACGACGCCGCCGGCGAGGCGTTCGACAAGGGCGCCCGGATGCTCGGGCTCGGGTATCCTGGAGGGCCCGCGCTGGAGCGCCTCGCAGCGAGCGGGGACCCCGAGGCGGTCCCGTTTCCCGCCGGGGGACCACGACCGGGGCTCGGCACCGCCCGCCAAGCGTTCGCCCACAGCCTCGACTTCTCCTTCGCGGGCCTGAAGACGGCGCTGCTCTACAAGGTGCGCGAGCTCTCGGAGGCCGAGCTCGCGGCGCGCGCGGGGGACCTCGCGGCCTCCTACCAGGCGGCGATCGTCGAGCGCCTCGTGGAACGGGCGGAGCGGGCGCTGCAGCGGACTGGCCTGACCCGCCTAGCGGTCGGCGGCGGGGTGGCCGCCAACGGCGCGCTGCGCCGCCGCCTCGGCGAGCTGGGCGCGAGCGTGCACGTGCCCGAGCGCGTGCTGTGCACCGACAACGCCGCGATGATCGCGAGCGCCGCGCGCTTCGCCGAACGGAGGCCCTACCCGCGGTACCTCGACCTCGACGCGTACGCGACAGGCGAACGGGCGGCTGGGGCCTCACCCCCGCGGCGGCCGTAGAGGCGGCTGCGCAGGGCGCCTCTATAGTCACGGGCGATGGCGTACGGACAGTTGACCAACACCGCGGAGGTCGAGCGCGCCCACGAGGAGCTCCCCGGCGAACGGCTCTCGCTAGGGGTCGCCGCGCGGCTGTCGCGCTACCTGCAGGTGCTCACCCAGGCCCGCAAGATGGGCAAGGAGACGATCTCCTCCCAAGAGCTCTCCGACTACACCCACGTCAACTCGACCCAGATCCGCCGCGACCTCTCGGGCTTCGGCAAGTTCGGCAAGCGCGGGGTCGGCTACAACGTGGAGTCGCTCGTCTCCCAGATCCGCAAGATCCTGCGCACCGCGGGCCAGCACAACATTGCGCTGTTCGGGGCGGGGCACCTCGGCAACGCGATCGCGACCTCGGACATCTTCGCCGACCACGGCTTCCGCGTAGTGGCGATCTTCGACGTGGACACCTCCAAGGTGGGCACCACGGTGGGCAACAAGGTGGTGCGCCACACCCGCGACGTGCGCCAGGTGGTGGAGGACGAGGACATCGTCGTCGGGGTTCTCGCGGTGCCCGGCGGCGTCGCCCAGGCGCTCGCCGACGAGCTCGTGGAGGCGGGGGTGAAGATCATCTTCAACTACTCCGAGTCGCTGCTGCTCGTGCCCCCGGAGGTGACCGTCCACACCTCGAGCCCCGCGGTGGACCTGCTGTACGCGCTGTACTTCTACCTCACCTGAGCGCCCCCGCGCGGATCGCTCCGTCCTAACCTAAGACCCCGTGCCCAGCAGCCCAGACCCGAGCACTAGCCGTCCGTGTCTGCCGGCCCGCCAGCCGAGCCCGGACTCCTCGGCGGAGGGGGGCGTCGCGTGAACGGCTTGGACCTCGACCGGGCGGTGGAGACCTTCGCGCAGGCGGTGGACGGCACCGTCGGCTTGGAGGAGGAGTTCTCGCTGCTGCACCCCGCCACGCTGGAGCTAGAACCACGCTTCGAAGAGCTGCTCGACGCCGCTCGCGCGCGCGACCCGCTGCTGCACGAGCACATCACGGGTGAGCTGATCTCCGCGGAGATCGAGATCGTCTCCGGCCCCGGCGCCGACCTCGCCGACGCGCTGCACCGCCAGCGCGAGCACCGCCGCAGGCTGTTCGCGCTCGCCGAGGATCACGGGCTCGCACTGGGGGCCACCGGGACCCACCCGTGGGCCGACTACCGCGAGCAGCGGATCATCGACACCGAGCACTACCGCCGCGTGGAGGAGGGCCTGAAGTACGTGGCGTGGCGCAACAACACGTTCTCGATGCACGTCCACGTCGGCGTGCGCGACGCCGACCGCGCGGTACTCGTGTGCGACCGGCTGCGCGGGGTGCTGCCGCTGCTGCTGGCGGTGTCCGCCAACTCGCCCTACCTCGACGGCCGCGACTCGGGCCTGCACTCCGCGCGCACCCAGAGCTTCACCCGCAGCTTCCCGCGCTGTGGCGTGCCCGACTCCTTCGGCGGGTGGGCGGCCTACCGCGAGTACATCGAGATGCTTGTGCGCACCCGCTCGATCGTGGAGTACACGCAGGTGTGGTGGTCGGTACGCCCGCACTTCGCCTTCGGCACCGTGGAGGTGCGCATCTGCGACGCCCAGGCGACCGCGACGGAGTCCGAGGCGTTGGCCGCGCTGATCGTGGCGTGCGTGGCCCAGGCCGCCCGCGACGTCGACGAGAGCGTGCCCTTCACCGACCCCCCGCCGCGAGCGGTCGAGGAGAACGTGTGGCGCGCGATCCGCTACGGCCTCGACGGCCGCCTGATCGACACTGAGCGCGCCGAGGAGTACCCGGCGCGCGAGGCGATCGAGCGCCTCGCGCGGTGGACGGAGCCGGTCCGCGGGGAGCTCGGCATCGAGTGGGCGTTCCCCGAGCGCAACGGCGCCCAGCGCCAGCGCGCGATGATTGAGGCGGGCGCCGACCGCCGGGAGGTCTTCGCGGCGTCGGTGGCGGAGACCAGACAAACCTACGCACGGGAGGTGGCTGTATGAGTACACAGGAGGCCCCGCAGGGGGGGACTACGGAGTTCGAGGGGGAGCGCCCGAGCGAGGAGCAGATGCGCGCTGCCTACGAAGCCGAACTGAGCCGCATCACGAGCGCCGACATGGTGCTCCAGGCGACTGTCTCGCTGCTCAACATCGGCGCCCGCCGCCTGGGGCTCGTCGGCGGGCCGGAGGGCCCGGGCGCCCAGCAGCCCCCGGAGCGCGACCTCGAGCAGGTGTGCGATGCGATCGACGCGGTGCGCGGTCTGATGCCCGTGATCGAGCGCCGTGCCCCCCAGGAAGCGCGTGCCCTGCGCGAGGCCCTCTCCCAGCTGCAGATGGCCTACGCCCGCGAGGCCCAGGCGGGCGCGCCGGCTCAGACCCCGCCCGGCGAGCCAACCCCGCCCGCCCGCGCCCCGGAGGGGGGTGGACCCCAGAGCGCTCCGACAGGGCAGCCTCCCGCCGGCCAGCCTGCGACAGACGAGTCCGGACCCGGGCCTGCAGAGTCGAGCGGCCGACTGTGGGTGCCGGGGCGTTGAACGCACGGCAGGGATATCTTGAGATCGTCCGCGCGGGTGGGTACGTCCACGTCGCGGGTGTGCGCTGGGCCTCCGTGCCCAGCGGCGCCGCGTAGTTGCTCAAAGGAGCAGCGCCCGTGCGGCCCCGAGGCGTGAACGCCCTCCGCCGCACGGCACGATAGACTGCGCCCCGCTTTTCCGCCGGGTGGGCGCTCACGCAGAGCGGCCCGGGCGGGACGGTGGACAACAGTGCGCGCGATCCTCGCGCGGCACGCCAACTGACCGCGGAGGATTTCTTGAGCAGCTTCCTGACGAACCACGGGGTCGTCGTCGCCCTCGTCTGCGCCGCGTGCGCTGTCGCGTACGGCCTTCTGACCACGCGCGCCCTGCTCGCGCTCTCGCCCGGCAACGAGAAGATGCAGAGCATCTCCTTGGCAGTCCAGCAGGGTGCGCGCGCCTACCTGAATCGCCAGTACACGACGATCGCCGGCGTCGGGGTGGTCGTGTTCGTGGCGCTGATATTCATCCAGAACATCGCTGTAGCGTGCGGGTTCCTGATCGGGGCGCTCCTCTCCGGCTCGACCGGGTACATCGGGATGAACGTCTCGGTTCGCTCGAACGCCCGCGTTGCGGAGGCTGCGCGCGGTGGCGTCTCGCCGGCGCTGAAGGTCGCGTTTCGCGGCGGGGCGATCACCGGCCTGCTGGTCGTCGGGCTGGCGCTGATCGGGGTGGCGGGCTACTACGGAGCGCTGACCTCGTTCTTCAACGACAGCCCCAAGACGGCGGTCGACGCGCTGATCGGGCTCGGCTTCGGCGGCTCGCTCATCTCCGTGTTCGCCAGGCTCGGCGGCGGCATCTTCACGAAGGCCGCCGACGTCGGCGCGGACCTCGTCGGTAAGGTCGAGGCGGGCATCCCCGAGGACGACCCGCGCAACCCGGCCACGATCGCTGACAATGTCGGCGACAACGTCGGCGACTGCGCGGGGATGGCGGCGGACCTGTTCGAGACCTACGCCGTGACCGCGATCGCAGTGATCCTGCTCGGCGTGCTCACCTTCAACCAGTCCACGCAGGTTGCCCTGTACCCGCTCGTGATCGGGGGCGTGGCGATCATCGCCTCGATCATCGGCACGTTCGCGGTACGCACCAACACTGGCAACGTCGAGCGCGCGCTGCTGCAGGGCCTGCTCGTCTCCGGCGTGATCGCTGCGGCTGCATTTGCCCCGATCACCTACTGGCTGATGCGCAACCTGACCTTCCTGAACGGCTCGGGGAGCACGCCGAAATGGAGCCACCTGTACCTGTGCTCGCTGATCGGGATCGCCGTTACGGCGCTGCTATTCGGACTAACCGAATACTACACGTCAACTCGGTTCGCACCGGTGAAGAAGACCGCGAAAGCGTCGATCACGGGTCACGCCACGAATATCATCCAGGGCTTCTCCTCCGGCCTGCAGGCGACGGCGCTGCCGGCGCTCGTGATCGTGCTGGGCATCCTCGGCGCGTGGAAGCTCGCGGGCGGCGGTGTCACGGGCATCTACGGCATCCTCGTGGCGGCCATGGGTCTGCTCTCGCTGACCGGCCTGATCGTCGCGCTCGACGCCTTCGGGCCGATCACCGACAACGCCGGCGGGATCGCCGAGATGGCTGATTTGCCCGAGGAGGTGCGCAAGGTCACCGATCGCCTCGATGCGGTGGGGAACACGACGAAGGCCGTCACGAAGGGTTACGCGATCGGCTCAGCCGTGCTGGCGGCAGTCGGCCTGTTCGCGGGCTTCCAGAAAGAACTCGAAAACAAGCTCGGCCACATGATCTCCTTCGGCATCAACGAACCGCCGGTCCTGATCGGCCTGCTGCTCGGCGGGCTGATGGTGTGCCTGTTCGCATCACTGTCGATCGAGGCCGTCGGCCGCGCCGGCGGTGCGGTCGTGGAGGAGGTACGTCGCCAGTTCCGCGAGCACCCCGGGATCATGGACTACTCCGAAGAGCCCGACTATGCCAGGTGTGTGGACATCGTCACG
The DNA here is from genome assembly GCA_963720795.1 of uncultured Solirubrobacterales bacterium. Classification (GTDB taxonomy): domain Bacteria; phylum Actinomycetota; class Thermoleophilia; order Solirubrobacterales; family Solirubrobacteraceae; genus Palsa-744. Next base: position 64,244 of record CAVRGU010000012.1, on the reverse strand, counting down.
AAGACCGCGCAGCGCGAGATGATCCTGCCGTCGCTCTTGCCGATCGGGCTGACGCTGATCGTCGGGTTGATCGACCAGCAGGCGCTCGGCGGCCTTTTGATCGGGGTGATCGTGGTCGGCTTCTTCTTCGCGGTGATGATGACCGCCGGAGGCGGCGCGTGGGACAACGCCAAGAAGCTGATCGAGGACGGCGCGTTCGGCGGCAAGGGCTCCGACGCGCACGCCGCGTCGGTCACCGGCGACACCGTCGGGGACCCCTTCAAGGACACCGCCGGACCCGCGATCAACCCGATGATCAAGGTCGCCAACATCGTCGCGATCCTGATCATCCCGCTGATCACCTGAGCGGAGAGGCTGGAGCCGGGCCCGCGGCGAGCGGGCCTGTGCTCCCGCGCAGCACCCGAAGGGTCATAACCTCACAAAGATGACCGGACGCCGCCTCCACCGCTCGGCCACCGTCGCGCTCTCCACGCTGATGGTCCTGCTCGGCGTCGCGCTCGTAGTGGAGGCGCTCGCCGGGCAGGGAGGTGTGCTCTCCCCGCGCACCCTGCTCGGCCTGCTGTTCCTCGCAGCCGGGGTGGGGCGGCTCTACATTGAGGCTCGAAGGAGCCGGCGGTGACGGCGCGTCCGGAGTCCCAAGCGCCGACGCGGGGCACGGAAGCCCCGCGCACTCGCGCCAGGTGCGCTACGAACTCGCGCGGACGATCCCCCACGAACACGACCCCGCCTGCCACGCGCTCCGGGGTCGGCCGCCCGCTGGTCGGCGTATGAGCTCGCCCGCCGACGGAGCGCCCCCACCGTGGGAGGGGTTCGAGCCCGACGAGCAGGGCCGCTCGCTGGAGCGCGTCGGCGCGGATCTCTCCGCGTGGTCGATGGCGACGCTCAGTCGCACGATCGGCTCCCCGATCCTGTTCGGCATCGTCTACACGTCGCTGGCGTCCGCCGTGTTCTTCTCGCTCGGGGTCGTCGTCAACCACGCGCTCGGGCTCACCCCGCTCGTCTTCCTACTCGCCGCGGCGATGTTCGGACTGACCGCGCTGACCTACGTCGAGGGCGCCTCGCTGCACCAGGAGCCCGGCGGCTCGACCGTGTTCGCCCGCTACGCCTTCAACGAGCTCGTCTCGTTCGTCGCCGGGTGGGCGATCCTCCTCGACTACATCATCCTGATCGCGGTCTGCGCCTACTCCGCGACGCAGTACCTCAAGGTCTTCTGGGCGCCGCTGGGCAACCGCAACGAGGCGTTCGTGCTCGCCCTGGCGATCATCGCCTTCGTCGTGCTCTCCAACATCCGCGGCCTCTCCTCCCGCCGCGCGCTGCGCATCGGCGTGCTCGTCGTCGGGGCGCTCGCGCTCGAGCTGTTCGTGATCGCGCTCGGACTCGTCCTCTACTTCAACCCCCACACCGTCACCGCCTCGATCCACCTCGGGAGTGCCCCCACGTGGTCGGGGCTGATCTTCGCACTCACCATCACCACGATGGCGTTCACCTCGGTCGAGTACGCCTCCGGACTCGCCGGGGAGGTGCGGGCCAGCCGCCGCGCGCTGCGCCGGCTGCTGGTGAGCGGCATCGTGATCCTGGTCGTCGCCTACGTCGGCATCGGGCTCGTCGCCGTCACCGCCTTCCCGATCCACGGCACCCACACCGCCCTCGGCCAGCGCTACCTCGACGACCCCGTGATCGGGATCGTCAGCCGCCTGCGCCCCCATGCGCTCGAGCAGACGCTGCGCTACGCGATGGGCGCCGTCGTCGCCGTCACCCTGATCGCCGCCGCCAACTCCGCCATGCTCGGGCTCTCGCGGCTGGCCTACTCGCTCTCCACCAACCGCCAGATCCCCTCCGGTCTCGGGCGTCTGCACCCCCGGCGCTCCACGCCTTACGTGCTGATCCTGCTCGCCGGCCTGCTCGCCGCCGTGCTCGTGGTGCCCGAGAACCTCGACTTCCTCGTCGGCATCTACGCGTTCGGGGCCGTGCTCTCCTTCACGATCGCCCACCTCTCGGTGGTGCGCCTGCGCTACCGCGAGCCCCACGGCCGCCGGCCGTTCCGCGTCCCCCTCTCGGTGCGCTTCCGTGGCGGTGACCTGCCAGTGCTAGCGGTGCTCGGGGCGCTGCTCTCCGCCGCCGGGTGGGTCGCGCTGATGGTCGTCCACCACGCCGCTCGCTACGTCGGCCTGGGGTGGATGGCGGCTGGCCTCTTGCTCTACCTGCTCTACCGTCGCCTCGACGAAAGCTCTCCGCTGCGGCGCGTCACTGTGGCGCCCGAGATGCTCCGCCCCGAGCAGCCCCGCGAACGGGACTACGGCTCGATCCTCGTGCCCGTCCAGGGCGGCGCGCTCGACGACGACATCGTGCAGACCGCCGCGCTGCTCGTCGCCGGCGAGCCGACGGACGAGGCCGCCGTCGACACCGCCACGATCGAGGCCGTGTGGATCTTCGAGATCCCCTTGGCGCTGACGCTCGACGCCCGCCTTCCCGAGGAGCAGATCCGCCGCGCCCGCCGCGCGCTCGCGCGTGCCAAGGTCGTCGGCGAGGAGTACACCGGCGTGCACGTCGCCACCGCCACCGTCCGTGCCCGGGCCGCCGGCCACGCGATCGTCGAGGAGGCCCGCCGCCGGGGGGTCGAGGCGATCGTGCTCGGCGCCGCCGAGCCCTCCCGCGTGCGCGGCGGCGCCCGCCTCGGCGGCCTCGGGGGGCCGCTCGAGAGCTTCGCCGGGGACCTCGTGCGCTACGTCGTCGCCCGGGCTCCCTGCCGCGTGATCGTCACCGCGCCCCCGCCGCGTGAGGCACCCCCCCTGGACGGCGCCCCACCGCAACCCGCCGGCGCCGGCATCGTCTGAGGGGATGCCCTAACCTGCGGCTCATGCGCGTCCCCTGCTCTGCCCTTGCCGTGCCGCCCACCCGGCTCGTGCACGTCCCGGTTCCCTACCGCTGCGCCCCGTGTTCGTCCTGATCGTGGGCGCCGGGCGCGTCGGCTCGGCCGTCGCCAAGTCCGCGCTGGCCGCCGGCCACGAGGTCTCGGTGCTCGACGAGGACCCCCTCTCCCACGAGCGCCTCAACGCCGGGCAGCCCACCTCCTGGGAGGACGCCGGCGGGCTGTTCACGATCGGCACCGCCCTGGAGGTCGACGCCCTCGTGCAGGCCGGCGTGGAGCGCGCCGACGTGTTCATCGCCTCAACCAACGGCGACAACACCAACCTGATCATCGCCCAGATCGCCCAGAAGCGCTTCGCCGTGCCCAAGGTGCTCGCCCGCGTGATGGACCCAGCACGCGCGGGGTGGTACGGCGAGCAGGGCCTGCACACGATCTCGCCCACCCAGCACGCCATCGAGATGTTCGAGCGCGCCCTCACCGTCGAGCACGTCGGCTAAGCGGCCCGGCACTGATGGACGACTCGGTTCTCACGTCTTCGCGACGGCCCCGGCGCCACGCCCGCCGGCCGGACGCTCCTCGCGCGGGGCCGCGGAGCGCGTCCCACCGGCTAAGCCGTGTACGCGATCATCGTCGGAGCGGGCAAGGTCGGACGCAACCTCGCCCGCGAGCTGATCGCCAAGGGGCAGGAGGTGACCCTGATCGAGTCCTCCCGCCCTCGGTACCTCTCGATCGAGGAGGAGTTCGAGCACGCCGCCCAGTACGGCGACGCCACCGAGCTGTGGGTGCTCGAGCGCGCCGGCATCCAGCGCGCGGACCTTGTGATCGCCGTCACCGGCGACGACGAGGACAACATGCTCGTCTGCCAGGTCGCCAAGGAGAAGTACCTCTGCGACCGCATCATCGCCCGCGTCAACAACCCCCGCAACCACGAGCACTTCAAGCTGCTGGGCATCCAGCCCGCGGTCTCGGCCACCGACCTAATCCTGCGCCTGATCGAGCACGAGGTGCCCCGCTACGGCCTCGTGCACCTGCTGGCCCTCGAAGAGGAGCGCCTGGAGATCATCGAGCTGGAGGTCGCCGCCGGCGCCCCCGCCGTCGGCCAGCGCGTCGCCGACATCCAGCTCCCCGAAGGCTCGCTGATCATCTCCGTGCTGCGCGGCGGCTCCGGCTTCGTCCCCAAGGCCGACACCGTGATCGAGGCCGGCGACGAGGTCCTGCTCGTGCTCGATCCCGGCCTCGAGGACGCGATCACCGGGTTCTTCGCCGCCAACGGCGCCCAGCCGCAGGGGTAGGGCCCGGCAGACCTCGGCTCCCTGGTACCCATCCTCTATCCTCTGGCGTCCCGGTCCGGGATGGTGTAATTGGTAACACGCGTGCCTCTGGAGCACGAATTTGGGGTTCGAGTCCCTGTCCCGGAGTAGCAGGAAACGGCTTAGATAAACCAGATTGAGCGGTAAGACCCCCGGCTCGCCCCAGTTCTCGCCCCAGTCGCCCGGAAACTCCCCCGCCGGGGCGTCGTCACGGCCAGCGCTCAAGGGGTGCCCCGAAGGAGTCGATGCGGTCACGATGCTCCGACATCGCGTAGCCTCCCGCGAATGCACGCGAAGCGCGAAGCGAACCCGCAGGCGCGCTGCCCGCGCGTCAAGGACCCCCAGCTCCGCGCGATGATCGAGGTTGCGTGGAGCGCCGGGTGGTGGTGCGAGAGAAACAGCAAGGGGCACGTGGAGTGCTACCAGTGGCCCGTCGAGGGCGGCGGCCGAGGAAAGATCATCACAGTGGCGAACACGCCGAGCGACCACCGCACGGTGCCCAACACTCGATCCATGCTCCGTCGTGCGGGGCTACAGCTCTAGGCAACCTGCCATCATGGGAGACACCGATATGCCGACACTTCAGGTAGAGCCCGCGATCAGGACCGAGTTTCAGGTGATCCTTCGCGTGCTCCCCGTGCCGAACGATGACAGCGACCTTGCCGTGGTCGCCGAGCTGGTCATGGACGCGCTGAGCACCGAGGCGGCCGGGCTGGCCCTGGGACCCGTGGTCGGCGTAGACCTCGACCACCGGAGTGTCGAGATCGAGATGACCGTCGAGGCGCTCGCGGCCTCTGAGGTCCACCAGAAGATGGGGCTGATCCTCGGGGCGCTTGAGCGCGGGGGGCGGTTCATCGTGCAGGACAGCGCCGCGTCGCGCTCGCAGGACCCCGAGCTCGTCCACGCCTGACGCCGGCCCGGAGCCCGCGGCGGTGGCGTCGGGGCCGTGCGGTACGCTCAACGGAGACGGTCGTCCATGCCGTCACCCGTGACGCCTCCGGTTTGCCTCACACTTTCCGGAGTTCCCGACGCCCTCGGCGACTAGCTCGCCGGGGGCGTTTTTGTTCCGTCATCCGCTGGTCGTATCGTTCTCGACGTGAGGCAAACAACGATATGGAGGTTCACTCATGGACACCGACTCGCTCGCCGGACCTGATCCGGCCCCGCCAGTAGACCCGACGCTAGACACCGCCTTTTGGCAGTGGGCGCTCCCCGCAGCCGAACAGGTCAATCGTGGCGGCGGGGGCTGGCCTCCGGGCGCACTCGCCAACGCCGCCGCCACCGTCGTAGATCGGTGGCGCACGGGGCATCCCGACGAGCCTTTGCCGAGACTCATTGAGCTACTACTGGAGTACGCCGAGGCGGAGGCACAGGAGCCTGACCACGCAACCGTCGAGTTGGCCGCGACCGCGACGGGCGATCCCGCGAAGTGGACGCCGGAGCAGGCGGCGGCAAGCGCGCGCACCACGGCATACGAGATGGTCGGGCGTGCGCGCTCCCGCCAGCGGCACCCCGAACCCTCGCGCGCCATCCGCATAGCGCGCCCGCCGGTGCGCCGCGCTCGTTCTTGCTGTGGTGCCCGGCGCCGGCCAGGCGCACGGCGCACGACGCGGGCGAACGCGCCGCCGAGGGGTGACGCCGACCCTGGCGGTGATCCCGAGGGAGAACCGCATCGCAGCATCCTTCGGCGGAGCGCTCGCCCACATGATGTAGTCGCACTGGCCACGAGAGGGGCGGGACGATGACGGGCCCGGCGCTGGTCCTCACACGGGACGGCTCGTGCTACGTCGGCGATGCCGAAGTGACCGACGGCACCGTGACGATGCCCGCAGGGAAGCTGAGAGTCCGCGACCTCTGCGGCACCCGGACGTACTCGCCGAAAGCGCGCAGCATCCCGCTCCGCCAAGTCCGCGAGGTCCGGTGGCTCGACGCCGACCGTGACGCCGACCGGGAGCGGGTGGCGGCATGACCGCTCTCAGCGTAGATGCCGCCCTCGAAGCCTGCCGCGCCGCGGGCCTCGACTACCGCGCCGACGAGCACAACGAGCGCCTTTGGCACGCCCGCTGCCCGGTCTGCATCGTTACCAATGAGGGCCGCACGCTCACGCTCCGCGAGACCCGCCGCGGCGCCCCAATGCAGCTCTCGTGCCGGAATGGATGCGCGGGCATCGGGCAGGCCCTACGGGATACGCTGGGACCAGCGGTTGTCGCTGGTGGCCGCGCGATCCTCGCCGAGAGCTTCGCAAGCATCCGCGCCGAGCGCACGCGCTGGCTATGGGCGGGGCGCATTCCACTCCGCGCGCCGACGTTGTTGGTCGGCCGGGAAAAACTCGGGAAGTCCACGCTCACGGTCGCGCTCGCTGCTGGAGTGTCGCGCGGCACCCTCCCGGGCGACCTCATGGGGGAGCCCTCGGCGGTTCTCATGCTCTCCTACGAGGACAGCGCAGCCAGTACGGTGAAGCCTCGCCTATTGGCGGCAGGCGCGGACCCGGCGCGCATCTATCGAGCCTCGGCGGAGCGCGAAGGGGTGCGCGACCTCGTGAGCCTGCCCGATGACGTAGACGCTATCGGCGCGATCGTCCGCGAGCACCGCTGCCGGCTCGTAATCGTGGACCCGTTCTCCGCTTCGCTCGGCGCGGAGATCAACAGTCACCGCGACCAGGACATGCGGCGCGCGATTGCCGCGCTTGCGCAGCTCGCAGAACACGAGGACGCCGCGCTGCTGCTGGTGGCTCACTTCAACAAGTCGCAAGGTGGCGACTCGTTGACGCGGGTGCTCGGCTCCCGCGGGCTGACGGCCGCTTCGCGTTCGGTTCTCGTCTTCGGCAAGGCCCCGGACGCTGAGGATGGCTCACCCGATCGGGTGCTCGCGCACGCTGCTTGCAACATCGCGGCCGAGGCGCCTTCGCTCTCTTGCCGCATCGAGCCGAGGGTGATCGATGACGAGACGGGCGTGATCGAAACCTCGCGCCTTGTGTTCGTGGGCGACTGCGACACGCACGCGGACGATCTCCTCGCCACTCGCGGCGAGGACGAACGCTCAGACCGCGAGATCGCCGCGGAATGGCTCGCTGACGAGCTGGCCGACGGCGAGTGGTGCAAGGGCGCCGAGATCAAGGCCAGGGCGAAGGCGGAGGGCATCGCCGAGCGCACCCTGCAACGCGCGCGTGTTCACCTTGGTGTCGAGGATCGGCGGGAGGGTTTCCCGGCCGTCTCGGAGTGGCGTCTACCAGTCGTGCCATCCGTCAGTGGCACCACTGGCACAACTGAGACTGGCACCACTGAGGAAACCCGCACGGTTGAGCCAAAAACCGCTGATCCGGGCTCCCAGTCATGCCAGATATCAGAGAATGGCACGACTGGCGCCGCGAGCAACGGCAATGGCAACTGCGGCACCCTCCCGTTTGCCCTCGATCTCAGACCGCCCCCACAGGTAGTCGTAGCTGAGCGGTGCAAGTGCGACTCGCCGATGGTGAACGCCACCGATCGCACCTGCGGCAAGTGCGGTAAACACCGGCCGCTCAACGCGCTCATCGCTGACTGTGAGGCGGACTCGTGAGCGCGCCCGTCTCGAAGCCCGCACAACCAGCGCTCGCATTGAGCGTCGAGCAAGCCTGCGCCAGCCTCGGCGTCTCGTGGGACACCTGGCGCGCTCACATCGAACCCGAGATCCGCGTCGTGAGACTCGGCCGGCGCAAGCTGGTCCCGGTCGCCGAGCTTGAAAAGTGGCTCGACCAGCACGCCGAATCGGTAGGCGCGCGATGACCGCCGACCGCGCACGATTTATCGTCCCTGGCGATCCCCAGCCCGCTGAGCGCGCCCGACAAGGCAAAGGCCGGTGGTACACGCCACCCGCCACCGTCGAGTACCGCGAGCGCGTCGGCTGGGCGTGGCGCCGAGCAGGATCGCCGGCCTTCGGCACAGCGCCACTCGTCTGCTCGATGTGGTTCCACCTTGAGCGTCCACCATCCCACCGCACCAAGGGCGGCGCACTCACCAAGACGTCCGCGTCACTGCTCCCACCGGGCGACCTCGACAACTACGCGAAGGGTGTCCTCGACGCGCTCCAAAAAGCCGGGGCGTTCACGAATGACGCACAAGTGGTCTGCCTATCAGGCGTCGGGAAGGCATGGGCACTGCAAGGCCACGCACGCACAGAGATTGACCTCTGGATCGCCAGGCCGGTCGAACTTGGGGCAGCGGCATGACCGCCAAGGAAGTCCACGCCCACCAGCTCGCCACCATCACCGCCGCGGTCGAACACGCCAGGGAGTTCGAGCATCTGCACCACCTCGGCAGCCGCGCGAGCCGCAAGGCCGCGGCCAGCGCACTGCACGCCCTCCGCAACTGGCATGCCATCACATCCGCCGACGACCCTGCTAGCGTCTCTGGCGTCGTAGTTGAGGCGCTCGCAGCAGCGGGCAGCCGTGCAGACACACCAGACACACCACCGTCTGCACAGGAGCTGCCGTGACGCACCACCGAGCAACACTGAGACGCCCGACACCTGGCCCCAATACCCCCACATGGGGGGGGGTAGGTTCGACGTTGAGGAGTGCGAACAGTGACCGCGCAGTCATGCCGGGCGGCGCGCGCGCGGCAAAATCGTCGCTCGCTCGCTCATGGAGGGCCAGCGTGAGCAGGTTTGAGGAGACGCGCGAGGCGCTCGTGGGGGCCATTCGGGATGGTGCGTCGATCGCGGATGCGTCGGCGGGCGTGGGGGTGAGCTGCGCGACCGTTCGGCGGTGGCTGACGTCGGGGCGCCGGGAGCCAGACGGCGTTTATGGTGAGTTCGCGCAGAGCGTGGACGCGATCAGGGGTGAGCGCCGCGAGCTGCACCGCGAGCTTGACGGGCCGTTGACGGTCGAGGAGGCTGAGCGGGTGCTCGCCAAGCTGGTGAGGCGCGGATCGGTGCCGGCGCTGAAGCTCTGGTTCGAGCGTCACGGCGAGGACCAGTCCGTCGAGGATGAGCTGTCGTGGCTGGACCGGGGATAGGTGAGTTCGTGCGCTTCGCGTCCAGAGTTCGTCGCGCAGTCGCAATGAGCGCGGGCGGGATGTCGCTGCTCTCCTTCAAGAATGTTTCCAAGAGCATCCCGGACGGTTCGCGGACGGTACCCGTACTGGCCGACGTGTCGTTCGAGATCCACCCCGGCGAATACGTTGGGCTGTGGGGCACGCGACGACGGTCGGGGAAGTCCACGTTGCTGCGCCTGGCCGCAGGCGTTGAGCTGCCGGATGCCGGCAAGATCATCTTCGACGGCGAGGACATCGCCGCAATGTCGATGGACAAGCAGGCGAAGCAGCGTCGGCGTGGTGGGATCGCGCTCGCGCTGGGCGAGTGGAGCCCGACCGTGCGCCGCCCGGTGGTTGAGCACGTCGCGCTTCCCCTGGTGGGCTGTGGCCTGAGCTTCCACGACGCCGAAGCCGCGGCCCGACCGACGCTCCGGCGCGTCGGCGCCGAGGAGGTTCAGGACTGGATGACCGATCGCTTGAACTTGGCCGAGCGCATCCGTGTCGAGCTGGCGCGCGCGCTCGTGCGCCAGCCTCGCCTGCTGCTCGTAGACGAGCCGGCGATGCTGACGAGCCCCAGCGAGGCACGTGAGTTGTACGCGCTGCTGCGCTCCCTCGGTCGGGAAGACAGAGCTCGCGGTCGTGATCGCCTCCGCGCAGGCAGCCGCCATCGAAGGTGCGCCGCGTGTCCTGACGATCAACAACGGACGGGTGCGCTCCTCAGATTCGCGGCGGAAGGTGCTGGCGTTCCGGCGAGCCGGCGCGGCGCCTCCGGCCTCGTGACCCTGGAGCTGCGCGGGGTGGTCAAGCACTACCGCGCCGGAGCCGAGCCCGTCCGGGCTGTCGATGGCGTGTCACTCACCGTTGCGTCGGGCGAGTTCGCGGCCGTGTACGGCCCGTCGGGCTCGGGCAAGACGACGCTCCTGCTCCTCGCGGCGGGGCTGATGACCCCCGACGCCGGCACGGTCCACTTCGACGGGCGCGACATCTCGTCGCTTGCGCCGCGGGAGCGCGCGAAGTACCGCCGCCGCGACGTGGGCTTCGTCTTTCAGTCCTTCCACCTGATGCCCGGCGGCTCCGCGCTGGAGAACGCGGCGCTGAAGCTGATCGCCGAGGGCTACAGCATGGACCGGGCGCAGCGGGAGGCCCGCCCGTGGCTTGAGCGCGTCGGCCTGGGGGAGCGCTTCGACCATAGGACCGCGCAGCTCTCGATGGGAGAGCGCCAGCGTGTCGCCATCGCACGGGCGCTCGCCAACGAGCCTCGACTTTTGCTCACTGACGAGCCGACCGGCAACCTGGATTCCAAGCGCAGCCGGGAAACGCTCGGGCTGCTGCGGGACATCTGCCACGAGCGCGCGATCCCGGCGGTGATCGTCACCCACGATTCCCAGGCCACAGCGTTCGTGGATAGCGTCTACACGCTGCGCGACGGCCACATCAAAGACGGCCTGAACGCCGAGCTGGTCGCCCTCGCCAAATGAGCACGCGCTTCCTGCATCCGAGGATCGGCGGTCTGACGGTCAGCGCCTTGGTGCGTATGTATCGCATCCGGCTACGGGATCACGCGATGCAAGAGCTACTGGCCGGTAGCGGGATCGCGGTCGGGGTGGCGCTGGTCTTCGGCGTGCTGGTCGCCAACACGTCGGCGACGGGCTCCGCGCGCGAAGTGCTGAACGCCGTGATCGGCTCCGCACAGCTCCAGCTCGCGGCGCGCTCAGAAGAGGGCTTCAGCGAACAGCTCGCCGAACGGGCAAGCAGACTGAACGGCGTCCACGATTCCTCGTACCTGCTGCGCACCAACGGCGTGATCGTCGGGCCGGGCGGGCGTCAGTCGATCCAGTTGGTCGGCGTGACCGCCGGCCTGCTGGGCTTCGGGGGCGCCGCCACCCAAGACCTCGGCGCCGGCGAGGCCGTCCTCTCCGGCGGCATCGGGCTTCCCTCGGTGGTGGGCGAAGCCATCGGCGCGAGGTCCGGCAGCGTCGTCACGCTGCTGGCCGACGGGCGGGTCCATCGCGTGCTGGTGCGGGCGGTGTTGAACAGCGGCGCGATCGGGGCGCTCGCGCAAAGCGGTATCGCGGTAGCGCAGTTGGGGCGAGCGCAGGCGCTCGCGGGCGAGCCCGGACGGGTCACGCAGGTCTTGATCGGCACCTACCCCGGAGCGCAGCAACGGGTCGCCGGGGAGCTTCGGCGCCTCGCCGCTGGGCGAGTGGGAGTTGAGCCGGCGAACAACGAATGGCGGCTACTCAGCGAAACCGCCAAGCCGACGAGTCAGTCAACGCGGTTGTTCGCCGGGATCAGTGTCATGGTCGGGTTCCTCCTGGCGTTGAACGCGATGCTCCTGACCGTGCCCGAGCGGCGCCGGCTGATCGCCGAAATGGTCTCGCTGGGCTTCGATTCGCGGCAGGTGAGGACGATGCTGGCCTGCGAGGCCACCACGCTCGGCTTGGTCGCGTCGCTCGTCGGTGTTGCGCTCGGTGAGGTGCTGGCGCACACCATCTTCGCGCAGTCTCCGATCTACCTGGAGGTCGCGTTCCCCGTCAGCGAACACCAGGCAGTTCACTGGATGACCGTGGCGATTGCCGTTGGGTGCGGTGTCGCCGCGGCGCTCGCGGCCACGCTCTCGCCCGTCCTCGACCTTCGCTCCGGCGCGTCGGTCGATGCCGTCCTGCACGCGCCGGGCGATCCGGGACAGAGCATCCGAACCAGCACAGCTCGCAAGCTGGGATACGTCGGCGTCCTCATCATCCTCGCCACGACGGTCGGCGTCGTCGCCGACCCTGGCCTGACCGTCTTCGGCGGAATTGCGCTGGCGGTCGCCGCGGTCGCCCTGATCCCGCTCCTCTTCATCACGGTCACGCGCCTGCTGAAGCCTCTCAGCAAGCGGATCGCGGGCAGCATGTTGTCGGTCGCGGTGATCGAAACCGAGGCAACGGTCACGCGCTCGGTTGCGCTCGCCGCCGTCGCGGCGCTGGCGATCTACGGGGCGGTGGCGATCGAGGGCGCGCGAACCGATCTGATCCGCGGGCTGGACACGGCGACAGTGCAGTTCTTCGGGACCGCCGACCTGTGGATCACGCCCGGCACGAACGATCTAACGACCACCAGTTTCGCCGCCGATCACCTGTCCACGGTCGTCGCGCGGGTGCCGGGGGTCGGGTCGGTGCGCACCTACCAGGGCGGCCTCCTTGATGACGGCTCCCGGCGTCTGTGGATTCGCGCTCGGTCGCCAGATGCCCCGTGGATGCTCCAGGCGAGCCAGATGGTGCGGGGCGAACTGCGCCGCGCCACCGAACGCTTGCGTCGTGGCGGCTGGGCGGCGGTGCCCGAAGGGTTCGCAAGCGAACACCACCTGCACCTCGGCAGCTCGTTCGCGCTGCCCGCCCCGGCAGGGCCGGCGCCGCTGCGCGTGGCCGCGATCACGACGAACGTCGGATGGCCGCCGGGCGGCATCACGCTCAACGCCGCCGACTACCGGCGCTACTGGCAGACCACCAACCCGGCCGCACTGGAAGTCACCCTCAAGCATGGCGTCACCCCAGCCGCCGGGCGCCGCGCCGTCGCGCTGGCGCTCGCGTCAACGGGCCTGCGCGTCCAGACGACCCACGAACGAGTACAGCAGTTCGAGCACAATCTCCGCGAGGGCCTGCGCAGCCTCGCCGACATCTCAACGTTGCTGTTGCTCATGGCCGCGCTCTCGCTCGCCGCCGCGCTCAGCACGGCGATCTGGCAGCGACGCAACCGGCTCGCGGCGCTCAAAACACAGGGCTTCGATCGCTGGCAGCTCTGGCGCTCGCTGCTGCTGGAGAGCGCCATCGTACTCGGCATCGGCGCCGCCGACGGCGCGATCCTCGGCATCTACGGACACGCCCTCGCAAACCGCTGGCTGCGGATCGCGACCGGCTTCCCCGCGCCCTTTTCACCCGAGGTGGTGCAGGTGCTCGTCGCGCTCCTGCTCGTCGCAGGCATCGCCCTCGCCGTCGTCGCCCTGCCCGGCTACAAGGCGGCGACCGTCCCTGCCGCAACCAGCTTTCAGGAATGACGCACGCGACCAAACGCCGCGCGCAAAGCTATCCGCTGTGCGGGCTTCGACCCTTGATCGAGCAACCCTCGCACGCACCTTCCTCCTCGCCGCACGACGCTACTGGATCGCCGTCTTTCCGTCGGCTCGCCGCGAGATTCGGCGCTGGCGACGCCGAGCCACCACGATCGCCGATACCGCCCTTCGCACTCTCGCCCTGGAGACTTTGGAGACGAAGTGGGGCAACCTGGAGGGTGCCGCCGCGTTCGCAGTTTTCGTCCCCTCCGCGGAGCGTCTGACGGTCACGCGCGCCGCGCTCGCGTGGCAGGCCATCTACGACTTCGCCGACACCCTCGTTGAGCAGCCGTGCCGTGACCACGCAGCGAACGCTCACAACCTTCACTCGTCTCTGCTCGTCGCAGTGACGCCCGGCGCACCGCACGAGCATTACTACGCGCACCACTCCCATTCCGACGACTGCGGCTACATGACGGCATTGGTCGATGCCTCACGCTCGGCGCTCCTGGTGCTCCCGCGCTACCGAACGGTGTGCGACCTCGTTCAGCTCAATGCTCGCAGGATCGTCCAGTACCAGACCCTCATCACCCGGCCGTGCGACTTCGCCGCGTGGGCATCGGCAGCCACACCACCCGACACAAACCTCCGCTGGTGGGAGACGGGTGCCGCGTGCGGCTCGTCAATGGGCATCTTCGCGCTCATCGCCGCCGCTGCCGATCCCACTCTCAGCCGGCAGGAGGCCGCGGAGATCGAGCACGCCTACTTCCCGTGGATCGGCTCCCTGCACACGCTCCTCGACAGCCTGGTCGATCGCCCTGAAGACCTGCTCGCCGGCCAGCACAGCCTCGTGGGGCACTACGGCTCGCCCGAGGCGGCAGCCGAGCGGATGCGCGCTCTCGCGCTGGAGGCCGCGCGCCAGGCCCGAACGCTCCCCGACGGAGCGAGCCACGCGCTCATCCTGGCCGGCATGTCCAGCCTGTACCTCGCCTCGAGTGCTGCCTCAACGTCACACGCCCGCCCGGCCAGAGATAGCATCGTGGACGCGATTGGTGACCTGGGGATGTCGGCCATGATCGTACTCAGCGTCCGCCACGCCACGCGCCATCGGTCTCACGGCGCGAAGGCCCGGCGTTTGTGACTGCCGACCAATGCTGTCTTCCGACATCAATCGTCCGGGTTAAGACTATGCCCATCCCGGCCTTTACACCGAACGCAACGGTCGGCAGTATCGGGCGACGATGGCTCTACGCTGCGCCCAAAGGAATCCTGTCAAGCTGCTAGGATCGTGCTAGGAGCCCGGATGCGCCTCGTGATAAGGCCACTTCCATGACATTCGAAGCGACTAGCGTCGATAAATCAAGCAAAGAGCACTTCCTGACCAGAAGTAGAGGCGTCCACATCCCCTCTCACAGAGGCCACTCGTGTGTGATGGACGAGCTGCGTCCTGGTCTAGAGCGAGCCCGCGATCAAGACGAGCACGCAGAAGCAATGAGATCGACACCCGGAGGGCCTGACGATCTGCGGCTTCCCCGTGCGGCTCACCGAGTTCTGCCACTAGGGCAAGGATTTGGGGGCGGAAATGAAGCAAAGGTTGGCCCTCTGCACCACCCGACGCCGTGCCCAGCGAATATGAGGCGCCAGCGTGACAACCCGAACTAGGTAGGAGGTATTGATGCACAAGTCGAGAGCAGCGCACCTCATCATCTTGATGTCGGTGGGTATTTTCATATTCACAAGCTCGGCGTCAGCCCATTCGTGGGGAAACAAATGTGAAGCAACGGCACCGCTTGAAGGTGAAGATACCCACTGTTACATGCTTGCCGGTCGCGCAAGCAGCGCGCTCGGCTCTATAGATGAGGTCGCGGTCACGGGGGCGCTTAGCTATGACTGGGGAGAATCTGAAGTATTCGCTTCTGATGAGGAGTGGGTGTCGTTCAGCAAATACCCCGGGAAGTGGGTTGAGGCGGGGGATATGACGGGTGCAGGCTATAGCTGCTGCGGTGTACATGCTTTCTGGGCCGCGTATGGTCCCAAAAGCCAGTGGCACATTTATATTTCGCCCGGCGAACAGCCGTATGACCAATACACCAACTATCTTTTGTATGACACAGCTCAGAACGGGGTTTGGGACGTATATGTGGGCTGTTCTCCTGGCTCCGAAACATGGTGTCAGGTGGCCGAATACGGCGGCTGGTCGGTCCGTATGTCGGAACAGGAAGCTGGGCAAGAGGTCGCTGACTACTATGAACCACACGACGCGGCGCTAGACAAGGTGGCGTACTGGCAGAATGGCTCCAGTCCTTGGTATGCCTGGAGTGGAGTAACTGTCAAAACCTTGAATCGCAACGAAGAACGGGTCCCGCAGATTTGCTACAAAGCTAATCACGAAATTGCCACACCTGGGGATCTGGAATGGCAAGAGTGCGGTGGCGAAGCACCCCCTGGTGTGGTGCCCGGAGGAGATAAGGGCCAAGCGGCACCATCACCGGCAACGGAAACAATTATCGAAGAAGCACCGGCGGGGGAGATCCTCTCTGCACATATCCAAGCCGTTCGTCACGGTGATGCTGTACCTACTGGGAAATATCGTGCGGTTAAGCAAATAGTTGGTACAGGTGCGATCGTGGAGGAATACGTTGGCAATGAAAAACCAACTCCCGCAACCCTCGAATATGGTCTCGTCGGTGCGTCGAGCAACGCGAACCTTAGCCCCGACGTGGGCGCCACGGCTTCAAGGTCGTCGCATACTGCCATTGCGTCGGCCGCGTCCGCAGGCGGCAACATCGTAGGCGAGGTTGTTGCGAGGGTGGCAGCTCCACGGCGCCCGGTCGAGGAATCGCCCCAGAGCAACCGCGAAGTGAAACTAAAAAGGTATACCGCCGATGGCGTGCTTAGCACTAGCTCCACCGTCACCAACAAGCGGGGACGCTTCTCTTTCAAGGCGCGTCCCGGTGCATACCGTCTCGAAGTCGCTGAATGCGGTCCAGGCGGAACAAGAAATGCTCGTGTCAAGGTGAACCGAACTACACACATCACGATCGTCTGCGGTAAGTAGCGGTCGCCGCGCTTGTAAGCCGGACTCAAGCTTGCGCCGGTTTCACGGTGGGGCAAGCCCGGCCACGTCGTGGCGATGAATGAAAGTGACCTCCTGAGCAGGCGATCCGCGGCTGGATGGGCAGCCGGGCTTGGATCAGGAGGTCACTTTCATGGTGCAGAATGACGAGCCGATTGGGCTGGCAAGTGTGGCGAGTCGGCCTTGACGAGGTGGGGCCGAGAGGGCCTGCCCCATCGGCCCCACAGGGCACTGGCGCAGCGTCTGTGACTGCCGATCAAGCTGTCTTCCGACATCAATTGTCCGGGTTGAGACTATGCCCATCCCGGCCTTTACACCTAACGCAACGATCGGCAGTATTGGGTCGGCGATGGCTATGCACTGCGTCCAATGGGCCGGCGACCGCGACCGGCTGACAGGCAGACCACCCCTTCAATCTGGACAGAAGGGGGTGGCCCTCAATACCCAGGGCGAGGGAAGCCACGGCTGCGTGCGTGACCGTCGTGTGTTCCGAGGACAAAACGGCGGCGGGCTGGACAGACGCTTCACGGTTCAACTCGCCGCCGGCTGCCAGCTCCCGCCCGTGCCCCTCGCACGTCGAGGACGCACGATCCGTGGGGGCTACCGGGCCGGGCTGGGCCTTCCTGCCCGGCCCGCGTTCTTCGAGGGACAGGCAAGGGAAACGGGCGCTGCCCTGGCGTGCGACCGAGAGAGAGCGTGGGTGCCCTCTGTAGAGAGTGGGCAGCAGGGCACCCACGCCTCCCGGCAATGAACACCCAGCTCATCGTACCCGCCGGCTTCGTCTCCTACCTTCGCGGCGGCCTATTCGGAGAGTGGGGATATGCAGCCGAGCAGCTATCCAGTCTGGCGCTTGAGTTTGGCGGTAATGCACCAGATGGCGCCTACCTCGCGCCGCCGAGAGCGGCTTGAAAGAGAACGACGCGCAGGGCGATGTCGTCCTCAATCTCAATGTCGGTGGAACGTATGTGGTCAAGGGACTGAAGGGCGAGCACCGTACATTGGTAGAACAACTCGATGAAATGCCGAAGAAGACGCGAAAGGCGATGCGCGACGCCGCCTCGGCCAAGGTAGCCGAGTTCGGGGAGTTCGTGAAAGCAGTTGAGGAGCAGGTCAATGGCCTGAATCGTCGCCCGGAGAGACCCGCCACGACCCATCCGCCCTCTCGGCCGCCACTGCGAGTCACGCCGCCACGAGTTCACCGAACCCGACACTAGCGTGGCGCTTTGAGCACGTACGACGACAAGCTCAACCCGTACATGCAGTGGCACATGGAGCGAGCCTTCCGCCTGGGCTGGGAAGCTGCCGAGGAGGGTCTGGATGATCGCCAGGTGCAGGAGCGCGTCGAGCGCTCAAGGCTCAACCAGATGACGACGCGCGCGTGGTGGCGAGGCTTCCGTACGCAGCGTGGCGAATACTACTGAGGTGCACATGGGGCGGCTGGAAGCGACGACGATTAGTAACCCCGACGAGCCAATCAAGGCGGCGATCCGTCAGGGTGGAGTAGTCGTGGTTGCATTGCGACTCGGCCCCGGTGATTGGGAGCCCTTGTATGCCATCTACGGTAAAAGGCGCGCGGCTCTGCCCCAGAGTTTCAACTGGACCCTTGAAGCTATCGGAGTACTGGAAGCCGCCATTTTCACGCAATAGCGTAGACGCTCGATCCGGTCGATGACTTACCCGCCACTGCAATTCCCGTCTAACGGCGATGGCCGTATCACGGTCGTCCTCGCCCAGTTTGGGGCGGTAATCGGACGCGGGCTGCGCGGGGTGCGCAACGAAGACCGCGACCTGAGCATCGTGGGGGAGGAGCTTGACTGCGCCGCATTGCAACCCGGCAAATCCGCTGGAACTTTTGGGGTCCAGCTCGCATTAAGGGTATGGCCTCCCGCGCTCATCCCTTGCCTGACGCCCCGCAGCCTGGTCTGCCGCTGGTTCGGGTGCTGGGGGGCGGGCTGCGCGGCGGGGCCATCGCCCCGAAGGCAGCCGTGGCCGGCACTGCGATCCTCGACCGCCCCGACCCGCCATCACCAACCAAACGCTCACGTCAAACGGCTTCTTGCAAGAGTCGGGCTAGCACATTTCGGCGCGTTTGTCTACTCGTTTGCGCGTGTACTCGTGTACACGCGCAAACGAGTAGATGCCGGTGCCGATGAGGGGTACACCTTCGGGAATGTTCATTGGCCCCCTTCTCTCCGGTCTTGTCGCCTCGATGCTGTCAGGGATCGTTGGGCGCGCGTGGTGGCTACCTGCGGGGTTGCTCGCCGTCGGGCTGCTTGCAGTGCTGGTGGGGCGCGTGTGGGGCCGGCATCGTCTGGCGGCGGCCGGTAGCTGGTGGGAGCTCCGCCTCGGCGAACGGGTGTCCCGCCCGGCGCTTGAGGCGTTTGCGCGGACGCTGGCGGGTGGTCTTCCCCGGCCGTTGCTGGGTGCGAGGCCGTGGGTCGCCCTGTCGGTGTCCTCCCAGGAGGATCGGGCTGCGTGCGGCTTGTTCATCTCGGGTGGCCTGGCCCCGGCGCAGGTGCGGGCGGCGGTCGAGCAGGCCCTCGGCGGCGTCACGGTCGAGGCTGCCTGCGGAGCCCTGCCGGAAGCTGGCGGCGGTGTGTGCGTGTGGGTTGCGAGTCTCGTGGCGGTGGGCTCGCGGTTTCTCCCGTTGCGCGTGGATCACCGCGTCGACCCGGCCGGGCAGCTCTTGGCTTCACTGCGCGCGCAGGAGGCCGGAGAGGGCGGTGTCGTTCAGCTTGTGTTGCAAGCCCCGGCGCGGTCGGCGAGCGCGCAAGCGCGCAGGCAGGCCGCGCGGCTGCGCTCAGGCCGCGGGCTTCAGCCGAGCTTGTCGCTGCGGGCACTTGATGGGCTGGGCTCGCTGCTCGGCGGGGTGGTTGATGCTTTCACTCCGGGGTCGCCGCACCCGATGGGTAGGCCGGCGCCGGCACAGGTGGCGGACCCGTTCTCGCTGGAGTGCGCCAGGGCAATTGAGGCGAAGGCGGGCACGCCGTTGTTGGCCGCGACGATCCGGGCCGGCGCGTGGGCGACCGGACGACGCCGGGCACGCGGCCGGCTGGGTGGGCTGCTCGCGGCGTTCGGCCAGTACCAGGAGCTCGGCGGGCTGCGCCGTCGCTGGGAGCCCTTCTGCGCGCGGCGGCTGGAGCGCTGCCTGCCGCCGGTCAAGCCGCGGTTGTTGTTGAGCAGCGCGGAGGCCGCAGCGTTGATCGCGGTCCCGGAGGAGAGCGCGCTCGCGCCCCTGTCGTTCACCGAGGCGCCGTCGCGCCGGGTCGCACCGGTCGCGCAGGCTCCCTCGTGTGGGTTGCTGCTGGGTCGCAGCGACCACTCGGGGTTCGACCGCGAGGTCCGCGTTGAACCGCGGGCGCTGCTGCAGCACACCCATGTTCTCGGGCCGACCGGCCGCGGCAAGAGCACGCTCTTGTTGAACATGACGGTCGAAGCGATCCGTGCCGGGATGGGCGGGATCGTGCTCGACCCGACCGGCGAGCTGACCGCGTTCATCCTCGCCCGCGTACCCCGCGAGCGAGAGCAGGATGTTGACCTGCTCGACCTCGGCGACGAGTCGCATCCGCCGGCGCTGAACCTGCTCGCGTGTCCACCGGGGGAGGGCGATACGCAGGCGCAGGCGATCTGCGGCGTCTTCGCGCGGCTGTTCGCACGCTTCTGGGGGCCGCGAACCGAGGACATCCTGCGCTCCGCGCTCACCACGCTGCTGGTTGGCCGCGACCCGGACGGGCCGGCGCCGACGCTCGCGGACGTGCTGACGCTGCTCTCCGATCCCGGCGAGCGCTCCCGTTACCGGGCGAGTGACCCGGTGGCGCTCGATGTGTTCTGGCGGCAGTGGCAGACCTTGAGCGAGCCCGCGAGGGTGCAGGCGCTCGCGCCGCTGTCGAACAAGCTGCGGGCGCTGCTGGGGAACCGCACGCTGCGCAACATGCTCTGCCAGCCCGCCGCGCCGGACATGCGGGAGCGGATCGACGGCGGGCGGTGGCTGCTCGTCTCACTCCCGCAGACCTTGGGGGAGGACGCGGCGGACATGATCGGCTCGGTGCTGTTGCACCGCGCGTGGCAGGCCGCGCAGCGCCTCGGCCCACTCGCGCAGAGCGACCGGCCGCCGTTCCTGTGCCTGATCGATGAGTGCCACCGCTTCTGTCACCTCCCGCAGGGGATGGCGACCGCGCTCGCGCAGGCCCGCGGGTATGGGCTCGGGTTCGTGCTCGCCCACCAGCATCTTGCGCAGGTCTCCGATCACGGTCTCGTGGAGGCGATCGACGCGAACTGCCAGACCAAGATTTGCTTCGCGTTGCAGGCCGCGGACGCGAAACGGATGGCCCCGCACTTCCAGCCGCGCCTTGACGCCTACGACCTCCAGCACCTTGGCTCGTACACGATCGCGTGTCGTATCCTGCACGAGGCGCGCGAGCTGCCCGCCGCGACGGCCGCGACGCTCCCGCCGCCGAAGCCCACGCCGGGCGATACCGCCGGGCTGATCCGCAAGCGCGCCCGCGAGCACGCCGTTGAGCGCCGCGTGGTGGAGGCGGCGATCCGCTCACGCTATGGGAGGATCGAGCAGCCGCCGCCGGGGCGTGCTCAGGCCGATGAACTGGACGGTGAAGCGCTCGACGTTGACCGTTCCCAGGGTGCTCCGTTGGATGCTCAGTTCGATGCTCCCTCCGACGGAGCACCCCCGGCGCCCGCAACCCCGCACCACGACAGCGATCCGGGCTCGTCGGCAAACCCCGACAATGAACAGTTCCTTCCCTTTCCCGGGCGGCGGCTGTGAAGCCGAGTCTGCCTCCTACAACCGTCCGCGACCGGGAGCTGCTCGATCGCCTGTCCCAGCACGAGCCTCTCTCCACCTCAGAGCTTCATCTGCTCTTCTTCACTGGCCTTCGCACCTGTCGTCGCCGGCTTACCAAGCTCGAGACGTACGAGCTCCTGACGCGCGTCTACCCGACGCGCGCGCATCGGGGCGGGTGCACCGAGGCGCTGTGGTTTCTCTCCCAGCACGGTCGGCGGATGATCGGCGCTCCCGGCCGCCGGCCTCCGGGCCTCTCGATCCCCGATCTCGAGCACCGACGCGATGCCGCCGCCTTCTTCTTTGCCCTCATCGAGCGGAGTCTCACCCGGCACGATGAGGGCCTGTATAGCTGGCTCGGAGAGCAGCAGGCCCAGCAGGGCACGGGCGCCACCGTGGGCCCAGATGGCTATGGCCGCTACCTCCTCCCGGATGGCGAGCGACTAGAACAGCGCCACGGCCGCCACTGCAAGGGCGGCAAATACTCCTGCCCGTGGCAGGCGACCGTGTACAGCAAGCGCGACAAGACGCGCATACGCAAGCTGTTCCACGGCCACGGAGCGAAAGACGCCGCGAAGCGCTGGAAGCGCGACGCTGAAGGCGCCGTCGAGCGCGACGAGCTGCGCGCACCGACTGCGACGACCGTCCGGGAGGCCGCGGAGGCGTTCATGGTCGGCGCGAAGGACGGATCGATCCCGACGGCTTCCGGCGGCCGGTACAAACCGGCGACGCTGCGCGGCTACCGCGTCGGCCTCGATAAGCGCGTGCTGCCCACGCTCAGCCACAAGCGGCTCTCCGACGTGCGGCGCGCGGACGTGCAAGAACTGGCCGACCGGCTGACCGCAGAAGGACTCAGCGCGAGCACGGTGCAGAACACGCTTGACCCGTTGCGCGCGATCTACCGCCGCGCGATCCGCCGCGACGAGGGGGTTACGATCAACCCGACGAAGGGCTTGGAGCTGCGCCGGCCGGACGGCAAGCGTGAGCGCATCGCCACCCCGGCTGAGGCCGCTGCGCTCATCGCCGTCGTCCCCGAGGGTGAGCGGGCGTTGTGGGCGTGCGCGTTCTACGCCGGCCTACGCCGCGGCGAACTGCGCGCGCTGCGCTGGAGCCATGTGGATCTGGAAACACGTGTAATCCACGTCTCCCGCGGTTGGGACGCGATCGAGGGCGAGCAGGACACCAAGAGCGCGGCGGGCAAACGGCGCGTGCCGATCCTCGACCCACTCGCCGCCGAGCTGACCACGCACAAGACGCGCACCGGCCGCGGCCGGGACGCGCTGGTGTTCGGCCGCACCGCGACGGAGCCGTTCAACCCGGAAACGGTGCGCCGCAATGCGCTCGCCGCGTGGGGCTGGAAGGAAGCCGCGAACCCTGAGTCCGGCGGACAGCCGAAGGTCATCCACGTAAAGGCGCGCGAGGACGCGCTGGAGCCGATCACGCTTCACGAGGCGCGGCACACGTGCGCTTCGCTGCTGATTGCGCCTTAACCCCAAGGCCCTGTCGGTCATTATGGGGCACTCCACGATCGCCATGACGTTCGACACCTACGGCCACCTGATGCCCGGTGGCCTGGACGAGGCCAGGGCCGCCACGGACGCCTACCTCGTGCAGCTTGGCGGAGGCTGGCCGTCGGTTGTCAGAGGCGGCGTCGCCGAGCTCGCGGGTGATCCTGTGCGGCTCCTAGTGCGCCTCGTCGGCGACGCCGCGCGCTGAGGCGAGCACAAGCCTGCTGACCGCTAGGCTGCTTCCGAGAGATCCTCGATGCCTCCGGGCTCCTCAGGGCCTTTTCTGGTCGTCTCGGGCAGCCGACGTCTGCGTGGGTGGGGCCAGGGCGCATCCGTTGCGCGCAGCGGCGCGTCTGAGATCCTCGTCCCAGCTGACGAGCGCGATCGCCTCACCAGCCGACAACGCGCTGGCGAGATGAACTGCGTCATAGCCGCGCAGAGCGAACTTCTCGGCGAGCTCGCCGGCCTCGCGCGCCAACTGCGGGTCGATGCCAATGAGCGACAGTTCGCCGTGCAGAGATTCGAAGTCCTCAAGCGCCCGCCCGTGGGCGGCGGCGGTGAGCCGGGCGCCGCGTCGTGCGGCCGCGAGCGCCGCACGACCCTCCGGGTAGGCGAGGATGCTCGAGATCCCAGGGTGTGGGGTTGCCCATAGTTCGCTCGCCAGCTCGGACCCTTCCTCGGCGATCACGAGCTTGACGAGCGCCGAGGTGTCGAAGTAGAGGATCAGCGGCGTTGCTCGGCAACTAGCTCGGAAACCGGGCCGCGTGCCTTCACCTGCGCTCGTCGCGCGGTCCGCTGGCGGCTCGGCGGTGTAACGAGGCCGCGGCGCACGAGATCATGCAGAGGATCGCTCTCCTTGACCGCGGACAGGCGGGCGATCGGTTGCCCGCGGCGCGTGACAAGTACCTCTGCGCCACCCTGAACGTGCTCCAAGTACTCACTCAGGCGATCGTGCAGCGCACGCACACCGACCTCGTACGTTCGCGCTGGTAGCGTCACAAAGTCATTCTAGCAGCTACATAGGCGGGGGCCGCCCGTTGGGATCGACCCCTGCCGTTCGGTTGGCTTGAGGCCGATGCAAATGGGGACATCGAGACCCTTGTCACCTCAGGAGGGCGTCGATAGCAATCACCGACGATGCTGCCGCGACGATCAGGGATAAGGCTCTCAGCTTCGACTAGATCGTGGGTCACGACCGGTCGAAGGAAAGCAGCATCATCAGGGTGAGTGGGTCGATCGGCGACTCGATGAAGCCGTGATGCCGGTAGAAGTCCTTTGCTTGCTCGTCCTTGGCGTGGACGAGGACGAGCCTCACCCCAACTTTCTCGGAGACCTCGATTGCCTTCATCATGAAGTGCTTGAGCATGGCTCCGCCAAGGCCCTTGCCCTGGTGGCGGCTGTCGACGGCCATTCGCCCAAGCAGGATCGCTGGCAGATCGGCGGGCTGGTCGCGGGCGATGCGCCGCGGCGCCGCAGCGCGCATCACCGAAGCGGTAGAGGATGCGTAGTACGCCACGACCATCCTGGTTGGCTCGTCGATCACGACCCATGTGCGGCTGGTGCCGGCCGCCTGGTTGCCGAGCGCTCGGCGTGCGAGCCAGTCATTGAGTGCAGGCTCGCCACAATCGAACCCCTCCAGCCTGTGCTCGCTGGTCAGCAGGGTTGGGCCGCTGTAGGTCAACGTCCAGGTCGCTCGAGCACCGACTGTTGGGAGAGCAGCCTGGTCATTGCTGGCGGAAGCTGCGATGGCGTCGCGGAGAGCAGACCCTGCAGCTCGTTCCAGGCCGCATCGTCGAGGGCGAACACGCGACGATCGGCGAGGTCGAGCTCGGCGGCTTCCACGGCATGGCGCAACACGTAGTCGCTGGTCGACTCGCCGCGGGCCTCTGCGGCGCGGCGCAGCACCGTGTCCTGCGTGGGGGTCAGGCGGAGGCTCAGTCGCTCGGTCTTGGACGCCATGCCCGTATTGTACGTCATCGGACGTACGTAAGGATGGTTGCCGCACGGGCTACGGGACGCTGGCCACGAGCGCGTGGTTCGATTAGCGACGTTCAACCCTGCCGAAATGCACTTGGTAGGACAGCCCTCAAACCCCTCGTCGGCCCTGGCGGCGGTGTTCGAGGCGGCTGCCGTCGTCCGGCCGGAACCGAGGAGGCTGCGGGAGTCGGTCGTGCTGGAGCCGGCGTCGGGGCGGCTGGGCAACGGCGTGGTGCAGCGCGCCGTCGTCAAGGTTCTGGCTATGGCCCAGCGGCCGATGTGTGGACAGGAGGTCCGGTTGGGCGTCGAGGCGCTGCTCGGCCATCCCGTGTCCGAGAACTCGATCAGCTCGTGTTTGGCATACGGTGTGCGCAGGCGGGAGCCGCTGTTCGTGAGGGTGACGAGGGCGCGGTACGTGCTGGCGTGGCGCAGCGCATAAGGTGTCGCGTCGATCGCCGGGGAGCAGCTATGGCGTCGGCTTGTCGGCGCGAACGGTGCCGGGCGGTGTGAGGCATGTTCGCACGCCATTAGCACCGTAGACCCCGTATCTTGCCTTCGGGATGGAGGACATCGCGAACAACCCAGCCGGACGTCTCTACCTGCTGATAGGCGAGCTGCGATCAATGTCGGACGAGACGATCTCTGCGGCCTGGGGAAAGATCCTTGGTGTCCCAATCGAGAGCATCGGTGCGTACATCGGACTCGTGCCACAGCTCGATCGGGTCGTGCAGAGCGAGGGGCGCGAGCGGCTCGCCGCCGTCGTCGCCCAGTACAGGCAGGAGTGGCTCACATCAACGTTTCCGCTTGCGCAACCCTTCAACCATGCGGTCGAATCCATCCTGCCAAGCGATCAGTCATACCTCGCACTCGGGAGCCTGGCCGACGCCCTGGCCATCGCTGCCCCTGACGGGCCCACTCCTGATGAGGCGACGCGAACCGAGTTGTCGGAGCTGCTTCGCGCCGCCACCGAGGAGGCCCATGGCCGCCGCCGAGCTGCCCGCTGACATCGCCCACCTAATTGTCCAGCGCCTCTCCGAGGTCGAAACGGCGCTGAGGCATGTCCGCCTCGGAGGTCCGCTGGCCGTGAAGCGCGCCACCGAAGCCCTCATGGGCGCGGTGGATGTCGCGAGGGCGACCGACGAGAAGGCGCGAGCGGCTCCCAGCCTCAAGCGCGTGTTTGCTATCGCAGGCGTCGTCTGGACGATCTTCACTGCGCCAGCACAGATACAGCCAGCCTTGCAGGCGTGGGAGGGATTCGTGCACGAGCTGACCCCGGCGCACGTGCATGTCGTGCCGCAGGCAGCGCCGCTCCAGCTCGAAAGCGGGCCGCAGGCTGAGGAGGTGCTGAACGGGGAAGCACTGGACGCCACAGAGGATGTCGGTCAAGCTCCAACGCGCTCCGGCTGATGACCGCCGTCGCGACTCCTGGCGAACCCAGGCTCGTCTCCGAGATTAGAGGTGCGTCCAGGTCGCCGTCCGGCAGATGCTCGAATGTCGCAGCGTGAACGCCGCGGCCAACGTCAGACCATCGATGAGGCGCAAGCGGAGCACTGCGTATTGCGGGGCGTGGATGGCGCGCGATTGGGGCTGCCTGGCACGGGCGGGAGCATCAGGCCGTGCTCGAAGTGCGGGCTCGCAGGGGCGCGTTCCAGAGGTACCGCATCAGATTGTCGGTGTCGTAGAGGGCGAGGAGCTGGCGACACGCTCGAAGCTGATGCGCCGGGCCGGCTTCTAGCCTCAAGCTTCATGCCGTCACGCAGGCGTATATCCACCGCTCCCTCGGTAGCTCGTGCTCGGACGCTACGAGGGCGGATACAGGCGGTCTTCTATCGAGACGCCAACGGTCGCGAGCCGGTCGACATCTTCTTGGAGGAGTTGTTGAAGGCCCAGCCGCTTGCGGCGGCGAAGATCGACGATGCGATTGAGGAGCACCTGAACGGGAGGCAGGCCGATGCGCCGCCGCCGGAGTTCCCGATCACCTCGCAGATCGACGGAGAGCTACGCGAGCTGCGGGTTCGGTTTGCTCGCACTCGCTACCGGTTGCTCTATCAGCGATCCGGCAACCTGGTTGTCCTGCTCCACGCCTTCGAGAAGAACACAGGCGCTGTGCCGGCGCGTGACCGTGAGACGGCCAAGAGGCGGATGGCCGACTTTCGGGCGAGGATGGACGCGGAACGCCGTCGTCCTCCGCGGGCGGCTGGCCGGGATGCTCCGCCGAAGTCGCGGCGAGGTTGACCGATTTACCATTCGTGATAAGCTATGGCTCGTGAGCGACACCGTCCGAAGCCCTGTCGGCCGTCCCGCTGTCGAGGCAGCGGGTGGCCGTGCTGATCGCAGCGAGGCGTACCGTGACGCCCGTGCTGAATACGCGCGCATTCGCGCTTTGCGCGAGGTCAGCCCGATCGCTGCGCATCTTCGTGAACGGCGGTTCGAGCTGGGGCTGACTCAGGAAGAGGTCGCCAAGGCTGCGGGGACCTCGCACAGTGCGGTGTCGCGGCTCAAGAAGGGCACGCATATCCCGCAGCTGCCTACCTTGCAGCGGATCGCCGCCGTGCTGGACGAGGAGCTGCTCGTCTGCTTTCAGCGCACCGTGGATGGTGAGGTCGAGCGGGAGTTCGCCGCTGTAGCTTGAACGAATCGGGGTCACGAGCGGTGCCAATGCGCCCGAGTGGACTCGAACCACCACGGAGAACAATCTCCACAAGGCCCTCAACCTTGCGCGTCTACCAATTCCGCCACGGGCGCAGAGTGGGCGAGTATAGAGCCCCGCCGGCCCGCTCCATCCGCTGCCCTTTGGCTGGGGAGTCGCTGGAGGAGTCCGCCCGTCGGCGGTGGGTCCGGCCCCTCGCCTAGGGCCATCGAAGCGGCGCCCGAGCGGTCAATCGCACGAGCGCCCCTTGCGTCCGTCCGCGGGCGGCGCTACTGTACGAACACATGTTCGTTCCACCCTTCCAGTCCAGCCGACCAAGGGACCAAGAGATCATGGATCTGACCAAGCGCCAGCAGGAGATCTTCGACTTCATCGACAAGTACTCCGCCAAGTACGGCTATCCCCCCACCGTGCGCGACATCGGCAAGGCAGTCGGCCTCGCCTCCTCTTCGACCGTACACGCCCACCTCGCAACTTGGAGAAGATCGGCCTATTGCGTCGCGATCCCTCCAAGCCGCGCGCGATCGAGCTGCTCGATCGGGCGGTAGGCAACGCGGTGGACAGCGTGCGCTCGATCGTGCGCACCGAAGGCCTGCCCCTGGTGGGCTCGGTCGCGGCCGGCCAGCCGGTACTGGCGGAGGAGAACATCGAGAAGTACATCTCTGTCCCCGAAGTGGCGGAGGCCGGGGATGGGGAGTATCTCCTACGCATACGGGGAGACTCGATGAAGAACGCCGGCATCCTCGAGGGCGACTTCGTGGTGGTGCGACCCCAGGAGACCGCCCGGGAAGGCGAGATCGTCGTGGCACTACTGGGGGAGGAGGCGACCGTCAAGCGCTTCTTCCGCGAATCCGATCACATTCGCCTGCAACCCGAGAACGAGACCATGGAGCCGATCCGCAGCAAGGAGGTCAAGGTGCTGGGGCGCGTGGTTGGACTGCTCAGGAGCCTCTGATGGGTGGCGCCTTCTACCCGGCGCAGCGACGAGGCCTCCGCCGGTTTCGCGGTCTCCCGGGGCGGGAGGTTCTCCGGCATTGGAGAGCGCCGTGCGGGAGCACACCGACCGACACACAGCCGAGAGGACAGTCGGCCGGCAAGCAGGCGGACCAAGTGGCCGTCTACGGGGAGGCGACCAGCGGGGTTGAGTCCGCCGTCCGGGAGAGACACCCGGCGTCATACGTTCGACGACCTGATCACCGATATGTGGGTGGCGCTGAGCGACGGCGAGTCGTGCGCTGCCCAATGTCCGGCGGGAAGATGACGTCCTGTGGCGGCGTGACGGCCTCCCGTGGCGCGCTGGTGAAGAACCTGGAGCAGAGGCCCCGACTCGAACGGGGAGCTCGAGGACGACGGCACCGCTACGCTGAGGCGCTGGACTGCTGAACGAACGCGCGCCGCGAGCTCAAACCCTGCCGTATGCAACGCGGAGGTCCGACGTGCGGCCTTCACAACGGGCTTACGGCGCGCTAAGTTGATTGGCGCAGGTCAAGCAGCCGCGGAGGCCGACGAGGTCTTCGAGGAAAGTCCGGACATCACAGGGCAAGGTGGTCGAACTATCGACCCGGGGAAACCCGCGGGAAAGTGCCACAGAAACAAACCGCCGACACCGGCCGTCCCACGTGAACGGCTGGTGGGCAAGGGTGAAATGGTGCGGTAAGAGCGCACCAGCGTCGCGGTGACGCGGCGGCTGGGCAAACCCCACCCGATGCAAGGCCAGACCGGACCGTTTGCAGGCTGCCCGCCCAGGTCCAGGTAGGCCGCTTAGATGGATGGCTGCTCACGACAGAATCCCGCTTGTCGACTCGCTAAGGAAAAGCCCCGCTCCGGCGGGGTCTTTCTAGTTCGACTGTAAAGATTGGGCTCCCCGCGCCGATGATGAGCTGAGATGTCTGCTGAGGGTCTCAAGTTCTGGAAGGGACGAGCTGCGAGTGCCGCTGCCGCCGACCGTTGCGGTCGAGCACCCCGGCGCTGGCGGCGAGCAGTCTGGTGAGGAGCTCGGTCGTCTCGGCGAGACGCTGAAGGCGCGCACCGAGGAGGTGCTCGAGCGGACCGTCGCGCGCACCTCGGGAGCAGGGCCACGACGTCGACGCGCGTCGTGCAGGACAGCTTCGAGCGGATCAGCCGCAGCTCGACGATCGCGGTCGCGCGGTGGATGGCGGGCGAGGGCATGGAGGTCGCGCGCGAGGCCGGCCAGGAAACCTGGCAGATCTTCGGCGAGCTCGCCGCCCACCGCGCGGCGTCGCTGAACGAGGTGACCAGGCGCTGCCTCTGGTGGCGCAACGTCGATGGCCGAGGTGCTGCGCGAGAGCGCCGCGCAGCTGGAGTACTCCGCCCGAGGCGCTCGCCCGAGGCGCTGAACATCCTGCAGCTGAGCCTCGAGTTCAGCCTGCTGCGGATGTGCGAGTGCTTCGAGACCGAGCGCCAGCGCACCGACGAGGAGCTCACCCGGCGCGAGGAGGAGCTCGCGTTCCTGGCCACCCACGACCCGCTGACCGGCCTGCCCAACCGCACGCTGATCCTCGACCGCGTCGAGCAGATGCTCGCGCGCTCGCGCCGCAGCCAGACGCCGGTGGCGGCGCTGTTCATCGACCTCGACAACTTCAAGAGCATCAACGACACGCTCGGGCACGGCGTCGGCGACGAGCTGCTGCAGGCGGTCGCGGCGCGCCTCGACGGCGTGATCCGCGCCGGCCGACGCGCTCGGGCGCCTCGGCGGCGACGAGTTCGTCGTGATCTCCGAGGACCTCTCGCTGGCGGCCGGCCCCGAGCTGATCGCCGAGCGCCTGCTCGACGCGCTCAAGCAGCCGTTCAAGCTCGGCGCGGACGGGCAGACGCGCGTGACCGTGACGCGCGAGCATCGGCATCGCGTCGGGCGAGCGCACCTCGGCCGAGGAGCTGCTGCGCGACGCCGACATCGCGATGTACCGCGCCAAGTGGGACGGCAAGAACCGCTACGTCGTGTTCGAGAGCGGCATGCAGGACACCGTGCAGAACCGCATGGAGCTCGAGATGGACCTGCGCGAGGCGCTCGCGAACGACGAGTTCTTCCTCGCCTACCAGCCCACGCTCGACCTCAGCGACATGAGCCCCAACGGGCGTCGAGGCGCTGATCCGCTGGCAGCCACCCGGTGCGCGGCATCGTGCAGCCCGACGACTTCATCCCGCTGCTCGAGGAGACGGGGCTGATCGTGCGAGGTCGGCAGCGTGGGTGCTCGGAGAGGCCTGCCGCCAGGGCGCCGCGTGGCGCGCGGCCGGGCTACCCGATCGGCGATGGCCGTCAACGTCTCCGCACGCCAGCTCGACACCGACCAGCTCATCGAGCGACATCGAAGGCGCGCTCTCGGCACAGCGGCCTGGACCCCGGAGGCGCTGACGATCGAGATCACCGAGACGACGCTGATGCGCAACGTCGAGGAGACCGCCCGCCGCCTCACCGCGATCAAGGAGCTCGGCGTGCGCATCGCGATCGACGACTTCGGCACCGGCTACTCCTCGCTCGCCCACCTCCAGCGCTTCCCCGTCGACGCGCTGAAGATCGACCGCTCGTTCATCTCCGGCCTGAAGCACAACAAGGAGGGCGAGACGCTGATCCACACGCTCGTGCAGCTCGGCAAGGCGCTCTCGATCGAGACGTTCGCCGAGGGCATCGAGCAGCAGCACGAGCTCTCGCTGCTGCGCGACGAGGACTGCGACAGCGGGCAGGGCTTCCTGTTCGCCCGCCCGCTCGACGCGGCGGCCACCGAGGCGTTCCTGCGCAAGCTCTCGGGCAACGGCGCCCTCGGTGCTGCGCCTGCGCCCGCACCCGCGTCACAGCACACGTAGACCGAGCGGCTCAGCCCGTCGGACGTAGTGCCGGCCGTAGCCCTCAACCCGCGTGCTGCTGCTCCTTGGTTGGGACTTCCGTGAGTGTGCCCGCTGTAGTGCTCGGTGTGTGTCCGTTGGTCTGTGCAGTGACTGGCGCGCGTCCGTTGGCCTGCCCGCGACCGTCAGGGGTCTGTGGCGCCGCCGGCGCGGTGTAGAGGTACTTGCCGCCGCGCATCAGCGAGGCGGCCGCGGCGACCAGGCAGGCGACGATCGCGAACGCGAACGCCTCGTGCAGGCCGCATCGAAACGGCGCGGAGATCAGGTGCGGGAAGAACGCGCGGCCGGTGAGCGTCGCGCGGCTGGCGGCCGAGAGCGTGCGCGAGCACGTGGGCGCCGAGCAGGTGCTGGATCGGGTTGTAGCCGAGGAACGCGGCGAACAGGATCGACACCGGCGGCAGGTGCGCGACGCTGTGCGCGGTCGTCGGCGAGCGACGCCGTGCGCCTCGAGGCCCGCGGCCATCGTCGTGCGGCAGCGTCGCGGCCAGCCCGAGGATCATCAGCGTGAAGAAGATCCCGATCGAGAGCACCTGGGCGGAGTTCTGGAAGGTCTGGTTCATCCCGCCGCCCGCGCCGCGGTCCGCTGGGCGGCAGGCTGTTCATCACCGCCGCGCGGTTGGGCGAGGCGAACATCCCCATCGAGATGCCGATCAGCGCGAGCATCGCGCGCGAACAGCGGGTAGGAGAAGTCGGTCGGCAGCAGGTACAGCAGCGACGAAGCTCAGCGCCGGCGCCGAGCATCCCGCCGGTCGCGAACCAGCGCGCGCCGAAGCGGTCGGAGAGGTACCCGGAGATCGGCCCGGCGACCAGCATCCCGATCGTCAGCGGCAGCATGTAGATGCCGGCCCACAGCGGCGTTTCGGTGAAGTCGTAGCCGTGCTGGGGCAGCCAGATGCCCTGCAGCCAGATGATCAGCATGAACATCAGTCCGCCGCGGGCGACCGCGGAGAGGAACGTCGAGAGCGTGCCGAACGTGAACGCGCGGATGCGGAACAGCGGCAGGCGGAACATCGGTCGCGCGACGCGCCGCTCGATGACCGCGAACGCCACCAGGCACGCGCGCCCGCAGCCGAGCAGGCGCGAGCACCCGCGGGCTGGTCCAGCCGGTCGCGTGGCCGCCGTAGGGGCGGATGCCGTAGGTGACCGACACCATGATCAGCACCAGCCCGACCGCGAACGTGAGGTTGCCCCACCAGTCGATCGGCGCCCGCTTGGGCGTGCTGCGCTCCTCGAGCTTGAGGTACGCCCAGACCGTGCCGAACAGGCCGACCGGCACCGAGATCAGGAACACCAGGCGCCAGTCGATCGGCGCGAGCATGCCGCCGAGCACGAGGCCGATGAACATCCCGCTGACGCCGACGATGTTGTTGATGCCGAGCGCCATGCCCGCGCTGGTTGGCGGGGAACGCGTCGGTGAGGATCGCCGCCGAGTTGGCCAGCAGGAACGCGGCGCCGACGCCCTGCACGACGCCGGAAGCCGATCAGGTAGAGCGCGCCGGACGGCCCCGTCAGCCAGTCGACCGTCAGCACCAGCGAGGCCAGCGTGTAGACGACGAAGCCGAGGTTGTACATGCGCACGCGCCCGAACATGTCGCCGAGGCGCCCGAAGCTGACGACCAGCACGCTCGTGACGACGAGGAAGCCGAGGATCATCCACAGCAGGTAGAAGCTGTTCGCCGGCACCAGCGGGTCGAGGTGGATGCCGCGGAAGATGTCGGGCATCGCGATCAGCACGATCGACCCGTCGAGCGTCGCGAGCAGCACCCCGAGCGTGACGTTCGACAGCGCGATCCACTTGTAGCGGTCCTTGGCGGGTGGGCCGCCGCTCGTTGTGCCCACCGTGGCCGTCTGGCCGGTAGCGACTCTCGCCTCTGGGCCCATCCCGCTCTACGCCTCGGGGAGCTTCACGCCGGCGTGGCGCAGTGCGTGTTCGATCTCACCGTTGACGGTTTCGAGCACGTGCACGCGCGCGTAGTGCTTGGACTCCGCGGCGACCGTGTGCCAGCGGGCGTGCTTGGAGTCGGTGCGCTCGAACGCCTCCTCCAGCGCCTGCACGTAGAGCTCGCGCTGGCCGCGGTTGCGCCAGTCCTCGGGGGCCAGCTTCCAGCTCTTCAGCGGGTCGGCGGCGCGCGCTTCAAAGCGCTTGAGCTGCTCGTCGCTGGAGATGTGCATCCAGAACTTGATGAGCACGGTGCCTTCGGCGGTGAGCATCCGCTCGAACTCGACGATTTCGTCGTACGCGCGTCTCCACTCCGGCTCGGGGGTGAGCTCGTCCACGCGCTCCACCAGCACGCGCCCGTACCACGAGCGGTCGAGCACAGTGAACCCGCCCCGTCCCGGCAGCGCTGGCCAGAAGCGCCACAGGAAGTGGTGGCGCTTGGCGGTCTCGTCGGGCGCGGCGAACTGTGCAACACGCACGTGGCGCGGGTCGAGTGGCGCCACCGAGACGCTTGATCGCGCCGCCCTTGCCGGAGGCGTCCCAGCCCTCGAACAGGACGCACACCGGCGGACCCAGGCCGTCCTCGCCGCGCAACCCCGCGAGGACCAGTCGCAGCATCAGCAGGCGCTGCTGCAGATCGGCCAGGCGCCGCTCGGACTCCGCGCGCGAGAGGGTGAGGCTCAGGTCTACGTCGTCGAGTCGTCCCACGACTGCCATGTTCGCAGGCCGTGCAGCGGGCCTCGCGGGTAGCCCCGGCCGGCACGCCGCTCTGGGTCCGGCCCGTGCCGACGGTCAACCCCGCGCTTGTGGGGCGCGCGGGACCTACGCGTGCGTCTTGGCGGGCGAGACCGGCTTCGCGCTGGAAGCCCTCGAGCACCGCGCGCATCGTCTCGGTGTCGCACTGCACCTTGTCCGGCCACGGCTTGGCGGGGTGCTCGTAGAGGGTCTTCAGCCCGTTGCCGGTGATGATCGCCACCACGGTCTCGTCGGGGTCCAGGCGCCCTTCGGCGGCGAGCTTCTTGACGACCGCCACGGTGGTGCCGCCTGCGGGCTCGGTGAGGATGCCCTCGGTCGCGGCCAGCAGGTCGATGCCCGCAAAGATTTCCCTATCGCTCACCGCGGCCGCGGTGCCGCCGCGGCTGCGGACGGCGTCGATCACGAACACCCCGTCGCCGGGCGAGCCGATCCCCAGCGAGTGGGCCTTCGTGGTCGGTTTGACGGGGTCGATCTCCGAGGCGCCGGTGAGGATCGCCTCGGCGATCGGGTTGCAGCCCTCGGGCTGGGCGATGTCGATCTTCGTGTGGGCAGTCTGCGCGAGGCCCACCGTCTCGAGCTCCTGCAGGCCCTTGTGGATGCGTGAGGAGAGCGTGCCTCCGGCGGCCGCAGTGACGATGTGGTCGGGCGCCTGCCACCCGAGCTGCTGCACGATCTCGTACGCCTCCGTCTTGGCCCCCTCGGCGTAGAAGGGGCGCAGCGTGATGTTCGCGAACTCCAGGCCGGTCGCTTCCGCGAGCGCGCGGCACGCTTTGTTGGCTTCGTCGTAGTTGCCCTCCACCTGGCACACCTTCGCGCCGAGCGCGCGGCAGGCGTGCGCCTTGGTGGACTCCAGGCGGTTGGGGTAGAACACGTATGCCGCCACCCCCGCCTTCGCCGCCAGCGCCGCCACGGCGGTGCCGACGTTGCCGGTCGAGACGCACCCGATCTCGCCTGCGGCCGAGCTCCAAAAGGCGCGCCACCGCCATGCTCACCACGCGGTCCTTGTAGGAGAGGCTCGGGCGGGAGGTGGTGTCGTCCTTGAGGTACAGGTTGCGCAGGCCCACCGCGGCGCCCAGCCGGTCGGCCCTGATCAGCGGCGTGAAGCCCGCGTACTCGCCGACTCGCACCGTGCCGACGGCGTCGTGGATCGGCAGCAGCTCCTCCAGGAACCAGATGTTCAGCGGGCGCTCCTGCATCGGCGTCTCGCGGATGCGCTGGGTGGCGAGCTCGTAGTCGTAGTCGACGTCGAGACTCTTGCCGCACTGCGGACAGTACGCCCCGCCGTCGGCCAGTGGGCGTGCGCACCTCGCATTTGCGGCACACCAGCTCGGTCGCGCAGGAGCGGGTCCGCTGGCAGTCCCCGGCGTGGTCTCGTGCAGTGGTCATCCGCTTCTCCTCACATGATCGCAGAGCGTGCGGTCGTCGGAATGGTCATATTCAGTGAATCTCCGCAGACTTGGGATCGGTGCGCGCCGCCACCGCCACCGGGCTGTTTCTCTCCGCCGCGGGCCTCTCGGTCTCGGGCCTCTCCGCCGCGGGTCTCTCCGGCGCCGGACTCTGCTGCGCGGGAATCTGCGGCCACGGCGGGACGACCCCCGGCTCGGCCGAGGCCCGAGCGACCCCACAGCTCCTCGCCGACGTGCGGGGCGAACGGCATCAGCACCCGCGCCTGCAGCCCCAGCGCCGCGCGCAGCGCCTCGTGGTCCTCGCGGCACAGCGCGCCGCTGTGCTTGACACGCGCTTCTCGTAGTCCTTGATGCGGTCCAGCAGGCGGATCGCGTTGCGCACCGCGCTGTGCATCTCCAGGGCCGCGAGCTCCTCGGTGATCTTCTCCACCGCGGTGTCGCACCATTTCTCCAGGCGCTTGCGCAGGTGCTCGGTGCGGCGCGGGTCGAGCTCCGGGGAGTCCTCGACGTCCTGCGCGAAGCGGGCCTGGGAGTACGCCCACAGGTTGTGCAGGAACGCGCTGCAGAACTGCACCGCGGAGTCGCTCCAGTTCAGCGACTTCTGCGGCCGCGCCGCCCACAGCACTGCCATCCGCACGGTGTCCGCGCCGAAGGACTCGACCAGCTCGTCGGGGTCCACGACGTTGCCGAGGTGCTTTCACATCTTGCGCCCGTCGCGAATCACCATCTCGTGCATCAGCGCGCCCGCGAACGGCTCGCCGTCGGCGAGGAACGCGAGCGGGCCGATGTCGCGCAGCGCCTTCGTGGTGATGCGCTGGTCGAACATGAAGTTGCCGCTGTCCCTGCCCGCCACGAGCCGCTCGGAGGGCAGCCACGCGCGCAGGTCGTCGCAGCGCGAGGATCTCCTCCAGCGGGCGCTCGCGCTCGGAGGCGGGCACGCACGCGGGAATCCACAGCCACAGCGCGTCGAAGTGGCAGTCCAGCGTGTCCGTCTCGCGCTTGGCCGGCCCGCCGCAGCGGGGGCAGGTCGTGTTGCACGAACTCCTCGCTCTCCGCCAGCGGGTTGCCGGCGCCGGTCGGTTTCAGATCGCGCGGCAGCTCCACCGGCAGCTGCTCGTTGGGCATCGGGCACCGCCCCGCAGCTCTCGCAGTACACGATCGGGATCGGCGTCCCCCACGAGCGCTGGCGGGAGATCGAGAAGTCGTTGGCCTTGTAGCGCACCGTTGGCCGCACGCCGTCGAGGATTTTTTTGATGGGTTGGAGTTCGCGTGGGGCGGCGGGGGCGAGCTCAAACTGCCTGGCTGGGTGCCGGCGTGCGCGTTGGAGTTCGCGTGGGGAGGCCGGGGTGAGCTCAAACTGCCAGGCGGAGTGCCGGCGTGCGCGTCGGGGTTCGCGTGGGGAGGCCGGGGCGAGCTCAAACTGCCAGGCGGAGTGCCGACGTGCGCGTTGGGAGTCGCGCCCCCCGGGGACAGCCGCTGTGCGATCAGCTCGTCGGTGCGGTCGTGCTCAGGGATCCCAAGCACCGCGGTCGCGCCGAAGCGCTCGTCCACGGCGGGGGACACGAGCAGCGGCAGCGGCGGACCGCCGGGCAGCGACACCGTGTACCCGGTGTCCACCAGCGCGACCGTCTCCGCGCCCCGCGAGCTGCGCTCCCACCCACCCTGGCGCATCTCCTCCAGCTCCTCCACCGCGGCGCCCGCGTCCACCGCTCGACCTCGGGGTGCTTGGGGCTATCAGCACGAACCGCGCGCTCTCGCAGCGCCTCGGCGTGGGGGGTGAACACGGTCAGCTCGCGCCCGTCGGCGGGTGGCCTCGAGCTCCATGCCATCCGTGCGGCCCAGCACGAAGCGCTGGCTCGCCAGTGACGTCTCGTCCCATTTCCGAAGCTCGCCCAGGCGGCTGTCGTTCTCCTCCAGGTAGGCGCTGACGCGCAGGTACCACTGCGCGCGCTGGATCAGCCGCACCGGGTTGTGGCAGCGCCAGCACGTGCCGTCCTCGACCTGGATCGTCGCCAGCGTCGTCTGGCACGTCTCGCACCAGTCCACGCTGCCGCTGCCGTGGTAGATCAGCCCGGCCTCCAGCAGCGTCAGGAAGAGCCACTGCGACCAGCGGTACATGACCGGGTCGGAGCTCATGAACGTGCGCTCCCACCCGAACGAGAACCCGAGCCGCTTGAGCTGGCCGGTCATGTGCTCCGCGCACCGCGTCACCCACTCGGCCGGGGACTCCCCGTTGGCGATCGCCCCCAGCTCCGCGGGCAGCCCGAAGGCGTCGAAGCCGAACGCGAACAGCACCGGCTCCCCTCGCGCGCGCTGGAAGCGCGCGTAC
Organism: uncultured Solirubrobacterales bacterium; assembly: GCA_963720795.1. GTDB lineage: Bacteria > Actinomycetota > Thermoleophilia > Solirubrobacterales > Solirubrobacteraceae > Palsa-744. Next base: position 26,726 of record CAVRGU010000012.1, on the reverse strand, counting down.
GCGTCTCCGATCGCGTAGCTGCGCACGTGGCCGATGTGCACGTTGCCCGAGGTGAACGGCGCCGAGGCCTTGATGTAGACGCCGCTTCTGCTCCGCTTTCGCGACCGCGGGCGTGCGGAACGCGTCGCGCGCCTCCCACTCGCGCTGGCGGCGCTGCTCGATCGCGCGCGGGTCGTAGGAGGCCGGCCTGCCCGTCGGTGGCTTGCCTCCCTGAGGCGCCCGCTGGTCCGTGGCCTATCCGCTCGAGGCTTGCCTCCCTGGCGGCCCGCCCTATCCGCGGCCTGTCCAGCTTGGCGGCTTCAGCCCCCACTCGGGCCTGCCTGGCTCACCCTGGTCTCGCCGTCGAACTCCTTCGCGGCCCGCCTCCATCTCCGGTCGGATTCGCGTCGCTCATACGGCGAGGATATCGACGTCCTCCTGCGCGATCTCACCTCCCGGCGCCTGTCCGGGCGAGCTGTAATGATGCAGAGATGGAGATCGAGATCGGCCGCGGCAAGAAAGCCCGCCGCGCATACGGATTCGACGACATCGCGATCGTGCCCTCGCGGCGCACGCGCGACCCTGACGACATCGACATCTCCTGGAAGCTTGGGCCCTACCAGTTCGAGCTGCCGATGATGGCCTCCGCGATGGACGGGGTCGTCTCGCCCGACCACCGCCGGCATCATCGGCCGCCTCGGCGGCCTGGCGGTGCTCAACCTCGAGGGCATCTTCACGCGCTACGAGGACGCCGACGCCCAGCTGCGAGCGGATCGCGGCGCTGCCCAAGGAATCTCGCCACGCGCGAGATGCAGGAGATCTACCGCGAGCCCGTCAAGCCCGAGCTGATCGCCCAGCGCATCCAGGAGATCAAGGCAGCAGAAGGTCGTCGTTGCCGCCTCGCTGACCCCCCAGCGGGTGCTGCGCTACCACGAGATCGCGCTGGAGGCCGGCCTCGACGTGCTCGTGATCCAGGGCACGGTCGTCTCCGGCGAACACGTCTCCACGGTCTCCGAGCCGCTCAACCTCAAGGAGTTCATCCCCTCCCTCGACGTGCCCGTCGTCGTCGGCGGCTGCGCCTCCTACCACACCGGCCTTCACCTGATGCGCACCGGCGCCGCCGGCGTGCTCGTCGGGGTCGGGCCCGGGCGCGGCCTGCACCACGCGCGGGGTGCTCGGCATCGGCGTGCCCCAGGCCACCGCGATCGCCGACGTCGCGCACGCGCGCTCCACGCACATGCTGGAGACCGGCGACTACTCGATGGTGATCGCCGACGGCGGCATGAGCAACGGCGGCGACGTCTCCAAGGCGATCGCGCTCGGCGCCGACGCGGTGATGATCGGCTCGCCGCTCGCCCGCGCCTACGAAGCGCCCGGGCACGGCTTCCATTGGGGGATGGCCACGTTCCATCCCACGCTCCCCCGCGGGGCGCGCGTCGCCACCGCCCAGAACGGCACGCTCGAGGAGATCCTCGTCGGACCCGCGCGCGAGAACGACGGCACCTTCAACCTGTTCGGCGGCCTGCGCACCTCGATGGCCACCTGCGGGCACAAGGACCTCGCCGAGTTCAACCGCGCCGAGGTCGTCGTCGCGCCCGCGCTGCAGACCGAGGGCAAGGCGCTGCAACGCGACCAGGGCGTCGGCATGGGCGCGGTGAACGGGAAGGCGGCCGCGCTCGTCAATGAGTGAGCCGTCGACGCCTGTCGCGTATCGGCCCTCGGTGGTCGAGGAGCGGCTGACGAAGCCCGCTGCACACGGATGCGGTGGTGGTCATCGACTACGGCGGTCAGTACTCGCAGCTGATCGCCCGCCGCGTGCGCGAGTGCGGGGTGTTCTCGGAATTGGTGCCCCACCACGTGCCGCTCGCGGAGATCGCGGCGCGCCGCCCGCGCGGGATCATCCTCTCCGGCGGCCCCGCGTCGGTGTACGCGCCGGACGCGCCGCGCCTGGAGCTTGGCCTGCTGGAGCTCGGAGTCCCGGTGCTCGGCATCTGTTACGGGATGCAGCTGCTCGTGCACGACCTCGGCGGGCGGGTCGAGCAGGCGGAGGTGGGGGAATTCGGGCGCTCCGACCTGACGGTGGACGAGCACGGGGTGCTGCTGCGGGAAACGCCGCGCGAGCAGACCTGCTGGATGTCCCACCGCGACACCGTCTACGAGGCGCCGCCCGGCTTCACCGCGCTCGCGCACACCTCCACCTCACCGGTGGTCGCGGTCGAGCACGTCGAGCGAGGCATCTACGGCATCCAGTTTCACCCCGAGGTCGTCCACACCCCCTACGGCCAGGCGATCCTCGAGCGCTTCCTCACGGAGGTGTGCGCCTGCCCCCCGACGTGGTCGGCGGCGTCGATCGTGGAGGACCAGGTCGCGCGCATCCGCGCGCAGGTGGGGACCGGGCGGGTGATCTGCGGCCTCTCCGGCGGCGTCGACTCCTCTGTGGCCGCCCTGCTCGTGCACCGCGCGGTGGGCGACCAGCTGACCTGCGTGTTCGTCGACCACGGCCTGATGCGCAAGGACGAGGGCGAGCAGGTGATCGCGACCTTTCGCGACACCTTCCGGGTGCCGCTCGTCGCGGTCGACGCCGAGGAGCGGTTCCTGAGCAGGCTGCGGGGGGTCACCGAGCCCGAGGCCAAGCGCAAGGCGATCGGGGCTGAGTTCATCCGCGTCTTCGAGGAGGAGGCCGCGCGGCTCGACGGGGCGCCCTTCCTGGTGCAGGGCACGCTCTACTCCGACGTGATCGAGTCCGGCGGGGGTACGGGAGCGGCGACGATCAAGTCCCACCACAACGTCGGCGGTCTGCCCGACGACCTGCGCTTCGAGCTGGTCGAGCCTCTGCGCGCGCTCTTCAAGGACGAGGTGCGCGCCGTCGGCGCCGAGCTCGGCCTGCCCGAGCGTCTCGTCTGGCGCCAGCCCTTCCCCGGCCCGGGCCTGGCGATCCGGATCGTCGGGGGCGAAGCGACTCGGGAGCGCCTCGACGTGCTGCGCGAGGCCGACCACATCCTGCAGGACGAGATCCGCCGCGCCGGCCTCTACCGCGAGCTCTGGCAGTCCTTCTGCGTGCTCCCCGACGTCCGCACCGTCGGCGTCCAAGGCGACGAGCGCACCTACGGGTACGTCGTCGTGATCCGCGCGGTCACCTCCGACGACGCGATGACCGCCGACTGGGCGCGGCTGCCCTATGACCTTTTGGAGACGATCGCCTCGCGCATGATCGGCGAGCTGCGCGAGGTCAACCGGGTGGTCCTCGACATCACGTCGAAGCCGCCTGGGACCATCGAGTGGGAGTAATCCCCTATCATGCGGCTCTCGCGTCGCGCGATAGGTTCGCGTGGCGCCTTTTTCACGTCATGAAGACCTACGTCGCCAAGCCCACAGACCGCGAGCGCAACTGGCTGCTCGTCGACGCCAACGGCAAGACCCTTGGCCGGCTGGCGACGCAGCTCGCCGATGTGCTGCGGGGCAAGCGCAAGCCTGAGTACACCCCGCACATCGACACGGGCGACTTCGTCGTGGTCATCAACGCGGAGAAGGTCGCGGTGACCGGCAAGAAGCGCACCGACAAGCGCTACTACCGTCACTCGGGCTACCCCGGCGGTCTGCGCTCGCGCAGCTTCGAGGAGATGCTCGCACGCCGGCCCGAGGAGATCATCCGGATCGCCGTGAAGGGGATGATGCCCCGCAACCGTCTCGCGCGCAAGCAGCTGACGAAGCTCAAGGTGTACGCGGGGCCCGAGCACCCGCACGTCGCGCAGAAGCCCCAGCCGCTGGAGATCGAGGCCTGATGGTCGACGAGCCCACGCCGGAGGAGGAGCCCGTCGCCGGGGAGCCGACCCCCGCGGAGCCCGTCGCGGAGGAGCCGACGCCCGCGGAGCCGGTTGCCGAGGAGCCTGTGGCGGAGGAGGCGGCCCCCGTGGAGGCGCCCACGCCGGACGAACCCGTGGCGGAGGAGCCTGTGGCCGAGGAGCTGGCGGCCGAGCTAGTGATGGAGGAGCTGGTCGAGGAGGCCGCGGAGGAGCTAGTCGAGGAGTTGGTCGAGGCGGCCGCAGAGGAGCTGGTGGAGGAGCTCGTCGAGGAGGCTGCGGAGGAGTTGGTCGAGGCGGTCGCCGAAGAGCTGGTGGAGGAGATGGTCGAGGAGCTGGTGGCCGAGGAGGCTGCCGCTGGAGGGGCCGCTGCCGAGGAGCTCGCGCTGGAGGCTGAGGAGGAGCTCGAGGAGGAGGAGGACGAAGAGGAGCCTGCTCCCCGCGTGAAGCCCGCGGTCCCGGGGGCGCACCTCGAAGTCGACATCGTCCCCGAAGGGGTGGACCCGCTGGGGCGTGACGTCCCCGAGGACCCCTACGCGATCGAGGACGAGGAGGCCGAGGACGCAAAGGAGGAGGAGGCGGAGGAGCAGCTCCCGCAGCCGATCTCCACCGCCGCGATCGACCTTGCCGCGGGCGCGCGCTACCACGCGACCGGCAAGCGCAAGACCGCGATCGCGCGCGTGACGCTGCGGCCTGGCACCGGGGCCTACAAGATCAACGGGCGCACCCTGGAGGAGCACTTCCCGCGGGTGACTCTGCAGCGCAACATCCGCCAGCCGCTGGAGACCGTCGGCTACGAGGAGCGCATGGACGTGGTCGCGCGGCTGCACGGCGGCGGCATCTCCGCCCAGGCGGGGGCGCTGCGCCACGGGGTCTCCCGGGCGCTGCTGGAGGCCGACCCCAACCTGCGCGGCGAGCTTAAGCGCCGCGGCTTTTTGACCCGCGACTCACGCGCCAAGGAGCGCAAGAAGGCCGGTCTGAAGAAGGCGCGCAAGCGTCCGCAGTTCTCCAAGCGGTAGTTGGGGCCCACGCCCCAATACCTGCTCCGCGCCCTCGCGGCGATCGCGCCCCGTCACGGGGTATCCTCTCGCCGGCGCCTGGGGCGGCTTTGTCCAGCGATCGTGGAGAAGGTCAAGTCGTCTGTGCCAGCCGCCGAGTTCCCGATGAGTGCCGACCCTTGCGCCTGAGGCCCACTTCGTGACCCGTCACCTGTTCGGGACCGACGGGGTGCGCGGCGTCGCGGGAGAGCTCTTGAGTGCCGAGCTTGCGCTCGCGCTCGGCCGCGCGGCGACCGCGCTTGCCGCCGCAGAGCGCCCCCAGGTACTCATAATCCGCGACACCCGGGAGTCTGGGGAGATGCTCGAGGCCGCCCTCGCCGCCGGGGTCGCCGCTGCCGGCGGGGACGCGCTGCTCGGTGGAGTGCTGCCCACTCCCGCGGCGCCGTTGCTGATCGCCCGCTACGGCTTCGACCTCGCGGCGGTGATCTCCGCCTCGCACAACCCCTACCGCGACAACGGCATCAAGTTCTTCGGCGCCGACGGCTTCAAGCTCTCCGACGAGACCGAGCTCGAGATCGAGCGGGCGTTGGAGGATGGGACGGGCGCCGGCGGGGAGATCGGCCGCGTACGCGAGCTGCGGGGCACGGGGGAGGACTACCTGCGCGAGCTGCACACCCGCTTCGCCGCCCTCGACCTGCACGGGCTCGACGTGCTGCTCGACTGCGCCCACGGCGCTACCTACCGCGTCGCGCCGGAGATCTTCAGGCGCCTCGGCGCCGAGGTGACGGTGATCGCCGAGCACCCCGACGGGCGCAACATCAACGACGGCTGCGGGTCCACCCACGTGAGCGAGCTCGCGCACCAGGTGCTCGCCGGTGGCCACGCCGTGGGCTTCGCCTTCGACGGCGACGGCGACCGCGTGCTCGCCGTGGACGGCGCCGGGGAGGTCGTCGACGGCGACGAGCTGATGGCGCTCGCGGCGCTGCACCTCAAGCGCGCCGGGCGCCTCGCCGGCGGGGGGGTGGTCGTCACGGTGATGACCAACTACGGCTTCCACGCCGCGATGCGCGACGCCGAGATCGCCGTCGCCTGCACCAAGGTTGGGGACCGCTACGTCCTCGAGGAGCTCCGTGCCCGCGGGTGGGTGCTCGGCGGCGAGCAATCCGGGCACATCATCGACACTGCCTTCAACCGCTCCGGCGACGGCATCGCCTCAGCTCTGCTCGCCCTCGAGGCGCTCGACGGCTCCCCGTTGAGCGAGCGCCACGCGATGCACAAGCTTCCCCAGCGGCTCGTCAACGTGCGCGTGCGCGACCGCGGAGCGCTGGAGAGCGCCGACACGGTGACCACGGCGGTGCGCGCCGCCGACGAGGCCCTCTCCGGGCGCGGGCGGGTACTCGTGCGCCCCTCCGGCACCGAGCCGCTCGTGCGTGTGATGGTCGAGGCGCCCACCGACGCGGAGGCCGACGAGGTCTGCGCGCGGCTTGTGGCGCTGGTCGAGCGCGAGCTGGCCTGATCGCCCGTTGAACGCGCGCGGCCTCACCGCTCGTTGAACGCGAGCTGGCCTGAACGTCCACTCTGTCGAAACCCGCGGCCGGCCGGTGGTATCGTCGAACGCGACCTCCACTCGGAGACGCGAGTCGGTGCGGCGCCAGGAGCCCACGGCTCCTCCATTTGCGAAAGGACCCGGCCTGTGTGTGGAATCGTTGGCTACGTCGGCAGGCGGGAGGGTGGGGCTCCAGTCCAGGAGCTGTTGCTTGCGGGTCTGCGCAAGCTCGAGTACCGCGGCTACGACAGCGCCGGCATCTCCGTGATCGTCGACGAGCACATCGAGGCCGTGCGCGCCGTCGGCAACCTGCGCGCGCTGGAAGCCAAGCTGGGCGAGGGTGGGCGGGGCCGCGTCGGCGAGGGGTCCGTGGAGGCGCCCGTGGCGACCCTCACACGGCCCTCCACCACAGGTATCGCCCACACCCGCTGGGCCACCCACGGGCGCGTGAGCGAGGAGAACGCCCACCCCCACTTCGACACCGAGGACCGCGTCCACGTGGTCGTCAACGGGATCGTCGAGAACTACATGACGCTGCGCGAGCGCCTGCGCGCCGAGGGCTGCGCCTTCACCTCCGAGACCGACGCGGAGGTGATTGCCCACCTGATCGCCCACCACTACGCCGGCAGCCTCGCCGACGCCGTGCGCGCCGCCTACGCCGAGCTGCAGGGCCACTTCGCGTTCGTCGCGATGAGCCTCGACGAGCCCGAAACGCTGGTGGGCGCCCGCCGCGAGTGCCCGCTCGTGGTCGGTCGCGGCGAGGGCGAGCAGTTCGTCGCCTCCGCCGTGCCCGCCTTCCTCGCACAGACCCGCACGGTGCAGTACCTCGAAAACGGCGAGCTCGTCGTCCTGGAGCCCGACGGCGTCACCGTGATGACACCCGACGGCGTCGTCGTGGAGCGCGCGACCGAGACCGTGGACTGGGACGAGGACACCGCCGAGAAGGGCGGCTTCGAGACGTTCATGCTCAAGGAGATCCACGAACAGGCCGACGCCGTCGCCGAGACGATCGCCGACCGCACCGCCCGCGGGGACGGCGTGGAGCTCGACGAGCCGGGTGCCCTCGACGAGGGGCTGCTCGCCGGCGTGCAGCGGATCGTGATGGTCGCCTGCGGCACCGCCTACCACGCCGGCCTGATCGGCCGCTACGCGATCGAGGAGTGGGCGCGCATGCCGGTCGAGATCGACGTCGCCTCGGAGTTTCGCTACCGCAACCCCGTGCTCGGGCCGGGCGACCTCGTGATCGGGATCTCCCAGTCCGGCGAGACCGCGGATACGCTCGCGGCGATGCGCCTGGCGCGCGAGCGCGGTGCGACCGTGTTAGCGGTCACCAACGTGATGGGCTCCCAGGCGACCCGCGAGGCCGACGGGGTGCTGTTCACGCGGGCGGGGCTCGAGGTCGGTGTGGCCGCCACGAAGACGTTCGTCTGTCAGATCGCCGTGCTCTACCTGCTCGCGCTGCGCCTCGCCGAGCTGCGCGGCACGCTGCCGGCGGCGCGCCTCACCGAGCTCCTCGCGGACGTCAAGCGCCTGCCCCACTGCATCGCCGAGGTCACTGGCCCCGACGACGGCTCCGGGGGTGTGGTCCCGCTTGTCAAGAACGTCGCCGCGCAGTACTGGCAGAGCGAGTTCTTCCTCTACATCGGCCGCCACGTCGGGCTGCCCGTCGCCCTGGAGGGCGCGCTGAAGCTCAAGGAGATCTCCTACATCGCCACCGACGCGTACGCCGCCGGGGAGATGAAGCACGGCCCGATCGCGCTGCTCGACGACTCCACCCCCGTCGTGTGTGTCGCCACCGACTCCCCCGTCCTGGAGAAGGTCGCCTCCAACATCCAGGAGGTCCGCGCCCGCGGCGCCCACGCGATCGCGGTCACCACCGCCGGCTCGGAGGAGATCCTCGGGCACGTCGACGCCGCGATCCCCGTGCCGGCCGTCGACTGGATGCTCCAGCCGATCCTCGCGGTGATCCCGCTGCAGCTCTTGGCTTACGAGATCGCCCGCCGCCGCGGTCTCAACGTCGACCAGCCGCGCAACCTCGCGAAGACCGTCACGGTCGAGTAGCCAGCGGCCCGCTGGCGCGGCGCCAGGCGGCGTCCTCGGTCGCTCGTGTGCCAAGCACACGTCGCTTCCTGCGTCCTGGCCTGGCTTGGCCATCGGACCGCTGGGGCTACGACCGAGGCGCGGCGCCAGGCGGCGTCTTCGGTCGCTCGTGTGCCAAGCACACGTCGCTTCCTGCGTCCTGGCCTGGCTTGGCCATCGGACCGCTGGGGTCACGACCGAGGCGCAGGGACCATCTAGGATCGCTGGTCATGGGAGCCCTCCCCGAGTGGTGCCTGCCGCTGCCCGACGCCGCGACGATGCGCGCGATCGACCGCTGGGCGATCGACGACGAGGGGGTTCCCTCGCTCGACTTGATGGAGCGCGCCGGGACCGGGGTCGCGCGCGCCGTGGAGGAGTTGGCGCCCGACGGCCCGGTGACCGTCGTCTGCGGCAAGGGCAACAACGGCGGCGACGGGTTCGTCGCTGCGCGCCTGCTGCGCGAGGCTGGCAGGGAGGTTCTTGTCCTCATCACCGGCCCCCCCGGGGAGCTGGGGGGCGACGCGCGCGAGAATCTTCTGCGCCTGCCCGGTGCGCCGCCGGTGGTGTTCGAATCGGGCGGGCTGCTTACCGGGCCCGCCCGCCCCGCCGCTATCGTCGACGCGCTGCTCGGCACCGGCTTCGCGGGGGAGCCTCGCGGGACAGCGGCAGAGGCGATTGACGCGGTGAACGCCGCTGGGGTCCCTGTCGTGAGCGTGGACGTGCCCAGCGGCGTGGACGCCTCCACGGGCGTCGTCTGCGGGAAGGCTGTACGCGCCGCCGTCACCGTCACCTTCCACGCCGCCAAGCCGGGTCTCTGGATCCACCCCGGCAAGGCCCACGCGGGGGAGGTGCGCACGCTCGACATCGGCATCCCCCGCGGCGCCCCAGACGTGGACCGCGCGGAAGGCGTGGAGTGCATGGTGGTCGGCCTGATCGGGCCGCCGGTGCTCGCCGGGCTCCCGCGCCGCGGGGCGTCCTCGACGAAGTTCTCGAGCGGCCACGTCCTCGTCGCCGGCGGCTCGCGCGGGCTGACGGGGGCGCCGCGGATGGCCGCTCACGCCGCTATGCGGGCCGGGGCCGGGTACGTGACGGCGTGCGTGCCGGCCTCGCTGCAGGGGATCCTCGCGTCGGGCGGTCCCCCCGAGCTGATGACCCGCGACCTGCCCGACGAGGATGGCGCCCACAGCGCGGCTGGCGTGGAGGGCGTGCTCGAAGCCGCCCAGCGCGGCGGCGCGCTCGCGCTCGGCCCTGGCCTCGGGCGCAGCCCCGGAGCGGTTGCGTTCGCACGCGAGCTCGCCCGTCGGGCTCCCGTCGCGACTGTGATCGACGCCGACGGGCTGAACGCCCACGCCGGGCGCCTGCCGGAGCTCGCCCAGCGCGAGGCCGCCACGGTGCTCACCCCCCACGCGGGTGAGCTCGGGCGGCTGCTGGAGCTGCCCAGCGAGGAGATCGAGCGCGAGCGCCTGCGCCACGTGCGCGCGGCCGCGCAGCTCGCACAGGCAGTCGTGGTGCTCAAGGGCGACGACACCCTGATCGCGAGGCCCCCCGGCTCCGGGTCCGCCCGCGGCGTGGTCGCCGTCAGCCCCGGGCGTAGCCCCGCGCTGGCCACCGCGGGCACCGGGGACGTGCTCACCGGGGTCATCGCCGCGCTGCTCGCCCAGGGTCTCGACCCGTTCGTCGCCGCGGCAGCAGGTGTCTGGTTGCACGCAGCGGCCGGGCGCGCCGCCGCGCGCACGGTGGGCGCTGCGGAGGGCGTGATCGCCACCGACGTGATCGCCGCGCTGCCCGCCGCGCGCACCGTGGAGGGGCAGCCGTGAGCGTCGATCCCGCGTGCGAGCGTGCCGGAAGGACGCGGCCGTGAGCGTCGATCGTGCCGTCGCGCGCGTCAACCTCACAGCGATCACACGCAACTGCCGGCGCCTCGGCGCCGAGCTGCGCGAGGGCGTCCAGCTGTGCGCCGTCGTCAAGGCCGACGGCTACGGCCACGGGCTGCTGCAGAGCGCCCGCGCGGCGCTCGCCGGGGGCGCGACGTGGCTCGCGGTCGCGAGCGTCGCTGAGGCTCGGGAGCTCGTCGAGGACCGATCGGAGATCGACCGAAGCCGGGAGACACGCGCCTTCAGCGCTGGCCGATTTGGGGATGCTGGCCGGTTCGGGGATGCGAGCGAAGCGAGTGTCTCCCCAATCGGTCCCCGGTTCGGCCCGCAGGCCCGCCTGCTCGTGCTCGGGCCGCTGCGACCGGTGGAGGTCGAGGAGGCGGTGTTCCTGGACATGGAGGTGGTGGCCTGGCAGGAGGATCTCGTCGCTTACGCCGGCGAGCTCGCGGAGGACATGGGCAAGAGCGCCCGCGTGCACGTCAAGCTCGACACCGGGATGGGCCGCTTCGGCGTTCGCGACCCCGCCCACGCCTCGCGCGTGGTGGCCGCCGCCGCTGCCCACCCGCACGTGGAGCTCGCCGGGGTCATGACCCACTTCGCCACCGCTGACGAGCGCGGGGACGCGTTCTTCGAGGAGCAATTGCGGCGCTTCACCGAGTGGGCGCAGGCCGTCAAGCGCGAGCACCCCGAGGTGCTCGTGCACGCCGCCAACAGCGCCGCGGTGCTGCGCGAGCCCGCCGCCCACTTCGACATGGTGCGCTGCGGTATCGCGATCTACGGCATGGACCCGTTCGGCGAGGACCCGCTCGCGCGCGGCCTGGAGCCGGCCCTGGAGCTGAGCTCCTACGTCGCCGCCGTCAAGTGCTGCGCCCCCGGCGAGAGCACCGGCTACGGCCGCCGCTTCACAGCCGCCGTCGACACCCACCTCGGTCTGCTCCCGATCGGCTACGGCGACGGCTGGCGACGGGGGCTCTCCGGCGACGCCGAGGCGCTGATCGCCGGACGCCGGTACCCGCTGGTGGGGACGGTCAGCATGGACTCCGTCGCGTGCGACCTCGGCCCCGACCCGCACGCGCTCGCGCTGCTCGACCAGCCCGCCGTGCTGATCGGCGCCCAGGGAGCCGAGCGGATCACCGCCGAGGAGCTCGCGCGGCGCCTGCACACGATCAACTACGAGGTCACCTGCGGGCTGACCGCACGGGTCGCCCGCGTGCACCACAGCGACGACGGGGTGGCGCAACTTGCCGGCGACGGGTGACGTCCTCGAACTGATCCGCGCCGCGCTCGCCGGCCGGCCGGCGTGGCTGGTGGGCGGCGCCGTACGCGACCGCCTGCTCGGCAGGGACACCCAGGACTATGACGTGGTGCTCGACGGCGACCCCCGCACCGCGGCTCGCGCGATCGCCGGCGCGGCCGGCCGCGCCGCGATCGGCAGGGCCACAACGTTCGCGCTCTCCGAGGAGTACGGGGGTTGGCGCGTGGTCGCCCGCGACGGCTCCTGGCAGATCGACGTGGAGCGGCTGCGCGGCGACTCGCTGGAGGAGGACCTTGCGCTGCGCGACTTCACCGTCAACGCGATCGCCGAGCCGCTCGGCGAGCCGGGCGCAGGCGCGGGTTTGGGCGCCGTGGCGGGCGGTCGTGGAGGGGCGGGCGGTCTCGCTGGGGTGGGCGTGGGTTCGGGCACGGCGGTCGTCGATCCGCTGGGGGGCGTCGGGGACCTCGCCCAGCGCCGCCTGCGCGTCGCGGGTCCCGACGCGTTCGCCGAGGACCCCCTGCGGGTGCTGCGACTCGTGCGGCTGGCCGTGGAGCTCGACTTCGAGCCCGACGCCGCCACACGCGCGCTCGCGCGCGCACACGCCGAGGGGCTCCGCGCCGTCGCCGGCGAGCGCGTGTTCGTGGAGCTGTGCCGCATCCTCGACGCCCCCAGCGCTGTGCACGGCCTGGAGCTGATGGGGGAGGTGGGCGCCACTGCGGTCGTGCTCCCCGAGGTCGCAGGGCTGCGGGACGTCGAGCAGAGCCGCTTCCACCACCTCGACGTGTACGACCACACACTGGAGGTGCTCGCCCAGACGATCGCGCTGCAGGAGGACCCCGGGGTGCTGGTCGGGCGCGAGCGCGGCCGGGAGCTGGCGGCGCTGCTCTGCGAGCCGCTGGCCGACGGGCTGACCCGCGGGGGCGCGCTGCGCTGGGGTGCGCTGCTGCACGACGCCGCCAAGCCGCTGACGCGCGAGGTACGCCCCACGGACGGGCGCGTCACGTTCGTCGGGCACGACGCCCTGGGGGCGCAGCTCGCTGGCGAGGTGCTCGCCAGGTTGCGGGCGAGCGCGCGGCTGCAGGCGCACGTGGCCGCGCTCGTGCGCCACCACCTGCGGCTGGGCTTCCTCGTGCACGAGCCCCAGCCGCTGGCCCGCCGCAGCGTGTACGCCTACCTGCGCGCGTGCGAGCCCGTCGAGGTCGACGTCACGGTACTGTCCGTCGCCGACCGCCTGGCCACCCGAGGAGACCGGGCGCGGGAGTCGATCGACGCGCACACGGGCCTCGCGCGCACGATGCTCTTGGACGCCCTCGCCTGGCACGTCGACGGCCTGCCGCAGCCGCTCGTGCGCGGGGACGAGCTCGCGCGCGAGCTCGTCATTCCCGCGGGCCCGCGCCTGGGTGAGCTGTTGGAGGAGCTCGCCGCGGCCCGCTACGCCGGGGAGGTCGCCACCCGCGCGCAGGCGCTCGATTACGCGCGGCGGTTCCTCGCGGGCGCGGCTCCCGAGCTGGGCTGAGCTCGGCCCAGATCACCGGCTGGCGGGCACGAGCGGAGCCGGCTGACCGTGCGCGCGGTAGGCGGCGTTCAGGGCCGCGACCGCCAGCCTGTAGGACTGCGCCGGACGGTGGCCGGTGAACGTGACGGTGAGCGACCCGGACCCGCCGCGCAGCGGGATCGTCGCGCCGGCCACCGGGCCCTGCGGGGTGCGTGCGAGGCGTGCCCACGCGGGCAGCGTCCAGGTCAGGGCGGTGCCCGGGGTCAGGGCGCTCCGCCACGTCAGGGTCTCCCCGCGGGCCGTCGAGCGCTCGGTGAAGGAGAGGACCCCGCGGTCGGTGGGCGCGTCCGTGACGGTGATGCGCTGGCCCGGCGCCTGCCAGGCGGGGCTGGCACCGCCCAGCAGGTTCACGCCGTCGCCGGGGCCTTCGTCCACGAGCAGGTTGCGTAACAGCGCCACGTAGTCGCCCGCGAAGGTGCCGTGGGGGGCCAGGTCGACGGTAGACGCGCGCTGACCGAACGGTGGGATGCTCCACTCCCAGCCGGCGTCGGTCGAGGTGGTGTGGACGAGCTCCGCGTAGAGGCCTGCGATCGCATCTGAGGTGTCCCCGGCGGCGAGCTCGGTCTGAAAAACGCTGAACCCGAGGTAGTCGTGCAGGCTGTGGCCGTCCGCGTAGGTGGGCAGCCCCTGGGAGGAGTGCGCGCGCGCCCACGCCACCGTGGCGGCGACCGCTGGGGAGGTGGCGGGGAGCACCGGGACGGGGTAGGCCGCGTCGTAGTTGCCCCAGTCCTGGCCGCCGGGGGCGTCGAGCACCGGCGGGATGTGCCCGGCACGGGCGACGGCGGCCGCGAGCGCCCGGTCCAGCGACGCCTCGAAGCGCTCATCGACCCCCTGCCAGGCGGCGGCGAGGTCGCTACGCCCCGCGAGAGTGGCGTCGGCGACCGCTGAGCGCAGCCCGGCGGCGGCCCAGAGGTCATCGCCGGTCAGGTGCCCCTGGGCCAGCTCGTCGTCGTGCGGGTCACCCGGGGGCAGCAGTCCCAGCGGATCGGCCGCCGTGGCCGCGGAGAGCCAATTGACCGCGGCGCCGATGCGGGCGAGCTGCGCCGCGGCGTAGGCGGGGTCTTGCGCGAGCTGCGCGTGTTGGTCGAGCACCCACAGCGCCTGGCCGAAGCCGTCGTACTGGCCGGCGCGGCTGATGAGCAGCCCGTCGGGCTGCTGCAGGGTGTCCATGAAGGCAAGGTTCTGCGCGGCCTGGACGTGCAGGCCGGCAAGGTCCAGGGCGTCGGTCTCCAGGGCGGCGTCGCGGATCCAGAACGCCTGGTACTGCAGCTTGTTGACGCCCTGCACCCAGCCGGAGGGAGTCAGGTAGCGCGAGGCGAGGATCTCGGTGAGCGCCGCGCGGTAGGTCGCCGAGACCTTGGCCTCGGGCACGCCGATCTGCATCGCGCCCGCCTCTTCGGCCGCCCACATGCGCCCCAGCTGCGCGCGGGCGCGCTGCAGCGGCACGCCGTCCAGAGCGCGGTCGGCGCCGGCGCCGGCGGGGGGCGGGTCGAGCGGGATCTGCCAGGTGAGGGTGAGCCGGCCGTGCGCCCGCAGGAGCGTCCTGAACACCCGCGCGTCGTGGGGCGCGGTGGGTGTGCTCGCCGGCGGCGTGTGCAGTGGGCGGCTGGGTGCGGCGGGGCCGCGCGCCAGCAGTAGCCCGGAGCGGTCGAGGTCGCGTCCGGAGGTGGTGTAGCGGAAGACCGGGGAGAAGGGCTGCCCCGGCTGGTCGTAGAGCCCGGCGGGCTGGCCGGTGGCAGGACGTTCGTAGCGATAGGCGCCGGTCAACTGGCCCCGCGCGCCGCGGATCTGGGGCCCGCGCGTGTAGGCGATCGCCAGCGCCACCTGGGCCTCGCGTGGGTGGTTGGAGTCGTTGGTGGCGGTCACCGTGTCGTACCCGACTGGCCGCCCGGCGACGGCGACGGCGAAAAGCGTTTGCGTGTAGCGCACCGGCCCGTCGGAGAGGGTGCTCGACAGCAGCGGCAGGGACGGGTCGGGCAGCGTGCGGGTCGGCTGGTTCCAGGCCGCCAGACGCCGGCCGAAGCGCAGCTCGTACTCCGCCCAGCCGGTGTACAGGTCCCCCTCGGGTGTGACCTCGCCCCCGGAGACCAGGCCGGGCACGGCGACCTGGTCGGTTGGCGCCGACAGAAAGCCCGTCGTCGGCGGGGCGTCGAGCGTGGTCTGCCGGGTGCTGAGAGCGGCCCCTGTGGAAGGAGGGACAGCGAGAACGCAGAGAACCGTCACGGCGAGAGGGAGTGGCAGGCGACGCATCGAGAAAAAACGGTTGCGGGGAGTGGCAGGTGAGGACGCGAACGGTGGCGAGGCCCGCCGGTGGCGACGGAGGATTGCAGCCGCTAGATGTTGTGCCCGGTGACGTCCCGAACGCGGTGGATGGGTGGGCGGTTGTTGAGGGCGCTGTGGGTGCGTTGCTCGTTGTAGTGGCGGACCCAGTGTGGCAGGGAGGCCCGGCGGGCGTCGCTTGAGGCGTATTGCAGGGCGTAGGCCCACTCGCGTTGCAGGGTCTGCTGGTAGCGCTCGACCTTCCCGTTGGTGCGAGGCGTGTAGGGCCGGGTGCGGAGGTGGTGGATCGCGCGGCGGTAGAGCAGTTCGCTCAGGGTCTTGTTGCGGATGTAGGCGAACGCGTTGTCGCTCATCAGCCGCTCAGCGACGATCCCGCGCTCCAAGAACCAGTCCAGTGCGCGGCGGGTGAACGCGGTCACGGTCGGGGCCTTCTCGTCGTCGTGGATCTCCGAGAACGCCAAGCGGCTGCAGTCATCAACGATCGAGTGCACGTACTCCCACCCAGCCCTCCGGGAGCGCCGGGTGCGATCACCCGTCAGCGCGTGCCCAGGCTCGGTGAACTTCCCGAACTTCTTGACGTCCATATGCAGCAGGTTCCCCGGGCACGGCCACTCATAGCGGACGACCGCCGCGCGCTCGGAGGGCTCTCGGCGTGAGCAGCCTCCACGCCGCAGCACCTGGTGCACGGTCGAGTGCGGGCGCCCAATCAGCATGGCGATCGCCCTGGGGCTCCAGCCGGTCCGTCGCCGCAGCTCACAGATGCGCTGCTCCTCCTCAACAGGGCACCGGGAGGGCGACCGGTGCGGACGACTGGAGCGCTCAAGCAGGCACACCAACGACTCGCGCTCAGAGGGAGTGGCCTGGCGCCAGCGGTGTACCCACTCCCAGACCGTGGACTTCGACACGTTCCCCCACGCGGCGGCCCCCGCGAAGGACATCCCGTCATCCACGACACGACGAACGACCATCTCCCGCCCACGCGGGGTCAAACGGGCTCTATGGTGCGGCATTCCGGGCCTCCCTTGAGGTCGTGAGCTTTGACACCCACAGCCTCTCGGTAGGCCCGGACCTACCTACACCGCGTTCTGAACGTCCCTGGGCACGTCAGCTAGAGCGTCCCGGGACGGTGGGGATTGTATTCTGGTCCGGTGCCTCGGACGACGCCATGACCGAACTCGACCCGGACCCCGACTGCATCTTCTGCAAGATCGTCGCCGGCGAGTTGCCCGCCACGGTCGTCGCGCAGGACGAGCTCACGGTCGCCTTCATGGACATCAGCCCCGCCACCCGCGGCCATGCCCTGGTCGTGCCCCGCCGCCACACGCGCGACCTGTTGAGCATCGAGGCCGAGGATCTGCGCGCCACGACGGCCGCCGCGCAGCGCCTGGCCGGGCGAATGCGCGAGCGGCTGGGGGCGGAGGGGGTCAACCTGCTCAACTCCTGCGGCGCCGCCGCGTGGCAGACCGTCTTCCACTTCCACCTCCACGTGATCCCGCGCTACAGCGGAGATCCGCTGCGCCTGCCGTGGTCCCCCGCCGCGGGAGACACTGAGGAGATCGCCGCCGCCGGGCAGGAACTCGCCCGCGCGTAGCGAACCGCTACATGACCCGGCGAACCCCAACCCCCAGCTGACCGCTCCATAACCCCTCCCCCCGTGTTCTTATGCCCCATATGACCCACGAGCCTCGTAAGCCCCACCGGCGCCGCACGTCGACCCTCGCGCTCCTCACAGGCATCGGCCTGACGCTGGCGCTGCCCGCGACCTGCGCGGCGACGCTCTCCGAAGTGGGGGTGATCCCGGAAACCACGCCTCCCACCACGCCGAGCTGCCCCAGCTCGTGCCTGGCGGTGACCCGCACCACCGGCTACCAGGTGAAGGTGGGCAGCACGCGCGGCCTCGTCGCGGCGCCCCGCGAAGGGACCGTCGTGGCGTGGACGATCACGCTCGGCAAGCCCAACGCCACCCAGGTCAAGTTCTTCAACGCCAACGAGGGCGGGCCGGCGTCGGCCGCGATCGCCGTGCTGCGGCCCCAGCCCAAGCCGAACCTCGCGTTCAAGCTGATCGCGCAGAGCCCCGTGGTGCCGCTCGAAAAGTACTTCGGCAAGACCGTCCAGTTCCCCCTCGCCAGCACGATCCAGGTCAAGAAGGGCGACGTGGTTGCGCTCGCCGTCCCCACCTGGGCGCCCGCGCTCGCGTTGGGCTTCACCAACGAAACCTCCTGGCGGGCGAGCCGGCCCCGCAGCCAGTGCTCGAGCACCAGCGCCCAGTCGGCTCAGCAGCTCGGGACGAGTGTGCAGTACTACTGCCTCTACCGCCAGGCGCGCCTCACGTACAGCGCCACGCTGATCTCAACTCCCTGAGGCGAACACCCTCGGCGGGGCGTGGTTCCGTAGGATCGCGTGGGTGAGCAGGCGATGATCTCGATCACGAGCAAGTCCCCGTATGCCGTGCTGGCGCTCGCCGAGCTGGGCCGCAGCGCGGGCGAGGGGCCGGTGCCGATCGGGGAGCTCGCACGCCGGCGGGGGGTGCCGGTGCAGTTCCTCGAGCAGCTGTTCGCGGTGCTGCGCCGCGCGGGGGTGCTCACCTCCCAGCGGGGCGTCAAGGGCGGCTACCGCTTCGCCCGCGACCCCGCGACGGTGAGCGTGCTCGAGGTCGTGGAGCTGCTCGACGGCCCCCTCGGCCGCGACGCCCAGGGCGTCTTCGCGGACGCGGCGGCAGCGGCGCGCGAGGTGCTCGAGCGCACGACGATCGCCGACGTCGTCGAGCGCGAGGCGCGCGAAGCGGGCGCGAGCATCTACCACATCTGATTGAGAAACACCGCGAGGGAGCCGGTTTGGCGCCGGGCCAGGCGATCCGGGCGAGCGGCCGTCGTCGCGAGAAGCGCCACCCAGCGCCCGGGTAGGGTCGGCCGATGCGAATACACCGCCATGCGTTGCCGGCCGGACTCGCCGTCGCGGCGGTCCTCGCCTCTGCGGCAGCGGGGTGTGGGGGGAGCTCGGGCGCCTCCTCCGGGAGCTCAGCGAACAACGCCGCGAGCACATCGACGAGCGCCAGCACCGCCACCACCCCGAGCAACCCGCCGCGGGTACCGCTGAGCACACCGCAGAGCGCCGTGCGCAGCTACATCGAGGGGGTGAGTGCCGTCAACGGGGCCGCCATCTGCAACGCGATGGGCGCGACCCTGGAGCGCAAGATCATCAACGAAATCGTCGCGGCCCGCCCCTCGGAAGCCCACTCATCGTGCGCGCAGGCGCTGACCGGGCTCGTCTCGGCGACCATCACGCCGAGCGAACGCAGCGGGAAGCTGCCGACGTTCCACGTCACGACGACGGGCAACACGGCGGTGGTCAAGTACATCGGGACGCGCACACACCATCACCACACCTTCACGCTCGTCAAACAGGGCCCCGGCTGGTTGATCGACGAGGTCAACGAAAAGGGGTAGCTGGAGCGGCGTCCGGCTGGCGGGCAGATGCGGTCGGTCCTTGGGGGACCGGCTGCTCGGCGCGTCTGGGCTCAGTCAGGGGGCGTCGCAGGCGCTGATTGGGCGCCGGTGGGATGGGTCGGAGACGCTAGAGACGAACTGGGGATGCTCGCGGCCCCATTCTGCGGGGGAGAGCGGCTATTGGCTCCTCAAGTCTTGACAGCCAGTGTTGCCGACGCTAGATTGTGCTTACAGTCTGGAATCGACCTGACGATCGTGATTCGCTCGGTGTTCGAGGAGGGACTGGGAGAAGAGATCAACCACGAACCAAGAACAGATCAACCACGAACAAGAGGCGTATAGACCACACGACAGATGACAGATGTACGAAGCCAGTTCCGGTGCCTCCCGCGGTGACGTGGGTGGTTCAGAATCGGCTGCTTAACCCCAAGATGAAATGTTCGAACTAGGAGACATGCGACATGAAATCCGCGAGGATCATAGGGATCGCGGCGGCATGCTTCGCGTCCGTGCTCATGATGAGCATGGCGCTAGCATCGTCCGCTTCGGCAGCACCAGTTTGGGAACAATGCTCGGAAGGTGGATCTGCCACGAAATACTCGGAACATCAATGCGTCAAAGCCGAAGGAGGAGGCAAATGGCAGTGGAATGAAATCAGCAATAGCGAGGAAGTGAGAATAAAGGGTTCGTTGAGGCTTACCTCGACAAACGTACCAATTGTCAAAAAAGTGGTCATCGAATGCTCGGGTGAATCAGTAGGGTTTGTGGGCCCGGGGATACACGGGAGAATCACTGAAGTCAAAACTACGCCAGCTCAATGTAAGAATATCGAAAACTGTGAAAAAGTAGAAAAAATTGAAGCAGTGCATTTGCCTTGGCAAACAGAAAACACGACAGTAGGTACCAGCGTAGTGGCGCTCCTAAAGTCAGTGAAACCCGAAAAGGGAAACGAACCAGGGTGGGCGGCTACGTGCAAGGTGTTGGGTAACGTAGAATCAAATGTATGTGAATCCGAAGTCGGGCTACCAGAAAGTCTGCTATTATCAAACAAAGAAACACTCAACGGTAGCACCAAAGAATTATTAGTATTAGCTACTTTCCAGCAGTTAAGAAAAGCGGCATGTACTCTGGGTGGGAAAGAAACAAAAGAAGCAGGTTCAGTATCGGGTAGCCTTTCGATCTTAAAGCTACCGGTCGGTACTGAAGGTCCTTGGGGGCTTCGGGTGGCCTAACGGCATCTGAGTGCCTTTGCTTGGGTGGGGCCGGCTGTCTGCCGGTTCCACCCAAAGTTGCGTGCGATGGGAAGACGAACGAGGGAGGCCGAGTGTATGGGTGGAGAGGCGAGGTTGAGCAGTCGCGTGTCGGTTACAAGTGCGATGGCGCTGGTGAGAAGGTACGTTGGTCGGAGTGTGTCTTTTCAGCGGTGGTATTCGTTGGGCTGGTGTTTGTGTGCGTTGGTGGGATTTGCCGGTACGGCCCCGGCCACCGCACACGCCTGTATGAACGAAGAGTTCCGCACTGGTCGTTCGGCGGGTCTACCGGACTGCCGGGCGTACGAGCTTGTGACTCCGGCAAACCTTGGCCGCACGCAGGATCTCGCTTTCACCCACGACGAAGCTACCCTGGTTACTTCCAATGGGGATACGCTGGTGCTTCGTTCGTTCGTGCCGTTCGGCCCGAGTCCGAGCGTAGTCGGGGCTCGAGTGATTTTCTCACGCACTCCGACCGCATGGCAGCTGAAGTCCGTCGTGCCACCGGAGGCAAGCGAACATGAGATCGAGATGGAACTGTTCAGTCCCGATCTCTCGCAGGTCGCATTCAGGTCAGAAACGGCACTAAATGCCATCACACGGTCGCCCAATATAGCGTTTGAAGCCGGCCCCGTTGGTGGCCCCTATGCGCTCGTGGCAAGCGTTCCCCGCGAAGAAGCTGAAGAAGTAACGCAACTTGCTGGTGGGAGCGCAGATTTCGGCCACGTGCTGCTTGACTCGACTGATCGTGCGCTATCGCTTTCCTCGGCGACGGAAGAAGCCGCGGCTAAACAGACAGATAGTGGAGCCGAAAATCTGTACGAATGGTCAGGTGGGCATCTCCGTCTCGTCAACATTCGTCAGAACGGCTCACTGATCAATCCGTGTGGTGCCCGGCTCGGTGCACCTAGCACTGGGGGCACTGGATCTAATGAAACGGTCAATGCCGTGTCACAGGACGGCTCGACGGTCTTCTTTACCGCTCCCGCGGCCTTTCATGCGAGTTCCTCTGAACCTGGTTGTAATGAACCCGAACGTCTGTATATGAGAGTGAACGGTGGCGAACCAGTCGAAGTGTCGGCGCCCGAACCGGGTGTCAAACTCGGACCGTCTGGAATCCAGTCGGTGCGCTATAACTACGCGACTCCAGATGGCTCGAAGGTGTTCTTCAATACCAATACCCCGCTGACGGCGGATGACACCTCAAAAGCGAACAAGCTGTTCGAGTACGATGCGGAAGAACCCGAAGGCGAGCGACTCAGGCGCATCGCCACTGGGGTGCCCGAACAGGACGGAGAGGGCATCGGCCAGAGCGAGTTCAAAGGCTTCTTCTTCTCCGAAGATGGTGGGGTTGTATATGAATTCCTCAGCCCTGACAACGTACATCAGGATGTATATCGGGACGATACGAGTAACAGCGAACGTGGGCTCATCGCTGAACTATTTCGGCCGGGGGTATCGGGTGCACGTTCTTATGTCACGCCAAACGGCGAATTTTTGCTAATCGACGCGCGACTCGAAGAAGGAAAACACGAAGAGCTATTCCGTTATGACCATGCCGACGGAAGCGTGATATGCGTCACATGTGGAGCCGGTGTCGTACCGGCGACAGAAGGTCAGGTATTGAGTGGCCTTGAAGGAGAAAAGGCTATATTTACCGAGGATGATCAGCCTGCCGTGGCGCAGATCTCAGAAGATGGGCAGGAGGTGTTCTTTCAGACGACCGCGCGGCTTACGCCGCAGGACAGGAATAGCACGAATGTCGAGGGCTTGGATGTGTACGAGTGGGAGGCTAATGGTACAGGAGGGTGCTCCCTACCCCTGGGGTGTACATACCTGATCTCTGCAGGTGAAACCTCGGGACCATCATATTTTCTTGGCATGAGCAGCGACGGGAGCAATGTGTTCTTCTCGTCGGCGACGCAGCTCGTACCGAATGCCACTCCTGAATTCACGAATATTTACGACGCGCGAGTGGGTGGTGGTTTCGTGCCTGAACGACGGCTATCTCCCTGTTTGAGTTGTCAGGGCATCGGTAGTCCGCCGCCGTTGTTCAGCCCGGGGGCAAGCTTGGCGTTCGCGGGCGCTGGCAATCAGCACGGTCCTTCGGTCAAAGAGCAGGGCAAATCAAAAGTGAAACACAAGAAATCAAAGTCGAGTACGCATCATAGTAAGAAGCGTAGAGGTAAGTCGAAAGCCGCGAAGAGGCTCGGCGGCGGGTCGCGTGGTGCGAGTAAGGGGGCGAGGTGATCATGAGGGCTCGATTGTCGGTGTTGGTTGGTGGTGCAGCCATCGCGCTTATGTGTGGTTGCGCGGGACCCGTCGTAGCTCAGGCGGCGTTTGAAATTCAGCCAGGGAGCTTCGTGGTGAGCACGTCCAGCGACCAGGCGGGTGCGCATGCCGATCTGACGACGAGCTTCGCGTTCCAGCTGAGCGGCAAGGAAGCCGTGGGCGGACTGTTGCGCAATGTCGAAGTCGTCTTGCCTGTCGGGTTCGCCGGCTATCCACCCGCGGTGAAGACGTGCACGCCGCCGCAGCTCGAGCTTGAAGAATGCCCGGCAGACTCGCAGATCGGCACCATCGAAGTCGCGGTCAACACGAAGCCGGGACTGCTTTTGGACACA
This sequence comes from uncultured Solirubrobacterales bacterium, assembly GCA_963720795.1. Taxonomy (GTDB): domain Bacteria; phylum Actinomycetota; class Thermoleophilia; order Solirubrobacterales; family Solirubrobacteraceae; genus Palsa-744. Next base: position 4,040 of record CAVRGU010000012.1, on the reverse strand, counting down.
GTCACCGCCGCGGTGTACAACATGGTGCCGCCACCGAACGAGACGGCCGTATTCGGGTTCCTTATCGCCCACTTTGTCTCCGCTGATATCGTTGTGTCAGTTGGCCCCGATTACAGGCTGCACGCGACTGTCGAAGACGCCTTGGCCCCCACGGAAATCACGCGCCAGTCTTTGACGTTGTGGGGTGTCCCGGCCGACCCGAGTCATGATGCGCAGCGCGGCAATGATTACGAGTGCGAACGCTATACCGGAGAAGGAGGAGTCTTTCTGGAAGAACGCTGCACGGGCGGACATGTTCCGGCGGACGAAAACCCGGTGCCATTCCTAGTGAATCCGACGCAGTGCACCGAAGGGCCGTTGACGGCGGAACTGGCCGTCGAATCGTGGGGGGGAGTCAAACCACCCGTCGAAACGGCGACCTGTCGGCCCGTACGCCGGCTGCGAATCGCTGAAGTTCGCGCCGACGATCTTGGTTGAACCGGAAGAAACCCAGGCGACGAGCCCGACGGGATACGGGGTCGACCTGCAGGTTCCGCAGACCGAAGGCGCGGAAGGGTTGGGGGCGGCGGACCTGAAGGACGCCGTCGTGAAGATGCCGGCGGGTGTCGTGCTCTCTCCGTCGGCTGCGAAGGGTTGGTGGCATGCACCGAAGCGCAGATCGGGCTCGGTAGTGAACGGCCGGTGGAATGCCCGAATGCGTCGAAGCTGGGCGAGGTGTCGCTGGTGACCCCGGCGTTGACGGGCGAATTGAAGGGCTCTCTATATCTCGGAGAGTCGCCACCGGGGCCGATCACCAAACCGCCGTTCACGGTGTACCTGACGCTGCCGGCCACGGCGTGCTGGTCAAGATCCGGGGATCGGTGGAAACGAATCCGGTCACGGGCCAGATCACGACGACGTTCGATAAGAACCCAGAGCTGCCGTTCAGCGAACTGAAAGTGCAGCTCAACGGCGGCTCGCGTGCCACGGTCGCGAACCCGAGCGTGTGTGGTCCCTATGGCGCTGAAAGCGAACTGACGCCGTGGACTTCGCCGCTCGAGCCAGCCGCGACGCCGTCCAGCATCCCGTTTGAAATCACCGGCTGCCAGGCGCCGCAGTTCGCTCCGTCGTTCGCGGCGAGCACGCTCTCAAACCAGGCCGGCGGCTACAGCACGCTCAGCGTGACGTTCGGACGCGAAGACGCCGACGAGGATCTCGGCGGGCTCACGGTCACAACGCCCCCAGGCCTCTCGGGCAACCTTTCGAAGGTCCCGCTGTGCGGAGAACCGCAGGCCGCGCAAGGCACGTGCCCGGAAACGAGCCAGATCGGCGAACTGACGGCCGGCGCGGGCCCGGGCCCCGAACCGTACTTCATCAAAGGCGGCAGGGTCTATCCTGACCGGCCCCTACGACGGCGCGCCGTTCGGCCTCTCGATCGACGTGCCCGAGAAGGCGCGGGCCCGTTCGACCTGGCGGTCGGCCTGTGCGACTGCGAAGTGGTCCGCGCGACCATCAAAGTGGACCCGCATACGGCGCAGCTGACCGTCGCCAATGGGACGCTGCCGACGATGAAGGACGGGATCCCCTTCCAGGTCAAGGCCGTGAACGTGGACATCAACCGCCCGGACTTCATGTTCAACCCGACCAATTGCGAACCGCTGAACGTCGACGGCGAGACTGACGAGCACTGAGGGCGCGAGCGCGCAGGACCAAGCCACTTCCAGGCCACCAACTGCGCAGCACTCGCATTCAAACCGACCTTCAAGGTCTCGACCGCCGCGCACACCTCGCGAGCGACGGCGCGAGCCTCGACGTGAAGCTGACCTACCCCAACACCCCCAGGGTACCGAGGCGAACATCGCGAAGGTCAAAGTCGAATTGCCCAAGCGGCTCCCATCGCGGCTGAAGACGCTGCAGAAGGCGTGCGCCGCGGCGACGTTCGAAGCGAACCCCGCGAACTGCCCCGCCGCGTCGGTCGTCGGCACGCGAAGGCGCTCACACCGATCATCCCGGTGCCGCTGAAAGGCCCGGCGTACTTCGTCTCCCACGGCGGCGAAGCGTTCCCGACCTGGTCGTCGTGCTGCAGGGCTACGGCGTGACGGTCGACCTCGTCGGCACGACCTTCATCAACAAAACGGGATCACGACCAGCACGTTCAAGACCGTCCCCGACGTGCCCGTCGGCAGCTTCGAACTGACCTGCCCGAGGGCCCCAACTCAGCGCTCGCGGCGGGCGGCAACCTCTGCAAGGGCAAGCTCGCGATGCCGACCGAATTCGTCGCGCAGAACGGCGCCCTGATCCACCGGAGCACTACGATCAGCGTGACGGGCTGTAAGAAGGCGAAGAAGGCGCGTAAGAAGTGACAGCGCGCGCTCGCGCGCGCTTGGCGGCGTACATCGCACGGTCGGCCTCGACGAGCACCGTGTCGTCGTCGCGGGTGAGCCGGTCGAGCAGCGCGAAGCCGGCGGAGGCCTGGAGATGGACGACGGTCTCGCCGGTGTCCACGGTGCAGGTGGCGATCACGCGCATCAGATCCTCGGTGACGATCGCGGCGCCCTCGGGATCCATGTGGGGGAGCAGCACGACGAACTCGTCGCCGCCGAGGCGGGCGACCAGGTCGGTGGCGCGCAGCCTCCGGGTCAACATCCTGGCGACCGCCTTCAGGGCCTCGTCGCCGACTTTGTGGCCGTGCGCGTCGTTGACCCGCTTGAAGCCGTCGAGGTCGATTGCGATCAGCGCAGCCTGCTCGTCGTAGCGCTGGCAGCGCCCGATCTGAAGCTTGAGGTCGTGCTCGAAGAGCCGGCGGTTGCGCAGCCCGGTGAGCGGGTCGTGGTCGGCGAGGTGGCGCAGGTGTTCCTCCAGGCGCTTGCGCTCGGAGATGTCCTGCACTTGGACGATGAAGTGCAGCGGCCCCCCATCGTGGTCGCGCACGAGGGAGACGGAGAGCAGCGCCGACATCGTCTCCCCGGCGGCGTTGAAGTAGCGCTTTTCGGTCTGGTAGGCGGAGATCTCGCCGTCCAGCAACTGGTGGCGGCGTCCGGCGTCGTTCTCGACGTCCTCGGGGTGGGTGATGTCGTGAAAGCGTTTGCGGATCAGCTCCTCGGAGGTGTAGCCGGTGATGTCGCACAGCGCCTGGTTGACCAGCACCCAGCGCCCGTCCTGATCGAGCAGGCCGGTGCCGATGGGCGCGCGCTGGAAGACCTCCTCGAAGGGCTCCGGAGGGTGGCGCTCGGACCGATCGGAGGGCGCGCGCTCGGATACATCGAGGATCACCGCGACGCCGCTCGTGATCGTGGCGGGGAGCGTGCCGGTCTGCGGGGAGAGCGGGCCGACATCGATCATCAACCGCTGGCGTCCATCGGCAGTTTGGATCGCCCAGGATCGCGTATCCCCCTGCAGGGCGGAGCGGCAGAGCGGCTCGATCTGCTGCCAGAGCTCCGCGGGGAAGGCATCTGCGAGGGGCCTGCCCTCCTGGTAGATCGGCGAACCCTCCGTGCGACCGAGCGCGTGGCCGGCGGCGAGGATCAGGCGCAGGTCTGAGTCGAAGACCGCGATCAGGGCTCCCGGCAGGTCCTCCCGCGCGGGGGACCCAGTGTCCTCGAGGTCCGCGAGCAGCGGCTCGGGGTCCTCGCGAGGGGGGGTGGCCATGTGCCTGGTATCGGCCGGCACCGGGCGGGCTTGACGGCCCTATTGTCGTACGGGTGCCCCGAATCCCGATCAACATTGCGGAGCTTGTGGGGGAGACCCCCACGGTGAGCCTGCCGGCGCTGCTCGGAGAGCGCGAGCGCAAGGCGGGGGTGGGACTGTACGCGGAGCTCGAGGCGGCCAACCCGGGCGGCAGCGTGAAGGACAGGATCGGCGTGGCGATGATCGAGGCCGCCGAGGCGGAGGGAAGGATCGAGCCGGGCCGCACGACGATCGTCGAGGCCACCAGCGGCAACACCGGGATCGCGCTGGCGTTCGTGTGCGCCGCGAAGGGCTACGAGCTGGTGCTGACGCTACCGCAGGGGATGAGCCGCGAGCGCGAGAGCCTGCTGAAGCTGTATGGGGCAAAGGTGCGG
>CAVRGU010000011.1:0-283904 GCA_963720795.1 uncultured Solirubrobacterales bacterium | reverse complement strand
CGCCTGATACAAGCTTGACGCACCGCCAGGACAGCTAGTGCCGGTACCGCGCAGGTTCGACCGGCGCCCGCCCGAGCGGGACCACACGAGGATCAACGAGCGCATCCGCGTACCCGAGGTGCGCCTGATCGACGACCAGGGCGCGCAGGTGGGCGTGATGAAGACGCCCGACGCACTGCGCTTCGCCCAGGAGCGCGACCTCGACCTGGTCGAGGTCGCGCCCGAGGCGCGGCCGCCCGTGTGCCGCGTGCTCGACTACTCGAAGTACAAGTACGAGCAGGCCCAGAAGCTCAAGCAGGCGCGCAAGCACCAGCAGCAGATCACGGTGCGCGAGATCAAGTTCCGCCCGAAGATCGCCCAGCACGACTACGACACCAAGAAGCACCACGTCGAACGCTTCCTGCGCCACAAGGACAAGGTCAAGGTCACGATCATGTTCCGCGGCCGCGAGGTCACCCACCCCGAGCGCGGCACCGCGATCCTCGACCGCCTCGCGGAGGAGCTCGCGGAGCTGGGCGTCGTCGAGCAGCGCCCCATGCAGGAGGGGCGCAACATGACGATGATGCTCGGCCCCTCCAAAGCGGTGTTGGCCGGCCGCTTCGATGCCTCGCCCGACGGCGCGGGGCCCACCGAGGACGCGCGCCGAGGCGAGAGCGCGCGGGCAATGGCGCCGCGGAGGTGCCTCGCCGAGGGCTCCGTGGCGGAGGCCGCAACGGCGCCGCTCCTGTCGAGCCTGTGCGCGGATGCGGGCGACAGTGCCGGCCCTGTCGAGCCTGCCGCGGATGCCGGGCGACGGTGCCGCTCCGTCGAGCCTGTGGCGGACGCGGGCGACAGTGCCGGTCCTGTCGTGCCAGTGGTGGACGCCGGCGCGACAGTGCCGCGTCCTGTCGAGGGCTCTGCTGGCGGACGCAGGCGCCGACGTCGCCCCGGCCGCGTAGCTCAAGCCGCCAGGCGGCTGCCCTTCATCGCGAACATCGCCGCGTCGGCGTGGTGCAGCAGCTGCTCGGCGGTGGAGCCGTCGTGCGGGTAGACGCTCGCGCCGAGGCTCGCGCCGACTTTCACCGCGCCCGCCTCGATGCGGATCGGCTCGGCGAGTGTGCGGCGCATGCGCTCCATGAACGCCTGCACCTCGCCGGTGGGGTGGCGCAGCATCGAGAGCAGCGCGACGAACTCGTCGCCGCCGTAGCGGGAGATCAGCTCGTCCTCGCGGATCGCGCCTCCGAGCCGCTCGGCCAGCGCGCGCAACACCGCGTCGCCGGCGCGGTGGCCGAGCGTGTCGTTGACCTGCTTGAAGCCGTTGAGGTCCATGTACACGAGCGCTACCGCGCACCCATGACGCTGGGCGCGCGAGATCGCGCGGTCGAGCTCTTTGTGGAACAGGCGGCGGTTGGCGAGGTCGGTGAGCTGGTCGTGGTGGGCCTGGTGCTGGAGCTGCTCGAGGATCGTGCGCCGCTCGGAGATGTCCGCGAAGGTGGCGATCGCCCCGACTTGTGCCCGGACTCGTCCAGCGCGGGCCGGGAGGAGAGCAGCGATCCAGGTCACCGCGCCGCCGGGCCCGAGCACGCCGACCGTGACCGCGCGCCGCGAGCGCCCCGGTCGAGCGTCTCGGCGATCGGGTGGGCGGCGAGCGGCCAGGGGGAGCCGTCCTCGTGCAGGAAGCGCCAGCGGCGGTCGCGGGCGTGGCGGGAGAGCAGTTGGTCGTGGCTCATGCTGCAGGATCCGCCCCGCGGCGTTGTTGGCGTACACCACCCGCCCGTGGGGGTCGAACACCAGCACCCCCTCGCAGAGCATCTCCGAGGTGATGTGCATGCGGTTCTCCAGCGCGCGCAGCTCCGCGCGCCGCGCGCGCAGCTCGCCGCGCAGGCGCTCGGCGGCGGCGATCGACTGGGCGAGACGCTCGCAGGCGAGGTCGAGCGCCCGCTCGGCGTCGTGCGCGCCCGACCTCCGCGATCTCCCGCAGCGCCTGGGCGATCGCGGCTGGGGCGTCCGTTGGCAGCCGTCGGGCTGCGCGAGGGCCGGATGTGCGATCGAGGCTCTCTCCATCCAGGGTGCTCATCGGCCCCGGCGCGCCATTTCATGACAGCGTCCGCGTGCGGCTGGACGGCCTCCGACGGCGGTCTGGCATAATGCACCGCGAGCGGTGAGCGCAGGCCCGCAGGAGCCGCGTGCCGTGCCATCATTCTCGACTCGCGATGCCCAAGATGAAGACCCACTCCGGCGCCAAGAAGCGCTTCAAGCTGACCGCCACCGGCAAGGTGCGCGGCCGGCACGCCTTCACGAGCCACATCCTGGAGAAGAAGTCCCCCAAGCGCAAGCGCACCCTGGGCGCCCCCGCGGAGATCTCCGGCGCACGACACCCCGCGGGTGAAGCAGATGCTGGGCGCGCCCACGAGCACGCCGCGGCGCGGGCAAGACCGGCGAGGCGCGAAGAGGGAGCGGCTCGTGAGGGTCAAGCGCTCCGTGCACGCGCGCAAGAAGCGCCGCGCCACGCTCGAGCTGACGAAGGGCTTCCGGGGCGAGGCGCACTCCAACTACCGCCGCGCCAAGGAGGCGCTGATCAAGGCGGACACGTACGCCTACCGCGACCGGCGCAACCGCAAGCGGGACTTCCGGCGGCTGTGGATCACGCGCATCAACGCCGCGGCGCGTCAGAACGGGATGAGCTACTCCCAGTTCATGCACGGCCTCGCGCTGGCGGGCGTGGAGCTCGACCGCAAGGTGCTCGCGGACATCGCTGTGCGCGACGCCGACGCGTTCCGACGTTTTGCCGAGGTCGCCCGCGAGGCGTCGGCTGCCTGATCCAGGATCGCCGACATCTGCAGCCTCCCGGGCGCCGCTCCTCTGGACGGCGCCCTTTTTTGTGCCCGCCACCTCCGACCACAACATGACCCAATCCAACAATGAATCAATCAACCCTGAAAAATTCGGGGCAAGTCCGGAGGGGGGCCTGCCCCCCTGACCACCATCGCCTCCCCCCACAACCCCCGCCTGCAGGAGCTGCGGCGCCTGCACCGCCGGCGCGAGCGCGCGCGCAGCGGCCGCTTCCTCGCCGAGGGCGAGGACCTGCTCGCGGCCGCGGCAGACGCCGGGTGGCAGCCGGTGGAGGGCTACCGCGTTGCCGGCAGCGGGCTTGGCGGCGCGGACTTCCTCGACGTGGAGCCGGCGGCGCTGGCAGCGGTCAGCACGCTCGGCTCGGGCACGCGCGTGATCGGCGTCTATGAGCAGCGCTGGCTGCGCGGCGCCGCAGGGGCCGCTGTGCGTGTACCTGCACGGGGTCGCCGACCCCGGGAACGTCGGCGCGGTGCTGCGCGCGGCGCACGCGTTCGGCGCCTCGTGCGTGGCGCTCGGCCCCGCGCTGCGCCGACCCGTGCTCGCCGAAGGCGGTGCGCGCCAGCATGGGCGCGATCTTCGCACGTCCGCCTCGCCCGCGCTGGAGCTGTCGAGGAGCTGCCGGGGGAGCGGATCGCGCTGGTGCCGCGCGCCCGGCGAGCCACTGGCCGGCCGCGCGCGCCGGTGCGCGCCGATCCGCTGCTGGTGGGCGCCGAGCGCGAGGGCCTGCCGGCGGAGGTGCTGGCCGCGTGCGAGCGCGTCGCGCACATCCCGATCGCGAGCGACTCGCTGAACGCGGCGAAGGCGGCGACCGTCGCGCTGTACGAGATGACCCGCGGGTGGCGCGGGCGGCGCCCAGACCGGCGACGCCCGGGCTGTGCCCCCACCGAGCCGCGGTGACGTTCCAATTAAGGTCCCCGCGTCATGATCGTCGGATCGCATACAGACTTGCGCGCGCAGGCCGAGGCGGCGATCGCGCGGCCGCGTGCGACCGCCGAGGCGCTGGAGGAGCTGCGCGTGCGCCACCTCGGGCGCAAGGCCGAGCTGCCGCAGCTGCTGCGCGGCGTGCCGAGCTGCCGCCGGCCGAACGGGGCGAGGTCGGCAAGGCGGCCAACCAGGCGCGCCGGCGCTGGAGGCGCTGATCGCGACCGCGCCGCGCGAGCTGAGCGCGGGTGAGCTGCAGGCGCAGCTGCAGGCGCGACGCCGTCGACGTGACGCTGCCCGGCGCGCCGCCGCAGCCGATGCGGGCGCCTGCACGTGCTGAGCGCGACGCGGCGCGAGCTCGAAGACGTGTTCCTCGGCCTCGGCTTCACCGTCATGGAGGGGCCCGAGATCGAGACCGTGCACTACAACTTCGACGCGCTCAACCACAGCCCCGACCCACCCCGCGCGGGCGCGCACCGACACCTTCTACGTCGGCGCCGGACACGGTGCTGCGCACGCACACCTCGCCCGACGCAGGTGCGTGCGATGGAGGCGCACCCGCCGCCGCTGTACGTGGTGATCCCGGGGCGCGTGTACCGGCCCGACTCCGACGCCACGCACACCCCGCAGTTCCACCAGATCGAGGGGCTGGCGGTCGACGAGGACGTCACGCTCGCCGACCTCAAGGGCACGCTGCTGGTGTTCGCGCGCGAGGTCTTCGGCGAGCGAGCGCGAGGTGCGCCTGCGCCCTCACTTCTTCCCCTTCACCGAGCCGAGTGTCGAGGTCGACGTCTCCTGCTTTCACTGTGCGGGCAGGGGCTTCCTGCGCGACGGCGCGCGCTGCCACCTGTGCAAGGGCGAGGGCTGGCTGGAGGTGCTCGGCGCCGGCGAGGTCGATCCGAACGTCTACTCCTACGTGCCCACGACCGACGCGAACGCGCCGGGGTACGACCCCGAGAAGGTGCAGGGGTTCGCGTGGGGGATGGGCGTCGAGCGGATCGCGATGCTCAAGCACGGCGTGCCGGACCTGCGCCTGTACTACGAAAACGACCTGCGCTTCCTGGAGCAGTTCTGATGGGCACGCATGCCGGCGCTGGCCGGTGTCCTCAGTCGCTCGTGTGCAAAGCACACTTCGCTCCTTGCGTCCTTGGCCAGCTTGGCCTGCCTGCCCATCAGGGGCGTGTGGGCGCAGAGAGGGTCTGCTGATGAGAGTCCCTCTGCCGTGGCTGCGCGAGTACTGCGATCCCGCGCTCGACGTGAACGCGCGTCGAGGAGCGGCTGACGATGACCGGAACGAAGGTGGAGGCGATTCACCGGCGGGGGGTGCCGTCCACCGAGCACTTCGTGGTCGGGCAGGTGCTCACGGCTGAGCGGCACCCCGACGCCGACCGGCTGAAGGTGTGCAGCGTCGAGCTCGGCGAGGACACCGGCCCCGCGACGATCGTCTGCGGGGCGCCGAACGTCGCGGCTGGGCAGACCGTCGCGGTGGCGCGGCCGGGCGCGGTGATGCCCGATGGCACGAAGCTCAAGCAGGCGAAGCTGCGCGGCGTGGTCTCGGCCGGGATGATCCTCGCGGAGAACGAGCTGGAGCTCGGTCCCGGGGGAGAGGGGATCATGGTGCTCGGGGCTGAGCTCGCGCCCGGCACCCCGCTCGGCGAGGTGCTGCCGATCTCCGTCGAGGTGCTCGAGCTGGAGGTCACGCCCAACCGTCCGGACTGTCTCGGCGTCTACGGCGTCGCGCGCGAGTTGCACGCCGCGACGGGGGTGCCGCTCGCCGCTGCACCGTGGAGCGAGGACCCGGGCTCGCCCGGCGAGGTGACCGCAGCCGCGGTCAGCGTGGAGTGCCCCGACCTCTGCCCGCGCTTCACCGCGCGGGTCTTCGAGGACGTCACGCTCGCGCCGTCCCCGCTGTGGCTGAAGGCGCGGCTGACGGCGGCGGGGGTGCGCCCGATCAACAACGTCGTGGACACCACTAACTACGCGATGCTGCTGAGCGGCCAGCCGCTGCACGCGTTCGACCTCGACCGCGTCGCCGGGGCGCGGCTGACGGTCAGGCGCGCGCGGGAGGGCGAGCAGGTGCAGACGCTCGATGGCCAGATGCGCACGCTCGACTCGGAGATGGTCGTGATCGACGACGCCGACGGCCCGACGTCGATCGCGGGCCTGATGGGCGGCGCGCGCTCGGAGGTGCAGGACGGCACGACGCGGGTGCTGCTCGAGGTGGCGACGTGGAGCGGGCCGAACATCCATCGCTCCTCGTGGGCGCTCGGCCTGCGCAGCGAGGCGTCGGGCCGCTTCGAGAAGGGCCTGCAGCCGGAGCAGTGCATGCACGCCCAGGCGGTGGCCACGCGGCTGATGGTCGAGCTGTGCGGCGCGCGGGTCGCCGAGGGAACGATCGACGTCGGTTCCGCGCCGGCGCCGGCGCAGGAGATCGTGCTGCGCGAGGAGCGCGTGCGGGCGATCCTCGGCGTGGAGGTAGCGCCGCAGCGCCAGGCCGAGATTCTGAGCGCCCTCGACTTCGCGAGCGAGCCGGTCGCAGGCGGGCTGCGGGTGAGTGTGCCGGCGCTGCGCCGCGGCGACGTCACGCGCGAGGTCGACCTGATCGAGGAGGTCGCGCGGATCGACGGTCTCGAGCGACTGCCGGCGACGTTGCCCGCGCGGCGTGGGGCCGCCGGCAGGCTCACGCACGCCCAGCGCGTGCGCCGCGCGGCCGAGGACGCGCTCGTCGGCCGCGGCCTGCACGAGATCGTCGGCTGGAGCTTCGCCGAGCCGGCGCTGCTCGACCGGCTGCTGCTCCCGGCCGACCACGAGCTGCGGGGTGTCGTAACGCTCGAAAACCCGCTCTCCGACGGGCAGTCGATCATGCGCCCGACACTGCTCGGGTCGCTGCTCGACGCCGCCCGCCACAACGTCGCGCGTAACGGCCCAGACGTGGCGATCTTCGAGTCCGGCACCGTCTACCGCGCCTCGCCCGACGTGCCGGCGCACGAACACCACGCGCTCGGCGCGCTCCTGAGCGGCTGCCTCGCGCCGCGCGCGTGGCGCGGCGAGCCGGGCGAGGCGGACTTCTTCGCGGCGAAGGCGCTGTTGGCGGCGCTGCTCGACCACTTCCACGTCGAGTGGGCTGTGCGTCCGCGCACGTGGCCGTTTCTGCACCCCGGGCGCAGCGCCGCGGTGCTCGTCGGCGAGCAGACGCTCGGCTTCCTTGGCGAGGTCCACCCGCTCGTCGCCGAGAGCTGGGACCTGCCGCGCACGGCGGCGTTCGCCGTCGACCTCGGCAAGCTCGCCGCGGCAGCGCCCGAGGTCGTGTCCTTCCGCGCGTACGCGGCGGTGCCGTCGCTGCGCCAGGACCTTGCCGTGACGCTCCCGGCGGAGGTGCCGGCGGCAGATGTGCTCGGGCGCGTGCGCGCGGCGGCAGGCACGACGCTCGAGGATGTGAGCGTCTTCGACCTCTACACCGGCGCGCAGGTCGGCGAGGGCCGGCGCTCGCTCGCCCTGGCGCTGTCGTTCCGCTCGCCCGAGCGCACGCTGACCGAGGCCGACGTGGCGCCGGTGCGCGAGACGATCGTTGCGGCGCTCGCCGAGATCGGCGGTGAGCTGCGTGGCTAGCCAGACCTTCGCGCCGGGGTCCCCGCGCGTGCTCGTCGCGGGCGCCACCGGCTTCACGGGCGCGCTGGCGGCTCACCTGCTGTGGCGCCACCCCCAGTTCGAGCTCGTGGGCGTCACGGGGCGCTCGGAGGTCGGACGCACGCTCGCCGAGCTCTACCCGCGCTACCGCGTGCCGCTGGTGATCGAGGCGCTCGAGCTTGAGCGCCTCCAAGGAGTCGCTGCCGCCGTGGTCGCCTACCCGCACGCAGCCGCGGCCCCCACCGTGGCGGCGCTGCGCGAACGCGGCGCCCGGGTCGTCGACCTCTCCGCGGACTTCCGCCTCTCCGAGCTCGCCACCTACGAGCGCTGGTACGGGCCCCACCCCCGGCCCGAGCTGCTGAGTGAGGCGGTCTACGGCCTCACCGAGCTGCACCGCGAGCGGATCGCCGCCGCGGCAGTCGTCGCCAACCCCGGCTGCTACCCCACCGCGGCGGTGCTCGCGCTCGCCCCGCTCGCCCGCGCGGGGCTGCTCGCAGACGTGGTGATCGACGCCAAGCAGGGCATCTCCGGCGCGGGGCGCACGTTCGACGAGACCACCCACCTCTCGATGGCGGGCGAGAACATCCTCCCCTACAAGGTCGCCGCGCACCGCCACACGCCCGAGATTGAGGAGCAGCTCGACGCTCTGGATCCCGCCCACCCCGGGTTGCGGGTGCAGTTCCAGGCGCACCTGGTGCCGCTCGACCAGGGGGAGCTGGCGAGCTGTTATGTAACCCCCACGCGGCCCGTCGGGGAGACTGAGCTGCGTGAGCTCTACGACGCCGCCTATCGCTCCGAGCCATTCGTCGAAGTGGTGCAGACGCCGCCCGGCACGCGCGAGGTGTGCGCCACCAACTACTGCCGGCTGTTCGCCGCGGCCGACTCGCACACCGGCAAGCTGGTGGTGCTCTCGGCGATCGACAACCTCTGGAAGGGCACCTCCTCGCAGGCCGTGCAGAACCTCAACCTCATGTTTGACCTGCCCGAGACCGAAGGATTGCTGTGAGCGCGGGCAACGACGTGTGGGGCGACCGCTCCTCCGACGGCCCGCCGCGGCCGTTCTTCGGCTCGCGGTGGGTCACCGCGCCCGAGCACGTGCGTGAACTGGAGCCCGACGCGGGGCTGCCTGCGGGCTTCCGTGCGGCCGGGGTTGCGTGTGGGATCAAGCCGAGTGGAAACACTGACCTCGGCCTGCTCGTGTGCGACTCCGAGCGGCCGGTGAGCGCCGCGCGTTTCACCGCGAGCAGCACGGCCGCTGCGCCCGTGCAGCTCAGTCGCGAGCGCTGCCGCCTCGACGCACTGCGCGCTGTGCTCGCCAACTCCGGTTGCGCGAACGCGGCGACTGGCAGGCGCGGGCTCGACGACGCCGCCAAGACGCAGGGCGCCGCCGCGATCGCCGTCGGCGTCCAGCCCGAGGAGGTTCTGCTCGGCTCCACCGGCGGGATCAGCTGGTACCTGCCCGTCGAGGCAGCGCTGCGGGGCATCCTCGCCGCGAGCGGGCAGTTGCGCCGCGAGGGCGACACCGACTTCCAGCGCGCGATCCAGACGACCGACGCGTTCGAGAAGCGCGCGAACCTTGAGGTGACGCTCCCGTCGGGGACGGTGCGGTTGTGCGCCCAGTGCAAGGGGGCGGGCATGATCTCGCCGAACTTCGCCACGATGCTCTGCTTCGTGCAGACCGACGCGGCGCTGCAGCCTCACACCGCCGACCTCCTGCTCGGCGTGTGCGTCAAGCGCTCGTTCGACCGCTGTACCGTCGACGGCGACCTCTCGACCAACGACACGGCGGTGTTGATCGCCTCTGGCGCGAGCGGCGTGGAGGTGGCGCCCGAGAGCGAGGACGAGCTGCGCTTCGGCGAGGCCCTGGACGCGCTGCTGCGCCAGCTGGCGATCCTGATGGTCTCCGACGGCGAGGGCGCGGCGCGGATCGCCCGTGTGGTCGTGCGGGGCGGGAGCGCCGAGCGGGTCGAGGCGGCCGCGCGCGGGGTCGCCAACTCACCGCTGGTGAAAGCCGCGCTGCACAGCGCCGACCCCAACTGGGGGAGGCTCGTGATGTCGGTGGGAGCGGCGCTGCCCGGCGCCGCCCCGCTGCCCTGCGACATCTCGATCGAGGGCCTCCTCGTCTGCTCGGCCGGCGCCGCGATCGACTACGACGCCGACGCGCTCGCGCGAGCGGTGCAGACGCGTGAAGTCGAGTACGAGGTCACGCTTCCGGGCGACGGCGCCGAAACCGAGGTCTTCTTCTCCGACCTCTCGCACGAGTACGTGACGGTCAACGCGGAGTACACAACCTGATGCGCGACGTAGCCACCCTCCTCGAGGCGCTCCCCTACATCCGTGAGTTCCACGGCCGCACGGCCGTGATCAAGTACGGCGGCGCCGCGATGGAGGACTCCGCGCTGCGCGAGGAGTTCGCGCGTGACGTGGTGCTGCTCAAGTACGTCGGCCTCGCGCCGGTCGTGGTCCACGGCGGCGGGCCCGACATCACCGCCTACATGGAGCGCCTCGGCCTGCCCGTGCAGTTCGTCGGCGGTCTGCGCGTCTCTGACGAGGCCACCGTCGAGGTCGCCAAGATGGTGCTCGTCGGCAAGGTCAACAAGGAGATCGTCGGGCGTCTCGCCCGCCACGGCCAGCCCGCCGTGGGGCTGTGCGGCGACGACGGCTCGCTCTTCCGCGTCGCCCGTCGCCCCGGTCCCGGCGGCGAGGACATCGGCTTCGTCGGGAGCATCGAGCGCGTCAACGTCGACGTGCTGCAGCACATTGCCCGCGACTACATCCCTGTGATCGCCTCCGTCGGCGCCGACCGCGAGGGGCGCTCCTACAACGTCAACGCCGACGACGCCGCCGCCGCGGTCGCGCGCGCGCTGGGCGCCTACAAAGTGGTGTTCCTCACCGACGTCCCCGGGTGGCTCGCCGACCCAGAGGACCCCGCGAGCCTGATCGGTCACGCCACCGCCGAGCAGGTCCGCGACGCCCTGCCCACCCTGCAGGGAGGCATGGCACCCAAGCTCCAGGCCTGCCTGGAGGCGATCCAGGGAGGCGTCGGCTCCGCGCACATCATCGACGGGCGCCTGCCCCACTCGCTGCTGCTGGAGTTCTTCACCGACGCGGGGATCGGCACGAAGATCGAGGCAGCTCCATGAACGCGCATGGCGGCGCTGGATCGGCGTCCTCGATCGCTCATGTGCTGAAGCACATTTCGCTCACTGCGTCCTGGGGTGGGCGGGACTTGAATCGCCTGCACGTCCATGGAGAGTATGCATGAGCCTGGCTGAGCTCCAGGAGATCGAGGCCGCGAGCGTGATGCACACATATGCGCGCCAGCCCGTGGAGTTCGTACGCGGCGAGGGCGCCCGCCTGTGGGACGCGGAGGGCAACGAATACCTCGACTTCCTCTGCGGCATCTCCGTCACCAATGTCGGTCACTGCCATCCACGCGTGGTGGAGGCTGTGTGCAGGCAGGCCGCTCGGCTGATGCACGTGGGCAACCTCTACTACACCGAACCCTCGATGCACCTCGCACGGCGCCTGGCCGAGTCCAGCCTCGGGGGACGTGTGTTTCTCTGCAACTCCGGTGCGGAGGCCAACGAGGCGGCGATTAAGCTCGTGCGCAAGGCCCGCCCCGGCGGCGACATCGTGGTTGTTCACCGCGCCTTCCACGGGCGCACCTACGGCGCCCTGTCCGCCACTCCCCAGGAGTCCAAGCAGGCACCCTTCGCTCCGCTTGTCCCCGGGTTTCGCGCTGTCGCGCCTGAGCCCGACGCGCTGGGTGCGGCCGTGGACGAACGTACCGCCGCCGTGCTGCTGGAGCCTATTCAGGGAGAGACCGGTGTCAACGTGCTCTCCGAGGAGTTGCTGCTCGCGGCCCGCGCTGCCTGCGACGAGCACGGCGCGGCGCTCGTCTTCGACGAGATTCAGTGCGGCATGGGTCGCACCGGCACTCTCTGGGCCTACGAGCAGACCGCCGTGGTGCCCGACGCCATCACCGCCGCCAAGGCCCTCGGCGGTGGCCTGCCGATGGGCGCGCTCATCACCGGTGAGCGGCTCGCCGACGTACTTACCCCCGGCGACCACGGCTCGACCTTCGCCGGCGGCCCCGTCGTTTGCGCTGCTGCCCTCGCTTCTCTTGAGATCATCGACGACCCCCCTCTGCTCGCCCGCGTGGAGGAGTTCGGCGCTCGCCTCGCCGTGGGACTCGAGCGGCTTCCCCACGTCCTCTCCGTGCGCGGGCGGGGGCTGATGCTCGCCTGTGACATCGACCTTCCCGCCCCCGAGGTCGTGCGTCGCGCGCTGCTCGAGCAGCGGCTCGTCCTCAACGCCACCGGCCCCGCCACCGTGCGGCTGCTGCCCCCCCTGACGCTCACCGAGGCCGAGGCCGACGAGGGCTTGCGACGGCTCGGCGCGGCGCTCGCGGGGGAGGGGTCTGCGCCGTGACGAGCACCCTACTGTCGGCGGGGGACCCCGGTAAGGTTCCGCGCCCGTGAGTGACGACCGGCCCTTCCCGCCCCGCACCGCCTCCTACGAGGCCGACCCCGAGCAGGTCCACCGCGTGCTGCTGCTGTACTCCGGCGGCCTCGACACCTCCGTGATGCTCAAGTGGATCCAGGACCGCTACGGCGCCGAGGTCGTCTGTCTCACCGTCAACCTGGGGCAGCCCGGCGAGGACTACGCGGTGATCGAGGGGAAGGCCCGCCTGCTCGGGGCGCTGGAGTGCCACGTCGTGGACGCCCGCGAGGAGTTCGCCCACGACTTCCTCGCGCCCGCGATCAAGGCCAATGCCCTCTACGGCGGCGGCTACCCGCTGTTCACCGCCCTCGGGCGGCCCCTGATCGCAAAGCTCGCCGTGGAGTACGCCCGTCGCTCGGGCTGCGACACCGTCGCGCACGGTTGCACTGGCAAGGGCAACGACCAGGTCCGCATCGAGGCCACGGTAGCCACCCTCGGCCCCGAGCTGCGGGTGATCGCCCCCGTGCGCTCCTGGCAGATGGGCCGCGAGGAGGAGATCGCATACGCGCGCGAGCACGGCATCCCCGTCAAGGGCGGCTCCGAGACCGTGCCCTACTCGATCGACGACAACCTCTGGGGACGCTCCTCGGAGGGGCGCTGGATCGAGGACCTCGCCCACGCCCCCGAGGAGGACGTCTTTCAGCTCGTCACCCCCCCCGAGCGGGCGCCCGACGAGCCCGAGACCGTGAGCATCGGCTTCGAGCGCGGGGTGCCCGTCGCGCTCGACGGGGAGCGCCTCGGCCTCGTGGAACTGCTCGAACGCGCCGCGACCCTCGCCGCCCGCCACGGCGTTGGGATCATCGACCACATCGAGGACCGCATCGTCGGGCTGAAGGTGCGCGACATCTACGAGACGCCCGCCGCCGCCTTGATCCTCCCCGCCCACCAGGAGCTCGAGCGGCTGGTCGGCACGATCCACCAGAACCAGTTCAAGCCCCTGCTCGACCACCAGTGGGCGTACCTCGTCTACGCCGGGCTCTGGTGGGAGCCGCTGCGCGGCGACCTCGACGCCTACATGGAGTCGGTCAACGAGCGCGTCACCGGCACGATCGGCGTGAAGCTCTACAAGGGCCACGCCCGCGTCGTTACCCGCGAGTCCCCTCACGCCGTCTACGACGCCAGCCTCGCCTCCTTCTCGGAGTCCGGCGGCCTCTTCTCCCAGACTGCCTCCCCTGGCTTCATCGAGCTCTTCTCGCTGCAGTCCCGCATGGCCTGGCGGTTGCGCCACCCTGAGTAGCTGTCTCTGCCCCGCCCCTCTCTGCCGCGGGGCGGCGGGATCACGTCCGAGCCCGCCCATACTCTGAGGGACGGTGATACCCGAGGAGGACAAGGCGCTTGGCGGTCGCCCCTCGCAGGAGAGCGAACGCGATGCGCTGGCCGAGCGCCGCGCCCGCCGTGCGTGGCTCAGCAGCCCTGCTCTGGCCCGTCGCGCCGAGGCGGCGGAGGCGACGGTGCACACACTGGAAGCCCACCTTGCCGACCTGCGTCACCGCCAGGTGGAGGCCGAGCGCGAGCGGGAGAGCGCCGCCGCGCAGCTCACGGGGCGCGAGCGCGAGCTGCGCCGAGTCAAGCAACGCGAGTACGCCGAGCAGCAGCTGCGCGTCGAGGCCGAAGAGGCCGTCGTGCGGTTGCGCCGCGGTCACCGGGCCGAGCTCGACCGGGTGCAGCGGCGCGCCGAGGAGGCGCACGCCGCCGCGCGCCGCGCCGAGGAGCAGCGCGACGCACTCGTCGCGCGCCTGGCCGGTGTGAGCGAGAGCTGCGCTCGTCTGGAGCGCGGTGTCGCCACCCTGCAGGGGGTCGCCGCCGAGCTGCGCGCCACCTTCGAGCGCGACCATCTCGCGGCTCGGGCTCGCATCGCCGAGTTGGAGCGCGAGCTCGAGCTTGCACGCTCCCCTGTCGGCCCGTCTGACTGCGAGGACCCAGCCCACCGCGAGGAGATGGCAGGGGCGCTAACCGCCGCCGTGGAGCGCCTGCGCGCCCGCGCTGTCCCCGTTCCAGAGGCTCCGGCTCCTGCGGCCCCCGTGCCCGACGCTCCTGCTCCTGAGGCCCCTGTCTTTGTAACTCCCGTTTCGGAGGCGCCTGCGCTTGAGGTCCCCGCTTCCGGGGCTGCTACGCCCGCCGCTCCAGCCCCCCCGCAGGAGATCCCCACCGTGTTCGTGGTGCACCGCCTGTCTCCCGGGAACCGGGTCCACGCCGGGCGGCTGCGCCCGGTCGCTCGTCGTATCGCCGCGCGGCTGGCCGAGTGGGCCGGTCCCGTCCAAGAGCCGCCCCGCTAGCACCAGAGCAGCCTCACTCGCTCCGCCGCTCCCAAGCCTAAGATGCACTCCGGTGTCCAAGTCCTCCTGCGCCCACCTGCACGTGCACTCCGAGTACTCCCTGCTCGACGGCGCCTGCAAGATCGAGGCGCTCGCCGAACGCGCTGCGCAGTTCGAGCAGCCCGCCCTGGGGTTGACCGACCATGGCGTGATGAACGGTGCGGTGGAGCTGCACAAGGCGTGCGCCCGGCACGGTGTCAAGCCGATCGTCGGCTGCGAGATATACCTCGTGGACGACCACACGACGTCCAAGGTGGGGGGGGGAGGGCGGACAGAGCGCAACCACCTCACGCTGCTGGCCGCCGACGACACCGGCTACCGCAACCTCGTCAAGCTCTCCTCAGCGGGCTTCCTGGAGGGCCTGCAGCGGGGCAAGCCGACCGTTGACCTCGAGCAGGTCTCACGTCACGCCGAGGGCGTGATCGCGCTCACCGGCTGCCTCGCCTCCCGCTTCTGCCAGCGCCTCACCGAAGACCGCCCTGCCGACGCGCGTGCCCACGCTGACGAGCTGCTCGGCATCTTCGGCCCCGAGAACGTCTACTTCGAGCTGCAGCGCAACGGGCTCGCCGCCCAGGAGAAGTGCAACGAGGGCATCGAGCGCATCGCGCGCGACGTCGGCGGGCGCCTCGTGGGCACGGGCGACGTGCACTACCTGCGCCGCGAGGACTACGACCACCACACCGCGCTGCTGTGCGTGCAGACCAAGAGCACGCTCGCCGCCCCCAAGCTCACGTTCGACACCAACGAGTTCTACCTGCGCGACTCCGCGCAGATGGTCGAGGCCTTCGCGCGGTGGCCGGAGGCGATCGCCTCCACGCTGGAGATCGCCGAGCGCTGCGCGGTGGAGCTCGAGCTCGGCAAGCAGCTGATCCCGCGCTTCCCCACCCCCGAGGGGATCTCTGAGGGCGAGTATCTGCGTGCCCGCGTGCAGGAGGGCCTGCACGCGCGCTACGGCGAGCCCCCGCCCGCCGAGGCGGTGGAGCGCATGGAGATGGAGCTCGGCGTGATCGAGCGGATGGGCTTCAACGCCTACTTCCTGATCGTCTGGGACTTCGTCAAGTACGCCAAGGAGCACGGCATCGCCGTCGGCCCCGGGCGCGGCTCGGCGGCCGGCTCGCTCGTGTCGTACTGCCTGCAGCATCACCGACGTGGACCCGCTGCGCTACGAGCTGCTGTTCGAGCGCTTCCTGAACCCCGAGCGGGTCTCGATGCCGGACATCGACATCGACTTCTCCGTGCGCGGGCGCGAGCGCGTGATGCGCTACGTGACCGACAAGTACGGGCGCGAGTCGGTCGCGCAGATCGTCACCTTCGGCAAGATGCTCCCTCGCGCCGCCACGCGCGACGCGGCGCGGGTGCTCGGCTACGACTACGGGGCGGGCGACCGCCTGGCGAAGCTGATCCCCGACCCCGTCATGGGCCGCGCGCCCTCCTTCGAGGAGTGCCTGAAGGCGGGCGAACAGCTGCGCAAGGCCTACGACGAGGAGCCCGACGCGCGGCGCATCATCGACACCGCCCGGGGCCTGGAGGGGATCGTGCGCAACTCCTCGATCCACGCCGCCGCCGTCGTGATCGCCGACCGGCCGCTCACCGACATCGTGCCGCTGCAGCTCGCCGACGCCGGAGCCGGCGAGCACGGCGAGCGCAACTACCGCACCGTCACCCAGTTCTCGATGAAGCCGATCGAGGAGATCGGCCTGCTGAAGATGGACTTCCTCGGGCTACGCAACCTCGACGTGATCGAGGACGCCCTGGACATCATCGAGCGCTCCACCGGGGAGCGCCCCGACATGACGCGCTGCCCCTCGACGACCCCAGGACGTACGAGATGTTGGCGCGCGGTGACTCGATCGGCGTCTTCCAGTTCGAGTCCGAGGGCATGCGCGAGGCGCTCAAGAAGGTACGCCCCGACGAGTTCAACGACCTCGTCGCGCTCAACGCGCTCTACCGCCCCGGGGCCATGGACCAGATCCCGGTGTACGCGAAGGGCAAGCGCAACCCCGAGACGATCACCTACCCCGACGAGCGCCTGCGCGCGATCCTCGAATCCTCCAAGGGCGTGATCCTCTACCAGGAGCAGGCGATGCAGATCGCCAAGGAGCTCGCCGGCTTCTCCGGCGCCAAGGCCGACGATCTGCGCAAGGCGATCGGCAAGAAGAACCGCCAGGCGATGGCCGCGCTCAAGCCCGAGTTCGTCGAGGGCTGCCGCGCGTCCGGCACCAGCCCGGCGCGATCGAGTTCCTGTGGCAGACCAACGAAAAGTCAGCCGACTACTCCTTCAACCGCTCCCACGCTGCGTGCTACGGGCTGATCGCTTACCGCACCGCGTGGCTGAAGGCCAACTACACCGCCGAGTACATGGCGGCGCTGATCTCCTCGGTGATGTCCACCAAGGACAAGGTGCCCTTCTTCGTCGCCCGCTGCGAGGAGATGGGGATCGGGATCCTGCCCCCCGACGTGAACCTCTCAGACCACGAGTTCACGGTCGTCGACGGCAACATCCGCTTCGGCCTGGACGCCGTCAAGGGCGTCGGCCACCAGGCGGTCGAGGCGATCAAGCGCGCACGGGAGGGCAGCCCGCCCGCCCAGCCGTTCACCTCGCTGTGGGACTTCTGCGAACGCGTGGACAACCGCTCAGTCAACAAGAAGGCGATCGAGGCGCTCATCAAGTGCGGCGCGCTTGGCTCCACCGGAGCGACCCGCAAGGGGATGCTCACCGTGCTCGAGCAGGCGCAGGCGGCCGGCCAGAAGGCCCAGCAGGACGCGCTCATCGGCCAGGGCTCGATCTTCGACCTCGACGGCGGCGGCGCGAAGGGGGCCCCCGCGCTCGCCAAGAGCGCCGCCCCCAGCGCGACGCGCGGACGGGGTACGAGCACCCGCCGATCCCCGCCGGTGAGCTCGAGCAGGCGGAGCTGCTCGCGGCCGAGAAGGAAGCGATCGGGCTGTTCGTCTCCGCCCATCCGCTGAAGCCCGTGCGCGAGGCGATGCGCGCCCGTGCCGACTGTCCGCTCGCCGCACTCGCCGACAAGCGCGACAAGGAGTGGGTCACCGTCGGCGGGATCGTCACCGAGTCCAAGCGCATCCGCACGCGCAACGGCGACCACATGATGTTCGCCACGCTCGACGACCTCGAGGGCACCGTCGAGATGCTCGTGTTCGGTAAGGCGCTCGCCGAGCACGAGCAGGCGCTCGCTGCGACCAGGTCGTGCTGGTGCGTGGCCGCGTCGACCACAAGGAAGCTGGCAAGACCTGCCTGGTGGTGCAGTCCGCCGAGACGTTCGCGCCCTCCGAGGAGGAGCTCGCCGCCGCCCACACGGCCGCCGCGCGCGCCGCGGTGCCGGCGCAGCCGGTGCGCCTACGCCTCGACGCCGCCAAGCTGCCGGCGGGCGCGATCGAGGAGATCAAGCACGTGCTCGGCAACTTCCCCGGCCCCGTGGACGTGGTGGTCGAGCTGGGTGCCAGCACCCTGCGTCTCGGCGAGGCCTACCGGGTGCAGCCGACGCCGATGGTGCACGCTGAGCTGGTGCAGGTGCTCACCCCCGCCGTCCTCTGAGGGCCGTGGGCGCGGCGCATACCTGCGTCCTGAGTCGCTCGTGTACCGAAGCCGGGAGACACTCGCCTTCGGCGAGCATCCCCGTTTCGGCCAGCACACTTCGCTCCTTGCGTCCTTGGTCTGCTTGGCCCACGACCCTCAGAGAGCTTGAGGCTTACCGACGTGCTTCACGACGCCGGCGCGCCTGCAGGCCGCGTTTGCGCAGCGCCATCGCAAGCGCGACCTCCTCGCGGGTGGGGCCGCCGTCGCCGGGGGTCTCCAGCACACACGGGAGGCCCTCGAAGGGAGCGGCGGCGAGGAAGGTGGCGCAACCGCGCTCGCCGAGCTCGCCCTGTCCGAGGTTCGCGTGGCGGTCGCGGTTGGAGCCGAGGGCGCCCTGGGAGTCGTTGAGGTGCAGCGAGCCCACGCGCTCGGTGCCGATCCGCGTGGCGAGCTCGTCCAGCAGAGCGTCGAGGCCCGCGGGGGTGCGGATGTCGTAGCCGGAGGCGAAGAGGTGGCAGGAGTCCAGGCACACGCCCAGCCGCTCGTCGCCTCCTGCCGCGTCGAGCAGCGCGCCGAGCTCCTCCACGGAGCGCCCGAGTGTGCCTCCGGCGCCCGCGGTGTTCTCGAGGTGCAGCGGGCACACCTCGCTCTCGGCGAGCGCCTCGCGGATCGTGGCGCCCGCGCGTGCGATCGCTGCGCCCACGTCGCCCTGCAGGGCCGAGCCGGGGTGCAGGACGACGCCGTGGGCGCCGATCGCCGCCCCCACGCGCAGCGAGTGTGTCAGGGAGGCCAGCGATTTGGCGCGCACCTCGGGGTCCTCGCTGGCGCAGTTGAGCAGGTACACGGCGTGGATCAGCACGGCATCCACCGGGCTCGCGGCGAGCGCCTCGCGGAAGGCGGCGAAGTCCTCCTCGCCGTAGGCCGTCGGGCGCCACTGGCGGGGCGACTGGTTGAAGATCTGGATCGCGCGGCAGTCCCGTTCCACACCGCGCTGGACCGCCCGGTACAGGCCGCCGGCCGGTGAGACGTGCGCTCCGATTAGCATGGCGGCGATCTTATGGCCCGCTCCCCTTCACATGCCTCCCGGCCCGGGAGCCGCCCGTCGCAGGCACGCCCGCGGAGGTGGCCGTGCGTCTGAGGTTCGCTCCGTCCCCTACGGGGGCACTGCACATCGGCGGCGCGCGCACCGCGCTCTTCAACTGGCTGCTCGCCAGGGGCTCGGGCGGCACGCTTGTGCTGCGCATCGAGGACACCGACCGCGAGCGCTCCACGCCGGAGAACGTCGCGCAGATCCTTGACGCGCTGCGGTGGCTGGAGCTCGACTGGGACGAGGGGCCGATCATGCAGTCCGCGCGCGCCGCCCGCCACGCCGAGGCGCTGCAGGCGCTGCTCGCCGCGGGCATCGCCTACCGCTCCACCGCCACCGCCGAGGACGTCAAGGCATACAAGCACGCCACGGCGCCGAGCGGGGTTCCGCGGGCAGGAGCGGGCGGGCACCAGCAAGAAGAGGGTGCCGTGCGCCTGCGCGTCCCCGACGAGGGCGCCACGGTCGTGCACGACGTGATCCGCGGCGAGACGCGCTTTGAGCACGTGCACCTCGACGACCCCGTGATCGCCCGCGCGGACGGCTCGGTGCTCTACAACTTCGCGGTCGCTATCGACGACCTCGACGCGGCTATCACGCACGTGGTACGCGGCGAGGACCACCTCTCCAACACGCCCAAGCAGCTGCTCGTGCTGGAGGCCGCCAGAGCCGCCGGCATCGCCCCCGACGCCGCCCTGCCGGTGTACGCGCACCTGCCGCTGCTGCACGGCCCCGACGGCAAGAAGCTCTCCAAGCGCCACGGCGCCGCCTCCGTGCAGGAGCTGCGCGCGCCGGCTTCCTGCCGGAGGCGGTGCGCAACTACCTGGCGCTGCTCGGCTGGGGCGCCGGCACGACGAGACGGTGCTCTCGACCGAGGAGCTGTCGAGCGCTTCGCGCTGGAGCGCGTGAGCCGCAACCCAGCGCAGTTCGACGAGGCGAAGCTGCGGTGGATGAACGGCGTGTACATCCGCAAACTCGCGCCGGCCGAGCTCGCCCGCCGCTTGAGGCGTACACCGAGCGCGAGGGTATCGACCCAGGCCTGGAGGCGGCGGCGCGGATCAGCCAGGAGAAGATCCAGACGCTCGCCGACTTCTGGCCGCTCGCCGGGCTCTTCTTCGAACGCCGCGAGACCGATGCGCAGCGCGGCGGCGCGGTGGCTCGACGAGCGGGGCAGGCACACGCTGGCCGAGACCCGCGCCGCGCTCGCGGTGGCGGCGAGCTTCGACGAGGCGGGCGTGAAGCGCGCGCTCGGGGACGTGCAGCAACGCCTGGCGTGCAAGCCGCGTGAGGTGTACCAGCCCCTGCGCGTGGCGGTGGGCGGCACCACGGTCTCGCCCGGGAATCTTCGAGACCCTCGCGCTGCTCGGCCGCGAGGAGACGCTTGGCGCGTATCGACGCCGCGCTTGCGCGCCGGAGTAAGGGCTTCGACTCTAGGCCGGTGGCCGATACGCTTGAAAAGTCGAACTGCGGTCGATTACTGAGCCGACCTGCGGTCATACACCTCAACCGAACGTCCACCCCTGCCGATAGGAGACGCGACCAGACGCCCAAGGATCGGGCGATGTCAGCGAAGAGAGGTGCGCCCGACATGCAGGCAACAGCCACGCACACGGCAGCAGGGGCCAAGGAGCGGCCCGCCACCAGCCGGCGAGTCCACTCCCGCGGGCGGCCGTCACCAGACCGAGGGCCACGGGCGGCGACTGACCCAGGCGTTCGAAGCGCTCGAGCGGTTCCCCGCGCTGGCCGAGTCGTGTAAGCGGCTGCTGTCGGTGATGGCCAAGGACCACGTCGCCACGGCGGACGTTGTCAGCGCCGTGGAGTCTGACGTGGCGCTCGTCACCGCGGTGCTGCGCATGGCCAACCGGGCACCGCAGTCCAGCGGTCGTGTCGAGACGGTGGTGGCGGCCGTGGAGGTGCTCTCCCCGCAGACCGTGCAGGCGCTGGCGGGGCGAGTGCGCAAGTTCGACTTCTTTGAGCGCGCGAGCGTGTGGGACGCGGCCCCCGAGCGCTTCCGCCTGCACGCGCTGGCCACACAACACGCGGCGGACCGGGTGGCGGCGGAGGTCGGCTACGAGAACCGCGACCGCCTGACGGTGACGAGCTTGATGCACGACATCGGCAAGCTGGTGCTCCAGCACGCCTACCCGGGGTACCCCGCGCAGGTGCACCAGGGGGCGCAGACCCCCGAGGGGCGCATCCACCAGGAGCGCCGCGAGCTGGGCGTAGACCACGCGCTCGTCGGCGGGGTGCTGGCGCGGCGGTGGGGCCTGCCGGTGTCGGTGGCGAGCGTGATCGAACGCCACCACAGCGCGGAGGCGACGGGCGAGGCGGCGTTCGTACGCCTCGCGGACATGCTCGCCCACTACACCCAGGGGGCCCCGGTCTCCCCGACGGAGATGCTGCGCACCGCGCGCACCGTGGGCCTCGGCCCGGAGGAGCTGCGCAGGGTGATGTACGAGTTGCCCAACTCCAACAACCAGCGCCAGCGCCACGTCGACCCCTGCCCGTTGTCGGGGCGCGAGCTCGGCGTGCTGCAGCGCCTGGCGGAGGGCAAGGTGTACAAGCAGATCGCCCACGAGCTCTCGCTCTCCACGAGCACCGTGCGCACCCACCTGCACAACATCTACGGCAAGCTCGGCGCGGTGGACCGCGCGCAGGCTGTGCTCATCGCGACCGAGCGTGGCTGGCTCTGAGACGGCCGCTGGCCGGCGCTATGCGTTGTCCTCGGTCGCTCGTGTGTGCCGAAGCCGGGAGACACTCGCTTTACCGAAGCCGGGAGACACGCGCCTTCGGCGCGAGTCCCCGTTTCGGCCGGCATCCCCGTTTCGGCCAGCACACTTCGCTCCCTGCGTTCTCGCCTAGCTTGGCCAGCGGCCGTCTCAGAGGGGCGTTCCGCTAAGTCGTGTGCCGGCGCTACGGCGCTCCGGCTCCGCCCGTGGGGCTGCTGGTCGCCCCCGAGGAGCCGCTTTTGCCGCCGGCGGGTTCCGCGCTGCCGCCCCCAGTGCCGCCGCTGGCGCCGGAGCTCGCTTCGGAGGGTGTGGACGTGGAGGAGGCCCCTTCAGCCGAGCTGCCGCCTGAGCTCGGGCTTTCGCCGGCTGCGCCCGCCGGCTGTTCGCCTGAACTCGAGCTTTCTTCGCCGGTGCCCGCTGCGGAGCTCGAGGCGGTTGTGGAGGTCGAGGTGGTCGAGGTGGTCGTCGTGGAGGTGCCGTGCGTCGCTTCGCTTTCCGCCTGGGTGCTGCTCGGTGGGATGATTTCCGGGGTGCTGCGAGGCGACACGTCGGCCGTGTTGCCACTGCCTCCGCAGGCCCCTAGCGTCAGCGCCAGGAGGAGCGCCGCCACACCCGCGAGGAGGGCGGCGCGCGGGCGGCGGCCGGCCGGCCGACTGCTCACGGCTCCAGCGGTCCCATCCGGCGGCCGCAGGTTGGGCAGTCGTTCAGGTCCTTCTGTGCCAGCTGCTGACACCAGGGGCAGAAGCGCAGGTTCTCGACTGCCCACGGCAGCCGCGAGGTGGAGGGCGCCAAGGGGAGCACCTTGCCGACGATCTCCATCTGCTCACCCGACTCCCGGTCGCGGTAGATCTCCTGCGGCTGCGCCTCCAGGATGACCTCCCGCCCACTCGCCGGGTTGCGCAGTCGGTAGCGCTGCTGCACGCTCATCGCGAGGACTCTAGCGAAGCCTGCTGACGCCCGCTCAGTCGGATAGAGTTCGCGCCGAGTGAGGGGACTGCGCAACATGGGGATGTTGCTCACAGCGAGCGTCGCGCTGCTCGCGGGGAGCGGCTGCGGCTCGGTCAAGCACAACGAGAACGCCAACCTGGTCGTCGGCAAGCAGCAGTTCGTCGCCAAGTGCGGCGCTTGCCACACGCTCGCGCGGGCCAACACGAAGGGCACCGTCGGGCCCAACCTCGACGAAGCGTTCCGCCACGGCGTCGCCGAAGGACTTGGGCGCAGCACGATTCCCAGCGTCGTGCAGTACCAGGTCGAATACCCCAACCCCGAAAACGTAATGCCCAAAGGTCTCGCGAACGGCTCCGTGCTGAAGGACATCGCCGCCTACGTCGCCTACGCCGCGGCCAGGCCAGGCAGCGACACCGGCCTGCTCGCCAGTGCCGTCGCCCCTGCGGGCTCCGGCAAACCGGCGGTCGAGAAGGCCGGCAAACTCGAACTGGAAGCCAACCCTGCCGGGCAGCTCGCCTACACCACCAACAAGGCCGTTGCCACCGCCGGCCCGGTGACCATCTCGATGAAAAACATGTCCGGGGTGACGCACAACCTTGCGATTCAGTCGGGCACCTCCGGCCCCGTGCTGGGCGCGACCCCGCTGGCGCCCTCGGGCACCGCCTCGTTCACCGTCAACCTGAAGCCCGGCACCTACACGTTCTTCTGCCAGGCCCCTGGCCA
This sequence comes from uncultured Solirubrobacterales bacterium, assembly GCA_963720795.1. Lineage (GTDB taxonomy): Bacteria > Actinomycetota > Thermoleophilia > Solirubrobacterales > Solirubrobacteraceae > Palsa-744. The sequence continues at coordinate 260,684 of CAVRGU010000011.1, read as the reverse complement.
CCGCGCCGCGGGGATGGTGGGCACGCTCACGGTCAAATGACGGCCGTGGACGCTGCGCTGGCCGAAACGGGGATTCGCGCCGAAGGCGCGTGTCTCCCGGCTTCGGTCGGCGTCCTCGATCGCTCATGTGCCTGAAGCACATTTCGCTCACTGCGTCCCGGGCCTGCTTGGTCCACGACCGTCATTGGGGCTTGTGAATGAGAAGATGGCTCAGGTGATCGCGCGGATGATGAGGATTAGCGCGATGATCACCGCGAACACCACGATCACGTAGAGCAGCAGCCGAAACATCTCGGTCTCGGAGCGCAGCGGGTTCAACATTGCGGCCTGCCCGCCACAGCTCAGATCACGTACACGGTCGTGAAGACGACGATCCACATGATGTCCACGAAGTGCCAGTAGATGCCGGGCACCTCGACGCCGCGGTGCTCCTCGGGGGTGAAGTGCCCGCGGAAGGAGCGGATCGTGACGATCAACAGCAGGATCAGGCCGATCGTCACGTGCGCCCCGTGCAGGCCGGTGAGCGAGTAGAAGATCGTCTGCTGGGCGGCGTCCTGGGGGGCGAAGCCGATGTTGGCGTACTCGTTGATCTGGATGAACAGGAACGTGCAGCCGAGCAGGAAGGTCGCGACGCATGCCGGCCTTCAGCCCGAAGCGGTTGCCTTTCTTGATCGAGGTCTGCGCCCAGTGCATCGTGAACGACGAGGACACGAGGATCAGCGTGTTCACGAACGCGACGTCGACCGGTAGTTTGGTCCCGGGCGCTGGCCACGGGTCGCCCTGGGCGATGCGGATGAAGAAGTAGGCCGTGAAGAACGCCCCGAAGATCATGATCTCGGAGATGATGAAAAGCAGCATCCCGAGCAGCTGCGGGTCCACGCGCGAGCTGCTGTGGGCCGGCGGTGGTCCGTGCTGCTCGCCCGCGTCTCCGTGGGAGCGCTCGGCGGCGTGTCCTCCCGCGGGGTGGGCGATGCTGGCGGCCTCCATCGCGGCTTCCCCTCAGCTCCCCGCCGCGGCCGGGGTCGCGTCCGCCGCCTGGAGGTCGACCACGACGTGCTCCACGGGGACCGTCGTGGCGCCGCGCACACGCTCGATCAGGTTCGAGCGCATCCAGCCCGAGCGCTCGTCGGGCAGCGTGGAGATCACCACGTCGTCGACCCGGAACAGCTCTAGCGCGTTCATCGCCGCGGTGTAAGGGTCGGGGTCGCCGATCATGCCGGCACTGAGCAGCCCGGCGGCGCGCAGCTTCTCGAGCATCGCCGCCAGGCGCGCGCGCGCCTCGCGCGGCGCGGCGCCGTGGCCGCCTTGCTGGGGCACGACCGCGATGAACAGGTGGCGCTCGCCGTGGGCGGCCTTCTCCTTGAGCCGCTCGACGAGCTCCTCGCCGCTGGAGGTTTTGTTGGCGATCACGAGCGTCACGCGGAAGGGCAGGCCCTCGTGCTCGAGGTCGGTGACGATGTGCTCGACCGGCAGCCCCGAGGCGTTGTGGACGCGTTCGATCAGATCGCGTCGCATCCAGCCGGAGTGCGTGACCGGGTGGGTCGAGACGATCACCTCGCTCGGACGGCGCTCGCCGATCTCGTCCATCGTGGCCAGGAAGGGGTCGGCGTCGCCGACGGCGCCGCTCGCCTCGATGCCCTCCTCGGCCAGCAGCGAGACGGCGAGGTCGATCCGCACCTGTGCGGACTCGCGCACCGCCTCGTCGTAGATCACGAGGCCCGAGGAGGGCTTGCTCTGTGGCACCACGAGACGGAAACGCACGTCACCGCCCGCCGCGAGCTCGCGCACTCTGTCGAGCAGCTTGCGGCCCCCGAGCGTGCGGTTGGCCACCACCAGTATCTCCTTCATCGTGCCCCCTCTGCTGATGTCGTCTCTCGTGGTGTCCTCGCGGCGAACACGAGCTGCTCGTCTCTGTCGTGACTCTGGGCCATGACGTCGACGCTCACTCGCCGCCACTTGGGACCGGCACGCTGCCGGCCGTCTGCGTTTTGACCTCCGACGGCAGCGGCGCGGGCGTGAAGATCCCGTGCACCGCGCCGGGGACGCCGTACTCGTAGGGTCCGCCCACGACCGTGGGGACCCTGTCGAAGTTGAAGATCGGGGGCGGCGAGGAGACCTGCCACTCCAGGGTGAGCCCCCGCCAGGGGTTGGCCACGGCGCGCGGGCCGTGGCGCCAGGAGTTGACCATGTTGTAGAGGAAGATCAGCGTGGCCGCTCCGAGGATCCAGCTGCAGATCGAGATGAACAGGTTCATGTTCGCGAACTGGGCGGCGTAGGTGGCCACGCGGCGGGGCATCCCCTGCAGGCCGAGGATGTGCATCGGTCCGAACGTCAGGTTGAAGAAGATGAAGGTGCTCCAGAAGTGCCATTTGCCGAGGCGCTCGTCGTACATGCGCCCGGTCATCTTCGGGAACCAGTAGTACACGCCCGCGAAGATCGTCATCAGCGAGCCGCCGAACAGCACGTAGTGGATGTGGGCGACGATGAAGTAGGTGGCGCTCACGTGGATGTCGAACGGGAGCATCGCCAGCATGATCCCGCTGATCCCGCCCGCTGAGAACGTCACGAGGAAGCCGAGCGCGAACAGCATCGGGGTGTCGAGGTGCAGCACCCCGCGCCACAGCGTGGCCAGCCACGAGAAGATCTTGATGCCGGTGGGCACCGCGATGATCACGGTGGTGATCGCCATCGGGATGCGCACCCACGCGGGCATCCCCGAGGTGAACATGTGGTGCGCCCACACCGTGAACCCGAGCACCACGATCGCCAGCAGCGAGAAGGCCATCATGCGGTAGCCGAAGATCGGTTTGCGCGACTTCACGGCGACGATCTCGGAGATGATCCCGAAGCCGGGCAGCATCATGATGTAGACCGCCGGGTGGGAGTAGAACCAGAAGATGTGCTGGTACATCAGCACGTTGCCGCCCTTGTCGGCGTCGAAGAAGTTGAAGCCCAGCGCGCGGTCGAGCAGGATCATGAACTGCGAGGCCGCGACGAACGGCGTGGCGATCACGACCAGCAGCGAGGTCGAGAAGTTCGCCCACACGAGTAGCGGCATCCGGAAGAAGCTCATCCCCGGCGCGCGCATCGTGATGATCGTCACAAGGAAGTTGAGCGCGGTGGCGACCGAGGAGGCACCCGCGAACTGCACCCCGATCGAGAAGAAGTTCTGCCCGATCGGCGACACCGTGGAGAGCGGCGCGTACGCGGTCCAGCCGTCGGCGAACGCGCCGCCGGGCGCGAGGAAGCTCAGCAGCATGATGATTCCGCCGAGCGGCAGCATCCAGAAGGAGAGCGCGTTCAGGCGCGGGAAGGCCATGTCGGGTGCGCCGATCATCAGCGGCAGCACGAAGTTCGCGAGGCCCGCGAACACGGGGATCACGAAAAAGAAGATCAGGATCGTGGCGTGCACCGAGAAGAGGCCGTTGTAGGTGTTGGCGTCCACGAACTTCGCCCCCGGCTCGGCCAGCTGGATGCGCATCAGCATCGCGATCATCCCGCCGACGAGCAGGAAGAAGAACGAGGTCACCACGTACTGCACGCCGATCACCTTGTGGTCGGTGTTGACCTTGAAGTAGTCCTTCCACGCTGTACGCCCCGTGGTTGGCGTGGCTCTCCGCGCGCGTGGGGCGTCCGGACACCCAGTAGAACCAGTAGTCGAACGCCCCCAGCCCGACCAGGAAGAACAGCGGGCAGGCGATCAGCGAGACCGTCAGGATCGCGTCGGGGCTGAGGTAGTGGGTGTAGGTCGTGTGCCCGGTGGCGGTCCGCACGACCCAGGTCAGCGCTGCCGCGAACACGACCGCGAGCGCTGCGGCCAGAAAGGCGCGGTAGAAACCCGGTGCCCGAAGTCTCACAGCCATCTGTCAGCTCCCTCCAAGGATCTCTGAGCAGCCATCAAACCTTACCCCGTGGCCACAGTCGAGGGGACTTTCAGCTGGCTCTTGATCCACGCCTGGAAGCGCGCGGGCGTGACCACGTGGATGGCAGAGCGCATCAGCGAGTGTCCGACGCCGCACAGCAGGTTGCAGACGACAGGGTACGTCCCGAGGCGAATGGGGGTCGCGCGGATGTGCGTGGTGATGCCCGGCACCGCGTCCTCCTGCAGGCGGAAGGCGGGGATCCAGAAGGCGTGGATGACGTCCTTGGAGTGGATGTGGAAGTAGACCGACTCGCCCTTGGGCACGTACAGCGAGTAGCTGCGCAGCGGTGCCCCGCCGGTCACCGAGGGGGGGTACTCGTAGCTCCAGAAGAACTGCTGGCCGGTCACGTTGACCTGGATTTCCTTGCCGGGCGGTTTGCGTTCGTTTTCGTTGAGCACCACGAACGAGTAGGAGACGAGGCCGAGCACCAGGGCCGCGGGGATCGCTGTCCAGAAGACCTCCAGGCGCGTGTTGCCGTGGATCGGCGGCCCGTCCTTGAGCTCCTCGCCCGGGCGCATGTGGAACTGCCAGACGCAGTAGAGGATCACCGTGACCACCAGCACGAAGATCGGGATCGAGGCGATCACGAGCACGTGGTAGAAGAAATCGGTGTGCTTGGCCTGCTCGGAGGCCACCGGCGGGAACCAGTGGATCACGTAGCTCAGGACGATGCCGATCGCCGTGGCAAGCACCCCGGCGAGGACCGCCCAGGTCAGCGAGCGTTTGCCGGGGGTCCTAGGCGTGGACACCGGCGGCCGACTCCCCAGTGGCGCCTGTTCGACGGTTTGATGACGCGAGCCCTTCCATCCCGAGCATGATCCTATTGCCTCCGCCCGACGAATGACAGCCCCCCTTGACGTCGAGCCCGATAGCCTCTACATTGAGGCAATCGTTGCAAGCTTTCTCGGGCGGGGACGACCGGGACCGACGCGAGAAAGGAGCTGTCCATGGAGGTTCGCGAAGGGATGACCCCGACGATCCTGGCGGTCGGGCCCGGCCACACGCTGCGCGACGCCGCGCGGCTGATGTCCGAGCGCAGCGTGGGCGCAGCGGTCGTGATTGACCCCGACGGGTACGGCCCGAGCATCCTCACCGAGCGTGACATCCTGCTCTCGGTCGGCGCCGGGCAGGACCCCGACGGCGAGCGCGTCGCCGAGCACCTGACCAGAGAGGTCGTCTACGCGGCCCCCGACTGGTCGCTAGAGGAGGCCGCCACCGCGATGGTGCGAGGCGGCTTCCGTCATCTGATTGTCGTCGAGGGAGGGGAGTCCGTGGGCATCCTCTCCGTTCGAGACATCGTGCGCTGCTGGACAACCGATGGGGCTGTCTGTCCCGTGCCAGCAGGCGCCGCGGTGGGGTGAGAGGGGGGCGCGGCTACCCGCCGGGGAACGGGTAGCGCCGCCGCCGTTTGGGGCCGCGCGTGGTGGGAGGGACCACGCGCGGCGCTCCACCTAACCGCGACTGGGATCAGTGAGGGTCGAGCGGGAGCTCGTCGATTTCGCGGCGCGTGTCTCCGATCCAGCGGGCCACGCAGACGACCGTGAGGATCACGCCGACGACCGTCAGCTCGATGAAGGTCGTGACGCCCACGAGCGCCAGCGTGACACCGACCGCGGTGAGTAGCGGCAGCAGGCTTGGACCGGGGAGGTGGATCTCCTCGCCGACGGGGGGGACCTCGGGGTCGAGCTCGCTCACGAGACGTATAGGGCGGCCACGACGAACGAGATACCGAACATGAACATCCAGATCCCCATGATGATCAGGCCGGTGCGGATGTTCTTGCGGGCGAGGCGACGGGTCATCGTGGGCGGAAGTCTATAGATGAACGTGGGCGTCAAGCACCATCGCGCAGAACAGCAGCGCGAGGTAGGCGAGCGAGTAGAGGTAGAGCTGCAGCGCGCTGCGCCGGTCGGCGCGGCGGTAGAGGCGCACGGCGCCGGCGATGAAGCCGAGGCCGAGCGCCAGCGAGGCTGCGAGGTAGATGCCGCCGAAGCCCCCGGCGCAGAACGGCAGCTGGGTGACGGCGTAGAGCAGCACTGTGTAGAGCAGGATCTGCCGGCGCGTCTCGGCCTCGCCGCGGACCACGGGGAGCATCGGCACGCCGACCTTCGCGTACTCGTCCTTCATCAGTAGCGAGAGCGCCCAGAAGTGGGGCGGGGTCCAGAAGAAGACGATGAAGAACAGCAGCACCGCGACGCCGCTCACCGAGCCCGTGACGGCCGCCCACGCGACGAGCGGCGGGACGGCGCCGGCGGCACCGCCGATCACGATGTTCTGCGGCGTGCGCCGCTTCAGCCACACGGTGTACACGAGCACGTACCCGAGGAAGCCCGACGAGCGCGAGGCTCGCGGCGAGCACGTTGACAGTCAGCGAGAGCTCCAGGAAGGAGAGCGCCGCCAGCGTGCAGCCGAATGCCAGCGCGGCGGCTGGGGCGATCCGCCCGGCGGGGATCGGGCGCGTGGCGGTGCGCGTCATGCGCGCGTCGATGTCGCGGTCGAACCAGTGGTTGACGGCGCCCGCGCCGCCGGCCGAGAGGTAGCCGCCGAGGCAGGTGAGGGCTACGAGCAGCGGCGAGGGGTCGCCGGCGACGTACATCGTGGTGATCGTCGTCAGCAGCAGCAGCGACTGGACCTTCGGCTTGGTCAGCTCCAGGTAGTCGCCGAGCAGCTGGCGGGTGCGCGGGGCGAGTCCGAGCTGCGCGGCGTCGACGGGCGAGGCGACGGAGAGTGGTGCCGGAGAGCCGTCCATCGGGGTCGAGTTTACGCGGGCGGCGAGAACGGGGCGTCAGGAGGCGTCACACGCCGACCTGTGTGGCCCCGGCGGGTACCGTAGCGCGCCCAGGCGCCGGCGCGGAGGTGGTCCGACGCTCGATGTCCAGGCGGATGTCCTTCATCGGTTCCCCCGAGCGCACGCGCGGGATCACGTCGAAGTTGTTGACCGCCGGCGGGGAGGAGGTGAACCACTCCAGCGTGTTGGCTTTCCACGGGTCGGGCCCCGCGATTGTGCCCGTCTTGAGGCTGCGCGTGACGTTGACGATCGTGACGAGCACCCCGGAGGCGAGGATGAAGGCGCCGATCGTGGAGATCAGGTTGAAGAGCGCGAGGTGCCCGACGTTTTCGTACTCGTACACCCGCCGGGGCATCCCTTCGAGGCCGAGTTGGTGCTGGATCAGGAAGGTCACGAGGATGCCGACGAACATCAGCCAGAAGCTGAGCTTGCCGAGCCCTTCGCTGAGCATCCGCCCCGTGATCTTGGGGAACCAGTAGTAGATCGAGGCGAAGATCGGCATCACCGCCCCGGCGACCAGCACGAAGTGGATGTGCGCGACCACGAAGTAGGTTTCGTTGAGCTGCCAGTCGACGGGGAAGATCGCGAGGAAGACACCGGAGATGCCGCCGATGACGAACAGGCCGATGAAGCCGGCGCAGAACAGCAGCGGCGTCTTGTATTCGATCGTCCCCTGCCACAGGGTGGCGATCCAGTTGAAGATCTTCACCCCGGTGGGGATCGCGATCAGCATCGAGCTGAGCATCGCGAAGTACAGGATGACTTTGGGGATCGGGGCGGCGAACATGTGGTGCGCCCAGACGAGGAAGCCGAGGAACCCGATCGACACTGTGGAGACGGCGATCGCCCGGTAGCCGAAGATCGGCTTGCGCGCGAACACGGGCAGGATCTCCGAGACGAGCCCGAAGCCGGGCAGCACCATGATGTAGACCTCGGGGTGCCCGAAGAACCAGAAGAGGTCCTGCCACAGCAGCGGCGAGCCGCCCTGGGCGGCGTCGAAGAAGTGGGTGCCGAAGTGCCGGTCGGTGAGCAGCATCGTGACCGCGGCGGCGATCGACCGGCAGCGCGAAAATCAGCAGCACCGAGTAGGTCAGCATCGCCCACACGAACAGCGGCAGCCGCCCCCAGCTCAGGCCGGGGGCGCGCATGTTGGCGACCGTCACGTAGAAGTTGATCGCCCCGACGAGCGAGGAGAGCCCGGTGAGGTGGATCAGGTAGATCCAAGCGTCCTGGCCGCCGGAGGGGGAGAAGAAGGCGTTGGAGAGCGGCGGGTAGCTGGTCCAACCGGCTTCCGGGGGGTTCCAGAAGATCGAGGCGTAGAAGACGATCCCGCCGGCCAGCAGCAGCCAGAAGGAGAGCGCGTTCAGGCGCGGGAAGGCCATGTCGCGCGCGCCGATCATCAGCGGCAGGAAGTAGTTGGCGAGGCCCGCCATCATCGGCACGACGAACAGGAAGACCATCGTGGTGCCGTGCATCGTGAACAGCTGGTTGTAGGTCTGGGGGGTGACGAGGTTGTTGTCGGGCACCCCGAGCTGCAGGCGGATCATCAGCGCCTCGGTGCCGCCGAGGATGAAGAACACGAACGTGAGGACCATGTACATGATCCCGATCCGCTTGTGGTCGGTGGTCGTCAGCCAGCTCGTGAAGCCGCGCTCCTCGCGCTCGACGCGGTGGGCGACTACCTGGGGTGCGGGGGCGGCGTAGGTGGCCATGGCTGCTTGCTTTCTCTTGCTCTTTCTCGGATTCGCTGTAGCTGGATCTGGGTTTGGTGTGGGCTGGGGGCTTTTCGTCTGTCGGTATCCGTGGGAAAGCCGGTGGAAGTTGGAAATGGGTGGGGGAGGGGAGTTGAGGGGGAGGGGGAGGGCCAGCCCTCCCCCTCCCCCCCTTAGGGGTTCTCGACCTGCCCGGGGCCGCTCTGGCTGTGTAGTTTTTCCCGTTCGAGCTTCGCGTCGGCGTTGGCTTCTTCGAGCATCCGTTTGTGTTCGGCCAGCCACGCGTCGAACTGCGCGGGTGGGATCGGCGCGCACCGTGGCGATCATGCGGGCGTGCCCGCGGCCGCACATATTCGCGCACTGCCCCTTGAAGACGCCGGGCTGTTCGATCTTGAACCACGTGTAGTTGTGGTAGCCGGGGACGGCCTGGAACTTGCCTCCGAGGGCGGGGACCCACCAGGAGTGCACGACGTCGGAGGAGACGATGTTGAGCGTCACCGTGGTTTTCGTGGGGACGACCATTTCCTCGTAGGAGTACGGGGCGCCGAGCCCGTCGGGGTTGGTGGCGCCAGGGTAGATGTACTGCCAGATGTACTGACGCCCGATGACGGTGATTTGAGCGATTTGCCGTTGGGTGGCAGGCGACGGTCGGCGGTGGCGAACAGCTGCCCGTTTTCAGCGGCCAGCACGTCGCCGCCGGGGCCCGAGTTCGGGGGGTCCTGGATTGCGGAGAGCTTGAAGAAGGTGATGATCGAGAGCACCATCACGATCAGCGCGGCGCCCGCGGTCCAGCCGATCTCCAGGCGCGTGTTGCCGTGGATCTGGGCCGCCACGGCGCCCTGACGCTCACGGAAGCGGTAGAGCGCGTACCCGAGCGCCCCCTCGACGCCGACGAAGATCACGAGGGCGATGTAGAGGATGATCTTGTAGAGGCTGTCGATCTCGTCCGCGTTCGGCGAGCCGCCGGACTGCGGGGTGAAGAGCGCAAGCGTCGTGGGGAGCAGGTGGCTCAAGGCGCGCGGGATTCTATTCAGGCTTGGGCGGAATGCGCTTGATGACGTTTGCCACGAGGGGATTTGGCGCCCACCTGCCCGCTCCTACCTGCCCGAGAACCGCGGCGGGCGCTTCTGCACGAACGCGGTGACGCCCTCCACGAAGTCGTCGGAGCCGGCCATCTCGCGCTGCAGCTGCGCCTCGAGCTCGAGCTGCTCGTCCATGCGCGCGTAGAGCCAGCTGTTGAGCTGGCGCTTGGTGCCCGCGTAGGAGCGCGTGGGCCCGGCGGCGAGGCGCGCGGTGAGCGCGGCGGCCTCCTCGCGCACGCGCTCGTCGGGCACGACGCGGTTAACGAGGCCCCACTCCAGGGCCTGCTCGGCGGAGACCCGCTCGCCGAGCATCGCCATCTCGGTGGCGCGGGCCATGCCGACGCGGGAGGGCACGAACAGCGAGGAGCCCCCGTCGGGCACCAGGCCGATGTTCACGAATGCGAGCAGGAAGTATGCGGACTGCGCGGCGAGGACGAGGTCGCAACAGAGCGCCAGCGAGCAGCCGATCCCGACGGCCGGGCCGTTGACGCACGCCACCACCGGCAGGGGCAGCTCGCGGATGGCGTGGATGATCGGGTGGTAGCGCTCGGTCAGCGTTTTGTAGACGTCGGGGCGCCCGTCGGGGGTGAGGTCGGCGCCCAAGTCCTTCAGGTCGGCCCCCGAGGAGAACGCGCGCCCCGCCCCGACGATCAGCACGGCGCGCACCGACTCCTCCTCGCCGACGCGGCGCACCGCGGCGAGCAGGTCGAGGCCGAACTGCTGGTTCCAGGCGTTCAGCGCCTGCGGGCGGTTCAGCTCGATCGTGGCGACGGGGCCGAGCTGTAGGTTGACGGTCTCGAAAGCGGTGGGGGCGTCGGTCTCGCTCATCGCGGACTCCTCTCGGCGGGGTGGCGGGCGTGTCGGCATCCTACGGTGTGCGGGTGGCCGTTCCTTGATCGGCGTGGCCGCATAGCGCTATCTGATGGCGCTACACTGTGGCTGCCATGGCGACAGAGACGGCGACGATTCGTGTGGCGCGCGACACGCGAGACCTGCTGGCAGAGCAGGCGCGCGACCGTGGCATGTCGTTGGCGACCATGCTGGCGGAGATAGCACACGAGCAGGAACTTGAGGAGATCTTCGAGTCCGAGCGGCGGGCCATTCGCGCTGAAGCTCAGAACCCAGCCGCGCTGGAGGAGATGCGCCTCTGGGAGGCAACGTTGGAAGATGGCATCGACTTTGACTGAGCCCCGCCGCGGTGAGGTGTGGCTTGTATCGTTCGGCGCTGCCAGGCTCGGCGAGCCCGGCAAGAACCGTCCCGCCGTCGTCGTATCGGTCGATCGGATGGTTGCCGGGTCGCCCCACGAGCCGATCGTCGTGGTGCCGCTGTCCAGCTCCAGCGAGCCCTCGGCCTTGCGCCCCGAGGTTCAGGAGGTGGAGGGCGTAGACCGTCCAAGCCGTGCGATCCCTCGGGCCGTCCGAGGGGTGGCGCACTCACGCCTGTTGCGCAGGCTGGGGGTGCTCTCGCCTGCTGCGCTCGCGGAGATCGAGCGTGCGCTTGCGCTTACCCTCGGCATGGCGCCCAAAGCGCGCCGTAAGCCGCGAATACGTCGGACCAGATAATGCTCGCAGACAGCCCTAGAGTGTGCGGGTGCCCCGTCCCACGATCGGCATCTGCACAGCCCTGGAGCGCGCGAAGTGGAGCGTGTGGGATCAGCAGGCGATGCTGCTGCCCCGAAGCTATGTCGAGGCGGTGCAGAAAGCGGGGGCACTGGCGGTGATGATCCCGCCCGATCCGGCGCTCGTGGAGGACCCGGGCGAGGCGCTGGAGAAGCTCGACGGGCTGGTGCTGGCGGGCGGCGCCGACATCGATCCGGCCTCCTACGGCGCCGAGGCTCACCCCGAGACGACGGGCACCGTCCCCGAGCGCGACGCGTGCGAGATTGCGATCTTCCACGAGGCGCTCAGGCGCGACGTGCCGGTGTTGGGCATCTGTCGCGGGATGCAGTTGATCAACGTGGCCCGCGGAGGAACGCTCCTGCAGCACCTGCCCGAGCGCTTCGGCCACCACGAGCACCTGTCGGTGCCGGGCTCGTTCGACGGCGCCGACCACGAGGTGCGCCTGGTGGAGGGCTCGCTGGCAGCACGGATCGCGGGCGAGACCAAGCACGCGACCAAGTCCCACCACCATCAGGGGGTCGAGCGCATCGGCGAGGGCCTCACGGTGAGCGGCTACTCGGTGCGCGACGAGCTGCCCGAGGCGATCGAGCTGCCCGACCGGAGCTTCGTGCTGGGCGTGCAGTGGCATCCCGAGGCCGATCCGACGAGCCCGTTTGTAGGGGCGCTGGTGCAGGCTGCGACCCGGGCGAAGGTCTGAACGGTCCATATACTGCCCGCCGGTGCGGCGCAGCAGGGCGATCAGAGCAACCGCATGGGCTGTGGTGGCGGCGGGCGTGGCGGCGCCGCTGGTACGCAGGAGGGTGAAGGCGCCGCCGTTGGTGGTGCAGACGGTCGCGTTCTGCGCGCCGATCGGCCTCAGTGTGGCGGTGCGGCGCTCACGGACGCGCGACGTGGCGGTGTGCTGCCTGCAGATGTGGGCCTATGTGGCCGCTTACAAGTCCCCTCATGATGACTCGGCCGGGCAAACCCAGCGGGTGCACGTGGACTACCCGATCGCAATCGACAGGGTGATTGGCCTCGGCGAGCTCCCGACGGTGCGCCTGCAGCACCGGCTCGCAAAGGTCGGCCCGGAGGGCCCGCGGTGGCGGCGGCTCGACAAGGTGCTGGTGTGGGCGCACTGGTCGTGGTTCATGGTGCCCCACGGGACGCTCGTGTACATCATGCTGCGCCACCAAAAGCGCTTCGAGCGCGCAGCGGTGTTGACGTACGCGGTGTTCGACATCGGCGCCATGATCTACTGGGTGCTGCCCACAGCCCCCCCGTGGTATGCGGCGGCGGCCCCCGAGAACGGCATCAGCCCGTTTGCGGGCGGGAGCGGGGAGGCGGAGGACCACCGGACGCCCCATAGGATGGTCGAGGTGCGGCGGATGATGGTCGAGTACGGGGCATCGTTTTGGCATGACGGCTGGGGGCCCCTCTACAGTGTGTTCGGAGGCAATCCTTTGGCTGCGATGCCCTCGTTGCACTTTGCGACATCCGTGATGGCTGCGCTGCTGCTCGCCGAGACGGGATCGGCGGCGGGCGCGGTGGGGTGGGCGTACGCGGCGACGCTGGGGTTCGCGCTGGTGTACCTGGGGGAGCACTACGCCGCGGACCTGATCGGCGGTGCGGCGCTGACGGTCGCGGTGCGCCGCGTGGGACCGCGGGCGGGCCCGCTGCTGGGGCAGCGTGCGGCGCGCGGTGACGGCCCTGGAGGCGAAGGCTCATGCGGCGGGGTGAGACGAACGGGCCCAGGCCGCCCGGCGCGGAGGGGGAGGGCGCGGCTGCCCCCGCGCAGGGGCAGGCAGGGGGGCCGTCGAAGGAGAGAGGTATGACTCTGTTGCAGGCGGAAGCGCTTACGGTGGAGGGCGCCCGGATGGCGGCCGGGCGGGGATCGGCGGGGGGCCGTGGAGGACCGATCCTGAGCCCGCCCGCCCCGAGCCTGCCGGTCCGATCCCTTCCGCTCAACGCCCAGTGGGGAGGCCGAGCGCGAGGAGATGCCGCGCCTGCAGCTGACCCGCAGAAGGGTGCCTGCCGTTCGCGGCGTTCGTGGCGGCGGCGCTGGCGTTCCTGTACGTGGTGCTGCCCCAGGTGGGCGGCGTAAGGCACACGTGGGACAAGCTCGGCGAAGGCGACGCGCGGTGGATCGCGGTGGCGCTGATCGTCGAGGTGGTATCGATGGCGAGCTACATCGCAATCTTCCAAGGGGTGCATGTGCCCCCGGGCTCGCCGATCGGCCTGCGCCACAGCTATCAGATCACGATGGCGGGCCTTGCCGCCACGCGCCTGTTCGCCGCCGGCGGCGCGGGCGGGGTGGCGGTCACCGCGTGGGCGCTGCGCCGCTCGGGGATGGAGGGCAAGGAGGTGGCGCAGCGGATGATCGCGTTCCTGGTGCTGCTCTACGGGGTGTATATGGCGGCGCTGGTGGTGTGCGGGGTGGGCCTGTACACCGGCGTGTTCCCCGGCGCGCACCCGTTCGCAATCACGATCCTCCCTGCGATCGTCGGGGCGGTGGCGATCGCGGTGTGCCTCGCGGTCGCGCTCGTGCCCGAGGATCTTGAGCGGCGCCTGGAGTGGCTGAGCGCGCGCCGTCCGCGCAGCGCGCGGTGGCTGCGCAGACTCGCCAGCGGCCCGGCCTCGATCTCCGGCGGGGTGCGCTTCGCGGTAGCGAAGCTGCGCAATCCCGACCTGGCGATGGTGGGGGTGGTGACGTGGTGGGCCTTCAATATCGGGGTGCTGTACGCGTCGTTTCGCGCCTTCGGGCAGGCGCCGCCCGTGGCGGTGCTGGTGCAGGCGTACTTCGTGGGGATGCTCGCCAACCTGCTGCCGCTGCCGGGCGGGATCGGCGTGGTGGAGGGCGGCATGATCGGCGCGTTCGTGGCGTTCGGGGTGAGCCCGAGCCTGGCGGTGCCGGCGGTGCTGGTGTACCGCCTGATCGCCTTCTGGCTGCCAAGCGTGCCGGGCGCGGTGGCGTACCTGCAGCTGCGGCGCACCGTGAGCCGGTGGGGGGTCCGCAGCGAGGGGGAGGCAGCGCCTGCGAGGTAGGACCCGCCGGGCCCCCTGCGCTCCGAGAGCCCGGAGTGGCCGCTCGCAAACCCCCGCCCACTGGGACGCGACGCCGCTCCGACAGATAGCCTACGGCGCAGAAGCTGCAGAGCCTCGCGCGAGCGCGGGATCAAAACGGGACGGCGCCCCGACCGAGCGGCGCCCACAAGCTGCCGGCCGTGATAACTCCAAGGGTCCGTCATGCGCCGGCTGGCCGGCGTCGGGGTAAGCACCTTCCTCCCCGGCGCCGGCCGCCTATTTCGGCAGTGGGACGGCGGGCGAGGTAGGGTGCAGCGGTGGCCGATCGCGTGCTGATCCTCTCCTGGGAGTACCCGCCCGTGATCGAGGGGGGCCTCGCTCGGCACGTGCGCAAGCTCGCGGAGGAGTTGGTGCGCCAGGGCGTGGAGGTCGACGTGCTGACGCGCGGCAAGGGCGAGCGCTCGTTGGCCGAAACGGGGACCGATTGGGGAGACACTCGCTCCGCCGAAGCCGGGGGACGCTCGCCGTTGGAGAGTATCCCCGTTTCGGCCAGCATCCCCAAATCGGCCAGCCCCGAAGGGGCGTGTCCCCCGGCTTCGGTCGGCAACGGGGCGGAGCAGCGGGAGGAGGTGAGCGTGTACCGCGTGCGCGAGCCGCAGTGGCCGCGCGACCTCGACCGCTTCGTGGGGTGGGTGCAGCGGATGAACGAGGACATGGTGCAGGCGGGCGAAGCCCTGGCGGAGGAGCGCAGCTACGACCTCGTGCACGGCCACGACTGGCTGGTGGCGCACGCTGGCGCAACGCTGGCCGAGCGTACGGGGGTGCCGTATCTGACGACGGTCCACGCGACCGAGCACGGGCGCCACCAGGGGTGGGTGCAGGACGAGCCCCAGGCCCACATCCATGCGTGGAGCGGTGGATGGCCAAGCGCGCAGACGGGGTGATTGTGTGCTCGCACTACATGCGCGGCCACGTGGCGGACATCTTCGACATCGAGGAGGACCGGGTGGCGGTGATCCCGAACGGGATCGACCCGGGGACATGCGCCCGGTGGGGGATCTGGACGCCCTGCGCAGGGAGTTCGCCCAGCCGCAGGAGCGCCTCGTGGTGCTGGTCGGGCGCCTGGTGTACGAGAAGGGCTTTCAGCTCGCCCTGGACGCGCTGCCGGGCGTGATCGAGCGGGTCGGGAACGTGCGCTTCCTGGTGGCGGGCAGCGGCACGCACGAGCGGAGCTGAAGGAGCAGGCGGAGCGCCTGGGCTGCTCGAGCACGGCGCGTTCCTGGGGTGGATCGGCGACGACGCGCTGCACTCGCTGTACCGGATCGCGGACCTGTGCGTGGTGCCGTCGATCTACGAGCCGTTCGGGCTCGTGGCGCTGGAGGCGATGGCGTCGGGCTGCCCCTGCATCGTGGCCGACACGGGCGGCCTGCGCGAGGTGGTGCCCGCGGGCGAGCGGGTGGGCTGCGCTTCAACGGCGGCGACGCGGCGCACCTGGGCATGATGATCGAGCGCCTGCTGACAGACGCGCAGCTGCGCGAGCGCCTCGTGGCGGAGGCGAGCGAGCACGTGTTGGCTTCGACTGGAGCGACGTGGCGCGCCGCACCCGCGGGGTCTACCGCGAGCTGACCGCCGGCCAGCGAATGGGCCAGCGCGTGTGAGGTGCCCAGAGCCTTTTTTATTTTGATGAGGGCCCCCACGGGGGGGCCGGGAGGGGCCGCGCAGCGCGTAGAGGGGTCGTAGAACGGCGTCAGCGCGCAGTGCGGAGGCTGCGCGCGCGGGCGCGTTCGTCGCTCGTGAGGACGGGAGTGGCTGCCGAGAAGGGGACACGCGGGTGTCGCTGAGTACGGTGCGCGTGGCGGTGTTGCGGCGCGTGTACCGCGTGGCGTGGCGGGGGGTGCAACTGCGCGCGCAGGTGTGGCCGCGCCGCAGCAGGGGGGTGAAGTGCCGTGATCACCCACGGGGAGGAGGTGCTGCTGGTGCGCCACTCCTACGGAAAGCGGGACACGTGGTACGTGCCGGGCGGAGCGGCCCGTCGCGGGGAGGCGATGATGCACGCGGCGGAGCGTGAGCTCGAGGAGGAGCTCGGGGTGCGCGGGCTGCCCCTGGCGGACTGGCGACATTGGACATGCGCCTGGAGCGGATCGCGGTGCGCATCTTGTGCGTGCACGCGGAGCTGCCCGACCGGGCGCAGATCCGGGTTGACCCGGTGGAGATCGCGGAGGCGCGGTGGTTCGCAAGGGACGCACTGCCGACCCCGCGCGGCTCGGAGGTGGGGCTGCTGGTCGCGCTGCTGCGCGGAGAGGCACCATGAGGGGCTTCCCTCGGGCCGCCGTCACCGTACGGCGCGACCCCCATCCCGGCCCCCCTTGTGGGGGCCTTATGGAAAAAAAGATGCTCACCCCCGTGGGATGTGCGGGCGTTTACCATGACCGGAGCGTCGTCGCACCGAACGCACGCACCGAGGTAGCCAAGGAGGACGGGAGATGCTCGAAGGGCTGATGCAGAACGACTTTCCGCTGACCCTCCAGCACGCGCGGCGGCGGATGCGCGACTGCCACCCGGCCGCGCAGGTGGTGACGCTCACCGAGGGTGGGCCGGTGCGCGCCAGCTTCGGGGAGGTCAACGAGCGGGTCGACCGCCTCGCCCGCGTGCTCACGCGCCTGGGGATCGAAGCACGGCGACCGGGTGGGGACGTTCGCGTGGAACAACCAGCGCCACTTCGAGCTGTACATGGCGATCCCGTGCGTGGGCGCGGTGCTGCACACGCTGAACATCCGGCTGTTCGCCGAGCAGCTGACGTACATCGTCAACCACGCCGAGGACCAGGTGATCTTCGTCGACGACTCGGTCGTGCCGCTGCTGGAGCCGCTGGCTCCCACGTTCAGGGGCGTGCGCCACATCGTAGTCATGGGCGATGGAGACGCAGGCTCCCTCCCCAACGTGCTGCGCTACGACGAGCTCTTGGAGGAGGCCGGACCGGGCTCCTACGACTACCCCGAGCTCGACGAGCGCCAGGCGGCGGCCCTCTGCTACACGAGCGGCACGACGGGCAACCCCAAGGGCGTGCTGTACTCGCACCGCTCGCTCTGCCTGCACGCGACGGCCTCGCTGATGGCCGACAACCTCGGGCTCTCCCGCCGCGAGAGGGTGCTGGTGGTGGTCCCGATGTTCCACGCCAACGCGTGGGGCCTGCCGCACGCGGCGGCGCTGTGCGGAGCGGACCTGGTGATGCCCGACCGCTTCCTGCAGGCCGAACCGCTGGCGCGCGCGATCGAGTCCGAGCGCCCGACGGTGGTGGGCTGCGTGCCGACGATCTTCGCGGACCTGCTGCGCTACGCGGACTCCCACGAGGTGGACCTGACCTCGCTGACCAACTCGGTGTGCGGAGGCTCTGCCGTGCCGCGGCAGCTGATGCGGGACTTCCAGGAGCGCCACGGGGTGGTGATCCACCAGGGGTGGGGGATGACCGAGACGAGCCCCGTCGCGACGTTCTCCGACCCGCCGGAAGACCGCGGCCACGACGAGCGCTACTGGGATGAACGCACGCTGCAGGGCAAGCCGCTGCCGTGGGTGGAGCTGCGCCTGGTGGACGACGACGGCCAGGAGGTCCCGTGGGACGGGGAGTCCACCGGGGAGATCGAGGTGCGCGGCCCGTGGATCGCCTCCAGCTACTACCACGACGACTCGGGCGACGAGAAGTTCGACGCGGGGTGGCTGCGCACGGGCGACATCGCGGCGATCGACGAGCAGGCGTTCGTGCGGATCACTGACCGCGCGAAGGACGTGATCAAGTCCGGCGGGGAGTGGATCTCCTCGGTCGAGCTCGAGAACGAGCTGATGGCCCACCCCGACGTGATCGAGGCGGCGGTGATCGCCAAGCCCGACGAGCGGTGGGCGGAGCGCCCGCTGTGCTGCGTGGTGCTGCGCGAGGGCGCGACCACGACTCCCGAAGAGCTGATCGAGCACCTGCGCCCGCGCGTGGCGAAGTGGTGGCTGCCCGACGAGCTGGCGTTCATCGCGGAGGTCCCCAAAACGAGCGTCGGCAAGTTCGACAAGAAGGTCCTGCGCGCCCGACTGCAGGACGGGACCTTGGAGGGCCGCGTGATGGTCGACGCGCGCGCCGGCGCCCCAGCCACCACGCGTTGAGGCCGGCGGGGCGGCGAAGCGCATGCCGGCATGTGCGAGCCGTCGGGTGGCGATCCGGCGCAGTGTCCGGGGTGCCCGGGAGGCAGGAGAAAGGCCGCGGGGGTGGAACGGGAAAGAAGCGATCCTACGAGCGCAATAGACTTCGCCGGAACCCCACACCGTGGCTCCGACCCGAAGGGCCCACACGAACACCGAACACGGAGGTGCGCATGACGCGGACCGAAGGAATGACTTCGAGCAGGTCCCACACAGCAGCGATCAACGAGATGTCCCTCCGCCGTCTGGCGCACCGCACCCGTCGGCGCCTCGCGCGCCGGGAGCTGCTTGCCCTGCCGGCTGCGCTGGCGCTGCTCGTCCCCGCCGCGCCCGCCCTCGCGGCGGCCAGCGGGACGTCGAGCACGGGGGCCTCGGGCTACAACCAGAAACCGCCCACTCCCACGACCAAAACCGAACCGAAAAAAGGAGTGGAACCCGCCAAAGAAGAAAAGAAAACCACTCCCACGCCGACGACGACGGTCGAACCGACGACCACCACGCCGACGGCGAAAGCGGCGACGCTGCCCTTCACGGGCCTCGACCTGCGGTGGGTGGTCGGCGGCGGCCTGCTCCTGCTCGCGTCCGGCCTCTCGATCCGCCTCTCCCTGCGCGGGCGCCCCGGCGCCGGTCGCTGAGCACAGCAGCCCGAACCTAAGGTCCTCGCCCCGCCCGCGTGCACAGCGCGGGGGCGGGGAGGGGGCTTTTGCACTGCTCGCCAGCGAGTGGTAACAAGCCGAGGGTGGGGCGCCTCGCCCAGAGCGTGTGAGGGTCTGCGCACAAGTACACCGGGGGCTCAGTACACGGCTCTTGTAGTACAAGCCATTTGTAGTACAAGGCCCTTGTAGTACACTTCCCCTGTGGTGCTTGCAAGGATGATCGACCGCGAGCACGAGCTCGCGAGTCTTGAGCAAGCCTGGGAGCAGGCTGCCGCCGGTCGCCCTCAGCTCGCTGTGGTGTGGGGCAGGCGGCGCGTCGGCAAGACCTTCCTGCTGTCGCACTTCGCAGAGGGACGGCGAGCCGTGTTCTTCGGTGCCACGCAGCAGGCCGAGGGCATCGAGCTGTCCCGGCTCGCGGACGCCGTGCGGCGCGACCTCGGCGATCGGGCCGCCGATCTTGCGGGAGGCCGCTTCGCCAGCTGGGAGGCAGCGCTGCGCTTCTTCGTGGCGCTCGCCGCCGAGGAGCCGTTGACGGTGGTGCTCGACGAGGTTCCCTACCTCGTCCGCTCCACTCTCGGCTTCCCGAGCATCGTCCAGGCTGTCTGGGATCACGTCCCGGCCGGCACGAAGCTGACGGTGGTGCTGACCGGCTCAGCGATCGCGATGATGGAGGCGATGGTCGGCGCCGGCGGGGCGCTGCGCGGCCGCCCGACGCTCACGCTTCGCCTCGGCCCGCTCGACCCGTGGCAGGCGCGCGCGTTCCTGCCCCGCCTGGAGCCGGCCGCCTACCTCGAAGCGTACGCGGCGTGCGGCGGGTATCCGCTGCACCTGAGCGCCTGGGACGAGGGTGCCGGCGTCGAGAGCAACCTCGTGCGCCTGGCGGGGACGCCCGGTGGGATTCTGCTCGAGGACGCCTCCGGGATGCTCGTCGAGGAGCTGCCACACGCCGGCGGGTACGCGCGGATCCTGGCCGCCGTCGGCCGTGGCAGGACGCACTACGGAGAGATCGCCGCGGACAGCGACCAGCGGGTGGAGCGACCCCTCGAGATCCTGATCCGCGCTGGCCTGCTCGCCAAGACGCTGCCCGTCGGAGCGCCCCGAGGCGCGCGGGCGAGCTACGAGCTCGCCGACCCCTATCTCGCGTTCTGGTTCGGCGTGCTGTACTCGGAAATCCCGCAGATCGAGGCTGGCCAGGGCCGGGCCGTGATGCGCAGACGAGCTCCCGAGCGGCTGCGCCACACGGGCGCCGTGTTCGAGGAGACTGCGCGAGCGCACGCGCGACGACTCGCGGCCCGCGGCGAGTTGCCTGAGGATCTGGTGGTGGGCCGCTGGTGGGCGGCTCGCGGAGAGCCGTGCGAGGTCGACGTGCTCGGCCTGCGCGGTGCGCGGACCGCCCTGCTCGGCGAGGCCCGCTGGCAGGCGCGACCGCTGGGTCGCCGCGATCTCGCACAGCTCGAGGGCAAGCTCGCACGGGTCCCGCGGCCCCTCGACAAACCACTCCTGCTCCTGTGGGGGCGTGGAGGCGCGGAGCAGGGCGTCATCCGGGACGGCGTGCTCGCGTTCTCCGCGCGGGACATGCTCGAAGCCCACCCCGAGGCCCGGCTCACCACGCCAGGTACGCGGGGGTAGGGGGCCCCCTCCACACCCGCCCCGGTGGCGGTGCTCACACGTGGACGATCCCCCACGACTACTCGTCTTCGTATGCCCACCTGCGGTGCCGGCGTGCGGCGCTACGGGGCGAGCCGCACGGGCAGCGTCTTCAGCTGGTTGATGAACGCCGACTCGACCACCGTCTGGGGGCCGTCGAGTGCCATCTTGGGGAAGCGCCTGAGCGTCTCCTCGAACATCACCCGCAGCTCCAGGCGCGCCAGCGCGGTGCCCAGGCAGAAGTGCCGGCCGCCGGCGCCGAACGCCTGGTGCTCGGACCGAAGCCGGGGGACACCCGCCTCCGGCGGGCATCCCCGTTTCGGCCAGCGGGTCACGTCGAAGCGGTCGGGGTCCTCGTAGTGGCGCTCGTCGCGGCCCGTGGCGACGTACCACATCACCACCTTCTCGCCCTCCTTGATCGGCTGGCCTGCGAGCTTGGTGTCGCACGTTGCGGTGCGCCGGAAGTGCGCGAACGCGGGGTACATCCGCAGCGCCTCCTCCACGGCGCCGGGGACGAGCGTCGGGTCCTCCAGCAGCTTCTGGCGCTGCTCGGGGTTTTCCATCAGCGCGCGCATCCCGCTGCTGTACGTCGCCTTCGTGCTGTCGTTGCCCGCTGCGACCAGCAGGAAGAAGCCCATCACGATCTCCTGCTCCTCCAGGCGCTCCCCGTCCACCTCGGCGTGCACCAGCACGCTCGTCAGGTCGTCGGTCGGGTGCTCCCGGCGCTCGGCGATCATCGCTCGGCAGCGCTCGAAGATCTCTGGGACGTCCTGCGCCAGCGCGCCCTCCACGCCGTCGGGGTTGAGGTCCGGGTCGCCCGCCCCCAGCGTCGAATTCATCAGGCGTGCCCACGCCGCGTCGTCCTCTTCGGGGATCCCCATGAAGCTCCCGATCACGCGCGAGACCACGGGCTGCGCGACGTCGTTTACGAGGTCGCACCGCTCCTGCCCTTCGACGCGGTCGAGCACGCGCGTGACGATGTCCCTGATCGCCTGCTCGTGCGCGGCGATCCGCTTCGGCGTGAAGCCCGCCTGGAAGAGCGCCTTCACGCGGTCGTGCTTGGGGGGGTCCATGCCGATGAACATCGCCCGCGTCAGCTCGATCGGGAAGACCGCCGAGGCCAGCGTCACACCGCCGAGCTCCGAGGAGTACGTGCGCCAGTCGCGGCTCACCGCGAGCACGTCCTCCGGTCGCGTCACCGACCAGAACCCCTCCTCGATCGGGAAGTCGGGGACTTCGCTGGTCCAGTGCACCGGGCACTCCCGACGCAGCTGCCCGAACAGCTCGTACGGCGGGCCGTCCTTCCACCGCTCGCGCTCCACCACGACCACGCCCTCAAGCTCTGCGGCCCCCGTCTGCCGGGCTCCGCTCTCCGTTGTGGGAGAGCCGTCCGGCTTGCTGTTCACCGTTGCCGTGGCCGATGTTGATGCCGACGATGCCCTCTCCATCTCGATGGACCTCCCGCTCGCTCGCGCGCTCTCTCTGTGTGTGTACGACTCTCCGGATCTTACTGGCCGTCCGGCCAGGGTGCGACGCCTTTTATAAATTGTGCCTCCTTGACAACTGGTTTTGGTGTGCCTAAACTACTTCTGTGGCTCTCTCCGATCCGATCTCAGCGTCCGTCCAAGACTACGCCAAGGCGGTGTACGCGCTGGAGGTCCGTAAGGGCTCCGCGGTCTCGACCACCGAGCTCGCCGAGCGCCTCGGCGTCACCCCGGGCTCGGTCTCGGCGATGGTGCGCAAGCTCGCCGACGTCGGGCTGGTCGAGCACGAGCCCTACCGCGGCGTGCGGCTGACCGAGCAGGGGCGCCGCGTCGCGCTCGAGGTGCTGCGCCACCACCGGCTGCTCGAGCTGTTCCTCGCCGAGGAGCTCGGGATGCCCTGGGACCGCGTGCACGCCGAGGCCGAGGTGCTCGAGCACGTGCTCTCCGAGGAGCTCGAGGAGCTGATCGCCGCGCGCCTGGGCGACCCCACCGTCGATCCGCACGGCGACCCGATCCCCACGCGCGGAGCTCGGGGTCGAGGAGCGCCCCACCCGCTCTCTGGACGAGCTGCCGCCGGGCGCCGCCGGGCGCTTCGTGCGCGTCTCGGACTCCGACCCGGCGATGCTGCGCTACCTCGCCGAGCAGGGCATCGCGCTCGGCGACCGCCTGGAGGTCGTCGACCGCCAGCCGTTCGGCGGGCCCGTGTTCGTGCGCTTCGGCGAGCGCGAGCACGCGATCGGCGGCGCGCTGGCGCGGGCGATGCGCATCGACACCGGAGGAGGACGCGCTGAGCACCGCTCAGCCCGTCCGCCGGTTCCCGCGCTCGAGGGCGCCTCGGTCGCACTGCCGGGGGAGCTGGGCGGGGCGCTCGCGGGGCCCGCGCGCGCTCGAGCAGCTGCTCGCCAGGGGCCGCGTGCGCGCGACGCTGGCGATGCTCGGCCCGGCGTTCGTCGCCTCGATCGCCTACGTCGACCCGGGCAACTTCGCCACCAACCTCCAGGGCGGCGCGCAGTACGGCTACCTGCTGCTGTGGGTCGTGCTGGCCGCGAACCTGATGGCGATGCTGATCCAGTACCTCTCGGCGAAGCTCGGCATCGTCACCGACCGCAACCTACCCGAAGTCGTGCGCGAGCGCTTCCCGCGCGCGTTCACGTGGGGCATGTGGGTGCAGGCCGAGATGATGGCCATGTCCACCGACATCGCCGAGTTCCTCGGCGCCGCGCTCGGACTGAACCTGCTGTTCGGCGTGCCGCTGCTGCCGGCCGGCCTGATCACCGGCGTGATCGCGTTCGCGATCCTCGAGCTGCAGACGCACGGCTTCCGCCGCTTCGAGCTCGCGATCACCGCGCTGCTCGGGATCATCTTCGCGCGGCTTCCTCTACGAGACGCTGCGCATCGGCCCCTCCGCCCACGAGTCGCTGCGCGGCCTGCTGCCCGGCCTGCACGGCGCCAGCTCGCTGTACCTCGCGGTCGGCATCATCGGCGCGACCGTGATGCCGCACGTGATCTACCTGCACTCGGCGCTGACCAACGGCCGGATGCCCGTGCCGCAACGACCGCGAGCGCGGCCGCGTGCTGCGCTTCGAGCGCCTCGACGTGATCATCGCGCTCGGCCTCGCCGGGCTCGTCAACCTGGCGATGCTCGCCGTCGCCGCGAAGCTCTTCCACACCCCCGCGCTCTCCGGGCTGAGCACGATCCCGCAGGCCCACGCGCAGTTCGGCCACCTCGTCGGCGGCACCGCCGCGCTCGCGTTCGCGGTCGCGCTGCTCGCCTCCGGCGCCTCCTCCTCGAGCGTCGGCACCTACGCCGGGCAGGTCGTGATGGCCGGCTTCATCAACGTCCGCGTCCCGCTGCTGCTGCGCCGCGCGGTCACGATGATCCCCGCGCTCGTCGATCCTCGCGCTCGGCGTCAACCCGACCAGCGCGCTCGTGCTCAGCCAGGTCGTGCTCTCCTTCGGCATCCCGCTCGCGCTCATCCCGCTCGTGCTGCTCACCTGCCGCCGCGACGTGATGGGCGTCCACGTCAACCGCCGGCTCACCACGTTGCTCGCCTGGGGTTGCGCCGTTCTGATCAGCGCGCTCAACGTCTTCCTGCTCTACCAGCAGTTTTTCTTGGGGTGAGGGCCGGGCGGCCGCCGGCGCGCGCCCGGTGGGGTCTCAGGTCGGTGTGTTGCGCGCGGTACGTGGGCGTGGCGGGCGGTACGTGAGCAGGCGTCTAGGTTGGCCTGCGCTACGACGACGACACGGTGTACGCCGTCGAGCGTGAGACGGCGTCGAGCTGGGCGACCGTCGCGTTCCAGTGGGCGCGGGGGCCTTGTCTACGCCGCGGCCTGCGCGGACCAGTCGCGGTACAGGGCGTGGTAGCGGCCCTCGGCGGCGATCAGCTCGTCGTGGGTGCCCTGCTCGACGATACGGCCGTGCTCGAGCACGACGATCCGCCCGGCGCGGCGGATCGTGGAGAGGCGGTGGGCGATCACGATTGCGGTGCGGCCCGCCAGCAGGCGGCGCAGGCCGGCCTCGATGCGGCCCTCGGTGTGGAGGTCCACGTTGGAGGTCGCCTCGTCGAGGATCAGGATGCGCGGGTCGGCGATCAGTGCGCGCGCGAAGGCGATCAGCTGGCGCTGGCCGGCGGAGAGCTGCGCGCCGCGCTCGCCGACCTCGGTGTCGTAGCCGCGCGGCAGCGCCGCGATGAACTCGTCGGCGCCCACGGCGTGCGCGGCGTCGCGGATCTGCTCGGGCGTGGCGTCGGGGAGCCCGAAGGCGATGTTCTCGGCGATCGTGCCGCTGAACAGGAACGCCTCCTGCGGGACGATCCCCATCTGCGAGCGCAGCGAGTGGGCGGTCACCTCGCGCAGGTCCTGGCCGTCCACCAGCACCCTGCCCGCGGTCGGGTCGTAGAAGCGGGCGACGAGCTTCGCCATCGTGGACTTGCCGGCGCCGGTGGCGCCGACCAGCGCGACGGTCTGGCCGGGGGGGACGTGCAGGTCGATCTGGTCGAGCGCCAGCACCTCCGCCTCCGCCGGCGCCGCGCCGTTGCCGTTGGAGCCCGTGGTTGGCTCGCTCTGCCGCCGCCGGCGCCGCGGGTTGTAGGCGAAGGAGACCCCGTCGAAGCGCACGTCGCCGCGGATCGCGCCGAGCGCGGGCGCGCCGGGGCGGTCCTCCAGGGTGGGTGGGGTGTCGAGCAGCTGGAAGATCTTCTCCAGCGCCGCCATCCCGGACTGGTAGGTCGTGTACAGCTGGGAGAGCTGCTGGATCGGTTCGAACAGGAACGCGAGCGTCGCCACGAACGCGACCACGGTGCCGGCGGTGATGTGGCCGTTGATCGCCTGGTAGCCGCCATACAGCACGATCAGCGCCAGCGCGACCCCGGAGAGCATTTCCACGGTGGGGAAGTAGGCGGCGTTGAGCCGCACGGTCACCATGTTCGCGTCGCAGTTCTCGCGGTTGAGCCGCGCGAACTGCGCCTCGTGGCGGGGCTCCTGGCCGAAGCTGCGCACCACGCGGATGCCCGAGAGCGTCTCCTGCAGGTAGGCGGTGATCGTCCCGATCGTCTCACGGGTGCGCCGGAAGGCGCCCGCCGACACGAGGCGAAACCAGATCGACAGGCCGGCGACGAACGGCACAACGCAGAACGTCAGCAGCGCCAGCCCGGGGTCGAGGTAGAGCAGCACGGCGATCGCCCCGAACAGCGTCAGGCCGGACTGCACGAGTGTCACGACCGAGTCGGTGACGAGGCTTTCCAGCGCCTCGACGTCGTTGGTGATGCGCGAGATCAACACCCCCGCGGGGCGGCTCTCGTAGAAGCCGATCGGCTGGCGCTGCAGGTGGGTGAAGATGCGGATGCGCAGGTCGGCGAGCGCGCGCTGGCCGACGAGGCCGACGAGGTAGGTCTGCAGGTAGGTCATCGCCCACACCACCAGCGCGGAGAGCAGGAACGCAAGCACGACCAGCACGAGCGTGTGCGTGTCGTGGCGCTCGATCCCTTCGTCGATCGCCACCTTCGCGAGCAGTGGCGGCGCCAGCGAGGCGGCGGTGCCGACGATCAGCGCCGTGAGCATCGCGGCGACGCGCAGCCGGTAGGGGCGCAGCAGCTCCAGCAGACCGCGCAGGTTGCGCCCGCGACTTTCCTTGCTGGCGCGCTCGCCGTCCCACTGCGGCGCCGCCGCGCCAGAAGCCCGGCATCGCCATACGCCCGCCGCCTCCACCACGTCCGCCGCCCATGCCGCCGCGGCCACCGCCGTGTGCGCTCATCGAAGGCCTCCTGCGTGGTGGTGCACACGCGGCATCACAGCGCTACCCCCTGCTCGCGCTCGCGGGTCTCTTTCGTCAGGAACACGTGCTCGGGCAAACCCTTCTCGACGATCTCGCGGTACAACTCCGACTCCTCCAGCAGTTCCTGGTGGTCTCCCTGCGCGACGATCCGCCCGCCATCCAGCACGACGATCTCATCCGCCAGCGCGATCGTCGAGAGGCGATGGGCGATCACGAACGTCGTGCGGCCCGCCATCGCCTCGGCGAGCGCGAGCTTGATGCTCTGCTCGGTGGAGGCGTCCACCGAGGAGGTGGCGTCGTCGAGCACCAGCACGCGCGGGTTGGCGAGCAGCGCGCGGGCGATCGCGATGCGCTGGCGCTGCCCGCCGGAGACCGTCAGGCCGCGCTCGCCGATCTGGGTCTCGTAGCCCTGGGGCAGGCGGCTGACGAAGTCGTGTGCCTGCGCGCGGCGGGCGGCCGCTTCGATCTCCTCGATCGAGGCGTCGGGGCGGGCGTAGGCGATGTTCTCGGCGACCGACGCGGAGAACAGGAAGGGGTCGTCGCTGACGACCGCCACCGCGGAGCGCAGCGAGCGCAGGCTCACCTCGCGCACGTCGGCTCCGTCCAGCATCACGCTGCCCTCGGCGGGGTCGTACAGCCGCGAGATCAGCGCCACGAGGCTGGTCTTGCCCGAGCCCGTGGCTCCCACCAGCGCGACGGTCTGCCCCGCGGGCACGTCGAGGTCGATGTCGTGCAGCACCGCTCGCGCGCGCTGTTGGCCGAAACGGGGATGCTGGTCGAACGGGGGATGCTCGCCGGAGGCGAGTCCCCCGCTTCGGTCGGAGGCGAGTGTCTCCGGGCTTCGGTCAGGCGTGTGCGCCGCCGCGGAGCCGATCCCAGCCAGCTCGTCGTGGGGATCCTCGTAGCGCAGCGTGACGCCGCGCAGCTCCACGTGCCCGTTGCCGGCAGGCAGCGGGGGGCGCCGGGGGGCTCGGCGAGATGGGGCTCGCGGTCGAGCACCTGGAAGATGCGCGCGCCCGAGGCGGTGGCGCGCTGGGCGAGGTTGAGCGTCACGCCGAGCGAGCGCATCGGGCTGATCAGCATGTTCAGCAGCAGGTAGAACGTGGTGAACTGGCCGAGCGTCAGGTGGGCGTGGATCACCGACTCGCCCCCCACCAGCAGCACGGCGGCGAGGCCGAGCTGGGGCAGGAAGCCGATGATCGGGTTGTAGGTGGCTTCCAGGCGGGTGGTGACCATCGCCTGCTCGAACACGCGCCCGGAGCTGCGTTTGAAGCGCTCCAGCTGGCGGGACTCGCGGGCGAACGCCTTGACGACCCGCACCCCCGTGATGTTCTCCTCGGCGTCCGCGGTGAGCTCGCCGATGCGCTGCTGGACCTCCTGGATCGCGGGCCGCGCGCGGCGGCCGTAGCGGTAGGAGATGACCACCACGAACGGCACCGGCGCGAGCGCGATCAGGCCCAGCTCGGGGTTGACGACGACCATTACGACGCCGGCCAGCACGATCGTGAGGATCGACTGCAGGATGAACACGAGGCCGTAGCCGAGGAAGAAGCGCACCGCCTGCAGGTCCACGGTGCCGCGCGACATCAGCTGGCCGGTCTGCTGGTGGTCGAAGAAGCCGAGCTCCAGGCGCTGCAGATGGCCGTAGACCCGCTCGCGCAGGTCGTATTCGACGCCCAGCGAGACCCGCCCGGCGACCATCCGCCGCCAGTACATCGCCCCCCAGCGCAGCAGCACCACCGCGAGGATCACGAGCGCCAGCGTCAGCAGCGTGTGGCGGTCGTGCGCGCGCGGCGCGGCCTGGTGGTGCTCGGCGGCGTGGGCGCCATGGCTGATCGCTTCCACCGCGCGCCCGGTGAGGACCGGGAGTGCGACGGTCATCACCATCGCGAGGCTGGCGAGAACCCAGGAGACGGTCAGTCCGCGCCGGTAGGGACGCAGGAAGCCGAGCAGTCGGTAGAAGATCGTCATAGTTGCTTAGTCAACGATTATTGCAGGGTCCACTACTCTGCGTCCATGCCCCTGGACCCGACGTCCTCGACGCCCCGCGAGCGCCCGGCGGTCGGGTTCTGCGACACGTGCGCCTTTCAGCGCAAGGTGCCCAACACGCGGGGCTCGACCTTCTCGCTGTGCAACCGCTCGCGCGAGGACCCGGTGTCCTACCCACGCTACCCGCGTCTGCCGGTGCTGAGCTGCGCGGGGTACGAGCGACGCGGCGGCAACTGAGAGTCCACGACGAAGTATCTGACCTCACCCCGCGGCCACTCCGACGGGCTCGCGCGCGGGGGCCTCGGCGGCGGGCTCGGCGGAGGAGACGAAGTCGCGGCTGCGGATCAGCGCGAACGCGAACACCGAGCCGACAAGCGCGATGGCGGCGGCGATCAGCAGGATCGTGGTGAACGCTTCGGTGAAGCCCGTGCGGTAGGCGTGCTCCAAGCCGGCGCGGGCGGCGGGGGAGAGAGCTGGCAACAGGTGGACGACTTCGCCGGACTGCAGCAGCTTGGCGAGCTGCCCGTGGGCGGCGGCCTGGACGGCGCCTCCCTGCCCGCCGGCGCTGAGTGCCGAGGCGGTGGTGTGGGTGACCTGGTGTGCGAACACCGCGCCGAGGCCGGCGATCCCGGTGACGAGGCCGACCTGGCGGAAGGTGCTGTTGATGCCGGAGGCCATGCCGCTGCGCGAGTAGTGCACGACCCCGATCGCGGTCGAGGCGAGCGGGGGGTTGATCATGCCGATGCCCGCGCCGGCGAGCACGAACCCGGGGATCAGCGCGGTCCACCCGGAGGTGGCGTTCACCGCCGTCATCGCCGCCAGCCCGCCACTGACCAGCAGCAGGCCCCCGCCGAGCAGCAGCCGTACCGGCACACGCACGGTCAGCCGCCCGGAGATCGGCGCCACGAAGAAGGAGAGCAGCGTGATCGGCAGGAACCGCAGGCCGGCCTGCAGGGCGCCGTAGCCGAGGACGTCCTGGATGTAGAGGGTGAGGTAGAGAAACATCGCGAAGATCGAGGAGGCGAGCGCGAACGCCACGATGTTGGCCCCCGTGAAGGCGGGACGGCGGAACAGGCTCAGGTCGAGCATCGGGCGCTGCTGGCGCAGCTCGGCAAGCAGGAACGCGGCGAGCAGCGCGGCGGCGGCGAGCAGCATCGAGACGATCTTCGTGGAGCCCCACCCGTCTGCGTTGCCCTGCTCCAGCGCGTACACGAGCAGGAATAGCGACCCCGAGAAGGTCACCAGGCCGAGCCAGTCCACGCCCGTCGCGGCGGGGTCGCGCGACTCGCTCACCCGCGTGAGCGTGAGGGCGACGGCGGCCACGCCGATGGGGACGTTGACGAAGAAGATCCACTCCCACCCGATGCCGGTCGTGATGACCCCGCCGACGAGTGGTCCCACCGCGACCGCGGCGCCGGTGACGGCCCCGAACACCCCGAACGCCACCCCGCGCTCGCGCCCGCGGAACGCCTGGGCGATGAGCGCGAGCGAGGTGGCGAACATCATCGCCCCCCCGACTCCCTGCACGGCGCGGGCGAGGTTGAGCATCAGCGGGCTGGAGGAGAGCCCGCACACCGCCGAGGAGCAGGTGAACACCACGAGGCCCGCGGTGAACACGCGCCTGCGGCCCACCAGGTCGGCGACCGCGCCGGCCGTCAGCAGGAACGCGGCGAGGGTCAGTGCGTAGGCGTTGACGACCCACTGCAGGTCCGAGAAGGAGGCGTGCAGTTCGCGCTGGATCGAGGGCAGCGCGACGTTCACGACGGTGATGTCGAGCAGCAGCATGAAGATCGCTACCGAGACGGCGATCAGGGTCCACCATTTGCGATCCACGGCTGTGCTCCTTTCTCGTTCGGTGGTCGGTGGTCGGGTGGGTTGGGGTGGTGAGACTGGTCTGGTGGTGTGGCGGGTGGCGGCGGTCAGGCGGTGATGTGCTCGGCGGCCGGCGGACGCTCGCCCGGCGCCGTGGGTGTCGTGGCGGCGATGGGGGGCGAGGGGACGGGAGGGGGAGCGCCCTCGGCGGGGCTGTGGGGGAGCTCGCGCAATTTGCGGCGCACCCGCGCGCGGGTCTGGCAGAGCTCCTGCTTGAGCTTCGCGAGCTCCCCGGCGCGGTGCTCGACGAGCTGCAGCTGGCGGTCGAGGTGGCCGAGCGCCTCCTCGAGCAGCTCCTGGCGGCGCTCGGGGTGGACGTCCTCGCGGCGCAGCTGCGCGCGCACGGCGGCGCGGGCCTCCTCGGCGGAGAGCAGGGTCTTGAGCTCCTCGAGGGAGACCCCGAGCAGGTTCTTCAGGCGCATCGCCTCGCGCAGGCGCTCGACCTCGGCCTCGGTGTAGGTGCGGTGTCCTCCGGACGGCCGCGCGTGCGCCTCGGGGAGCAGTCCGATCTCCTCGTAGTAGCGAATCGTGCGCGGCGTGGTGCCCACGAGTCGCGCGACGTCGCCGATCCGCAGGGGGCAGCTCACGAGCGCGCCCCGGCCGCGGCCAGTTGCTCGCCGGCGCGCTCAGCCTCCTGGACGTGGCGGGGGCGCAGCAGGCAGACCCCGGCGCCCACCAGCGAGGTGGCCGTGAGCACCCACAGGGCGACATGCATGTTGTCGATGAACGGCGCGAGCTTCTCGGGGAGAGCCCTTTGGCCAGGCCGGAGAAGACGGCGAACAGCGTGGATTTGGGGACCGCGGAGGTGACAATCGCGAGCACGAACGCGATCGAGAGCACGGCGCCGGTGTTCTGCAGCAGGGTGCGCGCGCCGGCGGCGATGCCACGGCGGTCGGCGGGCACGGTGCCCATCATCGCGGCGGTGTTGGGGCTGTTGAACATGCCCGAGCCCACGCCGACTGTGAGCAGCCACAGGGTGCTCTGCCAGTAGGGGGTGTCGACCTGCAGGGTCGTCATCGCGGCGAGGCCCGCGGCGCTGACGAGCATCCCCAGCGCCGCGAGGCCGCGGGAGCCGTGGCGGTCGGCGTAGATGCCGGCCAGGGGGGAGGAGACGAGCATCCCCACGGCGAGCGGGATCAGCTTGATGCCGGCGTCGATTGGGGTGTTGCCCTGGGCGCCCTGGAAGTAGAAGACGAACAGGAACATCAGCGCGAAGCGGGCCAGCCCGTTGATGAACGCGGCGGCGGTGGCGGCCGCGAACAGGCGGTTCTTGAACAGTGTCAGGTCGAGCATCGGGGCGCGTGAGCGATTCTCGATCGCCACCCACGCGGGCAGCAGCACCGCTGCGGTGGCCAGGCCGGCGATCACGATCGTGTCGTTCCAGCCGCTGAGCCCGCCGCGCGAGACGCCGAGCACGAGGCCGGTGAGACCGAGCACGAACGTGACGTTGCCGAGCACGTCGTAGCCGCGCACCTGGTCGGGCTTTGCGAGCTCACGCAGAATCAGCGCGCCCCACGCGGCCCCCGCGAGGCTGAGCGGGACGTTGAACCAGAAGACCCAGTGCCACGAGATTGCGACCAGCGCCCCGCCGAGCACTGGCCCGATTGCCAGGCCGCACGCGGCGACCATCGTGTTGGTGCCCATCGCGAGGCCGAGCTCGTCGTGGGGGAAGGCGTCGGTGACCAGCGCAGCGGCGTTGGCAAACAGGAAGGCCGAGCCGATCCCCTGCAGCACACGCCACACGATCAGCACGTTGGCGTCGGGCGCGAAGCCGGCCCCCAGGGAGGCGAACGCAAACACGAGAAAGCCGCCGATGTACGCCTTCTTGCGCCCGAACAGGTCCGACAGCCGGCCGGCCATCAGCACGAGCACGGTGGCGGCGATCAGGTACGCGAGGATCACCCACACGAGCGCCAGCAGGCTGGCATGCAGCGAGCGCTCGAGGTCGGGCAGCGCGATGATCAGCGTCCCCGAGTTGGTCGCGGCGAGCAGCATCCCCAGGCTGGTACACGAGAGTGCCCACCACTTGTAGTTCTCGTGGCCGGCGGCGACGCCCATGCGGGGCTTGTGTGGTGAAGCTGACGTGAACGTAAGGATTAGGATAGCACGGCGCCCGGTGGTGGCGGGACGGACCAGGTTGGGTGTGATCCACATGTGATAGTGTGTATCCCATGTCATCCATGATCCAGGTTCGCAACGTCCCCGATGAGGTGCACCGGACGCTGAAGATGAGGGCGGCGGCCGCCGGGATGTCGCTGTCGGATTACATCAAGCGCGATCTCGTGCAGGCAGCGTCGAGCCCGAGTATGGAGGAGATCGACACGCGCGTCCGTGCGCGCGGACCCTCGCGGGTGCGGGCGCAAACGATCGTCTCTGCCTTGCGCGAAGTGCGCGAGGGCTGATGCTGCTCGTCGTCGATGCCTCGGCGTTAGTCGCCTACCTGACCGAAGGCGAGCACGCCGAGCAGGTGCGCGCCCAGCTACTCGCACCGAGACAGGCTCTGTGGGCGCCGCACCTGGTGGATGCCGAGGTGGGGCA
Source organism: uncultured Solirubrobacterales bacterium (assembly GCA_963720795.1). Classification (GTDB taxonomy): domain Bacteria; phylum Actinomycetota; class Thermoleophilia; order Solirubrobacterales; family Solirubrobacteraceae; genus Palsa-744. Next base: position 227,915 of record CAVRGU010000011.1, on the reverse strand, counting down.
CGTGTTGCGGCGCGAGACGCTCAGCGGCGAGCTAGGGCCGGCCGCGGCGCGCGCGGCGCTCGAGGATCTGAGCGACCTCCCCCTGCGCCGAGCCTCGCACCGTGGGCTGCTGGCGCGCGCGTGGACATTGCGCGAGAACCTGACCTTCTACGACGCGCTGTACGTCGCGCTGGCCGAGCGACTGCGGGCGACTCTGCTGACGCTCGATGGACGCCTCGCCGGTGCACCGGGCGTCAGAGCGAGTGTCCTGCATGTGGCGTGATCTGACCGCACACACCCGAGCCTCACGGATGTCCGTTCCGGTGCTAGAACTGGAGCATGAGTCCGCCGTCTTTCGGAGCCCCTCCCGCGGTCACGCGGGGCACGGAAGCCCCGCGCGTGCGCGCTCGGTTACTCCGCACCGACTCACGCGGACGATCCCCGAACCCCTCCCCTCCACACCGCCCGCTGGAGGATTTCGTGACCGAGGTGGGTGCGTATGAGTGACGCCCCGGTCGTCAAGTCCGAGCAGCAGTGGCGCGAGCAGCTGACGCCCGAGCAGTACGAGATCCTGCGCCGGGCGGGCACCGAGGCGCCGTTCACGGGGGAGTACGTCTACAACAAGGACTCGGGCATGTACCGCTGCGCGGGGTGCGGGGCGGACCTGTTCGCCTCGGACACCAAGTTCGAGTCAGGCACCGGCTGGCCCTCCTTCACCGAGCCCGCCCTCGCCGCCGCCGTGGAGCTGCGGGCGGACAACTCGCTGTTCATGCGCCGCACGGAGGTGCGCTGCCGCCGCTGCGGGGGACACCTTGGGCACGTCTTCGACGACGGTCCCGGCCCCGACGGGCAGCGTTACTGCATCAACTCCGCCGCGCTCGCCTTCGCGCCCGGTGACGGGCCCGCCGGGGACGCCGAGGCGGATGGCGGAGACCCGGGGTCGGGGGGCGGCGGGGATCCTGGGTCGGGTGGCTCCTCACCCGGGCCGGGCGCCGCCGAGCAGTAGCCTCTGCGCACATGATGATCATGCAGGACCGCTCTCAGCGGCTCTCCGAACCGCTGCACTGGGGACGGCGCGAGCGGACCGTCGTGGCCGTGCTGCTCGCGTGCGTGGCGCTGGCCGCCGTCGGCCTCGGCGCCTTTGCCCTGACGAGCGGCGCACCAGCGCGCCGGGACTGCATCGAAGTGACGTTCGCCTCCACGCTAGGCGGCGCCGTCGAGAACGCCTGCGGCGCGCAGGCCCGCGCCGTGTGCGCCTCTCCGGGTGGGTTCAGCGGCATCGCCGCCGAGCTGCGCGCCGCCTGCCGGCGGGCCGGCTTCCCGTACGACCCTCGCCGCTGAGGGCTGTCGACGGGTTCGCTGCGCGTTCGGCTGGGCTCTGGCGGGCGCGTGTACGTGGTCCCCCGCGCCGTCCGCCGCGCAGGCGGACCTCCCCGAGGGCGTCTCGACAAATGTCGAAAGACCCCGCCGAAGTGTTGGCCACCCTGTCCCTACCCCCTCGCCTGCAAGCCGGATTTCATAACAGCACTGAAACAGGTGCCCTCGCCCGTGGGCGGGTCGGCGCCCTGACAAGACCCGACAACGACAGGGGAACGGAGGCACATGACCTGGCTGGCATACCCAAGTTGGCTGAACGCAGGTGACAACGCGTGGCAGATGACCGCGGCCACATTCGTGGGGCTGATGAGCCTGCCGGGCCTGGCGGTCCTGTACGGCGGCGTCATGCAGAAGCGCTGGTCGGTGAACTCCATGATGCTCACGTTCGTCGCGTTCTGCGTGACGCTGATCGTCTGGTGCCTGTGGGCGTTCAAGATGGGCTTCGGCACCCCGATCGGGAGCGGTCACGGCTTTTTCGAAACGTTCGTCGGCAAGCCTGGCTCCGTGCTCAGCCACGCCGCCGAGGAGGGCCGGGCGGCGATCCCATCGATCACGACGGGGCCGGACTTCCACTTCCCGGAGGCCTCGCTCGTGTACTTCCAGTTCGTGTTCGCCGCGATCACCCCGATCCTGGCGCTCGGCTCGGTGCTCGGGCGGGTCAACTTCAAGGCGTGGATCCCCTACGTGGTGCTGTGGATCACGTTCGTGTACGCGGTCAACGCGTTCCTGCTGTGGGGCGGCGGCTACTTCGCGGCGCACGGCGCGTTGGACTACTCCGGTGGTTACGTGATCCACCTCTCCGCGGGCATCTCAGGGTTCGTGTTCGCCGCGGTGATCGGTCCACGACTACAGCGAGACCGAGAGATCGACGCGCCCAACAACCTGTTGATGGTTGCCTGCGGCGCGGGGTTGCTGTGGCTGGGGTGGAACGGCTTCAACGGTGGGGACTCCTACTACGCCGGCGCCGACGCCTCCGCGGCTGTGATCAACACCAACCTCTGCACCGCGGTGGCGATGATGGTGTGGATCGCGTGGGACTACATCTTCCGCGACAAGCCCTCCATGCTGGGGGCGGTCAACGGGATGATCACGGGCCTGGTCGGGATTACACCAGCCGCCGGGTTCGTCAACGGCTGGGGTGCCATCATCATCGGCGTCGTGGACGCGACGATCGTGTGGTTCGCGATCCGCTACCTCTCGCGAGCGCCCATGTTCCGCCACGTGGACGACACCCTGGGGGTGATCTACACGCACGGTATCGCCGGTCTGTTCGGGGGCCTGCTGGTCGGGCTGCTGGCCGACCCGGCGATCGTCGAGTACCCGGGCAAGATCGGCACCAACACTCCCAACCTCCCGGGTGTCTCGGGGCTGTTCATCAGCGGCAGCTGGACGCTCTTGCGCTGGCAGGCCGAGGCAGCCCTGTGGGTGATCGTGTACACCGCGGTCGTCACGTTCATCATCCTCAAGCTGGTGGGGATCTTCCTGCCCCTCCGGCTCTCCGATGAGGAACTGGAGATCGGCGACCACGCGATCCACGGCAACGAGGTGTACCCCTCGGACATTCCAACCCTCGGGGGGCCGCACCCGCCGGCGTGGCAGCCGGCTCCGCAGCCAGCAGTGGGTACCGCAACGTAGGCACGGACGCCACCACCGGGAGGCGCGCCATCCTCTGGGCCCGCTCTCCCCTTACGCGATGGACTCTACGGCCCCGCTTCGGCGGGGCCGTAGTGCGTCCCTGACGAGCGTCTCGTCGCCCCTGGCGGCGTCCTCGATCGCTCATGTGCCTGAGCACATTTCGCTCACTGCGTCCTGGCCAGGAACGACGATTCGCTCGTCAGGTGGCTTGTTTCCAGACATACATGTCTGGTACCAGGGTTCGAGCTTGGTCTCAGCCGCTCGCGGCGAGCCCTACCGGGCAGCTGACCCCGGTGCCCCCCAGGCCGCAGTAGCCGCCGGGGTTCTTCGCCAGGTACTGCTGGTGGTATGCCTCCGCGTAAAAGAACGGGTGCGCGGGGGGGCCCTCGACCAGTTCGGTGGTGATCTCCCCGTGGCCCGCCGCGGTCAGCATCTGCTGGTAGGCAGCCAGTGACGCTTCGGCCTGCGCGCGCTGGGACTCGCTCTCCCAGACGATCGCGGAGCGGTACTGGGTGCCCGCGTCGGCCCCCTGGCGCATCCCCTGGGTGGGGTCGTGTCCCTCCCAGAAGAGCCGCAGCATCTCCTCGAAGGTGGTGGCGGCGGCGTCGAACGCGACCAGTACGACCTCCGCGTGGCCGGTGCGCCCCGAGCACACCTCCTCGTAGGTGGGGTTGGGCGTGTAGCCCGCCCGCGTAGCCCACCGCCGTGGTGTACACCCCGGGGGCCTGCCAGAAGAGCCGCTCCGCACCCCAGAAGCAGCCCATCCCGAAGACGGCCTGCTCAAGGCCCCCGGGTCTGGACCGGGTCCAGCCGCAGCGGTGTGCCCAGCACCTCGTGGCGCTCGGGCACCGCGAGCGGCTCGCTGCGCCCGGGCAGCGCGGAGGCGGGGTCGACCATGTGGGGGTGTGGCGACCGAAGAGCATCGTACCCAGGCTAGCCGATGCCGCCGCCCTCGCCCGTCCCCGCGCTTTGCTGCGCCTCAAGGATGCTCGTCAGGCCAAGTCAGGCTGAATGTTGCGTAGCAGCGAGTTTTTTGGATGCCGAGCGCTCAAGCCTGCGGCGGGGTCGCATCCGAAGAGACGAGCAGATGCTCCGATCTGCATTCCCTGAGAAGCTCCCGCGGTGCGCTCGGCGTCGCTGCTCGAGCACGCGCCCGCCGATGGTGTGGGCCGCCGCGCTGCTGTACGTGTGCCGCGGCGTCTGACGTGCCTCGCGGCGGTGGCCTTTCCCGCTCAGCGCCCGCGAGCCCGTGCGCCTGAACCTCGCCGTCGGAGCGCTCGCGCTGCTGGTCGGCGCCGGGCTGTGGATCTTCGCGCGCAACGCGCCTCGATGCGCCTTCATGCAGCTGCTGATGGCGCTGAGCGCGGTGACGCTCAGCGTGATGGTCGCCAACGCCCGCACCACCGGGGGGTGATGCTGGCGGCGTTCGCCTACCCGTGGACCGCGATGTACGTGGCGCACTTCTTCTCCCGTCGCGCGCTACTCGCGCAGTCGCTGCTGATCTCCGTGGGCTTCGCGGTGGGCCTCGATCGTCGGGGGCTGCCCCACGAGACGATCGTGTGGGTGATCGTGACCGGCACCGTGTGGTCCACCGGCCTGGTGCTCGGCAACCTCAGCGAAAGCCTGCGCCAGCGCGCCGACACCGACCCGCTCACCGGCCTGCTCAACCGCAGCGGCTTCCTCGCCCTCGCCGCCCGCGAGCACGCGATCGCCGAACGCACCTGCGACCCCGCTGACCCTCGCGATGCTCGACCTCAACGGCTTCAAGCAGATTAACGACCACCTCGGGCACGCCGCCGGGGACCGGCTGCTCGCCGAGCTGGGCGGGAGCTGGCGCGCGCGCCTGCGCGCCGGGGACATCCTCGCGCGCCACGGGGGCGACGAGTTCGTGCTGCTGCTTCCCGCGACCGCCCCGGGCGAGGCCGAGGGGGTGCTCGAGCGCCTGCGCTGGGAGGGTCTGCCCGTGTCGACTGGTCGGTGGGAGTCAGCGAGCTGGCAGCCCGGGGAGGATCTCGACGCCTGCCTTGCCCGCGCCGACCGCAGCCTCTACAGCGTCAAGCAGATCGTTGACCACACCCCGGCGCGGGTGGCGAGCTGGCGCGCGGGGACGGTGCTGCCCTCGACGTAGGGGGGTCGGTGCTGCCCTTGGCGTAGCGCCGTGGGGCGGGGGCACTGCCCTCGACGTAGGCTCCTGGGGTCGGGGGTTGGTGCGGTCCAACGATTCCAATTTGGACAAATCCGTGTTTGGGTTTGGTCCGTTCGGGCAACATAACCGCCGAGGAGCATCCCTCCCTCATTCCCTCCCTGATCGGCCCGCTCCCCGAGCGGGCCGGTCGCTTGTGGGGCCGCCAACGCGGCACGGCTACCGCGGCGAGGGCCGGCCCAGCCACTCTCCAGCGGCGCCGGTTCGGCCCCAGGTGAAAGCCCTGCGCGTAGTCCACCCCCAGCTCGCGCAGGTGTCGAGCGTCGGCCGCGTCGCCGACGAACTCGGCGATCGTGCGCTTGCCCATGCCCCGCGCGAGCTCCACGACCGCGCCGATCACGAGGCGGTCGGTGGGGTCGGAGGTGCAGTTGCGCACGAACTCCCCGTCGATCTTGATGAAGTCGAAGGGGAGGTGCTTGAGGTAGTAGAACGAGCCGAAGCCCGCGCCGAAGTCGTCCAGCGCGAAGCGGCACCCCAGCTCCCCGAGCCGCTCGGCGAAGGTACGCGCCGCGGCGATGTTGCCGATCGCGGTGGTCTCGGTCACCTCGAAGATCAGCTGCGTCGCCTGCACCCCCGCGGCGCGCAGCTCACGGCCGATGTGCAGCGCGAGCTGCGAGTCCCCGAGCGAGTGGGCGGAGAGGTTTATCTCGACCGTCGGGCGGCGACCCTCGGCGCGGCGCCCGCCGAGCCAGCGGATCGCGCGGGTCACCACCCACCGGTCGATCTCGCGGATCAGCCCGAAGCGCTCGGCGATCGGCAGGAAGGACCCCGGCGGGATCACTTCCCCGTGGGCGTCCACCATCCGCACCAGCAGCTCGTGCTGGGTGGTGCGTCCGGTCGCGGTCTCCACCACCGGCTGGGCGTGCAGCACGAGCCGGTCCTCGTCGAGCGCGGCGCGGATGCGCTCGACCCATTGCAGGCGTGCCTCGATGTGCGCCTGCCCGCGGCTGGTGCCGCCGTAGGTCTCGCAGCGGTCGCGGCCGGCCTCCTTGGCGTCGTACATCGCGAGGTCGGCGTTGATCAGCGCCTCCTCTGCGCTGGGCGGCTGGCCCCCTCCAGCGGCGCCACGCCGATCGAGGCGGTGATCGGCCGCTCGCGGCCCGCCGGGCCCGCGGGCGGCGTGCTCGCGGCGCACCACCCCCAGCAGCGGGTCGGCGAGGCGCTCCGCCTCGGCGCGCTCCCCGATCGGGGGTGAGCATCGCGAACTCGTCGCCCCCGAGGCGCGCGAGCGTGTCGCACTCGCGCAGGCGGCGGCCAGGGCGCCCGCGACGCGCACGACCAACTCGTCGCCGGCGCAGTGCCCGAGCGTGTCGTTGACCCCCTTGAAGTCGTCGAGGTCCAGACCAGCACCGCGCCCGCGTGGCCGTACCGGGCGCCCCGCGCGAGGTGCTCCTCCAGGCTGCGCTCGAACGCGCGGCGGTTGAGCAGGCCGGTGAGCGGGTCGTGGTCGGCGAGGTACCGCAGTTCGGACTCGTACGGCGGCGGCGGTCCTCGTTCGTGCGAGCGCCTGCTCGGCCAGGTCCCGCTCGGCCAGGCGCCGGGCGACGAGCGCCTGCGCGTAGCGCTCCCGCCGCCACGCCTGCACGCCGAACGTGCCCACCATCAGCGTCCCGAGCAGCCCCACCAGCAGGATCGTGACCGGCAGCGAGAGGTTGGGGGAGGGCTCCCCGACACCGAGCGTCCAGGTGCGGCCTGCCACCGCCAGTCGCGTGGCGGTCGGGTCCCGCGGGGTGCCCGGGAGAGCAGCGCACACGGCCGTCGGAGAGCACGAAGGCGGTGTCCGCCGGGGCCGCCCGCCGCAGCGCGGGCCCCAGCAGGGCGTAGGAGTAGCCGATCGACACGAACCCGCGCAGGGCGCGCAACCGCTGCGCGGGGGTGCGCAGCGGCAGGGCGGAGGGCCGGAAGACCGGCACGTAGAGCACCGTGCCTGCCCCGCCGCTCGACAGGCGCACGGGCGGCGTCGCTCGGGGCCGACCCGAGCGCGCTGCGGCCAGCAGCGTGGCCAGGCGCGTGCGCTCGGCGCCGACGTCCAGCCCGACGCTGGAGGGTCCCCCGCCGCGGTGGGCGCAGTCGAGCACCACGTAGTACTCCGCCTGCGCCGGAGCCGGACGCAGGGAGCCCCGCGCAGTGCGCAGCTCGATCGGGCCGTGGCTGCTTTCGAAGTCGACGCGCTGAGCGGCCCCGAGCGCGACCATGAGCCCCACGCCGTCGATCCCCGGTTCCCGTTGCAGCCCGCGGGCGACCGCCGCGAAGATCGCCGCGTGTGCGCGCCAGTCCGCCCCTAGGCTCGCCGCGAGGTCGCTCGTGCGCCGAACCGTGGCGCCCACCGTGTCGAGCGTCTGCGCGCGGATGTCAGCGGAGAGGCTCGCGCGCCGCGCCTGCGCGCTGCTGCGGGCCTGCCGGTCCGCGGCGAACGCGCCCGCAAGGGTCAGCGCGGCCACACACACGGTGACGAGGGCTGGCAGCGAGTGCCGAAGTGGGTGCTCACCGGGGGTGGGCAGGGGGGATCGTCCACGTGGGTCGGGTGCTCCCCGGGCGGGTGTGCGCGGAGCATCCGTGCCCCGCGTCGGCGGTGGGGGCGCCAGCCTCGGTGGCCCGGGCGTGCGCCGCCTCGGCGGTGGGGGCGGGAGCATCGGTCGCCCGTGCGTGCTCGGGTGTGGCCCGGGCGTACCCTGCGGCGGCTCGGGTGTGCCGCTCGGTGGTCTGGGCGTGCTCGTCGGCGGCGTGGGCGTGCCCCCCGGGCCGGACGTGCCTGGCGGTGGCCCCACCACCCCGTCGGCGGGCGGCAGGGGACGTCGGAGCGGCTGCTCGCTGTCGCTCTGCCCGGCCACGGTAAAGTATCGGCGCAGGCGGGACAAAACTAAATATCGAAAGATGCGGTTTTTGGGGCCGCCCAACCCCCTGCCCACCACTGGCCCAACCCCCGCACACCCCCGCCGGCAGTCGCCCGCGGACCGTGCCGCGACGCCTTCGAGGCTCGCTCGCAGCCTACGTATCTGCTAGGAAGTCGGCGATGGCAAGGGGCACGCAGGAGAACCCAACAGCAGCGGCCAACGGTGCAGTGGGCGGGCGGGGACCGGCCGGTGCTGGGTGGCGCGTGGTGGCCGCGTACGGCGCGGTGGCGGCGGCCACCCAGATGTTGTGGTTGACCTACGCCGCGATCACCACCGGCACAGCCCAGCGCTACGGAGTCTCCGTCGGCGCGATGGGGTGGCTGGCGGAGATCTTCCCACTGCTCTACGTGGCGCTTGCGATCCCGGCGGGCGCGCTGTTGGACCGCTGGTTTCGCCCCACGCTCGCGCTTGGGGGTGCGCTGGTGGCGGCGGGCGGACTGGTGCGCCTGGGGGGGCTGACGTTCGCGTGGGCGCTGGTGGGGCAGTGCTGGTCGCGCTCGCCCAGCCGGTGGTGATGAGCGCGGTGGCGAAGCTCCCCGGGCGAATACCTGCCCGTGCGCTAGCGCGCGCTGGGGATCTCGCTCGCCTCCGCGGCCGGCTTCGTCGGGATGCTCGCCGCACTGCTGCGCGGCCCGCTGCTCGGGGCGGCGCACCTGGAGGTGCTGCTGGAGATGCAGGCCGCGGTCGCGGTGCTCGCGGCGGGCGCGCTGGCGCTCGCGCTGCGCCGGCGCGGCAGCGGGGCGGGGGAGCAGCACGGCGATCGAAGGGGGCGTCGCGCGCGCGCTGTGGGCGCGCCCGGAGATCCGCGTGATCTCGGGCCTCGCGTTCCTCGGCTTCGGGGTGTTCGTCGCGCTCTCCACGTGGCTGCAGACGCTGCTGCAGCCCTCGGGGATCTCCGAAACAGCCGCGGGCGCGCTGCTGGTGGGGATGATCGTCGCGGGGATCGTCGGCTGCGCGGTGCTGCCCGCCCCGATCGCGCGCCGTGGGGCGGAGCGCCGGTTCATGGCGGCGGTGATCGCCGTCGGCGTGCCTGGGCTGCGTGGCGCTGGCGTTCGTGCCGGGGATGGCGGGCCGGGCGGTGGTGATGGTGGCGATGGGGGCGCTGCTGCTCCCGGCGCTGCCGGTGCTGATGACCGTCGCCGAGCGGCTCGCGGGGCCGGCGGCGGGCACGGCGGGGGCGATCGTGTGGATGGCGGGCAACCTCGGGGGGCTCGTGGTGGCGCTGCTCGTGCAGGCGCTCGTCCACCACCCCACGGCGGCGTTCCTGGCGATGGCGGTCATCGTCCTATTCGCGGCCCCGCTGGCGGCGCGGATGGTCTCGCTGCGCGGGCTCCCGGACGGCTTGCCCGAGGGGGCGGGGCCGGGGCTGGAGGAGCTCGGCGCTCCGGGAGCGCTTGCGGCGGCCGGCTCCGAGGGGGCCTCGGCCGCATAGCGTCAACGTGAAGTCACGCGGACTCCTGCGCGAGCCAGTCCAGTACCTCTGAGGGGTTGCGGTGCGGGGGGAAGACGGGGTAGAACACCTTCGCGATCCGTCGCCCGCGCGCGATGAAGGTCAGGCGCCGGTAGAACCGCGTCCCGGCGGCCTCGAAGGTGGGTAGCCCCAGTGCGTCGGCCAGCCGCAGGTCGGGATCGGACAGCAGCGGGTAGGGGATGTGCTCGCGCCCCGCGAACTCACGCTGCTCGGAGTGCGGCTGGGCGCTGAGGCCGAGCACCGAGGCGCCGTAGGCCGCGAGCTCCAGGACGTGGTCGCGGAAGGCACAGCTCTGAGGGGTGCAGCCGCGCGCGCCCGGGATCGCGTCCCAGCCCGTGGGCAGCGGCTCCCCCGGCACGCCCGTACGGGGGTACACGTAGACCACCGCCAGTCGCTCGGTGGCCGCGCCCAGGTCGAGTTGCCCGCCGTGCGTGGAGCTCAGCAGCACCGCCGGCACCTTCCGCCCCGGCAGGTGATCCGCGGCCCCGTCGTCCGTCGGGATGGCCAGGTCGCCGGGTAGGTCCCGATAGCTTTCGATCGTCATCGCCGTGATTCTTCCAAAGGGCCGCTGCTTTTTGCTTTCTGGAGCTCACGCAGGCGTTCCGGTCGTAACGACGAGTATGAGCAGAGTGAATCTTTGGGCACATCGGATCAGTCGAATGCAACCTTGAGCGTCGCCGCCTGTGCTCGGCGCGCGTTTTTCAGCGGTGCTACCCGCCGGTGCTGCCGAAGCCCCCGCGGCTGTCCGGGTCGGGATCGTGCACGCTCCACTGCGCGCGGTCGGCGCGCACGAACACGCCCTGCGCGATCCGGCTGCCGGCCGGGATGTGGGTCGGCGCGGACGTGAAGTTCAGCAGTTGCAGTCGCAGCTCGTCGGCGGGGCCGCGGTAGTCCTCGTCGATGACGCCCACGGCGTGCGGCTGGAGTACCCCGAACCGCCGCGGCGTCGAGGAGCGCAGGCACACCAGCAGGCACCACCCGGGCGGCGTGGCGAACACCAGCCCGGTGCCCACCAGCGCGATCTCCCCCGGGGCGAGGTCCGCTGCTTCGGCGGTGCACAGGTCGAAGCCGCTGGAGCCCGTGGTTGCGTAGTGCGGCTGCTGCGCGGAGTCGTGCAGGCGGAGGATCGGCACATCCATGGGGGCAGCTCCAGTCGGGCGGCGGGCACAGGGGGACTGACGGCTGGAGCCTACCTGCGGGGAAGGACCCGACGGGGAGGGCGGCCGCCTTCCGGCTAGACCGGTCTGGGAACCACCCTCAGCCCCGGCCGTCCGACAGGTTGGCGCGGGGCGTGCGGGCGGTACAGCCGCGCTACTGGCCGTCCCCGCCGTCGGTCCCCGGTCGCCGTGGAGAGCGCTCGGCGCCGCCGGGTCCTGAGCGCCGAGCGACGCTGGCCAGCCGGTAGCGCCGTATCCGAGGTCCCCGACCGGGGGCCTCGAGCGACTCCTCGGGCAACAGCAGAAACCGTCGTGGGGTGCTGGGCATCGGGTTGGAGAGCGAACGGGTCATGCGAGAATATTGGCGCACGGCGCCCTTCGCGCCTTTGGACTGCGGTCCAAAATGTGCGGATAGGCGGTGCCGCGATTGAGCGCAGCTCTCGGGCTCGTGGATGTATACGAGATGGTGGGCTGCACGAGCAGCGCGGTCTTCCGTCAGCGCTGCGCGGCTCGGCACGTCTACTATGGGCGGGTGTTCGACGTGCCCGTTGAGCTTCCCGGTCATGAGCTCGTGAGTGAGGGCCTTGTCGATCTGGCAGCGGGCCGCGAGAGCGAATCGGCGCTGGTCGTCGCGATGGCGGCACCGCGTCTGCGGACCCTCGGCTTCGACGTGCCAGCGGGCGGGGGAGAGCAGCCGGCGCACCGTCTCTACGAACTGCTTGCGGCACAGACAGGCCAAGGGGCGCACAGTCGCTACAACGCGCTCGTCGGCCGGGTCGTGAGCTTCGCCCGGGCGGCCGAGCGTGCGGCCTCCGGTTGACGAGGCGCGCCTGCGAGAGTTGGCGCGCCACCTTGGGCGTGGTGGGCCGCCTGAAGGGCTTTCCTGAGAGCGGATGATGGGACTCGAACCCACGACCTTCTGCATGGCAAGCAGACGCTCTAGCCAACTGAGCTACATCCGCACGACCCGCCCATTCTAGCCGGCGCTGCATCCGCGCGTCCTCTCGCTCGGGCGCCAGCCTTGACCTGGAGGGCAGTCTCAAGTGGGGAGCGCCTCTGTTCGATAGTGGGGTGTGGAGCATGGCCGAGACACGCCGCCGGCGGCGTGGTGGGCGGGCCAGCGGGTCCGTCTTGCAGTGCTGTTGGTGTGCTTGGGTGCGACGATCGTCTTGTTGTTGGGGACAAGGACAAGTCTCCTGGGCGCTGTTGGTGTTGGCGGGGGTGGGGGCGCTGAGGGATCTCCAACGTGGTGCGTTCCTCGCGGATTGTCCGCAGCGGCCGGCGTCGGTCTCGGCGGGCTGATTGAACTGCGCGCCGCCCCGTTGGCGGTGTTCGTGTTCTCCGGCGGCCGCCGGTACGCCGCAGGCGTCGTGACTCCCGAAGACATGTGGTCAGACGACCTGCCGTTGCGGCTGCGCTCCTCGCGCTTGGCGGACGGATTGTGGCCGGCGGGGTATGAGATGCGGTGGTGGACGCGTGACTACGATGTCGGCGCCGAAGCCCTCATGTTCCCCGACGCGCGTGAGGCACGCGAGTTCTTTGAGGAGGCTGCGGGCACGGACTGTCATCGCGCCGGAACGCAGCGGCCGGCTCTCTCTCTGCCGCAGGCACGCAACCTGGCCTGGGTCAATCCCGACGACGCCAAGGAGAGTGACGTGGTCCTGTTGCGAGGACGGCGCGTCTACCGCGTCGGCGCTGTTCGTCTACTGGTCGCTCCTGCAATGGCCGCGCAGGCTGAACGGCAGGCGGGCGCGGAGTTCGTCGACACCTTGGCGTGCGTCCTGCCCCGGGCGGGCTGTACGAAGCGGTGAGCCTCGCTCATTCGCCCCGCGGGGGTGCGGCGGGGAGGTGTGTGCCGGCGAGGGCGTGGAACAGGTGGGGGGAGAGGTAGACCTCCACGAGCGCGGCTGCGACCAGCACGGGCAGGGCGACGGTGACGGTCACGAGCGTCGCGGCGAGCAACTGGTCCCACTCTCCGCGGCGGCTGGCCATGATCCACGCAGCGAGTGGGAGGAACAGCGCGATCAGCTCGGGTACCGCGTGGGGTAGGACGGCGAGCAGGAGCAGCGCGGGAGGCACGCCGAGAGAGTGTGCGAAGGCGGCGAGCCGCTCGCCGAGCAGGTATGCCTGGGCGGAGAGGGAGAACGCGGTCGCGCAGACCACGAACGCGATCGCGAGGCGCCCTCCGTGTTCGTGCACCCAGCGTGAGAGGCCGCGGTGCGAGTCGGCCTGCAGCGGCAGCGAGCTGCCGGCAATGAACCCGGCGACGCATGCCATCGCGTGGAAGGCGAGCACGAGCAGGTTGTGGCCGAGGACGCTCGCGACGTTCCCTGCGTCCCCGACGGCGAAGGGCGGTTCGGGTGGGACGGGTTCGGCGACGGTGCCGGAGAGCGCGGAGACGGCGAGCACCGCGAGCAGCAGCCCGAACGCCGCGAACGCGGAGCCGGCGGCCCAACGGCGCATGATCCGCCACCGCTCTTGCTGCCAGGCGCGCAAGGTGCTGCGCGTACGGCGCACGCCGTGCGCGAAGGCGTAGGCAGAGGCGTCCACCCTCTCCTGATCGGCACGCACGCCAGCCCAACTGAGCCAGCCACGTCCGCCTTGACCGGGGGCGCTCTGGCCGCCGAGCCGCGAACCTGGGCCGGCGGAATCGGGGTTTCGTCCTCGCGCTGTCAACCAGCCGAAGGCCCACCCAGCTCAGAGCTCGTGCCGGGCGAGCCGCAGCCCGCCGCGTACCTCGGTCTCGCTGAAGGCGCTCATCGCGGGGACGAGCTCGCTGGTGACGAGGCCGTGCTCGGCGGTGAGAGCGTCGACGATCTGAAACGAGCGGGCGATGCGCTCGGGCGTGTCGATGACGATCGTCACGACCGGGACGTGGCGGCGGAGTTGAAGGAACCGGTCGCCGTGGGGGGCGTGCGCGCCGTGGAAGCCCCAGATGCCCCGCAGGGTGGTGGCCCCGGCGGCGTCGGATTCGCGCAGCCGCCGGATCAACTGGAGGTTGAGGGGCCGCCCCTCGTGGGTTGCGCTCTGGGAGGTGTAGACCATCAGCTTCTGCCAGAGCCCGAGTCCGCGCTTGTCGCGCTCGGGGAGCTCGTGCGGCCTCGCCAGCAGCCGCCCGTCGCGCTTGCAGACACGCACCCGCTCCAGCGTGAGCAGCGGTTCGCGCAGCAGGCGTGCGAGCTCCGGCAGGACCTGCGCGATCTGCGCCCCGGAGCCGACCGCGACGATCATCAGGGGGACACGCGCGTTGGCGCTGAAGAACCGCGCGCGGGCGCGGTGTCCGTTGCGGGTGCCGTCCACGCCGAGCAGCACGCTCGCGCCCGCGACCCCGCCGCGGTGCAGCAGCTCGCAGATCGCGGCGAACGCGGGTGTGCCGCCGACGCGCTCGTGGCGGCCGAGGTACACGGTCAGCTTGGTCTCCCCGCTGAGCGGCTCGGGCAGCGCCGGCGACCCGACGGCGCCGGTGAGCAGGCGCGCGCGCTCCAGAGTGATCAGCCCCCGGCGCTTGATCTGAAGGACGCGCTCGAGCGTCGCTTCGATCCGCTCGCGGCGGTCGACCGCGACGGAGACGACCGGCAGGTCTTCGGAGAGGCTCAGCAGCCTGTCGGTGTGCAGGTGGTGCAGGCGCCCGAAGCCCTCGGCGCCCCGCAGCAGCACGCTGGCCCGCAGACGCTGGGCGTCGTAGAGGTCGAGCAGCTCGTCGGCGAGCAGCCCCCCGGGCGTCCGGTCGCGCTCACCGAAGTAGGTCGTGAGCTTCAGGCACTCCTCGCTGCTCACAGGTGCGCTCCGATCGTGTGGCCGAGCGCCGCCGCGGCGAGACCCACGGCGAGGCTGAGCAGAACGTTGAGCGCCGCGCCGCGGGCGTCCGCGTCCTCGGCCAGGCGCTGGGACTCGAGCATCCAGGTGGAGAAGGTGGTGTAGGAGCCGAGCGTCGCGGCGCCCGCGAGCACCAGCGCCTCGCCGGCGAGCGCCGCTCCACTGAGCAGGCCCAGCAGCAGCGCGCCGCTCACGTTGACAGAGAGGGTGCCCAGCGGAAAGCCGCTCGCCCTCCCGGCGCGCGAGCCGACGGCGCCGTCGAGCGCGAACCGCGCGAGGGCCCCGGCGCCGCCGAGCAGCGCGACGCCGCCCCACACCCACGCGCTCATGCGAGCACCCGCGTGCGCCGCACGGTCGCGCTCGCCACCCAGACGGCCAGGTAGCCGGTGGCTACGCTCGCGACGGCGTACCCCGCGGCGAGCCCGTACCGGTGGCGGTCGAGCATTGTGAGGAGCTCCACCTGCATCGTCGCGAACGTGGTGTAGGCGCCGCAGAAGCCCGTGCTGAGCAGTGGGCGTCGGTAGGTCGAGAGCGGCAGACGCTCCTGCAGTCGGGTAGCGAAGTAACCGAGCGCGAACGAGCCGGTGAGGTTGATCGCGAACGTCGCCCACGGCCACCCGCCCGCGTCGCCTGTGAACGTCTCGCCGAGCCACACGCGCAGCAGCGCTCCGGCGGCCCCCCCGAGGAAGATCGCGGCGAGCTCGCGTCTGTCTGGGCCGGGTGTCGGGGAAGGGCGCATGGCTCGCTGGAAGCTCCTCTCGCGTGTCGAGTGCGAAAGGAGCCATCAGCCCTTCTCCTGCGTGGGCGGTTCGGGAGGTCACGGGCGGCCTCCACGCCAGGGCTCCATCTGGCCTGGCGAAAGTTACCGCACAGCCCCAGCGCCGCAGGGGTGTGCAAGATCGGCTTCACACGCACACCACGTATCGCCCGCCGTCGCCGCGCGCTACCGCGCCGCTCAGCTCCAACTGCGCGAGCGCCACCAGCGTCTCGGGGGTCCCCGCGCCCTGCGCGGCGAGGCGGGCCACGGTGTCGCAGCCGGCGCCCACCTGCTCGAGCACCGCGCGCAGGCGGGGCCCCAGCTCGGGCGGGCCGGGCTGGGACTCTCGGCGTGGCGCGGCGGCACGGCGCTCACCCACTCTGTAGAGCGCGTCCAGCACGTCCTGGGGGTCGCGCACCAGCAGCGCGCCCTCTCGCAGCAGCCGGTGCGGGCCGCGCGCGGCGGGAGCGCTCACGCGCTGCCGGGGACCGCCGCGAGGATCGCGCCCGCGGCCGCGGCCAGCCGCGCGGGCAGCAGTTCAACTGGGTGCTCGTCGCCTCCACCACGATCACCAGGCGCGCTAGCGCCGCCACGATCCGCGCAGCGGGCGGGGTGGCACCAGCGGCGCCCGGCGCGCGCCGCACGGCAGCTCCGCCAGCGCGCAACCCTCCGCGGCGATGCGCCGGTGCAGCGCGCGCCAGCTCGCGGGGTGGGCCACGTTCACGCCGCCCGCCGTCACCGTCACCGTGGGCGCGCCCGCCGTCCAGCGCGCCCAGGTGGGCCGCCGCGGGGATGCCCTCGGCGAGGCCGCTCACCACCGTGATTCCGCTTGCCGCCAGTCCCGCGCGCGAGACCGTGCGCGACCTCCATGCCGTAGTCGCTCGCCCTGCGAGTCCCGACGATCGCCACCGCCGGCTGCGCAAGCAGCTCCTCCAGGCGTGCGAGGCCGCCCGCGACGTGCAGCACCCGCGGCGCGCCATCGCGCTCGCGCGAGCGCGCGGGGGTAGCGGGGGTCGTGGCGGCAGATTCGCTGCACGCCCGCGGTCGCGGGCAGCCTGGCGAGCGCTCGAACTGCGCGTAGCGCGCCAGCAGCGACTCCCGCCACCTGCCGCCGATCGCCGATCGAGCTCCTCGTCGGCGAGCGCCAGCGTCCCAGCAGCCGCTCGGGGTCGCGCGCGCGGTAGGCGAGCCGCGCGCTCAACTCTCCCAGCAGCCAGGCGTCGACGCAGGCACGCCAGGCAGGCGCCCTCACGTGGAGACTGCCGTCCCTTCGACGAGGGCCCCGCTCACGCCACCCGCCGGCGCGAGGAGCCGGCCTCCGGCGCAGCGAGAGCGAGCGCAGCGAGACGTCCTGCTCGCGGGTGCGCGCGCTGCCCTCGCAGGTCGGCCGCGGTGCGCGCCACGCGCAGCACGCGGGCGATGCCGCGGGCGCTCATCGTGCCCCGCTCCTGCGCGCCGCGCAGCAGCCGGTCCGCGCCCTCGCTCAGCGCCACGTGGCGGCGCAGCAGGCGGGGCGTCCATGTGGGCGTTGGCGCTCACGCCCTCCTCGCGCAGGCGCGCCATCCTGGCGCTCGCGGGCGTGCACGACCCGCTCGCGGGCCTTCGCGGAGCTCACGCGGGCGCGGTGCTTGAGCGGCCTCTCCGCCGGGCCGACCACGTCCGTCTGCCCGCGCCGCGCCACGCCCTGCCGGACCACGTCCGCTCGGGCCCCCCGCACCGGGGCGCGCCGCCGGGGCGCTCGCAGGTGGGCGACGAGGTCGATGCGGTCGAGCAGCGGCCCGCTGAGGCGCCGGCGGTGGCGGGCGAGGTCGGCTTCGCGCGCACCGGCACCGCTCGCCGTCGCCGAGGTAGCCGCAGGGGCAGGGGTTGGTGGCGGCGACCAGCGCGAAGCGCGCGGGGTACACCGCGGAGTGCCGCGCGCGCACGATCGCCACGCGCCCGTCCTCCAGCGGCTGGCGCAGCGCCTCCAGCGTGGGGCGCGCGAACTCAGAGAGCTCGTCGAGAAACAGCACTCCGCGGTGGGCGAGCACCACCTCGCCGACCCACCCCCGCCGCGCGCCGCCCACGAGGCCGGCGGTGGTGATCGAGTGGTGGGGGGCGCGGAAGGGGCGGCGGCGGATCAGCTCCCCGTCCTCCAGCCGGCCGGTGATGGAGTGGATGCGCGTCACCTCGATCGCCTCCGCGCGGCTCAGCGGCGGCAGGATCGCTCGGCAGCCGCTGGGCGAGCATCGTCTTGCCGGTGCCCGGGGGGCCGCTCAGCAGCAGGTTGTGCCCGCCCGCCGCGGCCAGGATGCAGCGCCTCGACGGCGTGCGGCTGGCCGCGCACGTCGCGCGAGGTCGAGGTGCGCCGGCCCACCCGCCTCCTCGCCGCAGCCCGACGCCGCTCGGTCTCCTCCCCGCGCGCGGAGCGGGGCGCGGGCAGCGGGTCGCCCGCCCCGCCGCCCAAGCACGCGCACGGCGCTGGAGAGGCGCTCCGCGACCACCACCTGAAGGCCCTCCACGAGCGCCGCCTCGCGCGCTCGCGCGCCCGCGAGCACGAGCGCGGAGATGCCTTCCTCCTGGGCGGCCTGCGCGATCGCCAGCGTGCCGTGGCAGGGGCGCACCTCGCCGTCGAGCGAGAGCTCCCCGAACAGCGCGTGGCTCTCCAGGCGCTCTCCCGGGAGCTGGCCGGAGGCGGCGAGCACGGCGCAGGCGAGCGCGAGGTCGAGGCCGGGGCCGACCTTGGGGACGTCGCCGGGGGCGAGGTTCGCGGTGATACGCCGCTCGGGAAACTCGTAGCCGGAGTTGAGGATCGCGGCGCGTACGCGGTCGCGCGCCTCGCGCACCGCGGCGTCGGCGAGGCCGACGATCGTGAACGCCGGCAACCCCGCGCGGATGTCCACCTCCACGGCAACCGGCTGGGTCTGGAGCCCCTCGATCGTGAAGTAGCGCGCCCGCGCAAGCATCTGAGCCTCCTTCTGTCGAACGGTGTGGGCAGTCGCCAGAGGACGACGGGTCCGCACGTTAGGCCGCGCTTGGGACGGTACGCTCGCTCGGCCCGAGGACTGGTCTTTCAGGGGGATTCGTCGTGCCGGCGGCTACGCCGGGACGGCGACGCCGGCCGGGACGAAGTGCTCGAAGACGAGGGCGTCGGGCGCGGGCAGGCCCTGCTCCTCCGCGGCACGGTAGATGGGGCTGTCTACGCCACGCTCGCGCGCCCGAATTTGCGCAACGTTTTCCGTTGCGCTAGATGCGTCGTATGCCCGTCAGCACCGCCGAGAAGGTCACCGCCCTGAGTCACGACTTCCGCTCCCAGCGCCGCCTGGCGGAGCTGATGGAGGTCAGTCCCGCGCAGGTCACGCGGTGGCGCCGCGGGCAGGGGATCGACGAGGCCAACGCTCAGCGGGTGGACCTGCTGGAGATCGTGATGTCGAGCCTGTTGCGGCTGTACCCGCCCGAGGCGGCGGAGCTGTGGCTGCACGGCCTCAACCCGCACCTTGGCGACCGCCGGCCGATCGACCTCGTGCGCGCGGGGCGCTCCCGCGAGCTGCTCGACGCGATCGCGCAGGAGCGCGCGGGCAGCTACGCGTGATCCTCTGGCGGGTGGTGCCGTGGCGGGCGCAGGCGCCGCCGCCGGAGTCCGGGGGCGCGCTGTGGTTCCCGCGCGGGCTGCAGGGCTTCGGGCGTCACGACAACCCGGACCGCTACGGCTGCCTGTATGCATCCGAGGCAGCAGTCGCGGCGGTTGTAGAGGCGCTGGCGCCGTTCCGCGGGGCGGGTGCGCTCTCCGCCGGAGATGCTGCCTGCGCGGCGGGCCTGCCCCTCGCGCTCGCGCAGCTGGAGCTAGCCGAGAACGCGGGCGACGGTGGACCTGGACGACCCCCGCGTGCTCGCCGGCCGCGGCCTGCGCCCCTCCCGCGTCGCCACCCGCACACGTGCGGTGACGCAGGCGTACGCGGCGCGCGTGTTCGAAGAGGTTCCTCTCGCGCTCGGGCTGCGGTGGTGGTCGACGCTGGAGGCCAGCCTGATCAATCTCACGCTGTTCGATCGCGCCGCACCCCACCTGACACTCGCCGCGGTGGAGCCGCTCATGCTGGCTCACCCGGCCGTCCTGGAGGCCGCAGAGCTGCTGGGGCTCGCCTCCCGGTGAGGGTTGAGCGGGGCGGCTCGCGGCGGCTCCCCCAGCGCAGGGCGCGACGCCCGAGGGGCGGGCGGTGAGAAGGTCATCGGGTGAGGGCCTTGCGAGTCGAGCGGGAGCCCGCAGCGCCCCTACAACCCGTCCGGGTGGCGCACCACGAACCGCCGCCGTGCGGAGGCCATCGAGTCCGACCAGCGCGAGCCGTCTTCGGCGAGCGCGACGGTGTCGAAGCGACGGCCGTCGATCGTCATCCAGGCGTGTTCGGCGTTGGCGTAGATCGTGATGTAGCGCCCAGGGCCCGGTTCGCCGTAGGACTCAAGGCCCGTGGAGTCCTCCGGGGAGGAGAGCAGGCCGCCGCCGTGCAGCGCGTAGGAGACCGAGCCCGAGCAGTCGTAGCCTTCGGAGATGAACGAGCCGTGGCCCCCGCCGTACACGTAGGGGCGAGTGGCGATTTCGTCCGCGGCGGCGATCACCTCGCTGCACGACCCCTTCGGCGGTGGAGGAGGTGGAGCCGGCGCGGAGGCCCCGCCGGCGGTGGAGGACGAGCTCCCCCCGCCCCCGGCGAGCGCGGCAGCGCGGCGGGTGCAGTTCGGGCAGGCCGGAGACGCCCGAGCGCGCTCCACGTGGCGGGGCCGACGACCCCGTCCACGGCGAGGCCGTGGGCTTCCTGGAAGCTGGCGTACGGCGGCCTCGGTGGCGGGGCCGAATTCGCCGTCCACGGAGACGTGGAGCCCTTCCTGCAGGCGGCGCACCGCGCCGCTGCGCGAGAGGCGCCCGGCGGGGTGTACGCCGCCGGCGGTGTCGGCGCCGGCGAGCAGCGGGTCGCCCTGCCCACGCGCGCCGCCGCCGCCCGCGTGGCGGATCTTCGGCTGAGGCAGCGCGGAGGGGGGAGGGGTCAGCTGGGGCAGGCCGTGGAGGCCGAGCGCGTGCCAGGTGGAGGGGCCCGCGACGCCGTCGACCGTAAGCCCGTCGCGTGCCTGGAGGCTGGCGCAGAGCGGTCTCGGTGTGCGGGCCCGAATTCGCCGTCGACGGCGACACCCAGCGCGGCCTGCAGGCGCCGCACGGCGTGCATTTCGGCTGCCGCAGCGACCTGTTCGGCGTGCGCACGGGCTTCCGCGGCGACGCTTTCGGCGTGCGCGACTTCGACTTCGGCGGGCGTCGGCGCAGCCGTGGCGCCTTGGGCTTCGCCGGCACCCTGGCCTTCGGCCCCACCCTGGGTTTCAACGGCGCCTTCGCCCGGCCCGGTGCCTTCCGCGGGCGCGAAGGTCCCCCCGGAGCCTTCGAGCTCGACCGGAGCCTGGACCCCACCGGGGACTTCCGGTTCGGGGGGAGGGTCGTTCCGCCGGTTTCGCCAGCGCTTGCTCCTGCGCCGGAGGCGTCGTCCGCAAGGGAGACCGTGCCCGCGCCGGCCGTGCCCGAGCCGGCACTCGAAGCGGCGGGGCCGGCTTCACTCGCTTCGGCCCCCGTCGCCCCAGAGCTTCCACCGTCCCCACCAGTGGCAGGGGCGGCGGAGCCGAGCGCGGTTTCGCTCACGTCCCCGGGCGCAGGTTCGCGGACTTCGCCGTCGAGGTCGCGCAGCACGGCGGCGCCGGAGAGCACCGGGGGCGCCTGGACGGCGAGCGCGTGGGAGGTGGCGGGGCCGACGACGCCGTCGACGGCGAGCCCGCGGGAGGCCTGGAAGCGGCGCACGGCAGCCTCGGTGCGGGGCCGTAGACGCCGTCGGCGCGGATCCCGAGCGCGCGCTGCAGCAGGCGCACCTGGCGGCCTTCGCGAGCCGGCGGAGCAGCACGATGTGGTGCGTCGTGGTGGTCGACGGCCGGTTCGGGCTCCGGCGGGCGCGGCGCCGGCGAGGCGAGGCTGCCCCCGGACTCCAGCAGCGCGGAGGCGGGCGCGGCGCGTCAGCGCGACGAGCGCGCCCGAGCGAGAGGCGCCGGGCGCGCGAGGAGGCGGGCACGAAGCGCAGCTGCGCGGCGCGGCGCCGCGCGCGGGAGCGCCCGAGCGAGAGCTCCCACGGCTCGTGCGCGGAGAGGTCGCGGCCGCTTCGCGGCGGGCGTCGATCAGCGCGGCGAGCGAGACCGGAGAGAGCGTCGCGAGCGTCGCGGCGCGCCCCCGGCCGGCCGAGCGGCCAGCGGCCCGACGGCGGCGGGCACGGGAGCGTGCAAGCGAGGCCTCCCAGGGCTCGAGGGTGGCGAGGTCACGGGCGTATCCCGACATGGGCGCAGCACGTCCTTTCTGACTTGACGTGGGCGCCTACGGGGTTAGCTGTCGGGCTCGCGCATTGCGCTACGCCACAAACGGTGGCGATTCGCCCCCGCAGCCCGGACGGGCCGCACTGGGTCCCCCGCTCCCCCTCCTCGTGAGGAGGAGACTCGGCACGAACGAGGGCACCGTACCAGGTATCCGTGCAAGTTGCATCACATGGGAAGGAGTGCAACGCTTCTTGCCGACGGCCCCGCTGCGTGGAACGCTCCGGGTGGCCGCTGTGCGATGCGGCGAGCGGTCCGGAGAGCGAGGGTACACTGGCTGAGAGATGGGCGCCTTCGAGCCAGAGGATCGACCGGCGGTGGACTCCGCGGGAGATGGCCCCGCTGGGGTGGACCCTGCGGGAGACAACCTGTCGGGGGAAGGCCCCACGCCCCCCCGCGGGCGGATGGACCGCCGGGCGGTGCTGCCGCTGGTCGCGGTGCTGGTGCTCGCGGCGGCGATCGCAGTGCTGCTGCAGAGTACGGGGGGCAACTCCCAGCCGCTGGCCGCGGGCGTGCACAGCGCGCACTCGACGAGCTTCCAGGGCAGCGAACTGACCCCCCCCAAGCAGGCCCCCCCGCTGTCGCTGCGCAACTACACGGGCGAACGGGTGAACATCAGCAGCTACCGGGGGAAGGCGGTGCTGGTGACGTTCCTGTACACGCACTGCCCCGACGTGTGCCCGCTGATCGCGGCGAACCTGCGGGTGGCCCAGAACGAGATGGGCGCGGCGACGGCGGCGAAGGTGCAGGTCATCGCGGTCTCGGTGGACCCCCGCGGGGACACCCCGCAGACGGTGGCCACGTTTCTGAGGCTGCACGGGATGACGGGCCGCATGAAGTACCTGATCGGCTCCCCTAGGGAACTGGGGCGGGTGTGGCAGGCGTGGCACGTGGGCTCCGAACGCGACGCGGAACAGCCTGACATCGTCAACCACTCGGCGCTGGTGTACGGGATCGACGCAACGGGCAGGATGCGCACGGTGTACATCGGCGGCACGTGGAACCCCAGCGAAATCGCCCACGACGTCCCGCTGCTTGCCGCCCAGTAGACCGGAGGGGCGTGCCCGGGGGAGGCACGAATCGCCCAAGCGGGGCCTGTCAGAAGGGATATTTGGGGATCGTCCGCGCGTGTAAGCGTGGCCTACCGGGCGAGTGTGCGCGGGGCCTCCGTGCCCCGCGTCCGCGCGATGAGTGCCTGCATCGGCCGGCTCACCGCAAGAGCGTCACCACGGCGGCGGAGTCGGGCGGCACCCCCACGGCGAGCGCTCCGGCGCGGCCGGATACGCGCGGCAGCGCCGAGGGCAGGGTGAACGTCCCGTCGGGCGCGACCGCGCGGCCCCCGAGGCGCACCCCGGCCGTGGCCGTGGGGGAGGGCGCCGTGAGGCGCAGCACGCTCCCGCCGCCGAGACCCCGCGGCACGCGTAGACGCACCGCGAGCGGGGCTGACCCGGGCGGGTCGTAGTCCACGAGCACGAGGCGCACGCTCCCGGCGGGGCCGCGCACTGCGCTCGCGCTCAGCTCCCCGGGGGCGGCGCCCGCGACGACGGCGGGCAGCGGACGGCCTCCGAGCAGGGCGCGGGCGGCGAGCAGCGCATACCACTCCGGCGCGGCGTGCATGCACCCGCCCCGAGCGTGGCGGGGGTGGGGGCGAACAGGGCGCTGTAGGCGTCGGTGCTTGTCGAGCAGGTCGTGGAAGTTGATCCCCGCGACCCCCGGCGGGCCGCGCGGGCGGCGTAGTCGAGCGCCCACAGCGCGGAGGCGAACGTGTCGCGGACGCCGGGCTGCCCTTCGCAGGAGACGTTGTTGGTCTCGTCCATCCGCAGCGGCGCCCGTGCGCGCGGGCGACCGCCAGCGCTTTGCCGAGCATTTCGCTCTCGGCGCGGCGCACGTTCGGGCTGAGCAGTTCTGAGATCGTGTGGGCCCCGCCCGCAGCTGGAGAGCGGGTAGTAGTGGTCGGTGAGCAGCGCGGGCGCATGCTGGCGGGGGCGACGTCGCGCACCCAGCTAGACCCTGCGCCCCGGTGGAGGGGTCGGGCCCGGCGATCGGCACGCCCGGCGCGGCCGCCTCGATCGCCGCTCGGTAGACGCCGCTTGAGGGAGGTAGGCGCCGACGCCCGCCCCGGCGGGCGTAGGTGCTTGCGCGCGAACAGGTCGGGCTCGTTGCCGATCTCGATCCCGGCGAGGTCGGAGCCCAGCAGCCGCGTGCGCCACCGCGGCCTCCTGCGCGGCGGCCGGCGGTTCGTAGTGGCCGAGGTTGACGGTCAGCAGCACCCGCCAGCCGGTCTCCCGCGCGAGCGCCGCGAGCCCGCGCAAGGTCCGCTTCGTCGATCGCCGTGCTTCGCCCACCGCCGGCCTGCGCCGCGCCCGCCGGCCACCCATGCGGCCTGTTCGTCGGCGGAGATGCCCGCCGAAGCGCATCACCCCGGGCCCCAGCGAGCGCAGCAGCGCCGCCAGGTCGCCCCGCGCGCGGCAGACCCCGCGACGCCGGCAGGCTGCGCACCTCGAAGGAGAGCCCGAGGAAGTCGGCGGGCACCGCGGGCCCCGCCGGCCGCGCCGCGACGCTCACGCTCACCGGCGTCCCCCGCGGCGGGTCAGGCGCGGCCGCGGACCCCGCAGCGGCGGGTGCACCGCCGGGATCGCCCGCGCGCGGATCGCCGGGATGGGCGGGCGCCGAGCTCCGCGTGGGCGCCGTCGGCGAGGAGGAGCGCCGCGGTGGGTGGACCCGGTGGAGGAGACCATCCGCGAGACCACCACCGCCAGCGCAAGCGTGAGTCCGACCGCCACTGCGAGCCCCCACAGCGCGTGGGTGGCGAGCCTGCGCAGCGGGCTTCTCGGGGGGCGGGCGTCACGAGGGGAAGGGATGTGTGGGAGGTGGACCATTCGAATCGGGCCCCCGAGGATACGCGCCGCGGGTCGACTCGCGGGCAGGAGATCTCGGAGGGTTGGCGCCCGGTACGCGTGTCGCCCAGCGGAGCCGGGTGGGTCCATCAGACGACGTGCACCGCAAGGGTGCGGCCGATCGCCGAGGCGATCAGACACAGATCGTGTGGGTCGCTTGTGACGACCAGGTCTTCGCGGGACAGCGCGCTGACTACGACCGCGGCGTCGACCAGGTCGCGTCCGTCGGCCACTGCGAGAGCCTCACCTGCCGAGCGCGCCTGCAGCTCGGTGAACGGCTCGATGCGACAGCCGTGCAACAGCCGCGACAACTGCGCTTGCGGGCCCCCTCGCCAAACCTGGCCCAGCACAACCGTTGGGAGCGTTGGACGCAGCTCTCGCGCAAGCAGACGCCGGTGTAGCGCCCACACTGAGGAGGAGCTACGTTCGGCCGCGATCAGGGCGCCTGCGTCGTACGTGACGCCGTTCACGCCGCGCGGTGCCGGTCACGCCTGCGGCCGATCGACGCTGCGTCGAGCACCGCATCGGCTGCGGCCAACTCCTCCTGGGAGAGCGGTCCCCGTTCGGCTTCCCACTCCGCGACTCCCACCAGGCCGTCCTTGACAGCCAGCGCGTTCATGGACGCCTGGTTCAGCCAGGCCGACAGGCTGATGCCCTCGCGCTCGGCTGCCTTCCGAGCCGCCTCGGGCATCCGTTCCTCGAGTGCGCTCAGCGCATCGCTCGCCTCGGCGTCCGTGAGCCCGTCCACGAGCTGTCGCAGGCGTTCCCTGGTGGTCACGAGTCCGATTGTAGGGGCCACTCTCTCTTACTCCGACCCGCCGGGGTGAGTGGGACGAACGCCGACCCGCCCGGTGTCCCCCGACGAACGGGACGGTCTCCGCCTGGGCGGCGTGCCGCGCGTGTGGGTGCGCCGGCGCGCTCTGGGGCGTCATCCACGACCATACGGGCCGTGCTCCTGCGTTTTTTCTCCCGCTCGCCTGCGCACCTGCCGCGCCCGCTCTCCCGCGCCCTCCCGTCGCGCGCTCTGAAGCGCACTCCACGCCGCCCGGGGCGCCACTGCGAACTCCCCCTCCTGCTCCCCGCTCTCCTTCCCCTCGCCCTGCTGCTCGCGGCGGTCCTCGCGTGCGCGGGGTGTGGGGGCGGCTCCTCCTCGCGCGTGGCGCTTCTGCGGGCCTGTCCCGGTGCGGTTGGGGCTGTGTGTCCCTACACCCACGTGAGCTTCGTCGGTCGACGTGGGGCGGGGGTGCTGCGCTGTCCCGAGGCGCTCGCCTTTGCGCCCGACGGCGAGCTCTTTGTCGCCGACCAGTTCTCCCACGTCGTGCAGCGCTTCTCCCCCTCGGGGCGCTTTCTCGGGCAGTGGGGCTCCTTTGGCTCGGGGCCCGGGCAGTTCGGCGCGGTCGACGGGCTCGCGGTTGACGCCGCGGGGGACGTCTTTGTGCTCGACTCCACGCACGCGCGCGTCGAGCGCTTCACTGCGTCGGGGCGCCTGCTCGGCGAATGGGGCCGGCCCGGCCGGGCGCTTGGGGAGTTTGACTTCGGTCCCGGCTTTGGGCCCGACAAGCCGCCGGGTGGGGGGCTTGCCGTGGGTGGGGGGTTTGTGTACGTCTCGGACTCCGCCGCCAACCGCATCGTGCGCTTTCGACCTCGACGGCTCGCACCCGGTGCTGTGGGGGCGGCCCGGCTCTGCGCCCGGGCGCTTCTCCTCCCCGCGCGGGCTCGCGGTCGTGGGGGGCGTTGTGTACGTCGCCGACGAGGGCAACCACCGCGTGCAGGCGCTCTCGCTCGCCGGGCGGCCGCTGTACGCCGAGGGCTCCTTCGGCACCGGGCCCGGGCAGTTCGTCAACCCCTTCGGTGTCGCCGTGCACGGCGGGCGGGTGTACGTCGTGGACGACAACAACAACCGCCTCGTCGTGCTCACTCGCACGCTGCGCTACGTGGAAGAGTGGTCGGGGGTCGGTCGCCTTCACCTCTCCTACATCCGCGCCGCCGCCGTCTGACCCCGCTGGGCGCGTGTTTGTCGCGGACACCGGCCACGAACGGGTCGTCGCGTTCGACCCCTTCGGGCGCGGGCTGTTTGCCTTCGGTACTCCCGGCACCGCTCCCGGGCAGTTCGTCGCCCCGCTCGGCGTCGCTCCCGACGCTGCGGGGGGGCTGTTCGTGGTCGAGACCTACGGCTCGCGCAGCCCCCTCTACCACTTCGAGTCCCTCGCTGCGCTTTCTCGGCGAGTGGCAGCGCGGCGGGGGCGCCGTCGATCGGCAGCCACTGGTTCGGCCCGACCGACGCCGTTGTCGCTCCCGACGGGTCGGTGTGGGTCACCGACCCCCGCAACGGCCTCGTCCGCCACCTCTCCTCCGGCGGGGCCTTCCTCGGCGCGCTCGGTGTGTCCGCCGCGCCCGGCTCGCCGCCCGCGTCCGTGTCCGCTGCCGCTGGCGCGGGGGGGTACGGGAGCGGGGGTGGCGGCGGCGCCGACGCGCTCCTGGAACCGCTTGGGGTCGCGCTCTCCCCCTCCGGCGCGGTGGTCTACGTCGCCGACACCGGCGCCGGGCGCGTCGTGCGCTTCACCTCCTCCGGGCAGCCCCTGGGCACGTTCGGGTCGGTCGCGTTCGTGCGCCCCGTCGCGCTCGCCGTCGGCCCCGGCGGGATGGTGTTTGTCGCCGACGCCGGGCGGCGACGCGTCTTCGAGCTCTCGCCCGCCGGGGCGCTGCTGACCTCCTGGGGGGGCGCCGGCTCCGCGCCCGGGCGCTTTCTCGAACCGGCCGGGGTCGCGGTGGACTCCGCGGGGCACGTGTTCGTCTCCGACCGCGCCGCGGGGCGCGTGCAGGAGTTCTCCGCGCACGGGCGCCTGCTCGCCGCGTGGGGCGCTCCCGGCGGCGGGCCGGGAGAGTTGAGTGCGCCCTCCGGCCTCGCCGTGGACTGCCGCGGGGACGTGCTGGTCGCGGACACCGCCTCCAACCGCGTCGCCGTCTTCGCCGGGGCCGCCGCGCGCGGGGTGTGCGCGCCGGCGGGCCGCGCCTCACTCGGGTCCTAGGGTCCATGGGCCCCGGCGCCGGGCGCGGCCTTTCAAGCCCGACCGCGCCGGTGCCGATAGTTCGAGTGTGTCTGCCTCCCCGCGCCACTCGCTGGAGGGCCTCGGCGCGGGTGAGATCGCGCTCACGGTGCTCCGCATCCTCCCCGCGGCCTCTGCGCTTGTGTTCGACCGCGACCTGCGCTACGTGCTCGCCGGGGGGCACGCCCTGGAGCACGAGGGCCTGCACGCGGTCGAGCTGGAGGGGATGCCCGCCGAGGAGGTCCTGCTGGACGAGCGGTGGGAGACCTACGAGCCGCTCTACCGCGCCGCGTTGGCCGGGGAGACCCGCTCGCTGGAGGTCTGGTCGGCCGACGACACCCGCTGCTACCAGGTCGAGGTTGGGCCGCTGCGCGGCGGCGCCGGGGAGATCGTGGGCGGCGTGGCGGTCTCGCGCGACATCACCCCCCGCAAGCACGCCGAGGAGGCCCGTCGCCACGCCCAGGAGCGCTTCGAGCTTGTCTTCGAGCAGGCCCCCATCGGGATGGCGCTGCTGACCCCCGAGGGCCGCTGGGTGCGCGTCAACTCCGCGCTGCTGACGATCACCGGGTACACCTCCGAGGAGCTGCTCGCCAAGTCCCTGGAGGAGATCACCCACCCTGACGATTTGTCAGCCGACCTCGAGTACGTGCGGCGCCTGCTCGCGGGGGAGATCTCGCACTACGAGATGGAGCGCCGCTACTTCCACGCGCGCGGGCACGTGATCTCCACCGTGCTCTCCGTGTCGGTGATGCGCGACCGCCAGGGCCGTCCCCAGCACTTCATCGCCCAGATCCAGGACATCACCGAGCGCAAGTTGATCGAGGAGCGCCTGCGCCACCTCGCTGAGCACGATTCGCTCACGGGCTTGCACAACCGCCGCCTGCTGGAGCGCCAGCTGGCGATGCAGGTCGCGCGCTGCCGGCGCTACGGCGAGCAGGCCGCGCTGCTCGTGCTCGACCTTGACGGCTTCAAGGCGGTCAACGACACCTACGGCCACCGAGTCGGCGACGAACTGCTGCAGGGGGTCGCGCGCGAGCTCCAGCACCGCCTGCGCGGCACCGACCTGGTCGCGCGCCACGGCGGCGACGAGTTCGCGGTGCTGCTCCCCGGCACCTCCGCGGAGGCCGCTCGCAAGGTCTCCACCGTGCTCGCCGACGCGGTCGCCGGGTGCTCGGTGGAAGCCGACGGCGGGCGCGTGTCGGTCACCGCCTCGGTGGGCATCGCCGCGATCGACCAGGACGCCCCCGGCGGCGAAGCAGTGCTGGTGGAAGCCGACCGCGCGATGTACGCGGCGAAGGATCGTCTCCGGGTGCACGCCCCGCGGGGGTGAGGGCTCCGGGTGGCGCCCTTTGCCCGCCGTCCGCGCCTGCCTGCGCGCGTGATCCACCTCCACCGTTAGGGCAGCGCCCGACCGTTATTCAGCTGGGTGGTTCTTCTCCGCGCCGCTCAGCTCGGGGGTTCTGCTTCGCCTTCGCAGGTTTCGAACGCTTCGGTGGCGACCCCTTCGAGCTTCTCGGTCGCGACCGTTCTGCCGCTCGGCGCGCGCACCTGTAGTTCGATTGGCGCCGTGGACAGCGCGCCGTACACGAGCTCTCCGTGCGCGTGCTCGCTCGGGGGGATCACGACCTCCCGCAGCGGGGTGCTCGTGCCCGACACCGACCGCGCGAGCACGGTGTCGCGGGGGGCCTTCAGCAGGCCGTAGACGATCTCGTAGGGGTGCGGCTTGCAGACCGTTTCGAACTGGGGGGTGTACGGGCTGGGCTTTTCCCCGGTCCGGCTCACGAGGAAGCTGACACCGCCGCCGCCGAATTCCGATTCCGCTTTGGTTTTGACGTGGACCTTCAGGTCGAAGTAGAGGTGCCCGAGGAACCGATACGCTTCGCCGACGATCGTATACGTCGGCCCCGGCGGCACGCTTTCGTGGACCAGTGTGCGCATGCCGCCGGGCAGGTATTTGATGGGATGCCTGGTGCATTCCACGATCCGCGGCAACTTCACGACGCGCAGGGTTTCACCGTGCGCGCCCAGCTCTGTGAGTGACACCGGCACTGGCGCTGGGCCGCGCACCACCTGGTGGTACAGGCCCACGGGCCCACCCAGCCGCACGGGCACCCTCGCTACGCGCGAGGCGATCCGGCGGCCGTCGCTCAGCAGCAGGCTGACGGTCCGCGCGCGGGGGTCCGTCTGGGCTTCGATCGTCAGCAGCCCTCCGGTGCAGTTCACGCTTCCTCCTCGGGATGGGTGTGACCGCGGGTAGCATCCGCTGTCGCCGCCGGTGAACCTGCCGCGAGTGTCGGTGATCGTCACGCTCACGCAGCCCCGTTCCCCCGTGCCGGAGTGCCGTCTGCTGGGTTCCACGCGCACCGAGTACCTGCCGCCCGCCGCGGTCCTGCCGCGGGCCACGACCACCGATCCCTTGGGGGGCTTGGATGCCGTGTCAACGATCATCGAAATTCCTCAGTTGCGATCACGGTTTTTCCCCACCCTGGTTGAGGCCGGCGCGTAGTTGTTGGAGGCGGGCGCGGTGGCCGCGCATGCGGTAGCTCTCGCCGTCGATTTGTAGGACGGTGGCGTGGTGTAGGAGGCGGTCGAGGATCGCGGCGGCGACGGTGGTGTCCTCGAAGATCTCGCCCCAGCTGGCGATCCCGCGGTTGGTGGTGAGGATGATCGAGCCGTGCTCGTAGCGGCGGCTGATGACTTGGAAGAGGTGGCTGGCGGCCTCGCCGGGCATCGGCAGATAGCCAAGCTCGTCGATCACGAGAAGCTGGGGGCCGTTCCAGAAGCGCATCGTGGTCTGCCAGCGACCGTCGATGGCGGCTCTGGCGGTCCTGGCGACGAGGTCCGCGGCGGTAGTGTAGTAGACGCGGTAGCCGGCGTGCACGGCCTTCAGGCCGATCGCTATGGCGAGCATCGTCTTGCCGACGCCGGGTGGCCCGATCAGGAGCGCGTTGGCTTTCTCCTCGATGAACCGCAGGGTCGCGAGCTCTTCGACGAGGCGGCGGTCCAGTGCTGGCTGGGCGGTGAAGTCGAACTCATCGAGTGTCTTGGTGGACGGGAACCCCGCGAGGCGAAGCCGGCCGTGGAGGCGGCGCTCCTCGGTCGCGGTGACCTCGACTGCGAGCAAGTCCGTGAGGAACTGGGTGTAGCCGGGCTTGGTCTTCTCGGCCTGCTCGAGCGCGACGGGTAGATGCTCCGCGGCGGCGGCGAGCTTCAGGTAGGCCAGGTGGCCGCGTAGCTGCTGGTAGGTGGCGTGCTTGTTCATCGCCCGGCGACCCTCGCGATCCGTGCGTACTCATCGAGGTCGACTACCGTGCCCTGGCGTTCACCGCGCAGCTGGGCGGCCTCCGCGAGTGCTGCCTGGCTGGGAGGACGGTTCTGCTTGCGCCGGCACGGCTTGGCCGTCGTGAACGCATCGAGCACCGCGGCCTCCAAGAGGCGCGCGTGCTCTGGGGTCTGCAGGACCTGCCCCGCGCCAGCAGGGGCCCGCCTGTGGCGCGCGACGCGCCTGTTGGCCTTGGAGATGATCTCCAGGTGCAGCTCACCGAGCCTGACACGCACGGTGACGCCCTGACCGACCAGCCCCGGCGGAACGCTGTAGCGGTTGCCCTCAAACGCGACCATGGCCGTTCGCGCGACGACGCGCTCGGCCTCCAGCAGCGCCGGGAACCCCACCGCGGGCAGCCCGAGCAGATGCTCTGCGGTGGCGAGCTCGGCGATCGTCTGCCCTCGGCGTTTGCGGCGGTCTGAGACCGCATTCGCCCAGCGGTCCAGGTCAGCCTGCGCTTGCCCCAGGTTCGCGACCGGCGCGGTGCGCCACCACGAGCGCGTGATGTATTTGATCGCGGCCTCCACGACACCCTTGCGCTGCGGCCGGCGTGCTGGGCAGACCCAGACCTGCACCCGGTAGTGCTTGGCGAGCTGCGCGAACGGCGCGGTAATCCGATCCGTTCCCGGGTGCACGACTGTCGCCATCCGGTCTGTCCGCCACGCACGCGCGCTACCACCCAAGCGGCGCAGCACCCCGTCGATCGCCTCGACCAGGTGCGCGAAGGTCTGCCCCTCGCAAATCACCCCGCGGCAGCGACCGGAGAACGACAGCGCACCGACGAGCACATACGCCGGCTCACCCCACGGCGTCTCGCGCAACTCAAGCCAATCCCACTGGATCTCCTCGCCCGGCTCATGAGCGATCACCGTCGTCACTCCGTGCCCACCCGTGCGGCACGCCTCACACCGCGGGCGCAAACCGAGCGTCCGCAGCTCCCTGACGAACGTCACATACGAGCGGTCGAACCCGAGATCGAGCACCTCGCGGTAGAGCACCGTCCCCTCGACATGCGCGTCATCAGCGAACCGCGTGGCCAGGTACCCCCGGTAGGGCTCAACGCAGCTCGCGGCCGCCTCGCGCGAGGGCCCGCCACCGTTCAGATACTTGCGGACCGTCTTGCGATCCCGGCCCGTATGACGAGCGATCGCCGACACCGACCAGCCGCGGCCCGCCAACGCATGAATCTCCACATCGTCCTCCTTGCTCAGCATCCCCAAAGGCTCCCTTCCAAATCGCAGGCATCAACACCCGCGACCCTGGAGGGAGCCCCCGACAGAACCGCGCCGGCGGTCGCCCACTACGCCTCGCCTACGGCTCGGCTCCGCGGACGACCGCCGCTACGCACTCAAAGGTGGGGAATTTCCGTGATCAGATCTGAGGACGATTACGTGATCGCGGCCAGCGGTTTCGATCGCTTCTTCCTCGGCGTGTGGGCGCGTCACACCGAGTGTCTGCCGCAGCGACATGAACGTCCGCTCGAGGGTCTGCAACGTGCTGAGCTCCTGGTGTGCCAGCTGCCTGGTCTTGTCGATCAGGGCCTTGTCGCCAGCGCTCTCGTAGGGGGCCACCAGGGAGATGACGGGTCGCGCACTGACCGTTCTC
Organism: uncultured Solirubrobacterales bacterium; assembly: GCA_963720795.1. Classification (GTDB taxonomy): domain Bacteria; phylum Actinomycetota; class Thermoleophilia; order Solirubrobacterales; family Solirubrobacteraceae; genus Palsa-744. Next base: position 195,389 of record CAVRGU010000011.1, on the reverse strand, counting down.
CGCTCACTCGCTTCACGGCGGCTGAAGAATTCCTTCGTGCCCGCCGAGAGCGTTCGGTAGCCGCTCGCCACCCACGCCCGCATGTCCGCGCACACGCCGGGGGAGGCGCTCTCGACCTGTTCCTCGCTCTCGGTCGCTTCGAGGTGCACCGACTGCGCGACCGCTGGGTTGCTCCACCGCAGCGGTTCGACGGCGGCGGCGAAGGCGAGGGTCGCCTGCCGATCGGGCTGCAGCCACGCGAAGAGCAGCGTGATGTCGAGCTCTTCCTCGAGCTCGAACGCCTGCCTGGACTCGCGTGCGAGTTCGCCGCGCCGCCGCGCACTCAGCCGATGCGGCCCGAAGAAGGGCGGCATGAAGGTCGTCGGCGCGCCCGCCATGACGCCCGGGCATTCGCCGCCGATCCTGTCGGCCAGACCCTCGAAGGCCGCCTGCGACGCCGGCAGGTTGGCCACCACCGCCTGCGTTCGCGCATACACGGCGGCGAAATACGCTTGGGTGGCGGCCTCGTCCGCCGGGGTCCCCGCCGCGCGGGCAGGCGCCGAGCCCACGGCGATAAGCGAAGCCGCGATGAACGCAGCGATCCGGAGCTGCTTGGCGGGCGAGTACTCTTTGAACTGCTTCTTTGGCGGCACGCCCCACATCTTACGAGCAGTCAGGACGAGATCACCGTTCAGCGCCACGCCCTGTCCACACCCCTGAGGAGAGCACCGTGTCCACGTCGCCCGCAGACTTCAACGCCAAGATCATCGCGGAGTTCCACGCCAACGAAGGGCGCGTCGGGGGCCCGTTCGAGGGCCTGCCGCTGTTGCTGCTGCACCACACCGGCGCGAAGTCCGGCAAGCCCCGCGTCAACCCGCTCGCCTACCAGGCCGACGGCGGGCGCTACGTGATCTTCGCCTCGAAGGCCGGGGCGCCGACCAACCCCGACTGGTACCACAACCTCAAGGCCCACCCCTCCGTCGCGATCGAGGTCGGGACCGGCACGATCGACGTGCTCGCCGGCGAGGCGAGCGGCGAGGAACGCGAGCGCCTCTTCCGCACACAGGCCGCTCGCGTCCCGCAGTTCGCCGACTACGAGGCGAAAGCCGGGCGCGTGATCCCGGTGATGGTCCTGACGCCCGTCGCGACCGGCTGAGCCCGCTCGGCTGGTATGGGCCCTCCAGCCGGCGTAGGCGGCGCGGAACAACTCGCCGGCGGCAACGAACGTCACGCGTGGCGTGAGACCCTGGATGTGCCGGAGACGGTGGGGGTAGCGTGGCTGGTCGCACCGGCCTGGAGACCTCTACTCGTCCTCGGCCCTCCCTGCGGCGTCTTGGCTACTACCCAGCTCTTCGGCCCGCACGTAGAAAGCGGTCTGGCGGATACCCATGCTCTGCGCGAGCGTGCGCAGCAGTTCGAAGTCCGGGTCGAGCTTCCCGTCTTCCAGAGCCGCGACGCGTGCCAGGGCAACGCCCGAGGCGGCGGCCAGATCGTGGGCGCTGAGGCCGTGCTGCTCGCGCACCTCTCGGACGGCTTTGCCGAGGACGAGGAGCTCCCGCTGTTGCTGGTCGGCCATGGACAAAATCCTCGCAAATTGGGCGGACGACAAGTGTCTGATTTCACTATACCCTTATATGGCCTAACGATCATCGATCGGGATGCGTAGGCTGCCGCCGATGCCACGTAAGAGGAAGTCCAAGCCGCGCAGCCCAGACCATGCGGCGCTTGGGCAAGCGATCGAGCTTTTCATCGCTGAGAACGCGCAGATGACCCAGGAGACCGTCGCGACGGATGGCGGCCTGACCGCCAAACAGGTCGGCGAACTGGTGCGAGGTCAGGGCAACCCGACGTACGAGACGACCCTGAAGCTCTGTCGGGGGCTGCACGTCCGCTCCGGCAAGCTGATGGCGCGCGTCGATGAGCTGCTGGACAAGCGGTTGGGCAACTAGCCCTGCTCAACCAGAGGCGACGACCGGAATCGAACCGGTGTAGACGGCTTTGCAGGCCGCTGCGTAGCCACTCCGCCACGTCGCCAGGGGGACCACAAGCGTATCGAGTGGGCGCTCCTTCGAAGTGGGCAGCTGCCCGTCGGGATCGTGCTCACGTCTGGTCCGCTGGGTGGCGTCGCGCCCTTGGCGGGGCGTTATGAACTTCTTCTCCTACCGTTAGCCGCGCTTTCGCACACTGTTAGCGGCCGCACAGCAACCCCCTCGATCATGGTCTCATCCCACGAGCCGGAGGTGACCCATGAGGCGACTATTTCTACCCACACTGCTGGCAGGCTTCACCGGAGCAGTTGCCGCGGGCGCGGTGGTGCTGCTTCTTGGTGGCGGGGCTTCAGGCGCGACACCGAGGGCGCGCACGACGACCGCGTTGGTGCGCCGGGGTTCCTCCACCGCCGGTACCCGTCGCGAGGTGTCCTCGACGACGCCCACCGCGACGCAGATCTACCGTCAGGACGCCCCTGGCGTCGTGTCGATCAAGGTGGTCACCTCCGAAGGCGAGGACGAGGGCACCGGCATCGTGCTGAACGAAAAGGGCCTGATCCTCACGAACGATCACGTGGTCAAGGGCGCGAGGAGCATCACGGTCGACGCCAGCGGATCTTCGAACACGACCCGCGGCGCGACGCTCGTCGGCGAAGAAGCCAACAAGGATCTGGCGCTGATCCGCGTCGACCCGTCGGGCCTCGGCCTGAAAGCGCTGACGCTCGCGAGTTCGAGCTCGGTACAGGTCGGCGACACCGTGTACGCGATCGGCACCCCGTACGGTCTCGAAGAGACCTTCACCAAAGGCATCGTGTCGGCCCTCGGCCGCGAAATCTCAGCCCCCGACGGCGCCAAGATCACCGGCGCGATCCAGACCGACGCGGCACTCAACCCCGGCAACTCGGGTGGGCCGCTGCTTAACGAACAGGGTGAAGTGATCGGCGTCGACTCACAGATCGCCAGCGACGCGGCGAGCGTCGACGGCTCGCAGCCGGGGAGCACGGGCGTCGGCTTCGCGATCGCCTCCGACACCGTTGTCTCGGCGGTGCACGCGATCGAAGCCGGCCAGGGCGTCACCTACGCCTCGGCGACCGGGCAGAGCCAGGCCGAAGGCGGCTACGGGACACAGTCGCCTGAGGAAGGACGCTCGCCCTACGGCTCACAGAGCCCGTATGGCGAAGCCGAAGCGCAGGGCTCCGCTGGCGGCGAAGAAGCCGGCGAATCCAGCGCCGGTGGCGTGGAAGGCGCGAGCGAAGCGGCCTCGGGCGAATCCGGAGCGGTAGTAGGTGGGGGAGGGCGCGTGGTGATCGTGCCGTGATCCGCATGCCTCGCGGTCCGTGGAGTTTTGCACAGGCCGATCGGCTATTGCCCGTTGATACGCTTGCGGTTGATCCCAGGGCGATTAGCTCAGCTGGGAGAGCGCCGTCTCGACAAGGCGGAGGTCACTGGTTCGAGCCCAGTATCGCCCATCGCAGAAAAGCCCCGCAAATGCGGGGTTTTTCTTTGGGAGGAATGAGGCCCGGGGAAGGCCCCAGACGGCTGTTTTCCCACATTCTTCCCACAAAGCTCCGGCGAAGCTTGATCGGTCGCCGCTCCCGGCGCGTACCGGGCCGGCCGACGGGGGGCCTTGAGGCCCGGCGCGAGTTCTGCTCTGCTCTGGCGCCGAACCAAGAACATCGTGTGGCCGGGCGAGTGTTGACGCACTCGCCCGGCCGTGGACAACCGAAGAGTCAGCCTTCGGATGCCACGGCCGACACCGTAGCTCTCCGGCTATGGGCCGGTCGAGTCATGGCACCCCGCGGGCGGCCCTTCGGCCGACCGGAACGGAGCGACCATGACCGTCGTCATACCCGAGGAGCTGCTACCGCCGCTGCGCGACGGGCTCGTCTTCGACCTGTACGTCCAGGTCGAGGAAGCCAGCGCGCTAATCGACCCTCGCAAGCGGGGGAACATCGGCAACGAGGTCAGAGCGTGTCTCGCGCGCGCGAACCGCACGCGGGCGCTGCTGGATGTCGTGGGCTGGATCGAGCCCGTCGAGGCGCCCACCGCCGTCGAGGTCGATGCGCGCAAGCACCGCGAGGCGCTGCTGCGGACTCTGCTGGCGCGTATCGAATCCGAGCACGGCATCGAGGAAGACCCGGAAGCAAGCGATGAGGCCCGCACGGCCGCGAAGGCGCGCATCGGGCAGCTCACCGACCTCATCGCCCGCGTGGAAGAGGCCGGCTCGTGAGTGCCCCCGATCCGTGGAGCGAACCGGCGCGGTTCTACAGGTACGCCGCGCGGCGGCAGGCGCGCGGGCTGGCGACGCTGCCACCGCCGCACCGTGTCCCGGAGGAGCGGCATGTCGAGATGCTGCGCCTGCGGCTGGTGGAGGGCCTGACGCTGCGTGAGGTCGGCGAGCGCACCGGCGTCACCGACGGGCGCGTGCAGCAGCTCCTGCGGGACTCCTTCGGGCTGCGCGTGCGCAAGCCGGAGGGCGTGACGCCCGCCGGTGAGAGCGAGGTCAGGGTTCCGCCGGGGTTCGTGGAGGTACTGCGCGAAATCGTGGAATGCGGGTATGGCGCAGGGATCGTGACGGCGCTGCGGGAGTGGCAGGATCTCGAGTGCCAGATCTCGATCTGGTCGGGTGACTCCAAGCAGAATCACATTGCGCGGCGGAATATCCGGCGGATCAATGCGTTCATGTTGAGCGCGGGCGTGGACGATCGCAGCGTGGTCTCTGTCGAACTCCCGTCCGAGGCGGTGGCGCTCGTGCGCTTGGGTTTGCTCGGCGAGTTGGGCGAGGCGGCGTGGGAGGTCGGCGAGGCGGTCGGCCGGGCGGGCTACGACCAGGCGGCCGAGTGGTACGCCGAGCCGCTGAAGCGCCACGACGCTGTGCGCGCGCTGCTCAACGCGATCGGTTGGGAGAACGTCGAGGAGCCGCGGCCGGTGAGGGTCTACCTCGACGTTCACCGTGACGCGCTGCTGCGCGCGCTCCGTATCAGCCTCGACCAGCAGTTGGTGTGCGCGGGGGACACCGACGCGCCGGTTGAGCAGCGGGCGATAGCCGAGGCGAGCCGGGCGCTGCTGGAGAAGCTGCTCGCGGCGATAGGCGGCCAGGCGCGATAGTCGAGCAACGCCGGGGCTCGTGATCGGCGGCGCCCCCACTTCGCCCCGAGTTTTTTCCGCCGCGGGCTCTGCTCTGATCGCCCGACAAGCCAAAATCGATGCGGCCGGACGGGATGCTTACGACACCCCGCCCGGCCTATAGCACCGAAGAGCAAACCTTCGATGCCACGCCCACCGTAGCTCCCTGCGGACAGGTCGGTCGTGCTCGCTGGCGATCCATTCGGTGCTCCGAAAGGAGACCAGGGTGAGCGCAGGACCCGTCCGCATATCGAGGGAGTCGCAGCCGTGAGAGGGCCCGTGCTGCTGCTCTATGGAGAGGAGTACGCGAACCTCGCCCTGGCCGACGAGCTCGCGCTCGACGGGTACGAGGTGCGCCGCGCCAGCGACCCGGTGACGCTGCGCGCCGCGTGCCACACCCGCGAGGTCGACGTGCTCATCCTCGGCCAAGCCGCGCGCCGAGGATGCGGGCTCGAGGTGCTGCGCCAGTTGCGCGCCGGCGCGCTCGCCCCCCAGGCCGAGCCGGGGCTGCGCGCGCTCTGGATGAGCCCGAACGAGGACTTGGGCGATCTGCTGCGCGGCTTCGAGGCCGGCGCCGACGATGTGATCCGCACGCCGTACGACTACCCCGAGTTCCGCGCGCGCGTGCAGGCGCTCATCCGCCGGGACCTCAACAACCGCGCCCCCGACGTGATCGAGTTCAGGGATCTGCGGATCGACACCGCGGCGTACGAGGTGACGTTCGGCGCCACCCGTGTCGGTCTATGCCGGCTGGAGTACGAGTTGCTCGTGCATCTCGCGCGCGACCCCACCCGCGTGCATCCCAAGGACGAGCTGCTGCGGGGGGTGTGGGGCATCCACACGGCCGTGATGACGCGGACGCTGGACTCCCACGCCTCACGGTTGCGATGCGCGCTCGCGCGCGCTGGCGCCGAGGGGTGGGTGCGCGTGACCCGCGGTGTCGGCTACCGCCTCGCCCCCGACCTCTCACGCTTTCCACCGCGACCAGCGCCGCATGATCGCGGCGTCCCCCTACCAGCCTTGCCTACCACGCCCACAACACCATTCGATGCGGTGGGTGAGATTGCACTCGACCATATGGCCTCGGCACGGGGATTGGAGCCCCGGCCGAGACCGTGACCACAGGAGGTTCACTCTCCCATGCCCGATAACCGTAGCTCACGCGAAGCAGAGGCGTATGACTTCCTCGACCAAGCTGTTCTTCAGCTCATGCTCGACCTCGACCGGCAGCGGCCGTGGTCTGAAGGTGAGATCGCCAGGACGATCAGCACACCCGGCGACATCCCCGCCAGCCTCGCGCGGCTCCATGCGGGCGGCCTCATTCACCGCTGGAGCGATCTGGCGACCGCCACGCACGCGGCTGTCTACTTCCACGAGATCACGCAGTCGCTCGACTCCACCGCCGAGGGCGAGCACCACGACGACAGCGCCGTGCTCAACAGCCTGATCGCGCGAGCCAACGACGGCGAGGGCCCGCTCTCAGAGCAGGAGATCGGGAAGGCATTCGACGCCGGGAAGCGCAAGTTGAAGGCCCGCATCGCTGACGCACTGGACCGCCTCGACGGCGCCGGGCTCATCGAGCGCCACGACGGACGGTTCATTGCGTCCGAAGTCGCCGTGTACCTCGACCGCATACTGACGCTCTGACGCGCGCCCGACCCGCGCCAGGATATGCGTCCTAACACCGTCGCGCAGCGTCGCCGGATGTACCTGCTCGCACGCTCGGTAATCGAGTATCACTATGGCAAGCCCCTGACGCTGGGGGTGGTCGCCAAGGCGCTCGCCAGCTCGCCTCGCCAGCTACAGCGCGCGTATGTCCAGTTCGGCGATAGTACCTTCCACGACGATCTCACTATGAGGCGGATGGTCGTCGCCGCCGAGTTGCTATCCCAGCCATCGATCCCGGTGCGCGACGTGGCGCGGTTCGTCGGTTATCGCCAGTCGTCCCACTTCGCCCGTGCGTTCCGACGCCGCTACGGGGTTTCGCCCTCGGCCTTTCGGGCCGCGCGCCGGACAAAGCTGTAAACAGTCGTTCCGAGCGCGAGGGAGCGATGCGATCCATCGCCACAGTAGGCTCGCTCCGTGGACGCACCGCAAGGCTGGGGCCGTGGCGCTCTACGACTCAAGCCCTACCCATCGATGCGGGCATAGGCTGCAGGCCGCATGCTCAAACAAGGACGATTGCTCCCAACGCTCCGGTCAAAGAACTACGAATGGCTGCTCAGGGCCGCCTACGGCGGGGGTGCCGTGGTGGGTGCGATGATCGCGGCTGGCGCCGTGCTCGCCGCGAGCCACGGTAAGCACCCTCGGAGCCCGTGGGAAGTTGCGCTGATCGTTGTGGTGGCGCTCGCGGTGCTGGGAGTGACGGCGCTGATTGCCGGGGGGCTTGGAGCGTTCTTGACCCGGCCGGTTAGCCCTGCGCATGCCGAGGCGATCAAGGCGACGGCAGGCGCGCTCATCACCTCGCTTGGAGCGGAGGAATCCAGCAACTACGGGGGCGGCTACAAGCCCGACCAGGCGTTCCATGTTCACTTCAAGCGGCTGGGGAGGGCGCTCAACGCCTGGGATGAGGTCGCCCGTGCCCCAGGGGTGGCCGATGACGCCCTTGGTGAGCGAGTCGACGCCCTAATGGCTGAGCGGGGGATCACCGCTGCGAACCCGGACGTGATTTACAACATCCCGAAGATCAGAAGGTACGCGCTTGCTGTCACGGCGGAGCACGAGAGTGGACGGCTCCCCGACGTGGCCACCTTTCAGTGGGGGGAGGCCACTACCGCAACACCCGCGGGGGAGGCGGATATCCCGGGGCCTCCTTGGGGGGTTCGGCTGCCCTTCTCCGGCGAGGACTGGATCACGCTCACGCCGACTCCTGAGGAGTCGAAGGAAGCGTGGATAGCCCGCACGGTCCCCTTCACTCAGCAGGTGGACTCCCTCATGGTCGCCGCGACTACGGAGGCGCGGACCGAGGCGCGTACCGTGCTGGAGGCCAAGCGCCGCCTGGGGGACTTCAGGCGTGATCGCGCTCCGGCGATTCTGGATGCGCTTCGGCAGATTGAGGTCCGCGAGGCGCCTCGCGTCCGTCATAAGTGCGAATCATGTTGATGATACTTGACACACGTACTTGTGTTGGTCTGCGCCGCCAGCGCCACGGCCCGCGGATCATCCGCAGCGCTTGGCGTCAAGCCAAGGTTTCTGCTCTATCGCTTGCCGGGGCTGTGGTGATGGCGCTTGGCTTTGCTTTTGTGGGCGCGTTCTTTGTGTTGCCTGCTAAAAATACGTGGGGAGAACGTGCTCTCAATGGGCTTGTCTTTGCGTGAGCTTGGCATCGACACGTCCAGCGTAGAACGGCTCCTAAAGCAGCATTATCGTTCGTGGCCGATTCTGTAAGACGCACACTCGGTTGGTGAACACTTGGCGTCAGCGGCTCGATTTCTAAACCGGGTAGCGCTCGTGAGTGTGCTGGAGGGCGACCTCCTTCAGGGACCGAAGGGTCATGCGTACAAGGTCGCACGTTCTGACATTGAAGAGCTTGCCCTCGCCGGCTTGCTGCGACCGCAAGGTCAGTACGACTACGTGATTACCCCGGCGGGACAACGCTTCTACGCGGAGTGTCGCTCAAACGAGGCCGAGCCTGCTAAGAGTGCCGAACAGGAGGTAAAGGGGTTTCTGGATGGTGTCGCATTCGCTGCGGCGTACCCCGGAGCGCACGCCATTTTTGGGCACAGGCTCAGGCGCTCCTTTGGAGCGCGGACTCGGAGGCAGAGTTGACGACGGTGGGCCATAAGGCTCGGGAGACGATGCAGATCTTCGCGACCGAAGCCGTTGAACGGTATCGACCAACTGACGTGGACAACGATCCGTCTAAGGTGAACCGTCGCCTGGGTGCTGTTATCGCGATGAGGCTTGCGACCATCGGCGAGGGGCGCGCGGCGTTGCTAAAGGCGCTCGGCGACTACTCGGAGGCAACTATGGATTTGATTCAACGTCAGGAGCACGGAGCGCAGAAGGAGGGGCGTCCGCTCAACTGGCATGACGCACGTCGGGTCGTCCTCAGCGTTGCGATGGTGATGTTCGAGCTCTCCGCGGTGCTCGACACAGGCGACCTGTACGGCGAGACATGAGCAAGTCCCGCCCTCGACGCGAAGTGGGGATGCTTCAAGCCGTCGCGCCGGGGCCAGCGCAAGCCGTCGCGCCCACGCCACGCCGCTACGCGATGCACGGGACGAACCGCTGGCTTCGCGCCCGCCGGGATGGCTCAGTCCTATAAAGTCAGTACGCGATGTCGGCGCCCGAGCGTGACCACTTGCACAAAGCATTCCCCGACGCCGTCGCTGGAATCACGAGCGAGGTCTACGCTCGCCTAGACGCCGAGCTTTCGGAAAAGGACGCGCAAGCGGTCACGACCGCGATCGAAAAGGCAGTCGTGGCCGGCGTGCGACTCGGCTTTATTGAGGCCGCCGCGCAGCTCGACGAATCCGACGCCCCGGTTCAGATCACGCGCTTCAACCTTACGGTCGATGTCACCGACGATTGGGCCGAGCGGTATAGCGACGGGGCGACATGACCCAGCGGTTCTACACATCGGCTGGCGCCGGGGCTGTCAGAGCGGGCTACGACTGGCTATGCGAGCAGCCTGCACTGGAGATCCAGATTGTCGTGCACACGAAGCGCCAGACCGAGGACCTGGTGGCGGTTCTCGCCGGGGACACAATGAAGCGCCTGAGGATGACCGGCGAGGCGTTCGATGCCCAGGCGTTCAAGACCCTGAAACTCTGCACGTACAAGCAGCGAGCAGGGGTTGGCGGTCGGCCGGTCCTAGCGGTCTACCTCGACGACAAGGAACTCGCTGAGATCGACTCGATGCGGCCGGCGGCGTTGTGCGCAGCGCCCTGGGCTCTCGGGGATGTCGATATCTGGACGCAGGTCGCGGCACCCGTGGGCGGTGCACCTGAGCCCGATCGAACGGACGGACCGACCGGCGCCGTGGCGGCAGCGCTCGACGATTTGGCGGCTCCGATCATCGGGGATAGCTCGATCATCCACCCGAGCGACAGGACCAAAGCAGCGCAGGCCTTCAAGAAACTGCACAAGGGCGGCGAGCGGCTCGATCCGCGCGCGATTCAGATAGGCGCGATCCGGCGTGGCTGGGAAATCAGGCACGCACGGGATCTCGCCGATATGGCGGGGCGCATCGCCGAAGGCCGCGCCGTCAAGGGAGCGGGCGGACGCAGTGTCTGGCGGCGGAACATCCTTGCCGAGTGGCGTGGCCGCCACGCAACGGATAGCGTCTGATAGGGCGCTCCGCAGGCTACGCTGCGACGATGGCGACGGCGCTAAGCATCGTGGCCATCGTGATCGCTCTGCGGTAGTTTTCAGGCTGCCGCGAGGATCGGCTGGAGTTCGTCGGCGGCGAGGTGCTCGGTCGGTAGGCTCAGCGTAAGCTGTCCCTCCCGTTCGAGGGTGTGGCGCACGTTGAGGAGCGTGATGCCGATAACGGCGCCGGACTCGTCGTAGTGGATCGAGTGGCCGTCAGGCGTCTCCAGGCCCCGCGCGGCGGGGCGTGGCTCGCCGACGTTGAGGTAGAGCACGTCGCCGCGCTCGTCGTAGTGGTGGTGGTCGAAGGGGATGCCGGCGATGGTGATGGTCATTGCTTGTAGCCTCGCGGTGGGTTGTTCTGGACCAAGGCGGTCACGACCCACGCCGGCTCGTCGTTGAAGTCTACGACGACTCTGAGCCAGCGCCGAGGATCGAGGTCGCGGCGGTAGAAGTGCTCGCGTCCTGGGATGGCGTCGTGGATGCGGTGGTCGGGATGGGCGACGGTGCCGAGGATGAGATCGACCTCGTCCATGAGCTCGGGGCGGCCGAGCGCAAGGTGCTGGTGGGTGCCGGCGTCGAATACGACGAGGCGACCGTCGGGGTCGGTCGTGCTGGGGGCGTCGTTGGACACGGACGGACGTTACGAGCTGCGCCAGACGCCAGCGCGGTGGGCGGCGCTCCCCGCCCCGGAATGGGGTCCGCAAGCCGGGCCGCGCCCCCCAATCGCTTCCCACATTCTTCCCACAAACTTCCCACAAACAACGTCGAACTACCCGTGATCGGCATTGGGGCGCCAGCCCAAACCCCGCATAAACACTAGGTTTCGGCCGCATAGCCCGACGTAGCTGTCCCGCCCAACCGAATCGACAAGGCGGAGGTCACTGGTTCGAGCCCAGTATCGCCCATTTCTGAGGGCCGGACGCGTCGCGATGACGTAGATGGTGCTTGCAGCTTTGCCACCACATTTCCCTTGCGGTACGGTGCCGACGCTTGCAAATCGCAATTACTTGGAGGACGCGGATGCCGGACACCAGCTGCCACATGTCGATCTCGCTCGACGGCTTCGTCGCCGGGCCGGACCAGAGCCGGGAGAATCCGCTGGGGAAGCGCGGCAGGGAGGTCCACGGCTGGCACCTCGGCGACGAGCGCGCGAACGACGCCGACGCGACGGCAGAGGGCTGGCTCATGCGACCGCGCGGGGCCTACGTCATGGGCCGCAACATGTTCGGGCCGATCCGCGGCGAGTGGGATGAGGACTGGGATGGATGGTGGGGCTCCGAGCCGCCCTACCACGCGCCGGTCTTCGTGCTCACCCACCACGCCCGCGGGCCGATCGAGATGGAGGGCGGTACGAGCTTCCACTTCGTCACCGAGGGCTTCGAGGCCGCCTACGCGCAGGCGCGTGAGACGGCCGGCGAGGATGGCATCGACATCGCGGGCGGCGCCTCGACCGTCCGTCAGGCGCTCGCCGTCGGAGTGATCGACGAACTCACGCTCGACGTGGTCCCCGTCCTGTTCGGGTCCGGCGAGCGGCTGTTCGACGGAGTCGAGTCCCTCGGGTTCGAGCCGGTCGAGGTGCTCCACTCTCCGCTCGCCACGCACATCCGCTACCGGCGGGCGGGGTGAGGAGCTCCCCGCGCTACTCGGTCGGTTTAGGCGAGCGGATCTCGACTGCGATCACGTTCGGCGGAGGGGCCGGCGGCATTGGGCTCGGGGGAGCCGGTTTGGGCGGGGTGCGTGCTCGCATCTCAGGTCAAGAGTGTAACGGGGATCGCTGCGGTCAACGCCACGATCTCAATGCCGAGGGCGATGACAGCGTGCTTCACGTTTTCGGACGCTTTCTCGAGGATGAGCTGGTTGTCTCTATAGAGGCCGTCCATGTAGCTTGAGGAGGAGGCCTGCATCTGCTCGACGTCGGCGCCACTGTCGGTTGCGAGCTTGAGCATCTCGCCGCCGAGCAGGCCTACCTCGATGTTTCGGGGCAGCAGCGCCGCTGCGCAGGTCCACACGCATCGGAGGTAGGCCAGGGCCGCGAGCCCCAGAGGGATGATGGGCCACGCGGACCCTTTCGCGATCGCGACGCCGGCGACGGGCACGACGATCGACGCCGCCGAGAGAATCGAGGTCGCCTTGGCTCGTATCTGGCTCTCGCTGTCGCCCTGGCTCGCGAGCGCCATTGTGGATAGCTGTGGTGCGACTTCCTCGTGCGTTGTTGCCATGCGCTGGGACTCTAGGTCGTCGGCAGGACGGCGGCCGTGGCACTCGAGGCCGTGGTCCTTCCCGTGGTCCCTACCTGAGCGAATCTCAGGTGATCTCAGAACACCTCAGAGCCGCCGGCACGCCTCACAGCAGCCCGCATCAGGCCCAGGCGCTCCTTCGAGCCCAGTATCGCCCATCCGGGGAAGCCCCTGCTAGCGCTGGGGTTTTCTCGTTAAGGTGGAGGGCAGCGGCGAATCCCTTTTTAGGTCCCGTTTTCCCACATTCTTCCCACACGAGCCCCATAAACCCCCGAGAGCCGAGGCCCCACGGAAGGACGGACCGCGAGATTGGTCCTACCCGCTGCGCCCGGCGTCGCATCGCGCGTCGAGCGGACGCTCCGCACGTAGCGGCGGTCGCTGAGTCAGGCCGGAGGGCCGATCAGGCGCTCGGGTGTTCCGATGTTGCGCAGGAACTCGGCCTCGGTGGCGTTGCGCGGCTTCTCGCGTCGCGTCGGCCCGAAGCGTGCAAGAACCTGTGCGCTCTTGGCACGTAGCTGGGGAGCTTCGCGGCGCCACTGCTCGAAGGAGATCGTTTGCGTCTTCATGGTCTCTTCGGAGGGTACTCGTTGCAGAGAGCTTCCCGGGCGATTGCATGTAGTTCGCCGCTGTCTGGCGGAGAACCGCCCGCCTTGAGGTGATCGGCGAGCTCGCGCATGACTTTGAGAATGGTGCCCACGCGGCGATTGGACGCGCGGTCATCGAGATCGTTGGCTTCTGTGTCGGATAGGCCGGCGAGGAGCGCGAGCGCCTGCTGCGCGGGGGTTTCGTGGCCGGTAGCCTGGAACTCGTCAAGGCGGTCGAGGAGGATGTCTATGCGCGAAAGGACCTTCGCTGTTCGGCCCGATTGCAGCTTGATCTCGGCCACGACAGCGTCCGCGTCGAGGTACGCGCCGGGCGCCTCCAGGAGGATCTCGGTGCCCTCCAACACCCAGTGTCGGCCGTCCGTGGCGCGGGCGAACCCGAGTTCAGTGAGCTTCGCGGCGAGCTCGTCGGGAACTTCCATCACAACGTCGATGTCGTACGTCACGAATTCCTCGCTGGCGGTCCAGAAATAGACGGCCATGCCCCCGACGACGACCGGATGGATGCCCAGGGGAGCAGCCACGGCCTCGACCACGGCAACGACTTCGAGCGTGCGCTCCACCAGGTCGGTACTCCGTGCCGCGCGGGCAAGCTCGGCACGGAGGCTCGAAGCCTCGGGCGCGTCGCGGTCGCTCATGCAGCCAAGCTACCGGCGGCTCCGGCGGCTCTGGTCTGCTCGCCGCCTCGTGGTGGACGACGTTTGCCTCAGCGACGACCGCGGGAGGCAGCGAAATCGCCGAGCACCCGTCTCGCACCGATCTTGCACGCGTTCGACAGCTCGACGAAACTGCAAAGTCACGGTCGATCGTCCGCCGCTCCCCCAGCTTCCCCTCCAGTCACGCCTCCAGCACCCTCACGGCAAGGCCACCCCGCCGCTCAGCTCCGCTGCGCTCCGCCTCACGATACACACACACAGTTGCCCCAAAGAGTGCTTGCTTTGCTATTTTGCTCTGAGTTGTCTGCGACTGAGCAGCAGATCCTGACCGTGCCTCAGGTCGCCGAGGAGCTCCAGGTGACCGCTCAGACGATCCGTAACTGGATCGATAGCGGCGCGCTGCCGGCAGCGAAGATCGGCCGCGCCTTCCGGATACGACGCGAGCACGTTGACGCGCTGCTCGCACGCGCGCAGGCCGATAGCAGCTCGCTGGCTACAGGCCGCGATCTCTGGGCGCCCGAGACCCTAGGGTTGCCCCACCGCCGCCGCGATGCCGAGCGTCCGGTGTTGGTGTGGGATGAGACGGCCGTCCCGGTGGTGCCGTCCAAGCGCTCCTGAGCCGCTCGGACGCGACTGCGAGCGAAGTCTCCCCGGGTCAGGCTGAGCGACGTGCGCGGGAGCGTGGCCGCTGGCCGCTCGCCCCGTCTTCGCGCTCGACCGCCTCTGCGAGTTCCGCGGCGGCGGCGGCGAGGTCATCGTAGGCGCGTGCGACGTCGAGTATGTTCTGGCCGGCGGCGGCGGTGTTCAGCTGCCGGACGGCTTTGTCGAAGCGCTGCCAGAGCCCCCCGGGTCCACGGCGCCCGGTACCGGGCTGCAGCTCGTACGGCGGCCGAGGGTCGGCGGCGCGATGGGGCGGCCAGTCAAAGCCTGCCGCATCCGCGGCCCGACAGGTGCGCGCCTCCTCACTCGCGGCTTGAGCGAGACCGGCCAAGCACTGAAGCCGCGATCAGGAGGAGCCATGCGGTGCGCCTCAAGCGCGTTACGCCAGCCGTCGAGCGCGTCCCTAAAGTCGCTGAGCACACGCTCATCACTGCTGGTGCTGCTTGTTGTGTTTATTTGGTCATCGTAGCGGGTGCTTGGGATGGCAAGCATAGACCGCGATCTTAGCTCTAGATCATTGTTGTTTTGCTTATTTGGGCCATAGTGCGGGGGTACAAACTCTGGCAAGATCGCCATGGTCCACCTCACGCAATGACTGGTCAAGCAGCAAGCCCCGAGACGGGGAGGAAAGCGACTACGACGAGGATGCGCTGACGACGAAGACCGAGGCGGGGGAGAGGCTTGTGCCGATTCTCGATGGCGCCCAGGAGGCATTGGAAGCGGTGCTCACGGCGGCCGTGGACACGCGCGACGAGGCGCCGGTGTTCACCACTGTCGAGCGCAAGCGTGGCGTGATGCGTCCGACTGGCCGACCACTGAGCCCGCGCATGGTCACGAGAGTGTTCCGCCGCTACGCCGACCAGGCTGGGCTGCCGAAGGCGATTCGGTTGCACGACCTGCGCCATACGGCGATCACCAATGCGATCAGCCAAGGCGAGGACATCATGCTCGTGTCTGCGTTCGCGGGTCACGCAAAGACATCGACCACCGTGGACGTGTACTCCCATCTGCTGCCGAAGCGAGCGCACGAGGCGGCGCGTCGGATGCGCTCAGTTGCGCACGCCGGGGATAGTGCTCCAGTCTCGACGGCGGGAGGGGTTAGCCAACGAAGGTCGAACCAAGACGGCATGCCGAGTCAGGCCCTGGAAAGCCTCACGACGCGACTCGTGGACATCGACCAGCTGTTCATTGCCCACGCGGCGGTCGCTGGTTCAGGGCCAGGGAAGAAGGGTGGCGTCATCGCATTGAACCGAGCTGGTGTGCTGCTGCTCAACGCCCACTTCGAGGGATACCTCGAGAACGTGTTTGAAGAGGCGCTCGCTACGTTCTCACCAAGTCTCGACGGAGCTCAGCTGTACCGATGGTTTAGCAACCCGTGGCCAAAGGAGATCAATAAGCTGTTCGCTTTCTTCGGGATGAAGAAACCCAGCGATAGACCACACTGGAAGGGAACGAGCAACAAGATGGTGCGTGACGCCCTCGAAGAGCTAGTCGCGCGGCGAAATCAGCTCGCACACGGCGAGCTCAACGTCAAGGTTAAAGAACTGAAGTGACCCGGTGGCGAACGTACGTGGAGCGTTTTGCCGTGGACTTCGATGGCCTCGTACACACGCAAATCACGAAAGTCACCGGCACGCCTCCGTGGTAGGCGCTTCGTGCTGCCACTGGCCGATCCCCACAGCCTTCCCACATTCTTCCCACAAGCCTCACCGCCCTACCGCGATAAGCGTGTCGGCTCTGGTGGAGGTGCTTGGGTCATAGTACGGGTCCGGTCGTGGAGGACGATTCGACCTCCACGAGCCGGGCTGATCGTGATGTTGCGTCTGCGCGTGGCCTCCGCGCGGTTGCCCGCGGGCTGAAGCTCGCAGCGTTCGAGCACGGCGCGCAGGACGAGCTTCATCTCCAGCTGCGCGAAGCTAGCGCCCAGGCAACGCCGGCGGCCGCCCCCGAAGGGGATCCAGGTGTAGGTGCCCGGGGGCTCCTTGAGGAACCGCTCGGGGCGGAAGGCATACGGTTCCGGGTAGATCGCGGGGTCGTGGTGGAGTAGATAGATGTGGGCGACGAGCGCCACCCCGGGCGGGTAGAGAATGCCGCCGATCTCGATCGGCTGCTTGACCGCGCGGGGCTCGGCGAAAGGCAGGACGGGCTTGTGGCGCAGGATCTCGTTGAGGGTCGCCGTCAGATACTCCTCGCCCGCGTCCTCGTCGAGCTCCTTGTACAGGCATCTCAGCACGGCGGGCTCGCGGGCGAGGCGCTCGAACGCCCAGGCAAGCTGTGAGGCCGTGGTCTCGTGGCCGGCGACCAGCGCCGTCATCAGCTCGTCCCGTAGCTCCTGCTGACTCATCGGCGAGCCATCCTCGTGGCGGGCACCGAGCAGCATCGCGAGCACGTCCTCACCTTCGGCGCCCTCCTTGCCGGCTCCTCGACGCTCGGCGATGACATCGAAGATCAACTTGTCGACCCGCTTCAGGCGAGGTATCGGTCCGAATCTGGCTCCCATCCAGGCCATCGGCCCGCGGCCGTCAAGCGCGCCTGGCGGGGGCGGCAGCAGTGACAGCGGGCTTTCGGCGAACGCGAGGATCTGCGTGAGCAGTTCGCGTAGAGCATCAAGTTGCGCGCCCTGCTCCAGGCCGAAGACCGTCCGCAGGATGATCTCGAGCGTCAGCCGCTGCAGCCGGGGGTGCAGTGCGATCGTCTGATCGCGCGGCCAGGTGGCGAGCTCGCGCTGTGCCAGCTCGCTCATCAGATCGGCCAGACG
The DNA here is from genome assembly GCA_963720795.1 of uncultured Solirubrobacterales bacterium. Classification (GTDB taxonomy): domain Bacteria; phylum Actinomycetota; class Thermoleophilia; order Solirubrobacterales; family Solirubrobacteraceae; genus Palsa-744. Next base: position 178,067 of record CAVRGU010000011.1, on the reverse strand, counting down.
GGCCATCCGCTCGCCGTGGAACGCCGGCAGCATCAGCTTGCGCTGCTCCAGGTGGGAGTCCTCGTCGAGCAGGATCACCGAGTGGCGACCGACGATCGGTTCGAGGATTTGCGCGCCCTGGCCGGGGTGCACGACGTCAGGCGCTGCCTGGAACAGCTGCTTGATCTCCTCGGGGTCGGTCAGCATCACGAACGGCGGCTGGCCGAGTACCCGGATGGTGAAGCGTGGGCCGTAGCGCTTGCGAGCGCGCTCCAGGAAGGCGGTGGGGCGAGTCCACGTACCGAGTGTCTGCAAAGCAGCCGGCATACGGGGACCTGCGGGAAGCTGGCTGTTCACGGCGACTGCTCCTTTATGCTAGAGTTCCTACCGATGAGTATATCAACTCAAAAGTATGTACCAGCCTGATGCCGCGCGGACAGTTCGATCGCAGCGCCCGCAGGGCCGAAACAAGGACACGGCTGCTGCAGGCCGCCGCCGAGGTCTACGCGAGCCAAGGCTTCGCTGGGGCGACACTCGACGAAGTCGCAGCGCAGGCGGACCTGACCAAGGGCGCGGTGTATGACCACTTCGGCAGCAAGGAAAACCTCCTGACTGCGCTGATGGAGGAGTACCTGGCCGGACAGGTCGCGGTGCAGCTCGAGCTGTTCGACGGCGAGCGCACCAGCTCCGAGCGCCCGCTCGCAGGCAGCGAGGACTGGATGGCACGGCTGGGGGAGAACCCCGAGCCGTTCCGCCTGTTCGTCGAGGTGTGGACCCACGCTCAGCGCGACGACCAGCTTCGCCTGCGCCTGGCCGGCGGCCTGCACACGCTGCACGCAACCTTCGCCGGGTTCGCGGCGACCAGCGCGGCCGAGGCCGGCGTGCCACCTCCAGCCGGGGCCCCCGAGCAGTTCGCCAACGTGACGCTCGGGCTCGGCATTGGCCTGGCGATGCTGAAGCTCACCGACCCCGACACGATCGCGGATGGCCTGCTCGGCACGGTTCTCTCGATGCTGATCCGCACATTGGAGTCAGACCCCGGAGCCCGCGAGCTGCTCGCCGGCCTCGGGCAGACCCACACAGAGCAAAAGGTCCACAGCTACGGCCTAGCGGTCGCAAGCGTAAGAGGCATGAGCCAAGGAGATATTGACCAATGAGCGCCACGACAGTCGATCGCCTGCGGGAGAGGATGCCCGAGCTTGACCTCAACGACTGCCGTGTGGACCTCGACGACCCTGGGGAACACGATGTTCTCGGGGTCGCGCGTCCGCGCCGCGTCGAGGAGGTCGCCGCGCTCGTTCGCTGGGCCCGGGACGCTCGCGTTCCGCTGCGAGCGAGCAGCTCGCGCCCGCCCCATCACAGTTCTCATCGCGCCACTGGCACCGGGGAGGAGATCGTCGTCGACATCTCGCAGATGCGGGCCGTGCGGCGTGTGGACCGTCGCAACCGAGTGGCGCTGTTCGAGGCCGGAGTCACGTTCGAGGAGCTCGTTCCGGCCTTGAAGGCAAGGGGCTTGCGCGCCGCGATGCCGCTCTGTCCCCGCCCGGGTAAGTCGGTGCTCGCGGCTTATCTGGAGCGTGAGCCGACGATCATGCCCAAGTATCAGTGGGATCACTCAGACCCCCTGCTGTGCTTGGAGCTCGTGTTCGGCACCGGTGACATCTTCCGCACCGGCTCGGCCGCCGGCCCGGGCACGATCGACGAGCAGTGGTCGGCCGGTAATGCGCAGAAGAGCCCCATGGGCCCGGGGCACGCCGACTGGATGCGCCTCGTCCAGGGTGCGCAGGGCGAGATGGCGATCGCGACCTGGTGCTCGGCCAAGACGGAGATCCTGCCTGTGCGAGAGAGCGCGATCGTGGCTGAGGCGGCGACGCTCGAGCCGCTGGTCAAGGCGACCTACAAGCTTCTGCGCCGCGGCGCCGTCGACGTCTGCTTGCTCCTCGACGCTCGTGCGTTCGCCGACCTCGTGGGCGACGCGCAGGCCCGCCAGTTCGAGGGCGCGCAGCGCCAGACGTCCGCGTGGAAACTGATTGTCACCGTCAGCGGCCTGGAGACCCTGGCCGAGCGCCGCCACGACCTGCACAAACGCTGGGTGCAAGCCGAGCTGAAGGCGGCCGGCGCGCATCGCTGCGATCCGCCGCTGCCAGCAATGCAAGCGCTGCTCGCGACTCTGGGCCAGCCCTCGGCGGGCACACCCTGGAGGGATCGTCGCGCGGGCTCCTCCGAGAGCGTCTTCTTCCAGAGTACCCTCGACCGCGCGCCCCGCTTCCACGAGCTGTTCAGGGAGCTGGCGGTGAGCGCGGGTGTCGAGCCCGAGCGGATCGGCACCTACGTGCAGCCCCAGCTCGGGGGCAGGACCGCTCACATCGAGTTCGTGCTCGCCTGCACACCGGGCGAGCAGGAGCAGACGGCCCGCTTCGCGGCGCAGGTCGCCGAGCCGCTCGCCGCAGAGGGTGCCTTCTTCTCCCGGCCCTACGGCGCCTGGGCTCAGGTGGCATTCGCCCGGTCGCCGGCGAGCGCTCGGCTGCTGGGAAAGGTCAAGTCGATCTTCGACCCGGACGGGATTCTCGCTCCCGGCCGGCTGGGAATCGGAGGTGAGCGCAATGGCCAGCTCTGAGCCACTCGACATCCCGCCCGCCGGGGATCAGGCCCCGGGGGCGCCCGCGGGAAGCGGACACCCAACGCTTGAGAGCCTGTCGCATCTGGCCAAGAAGTGCCCTCGCTGCTCGCTGTGCAAGTTCCCGCCGCTGTCGGCCGTCGAGAGTCAGCGCTTCTTCGAGCATCTGCCCATCGATCGACTACTACGGGTTTCACAGCCACTCCGGCGGGGGGCGGGTGCTGATGGCGAATTCGCTGCTCGCGGGGAGGGCAGAGATCACCCCCGAGGCGCGGGACACGATCTTCTCGTGCACGATGTGCGGCGGGTGCGATACCTCGTGCAAGTACATCAGCGACATCGAGGTCTCCGAGATCATGGAAGGGCTGCGAGCCAGCTCCTTCGATGCGGTCGGGCCGCTGGGAGCCCACGCCGAGATCCTGCAGAACCTGGACCGCAACGGCCACCCCTACGCCGCCGGCAGCAAGGGGGACTGGCTCGCCGACGCCCCCGGCGTGCGGGTCGGGCACTCCGAGCGGGTCCTGCTCGTCGGGTCCGCGTATGCCCTCATGCCCGAGCGTCGCCGCACGCTCCTGGCGCTCATCGAGCTGCTCGACGCGGCGAGCGTCGCGTTCAGCGTGCTCGGCTCCGAGGAGCCCGACTGCGGGACGATGGCGCTGCACGTGGGCGACCGGTCGCGCTTTGACCGGCTCGCGGGCGACGCCATTGACGCGCTGAACGCCAGCGGCGCACAGGAGATCGTCTGCGCGGACGCCGAGGACTACGCGACGCTGCGCTCGCATTTCCCGAGGGTCGGCCAGCTGCGCCCGCGCGTGCGTCACGCCGTCGAGCTGCTCGACGAGGAGGTGGCGAGCGGTCGCCTGCGGTTGCGCTTCCCGGTCGCAAGCCGCGTGGCCTACCACGACCCGTGCAGCCTCGGGCGCCGCTCCGAGCCTCACCGGCCGTGGACTGGCCGGGAGCGCCGCAACGAGGACCAGCTGCTCGTCTACGACCCCCCGCGACCGGTCAACCGCGGCGACCGTGGCTGCTATGACCCACCGCGGCGGCTGCTCGCTGCGATCCCCGGACTGCAGCTGATCGAGCTGCCCCGCCGGCGCGAGTACTCCTACTGCTGCGGCGCCTCCGGCGGGGTGCCCGAGGCGTTCCCGGAGATGGCTCAGAACGCCGCGCAGGAGCGGCTGGCGGAGGTGAACTCGACGGACGCCGAGTTGCTCGCCACGGCGTGTCCTCGCTGTGAGGCGCACCTTGGGGCGATCGCGGGCGAGAGCGAGAGCGAGCGGCTGCGGGTCGCCGGGATCTACGATCTGCTCGCGCGAGCCCTGCGCGGGCCGGGCAAGGAGGGTGAGACGGATGTCTAGCGTCGAGGACAGGCCCACCGAGGAGCGCCCCGCGACCGGCACTCCCGAGCATGCGGCGGCGCCGGGCGAGCAGATCGACGACACCGCGCAGGCCGCTGCGCTGCGCGAGCGGGTCGGCGGCGCCCTGCGCGAGATCGTGGGCGAGCGCTGGGTCAGCACCGACCCGATGATCCTCGACACGTACACCTGGCAGTACCAGGCCGAGGCGGTCACCGGCACCCGCTGGATGGAGCGACCGCTCGCGGTCGTGCTGCCCGCCGATACCGAGCAGGTCGCTGAGATCGTCCGTCTGTGCAACCGCGAGGGAGTCCAGTTTAAGGCGATCTCCACCGGCTTCGGCGCCTGGGGAGCCGCCACGCGGCCCGACTCGATGGTTCAGATCGACCTGCGCCGCATGAACCGCATCCTGGAGATCGACGCGACGAACATGTACACGGTGGTCGAGCCTTATGTGACGGGGAACCAGCTCCAGACGGAGGCGTTCAAGGTCGGGCTGCACCCGCACGTCGTCGGCGCCGGGGCGCAGAGCTCGGTGCTCGCCTCCGCCACGTCGATGCTCGGCGAGGGCCACGACAGCATCTCGAACGGATACTCCAACCGCAACCTGCTCGGGTTCGAGTGGGTGACGCCGGAGGGTGAGATCGTCAGGGTCGGCAGCTTCGAGGCCAGCGGACGCTGGTTCTCCGGCGACGGTCCCGGACCATCCCTGCGGGGGCTCATCCGCGGGCAGGCGGGAGCCCTCGGCGGCCTCGGGGTGTTCACCAAGGCCGCGCTGAAGCTCTACCCCTGGCGCGGCCCCGAGCGCCTGCGCCAGACTGGCGCGAGCCCCTTCTACGTCGGCGAGATCCCCCAGCACCACTTCGTGGCGCTCTGCGTAGTCGACGGGTGGGAGCGCCTCGCGGAGCTCGCCTACCGCATCGGTGACGCGGAGATAGTGGACTACCTGGCCCGCAACGCCGCCTCGCAGCTGGGCGCGATCATAACGGCCGACAACAACGAATTTGCCGAGATCTACTCGGGCTCGCTCCTGTCAGAGCTGCGCCACGTGCTGGTCGTCGCGATCTGCGCCTCCGACCGTGAGGAGTACGAGTTGAAGGTCGACACCCTCAAGCAGATTCTGCGCTCGATCGGCGCCGGGATGTTCTCAAATCTGCGCGACCCTCAAAACACCTACTGGGCGATGCGCGCCCTGAACGTGCTGCGCCGCCGCCTGGGCCTGCGAGGCCTCGCGCGCCTGGCGCCCGCAACGTTCCGTTTCATGTCGCTCAGCGCCAGTCGGGTGGGGTGGCGCAACCTCTTGTCCTACTTGAACTCGTTCACGTACTTGTCGCTCGTCCGGTCCGCCCTGAACATCCGTGCCACGTTCCGCCTGGGCAGCACGTTCACGATCAGCATGGGCTACCTGGCCACGTTCGACACTGCGGTCCGCGGCGCGCAGCTGAGCACGCAGGTCAAGCAGAAGTACATCGACAGAGGCGCGATGTTCGACGACGGCGCCGACAACACCTGGGGCAGCATCATCGAGGGCGGTGCGTACGGCTTCCTCGAGCAGCTCGCCTGCTATGAACCTGGCGATCCCGAGTCGGCCGCGGGCAGCCGCGAATTCTCGCTGGAGAGCAACCTCGTCTGTATCGAGCACCACCTCGGTACGCCGCTCCTGGCCTTCGGGTCGGCGGCGAGCGCGCTGCTCGGCGGGTCCTGCGAAGAGTACGGCGACTGGCAGCAGCGCATCAAGGCGGTCTTCGACCCCGCCAACGCTAGCGAGGCGAGCTTCTACGTCGACCCCGACTACGTTCCCGACGAGCGCACGCTCGCCGAGCACCTGCGAGTCGAAGCAGACCGAGCTCCACTCGATCTGGACGGCGGCGAACCCCAGTAGGCCCACGCACGGTGCCTCATCTCCTGCCTTTTGGTCCACGGGCTTCCACCAGCACGAGCCAGACGGCAAGGGTCGCGCGGGGACGCCGAACCGAGAGATCGACAATCGGAGAGATCGACAATCGCCCTCATGCGGTCTCCAGCGGCTCCTGGGTGGTCTCGACATCGGTCTCCGGCGACTCGTGCGCCCCCGGGTGAGTCTCCGACTCCGACGGTTCACTTGCGCCCAAACCATCAGCAGCCGACGGCTCGCCCGCCGCCCCGGTGTCGTGCATACGACCCAGCTCGCCCGCCATCAGCCAGCGGGTGACCGGTATCGCGATCCAGCGCGGGGCGGAGCGAGTGGGGATGTAGAAGACGCGCACCAGCCACGAGCCTGGCACCACCCAGAGCTTGCCGCGTTCAGCCGCTCGCAGTCCGTCACGTGCAACCCGCTCGGGGCTGCACCAGAAGAGCTGCGGAATCCGGTGGACGACGAGCGGACGGCCGACCTCGAAGAACTCGGTGGGCACTGGGCCGGGGCAGACCGCCGTCACGGTCACGCCCGTGCTCCGCAACTCCTCCCCGAGGGCCTCGCTGTGGGCCAGTACGAATGCCTTGCTTGCGGAGTAGTTGGCGTTGCCGGGAAGCGGCTGGAAACCGGCGGATGAGGCCAGGTGGATGACCGCCCCATGGCCGCTCTGCGCCATGGTGGGCAGGAAGCGGGCATTCAGGTCAACGACGGCCTCGATCAGAAGGTGGATCTGTTCTAGCTCACGCCCATGGTCGCTGGTGAGGAAGGGCTCGTAGATGCCAAACCCGGCGGAGTGGACGAGCACCTGCACGGAACGCCCCAGGGCGAGCACATCGGAATGCAACCGGTCGCGCTGCTCGGCGTCGGCGAGATCGGCCGCAACCCAATCGACATGAACGCCGTACGCGCCGGAGAGCTCCGCCGCCAGCGCCCTCAAGCGCTCACCCCGCCGCGCGACGAGCGTGAGCGAGTGGCCGCGCTGCGCGAGCTGGCGCGCGAACTCGGCGCCGATCCCTGAGGAGGCGCCCGTGACAAGCGCCGTCGCGTCCTCCCCGGGCTTGGGGAATTTTCGGGACTGTGTCGTCGGTCGCGCCCGCTTCATCGCACTCATGTCCTCGACGCCTTTCCGGCGGTGGCTGAGCCTTCGGCGCTTGCGATAACCTGCCCGGGATCCGGCATGATGGTTCCTAATCGCTATCCGTATTGATTCGATATCGGTATCATAATACTACTCGTATCAAAACGCTACCATAATTCATGCCCAGTCGTCAGGCACAGGACTTCGAAGACTCCGTCGCAGCGGCCGCTGAGCTGCTCGGCGACCGCTGGACCTTCCTGATCCTGCGGGAGGCCTACTTCGGGACACGGCGGTTCAACGAGTTCGCGCAGAACCTCGGACTCTCGCGCAACATCCTCTCGAGCCGGCTGAAGACGCTCGTAGCGCAGGGAATCTTCGAGGCGCGCCCTTACGGCCCCGGCCGCACACGCAACGAATACGTGCTGGCGCAGCCCGGCCGCGACATCTTCCCGATCGTCGTCGGGCTCCTGCAGTGGGGCGACAAGTACATCGCGGGTAAGCGCGGCCCATCGATCGTCCTCATGCACACGCGCTGCGGCAACGACGCCGACCCGCAGCTGATCTGTGGATCCTGCCGGGAGCCGATCGAGATCGGCAAGATCCTGCCGACCCCGGGACCCGGCGCCTCCGAGTGGGTTCGCAGCCGCCTATCTGGGCTGACTGAAGATACTTTTGTCCAAACCGAGCGGCCCGGCGATACGAGCGGGGACGAGCCGGCAGCCCTCGCCCCGGACGGCGCCCCCCTCGCGACCGAAAAAAACAAGTCGTCGTGACGGTCCGCCAGGTGGTGCGCGACCGCACGGGGCAGATGATCTCCGAGGACACGGTGGAGCATTGGTACGTGATCAGCGAAGGGCTGCGAGCGGGGCGCCGTCAGGCTCACCGCGATCGTCGCCGACGACGAGGCGGGCGTGACGGGCTTCTGGCAGGCCGCCGGCTATGAGCGCCAAAAGCACAGAGCACGGTTCGTGCGCCACTTCGATACCTAGCGCCAGGTATCTTCAGGGGGTGTCGCTTCAGGGGGTGTCGCGAGCGATTGGGGACGACCGGCGATGAGCCGGTTGGAAACCGGCTTCCGGGACGTGGACGCAGCCGGCGACGCGGAGTCCTACGCGGACTACCTGAGCCGTGTGAACGGTCTCGAGTCGGTCGCGACGGGCAAGCGGGAGCGGGTGCGGCTGCTCGGTTTGCGCCCCGGTGCGCGAGTGATCGATGTCGGTTGTGGGCTGGGCGACGACGCTCGTGCGCTGGCGCGCCTCGTAGGCCCGGACGGAGAGGTCGTCGGCTTGGATTCCAGCACCGCGCTCCTGGAGCGGGCGCAAGCCGACCGCCAGGCCGACGACGGGCCGGTCACGTTCGTCACCGGTGACGCCCACGAGCTCCCTTTCACTGCCGGCACGTTCGATGCCGCGCGCACTGAGCGCACGCTCCAGCACCTCGAGAATCCCGCACGCGCGGTAGGCGAGCTGGCGCGAGTGACGCGGCCAGGCGGCGTGGTGCTCGCGAACGAGCCGGATTGGGGCACGCTCGCGAGCACGGGTCGCCCGCGTGAGCTCGTACGCGCGATGTTGGATGTCGCCGCGGCGCAGATCCGAAACCCGTGGGTCGGGCGCGAGCTGGCCGGCCTGTTCATCGATGCCGGACTCACGGACGTTACGGTCCGGGCCGAGGTGCTGCTGGTCCGTGACTTCGACCCCGACGTCATCATCGATCTGCCGCTCCTCGCGGCCGATCTGCGGGCCCAGGGGCACGAGGGTGTCGAGGGTCTCCTCGCCGCGGCGAAAGCCGACACGCTCGCGGGTCGAACAGTAGCGACCCTCACGCTCTTCACTGTGCTTGGCCGCCGGTAGCAAGCGCTGCCGGAAATTCGGCAGCGCCAGAGAGAGTCAGCGCCCGAACCAGCGGGCGCTGCGGCTGGAGCCGAAGCGCTCCTTGTCCGCGGCGAGCGCAGCGGAGGGCTCGCCGTAGGTCCCCGTCGGCGACGGCCCGGAGAGGAAGTCCACCTCCACGCGACCGACACGCCCGGCGCCGAACTCGATGTAGCAGATGCCGATGCCGTCGTAGGGCGGGGGCTGAGCGCCACCGCGCAGGGTCGCGATCAGCGACGCGGCGACGACGCGCGCGGCTCCCTCCGCGAACACGCCCGCCTTCGGCACCCCGGCGGTAGTGACGTCCCCGACCGCGTACACACCCGGGAACCGCGTCTGGAGCGTGGCAGAGCTCACGGGGATGTAGCCGTCCTCAGCCAGGCCGCTGTCGAGGACGACGTCGGGGGCGCGGTGGCGCGGGACGCCGAGGAACAGGTCGAACGGCAGCTCCGAGCCGTCGTCGAGCACGACCACGCGCCGTGCCGGGTCGAGCGAGCTCGGACGGCGGCCGGCAACGAAGGCGATGTCGCGCTCGGCGAACGCCGCTTCCAGCGCGCGCGAGGTCTCGGGCGAGGGAGGGACGGGGCTGCCCAACGGCAGGACGAGGGAGATCTCGCAGTCGCCGCGCACACCGCGTGTCGAGAGGTAGTCGTGCAGCAGCAGCGCGCACTCGCTCGGCGCCGGCGGGCACTTGAAGGGCGCTCCGCAGACACCGACGATCGCCCGGCCCTGTGTGAAGGAGGGCAGCAGTTCGCTCAGCCGCTGCGCGCCGGCCACGGAGTAGAACTCGTTGCCGGCCTCGGCGAGCCCCGGCGTGGCGTCGAGGTCGTAGTCGGCGCCGAGCGCCACGACGAGGAAATCGGCCTCGTGCACACCGCCGTCGGTGCTCACGCTGCGGGCGGCGGGGTCGATCGCGGTGACGGTCTCGCGCAGGAAGCGCACTCCCGGCTTGGTGAGCGCGCTGTAGGGGAGGCGCACGGCGTCCAGCGTGGTCCTGCCGAACAGCACGTCGAGCTTGGAGTACCCGAAGACGAACGCGTCGGCCTTGTCGATCAGGGTGACCTCGACGTCCTCGCCGAGCGCCTCCGAGAGCAGGGTCACCAGCTCGAGACCGCCGAAGCCCGCCCCCAGGACAACCACGCGGCTCTTCATGCGCCGAGCATACACACCGGCCGCCCGCCGCCCGCCCGGGCGCGAGATCGGCGAGACTACGCGAAGAGGCAGATGAAAGAGCGAGTCGTACGACGATGAGCAGAGCGAGCGTGGTGCGATGAGCGAGTGGGCCGCGCAGCGACAGAACGCCCGCAAACCGCACGCCCGCGAGCTGTTCGCGCCGCTGCCGCGCCAGTACGACCGCGTGGCGACGGTGCTCAGCTTCGGGCAGGACCCCCGCTGGCGCCGCGCGATGGTGTCGGCTGTGAACGCGGCGCCGGGGGAGCGCGTACTCGACGTGGCCACCGGCACGGGGATGGTGGCCCAGGAGCTCGTGCGCCGCTACGGGTGCACGGTGGTGGGCCTCGACCAGAGCCCGGAGATGCTGGGGGCCGCGCGGGCGCGGCTGGCGCGCGACCCCGCGCTCGCGGCGCGGGTGACGCTCGTGGAGGGCGAGGCCGAGCGCCTCCCGTTCGCCGAAGCGGAGTTCGACCACCTCACGTTCACGTACCTGCTGCGCTACGTCGAGGACCCCGCCGCGACGCTTGTAGAGCTCGCGCGGGTGGTGCGGCCCGGGGGCCGGGTGGCGATGCTTGAGTTCGGGGTGCCCCCCAACCCCGCGTGGCGCGCCGCGTGGCGGCTGTACACGCACGTGGGGCTGCCCACGCTCGGACGCGTGGCCTCGCGCGAGTGGGCGCAGACGGGGACGTTCCTCGCGCACAGCATCCCCGACTTCTACGCTCGGCACCCGCTGGAGGAGGTCGTGACGCTGTGGCGGGCCGCGGGGATCGAAGCGGTCTACGCCCGTCGCATGAGCCTCGGCGGGGGCGTGGTGGTGTGGGGTATGAGAGCCCACCCACCCCGCCGGATGAACGCCTGCCTACGTGGAGGCGGCGTGCTCCCCGAGAGTCCTCTGCGGCGATGACGATGAGTGCGCCGGGACCAGTGTCCGAGGGAGCCCCCAAGACGCTGGAGCGCCCCGCGTTCTACGCCCTGCGCCCGGGTGGGTGGCGGGATCTCGTGACGGTGCTGCACCCCCCGTACACCGCGTGGAACCTCGCCAACGTCGCGATCGGGGCGGCGGTCGCGCCGCACCTGTACGGCGGCCGGCTGGCGGCCACGCTCGCCGCGTTCCTGCTCGGCGTGGGCGTCTGCGCGCACGTGCTGGACGAGCTCAACGGCCGGCCGCTGGGCACCCGACTCTCCACTCGCACGCTGGTGGCGATGGCAGTGCTCTCGCTCGCGGGCGCGGTGGCGATCGGGATCGTGGGGGCCGTCAATGTCTCGCTCACACTGGTGCCGTTCGTCGCGGCGGGGACGTTCATCGTGCTCGCGTACAACCTCGAGTGGTTCGGCGGGCGCTTTCACACCGCGTTCTGGCTCGCCGCCTCGTGGGGCGCGTTCCCTGCGCTGACCGGGTACTGGGTCAACGAGCAGCAGCTGCGCGCGCCCGTGGTGCTCGCGGCGGGGGCGTGCTTCACGCTGACCCTCGTCCAGCGGCGCCTCAGCACCCCCGTGCGCGAGTTGCGCCGGCGCACCGTGTCGCTCAGCGGCGAGCAGCGCCTCGCGGACGGCTCGACCGTGGCGCTCGACGCTGCGCGCCTGGCGGCGCCGATGGAGGGCGCGCTGGGGGCGTGCGCGCTGGCGATGGTGCTGCTCGCGACGGGGCTCGTGGCGGCGCGGCTGTGAAGCTCCCGCTGCTAGCCGTCCCTAACGTCTCTGAGGGCCGTGACCCCGTGGCGGTCGACTCGATCGCCGCGGCCTTCACCGCAAGTAGGCAGGCGCGGCTGCTGGACATTCACAGCGACCCTGACCACCATCGCGCGGTGCTCACCCTCGCGGGCCGCCCAGGGTTGCTGGCGGATGCGCTGGCGGCGGGCGCGGCAGAGGCGGTGAGGCGCATTGACATCGGAGACGGCGCCGCGGCGAGCACCCCTACGTGGGCGCGGTGGACGTGGTGCCGATCGTGTACCTGGAACCCGCGGCGCGCGGCGCGGCGTGCGCGGAGGCGTTGGTTGCGGCGGAGCTGATCGGGGGGCGGGGGTCCCGGTGTTCGTGTATGGCGAGCTGGCGGGGGCCGAGCGGAAACCACCCCGCACCCGGGCCGAGCTGCGCCGCGGTGGCATCAGCGGCGTCTCGCGGAGCGGATACGAACCGGCGAGCTGCGGGCGGACTTCGGTCCACAGGCGGTGCACCCCACCGCGGGCGCAACGCTCGTAGCGGCGCGCCCGCCGCTGGTGGCGTTCAACCTCGAGCTGGCGCCCCCCGCCACGATCGAGGATGCGCGCCGGATCGCGGGCCTGGTACGAGAGGGCGGCAAGGAGGGTCTCCCGGGCGTGCGCGCGATCGGGGTGTCGCTGCACCGCGGGCCGCAGGTCTCGATGAACGTAGAGCGCCCCACAGAGATCCCCCTGCGAGCAGTGGTCGAGGCGGTGCGCAGGCACGCCGAGGTGGCCTGCGCGGAGCTCGTGGGCCTCGCGCCCGCGGCGGCGTGGGAGGGCTTCCCGGAGGATGTCCCGGTGCCCGGCTTCGATCCCGCACGCCACGTGATCGAGAACGCGCTCCTCGAGGAGGAACGCACCGGCCCGCGAACGCACTAGGCTTAGCGGGTGGCCCAGACCAAGCGCAAGACCAAGCACCGTGGCAACGCGGCGGGGATGGTGGAGTCCCGCGGGCGCACCGGCCGGCGTCCGACCGCCGCGGAGCGCAGCGGGAGCGTCCGTGAGAAGGAGAAGGCCAAGGAGCAGCGCCTGAACAAGTACGACCGCCCGCCCACGTGGCGGGGCGCGTTCTACCGCGCGGCGGTCGCGGCGGTGGTGCTGCTGCTGGTCGGCATCATCCTGCTGAAGAACTCCAGCGAGGCGATCGCGCTGTTCCCGATCGTGCTCGCGCTGTACGTGCCGATCAGCTACTACACCGACGCGTGGATGTACAAACGCCGGATGCGCCAGAAAGCCAAGGCGGGAAGCTCGGTGAAGTGAGGTGGCCGTGAGCGCGGTGGAGAAGCAGCCGTGAACGTGGACGTGCGAATGTTCACAGTGGGGCCGGTGCAGGAGAACGCGTACATAGTGAGCGCCGGCCGGGAGAGCGGGCGAGCGGTGGTGGTCGACCCGGGGGAAGAGCCGGAGCGGCTGCTCGCGGCGGCGCAGGCGCTGGGAGTGGAGGTCGAGGCGATCCTTATAACCCACTGCCACTTCGACCACATCGGCGCCGTCGCCCCGGTGGCGCGCGCGACGGGGGCGCCGGTGTACTGCCCGGAGTGGAGCGGCCACTGCTGAGCGACATCATGACGTGGGTGCCCCCGGGGTTCGGCCCGTTTGAGAACTGGGAGCCCGAGCACACCGTCAAGGGCGGCGAGCACCTCACGCTCGCGGGCCTGGAGATCGAGGTGGTGTTCACCCCCGGCCACAGCCCGGGGCACGTGACGTACGCGATTGCCCCCGCCGCGGCCCCGGCCGACGCGCTACCCACCGAGGCGAGCGCCCCCGAAGGACCTGCCGCCGAGCCCGCGGGCGAGGCCCCGGTGCTGCTCTCCGGCGACGTGCTGTTCCAGGGGACGTCGGGCGGGTGGACCTCCCCGGGGGCGAGTGGAGCGTGCTGGAGCGCTCGATCGCCACGCTGATCGAGCGCTTCCCGGCCGAGACGGTCGTGTACCCGGGGCACATGGGCGTCACAACCCTCGGCCGCGAGCTCCAGACCAACCCGTTCCTCGCGGAGCTCCGCACCGCGGCGAGCGCCACCGCGAGTTGAGCGCCCCGCAGATCAGGGCCCCCCGGGGTACCCACGACGTGCTGCCCGAGCAGGCCCCCGCGCGGGCGCGCGTGGAGGAGGCCGCGCGCCGGGTGTTGGAGGGCGCGGGGTACGAGCGGATCGAGACCCCGACGTTCGAGTCCACCGAGCTGTTCGCGCGCGGCGTGGGCGCCTCGACGGACATCGTGCAGAAGGAGATGTACACGTTCGACGACGGCAGCGGCCGCTCGCTGACGCTGCGCCCCGAGGGCACCGCGCCGGTGTGCAGCGCGTACGTGGAGCATGGGATGCACAAGCAGCGCCAGCCGGTGAAGCTGTGGTACGTGTCGAGCTTCTTCCGCTACGAGCGCGCCCAGGCGGGCCGCCAGCGCCAGTTCTGGCAGGTCGGAGCGGAGGCGCTCGGCTCCGAGGAGCCGGCGGTGGACGCCGAGTCGATCGTGCTGCTCGCGCGCTGCTAGACGAGCTCGGCGTGGCGGAGACGCGCCTGCGCCTGTCGAGCCTCGGCGGCCGCGAGGCCCGCGCGGAGTACCGCGAGCACCTGAAGACCACCTGCGCGCGAACGAGAGCGAGCTCGCCGCCGGAGGTGCGCGAGCGGATCGACCTGAACCCCCTGCGCGCGTTCGACTCCGAACACCCGGGCACCCGCGCGGTGATGGCGAGCGCACCCCGCCTGCTGGAGTACCTGAGCCCCGAGGACAGCGGCCCACTTCGCGGAGGTTCGCGCCCTGCTCGACGAGGCGGGCGTGGCTACGAGATCGACCCGACGCTCGTGCGCGGCCTCGACTACTACACCCGCACGGTGTTCGAGCTGACCTCCGAGCGCTCGGCGCACAGAGCGGGGTGGGCGGCGGCGGGCGCTACGACGGCCTCGTAGCCGAGCTCGGCGGCCCACCGACCCCGGGCATGGGGTGGGCGGCGGGGATCGAGCGGATCCTGCTGGCGGGCCAGGCGCCGGTGGCGGGGACGGCGGCGATCGACCTGTACATAGCCTTCGAAAAGCATTTTGATGAGGACCCCAGGGGGGGTCCCGAGCGGCGTTCGCGTGGGGGCCGGCAAGCCGGCCGCGACGGCAGGTGCACGTCCCACGGAACAGGAACCGGGGGAGCGCGGGGCCGCGGAGGAGCTCCACCGACCGCGGACGCCGAGCGGGCACCCCCGCCAGGGCCGCGTTCAAGGTCCTGCACGAAGCGCGCGGCGCGGGCCTAACGGCGCAGATGGAGCTGGCGGGCCGCTCGCTGAAGAACCAGCTCGGCCACGCCGGCCGCCTCGGCGCGCGCTACGTGGCGATCGTGGCGGCGCGAGACGCGCGGGGGGAGACCACCCTGAAGGACACGCAGGCCCGCACCGAGCAGGAGATCCCGACGGAGACCGTGGTGCACGCGGTCCTGCGCGGCCTGCACGATCTTTGAGGGCCTATCCGAGGTCCCCGCCGACGCCTCGCAACGTCCAAGGCCCAAGTTGGGGCTTAACTCGCGCGGCGGGAATGCCGAAGTTGGGGGGGATGGCCCAGTTGTCGCGTCCATTTCAGATCGCTCTGATTGCGCTCGGGGTGTTTGTCCTCGCGTGGTTCGCCGTGCTGCACCGCCCCGGCGGATCGTCCTCGAGCTCATCGTCCCCGAGTGTCTCCTCCGCGGCCAGCGCGGCCCACTCCTCCGGCTCGGCCTCGAACGGCTCGGGCGCCGCGAAATCGAGCTCGGTCTACCACGGCTCCGCGCCCGGCCTCGAAGGGCTGACGCGGGACGTCCAGCGGGCGCACGGCGCCGCCGCTCAGGTGGAAAGCAACGGCAGCGAGGTCCAGAGCAAGGCCGCGCAGGGGACGGGGGAAGCGGCCAGCGGGGGGACGCCTGCGCCGGCGTCGCGCTCCGCCGCGGGCGCTCACAACGGCGCCGGCGCGGGCCCGTCGGCAGGTAAGGGCTCGTCGGCGGGTAAATCGGCCTCGGCCTCCACTGCCGCCGGGTCCCACGCCCAGAAACACACTCACACTTCCAGTGGCGCTCACACCTCCAATGGCGCCGCCACGGCCGCGACGGCCGCGCTCACGCTGCACCACCTCACCGAAGCGCGTGCATCTGAAGGCCGTTGTCGACCTGGTCGAAGCGATCGATCCCGCGCTGGGGCTGAGGGCGAAGGTCGCGCACGGGGAACACGTTCTCATCGCCAGGATGAAGTCCGATCTGCAGCCCGCCCCGCCGGCGAAGATCGCCGCCGAGCTGCACCAGGGCAAGACCGTGCTGCTGCTCTTCCTCAACCCCCGCGCCTACGACGACGACGCCACAGCGATCGACACCACCGATGTCGCCCACAAGCTCCGCCGGCACGTCGTGGCGCACCTCGCGCTCGCCAACCAGGTCAACTCGTTCGGCTCGATCACGCGCGACATCCAGGTCTACCAGACCCCAACGCTGCTGATCATCAACCCCAAGCGCGAGGTCACCACGCTCACCGGGCTCACCGACGAATTCGCGCTCGAACAGGCGATCGCCGAAGCCAAAGGTAGGCCCGCGGGGCCTGCGCGGGCATCCAAGGCCCGCAGGTCCTGGTCGCGCGTCATGGCCGGCGTCCGAAGCGCAAGTCGGGCGCTGGGGCGGTAGCAGCCTCTAAACTCGGCCCGATGCTCGCCGGGGCGCCTTCGCCGACCACCTGGAGCGCCCGCGCGGGCGCGGGCACACCCCCGAGGACGCCTTCACCGGCGCCGCAGGCGGGGCCGCGTGCGGCGACCTCGTGCGCATCTCGCTCGCGCTCGACCCCGATTCGCCCGAGGGGCTCGTCGCCGACGCCGGCTTCGACGCCTCCGGCTGCGGTGCCGCGCTCGCCGCCGGCTCGCGCCACGGTCGCGCTCGTGCGCGGCGCGCCGCTGCTGGACGCCGCGCGCGTGGGCGCGGAGGAGATCGCCGCCGAGCTCGGGGGGCTCACGCCCGCCAAGCGCCACGCCGCCGAGCTCGCCGCCGACGCGCTGCACCGCGCGCTCGGGGGCGCCGCGCGCGCCCGGGCCGCGCTGCGCTGCCCCCGCTGCGAGGCGCCGCGCGCGCTGGTGGCGATGAGCGGCGGCGTGGACTCCGCCGTCGCCGCGCTGCTCACCGCGCGCGCCGGCGAGGAGGTCGTGTGCGTGACGCTCGAGCTGTGGGCCGACGCCGAGAACGACGGCGAGCGCTCCTGCTGCTCCGCGCAGGCCGTCCGCGGCGCCCGCGCGCTCGCGCACGCCCAGCGGGCTGCCCCACCTCTCGATCGACCTGCGCGAGGAGTTCCGCGCCGGCGTCGTCGAGGGCTGGTTGGAGGGCTACGCGCAGGGGGTCACCCCCAACCCCTGCATTCGCTGCAACGGCTCGGTGCGCCTCGACGCGATGCTCGAGCTCGCCACGCGGCTGGGCGCCGCGCACGCTGGTCACCGGCCACTACGCGCGCGTGCTCGACGGCCCCGTCGCCGCTGCTGCGGATGGCGCGCCGACCGGCTCAAGGACCAGAGCTACGCGCTCGCCGGGCTCGACCCCGCCTCGCTCGCGCGGCTGCGCTTCCCGCTGGGGGAGCATAACCAAGGCCGAGGTCCGCGAGATCGCCGAGCGCGAGGGGCTCGTCGGTCGCGCACAAGCCCGACTCGCAGGACCTCTGCTTCCTGGCGGGCACCTCGCTGCCCTGACCGCGCTTCCATCGCGCGCCACGGCGGACCGTGGGCGCGCCGGGGCATGCCGCGGAGGGGAGCATCCTCGACGCTCGACGGCCGCCGCGCTCGGCACCCACCGCGGCGCGCATGCCTTCACTGTCGGGCAGCGTCACGGCCTCGGCCTGCCCGGCGGACCCGAGCCGCTGTTCGTGTTGGGCACCGACCCGTCGCCAACACTGTCACCGTCGGCCCGCGCGCGGCGCTGATGACCCGCACCGTCACTGTGCGCGACGTCACGCTGCGCGGCACCGGCGCACGGTCGACGGGGTGCGCGTGCGCTCGCACGGGCCGCTGTTTCCATGTCGCCTGGCCGGCGACCCCGGGCCCGGCCGCCACGAGGGCGTCGAGGTGCGGCTGCGTGAGCCGATCACGCGCGCCGCGCCGGGGCAGATCGCCTGCCTCTATGAGGGTGACGTGATCTTGGGTTACGGCACGATCGCCTGACGCGCATAAGCATCAAGATCATCCGCATGACCTCGGACGAGATCCGCGAGCGGTACCTGGCCTTCTTCGAGGAGCGCGGCCACCGGCGGCTGGCCGTCCGCCTCGCTCGTGCCGCCGCCCGAGGACCGCTCGGTGCTGCTCACCACGGCGGGGATGCAGCCGCTGAAGCCGTACTTCCTCGGGCGCGAGGCGCCGCCCGCGCCGACGCTGACGAGCTGCCAGAAGTGCTTCCGCACGCCCGACATCGAGAAGGTCGGCTCGACGCTGCGGCACCTGACGTGCTTCGAGATGCTGGGGAACTTCTCGATCGGCGCGTACTTCAAGCAGGGCGCGATCGAGTTCGCGTGGGAGCTCTCGCGGGAGGTCTTCGGCTTCCGCGGGCGAGGACATCTGGGTGACGGTGTTCGAGGGCGACGACGCGCTCGGGCTCGGGCGCCGACGAGGAGGCGATCGAGCTGTGGGAGGCGGTGGGCGTGCCGCGCGAGCGGATCGTCGGCTGCCCCCGCTCGGAGAACTTCTGGGAAGCGGGGCCGGTCGGGCCGTCGCGGGCCGTGCTCGGAGCTGTACCTCGACCGCGGCCTCGACTTCGGCACGGCCGAGGACGACCTCCCCGGCGGCGAGAACGAGCGCTTCCTGGAGTTCTGGAACCTCGTCTTCATGCAGTACAACCAGGAGCCGCACGACCACCTGGCGCAGCTGCCGACGCGCAACATCGACACCGGCCTCGGGCTCAACCGCATGGCCGCGATCCTGCAGGGCAAGGAGTCGGTGTTCGAGACCGACCAGTTCCAGCCGCTGATCGACCTCGGCCAGGAGCTGTCCGGGCGGCGCTACGGCGAGGAGCTCTCCACCGACCGCGCGCTGCGGATCCTCGCCGACCACGCGCGCGGGATGTCGTTCATGGTCGCCGACGGCGTCGTGCCCTCCAACGAGGAGCGCGGCTACGTGCTGCGCCGCGTGATGCGCCGCGCGATCCAGCAGGGCCGTACGCTCGGCATGGAGGGCGGCTTCCTCGTGCGCTACGCGGAGCGTCGTGCGCGAGCTGATGGGCGGCGCCTACCCCGAGCTGAGCACCGCAGCGCGCGGCGATCGAGAAGTGGCTGGCCGCCGAGGAGGAGGGCTTCGGGCGCACGCTGGAGCAGGGCACGCGGTTGCTGGAGGAGCTGATCAAACGGGCGCTCGACGCCGACGAGGAGGGGATCGCCGCGGCCGACGCCTTCGAGCTGCACGACACCTACGGCTTCCCGTTCGACCTGACGCGAGAACTGGTCGCCGAGCGCGGCCTCGGCGTCGACCCCGAGGGCTTCGAGCGGCTGATGGACGCGCCAGCGGGCGCGCGCGCCGCGCGGCGGCCGGCGCCGGTCGCAGCGTCGATGGTGGAGGACCCCCGCGAGCGTGCGCGGGAGCTGGCGACCGCGGCCGGCTTTCCGACGCGCTTCACCGGGTACGAGACCGAGGACGCAGCGCACCACCGTGGTCGCGGTTGCGTGCAGACGAGCTTGCGCGAGGCTGACGGAGAGGAATCGGGTAGCACGCAACCTCCTGGTCAAGCTCGCCGAGTCCCCTTTCTACCCCGCCGGCGGCGGCCAGGTCTCAGACGTCGGCCGATCGAGTGCGAAGACGGGGGTTGCCGCGCGCGCGTGGAGAACGTCTTCCGCCTCGGCGACGACCAGGTGCTCGAGGTGGTCGTCTGGAGCAGGGGGAGCTCGACCCCGACGAGCCCGTGCTCGCCCGCGTCGACCACGCCGCCCGCCACGCGACCGAGTGCAACCACACCGCCACGCACCTGCTGCACGCCGCGCTGCGCGAGCGCCTCGGCGAGCACGTGCGCCAGGCCGGCTCCTACGTCGGCCCCGACAAGCTGCGCTTCGACTTCAGCCACTCCGCGGCGCTGGGCGCCGAGGAGCTGCGCGACGTCGAGGACCGCGTGAACGAGTGGATCCTCGCCAACGACCCTGTGCGCCCGATCACGACCACGCTGGAGGAGGCCCGCCGTCTCGGCGCGATGGCGCTGTTCGGCGAGAAGTACGGCGAGGTCGTGCGCATGGTGCAGATCGGCGAGGGCGAGGACATACTCGCGCGAGCTGTGCGGCGGCACCCACGTGCGCGCCACCGCCGAGATCGGCCTGTTCCACATCCAGAGCGAGACCTCCAGCGCCGCCAACGTGCGCCGCATCGAGGCGCTCACCGGCCCGGCCGCGGTCGCGCTGCTGCGCGCGCACGACCGCTGGCTCGCGCGAGATCGCCACCACGCTGCGCACCCGCCCCGAGGGCGCGCCCGAGGCCGTGCGCGAACGGGAGCTCGAGCGCCGGCGGCTGGAGAAGGAGCTGAGTCGCGAGCGGCGGCGCGGGCGGGGGCATCGGGCCCGGACCCACACCCGGCCGCCGGTGTCGATCTCGATGCGCTCGCCGCGCAGGCCACCGAGGTCGCGGGCGCGCGCGTGCTCGAGCGCCACGGTCGAGGTCGCCGACCCGAAGGCTCTGCCGGAGCTGGTCGATCGCCTGAAGGGCAGGCTGCCCGACGCCGCGATCGTGCTCGGCGGCGCGCTCGACGGGCGCGTGCACCTGATCGTCGGCGTCACCCCCGCGCTGGTCGCGCGCGGCGTGCAAGGCCGGCGCGATCGTCAAGGCGGCGGCCGCGGTCGTCGGCGGCGGGGGAGGTGGACGCGACACGCTCGCCCAGGCGGGAGGGCGCGAGGTCGAGAAGCTCCGAGGAGGCGCTCGCGGCCGGCCGCGCCGCGATCGAGGCCGCGCTCGCGGAGAGCCCGCAGGCGGAGAGTGCGCCCGTGGAGAGCCCGCCCGCAGGCTGATGCGCACCCTCGGCCTCGACTACGGCAGCGCCCGCTGCGGCTGCGCGGTGGCCGACCCGACGGGGACGATCGTCACCCCGATCGACGCGATCCCGCGCCCGCGGACCCGCCGCGGGCTCGACGCGCTGGCCGCGCTCGTCGCCGAGCGCGAGGTCGAGCGCGTCGTCGTCGGTCTGCCGCTCGCGCTCGGGTGAGGACAGCGCGCAGACGCGCGAGACCCGCAGAGTTCGCCGCGCGCCTGGCGCACGGCGGCTGGGGGAGGGGGTGCCGGTGGAGTTGCACGACGAGCGCTCTCACCACGCGCATGGCCCAGCAGCGGATGGAAGCCCGCCCACCCGCCACGACGCCCGAGGACTCGCGCGCGGCCGCGCTGATGCTGGAGTCATGGCTGTCAGACGTAACCCGACGGGCCAGCCGCAGGCGGCTGGCGGTCCGCTCGGCGATCGGCGGTGAGTCGCCGCGGTGGGGTCGTCGTTCGCTGCTGGCGAAGTGCGCTGCCCGGCTGCACAAAACCAAAGCGCCACCGCCACCGCCGCCCCCGCCAAAGATCGTGACGATCACGATCCCCGAGGGCGAGACGCGCGGGCAGATCGCGCTGATCGCGAGCGCGAAGGGCCTGACGCGGCAGCTACCTGGCCGCGGCGCGGCCGCGCCGGTGCCGCTGCTCGACCCCGCCCACTACGGGGCGCCGGCGGGGACGCCGAACCTCGAAGGCTTCCTGTTCCCCGCGACCTACGAACTGTACGCCGGCTCGCCCGCGCGGCATCTGGTCGCGCTGCAGCTGCAGGCGTTCGAAGAAAACTTCGGCCCGCGCCGAGATCCGCCGCGCGCGCGCGCTTCACATAACGCCCTACCAGCTGCTGACCGTCGCCTCGATGGTCGAACGCGAGGCGCTGCTCCCCGGCGACCGGCCGAAGATCGCCGCGGTGATCTACAACCGGCTGCGCCTCGGGATGGCGCTGGGGATCGACGCGACGATCCGCTACGCGGTCGACAGCAGCTGCGGTCCCGACTTCTCCGGCGACGCTGACCGAGGCGCAGCTGCACACCGACTCCCCCTACAACACGCGCACGCACGTCGGCCTGCCGCCGACCCCGATCAGCAACCCGGGGTGGCCGCGATCGAGGCGGCCGCGCACCCCGCGCACGTGCTCCTACCTGTACTACGTCAACGGCGCGGACGGCTGCGGGGACCTGGTGTTCTCGACCAGCGCGCCGAATTCGAACCAACGCCGCGGCCTACCGGAAGCGGTGACGCGCAACGGCGGGCGCGAACCGACGTGCAGGAAGCGGAGGCGGTGAGTCCCGCGGGCGCCCGGCGCGCGGCCCGCCGACGCCGGTGCACGGAGCACCCGGGCGACCCGTCTCGGCGTGCTCGGCTGGCCCGTGGCGCACAGCCGCTCGCCGGCGATGCACAACGCCGCGCTGCGCGAGCTGGGCCTCGCGCCGCCGTGGAACTACCAGCGGCTGCCGGTGCCCCCGGAGCTGTTCGAGGAGACGGCCCGCGCGCTCGGCGGCGCCGGCTTCCGCGGGGGCGAACGTGACGATCCCGCACAAGCAGGCGGCGCTCGCGCTCGCCGACGAGGCGAGCGAGGCGGCGCGGGCGATCGGCGCCGCGAACACGCTGACGCTTCGCGCCCGACGGGACGATCGCCGCGGAGAACACCGACGCGCCGGGGCTGATCGCGGCGATGGAGCGCGCCGGGCACCCGCCGCGGGGTCTCACCGCGACGGTGCTCGGCGCGGGCGGCACCGCGCGCGCGGCGGTGTGGGCGCTGCGCGAAGCGGGGGCGCGCGAGGTGTCGGTGTGGAACCGCACGCCGGATCGCGCGGAGGAGCTCGGACGCGCGCTTGCGGGTTCGGGCAGTCGCGGTTGCCCGAAAGGACCGACATCCTGATCAACTGCACTTCGGTCGGGCTAGTACGACCGGCTAGCGACGTGGAGAGCGGCCTCAACCTGCTGGGCCTTAAGCACGATCTGGTCGGTAAGTACTCGTATGTCGTTGATCTCGTCTACACCGAAGGCCGAACACCGCTGCTTGCCGCCGCGCGCGAGCAGGGAGTGGCGACCGCTCGACGGCCTGGAGCTGCTCGTCGCCCAGGGCGCGCTCAGCCTCGAACTGTGGACCGGCCAGCCGATGACGACAGCCCCGATCGTCAGGTCGACCACCGTGCTCGAGGCATGCGCCGCGCCGCACCGGCGAGGACGCCGGCGACGCGTAGACCGGAGGTGGGCGCCGTGAGCGCGGCCTGACGGCGGCACCGACCTGCATGAGATCTTCGGCATGGAGGAGCAGCCCGCGGTGGTCGTGACGCTGCCCGAGCGCGAGGCTGCAGGCGCCTGGACCGGAGGTCATCCCAGGGCGGCCGGCGGGTCGGGCGAGGCGCCGGGCGAGGGGCCGCGTGGGGATCACCTCGCCGACGCGCCGCGGCTCCTCCTCGCGCTTCCTGACCGACGTGATCGTCGACATGGGCCTCGTCGCGCGCGAGCGCGTGGACGACGCGATCGCGACCTCGCGCAGCTCGGGGACGACGCCCGAGCGGGTGCTGGTCGAGGAGGGCGCGCTCACCCACGACGGCCTCGCGCGCGCGCTGGCCGAGCGCTACGGCCTCGACCACCTCGACCTCGGCGTCTTCCAGGTGGACATGGGCGCCGCCAACCTCGTGACGACCGCGGCGGCCAAGCGCTACCAGGCGGTGCCGGTCGCGTTCGTGGACAAGCGCACGCTGCTGGTGGCGATGACCGACCCCTCCAACGTGCTCGCGGTGGACGACATCGCGATCATGACCGGCTACGAGGTGCGCGTCGCGGTCGCCGCGCCGGAGGACATCGTCGCGCTGATCTCGCGCCTGGACCGCCTCGACGACGTCGTCGCCGCACCGCGCGAGCTCGCCGAGCGGAGGAGGCCCAGGCGGAGGTCGTCGAACTGCACGAGACCGACGACGACGCGCCGGTCATCAAGCTCGTCAACCAGATCGTCGCGCAGGCCGTCGAGCAGGGCGCCTCCGACGTGCACCTCACGCCCGACGGCAAGGAGACGCGCGTGCGCTTCCGCGTCGACGGGGTGCTGCACGGACATCACCACGGTGCCGCGCAAAATGGGGCCCGGGGTCGTCTCGCGCGTGAAGATCATGGCCGAACTGGACATCTCCGAGCGCCGGATGCCGCAGGACGGCCGCGTCGGGCTGACCGTCGACGGCCGCCACGTCGACCTGCGCGTGGTGACGCTGCCGAGCGTGCACGGCGAGTCGATCGTGATGCGCATCCTCGACAAGGACTCCGTCGTGATGAAGCTCGAGAAGCTCGGCATGGGCGACGAGGACGCGCGAGCGCTTCGAGCACGCCTTCCACCAGACCCACGGCGCGGTGCTCGTCACCGGCCCCACCGGCTCGGGCAAGTCGACCACGCTGTACGCGGCGCTGCAGGAACTGAACACGCCGGAGAAGAACATCATCACCGTCGAGGACCCGGTCGAGTACCAGGTCGAGGGGATCACCCAGGTGCAGGTCTCCCCGAAGGCCGGCCTCACCTTCGCCACCGGCCTGCGCGCGATGGTGCGCGCCGACCCCGACGTGATCATGGTCGGCGAGATTCGCGACCACGAGACGGCGCAGATCGCGATCGAGTCGGCGCTGACCGGGCACCTCGTGCTCTCCACGCTGCACACCAACGACGCCCCCTCCGCGATCACGCGCCTGATCGAGATGGGCATCGAGCCGTTCCTCGTCGCCTCCGCGCTGGACTGCGTGCTCGCGCAGCGCCTCGTGCGCACGCTGTGCTCGCACTGCAAGAAGCGCACGATCATCCCCGCGGAGGTGCTGCGCCAGAACGGCTACAAGGCGCTCGTCGACCTGGAGGCGTACGAGCCCGTCGGCTGCCGGCGCTGCGGCGGCTCCGGCTACCGCGGGCCGCGCGGGGATCTACGAGGTGATGAGCGTCACCCCCGAGATCCGCGCGCTGGCGCTGGAGCGCCGCGTCCGCCGAGGAGCTGGCGACGTGGCTGTCCAGCAGGGGATGCGCCGCCTGCGCGACGACGGCCTGGACAAGGTCCGCCAGGGCCGCACCTCGATAGCCGAGCTCTCGCGCGTCCTTGGGCTAGGACGCCGGTGACCGATCTCCGTCGGTGCGGCGCTCCTCGAAGGGATGTGCGTCGGCTTGTACTGCAAGATTTCGTGCAACGTAGGGCCGCCCACTCGTATTTCCGTCCACTCGCGCCCGCGGGCGCCGCGCAAACGGGTGCGCGGTGACCGATGGGCAGGGCGATGGGCATTGATTTCGCAGACCTATTGATGGAGGTCGTCTCCCGCCGCGCCTCCGACCTGCACCTCGCCGCGGGGGCGCACCCGACCGTGCGCGTGCGCGGGCGCCTCACGCCGCTGGAGGAGTACCCGATGCTGCTGCCGGCACCGACACGCGCGAGATCGTCTACTCGATCCTCACCGGCGACCAGCGCCAGCGCCTGGAGACCGACTGGCAGATCGACTTCGCCTACTCGGTGCCCGGCCACGCCCGCTTCCGCGTGAACGCCTACTACCAGCGCGGCGCGATCGGCGCGGCCTTCCGCCTGATCCCGGTCGACCTCACCTCGATCGACGAGCTCGGCCTGCCCGCGACCGTGCACGACTTCACGCGCAAGCCGCGCGGCTTCGTGCTCGTCACCGGCCCCACCGGCTCGGGCAAGTCGCACCTCGCTGGCGGGGATGATCGACGAGATCAACCAGACCCGCGACGAGCACATCATGACGATCGAGGACCCGATCGAGTTCCTGCACCCGCACAAGCGCTGCCTGGTCAACCAGCGCGAGCTGGGCTCCGACGCGCAGAGCTTCTCCGACGCGCTGAAGGCCGCGCTGCGCCAGGACCCCGACGTGATCCTCGTCGGCGAGATGCGCGACCTGGAGACGATCTCCACCGCGCTGACCGCCGCCGAGACCGGCCACCTCGTGTTTGCGACGCTGCACACGCAGGACACCGCGCAGACGATCGACCGCGTGATCGACGTCTTCCCGCCCCACCAGCAGGGCCAGGTGCGGGTGCAGCTGTCGGTCTGCCTGCAGGGGATCGTCACCCAGCAGCTGCTGCCCACCGCGGACGGCTCGGGCCGGGCGGTCGCGTGCGAGGTGCTGGTGCCCACGCCGGCGGTGCGCAACCTGATCCGCGAGGGCAAGACCCACCAGATCTACTCGACGCTGCAGACCGGCACCGCGCACGGGATGCAGACGATGGACGCCTCGCTGGCGACGCTCGTGCGCGCCGGCAAGATCTCCCAGAAAATGGCCGAATCGCGCTCGTCCACCCCCGAAGAGCTGCGGCGCCTGCTGGGCGCCGGCTCGCTGGCGGCGTGACGTGAGCACCTACGTCTTCAAGGCGATGGACCTCGCCGGCGTGAAGGCGCAGGGCGAAGTCGACGCCGACTCCAAGCAGGCGGTCTCCGACCAGCTGAAGGCGCGCGGGCTGATCGTCCTCGAGATCGCCGACAAGCACGCCTCCAACGAGATCAAGCTCGCCTTCATGGAGAGCGTCAAGGCGGCCGACCTGGCGGTCTTCTCGCGCCAGCTGGCGACGATGATCACCTCGGGCATGAGCATCCTGCGCGCGCTGTACGTGCTGGAGGATCAGACGGAGAACAAGTTCCTCAAGGAAACGATCGTGGCGGTGCGCAAGGACGTCGAGGCGGGCCTGCCGCTGAGCGACTGCGATGGAGCGCCACCCGAAGGTCTTCAACCCCCTGTTCGTCGCGATGACGCGCGCGGGGGAGACCGGCGGCGTGCTCGAGGGCGCGCTGCTGCGCGTCGCCGACCAGCTGGAGAAGGACGCCTCGCTGCGCCGCCAGATCAAATCGGCGATGATCTACCCGACGCTGGTGCTCGTCTTCGCGGTCGGCGTGATGATGGCGCTCGTCGCCTTCCTCGTGCCGGTGTTCGAGAGCGTCTTCAAGGAATTCGGCGGCGAACTGCCGGCGATCACGAAGTTCTCGGTGGCCTCTCGCACATCGTGACCAACGACTGGTGGCTGATGTTCGCCGTCGTCGCCGGGGTGGTGGCGGCGCCTTCATCAAGTGGAAGTCGAGCTCCTGTGGGGCCGGCCGCAGTGGGACCGCTTCCGCCTGCGCGTCCCGATGAAGATCGGCACGATCGTGCAGGAGGTGGCGATCGCGCGCTGGTCGCGCACGCTCGCCTCGCTGACCGCCGCCGGCGTGCCGCTGCTTGCAGGCGCTGGAGATCACCGGCCAAACGGGCGGCAACGTCGTCGTCGAAGAGGCGATGGACGGCGTGATCGCCTCGGTCAAGCGCGGCGGCACGATCGCCGCCCCGCTCGGCGCAGATCCTCGATCTTCCCGATGATGGTCTCGCACATGGTCGGCGTCGGCGAGGAAACGGGCGCGCTGGACGCGATGCTCGACAAGGTCGCCGACTTCTACGAAGACCGCGTGGACGCCTCGGTGAAGGCCCTCACCTCGATCATGGAGCCGATCATGATCATCGTCATCGGCTCGATCGTCGGCTTCATCGTGATCTCGATGTACATGCCGCTGTTCACGGTGTACAACCACATCGAATAGCGCCCTCCGGGGAGCAGACCCGCCACGTAGTTCATCCAGGTCGCCATCCCAGCCAGTGCCCTGCATCGCGAGCGCTTCATCGCGGCTCATCGGCTCCAGGTTCTCCAATTTGATGTGCAGACTCATGTCATAGACGATATCAGGCTGTCCGCGCAGTTCGTCCGGATTGCCCGCCGAACCGGCGCCCTCTATACCCCAGGCGAGGTAGCTCGCGGCTCCGATGACGGCTTCGCTGTCGGGTAGTCGTCTGCCGTGGAGTCCTTCCCCGTTCGAGCGGAGAGTTGTCGATTCAGGTCAGCCACCGCTCGTTGGGCAACGGTCGTCGCGAGTGCGAACTGGAGCGCCGTCATCGGAATACGCCTGCCGCTTCGCAACACCACGACACCCACTTGTGGCCACGGGTCATATTTGGCCATCTCGAATCGCTCGATCTCGCTCCATGCGATTCTATGCGTTTTCATGATGTTACGCACCACAACTTCCGTTGGCAACGCGATGACCCCATTATAGGGAAAACGGACAGCGGGCACAAGGAAGGCCACCATGCACACAGCATCGATTACCATAATTGCCGCCGGCTTGTTCAGTTCAGCGTCTTCGACAAGGTCTACCAAAAAGACCAGTGTCCCAAACGTCATCATGATCCACACAAGCGTGTTAGCCAAAAGGTTGCGATAGACAGTGCGCTCTGTGGTCCTGGCTTTCATCATATTCCAAGTTCGCAACCGATCTGCGGCTCGAAGAGATTGAACGCGATATCTGGCCCCTCGAGATAGCTGTTGACGAGCAACTGAATGAGCGTCGAACTCCGGGCAAGACCTGCGGCGACCTCTGTGCTGAGCAGCGGCAGACCCGGCGCCGCCCCGAGTATGGCAACGCCCGCAGTGAGCAACTGCTTCCCGAGCAGCTGTTCGGCGTTGAGGTTGCCATTCAGGTATTCGTTAATATTATTTCTCGTGCTCAATCCGTAGCTGAGGGCGATCGCACCACCGCATACGGCTGGACTCAAGAGCGCGCCAGCCGTACATCCGACCGCAGTAATGACGACGGGATGTTCGACCACGAAGGTTCCCGCTGCTTTGGCTCCTTCGCTGACCGCGCTCGCCGCAGTCTGGACGCCTTCTTTGACTGCACTAGCCGCTGTACTGGCTGCTTCTTCCACCGCGCCGGCGATTTCCCCAACCGAGAAGAGTCCGGTCGGGTCGAGGACGTTGCCCGGATTATCTGTCGCGTACGTGTACGGCGCACCAGTAAACGCCAGCAGGGGATCGACGCTCATGAACTGATCGGTAGCAGGGTCGTACTCTCGCGCGCGGAGGTAGATCAGCCCCGTGTCGGAATTGGTGTACTGGCCGTCATAGCCGAGTGGGGTCGTCTTGGTCCCCGAGCTGGCGATTTGGTTGCCATACGGGTCGTAGGTCATCTCGCCTTCGACGATACCGGTCGATCCAGTCAGTAGTCTGGTCGAGCCTTGCTGGTCGTGGTGAAGGAAGAGCGCCTTGCCTTCGCTGTTGATCTGCTCGATCGGGATGCCATTCGGCCCATAGATATAGCTGTTCTGGCCGTCATTGAGGATCTGGGGAGTACTTTCGGCTATGTCCCAGGCCATGTACTTCGTGCCTTCGCTGTTGGCTTGGCTGGCGCGTAGTCCATCGCCGTTGTAGGTGTAGGTGTCGCTGATACCTTTGGTGCCGCCTTCTTCGGGCCTTGTGACCGAGATCAGGTTGCCGGCCTGGTCGTAGCCGTAGGTGGTTGCGGGGCCTTTGGTGGGCGCGGTCTTGGTGCGCTCGCCCATTTCGTTGTAGTAGTAGCCGTTGCGGGTTTCGAGCTCATCGGCGGCGTTATAGGCATAGGAGCGGGTACCGATCTTGGTTGGATTGTTCGCCGCGTCGTATTCCCATTCGTGAGTGCCGCCGGCTTTTGTTATGCGGTTGTTTTCGTCGTCAGTGTCGCTGTGGTTTTCTTCGCCGGGGAGACCCTTTTCGGTATTGGCCTTAACCTGGCCGTCATTGTCGCGGCCATAGTTGATCTGTGCGAGCGATAGAGTTCCCTTTGCCATCTTGACCTGGGTCATCTGGTCTGCTTCGTTGTATGTGTAGGTATCTTCGGTTTTGTTTTCAGCTTCGCCTTTGGTTTCAGGGTAGGTCGTGGCCTTCAGGTCGGAGTCTGCATTGTAGGCGAACTTCGTGACGCGTGCCGACCAGTCAGTTACGCTCTGCAGTCGCCCATCCTGGTCGTAGGCCCGGGTGACCGATTTGCCGTTGGGGTAGGTGATCTTGGTCTGCTCGTTATCCAGAGTATATTCGTAGCTGACTTTATTGCCGTGTCCGTCTTCAGTTTTGGTCAGTCGATCGAGTTCGTCGTAGGTGTAGCTCGTTGTTCCGGTGCCATCGACCATGCTCGTGCGATCTCCGTCTGCGTCATATTCGTACTTGACCGAGTGCGTTTTCCCATCGGAGTATGTGATTTCCTTGAGGCGGTTCGCCGCATCATACGTGTATGTCGTCGTGCGTTTTTCGGGGTCGGTCACTTTTATGAGGTTTCCGGCCGCATCGTATTCCTTGACCGTCTTGCGTTTGAGCGGGTCAATTATTTCGGTGATCTCGCCGACCGCATTACGGACGTATTCGGTCGCGTGTTTGTTCCCGTCGATCTGCTTGCTTACGCGACCGGCCCCGTCGTATTCCGTTTCGGTTACTGTCCCATTTGGCTCTTTGACTTTTGTCGACTCGTTATTCGCGTTGTAGGTGTAGGTCGTTTTATGACCATTGCCGTCGGTCGTGGTTTCGATGTTTCCATCACCGTCGTAGGTATATTTGACGGTATGCCCGAGCGGGTCGGTGACCTTCAGCGGACGGCCCCGTTCGTCGCGTTCGACGCTGGTCATGTACTTCGTCAGTTCGCCGCTTGCGTTCCCCCGCGGACTGACCGTCCAGATCCCCTGAGAGTCTTCGTTATACCCGGATGTCCGCTTCTCGGTTTCGGGGCTCGTTTCTGAGGTCCGGTCGCCCTCGGTATCGTATCCATAGCTCCACGTATGTTCCAGCGCATCGGTGACCTTTTCCAGGTTCCCATGGCTGTCGTATTTATATTTCGTAATCTGTGTTTTGCCGCCCGGGGCAGGTCGTTCGATCGTTTCCGCATTCCCATTACTGCTGTTGCGTTTGATCGTCGTTGTCTCGCCCTTGGGCGTCTCGACCGTCAGGACGTCGTGGGTGCCGTCGTATGTCCATTTCGTTTCGTCTTTGTCGGGATCGATCATACTTGTCCGATCTCCCGAGCCGTTATAGGTGTATTCGGTCGTATGCCCATTCCCATCGGTGACGGCCAGTGGCTCGTTCAAAGCGTTGTACGTAAAGCTCTCGGTCGTCGCGCTCGACGTGCCATAGCCCCGGGTGACCGCGAACGGCAGACCATTGCTGTCGAATTGCTCGTCGGTGACGTCGCCCGTCGCTTTGTTCGTGATCTTCGTCTGGAAAGCTTCGTATTCGAACGTCGTTATATGACCCATCGGGTCTTCCTGGGAAGTGACCTGGTTGGAGCCGTTGTATTCGTTGACGGTTTTCCCACTACGCCCGTCGGTCATCGTCGTTATCTCGTGCGAGCCGTTGTATTTGAACTGCCATCGCGCGCTCGATTCGCCCGGCTCCGTAACGCTCGCGAGCTCGCTCGATTCATATGTGTATTTCACGGTATGGCCCATTGGGTCTTTCGCGCTTTCCACCAGCCCTTCACCGTTATACGCAAGCGTTATTTTACGGCCGGCGGGGTCCGTGATTTTTTCCAGGCGCCCCGCGCCATTGTACGCCAGAGTAGTTTCGTTCCCATTGCGGTCGATCACGCTTTCCAGTCTTCCGCTCCCATTGAATTTATACATCGTCTGGTTCGCCAATCGCAACGTATAGCCGGACCCCGAGCCGCCAAATGTATCCTCCGACCATTCCGGACCGGTATATTTCCCACCGCTGTCCGTGAACGGCACCGTGCTCCCATCCGCCTGAACCAACATCGCTTTCGTGCCCGCTTCGACCACGAGATGGTCGCTCAACGAGCTGCTCCACCCGTAGCCGAACATGCCCTTCGTGTTCGCCGCCGCCGCAGCCTGGGCATTGTAGTAGCGCGTCCACACCAGCCCAACACCACGGCCGCCGACAGCGAGATCGGTCTGTTTCTCGGAGAAGTTCCCCGTCGCACAATCCACTGGGTCCGTGCATTCCGGGAGCGGCGGCTGCCCCGGCGCCGACGGGTTTTCTGAGCCTCCGTACTGCGTCGGCCCTTCCGCTACGACCGGATCGCGGAAGGAAAATTTGCCTGAGGTTTCCTTGATAGCCCCCAAATTCGCGAAGTCCACGTCGACATAGGTTTCGGCACCTACGGTCTTCTCAAAAGTCCCCGAGTTCACGAACAGCCCGGCTGCCCCGGCTTCGCCTTTGTGGTTCAGGGCAGAACCCTCCGCGTTTGCCTTAAAAGTCCCCAGGTTCTTGATCTTGGCGCCATCGCCCATTTCGATAGAGCCTTCCGTCATCGTGAAAGTCCCTTCATTGACGAAGGTCCGCTGGTCGAGAGGCTGGCTACTCAGTTTTTCTATCGACCCCGACGCGCCGCTCATCAAGATCGTCGAGCCGGACCCGGACATCGTCCCGTTCGGCCATGACAGCGAACCGGATACCTTCAGGGTCCCTGCGCCGGACAGGATGCCTCCGTCGGTTAGTTCCAAGCCGGCTACTGTCGCTGTGTCGCTGCTCGCGATCGATAGGCTGCCTCCTTCGACCGCTACCGTTCCGCTGGGTGAGCTGAAGTTGTCGCCGGTTACTGCTGGGCCGGCGAGGGAGACTGCTCCTTCCAGTACGCTTCCGCTCGCCAATGTGCCTGTGCTACTTGAGTCTGAGAATGCGATTGTCCCTGTTTTGCCGTCGATTGTGCCTTTGTTTTCGAAGTTGAGGTAGACCTGCGCGATTTCGCTGCCGGAGGGTTTCTGCAACGTTCCGGTGTTCACAAACAGCGGTGCCGCGCCGGAACCTTTGGCTGAGAGGTCGGTCCCCGACGAAGTGAGATTGAAGGTCCCCGCGTTCTGGATCTCGGCACCTTCTTCCATGGCGATCAAACCTTTCGCCAGAGTAAACGTACCTTCGTTGACGAACGTCCGCTGATCGAGCAAGACTTCGCCAGATACTTCTTTAGATCCAGACGCACCACTCATCAAGATCGTCGAGCCCGACCCGGACATTGTCCCGTTCGGCCATGACAGCGAACCGGATACCTTCAGGGTCCCTGCGCCGGACAGGATGCCTCCGTCGGTTAGTTCCAAGCCGGCTACTGTCGCTGTGTCGCTGCTCGCGATCGATAGGCTGCCTCCTTCGACCGCTACCGTTCCGCTGGGTGAGCTGAAGTTGTCGCCGGTTACTGCTGGGCCGGCGAGGGAGACTGCGCCTTCCAATATGCTCCCGCTCGCCAGTGTGCCTGTATTGCTCGAACCTGTGAATGCGATCGACCCCGTTTTGCCGTTGACTGTGCCTTTGTTTTCGAAGTCGGTGTTGATCTGCGCGATTTCGCTGCCGGAAGGTTTCTGCAACGTCCCGGTGTTCACAAGCAGCGGTGCCGAGCCGAGGCCTTTGGCTGAGAGATCGGTCCCGGACGAAGTGAGATTGAAGGTCCCCGCGTTCTGGATCTCGGCACCTTCTTCCATGGCGATCAAACCTTTCGCCAGAGTAAACGTACCTTCGTTGACGAACGCCCGCTGATCGAGGGTTATTTCGCCAGATACTTCTTTAGACCCCGACGCGCCGCTCATCAAGATTGTCGAGCCCGAGCCCAACATCTTTCCGTTGGGCCAGGACAACGAGCCGGACACCTGCAAGGTCGCCGCACCGGTCAACGTGGCCGAGCCACCATTCAAAGTCAGCGAATGGAGGACCGACACTTCCAGGACGTCCGTCAGTTCCAGCGAACCGGTTGTGATCGTGACGCCTCCTTCGCCCTGAACGACCCCCGCCACGGCCGTGGTGGTGACCGTGACCGTCTTACCCGACCCGATACAAGCCACATCGGTGGATCCCGGAACGCGCCCTTCAGACCAGTCCGCTGCCGTCGACCACGTTCCTTCGCCCACTTCCCATTTGTCCGTGCAGATAGATTCGGCCGCCGCCACATCGGGCACGACCATCCCCGACGGCCCCAATGCCAAGACTGCGGCTTGCGAGGCGGTCAGCAGGACCGCTTGGGAAGCGCCCAGCACGATCACGCTCTTCGCGGCTTGCGCGCGAGCACGCCGGTCCCGCCTTCTCGGGCGGATCGCCAAACATGCCCAGGCTAACCGCACGACGCCAAACAGCAGTTCCAGTACACGGGACATTCCGAGGGTTCTATCAGAGGCAGACCAAGGATTCAAACGGCCGTGGGCGATCGTCCGATCTGCCCCAGATCCCGCCAGGGTCGCTGTCTCCGACTCCAAGCATCAGCATCAGACTCGCCCAACCCGACATCCGAACGCGCTCAAAGCGGCCCGATGTCAAGCCTCCCAGCACGAACCGAAAGCGAAACGCGCCCAGCGAGCAGCTCAAGCAGCTCGCCACCAACAAGCTCCCGGCGCCAGCCGTGGAGCGTACGAACGTCTGGCTCGGGATCATCGGCGCGCGCGGCGGCGACGATTGCCTGCAGGTCCGAGCGCGCGGCGATCAGCTCGTAGGCGAGGTCGGATTCGCGCGCGCGCGCACGCACCAAAGCTTCGCAGAGCGCTATCAGAGGCGCGTCCGAGGGATCGGGCGGCGTGTGGCGCGGGAGGCGGTCGAGCGGGGTATATGGACGAGTCGGATCCATCGCGCACCACGTCGAGCAGTTCGGCGCCGCGGCGGCGCAGGCCGCCCTGGGAGAAGCCGCGGATCTGCTCGAGATCGCTGAGGGTGGAGGGGCGGCGCTTGGCGAGCTCGATCAGGGCGGCGTCGGCTGAGGACGCTCTGCACCGTGCGGTCCTGCGTGGAGGCGGTGCGCTCGCGCCAGGAAACGAGCTCGCGCGCGATCGCCTGTGCCGCGGCGCTCAGGTTGCGGACGCGGGGGAGGCGCGCAAAGATCTGATCCTCGTCGCGCTCGTCGCAGACAAGCTCCAGCGCGCGGCACTCCTCGCGCGCCCAGAGCAGGCGCCCGGAGGCCGACAACCTGCGCTGCAGCTCGGAGGCGAGCTCCAGGAGGTGAACGACGTCCTCGCGCGCGTAGGCGAGCTGCTCGCGCGTCAGCGGCCGGGTGTCCCAGCGGGTGAAGGAGGCGCTCTTGGCGAGACGGACGCCGAGCAGCTCCGAAAGCAGCGTCTCGTAGGAGGTCTGCGCGGCCAGGCCCGCGAAACCAGCCGCGATCTGCGTGTCGAAGATATTGCGAATCGGGGTGTTGAAGCGCCGGCGCAGAAGCGCGATGTCCTGACGGCCGGAGTGAACGACTACCTCGACGTCGGGATCGGCCAGCACGTCCGCCAGCGGCGCGCCGTCGAGCGTGTCGAGCAGCGGGTCGACGAGCTCGATCCGCAGGCCGGTGGTGTGGTCGGGGACCGCCAGCTGGATCAGGCAGAGCAGAGTGCGGTAGCGCCCCTCGCCCATGAACTCGGTGTCGAGCGCAAGATGCCCGGAAAGCCGCGCCTGTGCGGCGATCTCCGCGAGCACGTCGGAATCGTCACTCATAAGTACGTCGCTCCTCGCCAAGGCTCGCGGCGGCTGGGAGACGCAGCTGAAAGCGGGCCCCGCCCTCCTCGCTGGCGCCGGGGTCGAGCAACTCGAGCGCTCCGCCCATGCGCAAGGCGAGCTCCCGTCCGATCGCGAGGCCGAGGCCGAAGCCGGAGCGCCCGCCCGTCGAGGAGCCGCGTTGGAAGCGCTCGAAGATCAGGGAGCGCTCGGAGGGCGCGACCCCGGGGCCGCGGTCGCGGACGGTGAGCAAGGCAGAGGGCCCATTGAGCGCGGACTCTAGCTCGATATTCGAATCCGCCGGGGCGACGCGCAAAGCGTTGTCGAGCAGGATGCGAACGATGCGCGCGACCGCACCGGGGTCCCCCTGCGCCCAGCACGGCTCGGGCGGGGGCGGCGCGTGGATCGCCACACGGCGCCGGCTGGCGTCGAGCTCCAGCTCGGCAGCCACTGCGCGGCAGAGCTCGCCGAGCTCCAGTGGCTCATTGCGCAACTCGACCTCGGCGTCCAGGCGGGAGAGGTCGAGCAGGTCGGAGGCCAGGTGGGTGAGCGTGCGCGTCTGCTCACGCGCGCTCGCAATGCGCTCGCGGGCGTCGTCGAGG
This sequence comes from uncultured Solirubrobacterales bacterium, assembly GCA_963720795.1. GTDB lineage: Bacteria > Actinomycetota > Thermoleophilia > Solirubrobacterales > Solirubrobacteraceae > Palsa-744. Next base: position 142,632 of record CAVRGU010000011.1, on the reverse strand, counting down.
TCGAGCTGCGCAGGGTCGAGGTCGTCCTCGAGCAGCTCGAGCATCCCGTCGAGCGAGGCCAGTGGCGTGCGCAGCTCGTGCGAGGCGGTCGCGACGAACGATCGCCGGGCGGCCTCCTGGCCGCGCAGGCGGGACTGCATTCGGGCGAATGCGCGCGTGAGCTCGCCGATCTCGTCGAGGCTACGATCTTCGGGCAGCGGGTCGGATTCGAACCCGCCCCCCCCGCGGCGCTCCAGCTCGCGGGTGGCGTCCCGCAGCCGCTCCAGGCGGCGCAGCAGCGTCGTTGCGATGCCGATGCCGAGCAGCAGCGCGACGAGCAGGCCGGCCGCGGCGGCCTCGGCGAAGGCGGTCCGTACGACGTGCACGGCGGAGGCGACGTAGTCCAGGCGCTGGGTCAGCGCGACGACGTAGCGCCGGCCGGCGATCTTCAGCGGCTCGGCCACCACCAGCTCGTTGCCGATGAGCGTGTGGACGGGCGTATGGGTGCGCAGCGCGAGGCGCACCTGGCCGTAGTAGTTGGGCACGTTGAGGCTCGTGGACGGGGTGGCATAGAGCACGAACAGCGAGCTATCGAGGATCGCCACCTCGGCGTCCGAGCGCCGCCGCAACGTGTCGGCAGCAGTCCGCACTTCCGCTTCGGAGGGCCGCCCCGTCGCGGGGTCGATGCGAATCTCACCCAGCTCCGGGCGTGAGGCCCCGAGCGCCGTTTTGACGGTCGCTTCACCGTCTTCGCGCAGCCGCTGCTCGAGCGGCGAGAGCAGCGCGAGCGCCGCCACGGCGAGCGTCACGACCGAGCTCAGGAGCATCGCGGCGAGTAGCCGGGGGCGCAGTCCGAGCAGCCGGGAGGACAACGGTGCGAAGCCCCGTGCGCGCGGCTCCGTCACTGCTCGGCGAAGCGGTAGCCGGCCCCCCGCACGGTCAGGATCAGCCGCGGATCCTCGGGGCGCTCCTCGAGCTTCTCGCGCAGGTGGCGGATGTGGACGTCGATCGCGCGGGGGTCGCGGTAGGCGGAGTCCCCCCAGATCGCGCGCAGAAGCTCCTGGCGGTTGAGCAGGCGGCCCGGTTCGGACATCAGACGCGCGAGCAACTCAAACTCGGAGAAGGTCAAGCGCACGGGCTGCCCGTGCGCGCTCACCTCCCGCCGGCCGCGGTCGAGCGCGACAGGCCCGACGGACAGCACCTCACGCCCGAGCGCGCGCGGCCCAGAACGCCGCAGCACAGCGCGCACGCGGCTGCGCAGCTCGGCGAGCCCAAACGGCTTGGTTACATAATCATCGGCGCCGGCCTCCAACCCTTGCACCGCATCGGCCTCGGTATCAAGCGCGGTGAGCATGATGATCGGCACGACATTGCGCTGCTCGCGTAGGGTGCGGCAGACCTCATATCCGTTGGGCCCCGCACCGAGCGCAACATCGAGCAGCACGACGTCGAACTGCTCAGTGCCCGCGCGCTCGATCGCCTCAGCCCCGGTGCCGACCGCCTCGACGACGTGCCCCTCCCGCGAGAAGGAGCGCGTCAGGGTCTCACGCAGCGTCTCCTCATCGTCGACCACGAGGATCTTGAGCGAGGGTGGAGCCTCGATGGTGGTCATTTGGGATCGTCCACGTGTGTCGCGATGTCAACGGGCGCGGGTGCCCCGGACCTCCGTGTCCGGCGGCGGCGCGCTGAGTGTCTGCCAAGCGTGCTCACAGGTGGCACGCTACCGCTCGGACCCGCCGTGGCGCGACTCGCCGCGCCTGGAGCCCGAGCCGCCTGGTTCGCACGATAGAATCTGGGGTATGACCGCAAAGGAGCTGGTGCTCCAGGAGGCTCCCACCTGGAGTGAGGAGCAGGCTGAGCGTGCACTCCGGGCAGCCCACGTCGAGCCAGGGGGCGTCATCGACGACTGGGGGAACCTGTCGGCTATGGCCCGTGCATCTACGTCCCGGGCGATGCATCGAATGGCCGAGGAAGAGGCTGCTGCCGGGTTTTCCTGGGACGACCACCTTCCGTCGTGACACGCGGCGAGGTTTGGCGATATGAGCCGCCCTCGGACAAGCCCCGACCGGTGTTGATCCTCACCCGCGACGAGCACATCGAGCGCCAGTTCGACGTGATCGCTGTGCCCGCCACCGGCACCGCTCGCGGCTGGGACACCGAGATCGAGCTCGGACCACAAGACGGAATGCCCGTCGATTGCGTCCTCGCCGTCCACAACACATTGCTGGCTCAGAAGGCATTCTTGACCCAATACGTCACGACCCTTGATTCGGCGCGGATGTCGGAAGTCTGCCGAATGCTCGCTTACGCGAGCAACTGCTGAGACCTGGGCCGTCCGGACTTCTCCGGTGGGGGGAAGGGTATGTCACGGCAGGCGCCACACCATTCCGGCGCGCGGCATGCCCGCGGTCTTGGAGACGTCGGTTCCGTGCGCGACAACCCAACGGGCCGGCGCCGAGCAGTCGGCGTTCGTGGGGGGGGAGTGCGGCCCGCAGCCGCCGTCGATGAAGGCGTAGCGGACCTTCCCCGCCGTGGCGAGCGCGCGCAGGCGGGCGACGGATGTGAAGACGCGGCCGTTGAGCGTCGTCAGCACGAGGATCGGGCGGGCGTCACGCACGACCAGTTCGCCCATCTTCGTGCCCGAGTCAAACGCGGCCTCGTAGTAGGCGGAGCCCTGGTGGGCGCGCAGATAGGCCGAGAGCGGCTGAAGCTCGCCCGGATGCAGGACGCCGAGGCGGTTGGTGTCGGACACGTTTTCATGCACGACGCGCAGTGAGGACCACGTTGGGATTGCGAGCAGGCAGATGAGCGCGAGCGCCAATGCGCCGGAATGCAGCGCCTCGCCATCGGGCCGGCCGATCCAGGCGAGCGCGAGCGCCCCAACCGCCCCGATCGCCGCGATCCACCACACCGCTGTCGTACCGAACAGCAGCCGCTCGGCATATATAGCCACCGCGAGCAGTGTCACGCTCAATGCGAGCAGTCGCGCGAGGCTATGTCGTTCGGTCGCCCAGACGACGCCGATCCCCAATGTTGCGGCGACGGCGGGCGTGAAGCCTTCGGTATAGCGGGGGTGCAGGCGCCCCATATCGCTGAACAAGAGGATGCCCACGAGCAGCCAGAGCATCAATCCGGCGATCAGCGAGAGCTTCAGGCGGGACTCCAAAGACGGGCCCACCGAGTTCCCATCGCCTCTCGCGCCACCGCCATCCACCGCGCCCGCAACAGCCTCGCCGCCATCGGGTCCATCACGCGGATCCGACCGTGCTTCGATCGGTCGCCGCTCCCAAAGCAATGACCCGAGCAATGCCCCCCCGAGCAGTAGCCCGGCGAGCACCTCGATACCGAGCCGCTCGCCCGAGAGCGGGCCAATGCGGGCGAGCAATCGGGTGGGGGACGGGGGGACAATCGGGATCGCATCGCGCTCGGCCTGCGTGGCCTCGGGGTATGGATATCCGACCCGAAAGCCGGCCTGGACGCCTTCATTGGCCGTGCCCTCCAGCCGTTCGAGGCCGTTGAAGACAAATGCGGCGTTCCATGCGCTGCCGTTGGTCGATCCATACGCCCAGGGCCGGTCGTGCGCCGGGTAGAGCAGCGTGGCGCTCAGCCAAAGCAGCGCGACCGCAACATAAACAACGCCCGCCAATGCCAGCTGCCCGACTCTCCGGCGTCCGCTGCCGGGCAACCCAAGCCAGGCGAGCAACGCGATCCCCGGCAGTGCGATCAACGACTCCAACAGCTTGACGTCAAACGCCACGCCGAGCGCAGCGGCGGCCCCCAGCAGCCAGAGGGTGCGCCCGCTGATCACCGCCCGCACCGCGAGCGCGAGCGCGAGCACCGTCAACAACATCATCACCGCGTCCATCGTGTCGCTGCGAGCGGTGATCACCTCGATCGGCAGCACCGCGAGCGCGAGCGCCGACGCGAGCCCGGCGCGAGCGCCAAAGACCGGCATGACCCCCGCAAACAGCAGCGGCACCGCGATCGTGCCCGCGAGCGCCTCGGGCAACTTCAACGACGTCGATCCGAAGCCGAACAGCTTCACGCTGATGACCTGCAGCCACAGATCGATCGGCGGCTTGTCGATCGCGACGGCCCCCGACGGCTCGACCGCCCCGAAGAAGAAGTTATGCCAAGAGAGCCCCATGCTTCTGACGGCGGCGTCGTAGAAGGGGTCGCTGACGACCTGCCCAAGGTGCGCAAAGCGCAACACCGCGGCAAGGATCGTGACCGCGGCAAGCGCGACCCACACGACGACTCGGTTGGATGTCCTCATGGCGATGGCGCTATTCTCGCCGTTCGATGCCCAAGAACGATGAGCCCCAAGCATGTATGCCCTGCCGGGGGACCGGCAAGGTGATCTCCAACCTCGGCGGAGAGGCGCGTGACGTGACCTGCCCCTGGTGCCAGGGCGGCGCCGTCCGCCTCACGGGCATCGACGCCCAGGCCGCATGGCTGGAGCGCGACCCGGCCGGCAGCGGTAGCGCGGAGGCCCAGGCAGAGCCGGCCGTAGACGTGGTCGCGTAGGGCTCGACTCGGAGGCCGGCGGAACGAACGAGTGACCTGCCGCCGACGCGGGCGGCGTTGGGCGCGGGGACCGAAGAGTGCGCGGCCGCGGCGATGGGCCATTCCGACTCCCGCGCCTATCTGTCCAAGGGCACTTGCGAGGCTCAAGCGCGGTATATGCCTGCCGATGCTGAGCCCAACAAGAGCCAGCCAGAGGTGTCAGGGCAGAGCATCCATTAAAAGGTGCGTAGCAAAGCCGGCGACCCTCACAGGCCGATCGAGATCGACCCGCGGGGGGCGTATCGCCAATTAGGGCGATGGGACCAGGGGCTGGCGCCCTATACCCCAGATCCTAGGAGGATCAAAATGTTGCATCGACTGCGCCAGCGCACCGCCGATGAGGGTGGTTTCACGCTCATCGAATTGCTGGTCGTTATTCTCATCATCGGCATCCTGTCCGCGATCGCCATTCCCGCGTTCCTGAGCCAGAAGAGCAAGGCCAACGACGCGGGTGCCAAGACTCAGGTCGGGACGCTGCAGACATCGATCGAGACCTACTCGACCGAACATTCTGGCGAATATGCAGGCGCGACTCTCGCTGAACTGAAGAAAATCGAGCCAACGCTGGAAGACGAATCCAACGCGATACCGCTAGTCGTGTCAGTCACAGGATCAGAAGGATATGTTGTCTCGTCGGAAGCGAAAGCGACCAAAGACAAGTTCACTATCACCAACAACAAAGGCAAAATCGAACGCACCTGCACAGGGACGGGCGGCGGCTGTTCCGCAGCTAAAACCTGGTAAGAAGCGATGTGCTCGATCTGTCGAACGAAGTTTCGGCAGCAGAAGGGGCGGCCCACGGGCCGCCCCTTCTTGATCCGGGAGAACTCCAATGTATAGCCGACTGTACCAGGGCACCGCGAGCGAGGCTGGCTTTACTCTCATCGAACTGCTGGTCGTGATCCTCATCATCGGCATCCTGTCAGCGATCGCGATCCCCGCCTTCCTGAGCCAGAAGACGAAGGCCAACGACGCGGGCGCCAAGTCCCAGATCGGGACCTTGCAGACCGCTATGGAGACCTACTCGACCGAACACAGCGGCAGTTACGAAGGTGCCGAACTCACGCTACTGGAAGCCATTGAGCCCACGCTCAAGAACCACATTGAGGCGACGCCGGTGGTCATCAAAGCCAGCAACGAAGGATACGAAGTGGAATCGGTCGCCACGTCCGGTGGGGACAAGTTCAAATATCTCACCAAGCGCACCGAAGTAGCCTTCAAATGCGAACCCGCGGGCCACGGCGGCTGCACGGCGGGCGGCACCTGGTAAAGCACAACCGCGTCCGCATGGGTGCCCGACGATCGGTGCATGCAACGGGTGTGCCGGTTGCCCATGTTCTCAAGCCGGCGCCCGCGACGGCCGATCATCTACTCATGCAGGCCACCCTCGCCGGCGTGTTCGGAGCCCTCTTCGGCTCGTTCCTGAACGTCGTCGCATACCGACTTCCCCGGCGCGAATCGATCGTCAAACCACGCTCGCGCTGCCCCTCCTGCGGCACGCAGATCCGGCCCTACGACAACGTGCCGGTGCTCTCGTGGCTACTGCTGCGCGGCCGTTGCCGCGACTGCGGGGTGCGCATCTCCACGCGCTACCCATTGGTCGAGGCCACCACCGCGTTGCTGTGCGCCGGCGCGGTATTGAGCAGCGACACGGCGGCCGGGATCGCGCTCTCGGTCGTGCTCATCCTGATTCTCGTGCCCGCGGCATTGATCGACCTCGAGTACCGCATCATCCCCAACACGCTGACGGGGACCGGGGCGGTGCTTGCGCTCGTGCTGGGAACCGCGCTCGATCCCAGCGGTGAGTCGACGCGATTGATCGCCGGGGCCGCCGCGGGCGGTTTCCTGCTGATCGCGGCGCTGGCCTACCCCGGAGGGATGGGGATGGGCGACGTCAAGCTCGCGGGGGTTATGGGGCTCTTCCTCGGGACCGCGGTCGCGCCCGCAATCCTGATCGCGCTGATCTCAGGTGTGCTGGTCGGCGCAGTGATCGCCGCCCGCAAGGGCGCCAATGTCGCACGGAAGACGGCGGTCCCCTTCGGACCCTTCCTCGCGTTCGGGGGGATTGTCGCGATCTTCGCGGGTCAGCCGATCGTCAGCTGGTACTCCCAGACCTTCATCCACTGAGCAGCGCGAAGCCCGACGGCTCCCGCTGCTCCGCCATCCGCGGCCGGGCAGTCGCTTCACGCTGGGGCATGAACAGCGCGACGGCGAGGAACGGGAACACCCACGGCAGGTAGGACCACGTCCAGTAGTTGGCCGCGAGCTGCACGCCCAGAAGCAGAGCGCCCGCGAGCGCGCTCAACCGGACGAGGTCCGTGCGGGCGGAGCGGTCGGCTCGCAGGCACAGCACCGAGGCCACCACGATCGCAAGCACCAAAGCCTGCGCCAGCGGCTGCAGCCACAGCAGGTGGAACGTGTACCAAGGGGCGAAGAAGGAGCCGCGCTGGAACTGGAAGAAGATCGCATGGACCATCGCGGAGATAGCGCCCGGGCCGCCGAGGAGCAGCAGGAGGCCCGTCAGGGCCGCGGACAGTACGAGTCCGGCCGCGCAGGCGTGCCATAGCCCGCGACGGCGGTAGGGAATCCAGATCGACAACAGGATCAACGGCACGAGCTTGACCCAGATGCCCATCGCCAGCACCAATAGCGAAGCGGCGGTTCGCGTGCGGAGCGCTAGCATCCACGCCAGGCAGGCGGCCAGCACGAGGTCGTTTGCGCCACCCGAGGCGGCGAGCAGCACGGGGGGAAAGGCGAACCACATGAGCGTCGCGCGCAGGCGATCGTCGGTCCGGGGCTCACCCGCGTCGCCGAGTTCGCGACTTCCCGCGATCCGATATAGCGCCCAACCCACGAGCAGGCTGGCGACGGCGGTCGTAAACAGCGAGCCCGTCAGATCGCTGAAGCCACTGCTCACCGGAAGCCACAGCGCCGCGGGGACGTAGAGCAGGTAGTTCAGCAGGGGATATGTATCGCCGTGGAACGCCAATTGGATGTGCCCGTAGGGCATCACCCCGTGCAGAATGTCGGTGGCGCCATTGAGCGAGGCCGCCGCGACGTCGGTATAGCCGCTCGAGGTGAGCGTGATCATCAGGAATGCGAGGGTCGTGGCGAGAACGAGCAGGCGCAGCATCCGTGTCCGCTGCCCAGGCTCCCATCCAGCCCACAGCCAGTCGAGCAGCGGCGTGCCCGCGGACGCGGCGCGCGCCCCGCTGGAACCCAGGCCAACCAACAGGCACCTGACCATCAGGTAGCAGAGCGCCGGCGTCGCGCAGATCACGCTCGCGGTGACCAGGCGCGCGTTGATCAGCAGCACGGTGAGCGTGAGGCTCGCAAGCACAAGCGCGTCGAGATTCTGAATGCGCCGAAGCGGGACGACAAGCGTGGCAAGCAGAAAGAGCACGCTCAGGAGGCCAAGGACCCACGGCGAGTTGGCGAGCGCGGCACCGGAGGCGGGCACCCCAGGAACATGCTCCTCGCCGGCCACCACTTCACCATGCTCCCCAACCGCCGCGTCCAGCACGACCCGCGGGCCGTCGAAGAAGGTGACACGCTGCACCGTGGAGTCGAGCGGTATCACCCGAGCGCTGGTGGTCGGATGGTGCGCCAGAAATTCGCGATCACCCTTGTTCGCGCGCGCCGCCGCGATCGCTGCCGTGGGGCTGAGTCGATAGTGCGGCCTGGTCTGCTGGTGCAGGACCCAAAGGCCGGCCGCGCACAGCGCGAACACGACCGTGATCGTCAGCAGGCGCCGATGGGTGGTAGCCAACCTGGACAGGGCGAACGGCGCCTGGCCGTCCGCGGGCGCCGCGAGGGCAGGGGAAGACCCACGCAGCGCGGAGCCGTGCCGAGTTGGCCTCATGCAACAAGCATCGACCCGCACAGGGGTCGACTTGATTGGCCCTGGGCCAGCGCGAGCGGCCAGCTCAGACTGCGACGGGTGCGCTCAAAGCTCCCCGAGCGTCTGGCCTGCGAGCTCGTCCAGCTCTTGCCGTAGAGCCGGATCGGCGGCACGGTCTGCAAGTTGCCGGCGCAACTCCGGTCCAGAGAGCCAGCGCGCGCGGCGGTCGTTGGCCGGGATGTCGGAGATCGGCTCGCCACTCATGGAGACTTCTCCTCTGTGTGGGGCTTGAGTTCCTCGGGCGTCACGACATAGCCGAGGTTTCTGGTGGCGCGCCACAGTGGTCCGTCGAGCGTGACAAGGCGGCAGTCGAGCAGCTGGGCGAGAGCGAGATACTCGGCGTCATAGGTCTTCGCCCATCCGCGCTCCTTGGCGATGCGCCACGCCTCGGTGACCAGGCCAGCGGGATGGAGCGGCTCAATCTTGATCGTCTCAAGGCGCCCGAGTGCAGACTCGCCCAGCTCGCGTGATATTTCGGCGCGGAAGACCATCGCGCTGAGCGCCGCCGGAACCTCGCTCCATAGCAGCCACGGCGCGACCAACTGCTCGTCGCCGAGAGCGTCAAGCGCCGTCAGGCCTAACCGCTCAAGGGTGACCTCGACGACTACGTTCGCGTCAACGACCAGCACGCTCAGTGCTCGTCGCGCACACGACGCACCGCGGCAACGACGTTCGGCATTGGCTCGCCGGTCAGCGTCTCACCCCAGCCGTCGGGAAGCCCGACCACGTCCGGCTCAGGGGGCTTGACGATGATCTGCGCATGCTCCGCCTCTTGCTCGGAAAGCTCCTCAAGCTGCGCTCGAAGCTTTTCCTTTGTCGTCATATCGCCAGCTTAGCGACAGACAGTCTCGGCCCCGCCGATCCCGCGGCTCAAGCGATCGTGGCTGGACGCCGATCAGCCTCCCATGCGGGCGACATATGCCGACCTCCAAACGCTGGATCTGGCGGCGAATGCCCCGATAGCACGATTCTTGGCCTCCGATGGACCCGATGGACGAATAGGCGATCGCCTCAATTGCCCCTATAGCGATCCGCGGATCGGGCCGATGACGGGTCGTGAAGCTCCACTGTCGCCGCGCGAAGCGCTCCCGCTCGAATGCCTAGGCGAACGCAGCTAATCCCCTTCCAATGCCCAAGCTCAGCGCACTGACCAACATCCGCCTTCCGATCGGCGGCAAGAATCGCGGCGCGGACATTGTCGGCCTCGATATCCAGCCCGGGTATGTCGCCGCTGTTAAGGCGCATGTCAACGGTGGGATCGTCGTTGAGCAGGCGGCCGGCGCTCCGCTTCCCCCAGACACGGTCCGCGAGGGCGAGGTTTATGACGAGGCCGCGCTCGGCGAAGCGCTGGCGGAGCTCTTCAAGGACGGGCGGCTCGGCAAGCGCGTGCGGGTCGGCCTTGCAAACCAGCGCACCGTGCTGCGGATGTTGGAACTGCCTCCGGTGACCGATCGTAAGGAGCTCGCCGCCGCGGTGCGCTTCCAGGCCGAGGACCAGGTGCCGATGCCGCTCGCGAGCGCCGTGCTCGACTTCCACTCGCTGGGGGTATTTGACACCCCCACGGGGCCGCGCCAGCGGGTGATCGTGGTGGCCGCCCAGCGCGAGATGGTCGAGCGCCTGTTGCGCGCCGTGCAGAACGCCGGGTTGCGCCCCGAAGGCGTCGATCTCTCCGCTTTTGCGTTGATCCGCTCCCTGTACCGCCCCGGCAGTGCGCCCGCCGCGCACGGGGAGAACGGTGAGGACGCCACTGGCGAGCAGCAGTTCGACCGTGTGCTCTACCTGAACGTCGGCGGGCTCACAAATATGGCGATCGCCGAGGGGACCCTGTGCCGCTTCACCCGTGTCGTTGGCGGCGGCCTTGAGGCGATGGCGAGTGAGATCGCCGAGCGCCGCGGAATTCCGCTCGTCGATGCCCGCGCCCTGCTGGCCGCGTTCGAGCTGAACAAGCCCCCCGTCGAAATGCTGTTGCCCGAGCCGCCCAGTGCGCCCGAGCCCCCCGCGGCCGCGGCCGACGAGGCGGAGACCGACCAGCCGCATGGTCTCGGCGAGGACGGCACCCCGCCCGAACCGGAGGTGGTCGAGACCTGGGCGCTCGCTCAGGGCGCCGACACACCGCCGCAGGAGACCGCGCCCGCACCGGCCGAGCCTGACCGTGTGCAGAGCGACCGAGCAAGGAGCAGCCAGCAGCGTTCGGCGGCCTCACTGAAGGCCGACACCGATGCCGAGGTGCGGATGGTGCTCGAGAACGGTATTCGCGAGATCGTCGGGGAGGTTCGTAACTCACTCGACTTCCACCGCTCCCAGGAGGGCGGAGGTGAGGTGCAGAGCGTCGTGCTCAGCGGCCCCGCGTTGGAGCTGAACGGCTTCCCCGAGGCGCTCGAAGCCGATCTGGGGATCGCCGTGCGCCGCGAGGCCGTGCACTTTGCGACCGGCGGGGCCTCCGACCCCGACCACCCAATTTCTGCGCATCGCTTGGCGATCGCCACCGGGCTCGCCACGGAGGAGGCGTCCCGATGAGGGCTGTAAACCTGATCCCAGGCGATCAGCGCTCGGGGGGGACCGTCGGGTCCCGCTCGGAGGGCGCCGCATTTGCTGTGCTTGCGTTGCTCGCGGGGATCGCGGCGCTCGTGTTCATGTACGGGAGCGCTCACCACCAGGTCTCCAGCCGCCACGCCGAAGCGGCCGCGCTCACCAATGAGGCGCAGCAGCTTCAGTCGCAGGCATCGCGGCTCTCCTCCTATACGAGCTTCGTGGCGATGCGCGAACAGCGCATCCAGGCGATTGCCACACTGGTAGGCTCCCGCTTCGATTGGTCCAGCGCGATGGGCGAATTGAGCCGGGTGCTGCCGCCCGGTGTCTCGCTCAGCTCGCTGCAGGGAACGGTCGGCTCCACGACCGGCACCACTGGCGCCAAAGCCCCGGCATCTGTCACCAGCACTACGACCGCCTCTACCTCGAGCAGCGCGGTCAGCTCCGTGACGCCTCCTGGCACGGTCCCCACCTTCACGCTCACCGGGTGCGCCGTCAGCCAGGGGGAGGTCGCGGAGATGCTCGTGCGCCTGCATCTGATCAACGGCGTCAGCGAAGTCACGCTGCTGAGCTCCACAGCGTCCACCAGCAGTGGGGGCGGCAGCGGCGGCTCGTGCGCCACCGACGACCCTCAGTTCTCGGTGCAGGTGAGCTTCGAAGGACTGCCCACGCCGCCGAGCTACGAGTGTCAGACCGGCTCGAGGTCGACCACGACCGTGTCCGCGTCCTCCTCCTCCTCCAAGAGCGCGCAGCACACGGTGTCCGATCCCGCCACGGGAGCGAAGCGATGACCACCCGCGACCGTCTTGTGTTGATCGGTGTGATCGTGCTCGTCGTGCTCGCCGGCGGCTACCTGTTCGCCGTCTCTCCCGAGCGCAAGCAGGCCGCCCAGGCGGAGACCCAGGTGCAGAGCGCCCAGCAGCAGCTCGAAAGCGCCAAGACCGCGGCCGCTGGCGCGAAGGCGGCCGAGCAGCGTTACGACACCGCTTACAGCTCTGTGGTGCGCCTCGGCGAGGCGGTGCCGCCCACTCCCGAAGTGCCGTCGCTGATCTTCCAGCTTGGTCCGGCCACCGACGAGCGGGAGGTCGGCTTCGACTCGATCTCGACCAGCACCGGCGGCTCCGGATCCGGTGCAGCCCCAGTTCAGCCCCGTCCAGCTCGGCCGCCGGCGGCGCCTCGGCTTCCGCCACGCCCGCGGGCTTCACGCAGATGCCGTTCACGTTCGTCTTCAAGGGCAGCTTCGCGGGGCTCGCCCACCTGCTCGGGCAGGTCGACAGCTTCGTGCAGCGCACCCACACCGGCGAGCTGCGGGTCAGCGGGCGCCTGCTCACGATCCAGGGGGCCGACATCACGATCGAAAGCTCCAGCGCGAACGGCGTCAAAGTCAGCCCCTTCGCTCCGCCGCTCACCGCGACGATCACCGCGACCGCCTACGTGTTGCCCGCCGCTCAGGGGCTGACCGGCGGCGCCACGCCGATCCTCCCGGGCTCCAGCGGCTCCGCCGCCACGCCCGCCAGCGCCGCGACCCCCGCCGTCATCAAGGTGACGCCATGAACGAGATCCTCAAGTCGCTGAAGTCCGACCTGCTCGACCGGCGGATGCTGCCGATCCTCGCGCTGCTCGCCGTCGCCGCTCGTGGGCGCGGTCGCCTACGCGGTGCTCGGAAGCAAAGGGTCGAGCCACGCCCCCGCGGCGGCCGCGATCGGTCCGGTCTCTCCGCCCACCCCTGGCCCCAAGCTGGCGGTGCAGGAAGCCCCCGCGAACCCCAACGCGCGCCCTCGCCGAGACGACCGACGGCAAGCGCTACCAGCACGGTCCGGGCAAGCACGACCCCTTCAGGCCGCTCCCCGGCGCGGTCAAACTGGAAGCGACAACGACCACGAGCACGCCCGCCGCGAGCACCCCGTCGGCGGAAAGCAAATCGAGCTCCTCGACCGGCGGCAGCTCCACCACGCCGACCCAGCCGACCGAACCCACCAAGCCGGCTGCGCCCAAGTCGAAGCCCAAGCCCAAACCGGCCTACATCGTGAAGCTGGAATTCGGCCCGCTGCCCACCACCCCCGGAGCGCCCGTCGAACTGAAGTCTTACGAACTCCGCGCGCGCACGCAGCTGCCCTCCGCGAGCGATCCCAAGATCATCTTCACTGGCGTCCACGGGAGCCCCTTCCGGGCACTCTTCGCACTCACCAGCGAAGTTATTCCCAAGCCCACGAGCCAGGGGATCTGCGTGCCGAGCACCTCGCAGTGCGAATCGATCGAACTCTCGCCGGGCAAGAGCGAGCAGCTGGAATACCTCGAACCGACCGGGCAGAGCGTCGTCTACGAACTGAAGGTCATCAGCATCGCCCGGCCCGAAGGCGCCACGGCCGCACGGATCGCTCGCCGGCGCCACCACCACCATCACCATCGTCACGGGTAGGCCGCTGGCCGCTCGCGCGGCAGACACACCCGCAGCGGACGCAGGGGCACGGAGGCCCCAGCGCGCACGCGCCCGGTGACCGTACCCCACTCGCGCGGACGATCCCCCCTCACCCCTACGGCTCCACGCAGGCTGCGGCCCGGAGGTGCGAGCCCATATGCTGAGCGGATGAGCCTCCGCCTGACCACCGCCGGGGAGTCCCACGGGCCCGGCCTCACCGCGATCGTCGAGGGCCTGCCCGCGGGCCTGCAGCTGCGCCAAGGAGGACCTCGACGCCGACCTCGCGCGCCGCCAGCTCGGCCACGGGCGCGGGGGGCGCATGAAGATCGAGCGCGACGCTGCTGTCGTGACCGGGGGAGTGCGGCACGGGCGCACGCTCGGCGGCCCCGTTGCGCTGCAGGTCGCCAACCGCGACTACGCCAACTGGGAGGAGCGCATGAACCCCTGGCCGGTCGCCGAGGAGATCCCCGAGGTCCACCTGCCGCGGCCCGGGCACGCCGACCTCGTGGGCACCTGGAAGTACGGGCAGACCGACGTGCGCAACATCCTCGAGCGGGCCTCCGCGCGCGAGACCGCCGCGCGCGTGGCCGGCGGAGCGCTCGCCAAGGCGTTCCTGCGCGCGCTCGGCGTCGAGGTTCGCTCGCACGTCGTGCAGATCGCCTCGGTGCGCGCGCCCGCGCGCGAGGGCGCCGCTGCGCGTCGAGGACTTCGCCGCGGTGGACGACTCCCCGGTGCGCTGCCTGGACGCCGAGGCCACGCGCGCGATGGTCGCCGAGATCGACGCGCTGCGCAAGCGCCAACGAGTCGCTCGGCGGCGTCTTCGAGGTGCTCGCCTTCGGGCCCACGCCCGGCCTCGGCTCGCACGTCTCCTGGGAGGAGCGCCTCGACGGGCGCCTCGCGCAGGCGATCCTCTCGATCCAGGCGCTCAAGGGCGTCTCCGATCGGCGACGGCTTCGAGGTCGCCGGGGTGCCCGGCTCCCAGGCGCACGACGAGATCTTCTACTCGCCCGAGCGCGGCTTCTACCGCGAGACCAACCGCGCCGGGGGCTTGGAGGGCGGGATGACCACCGGCGAGCCGCTCGTCGTGCGCGGCGCGATGAAGCCGCTGCCGACGCTCACCAAGCCGCTGCGCTCGGTGGACATCGCCACCCTTGAGCCGGCCGAGGCGCTGCGCGAGCGCACCGACTCCTGCACGGTCCCCGCTGCCGGGCGTCGTCGGCGAGGCGATGGTCGCGCTGGTGCTGGCCGACGCCTACCGGCGCAAGTTCGGCGGCGACCACATCGACGACGTGCGCGCGGCGCTGCGCGCCTACGAGGAGCGGATCGATTGGCGCCGCTGAGCGCCGACGTATGTGGCGGGGACGAGGCTTGGCGCCGCTGAGCGGCGGCGCCGCGAGCCGACGGGGCGGGTGACGTGGCGCTCGTCCTGATCGGCTTCATGGGCGCCGGCAAGTCGACGCTCGCCGGCCGGCTGGCGCAGCGGCGCGGACGCGCGCCGATCGACGGCGACGCGCTGCTGGTGGAGCGTTTCGGGCACTCGGTGGCCCGCGAGTTCGAGCTGCACGGGGAGCCAGCGTTTCGCGCGGCGGAGGAGGAGGTCGTGTGCGGGCTGCTGGAGGGCGCCGACGCCCGCGACGTGATCGCGCTCGGCGGCGGCAGCGTGCTCTCCGCGCGCGTGCGCGCGGCGCTTGCAGGCCACACGACCGCGCTGATCGAGGTCGCGCCGGAGCGTCGCGTGGGAGCGCGTGCACCGCGACGGCGCCGAGCGCCCGCTGGCGCGCGACCGCGACGCCTTCGAGGCGTTGTACGCGCAGCGGCGTGGGCTGTACGAAGAGGTCGCCGACGTCCGGCTGCTGTGGGCCGAGTCGGCCTCCGGCGACTACCCCGTGTTCGTCGGGCGACGGCCTGCTCGGCGGTAGCGCCTCGCCGCCGTGTGGCCCCTCGACCGCGCCGCCTCGCGGCCGTTCTGCGTCACCGACGAGACCGTCGGCGCGCTGTACGGCGGAGCCGTTGGGGCACGCTGGCTCGGCGATCCGTGCGCGATTCCCCCGGGCGAGTCGGCACAAGACGCTCGCCACGCGCCGAGCGCGTGTGGCGCGAGCTGGCGCGCGCCGGCATGACCCGCGCCGACCACCTGGTCGCGCTCGGCGGCGGGGTGGTCGGCGACCTCGCCGGCTTCTGCGCGGCCACCTACCAGCGCGGGGTGCCCGTCGTGCAGGTCCCGACGACGCTGGTCGCGCAGGTGGACTCCGCCTACGGCGGCAAGACCGGCGTCGACCTCCCCGAGGCGAAGAACTACGTCGGCGCCTACCACCAGCCGGCGGCGGTGCTCGTCGACCCCGACATGCTGCGCACGCTGCCGCCGGCGGAGTTGCACGCCGGTTGGGTCGAGGTGCTGAAGACCGCGCTGCTCGCGGGCGGCGAGCTGTGGGAGCGCGTCGCCGCCGAACGGCCCCCGCTCGCGGAGGAGCCCGGTCGCCCCCCGACGAGCGCACGATCCTCGCCTGCGCGCGGCTGAAGCTCGCGGTCGTTGCCGAGGACGAGCGCGACGGCGGCCGCCGCCAGGTGCTCAACCTCGGGCACACGGTCGGCCACGCGATCGAGACCGCCACCGGCTACGGGCGCTACCGCCACGGCGAGGCGGTCGGCCTCGGCCTGCTCGCCGCGCTGCGCCTCTCCGGCCAGGAGCGCTCTGCGCGCTCAGGTGCGCGAGCTGCTGCGCGCCCGCGAGCTCCCCGTGGCGCTGGAGGGCGTCGGCGTCGATGAGGTCGTGGCGGCCGTCGCCCACGACAAGAAGCGCCTCGGCCGGCTCGCACCCCGTTCGTGCTGCTCGACGCCCCGGGCGACGTGCGCATCGGTTGCGAGGTCCCCGAGGCACAGCTGCGCGCCGCGGTCGCCGAGCTCGCCTTAGCGGGCCCGCCGCCGTCGCTGAGCTTGCCCGAGGCCGCAGGCCCCAAGCGAGCATCTCGGGCATGCTGTATAGGCTGTTTGGAATGGGTGACGCCTCCTTCCGCATCGAGGTCATGCACGGGGTCAACCTCGACATGCTCGGCCGCCGCGACCCGGCGCACGTACGGCACGCTGACGCTCTCGGAGCTCGAGCAGCGCGTCGGAGCATTCGCCGCCGAGCTGGGGCTGCGCGCCCGCTTCTTCCAGACCAACGCCGAGAGTCGAGCTGGTCGAGCGCCTGCACCTGCGTGCGCGACGACGCCGACGGGATCGTGCTCAACCCCGGCGCCTGGACGCACTACGCGTGGGCGATCCACGACGCGCTGGAGATCGCCGCGCTGCCCACCGTCGAGGTCCACCTCTCCGACGTCCGGGCCCGCGAGCCGTGGCGGCGGGTCTCGGTGATCGAGGACCTTTGCGTCGCCTCGGTCTGCGGGCAGGGCGTCGATGGGTACCGCGTGGCGCTCGCAACGGCTGCGCGCCGCGCTCGACGGGCCGCGGCGCGTGAGCGGGCACGTCGGCGGCGTGAGCGAGCGCGGCGCACCCAGCGCGCCCCCGCGCTCCTGCGCTGCTCGCGAGCACGAGGTCGATCTGCTGCTCGTCACGCACCCCGTCAACCTGCGCTACCTGACCGGCTTCACCGGCACCAACGGCCTCGCGTGATCGCCACCGGCGTGGACGGCGCGCCGGGTGCTGAAGGGAACGTCAGGCCGGGGAGGGGCTGAGGCTGGGCAACCTTTTCCTCACCGACTTCCGCTACGAAACCCAGTCCGCCGCCCAGGTGCCCGCGCTGTTCGAGCGGCGCATCTTCACGATCGACCTCCTGGAGGCGGCCGCCGGGGAGCTGCGCTCCGCGCGGGAGACGAGGAGGTGGGGGAGGAGGAGGAGCGCGAGCCGCCGCGCACGCCTCGCCGAGCTGCCCGCCGACGGCGGCCGCCTTGGCTTCGAAGAGGGCGCCATGACGGTCAAGCAGCACGCGCGGCTGCGCGAGCTGCTGCCGCGAGACCTGGGAGCTCGTCCCCTGCGGCGGGCTCGTCGAGGAGCTGCGCGAGGTCAAGCAGCCGGCCGAGATCGCGCGCATCCGTGCCGCCTGCGGAGCTCGCCGACGCGGCGCTGCGCGAAGTGCTCGAAGCGGGCCTCGTCGGTCGCACCGAGCGCGAGGTCGCGATCGAGCTCGAGCTGCGGATGCGCCGCCTCGGCGCCACCGGTCCCGAGCTTCCCCTCGATCGTCGCCGCCGGCCCTCACGCCGCGCTGCCCCACGCCGAGCCGCGCGCGTAGCTCGATCCCGCGCGACACGCTCGTCACGATCGACTGGGGCGCGCTGCTCGATGGCTACTGCTCGGACTGCACCCGCACCTACGCCACCGGCGAGCACCTCCCCGACGGGGCGCGCGAGGTCTACGAGCTGGTGCTCGCGCGCCCAGCTCGCCGGCCTCGCCGCCGTGCGCGCAGGCCCGAACGGCAAAGAGCTCGACGCGGTCGCCCGCGAGGTGATCGAGGCCGCCGGTCACGGCGACCACTTCGGCCACGGCCTCGGCCACGGCGTGGGCCTGGAGGTCCACGAGGCCCCCCGCCTCTCACGCACCGCGGGCGAGCAGCCGTTGCGCGCCGGCTCCGTCGTGACGGTTGAGCCGGGCGTATATATCCCCGGCCATTTTGGTGTTCGCATCGAGGACCTTGTTGTCGTCACCGACGACGGCTTTGTCGTGCTCACGGGGCTGGCGAAGGAGCTGACCGTGGTTGGATAGTTTGGCTGTATATAGGCCGACGCTCAGACTACGAGTCGCACAGGCTCGAAGGCGAGCACGTCGGCGAGCACGTCGTAGTGACGATCGACATGGAGCACGGCCGCCTGGTGCTGCTGGGCACACGCGGCGATGAGCAGATCTGGGATCGGGAGCCGGTGGCGGCCTTTCTGCCCGAGCTCCCGGTGGGCCGTCACCGCGGTCAGAATCGTCTCGGCGTCGATCCTGAGATCGCGAAAGGCGGCCAGTCTCTCCTCAATGTCGGTGTAGTCGCTGGGGCTTCGAGCGCTGTAGAGCATCTCGAGTCGCACGACGGCACACAGACATATCTCCCCGAGCTCGAGTGTCTCAGGGGTGGCCCGCTCCAGCGCGGACTTGTCGGCGAGCAGCAGGCGGGCTAACGCCACGCCTGGTCATCCAGGATGGCGTCCCACTCAACGAGGCGCTGCAGATTCTTGAGAGCTGAGCGCTGTCGCTCACGCCGACGGTTTGCATCGGCCTCAACTCGATCTAGTCGCAGCGAGTCGTGTCCGGCCTGCGCCAAACGCAACAGCAGCTCCTTGCGGTCCCTGACCTCCGGCCATTGGAGCTGAGCATCGTCGAGCAGATCGCGCACTGGGCCGGTATCTGTGACAGAGTATCGAGGGCGGGTCGTCGGCACCCGGTCAGTGTAGCACCATTTAGCTCAGGTGTCGCACCGGTGGGTTGGTAGCCCCGACTCGGATCATCCGGGACTCTAGAGGTCTGCGAGGTCCGGCGGGAGGATTGTTTATTGTTCAGCGGGAGTCCATGACGAGCGACCCGCGACAACCGGCCCGTCGTGTTGTCTACCGATCTGTGAAGGCCAGAGTCGCGAGAGTTGCCGTCGGACTGCTGCTCGTCGGGGTGACCCTCTGGATTGTTCTACCGGTGCTCGCTTCTGAACATGCTCCGCCTGCTCCCACGGCGCTGTACGTTGGCGTGAATGATGTTGGGCCCGATCCGCTTCCGGAACCACCAGGCAGTGTTCTAAAACTCGCCATTGATGCCTCGGGCTGCACCAATCCGGTGATCTTCAAAGGCAGACTTGATCGATCGGAACAGGCATGGATGTATGACGAACACAAGACGGGTATTAACCAGCGTGGTCCATTGCCTTCGCAGGCGAGTGTGGTTCTAGTGGGAGCACGTTTGAGGGCCGCTGGCATAGCTACGGGCGCGCTCATGCCGAGTGTCAGCAAGGGCAGTATTCTCGGCGAAACACCGGTTTACGGAACTGCCAAAGTCGAAAATCTGGCTGTCGGAAAGAAGATCACTGTTCACAACCACTTATCACGGATTGTCGTTGATCCCCGTCCCGGACCCCTCGTTACCGGTGCACTTCTCACGTCGCCGGAGTGGTCAGAGGCGAGGGCGCCACTGCTGTTTGTCTTGAAGGCCGATCTCGCCTTCCCTTTCGGCTTTCATCGCTGCTATCTCGATCTCCCCGAATTATTTGGATACGAAGAAGAAGGTCGCAACGCGTACTCTCGGGCGATCGAATTTAGTGACCCGTTCACGCTTGGCCAGACGCCGCTGGGGAAACTTACGGGGTCGGGCAAAGGGCAATCAGTTTCCGACGTCGCCGCGGCCCGAAGTGTCAGTATCAATAGCTGCGCACGTGGCAGTCGTGAGTTCAGTCGGGGATGGCGGCAGCATAACTCCAATTGGGTTGCGATACGAATGCCACACTTATTTCAACAACAAGCCGCCACCAAATCTCGACCCGAAGATGTTTACAAACCACGGAACCGCCCCGTCTACCTATAGGGAGCACATAAACCCAAACTGTGCTGGCGAGCCAGTATTTGAAGTCCCCGGGGTGGCAGCCGATGTTACGCGACGCCTATTTTTTGCCGGTATCCTCGGCGCCCTTGCCGCGACTTTGATTATTGAGGCGCTGTTCCTCGGCGAGACGACGCCTGCGCGACCACCCCGCAGACCATAAGCTCTGGCCTCGGCGTGAGTGACGCTCAGGGTGCGAGGCGTCGCAGTCCGGGGACGTCGTCGAAGGCCGCGTCGGTGCTTGCGATGACGTCACAATCCGCGATGAAAGCATGGGCGGCGTGGAAGGAATCACGTGGGCCAAGGCCGGGTCGTGTCATGAGTGACCTCGCCTGCTCGATCACGGCACGATCGGTCGGTTTCAGCTCGAGCGAGAGCGAGTCAACCGCACTCCAGGTCTCCGTAAAGCGACTCCGTACCGCCCGCATCACCGCCTGCGCATCTCCTCGGTAGGCCGAGAGCGGATCGGCTACGCCGTCGTCGCGCAGCCAGGCGAGGATCAGTCGGTAAGCGAGCTCACCGTGGACCAGGGCGCTGATCACGCCGCCGTCGATGGTTACTTGAGCGAGCACTCTGCGCCGCCAGTCCTCGAGCGGCTGCTGCGCCTCCGAGTGCGCTGACCTCAGATGCACGTAGAGGAAGTTCGTGTCGAGGTAGCAGCGACTCAAGGCGACCGCAGGGCTCGCTCCAGCTCGGGGTCGACGTACTCGGATCGGCGGTCGGCGAGGATCCGCTCGAGCTCACCGGGCACGGCCTGGCCGGCAGAGCCTGCGGTGCTCGCCCATGCGTCCGCCGGATCGGGCAGGCTCAGGTCGAGTGTCGCTGTCGTGTGGAACCGCAGGCCGGCAGGGGTAGGCCGTGCTCCGGCGGCGGCGTAGCCGCGGCTCCGCCCGCTACCCTGCGAGACCGTGATCACAACCAATCAGTTCCGCAATGGAAGCCATATAGACGTCGAGGGGACCGTCTTCAAGATCGTGGAGTTCCAGCATGTGAAGCCCGGCAAGGGCGGGGCGTTTGTGCGCACCAAGCTCCGGCGGGCATCCGATGGGGCGGTGATCGACCGGACGTTCAGGGCGGGGGAGAAGTTCCGCCCCGTGCGCACCGAGGCGCGGCGGATGCAGTTCCTGTACACCGATGGGACCGATGCGCACTTCATGGACACGGAGTCCTACGAACAGCTGGCCGTGCCCGAGGGGAGCGTCAGCGAGGCGCTGCGCTGGACGAAGCCCTCCAGCGAGGTGGACGTGCTGTTCATCGACGATCGACCCGCGGACGTGCAGCTGCCGAGCGCTGTGGACCTCGAGGTCACCGAGACCGAACCGGGCCTGCGCGGAGACACGGCCTCGGGCGGGGGCACCAAGCCGGCGACGCTCGAGACGGGCGCCACGATCCACGTGCCGCTGTTCGTGAACGTCGGCGAGCGGGTGCGGGTGGACACCCGCTCGGGCGAATATGTCTCGCGTGCCTGAGGGCCCACCGGCGGGCGGTTAGCGTGCGGCGCTCCGAGCAGCGGCGGGCGGCGGTGTTCGCGCTCTACCAGCACGATCTGACAGGCCGGGAGCTGGCGCTGCCCTCGGGGGCGTCCCTGTTCACGCGCGCGCTCGCACAGGCCGCCGCGGATCGCGCGCCGGAGCTCGACGAGGTGATCGACCGCCACGCGCATGGGTGGTCGGTGCAGCGCATCCAGCCGCTGGAGCGCTCGATCCTGCGGGTCGCCCTGGTCGAGATCCTCCACCCCGACGCGGCCCCCGGCGAGACTCCAATCCCGCCGGAGGGGGCGATCGAGGAGGCGGTCGCGAGCGCGAAGACGTTCTGCGGGGCGGACGCCCCGGCGTTCGTCAACGGGGTGCTGGCTGCGGTGTTGCGCGAGGTGCGGGAGAATGCTCCGATCCCATGAGCGACACGATGACCGACGCGGCGGACTCACTCGACGATTTGATCGCGCGCCTGGAACGCGCGGCGGAGCAGCTGCGCTCGGGCGAGCTCTCCGCGGACGCGGCCGCGACGCTCGTGGACGAGTGCGCAGCGCTCGCCAACCGGGCGGGGGCAGAGCTCGAGCGCCGCTCGCGCGCGGAGCCGTTCGCGCCCCCGCCCGGCCAGGACTCGCTGCTGTAGCTGTGGCAAGCGTGAGCGTGCACGAGCCCACAGGCCCCCAGTCCGCCCCCGAGGCGGCCTACCCGGAGCACCTGCGGGTGGAGGTCGAGCGGTATCTGGAGCAGATGCGCTTCTCCGAGGAGCCGCTGACGGCCGGCCTCGACGAGGCGATGCGCTACTCGCTGCTGGCGGGGGGCAAGCGGATCCGCCCGGTGCTGGCGCTGGCGACCGCGCGCGCGGTCGGCCTGGAGCGTGGCGAGGCGCTGCCGCTCGCGGGGACGATCGAGCTGATCCACACCTACTCGCTGATCCACGACGACCTGCCCGCGATGGACGACGACCCGCTGCGCCGGGGCCAGCCGACCTGCCACGTGGCGTTCGGCGAGGACGTGGCGATCCTCGCGGGCGACGGGCTGTACGCAGAAGGGTTCCGCCACCTGCTGAGCAACCCGCGCTCCGCGCCGGAGAGAGTGCTCGCGGCCGCGGCCGAGCTCGCGGCGGCGACCGGGGCGGGCGGCATGGTGGGGGGCCAGTACGCGGACGTCCGCGGCACCGCGCCGCGGGGGCCAGCGGGGCTACGGCGTCTCCACGAGCTCAAGACGGGCCGGCTGATCGGTGCGTCGGTGGTGTGCGTGCTGAGGTTGGCCGGGGTGGACGGACCTGCGACAATGGCGTTCAACCGCTTCGCGGCGGAGCTGGGTGTGCTGTTTCAGATCGTCGACGACATCCTCGACGTGACCGGGACCGAGGACGCGCTCGGCAAGCCGCGGGGCAGCGACGAGCGGCACGGCAAGCGCACCTACGTGAGCGAGTTCGGAATCGACCAAGCGAAGGATCTCGCCGGGGAGTCCCACCGGCTGGCGCGCGCCGCGCTGACGGAGGCTGCGCGCGCGGGCGTTGAGACCCCGCGGGACACCATGGAGCTCGAGCAGATCACCGACTTCATCTACACCCGCAGCTCATGAGCGACGATCCGATCCTCCCCCGCATCGAGGGGCCGCGGGACCTACACGAGCTCTCCGAGGAGGAGTTGCAGCGCCTCGCGCAGGAGGTGCGCGAGCACATCATCGACACGGTGGGGGAGATCGGGGGGCACTTCGGCGCCAACCTCGGGACGTGCGAGCTCGCGGTCGCGCTGCACTCGCTGCTCGACTCCCCGCGCGACAAGATCCTGTGGGACGTCGGTCACCAGGCGTACCCCCACAAGGTCCTCACGGGCCGCCGCGACCGGCTGCACACGATCCGCCAATACGGCGGCCTCGCGCCGTTCTGCTCGATCGCGGAGTCCCCCCACGACATCATGGGCGCCGGACACGCCTCGACCTCGGTGGGGTACGCGGTGGGACTCAGAGAGGGCATGCGTCGCCTCGGGGCGGGTGGGGTTGCCGATCCCGCCGGCAAGGTGGTCGCGGTGATCGGCGACGGGGCGATGACCGGCGGGGTCGCGTTCGAGGCGATCGGGCAGGCCGGCGGACTCGGGACCCCGATGGTGGTGGTGCTCAACGACAACGGCATGTCGATCGCGCCCGAACGTCGGGGCGCTCTCGCGCTACTTCAACCGGGTGCGCCTGAACCCGAAGCTGTGGCACGCCCGCGAGGGTGTCGAGGGCGGCCTGGCGCGCCTGCCGGGTGGGATCGGCGCCGCTTTCGAGCGCCTCGGCCCCCAGCTGAAGGAGTCCCTGAAGGCGTTCTGGGCGCCGGGGCTGTGGTGGGAGGAGCTCGACTGGGCCTACACGGGGGTGATCGACGGCCACGACGTGCGCGCGCTGCGCGAGGCGCTGCGCGAGGCGCTCGCGGCGGACCGGCCGGTGGTGGTGCACATCGCGACCGTCAAGGGCAAGGGCTTCGCCCCCGCCGAGGACGGTGGCCTCGAGGGGATGGAGAAGTGGCACGCGGCCAAGCCGAAGTCGATCCTCAACGGCTCTCCCACCAAACCGGCGGCGGCCCGCAGCGGCGCCGGTGCGGTGCAGGCGCCGGCGCCGCAGTACACGCAGGTCTTTGGCGAAGCGCTCGTCAGGGAGTGCGAACGGGACCACCGGGTGGTGGGGATCACCGCCGCGATGAACTCCGGGACGGGCCTGAACATCCTGCAGAAGGCGTTGCCGGAGCGCTACTTCGACGTCGGCATCGCCGAGCAGCAGGCGATCCTGTTCGCGGCGGGCCTCGCCCTGGAGGGGTGCAAGCCGGTGGCGGCGATCTACTCGACGTTCTTGCAGCGCGCCTACGACCAGATCGTGCACGACGTCTGCCTGCAGCGGCTGAACGTGGTGTTCGCGATGGACCGCGCCGGCCTCGTCGGCGACGACGGCCCCACCCACCACGGGGCGTTCGACATCGCCTATCTGCGGTGTCTGCCGAACATCGTGCTGATGGCGCCCCGCGACGAGGCGATGCTGGTCCACATGCTGCACACCGCGCTGCTCCACGACGGGGGCCCGATCGCGCTGCGCTACCCGCGCGGGGAGGGCGCGGGCGTGCCCCTGCCCTCGCAGCCGCAGGCGATCCCGATCGGCACCGGGGAGATCCTGCGCGAGGCGGGCGCCACTCGCCCGTCCACCGACGGCTCACCCCTGGCGGCCTCGTCGACCGACGGTGGGCCCCCCGATGGCCAGCTCCCTTCGTCTACCCCCCTCGCCCGCACGGGCACCCGGGTGGCGCTGATCGGCTACGGCAGCGGCGTCGGCAAGGCGCTGGAGGCCGCGGCACTCCTGGGGGAGCGCGGTTTGAGCGTGACGGTCGCGGACGCTCGCTTCGCCAAGCCGATCGACGCGGGCCTGATGGCGCAGCTCGCCGCCGAGCACGACCTACTGGTGACCGTCGAGGAGGGTGTGCTCGCGGGCGGCTTCGGCACGGCGGTGTGGGAGACCCTCAACGAGACGGGCGCAGGTGCGGGGGGCGTGCGAATCGTACGAGTCGGCCTGCCCGACCGCTACATAACCCACGGCAAGCCCGCCCTGCTGCACGAGGAGGTCGGCTTCACCGGCAAGCGCATAGCAGAGCGCATCGAGGCGGCGATCCTCGATCGCGACCCCGCGGCGGTGGGGGCGTAGGCCGGGGCTGGCCGACGCAGCGAACGTACGTGCGTCTTGCCACTTGCACAAAGGCCCGAACATGTGTGCGCACACGCACATATGGCAAGCGACTGTATAAGCAACAAACCGCACATAGGTAGAAACCCGCAGACTTCGCGGCTACGGGAGGAGGGGCTCCAGGCGGGGCAGCAACTCGTCGGCGAGGAAGCGTGTCAGCCGATCGACCAGCGTGTCGAAGCTCCAGGTTTCATCGCTCCGCTGGATTCCTACGGTGGCGACCCCTTTGACCTTCACGTCCACTTGCTCGGGGGCGTCGGACACGACTCTTGTGCCATTGCGGAATCCGGGGACGGCATGGATGGTCTCGCCGTTGACCTCGACTTCGACCTGCATAAGGCCGGTGACGGTCGGGATAAGTTCTCGGTGCTTATCGGCGTTCTGGAAGCCACCGAGCAGCACGAGGGCATGGCGCTCGGCCGGATAGCCGTGAAGCGCAGCCGCCTCATACGGCTGCAATACCTTGAGTGCTGCGATGCAGTCGTCTGGCAGCCATTCGGACAGGGCAAGCCAGCGGCGAGCTGCCTCAGCGTCCAGATAGTCCCCGCTCGCCTGGTCGCGTGCGAGCGGGTCGGTTTGGTTGATGGGGAAGCTGACTTTGCGCCGATACTTGCGTGGGGCGAGCGCCACGGCCAAGTGGTCGAGGGCGGACCGGACGTTGAACATGTAGTCGCCCATGAGGATCGGAAGGCGCTCAGGGGGTTGGACCTGATCGAGGTCGAGCACGTAATCCCAGAGCGGACCCTTCTTATAGGGCTTCATCGTCTCGATCACCGGGTATTCGCGGCGTTCACGGAGGGGTTTGGTGAGCGCGTTGATCTCGGCGAGGTGCTCGTCGGCCCGGTAGAGCTTGAGACGATGCGATGGGGTGCTCACGCTACCCTCGCCGTAGATGACTGACGACAACCACGAGCCGGAGCCTACCCAGTCGATCCCGGCGAAGGACGGCGATATCGAGGTCCCGATCCCCTCGCGCGAGGACTTCCTCAGCGTGGTTGAGAAGGTGGCTGGCCCAGCAGTTCGTAGACCGCCTGCCGAGAAAGACCAGCCGCCCCCGCAATCTCCGTGACGCCAACACCGGCGGCGTGTGCGGCGATGGCGTACTTGCGGACTTCGGCGGCGGCAAAGCGGCGTTCTTCAGCGGCGGCTTCGCGGCGCTTGGCCGCTCGGCGTAGTTCTTCGAGGGCTTTCTTTTCGTTCATGGCGTAAGGCTACTTAACAAATGGGCTCGCGTCAAGTAACCTTACAGTATGTCCGCCGCGAACCGCCACGATCCCCGCCGGACGGCCTGCTCGGAGTCCACGTACTCGCTCATGGAGTTCATGCGCGAGTTCCCCGACGACGCCGCGTGCCTTGAGCACCTGTGGCGCTCCCGCTACTCGCCGGACGGCGAACACGCGACGTGCCCGAAGTGCAAGCAGGAGCGCGTCTTCCGCAAGTACCAGACCGCGCAGGGCAGGCAGTCGTGGACCTGCACGGGTTGTGGGCACCACGTCCACCCGACGGCCGGGACGATCTTCCACAAGTCCTCGACCTCCCTGCATCTCTGGTTTTATGGGATGTATCTCATCACGAGCACTCGGTGTGGAGTGTCCGCCAAGCAGCTAGAGCGCTCCCTGGGCGTGTCCTACCCGACTGCGTGGCGGATGCTGAACAAGATCCGTAACGAGCTGATGAAGGACGACGGCGAGCTGCTGCGCGGCGACATTGAGGCCGACGAGGCATCCGTGGACGGCAAGCCGCGCAAGCCACACGGCCGTTCCCCGTTTGCCCAGCCCGGCGTAAACCGACGCTCGGAGGCGAACAAGCGGGCGCAGCGTAGTAGAGCGACCGTCTTCGCGGCCGTGGAACGCGGGGGGCGGATCAGGGCGACCGTCCTGCCGTCGCGCCGGGGGCCGAAGCTCAAGGAAACGCTGATCGAGTGGGTTGAGCCCGAGTCCATCATCATCACGGACGAGTGGCCGTCCTACAACGGCCTGGACAAGCATTTCATCGCGCATAGTCGGATCAACCACTCGGCGGGCATGTACGTCGTCGGGGACACCTACACGAACACCGTGGAGGGCTTTTTCGGCCACCTGAAGCCATCGATCAGGGGCACGTACCGGAAGGTCTCCCACCGCTGGCTACAGGGCTACTTGAACGAGTTCACGTGGCGCTACAACCTGCGCTACCAACGCGAGCCGTCGATGTTCGCGGAGCTGGTCGTGCTCGCCACGTCGATGGCGCCGAACCAGGAGCCGTAGAAAGTCCGGCAACACCACGGCCGGGAGCACGCCGTGGCGTTAGCGGCCTAGCGCACGTCTAAGCGCAAGCCGCTTCGAGTTGGTCGGCGGGTGTTGTCGCTGTCCTGATACGCCCGTCAATCGACTCATCGATTCTGCCGACGATCTCGCTGATCCGCCGATGAACCTCGGAGGAGGTCTCCGCTTCGACGCTAAACCGCACGTCGATCACGGACTGCTCCAAGTCACATCCGACGACCGGACCTATCGCCACGCCCTCGAACTCATCTGCCAAGACATCCAAGACCCGATCGGCGTCGTCCTCCAAGCCCTCAGGACTGGACCGCTCGAAAGTGCCGGCTACAAGAATGGCGTGCCTACTCACGTTACGCTCCATGGTAGAGGGATTCGACCTCAAACGTCTACCCCTTGAGGTCGAGGCCATATTTGGGCGCGGCGGTTTGCACTGGCCCCGGCGCGGCGGCTTGAAGTGGCCCCACTTCGCGTCGGTTGTTGTGTGTGTTGATCTTCTCTGTTTGTGACTTTCGGCGGTGTCTCGTAGCGCGGAGCGGAGCGAGATATCGCCGGCGCGACCCGCGGTGGGGGGGTCAGGCGGCTCCTTTCTTGGTGC
The DNA here is from genome assembly GCA_963720795.1 of uncultured Solirubrobacterales bacterium. Lineage (GTDB taxonomy): Bacteria > Actinomycetota > Thermoleophilia > Solirubrobacterales > Solirubrobacteraceae > Palsa-744. The sequence continues at coordinate 114,701 of CAVRGU010000011.1, read as the reverse complement.
GGTTGAGGCCGTGGTTGAAGCGCCAGGATTCGTTGCCGGTGTCGATGATGTGTGCTCGGTGGGTGATGCGGTCTACGACGGCCTTGGCGAGCCGGGCGTCGGGGAAGACCTTGGTCCACTCGCCGAACGGAAGGTTGGTCGTCACGATCAGCGAGGCGCGCTCGTTGCGCTCGGAGATGACTTGGAAGACGAGCTCCGCGGCGCCGTCGGGGAGTGCGAGGTACCCGAGCTCGTCGAGGACGACGAGCTCGGTGCGGGCGTAGCGTGCGACGACGCGGCCGAGCTCGCGGCGGCTCTCGGCTGCTTGGAGCTCGTTCGCGAGCGCGGCGAGTGTGGTGAAGCGCACTCGGCGGCCTTGCTGGCAGGCGAGGACCGCGAGGGAGATCGCCAAGTGTGTCTTGCCGGTCCCCGAGTCCCCGAGAAGGATGACGCTCTCGCGGTCATCGATCCAGGTGCCTTGCGCCAAGGCGGCGATCGTGGCTTGGGGGATTTTCGGGTTCTCGTCGAACTGGAAATCCTCCAGGCGCTTCGCGAGCGGGAACCTGGCGTCGATCAGCCGTCGGCGTTCGCGGCGCTCGGCGCGCTCTGTGACCTCTGCCTCCAAGAGCGCAGCGAGGTAGGCGGTCGGGGTCTGCTGGTCGCGTGTGGCCTCTTCGGCGAGCCCACGGAAGCGGGCCCGGACGGTCGGGAGGTGAAGCTCGCGGGCGTGCGCGTCGATCAGGGCTTCCATCGCTTGGACCTTCGCCGGGGCGCTCATCGACTCGCTCCCGCTGCGAGTAGCTGGTCGTAGTGGTCGAGTGTTGGCAATGGCGCCCCGAGCCCGGCCAGGCGCGAGGGGAGATCATCGAGCGTCGCGGGCCGGGCGCGAGCGCCACGGCCTGCCAGGACCGCGACTGCGCGTCCGTCGTGGGCGCCCGCGGTCAGCGCGCCACGGACGGCGAGCTCGACCTCGCTGGCGCCGTGCTCGCGGGCGAGCATCAGCACGTCGACCATCTGCCGGGCGGCCTCCGAGGGCCCGTAGCGCTCGGTGATCTTCGCCCACAGCTCGTCGAAGATGGACGGCCAGACGCCGCGCTCACGCTCCTGGGAGAGAGCGAGCGACCCGGCCAGCGCGCCCGGCTTGCGAGCGAGCAGCTCCAGATAGTGGTCGAGTGAGGCCGACACGCCATAGCGGCCCTGCAGCCGCTCGTGGAGCGCGACCCGCTCGCCGCCGTGACGCAGCTCGATCTCGCGAGCACCCACCTGGGAATGGACACGTAGCCCGGCAAGGCGCACCGGGACCGAGTAGCTGTTCTGCTTGATCGTGACCAGCGCCTTGGCGTTCACCCTTGGGGTGGCCTGCTCCGCCGTAGGCGCGCTCTCGGCCGGCAGCCCGCGCAGCAACGGGCGCTCTCTCGCGAACGCCTCACCGACGGTCTCCGGGCGCCCAGCGATCCGCCGGTGAAGGTCAGCCTCGCAGCCGGCGAGCAGCCGCGCGTTCAACTCAGCGAGCGTCGAGACCTCCGGGACGGGCACAAGATGACGACGACGAAAGCGCCCCACCTCGCCCTCGACGCCGCCCTTTTCGTGGGCGCCCTCGACCCCTGGGATCGTGAACTGCGACTCATAGAGATAGTGCGAGCGCAACGCGATGAACCGATCGGTCTGCACACGCTGGCGACCGCGGAGCACCTGCTTGACCGCGCTCGCGAGATTGTCGTAGCGCACCAGGCCGAATACCCCGCCGAACCAGTCAAACGCCTGCACGTGAGCCTCCAAGAACGCCTGCTGAGAGCAGTGCGGGAACGCCATCGCGAACGCCGCACCCGAATGGCAAGCACGCATGTGAAACAGGTAGACCCTCGTCGCGGCTGCGGCCAACCAGACCTGCGCCTCACCCCAGTCGACCTCGCCCTCCACACCAGCCTCATGAACCTGCGGCACGAACGCCTGCACGCCCTCCCCGCGCTCCCGCCGAGCCCGATGAACGTATTCACGGACCGTGCGCTCGGCGACATCAGCCGCGTGCTCATCACGCAGCCGTTCCCAGATCCGCTTCGCGGTATGACGCTGCTTACGCGGCGCGTCCCGGTCGCTCTGAAGCCAAGAGTCGATCAGCTCCCGATAGGGCCCCAGCTTCGGTGCCGGCCGGCTGACCGGCGTCCGCTTGACAGGCGGCAACGGCGAAGCCAACGCCTGGCGCACCGCACGGCGATGAACACCATGGCGCTCCGCCAGCGCCCTGATTGACAAGCCCTCCCGATCCCTGTCCCTCCTGATCTGCTCGAACGTCTCCATACGTGATCCCATTCCTTCCGCCGCCTCCCGCTCGAGCTCCATGAGCACCGAACAGTCGGCTGCAAGTCGGACGGAGGTGGGGCCAGTTGAGACCGCCGCAGTGGGGCCAGATCAGACCGCCGTTCCCAATATTTCCTCAACAGCTGTCGTGCGTTCCTGATGCCCCGATGATCGCTCGGCGAACTGGGTAGCGTGACGATATACCGACCGTCGGGCGAGTAGAGCTTGACGTGGCTCTTCTTGCCCTTCTTGCACCACCAGCCTTGATCCCAGGCTTTTTCGATCATGATCTCAATCGCTCTCGCGGAGACCTTCGGGCGTTTGGCGTGGGGATTCGCCTCCCGTTCAGGATGCATTCCTTGCCCGCCCATGATCGCCGAGCCTAACATGCAGGAAGGTCCCGATCCGTGTTTCCGTTTACGATCGATCGGCTCCGAGCGGCCAAGGGCGCCACGCCCAGCCCTGCGACGTGGCGCCCCGAATCAGCGTCTCCGGGGCCTGCGCTCCTGCGGGACGGGCAGCCCGCCGAGCAGGACACGCAACGGGACCTCCAGCGCATCGGCGAGGATCAACACCACGAGGAGGCCCGGCTCGCATTCGCCGCGCTCCACAATGCCGATCTCATTCCGGTGCAAGGAGGCGACTTCCGCGAGCCGTTCCTGCGCGAAACCCCGGCTCTTACGCAGGCCACGCACGTTCTCCCCGAGCGCGTACAGCACCCGGGCGCGCTCGACGGTGTAGGTCGGCACGGCTCAGACGACCTGGCCGACGATCTGCACCAGACGCCACGCGGCACGGGTAGCGAACACGTGCCCGTCGGCGGTCTGGTGCACGAGACCATTGGCGCGTAAGGACCGCACCGAGTCCTTGATGCGCCGGCCCTGTTCGAGGACACGACCAAGATCCTCGACGGCCCAGACGGGCAGGTCGTCCCCGGTCAGCAGGTAGATCACCTCACGCTCGATCCCGTCGAGCTCGGCGACGACATCGGATATGACGACGTCGGATGTAGGGTTCTCGTCAGGCATGGGAGCTGGCCTCCTGTGCTCAGGCCCCGGCGTTGGGTTCCAGCCCACGCCGGGGCCGCTGGTTATGGATGCCGAGCACCGTAAACCCGCCCCAGGACACGAAAAACGGGCTCAACCCCGCTTATACAGTGGCTTTCTATATGTGCGCACACGCACACACAACGGTGGGTGGAGTGGGCATTATGACTGCAGACCCGAAGTACAGCAGCATCCCTCCTCCCTCGAAACGGCCCGTCTCCCCAGGCGGGCCGTTTCAGTTAAGCCGAGCCGGGCGGTGGGTGGCGATGATGCGAGCGGCGTGAGTGGATACGGGGCCGGCGTGAGTGGATACCGTTCGGGTCGATGGCAATGCAGCGGATCGATACCCTTCTGGCTGAGCGCGGCGTGTTCGCCTCGCGCAGCCGCGCCGCGGCGTCGGTGATGGCTGGGGAGGTGCGCGTCGGGTCCGCGGGCCGGCGTGCGCAGAAGCCGGGGGAGATGGTCCCCGCGGATGCGCTCCTGAATGTGGACGAGCGGCCGCGGTATGTCTCGCGCGGGGGGATCAAGCTGGAGAACGCTCTGCGCCGCACAGGAATCGCCGTGGCGGGGCGCAGCGCGCTGGACGTGGGTGCCTCGACGGGGGGGTTCACCGACTGCCTGCTCCAGCACGGGGCCGCGGAGGTGCTCGCGGTGGACGTGGGTTATGGAGAGCTCGATTATGGCCTGCGCACCGACCCCCGCGTGTGGGTGCTCGAGCGCACCAATGCACGCTCTCTCACTCCCGCGACGGTGGCAGCCACGAGAGCCGGGGATCGGCCGGTAGGGGGCGAGGGGTCCGGGGGTCCGCCGGTGGGGCGCGACGGGACCGAGAGGCTGCCCAACCTCTCGGTGGTGGACGTCTCGTTCATCTCCCTAACTAAGGTCCTCCCCGCCGTGCTCACCTGCCTCGCCGAGACATACGATGTGCTCGCGCTCGTCAAGCCCCAGTTCGAGGCTCCCAGGGAGACGATCGGCAAAGGCGGTGTCGTGCGCGACCCCGCCGTCCGCCGCGCGGCGCTGGTGAGCGTGGGGCTCGCGGCCATGGAGATCGAAGGCCCCGCCCAAGGCGGCTCGCCCTCCGGCCCGCCCGCCGTCCTGGGCTTCTGCTCCTCCGGCCTCCCCGGCCCCAAGGGCAACCTTGAGACCTTCGTATGGCTGGCAGAGCACGGACGCGCCGGCGCCGCTCAGAGCGCCGAGGAGATCGAGCGCATGGCCCTCCGGGAGGAGCCGTGAGTACGAAGCGCGTCGCGGTGCTGACGCATATGCGTATCGAGGAAACCCGCGAGGCGATGAAGCGGCTGATCGAGATGGCCGAGGCCGCGGGCGTCACGCTCTGCTTCAACGCGGAGGAGACCAAAAAGCACGGCCTGCAGGCGGGGCCGGGCGTGGAGGTGGACGCGCAGATCGGCACCGAGGAGCAGTTGTGCGTGGTGCTGGGCGGCGACGGGACGATCCTACGCGCGCTGCGGCTTTACGCGGGCACCAGGGTGCCGGTGTTCGCGATCAACTTCGGGGAGATCGGGTTCCTCGCCACGGTCGAGCCGCAGGAGATGCAGGACGGCATCGCCCGGGCCTTCGAGGGCCGCTTCGAGCTGCTGCGCCTGCCCGGGATCTCGCTGCAAACACCGGCGGGCGGGGTGGAGACGGCGATCAACGACATCGCGATTCACCGCCGCGTGGGCGAGCGCGTCGCGGAGCTCGCCTACACGCTCGACGGCGAGGAGGTCGGCTCGGTGCGCTGCGACGGGCTCGTGCTCGCCACCCCCGCGGGCTCCACCGGCTACAACCTCGCCAACGGCGGCCCCGTGATGGCGTGGGGGGTGGAGGGTTTCGTGGTCTCGTTCATCGCCCCCCACTCGCTGACCGCGCGCGCGCTCGTTGCGGCCCCGGGGGACCCGATCACGATCCACAACCGCTCCCGTGAGGCGCTCGACGTCTCGGTCGACGGGCGCCCCGTCTGCGACCTCGCCCCGGATGCGCGCATCCGCGCGCGGTTCGTGGACGAGGTTGGCACGATCGCCCAGCTGCCGGGTTCCTCCTTCTACCGGCGGCTGCGCGAGAAGTTCGGGCGCCTCGCGCGCTGAGTCGGCTCAGGCCGCGCGTTGGGCGGAGGCGCCGACGTCGCCGCCGGAGCGCTGCAGCGAGTCCACAAAGCCGTCGAGCTGCTCGCGCGAGCAGCGCCGCTGCCCGCCGGGCGTGCGGTAGCAGTCCAGGTGGCCGGCGTCCGCCCAGCGGCGGATCGTGGCCAGCGAGACGCCCAGGTAGCGCGCCGCCTGGGAGCTCGTGAAGACGAGCTGGCTGTCGTGGTGGGCAGGGGGGTTGGGTGCGAAGGGCATCGTGTGGGTCCTCTCGATCTGGAGCGCGTCAGGTGCGCCTATGCACCGTGTTTCGGCTCGATGGGCCCGGAAGTTGAGCGCGGTGCACCTTTGTGGACGTTTGGTCCACCGACTCCGTGAAAGCCCGTCCCAAAAGTCCTGCTTATGCAAGAAATCATGCACAAGGTTGTCAATCCTTTATCCAACCTGCATAATTCGTACGGTCCTGGTACTATCCTCCGTAAACCTACTCAAGTCGAGTAGGTGCGGTTGTCCTGGAGAGGGTAGGTGCCCGGGGCTGCGGTCCCCACCGGTCCGAGCGAAGGAGCAGACGATGGGTTGGAAATAAGCCGGCTGCTACCAACGATCAAGAAGCTGTTCGAGAGGTCGCCAGGTTTGGCCTCTCCCCGGTAGGCGCCTGTATCCGGCGTCTATCGGTGTTTAAGGGCGCAGTGTCGTAGGGAGGTGTTCCTGGGGGGCTGGCGGGGAGTCCCGCTGGGAGCCTGGCGGTGGAAGTGGCCCCGCTGGGGGGCCGGCTGGAGGAGGGTCGCGGCTGGGAGGTCCGCCGCAGAGGGACGGCGCCCTATTGGGACACCGGCTGAGCGATCGCCCGCGCGCGGCGCTCGAACGCGAGCTCCGCCTCGAAGTCCACCTCGATCGCCGCGCGCGAAGAGCGCCGGGCCCTCGCGCTCGATCATCGCGACGAACTGCGCCGACCAGCTCCGCGTCGAACTGGCGCCCGGCCATCCGCCGCAGCTCCGCGAGCGCGTCCTGCGGGGTCATCGGCGAGCGGTAGGAGTCGCGCGAGGTCATCGTGTCGTAGGCGCTGCAGATCGCGAGGATCCGCGAGAGCAGCGGGATCTCGTTGCCGATCAGGCCCGCGGGGTAGCCGCTGCCGTCGAGGTGCTCGTGGTGGTAGAGGATCGCGTCCGCGACCGGGCCGTAGCCGTCGAGGCGTCCCACGAGCGTCGCCCCGTCCTGGGGGTGGCGGCGGATCTGCGCCCAGTCCTCGTCGGAGAGCACGTCCGCCTTGAGGATCCGGTCGGGCAGCGCGAACTTGCCGATGTCGTGCAGCAGCCCCGCGGTGTGTGCGATGTCCTGTTCGGCCTCGTCGCAGCCGGCCTCGTGCGCGAGCGCCCGCGCGAAGCGAGCGACCGCCGCGGCGTGGCGGGCGGTCATGCGGTCGCGCAGCGCGAGCGTCTCGACGAGCGTCACGAGCACCCCGAGCTGCAGCGAGGCGAGGTGCATCGAGCGCGCCTCCAACTGGTCGGCGCGGTCCTCCGAGCGCAGCAGCGCCACGGCGAGGTACTGGAAGATCAGGATTACGAGTACGAGCCCCAGCAACACCGGGTAGCCGAGGTTCGTGTACGCGACCGCGACGAGCGCGGCGAGCGCGCCCACCGCGACCTGGCCGGGCAGCATCGGCATCAGCAGGTAGCGGGTCTGGTCGACCAGGCCGCGGCCGCTGAAGACCCGTTGGTGGGCGGCGATCATTGCGAAGTTGAGCAGGTTCGTGCCGATGAACACGCCGAACACGATCAGCGCGAATTCGACGCTGTGGCTCGCCTGGGCGGAGGCGGGGTCGTGCACGTCCAGCAGCGAGCGCGCGAGCAGGCCGCCCGCGACGGGGAAGACCGAGTAGGTCGCGAGGTTGTTGATCCACCGCGCCCACGAGAGCCCGCGGACCCGCGCGTCGACGACCACGACGACCACTCCGATCGTCATTGCCGGCAGCGGCCCCAGCAGGGTCATCGCCAGGACGAGCGCCACGAACGCCGCCGAGAGGTTCTGGTTGCGCACCGTTACCGCCAGCCGGTCCCCGCCCACGCCCAGCAGCAACAGCAGCAGGAACAGTTCGATGGGGTGCCATTCCTCGGGCCGCGAGCACAGGACCCCGGCGCTCAGCGCGCCCGCGAGCAGGGCGCACTCGAAGGCGGTGTACAGGTGCGTGCGACGAATGTGACTCATGGGTGCCAGGGGGAGGAGGCTGCTTGCGTCAGGGCAGAGCTAGGGGCTCATCAAGCAATATCTGACGGTTCGATCCCGCCATCTATTCCGTGACGAACCCATGTCGTTCTTAACGACCCACGTCCAGTGGTACTTGAGGACCCTCCGGTTGGGGAAACGAGTCCACTAGTGGTCTCCCGTTTGAGGCGACGGCGTCTGCGCTCGCCGCTGCCTCTGCGGGGCGCTCGAGCCGGAAGCTCGACCGCGAGATCCGCACGAACAGGCCCGTGATCGCTGTGGCCGCCACGCCCGCCACCAGCATCGCCACTCGGGGCGAGCTGAGCGCGGTGATCGCGCCGCCGAGCGCGAAGCCGATCGCGGGGCAGAGCGAGCCGATCGATTCCACCGCGCTCATCAGGCGGCCGTGCAGCGCTTTCGGCGTGAGCTGCTGCACCGCGCTGATCAGCGACGGCCACTGCGCCCCGTTGCCGGCGCCGCCCATCAGCGCCGCCGCGCAGGCCACCGCGAGCGTCGGGGCGAACGCGAAGCCGAGGTAGGCGAGGCCGACGAGCAACGTGCCCACGACGAGCATCGGCCCGAGCGGCCGGCGCACCGCGCGGGCGAACACGATCGAGCCGAGCACCATGCCGATGCCCCAGACGTCCACCAGCACGCCGTAGCCGCGGTCGCCCACCGCGAGCGTCTGCTTGGCGTAGAGCACCTCGACCGGCTCGACGGAGGCGAAGAACACGACCGCCACCGCCTCGATCAGCAGCAGGCTGCGCAACTGCGGCATGTCGTTGAGGTACCGCCACGCGGCGAGCAGCCGCGCGCGTACCGAGGTGCCGTCGGCGTCCTCCGCGTGTGGACGCACGCCGGCGACGAGCGCCGCGCACGCCACGAACGTCGCCGCGTCGATCAGCAGCGCCGTGGGTGCCCCCGCCATTTCGACGACCAGGCCGACGATCAACGGCACCACCGCGAGGGTCCCGGTGAAGGCAAAGTTGAACGCCGCGTTGACCTTGCGCTGGGCGACCTCGATCTCCACATCGCCGGCTTCCGCGGCCTCCTCGGCCGCCACGTGCGCCCCCGTGGCGCGCAGCAGCGCGCTCGCGGTCAGCGCCGCCGTGCCGTCGATCGCGACGAGCACGAGCAGGCCCGGCAGCCAGAAGTGCGACAGCAGCCCTGCGAGCCCCAGCGCGGCGAGCGCCTCGACGAGGTACAGCCGGCTGAGGCCGCCGCGGCCCTCGAAGAGTTCGGTGGAGGCTACGAGCGCGGGCGCGATCAGCGCCGGCAGCCCGCGCGCCGCGACGAACATCCGCCGCCACCGCCAGCGCGGAGTGGGTGCGGTCGTAGATGCCCAGCGAGAGCGCGAAGTACCCGAACCACGACCCCAGCTGGTTGACGGTGTAGGCGAGCGAGGATCCGGCGTAGCCGGGGGGAGGAGGACACCGCGAACACGCCGCCACGCTAACGCCTGACTGGGACGAGACAAGGTCGGCTGGACGGTTTGGTGGATTTCGTGCAGCGCAGTGTGCAGCGCGCGTGCAGTGCGACTCAGGCCGAGACGGCGGCGTGGCCGCCACGGCGCGCGGTGAGGCCGAGCGCGATTACCGGCAGGCTCGGGTAGCGGCTGCCGAGCATCGTGCATCAACGACTCGGCCGAGACCTCGCCGAGGTCGCCGGCGAACATCACGACGCTGGAGGAGGGGGCCTGCTCGAGCACCTCCCAGGCCGCGCCCGCCTCTCCGATCTGCGTGTCCGCCGGCAGCGCCTCGCTGAGGTCGTGGCGCACCGCCGCGCGTTGATGCGGGGTCGGCGCCCGCCACCAGGATGCGCGAGCACGGCTCCGTGGTGAGGGTCGGCAGGGGTCATCTCATGTAGCTCGTGTCGATCAGTTCGGCCTCGCCGACGATCCCCAGTTCGGCCTCCCCGTGACGCCGCGAAGCGCGCGAGCGCCGACAGTGCAAGGAAGGCGACTGCTGCGATCGCCAGCCAGATGAGTGCGACGCCCACGACGGTCATCGCTGCTCACCCCGGCTCTGCTGTGTCATCCGTGACGTACGCATGTGGTCCTCGACTCTTTTCTGCGGCGCCTCTCGGCTCAGGGCTTCTCCGGAAGGGGGCCGTTTGAATAAATCACTGCACGCGACATGGTGCGCCCCTCGCGGGTGTTTGTCTGCCGTCCGGAGGGTGCCGATCGTGTCGTCCCAAAGGTGCCGATCTCTGTCGTCCCGGGGGGACCACCTCCGCCCACGGTGAGCCCTTAGACGACATGTCCAACCTGGTCGATATGTTTTGACCAGCCTGTCTGAGCCACGGGATACGGGGTGGGAGAACGTGCGCTGCCCTCGCAGCCCCTCCCGCCCCCGCGGCCGCTACGGTGTGCGGGATGGAGAACGGCACCCCCGGCGTGGACCGCCCGATCGAGGTGATCATCGCCGACGACCACGCCGTCGTGCGCGACGGCATTCGCACCGTGCTGGAGCGCGAGGCGCAGGAGTTCCGGGTGGTCGCCGAGGCCGCCGACGTGCCCGCCACGATCCGCGAAGTGCGCGCCCACAGGCCCGACCTGCTCACGCTCGACCTGACGATGCCCGGCGGATCGAGCCTCGCGGCGCTGCCCCAGTGCTTCGTTGCCCACCCGCACGCTGGCCGTCGCGATCCTAACGATGCGCGAGGACCCCGAGTACGCCCGCCAGGCGCTGCAGAGCGGGCGCGCGCAGCTACGTGCTCAAGGAGGCCGAGCCCGCCGAGCTGCTGCAGGCGTTCCGCCTCGCGGTCGCCGGCGGCAACTACCTGCACCCTCGGCTCGGCGCGCTGATGGCCACCGGCGGGGAGTCAGCGCAGGAGGGCCCCGCGCTCTCCGAGCGCGAGCGCGAGGTGGTGCGGCTGATCGCGATGGGCCACACCAACCCCCAGATCGCCGAGCAGTTGCACGTCGCCGAGCGCACCGTCAAGACCTACCGCGCCCGCGCGATCGAGAAGCTCGGCTTCTCCTCGCGCGCGGAGATCACCGCGTACGCGCGGCGGCTCGGCCTCGTCGACTAGCGGGTGAGTCAGGTCGTCGGCTGGTACGCCGCCGGGCGCCCTGCCAGCGGGACCGTGAGGCGCACCGTAGTGCCACGGCCGCCCTCCCCGCAGCCGCCCGCGGCCAGCTCCAGCTCGCCTCCGACCAGCTCGGCGCGCTCGCGCATCCCCGACATGCCGAAGCCGCCCTCCAGGCCGTCGCCACGGGGACCGAGGCGGCCGTCGTCCGGCAGGCCCCGGCCGTCGTCGGTCACGGCCACCCGGATCGCCCCGCCGGGGCCGCCGGCGGAGACGGAGACCACCGCCCGCGTGGCCTGGGCGTGGCGCGAGACGTTGGTGAGCGCCTCCTGCACCACGCGGTAGATCGGTGCTCTCCAGCTCCGCGTCGAGCCGCTCGCCGTCGGCGCCCAGCTCGAGTTCTGTCTGCACGTCCAGGCCGTCGATCGCCTGCGCGCGGCGCGCCAGCGCCTGGAGCGCCGGCACCAGACCGAGGTCGTCGAGCGCGGCGGGGCGCAGCTCGGTGATCAGGTGGCGCAGCCCTTCGATCTCACGGCCGAGGCCCTCGAGCACCTCGTCCACGGCCGCGTCGAGCGCCCGAGCGCCCTCGCCGTCGGTGGCGGAGGCAACCGCCTCCTTCGAGCGGTCGCGCTCGTCACGGGCGGTGGCCAGCTGTAGGCGCAGCGCGCCGAGGCCCTGCACGGTTTCGTCGTGGATCTCCCGCGCCCAGCGCGTGCGCTCCCGCTCGCGCGCCTCCATCCCGTAGCGCAGCCGCTCGATCTCCACCGAGCGCTCGGCGGCCAGCCGCTGCGCAACGCTCGCCGCAAACGCCTCCAGCGCCCGCCGGTCGGGCCCCCGGAAGCCGCCGTCGCGGCGCAGGGCGATCACGAGGCCGCCGCCGTGGCCCTCCATCGAGAGCGGCTCGACCAGCGCCGCGCGCGCCTCGAGGCCGAGCTCGTGCAGCCACGCCGCGTCGGAGCCCCGCGGGCGGTCGAGCGCGAGCGGCTCCCCCTTGCGGTAGAGCGCCCCCAGCGCGGAGCCCTCGACTGGCATGATGCGCAGCCGCGGCGTGCCCTCGCCGGAGGCCGCGGCGACGCGCAGCTCCCCGCGCTCCTCGATCACCATCAGCAGCGAGCTAGCGTCGAGCAGCGCCAGGCCGCGGTCGGCCATCAGGCGCAGCAGCCAGAGCTCAGAGCCGGAGAGCATCCGGGAAAGCTAGCTGGTCGCCCCGGTTGGCCGCGGCGTGCGCGCGAGCGAGCAGCGCGAGGGCGCTCATGCCCTCCCGCCACGGGGCGAGGCCGACCGCGAAGCGCAGCGAGCGGCGCTCCCCGCCCGCCTCCAACTTGAGCGCGCGCAGCCGGCCGAGCATCCGCCGGGCGACGACCTCCCCGCGCGGCCCGTCCGCGCCGGGCAGCACGACCAGCAGCTCGCCCTCCGCCGAGCGCCCAACGCGGTCGAAGCGACGCAGCTCGCAGCGCAGCGCGAGCTCGACGTAGGCGGCGACCTGCTCTGCCAGCAGAGGCCCGTACGTGCGCTGCACGTCGCGCAGGTCCTCGATGTCCAGCAGCAGGCAACTCAGCGGCGTGCCGTGGCGCCCCGCGCGAAGGACCTCCTCCTCCAGCCGTTCGCGCAGCGCGGAGGCGGAGAGGTAGTCGAGCGGCCCGCGCAGCGGGTCGGCGTCGGAGTTGGTGGCAGCCATGCCGGGAGGAGGTTCGGGGAGGGTCACCGTCGTGGTCACCCTAAACAACGCAATTTTAGGGGGCGCGCTCCCACCGGCGAACCGGAGCGTCCCGCCTCCGGACCGTGCGGGTGGGGAGCGGGGGGTAGGGGGGGAGATCGTCCGCGTGTGTCGGTGGGGGGCTATCAAGGCCGTGTGTGCGGGGCGTCGTGCCCCGCGGCGGCGCGCGCGAGCGATCCGTCGGTGCCCGCTGATACACCTGCGGGCGTGATACACGAGCTGCGCGTCGAGAACCTGCTGTTGATCGAGCGCGCCGAGCTGCGCCTCGCGGACGGCCTGAACGTGCTCACGGGAGAGACGGGCGCCGGCAAGACGGTGCTCGCGCACGCCCTGGACCTGCTGCTCGGCGGGCGCGCCAAGGCAGGAATCGTGCGGCCCGGCGCCGCCGAGGCGTACGTCGAGGGGGTGTTCGCGCTGCCCGACGCGCTGGAGGCCGAGCGCGGCGAGCTGCTACCGCCCGACGCAGAGGAGGTAGTGCTCGCCCGCCGCGTCGGCGCCGACGGGCGCACCCGCGCGCAGATCAACGGCCGCACCGTCGCCGTCGCGGACTTGCGCCGGCTCGGAGCGGCGCTGCTCACGTTCTACGGCCAGCACGAGCACCGCAAGCTGACGCTCGCAGCCGCGCAGCTGGAGATCCTCGACGGCTGTGGCGGCCCCGAGCAGGCCGCCCGCCGCGCCGCCTGCGCCGCCGCCTACCGCGAGGTGCGCGAACTGCGCGAGCGCGCCGAGCAGCTGCGCGAGCTGGAGGACGCGCGCGAGCGCGAGCTCGACCTGCTCGAACACGAGCTCGCCGAGATCGAACAGGCCGCACCGCAGGAGGGCGAGATCGAGCGGCTGCGCGCCGAGCGCGAGCGGTTGCGCCAGCTCGACGCTCTGCTTGCCGCGGCGGGCCAGGCGGCAGAAGCGCTCGCGGGCGGACAGGGCTCCGGAGCGCAGGACGCGCCGGGCGCCGCGACGCTGAGCGCCCAGGCGACCGCAAGCCTGGAGGGCGTCGCCGGCGTGGACCCCCAGCTCGACGCGCTCGCCGAGCGCGCCCGGGCGCTGGCGATCGAGGCCGGCGACCTCGCCGCGGAGCTGCGCGGGTACGGCGAGCGGCTGGAGGATGAGGCCGCGGGGGCCCAGGAGGGAGGGGCGGCCGGCGGACTCCAGGCCGTTGAAGAGCGGCTGGCGGCGCTCGAGCGCCTGCTGCGCAAGCACGGCCCCACGACAGCCGCCGTGGAGGAGCACGCCGAGCGCGCCCGCGCCCGCCGCGAGCAGCTGCAGGGAGCCGCCGAGGCGCTCGGGGAGACCACCGGGCGCCTGCGGGCCGCCGAGGAGACGCTGCGGGAGTGCGTGGAGGCGCTGCGCGCGGCGCGCGAGCAGGCGGCACCGCGCCTGGCCGAGGCGGTCTGCGTGCAGCTCGGGGCGCTGGCGATGCCGGACGCGACGTTCGCCGTGCGGCTGACCGAGCGCGAGCCCGGCCCCAGCGGCGGCGACACGGTCGAGTTCGAGATCGCGCCCAACCCCGGTGTCGCCGCGGGCCTGCTGCGCGAGATCGCCTCGGGCGGGGAGCTCTCGCGCGTGATGCTCGCGCTGAGCACCGTCAGCGCCGAAGGCGGGTCCGGGGTGGTAGCCGACCCTACCAAGCCTACGCTGGTGTTCGACGAGGTCGACGCCGGGATCGGAGGCCACACCGCGCGCACGGTGGGCGAACGCCTGCGCGACCTCGCCGCGACCCACCAGGTGATTTGCATCACCCACCACCCCCAGATCGCCTCGCTCGCCACGCGCCACTTCTCCGTAGTCAAGGAGTCCGCCGGGGGCCAGACGCGCACTACCGTGGAGCAGCTCGCCGAGCCCGAGGTGCTCTCCGAGCTCGTGCGGATGCTGGGCGCCCCCGACCGCGACGCGGCCGCCCGCCGCCACGCGCGCGAGCTGCGCCGGGCGGCGTAAGAGACAGCGACTCGCGACTCACAAAAAAATCTTTTGACGCGGGACGGGGGCCTACGACCCTCGACTTGACGGGCGCACGCGGACGTGCTAGCGATTGGGGCGATGCCTCGAATCACCAGTGCTGGTGCGGGGTTTGATGTCCCGACTGCGGCCTCCCTGGGATCTGTCAGTCGCCTCTGTGGGGCGTTGTCGGAAACGCTTCTGGCCTTCGGGCAAGTCGGAGACAATCCTTCCAAAACCCTTGAAAAGCTCGTAGCTTTATGCTGCCATGTGCTGACAGCCCCAAATCAGAGCCTTTGGTCGCGTTCCGACAAGAGGTATTGTGGAGGGGCTGCGACAAGACAAGGCAACCAACGACCAAGACAAACACATCACTACGGAGTCAGGCAGACATAAGGCATACAAGGCCGGAGCCGGAGCGTCCTCGCCGCAAGCATGGGTCGCCTCGGAGTCGGCCGACAACGATCAACAAAACCAACTAGAACACAGATAGGAGTAGGAAACGAAATGAAACATCTCGTCAAAATCGCGGGGCTCTGCCTCGCGTCCGTGCTCTTGATGGGCATGGCACTCTCAACGACCGCTTCTGCGGCAAAACCGGTGTGGGAACAATGTTTCACAGAAAAAGAAGGTGCTACCGTTACGAAATATACAGAACATCAATGTGTCAAAGCCACCCCAGCTACTGGCGTGAATTGGTCGTGGCAGGAAGTGAAAGGTACTGAGAAGGTTATAAGCCATGGCACGCTGAGACTAGCGGATACCGAAGCGTCGATTCTCGGGGAAACAGCAGTCCAGTGTGCCGGGACAGACGCCGGAGTAGTGGGACCCGGGAAACTAGACAAAACAACAGAAATCACAACCACAGGTTGTGAAATCGTTGTGGCCGGAGGCTGCGAGAGCCTAATAGGTAATGCTGTAGCAAGAGATCTGCCTTGGCAAACTGAATTGTTTGAAACAGAAAAAAAGCAATTCGATAAGATCACGGAAGACGGCAAAGGGCAACCAGGATGGGAAACTGACTGCAACACTGCCTTGGGCGAAGTGAAGGATACTTGCCTGAGTGTACCAGGCAAAGAAGAAACTACCGAAATGATCAATGAAGCAACAGGTGGTTCCTTATTAGTTAGGTCTGTGTTCCTAGGTACGCATAGAGCAAAATGCTCAGCAAGCGGAAGGGAATCGGGCGTAGTAAAAGGTAGCATCGCTATCTTAGCTGAAAATGGCTGGGGGCTACGGGTGTCATAGTACACCGGAGGACCTCAGAGCTAATGAAATTGCACCATTTGGGGCCTGGCATAATGTCAGGCCCCAAATGGGCACATTGGTGTATTTCACCGACTGAAATGCGAGTGAGTGGAGGGGTCTTATGAGATGGCGGACGCGCGTGGTCAACGGGACGAGTGTGGGTAGAATGCGCCTTGATGTTGTCGATAGGCGCTGGATAGGACATATGCAATTGGTGGTCTTGGCCATGTTGGTCTGTGGGTGCCTGGTAGAGTATCCAGTTGCGGTATCAGTTGCGTCAGAATCTTGTCCAAATGCTGTACTTCGAGTTGGTGCTTCCGCAGGCTTGCCGGATTGTCGGGCCTATGAGTTGGTGACACCTGCGGATAAGGGTCGCACGCAGGATATGACCTTTGGGAATCTAGCCACTGATCGCGCTATTTCCTCCAGTAATGGTGAAGACATCGCGCTTCAGTCTACTGTTCCGTTTGGACCTAGTCCAAGCGTCGTCGGTACCCGGGCTGTCTTTTCGCGCAGCCCCTCCGGTTGGGTGATGCACTCGGTGGTGACGCCTGAAGCTAACGGTGACAAGCTCTTTCTTGAGCTCTTCAGTCCCAATCTATCCCAAGTCGGGTTTGAATCGTTTACCCAGCTGAATACGGTTGAACGTTCGCGTAATAGAGCGTTCGAAGTTGGGCCCGTCGGTGGCCCTTATAAATTGGTGGCGAGTATCCCGAATCAAGATAATGGAGAACTTTTGGGTTCGACCGCCGATTTTAGCAATGTTCTGTTTGATACGACTGATCATTCACTACTTTTCGGCGCGGAAGGTGCTGTCGCAGAAGGCACTGTTGAAAATGCTCCAGACTTGTACGACTGGACTGATGGCCAATTGCAACTTGTCAATGTCACCACCCAGGGTTCGCTAGTAAACGCCTGTGGTGCCAATCTTGGGCAGCAGGAAGGAAGCGGGGGCGAAGGCGGACTTAACGCAGTGTCCAAAGATGGCTCGAAGATATTCTTTACTGCCCCCGGAGTAGATGCTCGACCTGGACTAACCGGCCCGAGCTGTAAAGAACCGATCCGTCTTTATATGCGTACTGATAATCGGGAAACGGTGGAATTGTCTGCGCCTGCGCCAGGTGTCAAGCTCGAACCATCCGAAATTCTGTCGGTTCGCTACAACGCGGCAACCCCAGATGGCTCGTATGTGTTCTTCAATACGGAAAGTGCACTCACCGCTGATGATGCATCAAAAGCAAATAAGCTGTTTGAGTACAACACGGCTACAGGTTTGTTGAAGCGCATCGCCAGTGGGGTGGAACGGCATACGGGTCAAGGTCCGTACTTCGTAATGTCCGAAGACGGCTCGACGGTCTATTATGAGACCGCGGTTGGAAATGGTGTCAAAGATATCTATCGCTACGACCTTAGTACTGGTGAACCGCCCAGTTTTGTGGCTACGATTGGAGAACCGCGAGGATCATTCGCAGAACCGTCATATACTACGCCGGACGGGAGATTTCTCCTCTTCGTCGCCGCTGGTCGGCCTGGTGAAGCTGGTGTTGTTGGTGAACCGCGTGGTTCGGGTCATAATAATGAGTCGTATCGGTATAACGCTGCTGACGGTAGCGTGATATGCGTCTCGTGTGGGCAGGGAAATGCGCCGGCAGAAGGCGAAATGTTGGAGCCCCAGCGAGGCCGTACCGAGATATCTACTGGCGACGAAACGCCTGGGTTGATTCCGATGTCCGATGACGGGCGTTACGTGTTCTTTCAGACGACGTCACAGCTCGTGCCGCAGGATACGAACAGTACTGCGACCATAATAGATGCCGTCGGCGGGGAAAACGGCCGCGACGTTTATGAGTGGGAGGTTGACGGTGCTGGTGGCTGTGAATTGACGCAGGGATGCACATATTTGATATCCTCAGGCGAAGCATCAGGGCCATCTGTTTTCCTCGGTGCCAGCAGTACGGGTCGTGATGTGTTCTTCGCGACGCCAGCGCGCCTCGCGCCGCAGGACGTAGATGAATTCGACGATATTTACGATGCGCGTATCGACGGCGGTTTCTTGCCCCCATCGCCCTCGCTGGAATGTTTGAGCTGTCAGGGCGTGGGTAGCCCTCCGCCTCTGTTCAATTTCGGAGCGAGCTTGACGTTCATGGGTGCTGGTAATCCGACCATTCTGCCCGTCAAAAAGCAGCCGAAGTCGAGGCACGAGAAGTCAATGCGCAAGAAGCGTCATGGTACGAAGGGCAAGGGCAGATCAAAGACCGCGGGAGGCAGCGGTAAGGCGAGGCTTGCGAACGAAAGGGGAAAGCGGTCATGAGGACTCGGCTGACGACTTTGATTACGGGTATGGCGGTGGCGCTGGTGTGTGGTGGTGTATTGCCTGTCATGGCTGAGGGGCTTGCGATTGAACCCGGTAGCTTTACTGTGAGAACCTCGAATATGCAGGCTGGTGCCCATGCGGATCTGACGACGAGCTTTGGATTTGTGCAGGATCCAGAAGGAGGTGTAGGTGCGCTATTGCGCAATGCTGAAGTCGTACTACCTGTGGGGTTTGCAGGTTATCCTTCGGACGTAAAGACATGTGCACCGGTTCAGTTGCAGTTTGAAGAATGTCCTATCGACGCTCAGATTGGAACAGTCGAAGTTGAGCTCAGGAGCATCCCAGGTGAAGATATTACGATTATTTACCCGCTCTACAATATGGCGCCGCCGCCAAATGAGACGGCTGTGTTTGGGTTCGTCATAAGCCACCTAATCTCAGGTAATATCGTTCTGTCAATAGGTCCTGATTACAGGGTTCATGCAAAGGCTATGAACCTGATCAGCGGTGTGGAAGTTGTCCGGCAGTCGCTGACGGTCTGGGGTGTCCCAGCCGATGCGTCCCATGACGCGCAGCGCAGCAACCCAGTCTCGCCGTTCTACTGCCGACAGGTCACGAAGGATGGGGTCGAAGGACCCCAGAAATGCGATCCTGAAGGCAACCATGTCGAAGCGGCTGAAAATCCGGTTCCGTTCCTCGTCAACCCGACACGATGCACGAATGAACCGCTAGTCGCGGAACTGAAGGGCGTTGAATCGTGGGAGGGCGAAAATGCACCTACGGTGCTGGCGCCTGTGGGACCCTTTACCCACTGCGAATCGCTGAAGTTCGCGCCCACTATCTCGGTGCAGCCCGAACAGACCCAGGCAACGCGCCCTACGGGATATCAGATCGACCTGAACGTCCAGCAGACCGAAGGCGCTGAAGGACTCGCCACGGCCGATCTGAAGGATGTCGTCATGAAGATGCCCACCGGTGTGGTGCTCTCTCCGTCGGCCGCGAACGGGCTCGAAGCGTGCACCGAAGCGCAGATCGGGCTCGGTACCGAAAGCGAAGTGAAATGTCCGAACGGGTCGAAGCTGGGGGAGGTGTCGGTGGTCACCCCGGCGTTGACGGGCGAATTGAAGGGCTTTCTGTATCTCGGCGACGAATCGTCCGGGCCGATTACCAAACCGCCGTTCCCGGTGTACCTGACGCTCGCCGGCCACGGCGTGCTGGTGAAGGTCAAAGGCACGGTTGTCGCGGACGAACGTACGGGCCAGATCACGACGGTATTCGATGAAAACCCGGAGCTGCCGTTCAGCGAACTGAAACTACAGCTAAACGGTGGGTCGCGGGCGACTGTGGCGAACCCGAGCGTGTGCGGGGAATACGACGCCGAAAGCGAACTGACACCGTGGACGGCGCCGTATGAGTTGGCCGAAATGCCGTCGAGCTTCCCGTTCACGATCACGGGCTGTCAGGCGCCGCGGTTCGCTCCGTCGTTCGCGGTGAGTTCGTTGAGCAACCAGGCCGGCGGGTACAGTACGTTGCGGGTGACGTTCGGCCGCGAAGATGCCGATGAGGATCTCGGTGGGCTGACGGTCACGACGCCCCCGGGCCTGTCGGGCAACCTCTCGAAGGTTCCATTGTGTGGGGAACCACAGGCGGCGGAAGGGACGTGCTCGGAAGCGAGCAAAATCGGCGAACTGACGGCTGGCGCGGGGCCCGGCCCGGAACCGTACTTCATCAAAGGGGGACGGGTCTTCCTTACGGGTCCGTACGACGGGGCGCCGTTCGGTCTCTCGATCGACGTGCCGGAGAAAGCGGGGCCGTTCGACTTCGGCGGCGGCCCGTGCGACTGCGAAGTGGTCCGGGCGACCGTCAAGGTGGATCCGCATACGGCACAGTTGACGGTCTCCAACGGGGCTTTGCCGACGATGAAGGACGGGATCCCGTTCCAGGTGAAGTCGGTCGATGTCGACATCAACCGGCCGGAATTTGTGTTCAACCCGACGAGTTGCGACCCGATGAGCGTCGTTGGAACGGTGTCGAGCACGCAGAGCGCGAGCGCGCAGGTGTCGAGCCACTTCCAGGCGACGAACTGCGCGGCGCTGTCGTTCAAGCCGTCGTTCAAGGTTTCGACCTCGGGGAAGACGAGCCGGGCGGATGGGGCGAGCCTGACCGCGAAGCTGACCTTCCCGACCGCGCCGCAAGGCACGCAGGAGAACATCGCGCGGGTCAAAGTCGAACTCCCCAAGCAGTTGCCCTCCCGGCTGAAGACCCTACAGAAGGCCTGCGTCGCTGCGACGTTCGAAGCGAACCCGGCGAACTGCCCGGCGGCGTCGGTGGTGGGGCACGCGAAGGCGGTCACGCCGATCTTGCCGGTGCCGCTGGAAGGCCCGGCGTACTTCGTCTCACACGGCGGGGAAGCGTTCCCGAGCCTCGTCGTCGTGCTGCAGGGCTACGGCGTCACCGTCGATTTGGTCGGGACGACTTTCATCAGCAAGCACGGGATCACGAGCTCGACGTTCAAGACGGTCCCCGATGTTCCGGTCGGCAGCTTCGAACTGACGCTGCCCGAGGGCCCCAACTCCGCGCTCGCGGCGCCCCACGATCTCTGCAGGGCCGGGAAGCTTGCGATGCCCACTGAATTTCTTTCGCAGGCGAACTCGGTTGTGCGTCGCGGCACCCCGATCTCGGTGGTTGGTTGCTCGCGGCGGCGGACTGCTCGCCGCAAAGCCCACGGGAGCGTGCACGGGAGCCCGCACAAACTTGCCGGGTAGACATAGATGAAGGAGCTCGCGGGCGCCCAACCGACCCTTTGGCGCCCGCTGAGACCCCGAGAGCGTGGACTCTCCTCTCCCACGCGCTGTGCTCGGGGTCGCCGAGCGGGGGGCTGGCCTACCCGGCCGGCCCCCCGTCGGCAGCAGTCGCTCACCATGTGGGTTCCCACCGCGTCGGGAGGAGCTACGGCATCGGGAGCGGGTGCCCTGTGGCGCTCGCTTTCGCGTCCTGGCGGCGCTCACGTTCGCGGGCGGCGGCGTTGCCGCTCACGCCGCTTCGGAGGCTTCTTCGCAGGTGAACACGCCGCCACCTTCAGCTTTGGGGGCGCTGCCGTCTTCGCAGAGCGCTTCCGAGTTGCCTGCCGAGGATCCGTGTTCGCCGGCTCCCGTTCCCCCACCGGCTTCCCCTTCGCCGGGTTCCCCGGTTTCTTCGCCGTTTTCGCCGCCTTCGCCCGCGGGCGGCTTGGCCGGACGCCTGGAGTGGTGTCCGCCGCCCTTCGCGTGGGACCTGCCGCCCCTGCCGTGTGACCTGCCCGTGCTCCCCGAGCCGGTGCAGGGGTGCTCGCCGTGCCCGGCCGTCGAGTGCGTGCACGCCGCCCCGTGCGCCCTCTGCGCCCGTGCGCCCGCCTGCGCTGAGAAGACCAGCGCGAGCGCGAGCACGGCGGCTGTGAGGATCGCGGCGAGGGCTACTGTGCGGGTTGAGGTGGCGGCGGTCATGGGTCGGTATCCGGGTGCTGGTGTGAGTGTTGGTCGTGTGGGCGCCGGCGGTTCGGTGCGGCGCTCCGTTCCCATCGTCCACACCCACCCGCGGCGCGAGCGAACGCGGCGTGCCTGGACGAGGTGCGGAGCGGGGCACGCTGGCCGGCGTCCGAGGCGTGGAGCGCAGCGCGCGGGCCGGCGCCCAAGGCATGGAGCGGGGCGCGCAGGGCCGGCGTCCGAGGCGTGGAGCGGCTTTCGCGGCGCGCGCGGGATTCCGTGGTCGCGGGGACTAGACTCCCCTGGCAGGTGATGAACCGCCCCGCGCCAGACCGCCACGCCGACCCGCCGGCCAAGACCCGGTTCATCTTCATCACCGGCGGCGTGGTCTCCTCGCTGGGGAAGGGCATCGCCGCGGCGTCGCTCGGGCGGCTGCTCGTCGCGCGGGGGCTGACGGTGGGGTTGCAGAAGTTCGACCCCTACATCAACGTCGACCCGGGCACGATGTCGCCATACCAGCACGGGGAGGTGTTCGTCACCGAGGACGGCGCCGAGACCGACCTCGACCTCGGGCACTACGAGCGCTTCACCGACGCCAACACCTCGCGCGCCTCGAACGTCACCGCGGGGGGCATCTACGACGCGGTGATCCGCCGCGAGCGGCGGGGGGATTACCTCGGGGGCACCGTCCAGGTGGTGCCGCACATCACAGACGAGATCAAGCAGCGCATCGCGCTGATCGCGCAGTCCTCCGACGTCGACTTCGTGATCACCGAGATCGGGGGCACCGTCGGGGACATCGAGTCGCTGCCGTTCCTGGAGGCGATCCGCCAGTTCCCCGTGGACGTAGGGCGCCGGCGCTGCATGTTCATCCACCTCACGCTCGTCCCCTACATCGGCCACGCCGGCGAGCTGAAGACGAAGCCCACGCAGCACTCCGTCAACGAGCTGCGCGGCATCGGGATCGCGCCCGACATGCTGATGTGTCGCTCGGAGGGCTCGCTCTCGCAGGAGATCCGCAAGAAGATCGCGCTGTTCGCGAGCCTGCCGCCGTCGGCGATCGTCTCCGCGTGCGACGTCGACAACATCTACAAGGTCCCGCTCACCTTCCGCGAGCAGGGCGTCGACGACTTCATCCTCGAGCACTTCGGCGTCGACGCCCCCGCCCCCGACCTCGCGGCCTGGCAGGAGCCGATCGAGCGCGCCGAGCGGGCTGGTGGGGGCGATGGAGGCGCGAGCAAGACCGTGCGCATCGCGATCGTCGGCAAGTACGTGCAGCTCGAGGACGCCTACCTGTCCGTCTCGGAGGCGCTGCGCCACGCCGCCGCGCTGCAGGACGCGCGCGTGGAGATCGAGTGGGTTGACTCCGAACGGCTCGAGGGCGGCGGGGCCGAGAGGCTCGAAGGTGCCGGTGGCACCGAACGGCTCGGAGGCGACGGGGCCGGACGGCGCGACGGGGAGGAGCGGGAGCGCACGCGGGAGCTGCTGGCCGGTGCCGACGGCATCCTGATCCCGGGCGGCTTCGGGGGGCGCGGGATCGAGGGCAAGATCGCCGCCGCTCGGATCGCGCGCGAGCAGCGCATCCCCTACCTGGGGATCTGCCTCGGGATGCAGGTTGCTGTCGCAGAGTTCGCGCGCCACGTCGCCGGCATGGAGGGCGCCAACTCGACCGAGTTCGACCTCGAGACCCCTTTCCCGGTAATCGACCTGCTGCCCGAGCAGAAGGAGGTCGCGGACCTCGGCGGCACGATGCGCCTCGGGGCCGACCCGATCAAGCTGCACGAGGGCTCCCGCGCGCGGGCCGTCTACGGCGAGGCCGTCATCTACGAGCGCCACCGCCACCGCTACGAGGTCAACAACCTGCTGCGCCGCCAGCTGCAGAACGCCGGCCTCGGCATCTCCGGGACCTCCCCCGACGAGCGCCTCGTCGAGGTCATCGAGCTGCCCGGCGGGGAGGGTGGGCACCCGTTCTTCCTCGCCTCCCAGTTCCACCCCGAGTTCAAGTCCCGCCCCGAGCGCCCCGCGCCGCTCTTCCGCGAGTTCGTCGCCGCCGCGCTGGCTCGGGGGGCGGGCTCGGAGGAGTCGGTGGAGGGCTCCCGCGCGCTGTCCGACAGCCGGTGAGCGCACCCGGCCGGGCCGACGAGCTCGAGCGCCGGTACCTGTCCGACACCTTCGCCGCGCTCTGCCGCCTGGAGAGCCCCTCGGGCCGCGAGCGCGCCTGCGCGGAGTGGATCGCCGCGGAGCTGCGCGCGTTCGGGATCGAGGTGCAGGAGGACGACGCGGGCCCGGCCGCCGGCTCGGAGTGCGGCAACCTGCTCGCGCGCCTGCCCGGCGGCGGGGCGGGCCGGGCGAGGGGAGCGGCCCCCGGGTGGGCCGGGCGAGCGGCCGTCGCTGCTGCTCTGCGCGCACATGGACACCGTGCCCCTGCACGCGCCCGTGGAGCCCGTGCTGTCCGACGGCTTCTGGGAGAACGCCCACGACGGGATCCTCGGCGCCGACAACAAGGCCGCCGTCGCCGTGCTGCTCACGCTCGCGCGGCGCGCGCACCGGGAAGGGCTGGAGGGGGTCGGCCTGCCCTGGACCTCGAGCTGCTGTTCACCGTCGGCGAGGAGCGCTCGCTCGCGGGCGCCCGCGCGTTCGACGCGACGCGCCTGCGCAGCCGCCTCGGCTACGTCTTCGACCACGCCTCCCCGGTGGGCGAGGTGGTCCTCTCCTCGCCCACCCACCACCGCCTGCAAGCCGTCTTCCACGGCCTCGCCGCCCACGCCGGCGTGCGCCCCGAGCAGGGCCGCTCCGCGATCCTCGCCGCCGCGCGCGCGGTCGCCGACATGCGCCTCGGGCGCCTCGACGGCGAGACGACCGCCAACGTCGGTTTGATCGCCGGGCGGCTCGGCGATCAACGTGATCCCGGAGCGCTGCTCGATCCTCGCCGAGGTCCGCTCGCTGCGCGAGGACCGCGCGCAGGCGATCCTCGCCGAGCTGCTGGACTGCGTGCACGAGGCCGCCAACCTCCCCGAGTGCGAGTGCGACGTCGACGTCACCGTGGAGCGCACCTTCCAGGCTTACCGCACCTCCCCCTCCACCCCCGCGGTGCGCGCCGCTGAGCGGGCGCTGCGCGCCTGTGGCTATGAGCCGGTGCGGATCGCGAGCGGCGGCGCCTCCGACGCCAACGCGCTGATCGCCGCCGGCCTGCCCGTCGTCAACCTCGCCAACGGCACCGAGCGCAACCACGAGCCGGGCGAGCGCGTCTCCGCGGCTGCGCTGGAGGCCACGCTCGAGGTCGCGCTCGCGCTGCCCGCCGCGGTTGCGGCTCTCACGCAGGAGTAGTCGCGCCGAGGGCGGCGAGGCCCGGCGGCGTCCTGCTTTCGCGAGTTCACGGGTCTGCTCGCAGGAGTAGTCGCGCCGAAGGCGAAGCAGGGCGCAGTGACCGCACCCTCATCTTCCGCACCCCCGTCGCCGCGGGGCACGACGCCCCGCGCGCACTCCCGCGGTGCTGAACCCACACACGTGGACGATCCCCAAGCCTCACTCAGGGTCTCCCCCCCCGCTGGGGACGATCTTGCGGCGCTCTCGCTCGACTTCCTCGCCTTTCTCGAGCTCGAGCGGGGGCTCTCGCGCAACACGCTCGAGGCGTACCGCGCCGACCTGCTGCAGCTCGGGGCGTTCCTGCGCCGCCGCGGGGTGCGCGCGCTCGACGCCACCCACGGCGACCTCGCCGCGTTCCTCTCTGAGCTCGCCTCCGGCACCGCCGAGCGGCCCGCCGTCGCCCCCGCCACGCTGCAGCGCAAGGCCGCCTGCCTGCGCTCCTTCTACCGCCACCTCCGCCGCGAGGGGCTACTCGCCCACGACCCCACCGCCGAGCTGCGCGGGCCCCCGCGGCTGCAGCGCCTGCCCGCGGTGCTCACCCGCGAGGAGGTCGCGCTGCTGCTGCGCCAGCCCTCCGGCTCGGGGCCGCTTGCGCTGCGCGACCGCGCGTTGCTGGAGGCCCTCTATGCCTGCGGCCTGCGCGCGTCGGAGGCCGTCGCCTGGCGCTCGGCGACGTCGACCTCGACGAGGGGCTGCTGCGCGCGCGCGGCAAGGGCTCCAAGGAGCGCATCGTCCCCGTCGGGCGCGTCGCCGTCGCCGCGCTGCGCGCCTGGTGCGAGCGCGGGCGCCCGATCCTGCTCGCGGGCGGCGGGGGCTCGCCGCCTCCACGACGCTCTTTCTCAACCACCGCGGGCGGCCGCTCACCCGTCAGGGCCTCTACAAGATCGTGCAGGGCCACGCGCGCAGCGCCGGCCTCGCCGAGCGCATGTCCCCCCACACGCTGCGCCACACCTTCGCCACCCACCTGCTCGCCGGCGGCTGCGACCTGCGCTCGCTGCAGGACATGCTCGGCCACGCGGACCTCGCGACCACCCAGATCTACACCCACCTCTCCGCCGACCGGCTCAAGGACGTGTACTTCGCCGCGCACCCGCGCGCGCAGCGGTGACGTTCCTGCCCGCCGGCGGGGTGCCGAAGTTGGTGCGGCGGGCCTTGTGGATTAAATGGAGCCTGTATCGGGGGAGCGGGCTCTGCCAGGCCCTAAGCTGGGGCGGCCGTGCCCGAGCTCCCCGAGGTCGAGACGATCCGCCGCCAGCTCGCCCCCCTCGTGGAGGGCCGGCGCTTGGCGCGCGTGGAGGTCCTCGACCCCCGCTGGTCGCGTCCGCTCGCCCCTGAGGAGTTGGCCGACGCGCTCGTGGGGCGGCGCGTCGAGCGTCTTGAGCGGCGCGGCAAGTACCTCGTCTGGCGCCTCTCCGAGGAGGTCTTCCTCGTCCAACACCTGCGGATGACCGGCGCGGTTCTCTGTGAGCCTCGGCCCGAGCCGCCCCACGTGAGCGCGCGGTTGGAGCTGGGGGCCCGGAGCGGTGGTGGTGGCCCTCGCCGCCGGCGCCTGGTGGTCGTCGACCCGCGCCGCTTCGGCACCGGCGAGCTGCTGCTCGGCGAGGCGGCGCTGGAGGAGTTCTTCGCCGCGCGCCTCGGGCTGGAGCCGCTGGACGAGCGGTTCACCGCCGCCCACCTGCGCGCGCTCGCGCGGGGGCGCACCACTCCCGTCAAGGCGTTCCTGCTCGACCAGCGCCGTGTCGCGGGGGTCGGCAACATCTACGCCGACGAGGCGCTCTTCCGTGCGGGCGTCCACCCGCTGCGGCCCGCCGGGCGGCTCACGGGCGCGCAGTACGCCCGCCTGCGCGACGCGGTGGTCGCGGTTCTGCTCGACGGCATCGACGCGCGCGGGGCCACGATCGACGACTTCCGCCACGTCGACGGGGTGCGCGGCTCCTTCCAGGACCGCTTCCTCGTGCACCGCCGCGCCGGGCTTCCCTGCCCGCGGTGCGGGCGCACGATCGTAAAGCTGGTCGTGGGCGGGCGCGGCACCTACGTCTGCGAGCGCTGCCAGCCCCGGCTGCGGGGGGTCGGTGGGCGCGGGCTCAGGCGGCTGGCTGAAACGGGGATGCTGGCCGAAGGCCAGTGTCTACCGGCTTCAGCAGTTCCTGCAGACGGCCGTTCTCCAGGGCTGCCTGAGTCTCGTTGAAGCTGCCCACGAGCTGGTCGCCGACGACCACCTGGGGGAAGGTCCGCATCCCCGTCCTCTGCGCCAGTTCGACGCGCCCCTCCGGGTCCTTGGTGAGGTTCACCTCAGAGAACTCCAGGCCGCGGGACTTCAGCAGGCCCTTCACGCGGGCGCAGTAGCCGCACGGGTCAGTCGTGTAAACGGTTATCTGGCTCATTACTTCATAAAGTATAGCTTGGCCTGGAGGTCCAACGGCCGACACCATCGAAGCCGTGCGAGGACCGAGCCCGCCGGCCTCCGACGCACGGGACGACGGCTCTCGCCGGGCCGCCGACGCCGCTCCTACACTCGCCGCTATGGCCGGGCCAGTCAAGACCGAGGCGGTGGTGCTGCGCTCGATGCGCTACGGGGAGGCGGACCGCATCCTGCACGTCTACACCCCCCACCGCGGGCGGGTCAGCGCGATCGCCAAGGGGGTGCGGCGCGCGCGCAGCCGCTTCGGAGGTCGCCTGGAGCCGTTCTTCCGCCTGCGCCTGGAGCTGCACGAGGGGCGCGGCGAGTTGCTGACGGTCACCGGCGCGCACACGGTCGACGGCCACCCCCGCCTGCGCGAAGACGCCGGCGCGCTCGACGCCGCCGCGCGCGCCTGCGACGCGGTGGGGCGCCTGTTCGAGACCTAGGAGCCCCACCCCGGCGTGTTCAACCTGCTCTGCCGCAAGCTCAGCCTGCTCGACGCCCAACCTGCGGCGGCCACCCGTGCGGGGGGGCTGCAGTTCCGCCTGAAGCTGCTGCACGCCGCGGGCCTCGCCCCGCAGCTGGGGGCGTGCGCGCACTGCGGCGAGCCCGAGCACCTGGTCGGCTTCTCCGGCGCCGCGGGCGGCGTGGTCTGCGGCGCCTGTGAGGCGGGGTCGTTCCCGCTCGGCGAGGACGCCCACGGCTTCATGGCGAGGCGCTCGGCGCGGGCGCTCGCCGAGACCCCCGACGGCCCCGAGCAGCGCGCTCGGGCAGGTCGAGCGCGCGATCTCCGAGACGCTCGAGCACCACGCCCACCTGCGGCTGAGGCCTCTGGTGGGGCGCGCGGGCTGACCCACCGCCGGGGTGGGGCCGGGGTGTGCCGGCCCTCGCGAGGCCCTGCCGGTATCGTGGCCCCCGTGGACGAGGGGTTGCCGATCGCCTACCAGCTGCTCGACGCCGGCGTGCCCGTGCTGGCGTCCGACGGCACCCCCGTGGGGACCGTGATGAGCGTGCTGGCGGCCCCCGAGAAGGATGTCTTCCACGGGCTGCTGATCAAGACCACCGGCCGCGGCGTCCGCTTCGTCGAGGCGGCCGATCGCGTCGATCCACGAACACGGCGTGGACCTGCGCATCGACACGGCCGCGGTCATGGGCCTCCCCGAGCCGGAGCACGCAGGCGCCGGTCTACAACGAGGACCCGGCGACCAGCAGGCGCTGGCACCACTGGGTCCACCGCCTCTCCGGGCGCGGCGACTGGCACCGCGAGCGCTGAGCGCGGCCGTTCCCGCCGCTGAGTTGCCCTCCGCGGTGCGATCGACCCGAGCCGACGACCGGCTTGCAGGCGGGCTCACCGCCGGAGCCGTGCGCCGTCGCCGGGCGGTGCCACAATCGAAGGCATGAGCGTCGCGGCGCACGAGGACACGGCAGCTGAGGGCACGGTGGCGGCGGCCTTCGCGGCGCGCCGCGCGGAGCTCGAGGAGCTGACGCTGCGCCCACTCGCGGCGCGCTCCTACCCCGCCGCGGCGCGCGCAGCGAGGAGGCCGACTGCTCGCTGCGCACCCCCTTCCAGCGCGACCGCGACCGGATCGTGCACTGCAAGGCGTTCCGCCGCCTGAAGCACAAGACGCAGGTGTTCGTGGCGCCGATGGGCGACCACTACCGGACGCGGCTGACGCACACGCTGGAGGTGACCGGGATCTCGCGCACGGTGGCGCGGGCGCTGCGGCTCAACGAGGATCTCGTCGGAGGCGATCGGCATGGGCCACGACCTCGGGCACCCGCCGTTCGGGCACATCGGCGAGGAGGTGCTCGACGCCTGCCTGCGCGAGCATTTCGGCGGGGGCTTTCGCCACTACGAGCACTCGCTGCGGGTGGTCGAGCTGCCTGGAGCGCGACGGCGCGGGCCTCAACCTCACCGAGCAGGTGCGCGACGGCATCGCCCACCACTCCAGCCGCGCGCCGGAGCCCGCGACGCAGGAGGGGCGGATCGTGCGGGTGATGGATCGCGTGGCGTACATCAACCACGACATCGACGACGCGGTGCGCGCCGGGCTGCTGCACGAGCGCGACCTCCCCGCGGAGCCGCTGGCGGTGCTGGGGCGCACGGGCTCGGCGCGGATCGACGCGCTGGTGCACGACATGGTCGAGCGCTCCGAGCGCGCCGGGGAGATCGTCCAGGGCGACGAGGCGGCGAGCGCGATGGGGGCGCTGCGAGAGTTCATGTTCGAGCGCGTCTACCTCGGCCCGGAGGTGCGCGCCGAGCGCGAGCGCATCGAGGGGTGGTGAGGACGGCTGTTCGAGCACTACGTCGAGCACCCCGAGCAGATGCCGGGTGCCCGCCCAGCCCAGGGCCTGGCGCGGGGAGCGGCTCCCCGCGCGGGCGAGTACCGACACATCGCCGGGATGACCGACCGGTCTGCCTCGGGGCCTAACCGACCTGCAGGACGCCGCGGCGTTCGCGCGCCGAGCGCGTGAGGCGGAGGTGACCTGGCGGGGATGACGCGACCGTGCCGCATCAGGGTGTACACGGCGAGCTCCAGGTGCCGCCGCGCGATAGTCGCGGGTCAGCTAGCGTAGGCCGATGGCCTTCTACACACAGGCGTCCAAGGACCGGGTGCGCGACGCGGTGGACTTCGTCGAGCTGGTCTCCACGCGTACGGACCTGCGCCGCGCGGGCCCGAGCGCGTACGAGGGGCTGTGCCCCTTCCACGACGAGCGCACCCCCTCGTTCGGGATCGACCCGAGCCAGCAAGGTGTACTACTGCTTCGGCTGCCAGGCCAAGGGGGACGTGTTCACGTTCGTGCAGGAGACCGAGGGCGTGGACTTCAAAGAGGCGCTGGAGCTGCTCGCGGACCGCAGCGGGGTGGAGCTCGAGCGCGAAGCGGAGGACCCCCGCGAAGCGGAGCGCCGCCGCCGCCGCGAGCGCCTGGGGGAGCTGCTGGCGCGCACGAGCGCCTACTACGAACGGTGCCTGTGGGAGTCCCGCGAGGCCCAGCACGCGCGGGAGTACCTGGAGCGCCGCGGCCTGCGCGAGCAGACGCTGCGCGCGTTCCACGTGGGGTACGCCCCGAGCGCGTGGGACAAGGTGCTCCTCGCCTCGCGCCGCGGCGGCTTCACCGAGCAGGAGCTGTACGCGACCGGCCTCGCGCAGCGCTCGGCGAGCGAGCGGGGGCGCGTGTACGACCGCTTCCGCGCGCGGCTCATGTTCCCATTGGCGGACACACGCGGACGGGTGCTGGGCTTCGGCGCGCGCGCGCTGCGCGAGGAGCAGAAACCGAAGTACCTCAACACCTCCGACAACGAGGTGTACCACAAGGGCCGCCACCTCTACGGCGCGGACCTCGCCCGCGCACACGCCGCCCGCGCGGGGCGCACGATCCTCTGCGAGGGGTACACCGACGTGATCGCGATGCACCAGGCAGGGTGGCCCAACACAGTGGGCCTGATGGGCACGGCGCTGACCGCTGAGCAGGTCGGGGAGCTCGCGCGGATGGCTCCGACGGTGCTGCTCGCGCTCGACGCGGACACCGCCGGCCAGGAGGCGATGCTGCGCGCCTCCCAGCTCGCGGCGCGCCGGCGCCTGGAGCTGCGCGTGGTGAGCCTCCCCGGAGGCACGGACCCGGCGGAGCTGATCCAGCGCGAGGGGCCGGAGGGGATCGCGGCGGCGGTCGAGGAGGCCAAGCCGTTCGTGCGCTTCCGCGTGGAGCGCGTACTCGCGGCGGGCGACCACGGCAGCCCCGAGGGCCGCGACCGGATGGTCGACGAGCTGCGCCCGGTGTTCGCGACGCTGCCCCCGAGCGCGATGCGGATGGAGCTCACACGCCTGGTGGCCGGGCGCCTGGAGCTGCCCGAGAGCCTTGCGGAGCGGCTGCTCTCAGCGCCGGCGAGCGCCGCGCCGCGAACGGACGGCGAGCGAACCCGAACAGACACCCGCTCACCCGACGGAGCCGTCGCGCACACACCCCGTGGGGGAGGGGATGGGATGGGGGCCCCCGCCCGGAGGGCGGGGCCTGGAGCGGCGTTCGCAGTGGGGGACCTGGCGCGGCGTGCAGAGACCGAGCGGACGTTTCTGGCGCTGTGCATCGCCTCCCCGGCGGAGGGCGAGCGGGCGCTCGCGGAGCTCGACCCCGAGGAGCACTTCACCAGCGAGCGGCTGCGCCGCGCGGCGGCCCACCTGCGCGCGGGGAGCCTGGCCGAGCCGGTGGCGGGTGTCGCCGAGGAGGACCCCGAGCTGACGGGCGTGCTCGCCGAGCTCGTGGTGCAGGCCGGGCGCCTGCCGTCCGCCGCGGCCCCCGCGATGCTCGAGGTGCAGCGGATGCAGCTCGACCTCGCGCGCCTGGACCGCCGGATCCTCACCGCGCGCGCGCAGGGCTCCGGCGAGGTCAGCGACCTGGCCCACCACCGCGCTGAGGTCAAGCGCGCGTTCGAGCAGGCGTACGAGCGGGCGCTGGCGGAGACGGGGGGGTAGGGGGACGGATGCAGGCGGGCGGTAGGCGCCAAGGTCAGGCGGGCGCAGCAGCGGCTTCCCAGCGCCAGAGATGCCCCCACGCTCCGGTGTACTCTTGGAGGGCGGGAATGTTTGCTTACGATCAGTCCGTGCGCCGGACGCTCGCTCAGGCGGCTGTCGTGGGGGGGTTGGTTCTGCTCTGCTTGGGGGCCGCCCAGGCGAGCGCGCTCTCGCCACTGCCGCGAAGCGACTACGGCGTGCACTCGGTGTGCGGGGCGCCCGCGCCCGGGCACGTCTCCTGCCTTGCGCTGGAGCTTGTGCCCAGAACCGCAGCGGCGCGCGCCCACACGCACCCGCTCGGGGTGCGCACCGCCCAGGCGATCACGGCGGGCAGCGCGGCGCAGGGCGCCTACGGCCTGGGGCCACAGCAGCTGCGAAACGCGTACTTCCCCGGCGAAGAACCGCGGGCGCCCCCCTCGCAGCCGCAGACGATCGCGCTCGTGGACGCGTACAACGACCTGGGAGCGGAAGCCGACCTGAAGGTCTACGACGAAGAGTTCGCTCTGCCCGCCTGCAGCGCCGCCAACGGCTGCTTCGAACAGGTCAACCAGAACGGTGAAACAGGGAAACCGCCGTTTCCCAGCAGCGTGGGGGAACGGGGTGAAGCCGAACTGCTGTGCGAAAACGCGACTGCCCCAGAAAGCGAAAGCGAAGCGGCGTGCGAAGCGGTGGAAGAAGCCGACGGGTGGTCGTTGGAGATGTCGCTCGACATCGAGATGGCCCACGCGATCTGCCAGAACTGCCACGTCGTGCTCGTGGAGGCGCAAGACAGTGCGAGCGCGAGCTTGCAAGCCGCTGAGGAAACCGCTGCGCGCCCGCGCGGCGAGGGGGGCGTCGGTGCGGCGGAGGTCTCGAACTCGTGGGGTGGGCGCGAACCGGCGTCTGACAGTGAAGCGTTCAACCACCCCGGCGTCGTGGTGAGCGCCGCAGGCGGCGACGGGGGCTACCTGGACTGGGAAGGCGCCGGCGGCGTGGGCTACCCCGCCTCCTCGCCGCACGTCGTCTCGGTCGGGGGTACGAGCCTGACGATGACGGGCGACGGTGGGCAGGCGTGGGCTAACGAGTCCGTCTGGGGCGGTTCCGGTGGAGGCTGCAGCGTGAACTTCCCCGCGCAGGCGTGGCAGCGCGAAGTGAGCGACTGGTCCTCGGTCGGCTGCGGCACGGGCTCTGAATCCAGGCGCGCCTCGAACGACGTCGCGGCCGACGCCGACCCCTACACGGGCGTCGCGGTGTATGACTCGGTGCCCTACCTGAGCCTGGGGGAGTGGCCGCGCAACGGCAGCCCGCCCGGCTGGACACCGCTCGGCGGCACGAGTGTGGCCTCGCCGATCGTCGCCTCCATGTTTGCGCTCGCGGGCGGCTCGCACGGTGTCGCCTACCCCGCACAGACGCTCTACTCCCGTCTCGGGTCGGGGCTTCTGCACGACATCACCGAAGGGGGGAACGGCGAGTGCGAAGGCTTCTACGAAGACGGCTGCAGCGGCTCGGTGGCCCCGCTCTCCCCGGAAGATTGCGGCCGGGGTGCGCTGATCTGTAACGCCTCCGCCGGCTACGACGGCCCGAGCGGCGTGGGGACCCCCGACGGGGTCGGGGCGTTCGCGCCGGAGCGGACCCACACGCACGGGGCGGGCTCCCCCGAAGCGCCGCTCACCGAAACGTGCGGCGAACCGGCCGGTGCCGCGGAAGCGAAGGCGTGCGGCACGCTCAACCCGCACGCCGATGCGAGCGCCGGCTACTACTTCGCCTACAACAGGGGCAGCAGCTGCCTTGGGGGCAGGGAAACGGCGCTCGTGCCCGAAGCGCAGCGCGAACACCTCGCGGTGTCGGCTGAGCTGGTGGGCCTGGAACCGGATACCGAATACGCTTACTGCCTAGTCGCCACCGACACCTCCGGCGAAACCGAAGGCGGGGCGGTGACGTTCACGACCGGATCGATCGCCCCCCGCTCGCCGTTCACCTATCCGGCCACCAAGATCGCCACTGAAACGGTGACGCTCGAAGGCAGGCTCACGGCCGAGCGGGCCCCGACCTCCTGGTACTTCGAATACGCCCCCGGCAGCAGCTGCAGCGGAGCGGAAGCGTCGAGGACGCCCGAAGCGCAGGACACGCGTCCGGGTGAACCGATCGAAGTGCGGGCGTCGGTGAATGGGCTTGAGCCGGGCACCGAATACTCGGCGTGTCTGATCGCCAAGAACACGATCGGATCGAGCGCTGGAGCGCAGACCTCCTTCACGACCGAGGCGATCCCGCCCAGGATCGTGTCTGTGACATGCCCAGGCCGGCTCCAGCGAAGCGACGATCGAAGGGCAGGTCCTGCCTGGCGCCCACCGCGCGAACTGCGAACTGGAGTACGGACCGACCGAAGCGTATGGCATCCGAGTTCCCTGCACCGAAGACGTGGGCGTGGGCGGCTCAGGTGCCACCGCGAACGTGCACGTCATGGGCCTGGAACCGGGCGCCGAATACGACTACCGGCTGCTCGTCGAAAATCGAGTGGCCCGAGCGCGCCTGGCGAAGGAAGGGGCACGTTCACGACGCAGATCCGGGCGCCTCTGCTGAGCGCCGAGAGCGCCTCGGAAGTGGGCTCCTCCAGCGCCCTTCTCGCAGGCGCCGTCGCGCCGGAAGGAGCACGCACGCGCTACTGGTTCGAATACGGTGCGACGGAAGCGCTCGGCCAGAGCACCCCCGGCGGCGAAGTGCCCGCGAGCGGAGGTGCGGTGACGGTAGCGCCCGAAGCGATCTCCGGTCTGACGCCGGGCACGCGCTACTACTACCGCCTGCGGGCCGAGAACAAGTGGCATGAAGCGTACGGCGAAACACAGACGTTCACGACCGCGAGCGCCTCGCCGACTACCCCGCCCGGCGGCCCACCGACAATCTTGCCCAGCGGCCCGGAACTGGGCGTACCCCTGACCCCGCCCATGAGCCAGCCGCTCCCCCCGACGCCGAGCGCTCCCACGACACCGACGGCGCCGAAGAAGACCGCGAAGAAGGTCGCGACGTGCAAGCGCGGCTACAAGCGCGAGCACGGTAGGTGCTTGAAGAAAAAGAAGCAGCGGCGGGCCGTCGAGAAGCGCTTGAGCCCGATCTCGAGCCGGCGAAGGGCAAGAAGTTGAGCGCGACAGGGAAGTTGAGCAAGGTGATGAAGGCCACGACCTCCTCCTCGCTCGGAGTCTGCCTGCTGCTGTTGGCGCTCGCCGCCGCTGCGCCGCGCGCGCTGGCGTCTGGAAACGCGAACTGGGGGACCGGGGTCGAGCTGACCGCGCCCGCCAACGCCGCCGAAGACCCCGAAGTCTTCATTCGACGGGTGTCATGTGCTTCGGCGGGAAACTGCATGGTGGCCGGCTCCTACGAGGAAGAACCAGAACCGGAAAAGTACCGGGAACAGGGCATGCTGCTGAGCGAGACCGGCGGCGCGTGGCAACCGGCCGTGCGGGCGGCGATGCCGGCGGGCGCCGCGTCCGGTCCGCGGCCGGAATTCGAAGCGCTGTCGTGTCCCTCGGCGGGAAACTGCAGCGCCGTCGGGAACTACCGGGACAGCGCGGAAGAGGAACAGGGGTTTCTGCTGAGTGAGAGCGCTGGCGTTTGGGGGACTGGCGTGGAGGTGTCGCTGCCCGCGAACGCGTCCGTCCATCCGGGGCCGAGCGTCAGGCTCAACCGGCTCTCCTGTCCCTCGGCGGGAAACTGCACGGCCGCGGCCAGCTACGCCGACATCGCCGGCAACTCGCGGGGGTTCCTGGTGAGCGAAACCGCCGGCACGTGGAGCGCCGCGCCCATGTTGCCGACTTTGCCCGCGAACGCGGCGTCGAGCCCGGAAGACACTATGCGCATAGGAGGCGTCTCCTGCACCTCGGCGGGGAACTGCACTGCGGTCGGCTCCTACACCGACAGCTCTGGACAGGAACAGGGCATGCTATTGAGTGAGGCCGGCGGGACCTGGGAACAGGCTGTGGAGCTCGCCCCGCCCGCGAATGCCGCACCCGATCCCAAAGTGGAACGATACGGCCAGGGCGCGCTGTCGTGTCCATCGGCGGGAAACTGCACGGCCGTGGGCGGATATACCGACAGCTCGGGCGATACCGAGGGCTTCATGCTGAGTGAGACGGAAGGCACGTGGGGCACCGCCGTCGAGGCGATTATGCCCGCGGGCGCGCGCTCGGAACCCGACGCCAGCTTCCAGGAAGTGCAGTGTCCCTCGGCCGGCAACTGCACCGCCGCCGGCGTCTATGCCGCCGCCAACTCGGAAGAATCCGATGGCGTGTTCTTGACCGAGACCGCGGGCGTGTGGGGCGCCAGCGTCGAGCGTCCGCTTCCGGCCAACGCCGCACCGCAGCTCGTCATCGAAGGCTCGCTGTCCTGCCCCTCAGCGGGCGACTGCAGCTACGTAGGCAACTACAAGGTCAATGAATTCGTCTCGCGGGCGCTGCTTGAGACGGAGAACGATGGAACGTGGGGTACTGGCATCAATGGCACTTTGCCAGCCAACGTCACCGGAGACCCGGGGGCATTCCTCAGCTCGGTGTCGTGCACCTCGCCCGGCAACTGTACCGCTGTCGGCTCCTACAACTCCTACACCACCAACTTCGTCGAACGCCAGGGCCTGCTGTTCACCGCCACCCCCGCCACGGCGAGCCTCTCCGTGAGCGGCCCGCTCGGCGGCGCCTTCGCCGGCAGCCCGATCTCCGCCTCCGCGATCTCCGCGACGCTCGCGGGCGGGTCCGCCCCGATCGGGACAATCACGTTCACCGTGTTCGGCCCCCAGTCCTCGCCGCCCAGCTCGTGTACGTCGGGCGGCACCACGGTCGCCGCCGCGCGTGCCTACGGCGACGGGACCTACCAGCCATCCGCGGGCGTCACCCCGCCCAGCCCCGGCGATTATTGGTGGTATGCCAGCTACGGCGGCGACGCCGGCGATGAACCGTCCGCTTCGACGTGTGGGCCGGGCATGGCAGAGACAAGCGTCGTGCCCAAGGTCACGCCGACCCTCTCGGCAAGCGGCCCGATGGGAGGGGTGGCGGGCAGCCCGATCCCCGCCTCCTCGATCTCCGCGGCGCTCGCCGAAGGGGCCGCTCCGACCGGGACGATCACGTTTACGGTGTTCGGCCCGCAGTCTTTGCCACCGAGCTCGTGCGCCTCTGGCGGCACCACGGTCGGCACCGCGAACGTCAACGGCGACGGGATCTACCAGCCATCCGCCAGCTTCACCCCGCCGAGCCCTGGCGAGTACTGGTGGTATGCCAGCTACGGCGGCGCCGCCGGCGATGAACCGGCAGGCTCGGTGTGTGGAGCACTGATGGGAGAGACGCTCGTAGCCGCCGCGCAGAGGAGCCCGTCCGGTCCGGGGACCGGGTCCAGTCCGGGACCCGGGACGGGAGCAAGGACGCCCGCTCCCACGTTGTCAGACTTCAAGCTCGCCGCCAAGAGGTCCACCAGCAAGAGGGGCGTAGCTCTGAAGCTGACCCTCTCGCAGCCGGCGACGATCGAGGTCGTGATCGCGCAGAACGTCAAAGCCCACGAGCACGGAGGCGTGTGCAAGCCCACGACCAAGAGGGGTACGAGCTGCACGACCACGGTCGAGAAGCGCACCCTGACGTTCTCAGGGTCTGCCGGATCGAACGCGCTCGTACTCACGCTCGCCGGCCTTAGCAAGGGCTCCTACACAGCCACGATCATCGCCGCGAACGCCAACGGCAGGTCAACGCCGATCAAGCTGACCTTCACGATCGCCCACAGGTAGCGCTCGCAGAGTTCGATTGCGAAGCCGGCGCGCTTGATCGCGGAGGTGTGGGCTCGTCTGCGGCGGGCGCGCCAGGCCCCACCCGCCGCCTATGTCAACTGCTGCACCTTGGCGGAAGCCAGCCGAGCGAGCGCCGCGCGGTGGCGCCGGGCGCCGCCCAGCAGCGCCACGTCAAGCTGCGCGCGCTTGAACAGCCAGTGCACGTCGGCCTCCCAGGTGAACCCGATCCCGCCGTGCATCTGGATCGCGCCGGCGGTGACCGACGGGCCGCCTTCGGCCGCCGCGGCGGCCGCGAGCGCCGCTGCCTCGGCGAGTAGCTGCGGGTCGGCGTCAGCGGCCCACGCCGCGTAGTAGGCGCTCGAGCGGGCGCTCTCGGTGTGCAGCAGCATCTCCGCGCAGCGGTGCGCGACGGCCTGAAAGGAGCCGACGGGGACGCCGAACTGCCGGCGCTCTTTGACGTAGGCGAGCGTCAGGTCCAGCGCGCGCTGGCAGACGCCGACGAGCTCGGCCGCGAGCGCCGCACGGACCCGGTCGGCTGCGCCGGCACCGAGGGGCTGTGCCCTCGCCCGCGACGGTCGCGTACCGACGGGTGGGGTCGATCGAGACGAGCTCTGCGGTCTCGGGCGAGGCGATCAGCAGGGCCTCGTCGCCGTCGAGCACGAGCACGACCGCGGCGCCCGCGGCGTCGGCTGCCAGCTCGAGCGTGCCGATCCCGGCGGTCAGCTCCCCCGAGGCGAGCCCCGGCAGCCAGTGGGCCCGCTGCTCCTCGGTGCCCGCGGCCTGGATCACCGCCGCGGCCGTGGCGGTGGAGAGAAAGGGCGTGGCCGCGCACGCGTACCCGAGCTCCTCGACCAGGACGGCCAGCTCGACCGCGCCGAGCCCCTGGCCGCCGTGCTCGGCGGCGACGGCGATCCCCGGCCAGCCGAGCTCGACGAGCTCGCTCCACAGCGCGGGGTCGTACGCGGCGGCCTCAGCCGCCTCGCGCACCTTGGCCATCGGCGAGCGCGCGGCCAACAGCTCGCGTGCGACGTCCTTGATCTCGCGCTGCTCGGGGCTGAGGTCGAAGTCCACAGGCCGCCTAACCCTTGACCTGGCAGTGCGCGGGGGTGAGGTCGAAGTCCACGGTCGCGGACCCTAGCGCGACTTGGGAAGGCCGAGCACGCGCTCGGCGACGATGTTCTTGAGCACCTCGGTGGTGCCCCCCTCGATCGAGTTGCCCCGCGCGCGCAACAGCTCATACGCCCACGGGTCCCCAGCGCGCAGCGCGCGGGGGCCGAGCAGCTCGGCGGCGAACTGCGTGAGCCGCTGGTTGGTGTCCGACCACATCCACTTGGTCAACGACCCCTCCGGGCCGGGCTGGCCGTACTTCTGGATTGCGGTCAGGCCCCGGTAGGCGGTGAGCCGCACGAGCTCGGTGCGCAGGTGCAGCTCGCCGAGGCGGTCGGCCACAACGGGGTCCTCGAGCAGCCCCTCGCGGGCGGCCTCCTCGAGCAGGCGGTCGAGCAGCTGGCGCAGACGGACCTGCAGGAAGAACCCCAGGCCCGCGCGCTCGTTCATCAACGTCGTGAGCGCGACCTTCCAGCCGTTACCGACGCCCCCGAGCACGTTCTCGTGCGGGACGCGGGCGCCGTCGAGGAACAGCTCGTTGAACTCGGGCTCGCCGGTGATCTGGCGCAGCGGGCGGATCTGCACGCCCGCCTGCTCCATGTCCAGCAGGAAGTACGTGAGCCCCTTGTGCTTGGGCGCCTCGGAGTCAGAGCGCGCGACGAGCATGCACCACTTCGAGTACTGCGCGGCGCTGGTCCATACCTTCTGGCCGGTGAGCACCCACTCCTCGCCCTCGCGCACGGCGCGTGTCTTCAGGCTGGCGAGGTCCGAGCCGGCGTCGGGCTCGGAGAACCCCTGGCACCAGATCTCATCCGCGGTCAGGATCGGCGAGAGGTAGCGCTCCTTCTGAGCCTCGCTGCCCCACGTCATGATCGTCGGGCCGGCGAGCAGCAGACCGAGCACGTTGGCCGGCAGCGGAGCCCCGGAGCGCCCTAGCTCCTCGAAGAAGATCGCCGATTCGGTCAGCGTCGCCCCGCGCCCGCCGTACTCGCGCGGCCAGTGCACTGCCGCCCAGCCGCCCTCGGCGAGCCGCCGCTGAAAGTCGCGCCGCCACGCGTACCGGAGGTCTTCGTCGCCGTCAGGCTCCTCGCCGGGGTCGTTCGCGGCAAACCACGCGCGCAACTCATCGCGGAACGCGCTCTCCTGCTCGCTGAAAGTCAAGTCCATGGTTCCTCTCCTCCGCGCTGGCCGCACTTTGCGCGGCCGGCACGATGTCCTCGATCGTGCCAGGCTATCTCGTTTCGTAAGCATGACACGGAGAGGACATCATATCGAACATGCGTTCGTGTTTTCCATCCGGACCATAGCGGACAATGGGGTGCATGGAGCGAGCGTTCTTGGAGCAGATGCTGAGCCAGGGCCTCTCGTTGGCCGAGATCGGGCGTCGGGTGGGGAAACACGAAGTGACGGTCGCCTATTGGGTCGAAAAGTACGGACTGGAGGCGGTCAACCACGAGAAGCATGCCGCGCGGGGGGCGCTCTTACGCGAGGAGCTTGAGCGCTTGGTCGAGTCGGGCGCGTCGATCGCGGAGATCGCTGACGCGGTTGGGCGGAGCAAGCCGACTGTGCGGCATTGGCTGTGTGAGTACGACCTGAAAACTCAGAGGGGGACGATGCGTCAGGTGCGTGCCAAGCAACTGGCGAGGTCCGAGCATCCGACTCGGACAATACTTGATTGCCCCCATCACGGCGCTACCGTGTTCCAGCTCCGCGCCGAGGGTGGATACAGATGTCTCAAGTGCCGCTCCGAGGCTGTCAGCCGTCGTCGGCGCAAGGTCAAGCTGACGCTGGTCGAAGAGGCGGGTGGCGCCTGTCAGCTATGCGGCTACGACCGGTGCATCGCGGCCCTGGAGTTCCATCATCGCGAACCTCTGGATAAGAGATTCTCCCTGAGCCATCGGGGTGTCGCCCGCTCGCTCGCCAAGGCACGGGCTGAGGCCGCGAAGTGCATCCTGCTCTGCGCCAACTGCCACGCCGAGGTTGAGGCGGGGATGTTCTCGCTCGCGTAGAATCCCTTACGATCAGGTAGATATATCTCCTGGGTAGCCCGATCCGGGGTAGCTCAATTTGGCAGATGCGCTCGGCTGTTAACCGAGAGGTTGTGGGTTCGAGTCCCACCCCCGGAGCTTTCGACAGGACGAGGGCAGTCGCGCAACTCGGCTGCATCGTACTGGTTGGTATGCCTATGACGACCAGGGCATTGCTTGATGTGGGCGCAGTGACCTCGGCGGCGCTCGCGTTGATGGGGACGGTTCTCGCTGGTACGACGATGGCGCACTCGCACTACACCGGTTGCGCGCCGCAGGCAATCATCTTCGCCCAGAGCCGTAGAGCCGAGGTCTACGAGCGCGCAAGTCAGCCCGTGTTTGGCTGCGTCGCCGGCTTCGGGCGGCGCGTCCAGCTCGGCATCGGGGAGCTATGTACGCCGGTGCCGAAAGGCTGCCCTCAAGGGGTGGTTCCAGGGGGCTCTCGCCCTGCCACCTCCTGCCGCCGCGCCGCGGATCTGGGGTGCGGCGTGATCGCAAGCGTGGCGCTCGAGGCGAACATCGTCGCCTACGACGAATTCCGAAACGAGGGGGCACGTCAGGAAGTCCACTTCATGTCCGTTCGCAGCCTGCCAAATGGCCGTGTGCTTCATCGCTTCAAGCTCGGCACAAACGAAGACGTTCAGGAGATCGTGGTTACGCGAACCGGAGCGACGGCATGGGTTGAGTTCAACCGCGAACCCGGCTGCTTCTCGTTTGGTCACGACGGCAATCGCTGCTACGGCACCTTCTCGATCGACATGGTGGGGGCGTCTGGGTTTCGCGCGCTGGCGGTGAATCTCGCCAGCGAACCCACACTAACGCTCACAGGTGCTCGCCTGACATGGGCCTCGGGAGGCCAACAATCGAGCACGATGCTCGTCTAAGCGGACTCTGCGCCTCATGAAGCGCGGCTAGCCGCTCCACCAGCGTAGCTGCGGCATCAGCGGGATCGATGGATGACCCACCACGCGGCCAGCTCGCGCGCGCGGGCGCGGATCGTCGGGTCATCAAGGGCCCGTTCCACGGCGAGGCGCAGAGGCCGGGGCGAGATGAAGCGGCGGGGGAGACGCACTCCCGCGCCGGC
The DNA here is from genome assembly GCA_963720795.1 of uncultured Solirubrobacterales bacterium. Lineage (GTDB taxonomy): Bacteria > Actinomycetota > Thermoleophilia > Solirubrobacterales > Solirubrobacteraceae > Palsa-744. The sequence continues at coordinate 73,166 of CAVRGU010000011.1, read as the reverse complement.
CCAGTCGAGGCGCGCGGCGTTCTCGCTCATGTCGCCCAGCGACGGGGCAGGCGACCACCGCGCAGCCGCAGGCGAGCGCGCGTGCGAGGGTGCCGTGGCCGGCGTGGCAGACGACCACGTCGCAGAGGGGCATCGTGCGCGCGTAGGAGAGCCACTCCACCACGCGGGCGTTCGCGGGGACCGGCAGCGGCGCCGAGGGGAGGCGGCGGTTCCAGGTGGCGAGCACGCGCACCGGCGCGTCGGCGAGACCTCGCAGCGCGGCGCGCAGCAGGCGGTGCTCGGGGTCCTGGGCGGTCGAGGGGGCGATCAGGACCAGAGGGTCGTCACCGGGCGGGAGCTCGACGTCCGCTGTGGGGGGCTCCCAGATCAGCGGGCCGACCACGTGGGTGTGGGCGGGCCAGACGCGCGGGTACTCGAGCTGGGGGAAGGTCCCCACCAGCGCCAGCTGCCGGCTGATGCCGCCGTGGACGTGGTCCGAGCGGCGGCAGGCCGAGGCGCTCGCGCACGGCGTTGAGGTCCTGCCGGCCCCGCTCCAGGCCGTGCTCCACGGGGCGCGTGGCGCGTCGCCAGAAGGCGCGGCCGAGCGCGGTGCGCGGCAGGCGGGCGCCGATCGAGTAGATCGGGGCGCCAGCGGGGGGTGGGGGTGCACGTGGGGGATCAGCGTCGCGCCGGGGACGCTCCTGAAGCTCGGCGGCGAGCGCGGGGGCGAGCGTGAGGATGTCGGCGACCACCACCTCCGGTTCGAGCTCGCGCACGAGCGGGAGCGTGTCGCGGGTGGCGTGCACGACGGCCTCGTAGAAGTCCAGCGGCGTCCGGCCGCCATTCGGGAAGACGTGGTACTCGGGGGCGGCGGCGAAGCGCACACCCTCCGCCTCCACGTGGCTCGCGCCAGCGCTCCACGTCTGCAGCGTCACCTCGTGCCCGCGCGCCGCCAGCGCGCGCCCGAGCGCGATCATCGGGAAGGCGTGGCCCGGATCCCCGAAGGCGCCGAGCAGCACCCGCCGCGGACGGGCCCCGTCGGTACGACGGCCATCGGTCGCGCCACCTGATCGGCGCCTGCTCGACACGCCTCGGTCGCGCACCGGCACCCGAGCCCTGCGGCGCCGCAGTTGCAACGCAACCCATCCCCAAATCCAAAAAAATCCCTCCGCCGTGCGACCACACGGGGCTTGCCCTACGCAGCGGCCAGCTCCGCCACCAGGCGCAGCTGCGTGAGGCGCTCCTCGGCGGTGAACGCGAGCGGGGTGATCCCGAGCGTGCCCACGCCGGCGTCGCGGAAGACCGCGAGGCGCTCGCGCACCACGTCGGGGGGGCCGCAGAGCGAGACGGCGTCGATCAGCTCGTCGGGGATCGCCGCCATCGCCTCCTCGCGCTTGCCTTCGAGGTAGAGGTCCTGGATCGTCTTCGCCTCCGCCTCGAAGCCGTAGCGCTGGACGAGGTTGTTGTAGAAGTTCTGCTTGCGCGAGCCCATCCCGCCGACGTACAGCGCGATGAACGGCCGCATCGCGTTGCGCGCCGCCTCCAGGTCGTCGGTGACGAACGCGTTGACGGTGGGCGCGATGTCGAAGCCCTCCAGGGAGCGCCCCGCGCGCGCGGCGCCCTCCTCCAGCAGCGGGCGCAGCTCGGAGACGTGCTCGGGGGAGAACAGCGTGGGGATCCACCCGTCGGCGATCTCGCCCGCGAGCGCCGTGTTCTTCGGGCCGATCGCCGCGAGGTAGATCGGGATGCGCTCCTGCACGGGGCCGATCGTCAGCTTCAGCGCCTTGCCGGGGCCGTCGGGTAGCGGCAGCTCCAGCGTCTCGCCGTGGAACTCCACGCGTTCGCGCGCCAGCGCCATGCGCACCACCGCCACGTACTCGCGCGTGCGCTGCAGCTGGTGGGCGAAGCGCTGCCCGTGCCAGCCCTCCGCGACCTGCGGGCCGGAGGAGCCGATCCCGAGGATCATGCGCCCGCCGGAGAGCTGGTCGATCGTGGCGGCGGTCATCGCGGTCATCGCCGCCGAGCGCCCCGGCATCTGGAAGATCCCCGCGCCGAGGCGGATCTTCGAGGTCTGCCCCGCCAGCCACGCCGAGCACGGTGGCGGTGTCCGAGCCGTACGCCTCCGCCGCCCACACCGAGTCGTAGCCGAGCCGCTCCGCCTCCTGCACGATGCGCAGCTGGTCCTCCGAGGTGAGGCCGAGGCCCCAGTAGCCGATGTGCACGCCGAGCTTCATGCGCAAGTTTCCTTTCAGGGGAAGGGGATTCGTTGCCGAGCGCGACCCCGTGCCCTACGCTGGGCTGCGCCCGCCGGGCCATCGCGGCCGCTGGCGAACACAGCCTATGCCAACCGCCCCCGCCCCCGCTCTCGCAACGCCCGCACGATCCGCGAGCTGCGCCTCGCGATCGAGTGCCTGCCGCGTCGGGCACCCGCGAAGCGATGCTGGAAGGGGTGCTCGCGAGCCCCCGCATCATCGTCGGCGCCTACACCGACGGCGAGGGCGGCGTGTGTCCGATGCTCGCCGCCCACCGCCGCGGCGGGCGCACCAACTTCCTCTCCTTCGCGCGCTCCTGGGACCGCTTCACGCACGCGCGCGCCGGCGGCGCCGCGGCCACCGGCACGAGCTTGCCACGCTCGTCGCCCTGCTGCGCGGCAGCCTGCTGGACGAGGAGCGCGTGCGATCTCGCCCGGCGATCGACGAGCACGCCGCGCTGCTCGCGCGCCATCGGCGTGCCGCACCGCCGATCCGAGCGGCGAGCTCGAGCGCGGAGCCGGCGGCGAGATCCTCGCCCGCCGCCTCCGCGCCCCGCGCTGGCTGGGGCGCCGCCGCGAGCGCGTCTCCGCGTAGAGGCAGCTCCGGGTTCGGTCAGCCGGCGCGAGCGTCGTCGTGACGAGCGCCGGCGCAGGCCGCCGCGCCCGGGCACCGCCGACACGACACGTCGCCGGCGCGTAGAGACGCTAGAACATGTCGCCCGGGCCGCATGAACATCATCTCCGGGCACCATGCACGCGGGGGAGACCCGCAGCAGGTAGCGCACCGCCTCGGCGATGTCCTCCGGGCGGATCATCTCCTCGGCCGGGACCTGGCCCTTGATGAAGTCGGTCATCGGGGTGTCCACGAACGCGGGGCACAGCGCGGTGGACTTGATGCCCTGCTGCGCCGAGCTCGATGTTCATCGAGTCGCGTCCAACCGACCACCCCGTGCTTGGTGGCCGAGTACACCGAAGTCCACGCCTGCCCCGCGCTTGCCGGCGATCGAGGAGGTGTTGACCACCAGCGCGTTGCGGTGCTCGGCCCCCGCGGCCTGCAGCATCTCCACGCATTCGCGGTAGAAGATCACGATCGAGCGCAGGTTGATGTCGAGCTGCATGTCCAGGCGCTTGGTCTGGATGTCCCCGACCGGCGCCCCGATCCCGACGCCCGCGTTATTGACGAGCACGTCCAGGCGCCCGTACCGCTCGCGGTGCGCGGCCACCACCTTCTGGATCTCCTCCTCGTGGGAGACGTCCGCGGCCACCCCCTGCACCTCCAGGCCCGCCCCGGCCAGTTCCGCCACCGCGCCCTCCAGCTTCTCCGGCGCTGCGCGCCGCCATCGTGACCCCATGGCCCTCCTGCCCCAGCACCCGCGCGATCGCCAGCCCGATCCCGCTCGAAGCCCCCGTGACGATCGCCGCTCGTTCCGCCATCTCCGCTCCTTCCTTGTGGTCGTCGTTGACAGGCGCAATCAAACCAGCCTGGGCTCCCGTTCGCATCCCCGAACGCCGCGCCGTGCCCTCGCGGGCCGTGTTGGGTTTCCAGATGGTCGCCTCTATGGCCGGGAGATCGCTGGTAGCGTCTGCCCCACCGCGCGTTCCCCGCGCGGGGCGGGCCCGTAGCTCAGCTGGTTAGAGCTGGCGACTCATAATCGCTAGGTCGCAGGTTCGAGTCCTGCCGGGCCCACTGTTCACCCCACAGCGGAAAAGCCCTGCTAACGCGCGGCTTTTCGTAAGCGTTCAGTCGGTCTGGGGGACATAATCCCGTGGCGTCGAACTTGGGGGCGTGGATCGCGCTGAGGCTGAGGCGATCTATGACCAGGGCCGCGAGGTCGTGGTCGCGGTTGTCCTTCGCATGGACGAGCAGATCTGCTGCTTGGAGGAGCGTGTGGCGCGTCAGGATGAGCGCATCACCGAGCTTGAGCGCAGGCTGAATCGCTCCTCGCGTAACTCTTCGGCTCCGCCGAGTTCGGATTCGCCCAGCGAGCCCAAGTGCGGCAAGGATTCCTCGGGTCGCAAACGCGGCGCTCAGGATGGCCACGAGGGCCATGGGCGACAGCTTTTGCGGGCGTGGGCGGTCGATGAAGTCGTCGAGCACTGGCCGGAGCGCTGCCGCTGCGGCCACGTCTTCGCTGTGGACGAGCGGGTGGCGGTGGGCTCACCGGCGCGCCACCAGGTCGAGGAGCTGCCGCCGATCAACGTCAGAGTGACCGAGCACCATGCCCAGCGCGTGCGTTGCCCTGAGTGCGGAGGGCGCAGTCGCGCAGTGCTCCTGGACGAGCTGGCCGCAGCTGCTTCGGCCCGCGCCTTGAAGCGGCGGTGGCGACGCTGTCTGTGCGCAACCGTGTCTCCCGCGATGACGCTGTGGAGCTGTGCGAAGAGCTGTTCGGGGCGCGCATCAGCTCGGGCACGGTCGACGCGATCCTTACCAGGGCAGCGCAGGCACTGGCCCAGCCTCACGACGATCTGCTCGCGACTCTTCGAGGCTCTCGTGCGCTGAACATGGACGAGACTGGCTGGCGCACCACCGGTCAGCGCCGCGCGCTGTGGGGCATCTTCGACCCCGAGCACGCCTACTTCTCCGTGCAGCCCGACCGTCATGAGGATCACGCCAAACAGCTGCTCGCCGACACCAAGGCGATCGTCACCTCTGACCGCTGGTGGGCTTACACGCACCTACCGCTCGCGCGGCGCCAGCTGTGCTGGGCGCATCTGCGCAGGGACTTCAAAGCACACGCCGAAGGGCTCGCCGCCGAGAAGGAGTTCGGCGAGGCGGGCCTACAGCTGTGCGAGCGCGTGTTCTGGGCGTGGGAGGTCTTCACTCACACAAGCGATCGGCGGAAGCTGAAGCGCATGACCCGCTCCCTGCGGCGCACCTACAAGCCGATGATCCGCTCCTACGCCGCCAAAAGGGCGCGCAACAAGCGCTGCCGCGGCATGGCGAACAACCTCCTGAAGGCCTGGCCGGCGTTGTGGACCTTCGCCGCACACCCCGGCGTCGAGCCGACCAACAATCACGCCGAGCGCGCCCTGCGCAGCGCGGTCATCTACCGCAAGCTCTCCCTCGGCAGCCAATCCAAAGACGGAGAGCAGCGTGTCGCACGGTTGCTCTCCGCGCACACCACCTGCCGCCTGCAGCACCGCTCCCTGTTCGCCTACCTCACCGACGCGATCACCGCCCACGCCCGCGGCGATCCGGTGCCGCTGCTGACCCGAGCTACCACCAACTGAACGCTTACGGCTTTTCTGTGCTCAGGTGTCCGCCGGATCGGCGGGGTGGGCCACAGCAGGCGGAGATGGTGCGGGGGACGCGGCGCGCGATCCGCTGTTACGGTGGAATAGTCCCCGCAGCCCGTTCAGCGACGGCCCGGTGGGGATCTGGACCGGAGGGATGCCGGAGGGTGGCGGCAGAGGTGCTGTGGGCTGCTTCTCCATACGCCTCATTCTAGTCGCGCGCTATCGGCCTGCACCTGCGCTGAGAGTCCTCATAGCTCGCGTATACGGCGCCACTCAGGTTTTCCACGACCACGTGGGGCAGGGCGCCTCACCCTATCCGGCCGACAGGTCGGCCACTGCGATACTCGGGTACGTAAAAACCACGACCCAGCCGCGATGAACTGGTCGCCGAGTTGGCGTCTCTTGCGCAGCGTCTGGAGCAGCGGTCCGTTTCTAAGAAAACCTGGCTTCGTGAGACCGGGATCAGCGAGTGGCAGGTGCTCCGCTACTTCGAGTCGTGGAACGACCTTGTGATCGCTGCTGGGCTCGTGCCCGACGACCGCTCGCGCATTGATGACGACACGCTGTTGAGTGCCCTGCGAGACGCATTTGTCGAGACCGGCGGCGTGACGACCGTTCAGCGCGTGCGGAAGATTTGTCGCTACAGCCCGGAGACGTACTCAAGGCGGTGGGGTCAATGGCAACACGTCCTCGCTCGCCTGCGCGAGTGGGCCGAGGTGCACGATCCCACCTTCCTCTACCTTGCCGATCTTCCAGAAGACGAGTCCGCTCTCGCTGTCTCCGCCAGCGCAAATCCTTCCGCTGCGGTCAAGCCACGCTGGGCCTCCAACGAAAAGACTCAGTATGGCCCCTTCCTCAACTTCCGCGGTCTGCAACATGCCCCCATCAACGAGCAAGGTGTCGTCTTCTTGTTCGGCATGGTTGCCTTCGACCTCGGCTTCGTCGTGGAGGGTGTGGGGACCGGCTTTCCCGACTGCGAGGCCAAGCGGACCGTCAGCAAGACGGGCGACGTGTGGGAGCGTGTCCGCATCGAGTTCGAGTTCCGTAGCCGCAATTTCCGCGAACACGGCCACGACCCCGCCGGCTGCGATCTCATTGTCTGCTGGGAGCACAACTGGCCCGAGTGTCCGGTCGAGGTACTTGAGCTGCGCTCGGCCATCAACGGCCTTAGCGAGTGATATCCGTGGGCTTGGCCTGCTCCCTTGTGCATTCCATCAGGCTCCGGTGGACGTGACACCCGTGCCGCTTGCAAGCCGCCCGTGGGCCAGCTGGCGGATGGCCAGCCGATCATTTCATCCACCGGCCAGTGCCGACTATCCCACCGGCAGAGGTGGCACCCAGCCAGCCCTCCATCTCGTATCCTCCGGCGTGACAACACCGTCGGTCGGCTTGATCAGGCCAGGATGTCCCTCGGGCAAGCCAGTATGCGGCTCCCATGCGAAGACCCAATCCGGCAACCAGTACGGGACAGTTTCGGCAGGCTGTTCGAGCAGGTCCCAGCGGTCGCGGTAGTAAGACACCGCTCGCTGCTCCACATCGCGCATGTCGTTGGGCCTATGGGGTTTACCGCTCTTTGCGGGCACGGTAAGCCATGCACGGTGACCAACATAAATATATGCAGCGAGAACGTTGCGTGGGACGACGTAGAATTCTGGACGCACGTCGGCGCCGCGTAGAGCAATGAGAACGAACCACTCGTTTCGTGCACTCGGCGACTCACACCCCGCGTTGAGCAAGAACGTCTGATTTCCCGTCGTCGCCTTGCACTGGACGGCGATCAACGTCTGATGCTCGTGGTGCTGCGCGACCACGTCAGTCCGCGGGGCATTACCGACGGTCAGGCTCGCCTCCCAGCCTCGCTGGGCCAACTGAGCCGCAGTGTAAAAGGCACCGGCGGCGCCAGTACGCGAGGTGCTCGTCTTCAAGGGCATCAGCCTACCGCCCACGCCGCCCGTGGCCGCCAACAGCTACGCTCGCCCTGTTGATCCCGCCGTCCGGCTTCGGTCGCACTGGCAAGGAGCCCCTATCCGATCTCGACGCCGTGGCGGCGTAGCCAGACGTGGGTGCTCTCTATCAACCCTGGGAGCGCTTCGCGTAGACGTTCGACGGCCTTGCGGACCTCCTCGGCATTGACATCCGGGGAGGCGTGCTCAAGGCGACCCTCAAGGATGTAGACCTCGTTGAGAAGGGCCGCTTGATCTTTGGTCAGTCCGCCGTCGGCGACGAGCGCCTCGAAGACCTGTTCGGCGTGAGGGCGCCGGTGTGGGAGTAGGCCGACCAGGCGCGATCCGGCGCTGGCCTTGAGGATCTCGACATAGGCGTTGAGCACGGCGGAGTGATCGCCGGTGACGACCATCGTGCGGTTGGCGTTGTGAGGCTCCGCAGATTGAAAGGCGCTCCTCCATTCGGCCGGGTCGAGTCGGCCGCCGAAGTTCTCCTCGATTGCGAGGTCGAGCGCCTTGTGGTGCTTACTGATGGCCCGAAAGAAGCGGGCCAGCCGGGCCTGCTCGGCCGCGAGCGCGTTGCGGCCGAGCTTCGCGGGCGGTTCTTCGCTCACCCGGTCAGCTCCCGGATCGCGCGGGCCGCGCCGGCCATCTGGCGGCTATGGTCACGGCTAGCGCGAGCACGGATGGCGGAGCGGCGCTCGCATAGCTGCCCCCACTGCCCGTCGCGATCGATCAGGACACGGCCCTCGTCGAGAACCCGGTCCAGTAGTAGCGGCGCCTGTGCCTCCACCCGCGCTAGGTGTGCGATATCCACCGGGCGGCCGCTGACGCGCTTCAGGCGGACGGCAAGCTCGAACCCCGCGGAGAGGCGATCGTCGGCGAGCGAGACCAGTAGGTCGAGATCCGAGCCCGCGTCCTCATCGCCTCGTGCCAGCGAGCCGTAAAGCACAGCGAGACGAACGTCGTGCTTGGGCAGCAGTGCCCCGCGGAGCTCGGAGAGCAGTGGCCAGTGGGCTCGAAGGTAGTCGCGCTCGGCGGGCGCCAACTGCAAATCGCGCGATCCATTTCGGTTGGCGCGGAGCGTGCCCTGAGAGACGGCCCGGCGCAATGTGCGTTCCTCAACAGCCAGTTCGGCCGCCAGCTCTTGGATTGCGCCCATAGCGGAGAGGCTACTACGACGGGTGTCGGTGCTTGGGTGCTATTTCACACCCCCACAAGCACCCAAACCCCGAGCGGTTCGCCGCCCCAACCAACCTCGCTGAACGAGCGAACAAGGTAAGCCCGCGAGGCGATCGTGACGCGCCCAGAGGCGGGCAAAGCAACCTGGGCGGCGGCAGGCAGCGAGGTCCGCACGAGCCCATCAACCCCGCGCACCAAAGCCTGGACGTGAACCAGCCGGTGGATGAGCTTGACGAAGCCCACCACGTCCTGGATCGAGACCAGCAGGGTGCCGAGCGCGCGACCGTGCAGGCGCAGGACGCGGACCCCCGGGGCGCAGACGAACACCCCGTTGGCGTTAATCGTCGCGTTGACGAGCACGCGCGAGCCGCGGAGCACGGCGATGCGGGTCACGTGGGCGGTGTGGTTAAGCGTGCTGTAGAGCTGCGCGTCGGCCTCGGCCTGCGCGGCGGTGGTGTCGCCCCTGGCCAGAGCGCTCAGCAGGACGGGGTCTCGGGCGAGGCGCCCGAGCTGTTCAAGCAGCTTCGGCCCCTGGGTCTCGCCGTGGTAGATCGTCTGTGCGGCGGCGACGTCGCCTGCAAGGGGGGTGCGGCTGTGACTCCGCGCCCGCGCCACGGCGGCGGGGAGCGAAGACGGGGACGGAGGGGTTGAGAGGTGGGCGGAGAGGGTCGCCGAGGAGTCCGAGGCGTGGGCGGGAGTCTGCCCGGAGGAGGCCGAGCCGCACGCGGCGAGCACGATCGCGAGGGTGGACGCGAGGGCGGTTGCGAGCAGGGTCGAACCGGCCGTTGCCACCAGACGTCGCTTGGTGCGAGTAACCCGCGCCGAACCGGCTCTGGCAGCCCGCCGTCGCTCGGTGTGAGCAACTCCCGCCGGGACCCGCGGCCGAGCGTCGTCCGCGAGCACGGTGTGAGGGCCGCCGGCCACGGTGCGCGAGTCCGCGAGCACGGTGTACGAGGAGGTGGTTGCGTGTGCTGAGCTCATGCGATCGGTCCGCGCCATGCGCGGAGAATCCGGTGCAAGCTAGGCGTCTGCGGCGCGCAACGTGGCCCGCGAAACACACCGCCAGTCTCAGCGGGCGATCAAAGTCCTGTGGTGTTTCTGTTTGCCGGGCTCCGCACGCGGGTAGCCTCCAAGGAGGTTCCGGGGCGTGCAGATCGAAGAACGGAGCGAACGAGTATGCGGGCCAAGGGCAAGGGGGACACCCTGACGGTGAGCCACAAGAGCGCGCCTGTGAGACGCGAGGAGACGGGTCGCGCTCGGGCTCCGCGCGAGGCGCTGCGCGACCCCAGGGTGGGGCGCGAGCAGTCCGCCGGCTCTCGAGCCGGGCGCGGGCGGCCGGCTGAGCCCGACCCTCGGCGCCGGCCGACCCCGCCGACCCCGCCGCCGAACCCACCGGCGCCGCCGGTCCCCACGGAGATGCCCCAAGAGGAGGTCGTGGCCCGCTTGTTCGAGGCGTTCAGCCGCCGCGACCTGGAGAGCGCGCTCGCGCTGGTGCACCCCGAGGTCGTCTTCGAGCCGATGACCGCGGCGGTGACGCAGGCGGGCGAGCCCTACCGCGGACACGAGGGCATCCGCCGGTACGCGCGGGACGTCGAGTCCCACTGGGAGGTGTTGACCGTCCACCCCGCCCAGATCCGCGCCGCCGGCCGCGCGGTGGTGGCGCTCGGCTTGGTCAGCGGGCGCGGGCCGGGAGGGTCGTTCCGGGACGCGCCGACTACGTGGGTCGTGAAGTTCAGGGACGGCCAGGTGGCACACGCCCAGATCTTCTCCGACGCGCGCAACGTGGTGAGCGCGCTGGTCGAAACGGGGACCGATTAGGGCGACACTCGCTTTGCCGAAGCCGGGGGACGCTCGCCTTTGACGAGCATCCCCGTTTCGGCCAGCATCCCCGAATCGGCCAGCCCCGAAGGCCCGTGTCACCCGGCTTCGGCCGGCGAGGACGCCTGAGCGAGTACCTCGCGAGAACTGAGAAGCCCACCCGAGAACCGACGAGCACCTCGCGAGAAGCCGCCGCGAGACCCCCGAGCGGCCGAACGAACGCCGAGGACGTTGCGGAGTCAGCCGCCGTGGGGAATACCCTCAAAGGGTGCACAGACGCGAGCGGCTCGCCGTGATCGACCTCGGCTCGAACTCGTTCCGGCTCGTGGTGTTCTCCGCGGCGAACGGGTGGTGGCAGCGCACCGACGAGATCTACCAGGCGGTGCGCATCGGCGAAGGGATGGCGGCCACCGGCCGGCTGGGGGAGGAGCCGATCGAGCGAGCGCTGGCGGCGCTCGACGTGTTCGACCATTTCTGCCGGGCAGCGGGCCTCCTGGACCAGCCCCCGTATGCGCCGTCCGCGCCGGACGTCTCGCCCGTCGAGCTCACACCTGCGCCATCTGCCCCACCCGCTGGGATCACCCCTGCGCCGTCTACCCCGCCTATGGCGCTCACCGCGAGCGCCGGCACGGCCCCGACCGCCTCCGCGGGGGCGGTCGACGCGGTCGCGACGAGCGCGATCCGCGACGCGGAGAACGCGCCGGACTTCCTGGCGCGGGCGCGAGCGCGGACGAGCCTGCCGATCCGCGTGTTGAGCCGCGAGGAGGAGTCGCGGTACGGCTACCTGGCGGCGGTGAACTCGACCACGCTGACCGACGGCTGCGTGCTGGACCTCGGCGGCGGCTCGCTGCAGCTCGTGCGGGTGCGCGAGCGGCTTGCGCGGGAGGTGGGCTCGTGGCGGGTGGGGGCGGTCCGGATGACCGAGCGCTTCCTGCCTAACGGGGGCCCGGCGAAGCCCCGCCAGGTGCAGGCGCTGCGTGAGCACGTCGCGCGGGAGCTCGCGAGCGCCCCGTGGCTGTCGCAGACGGGCCGGCGGCTGGTGGGGATCGGCGGGACGGTGCGCAGCCTCGCGACGGTCGCCCAGCGCGCCGCGGGACTGCCCACGAACGGCGTGCAGGGCGCGAGCGTGACGCGCGAGGCGCTGGAGGAGATCGTCGAGCGTCTGGCGGCGCTGCCGACGGCCGAGCGCGCGAGCGTGCCCGGAGTCAAGCCGGCGCGCGCGGACCTGATCCTGGCGGGGGCGGTGGTGGTGGAGGGCGCGATGCGGGCGGGCGGCTTCGACGCGCTGGAGGCCACCGAGGCGGGCCTGCGCGAGGGCGTGTTCTTCGAGCGCCTCCTGGCCGGCGGCGAGCGAGCCCCCGCTGTTCGAGGACGTGCGCCGGGCCTCGGTGGAGAACCTCGCGGCGCGCTACAGCGTGGATCGCGCCCACACCCGCCACGTGGCGACGCTCGCGCTCGGGATGTTCGACCAGCTCGCGCGGATGGGCCTGCACGCCGGCGACGGGCGCGAGCGGGAGCTGCTGTGGGCGGCGTGCATGCTGCACGACATCGGGATGTCGGTGGACTACGACGACCACCACAAGCACTCGCGCTACCTGATCCTCAACGCGGGCCTGCCGGGGTACTGCCCGACGGAGGTGGCGATCGTCGCGCAGGCGGCGCGCTACCACCGCAAGGGCCTGCCCGAGCCGGGTCCGCTCGCGGCGCTGTTCGGGGAGGGCGACGCGGCGCGCCTGGACCGCTGCGCGGTGCTGCTGCGCCTGGCGGAGGACCTGGAGCGCTCGCGCGACCAGCTCGTCCACGACACGGAGCTGAGCGCCCACAACGGCACGGTGCAGCTGCGGCTGCTGGCCGAGGGCGGCGTGGCGGTCCCGCGGTGGGCGGCGGGCCGTGAGTGCGAGCTGTTCGCGCGGGCCTTCGAACGCGGGCTGTCGGTGGTGGCGTAGGCGAGCGAGCGCTCGAGTCCAAAGGGGGTTCTGGGGGGATCGTCCGCGTGGGTGGGTGCGTCCGACGGGCGCGGTGTGCGCGTGGCCTCCGTGCCCCGCGGCGCCGCGCAGCGCGTCTGCCGAGCCCTCAGGCGGCCGCCAGCCGCGCTCAGCCCCGGCGCAGTCGTACAGCGTGAGGCTGTAGATCGACCACCGCGGGAAGTGCAGCCAGATCTGCGAGGGGATGTAGTGGCAGGCGCGGATCACCGCCTGGGTGGCGAGGTTGCCGCCGCGGGAGGAGTAGGCGCCGCCGAGCACGACGTAGCGCGCTTCGTGGCGGGCCACGAGCCGCGCGAGGCCGGGGCCGTTGAGCGCGGGGTCGGTGCCGGAGTAGCCGCCGACCGCACCGGCGCGGTAGCCGAGCAGGATGATCGAGGCGGCGGTGTTGGAGGAGACGGTCAGCACTTCCCAGCGGTGGGTGGGGTGGCGGGCGTCGATGTAGCGCATCAGGTCGCGGTCGACTTTGCACGTCGTGGGCGGTGATCCCGTACGGCCCGAGCGCTGCCGGCGACGCGCGGCCCGGCGGCGGGGAAGGTGCCCTCGACCGGGACCGACCACGTGGTGGTCGCGAACGCGGTGGGGGCGACCAGCAGCACGGCGAGCACGAGCACCATCGCGGGCGGCGGCGAGGCGGCGCACGGCCAGCAGCGCCAGCACGCCCGCGGCGGTGCCGGCGATCAGCACCGGCGGCAGCCAGTGGGCGTAGTGTTCGCGGCGCAGCAGCACGAGCTGGACGGCGACGGTGGCGGCGACGGCGAGCGGGAGCAGCAGCACGCGCCAGTCGCGAGCCGCGGCCGAAGCTGCGCGAAGGCGACCGCGCCGCCGCCGATCATCGCGGCGGCCCCGGGGCCGAGGGCGGAGACGTAGTAGGGGTGCACGATGCCCTTGGAGAAGTCGAGGATGAACGGCCTCCGACGAGGAACCAGCCGCCGAACACGAACAGCCCCGCGGTGCGCGGGTCGCGCCGGATGCGCTCCACAGCCGAGGGCGGCCGGCGGTGCGCCCCTCTGCCGTACCCGCGGTGCCGGCCGCGTGCGCGGCCGGCAGACCGTCCTGCGGCGCTCCGTCGGCTGCGGCGGCGGATCGTCCTGCGGCGCTCCGTCGGCTGTGGCGTTCGGCGCCGGCGAGCTCCGGGCCGTCTGCGCCGCGCTGGCGGGGGCTCCACCGGGCCGCGGCTCCCCCGCGGCGGCCAGAGGACCGACAGGACCAGCGCGAGCAGCCCGAGCAGCGCGAACGGCAGCATCCACCCGCCCTGGCCGCCGAGGCCGGAGTGGAAGACGCGCAGCGGCTCCGACGGGGCCGCCGAAGGGGATGGGGTTGGTGTAGTGGCCGTCGGGCAGGATCGGGTTGGGGAGTGCTTGCGGCGCGGCGGTGCGTTTGGCGTGAGGACGGTGTGCGCACGCGGCGGGAAACGGCGCGACCGCGCCGAGGTGGACGAAGATCTGGTTGGGCCCCCCGACCTGCCCTTCGACGCGGCCGAGGCCGTTGTAGCCGAAGGTGAGGTTGCGCTCGGTGTTGTTCGTGGAGCCCCCCACGTAGGGGCGCTGGGAGGCGGGGGTCTCTTCGACCAGCGCGATCCACGAGAGGGAGACCGCGGCGAGCACGACCCCGGCGGCGAGCAGCCGCAGCAGCCCGGCGCGGCAGCCGCGCGGGCGCGCACAGCAGGTAGCCGAGCGCGATCCCGGGGACGACGAGGTAGGCGGCGAGGGTCTTGGCGTTGAACGCGAGCCCCACCAGCGCGGCAGCGGCGAGCAACGAGGGCCAGCCCCCCGTGCGGATCGCGCGCAGCGCGGCGCCGCAGGCGAGGATCAGCAGCAGGATCAGGAAGGGGTCCACGCCGTTGTCGCGGGAGACCGCGACGTAGGAGGGGAAGACCGCGAGCGCGAGCGCGCCGGCGAGCGCGGCGAGCTGCCCGAAGGGCCGGCGCAGGGCGGCGTACAGCGCGGCCACCCCGAGCACCCCGATGACGGCCTCGGGGAGCAGCAGGCTGAGGGGGGAGAAGCCGAACAGCCGGGCGCTCGCGACCTGCACCCACAGCGAGAGGGGCGGCTTGTCGACGGTGATCGAGCCCCCCCGGGTCGAAGGAGGCGAACAGGAAGTTGTGCCAGGAGCCGAGCATCGAGCGCACGGCGGCGGCGTAGAAGACGTTGGCGTAGCCGTTCTGGGAGAGCCGCTCGGTGCCGAGCACCGCGGAGAGCGCGAGCACCGGCGCGAGCGCCACCCAGCCGAGCGCCGAACGCAGGTCCAGCGTGGGGAGCGTGCGCCGCGGGCTCGACGCGGGCGCCGGCGCCGCTGAGGGAGTCTGAGCGTCCGAGGAGGCGAAGCCCCGCCCGTCCGCGGGCAGCTCGGGAGCGGCGGGCTCGGGGACCTCGGGGGCGGGTGTCTTGGGGGTGAGGTGCTCATCGGGGCGTGGGGGGGCGCGGCGGAGCCTCGCCGCGCGAGGAAGCAAAGCGGAAACCGTGCTAAGAGAGCATTAAGACGTAAGAGCGCGGTAAGAGCGTCGCGGGTGGGACCTTGCAGGTCCACGACCCGGCTGTGCCAGTCCGCCGATCCGCGGGCACCCCGTGGGCGCGCCGCCAGGACCTGTCGGCTCCGCGCCTCACCACTGCAGCGCATCGAGCAGCCGGTCGAGGTCCCCCTCGTCGTTCCACGCCCCCACGGACGCTCGCAGCCAGGGGCGTCCGGGGATGTCGCGCAGGACGACCCCCTGCTCGGCCAGGCGCTCGCGCTCGGCGAGGGGGTCGGGGCTAGAGAAGGTGACGAGCGTTCCGAGGTGGCCGTCGAGAGCAGGCTCGCCCGACTCGGAGGCGGTCGCAGGGGACCCCCGCCCGGTCTGGCGTTCGACGACGCCGCGCCCCGCGCGGTCTGGCGACCAACGACTTCGCGCCCGCACGCGGCGAGCTGCTCGGCGAGTTCCGCGGCGAGCAGCCGGGCGCGCTCGTGCAGCGCGCGCCCAGCCGGCGCGCTCGAGCACCTGGAAGGCCGCCGAGCGCGCAGGCGACGGTCTCGGCGCCGAGCGAGAGCGTGTCCAGGCGCCGGGCGTCCGTCGTGCAGGCCGGCGTCGAGCCCGGCGCCGGGTCGGCGAGGTTGGCGTAGCCGCGGCGCGCGACGGCGAGCCGCTCGCGCAGCTCCGGGGCGGCGTAGAGCATGCCGGTCCCGTCGGGGCCGCACAGCCACTTCTGGCCCGGCCCGGCGTAGGCGGCGCAACGCAGCGCGCGCACGTCGGTGGGGATCGCGCCGACGCCCTGGGCGCCGTCGAGCAGCACGGGCACCCCCGTCTCGGCGAGCGCCGCGGGGGGGCGAGCAGCCCGGTCATCCAGCTCACGTGCGAGAAGGCGACCAGCCGGGTGCGGGGGCCGACGGCGCCGGGCAGCTCCGACCACGGCGCGGCGCGGACCGTCACGCCGCGCAGGTCGCGCTCGGCGGCGAGCGCGCCGAGCAGGCCGGGGTGCTCCTCCTCGCTCGTGAGGATCTCCTCGCCGCGGCTGAGCCGCAGGCCGCCGAGCACCAGCGCAAGGCCCTCGGAGGTGCAGGTGGTGAGCGCGAGGTCCTCGGCGGCGCACCCGAGCGAGCGAGGCGTAGGCGGCCCGCAGCGAGCTGGTCCAACTCGCCGCGGCGCTCGAAGTGCCGGCCGGCGCGGCCCTCCTGCGCCTCGCGCTGCAGCTCCCGCGCGGCGGCCTGTACGGCGGCGCGGGGCAGCGGGCCGTCGGTGCCCGCGTTGAGGTACGCGACGCGACGCAGGACCGGAAACCGTGCGCGCAGCGCGCGGGCGGCGGAGGGGCTCAGCGCTCGCGGGGCGGCGGGGGCGTCCATGGGCGGGGAGCATAGGGGCATAGAGCACCTAACAAAAAGATCGGCACGCCGGATGCGTCCCTACCGATCAGAGATCGGCCAGCAGCGCTAGATGTTGTGCCCGGTGACGTCCCGAACGCGGTGGATGGGTGGGCGGTTGTTGAGGGCGCTGTGGGTGCGTTGCTCGTTGTAGTGGCGGACCCAGTGTGGCAGGGAGGCCCGGCGGGCGTCGCTTGAGGCGTATTGCAGGGCGTAGGCCCACTCGCGTTGCAGGGTCTGCTGGTAGCGCTCGACCTTCCCGTTGGTGCGAGGCGTGTAGGGCCGGGTGCGGAGGTGGTGTGATCGCGCGGCGGTAGAGCAGTTCGCTCAGGGTCTTGTTGCGGATGTAGGCGAACGCGTTGTCGCTCATCAGCCGCTCAGCGACGATCCCGCGCTCCAAGAACCAGTCCAGTGCGCGGCGGGTGAACGCGGTCACGGTCGGGGCCTTCTCGTCGTCGTGGATCTCCGAGAACGCCAAGCGGCTGCAGTCATCAACGATCGAGTGCACGTACTCCCACCCAGCCCTCCGGGAGCGCCGGGTGCGATCACCCGTCATGCGCGTGCCCAGGCTCGGTGAACTTCCCGAACTTCTTGACGTCCATATGCAGCAGGTTCCCCGGGGCACGGCCACTCATAGCGGACGACCGCCGCGCGCTCGGAGGGCTCTCGGCGTGAGCAGCCTCCACGCCGCAGCACCTGGTGCACGGTCGAGTGCGGGCGCCCAATCAGCACGTGGCGATCGCCCTGGGGCTCCAGCCGGTCCGTCGCCGCAGCTCACAGATGCGCTGCTCCTCCTCAACAGGGCACCGGGAGGGCGACCGGTGCGGACGACTGGAGCGCTCAAGCAGGCACACCAACGACTCGCGCTCAGAGGGAGTGGCCTGGCGCCAGCGGTGTACCCACTCCCAGACCGTGGACTTCGACACGTTCCCCCACGCGGCGGCCCCCGCGAAGGACATCCCGTCATCCACGACACGACGAACGACCATCTCCCGCCCACGCGGGGTCAAACGGGCTCTATGGTGCGGCATTCCGGGCCTCCCTTGAGGTCGTGAGCTTTGACACCCACAGCCTCTCGGTAGGCCCGGACCTACCTACACCGCGTTCTGAACGTCCCTGGGCACGTCAGCTAGATCGCCACGGTCCGCCTTGCCCGTGCTACCAGCACGGGCTGCGTCAGCCCGCGTCGCCCAGCTTGGTCCAGGAACGCCCCGTACGCACCGCCTATTTTGTTAGGCACTCTTACGAGCCCAAGCCGCGCGGATCCGCGCGGCCTGACATACTGAGCTTTCGCGATATCCGAATTACTCGGAACGAGTCGAAAGAGTGGCAGGCTCCTGTGCCAGGCAGCCGCGGGAGCGTAGGGACGAACGGTGGAGCGGGCGATGCGCGGAGTGGGTGGGAGCGGGACGGAGCGGACGGGGTGACACAGTGAGCCGCGGGGATCGACCCGCTCCTCCAGCCAGCGTGCCCCCAGGCGGCCACGAGACCCCGCTGTGGACTCCGACTCCCCAGCAGCGCGAGCGCGCGAGCATGACCCGCTTCATGCGGTGGGTGGGAGAGCGCGAGGGCCGCGAGTTCGAGGAGTACGAGCAGTTGCGGCAGTGGTCGGTGCAGGAGCTCGAGCGCTTCTGGGCCGCGATCTGGGAGTTCTGCGGCGTGCGCGCGACGCGCCCCTACGAGCGGGTGCTGGGCGGCCGTGGATCGGAGGGGGCCCCGCACGGCGGACGCGAGATGCCTGGCGCGCGGTGGTTCGAGGGAGCGGAGCTCAACTACGCGGAGAACATGCTGGCGCGGGGCGGCGAGGGTGGGCCGGGCGGACGGGGTGGGCGGGATCCCAATCAAATCGCGGTGCTCCACGCCTCCGAGCTGCGTCCGCTCGCGGAGCTGACGTGGGGCGAGCTCTCTGCGCAGGTGGCGGCGGTGGCCGGCGGGCTGCGCGCGTTGGGCGTGAAACGGGGCGACCGGGTGGTCGCGTACCTGCCGAACATCCCGGAGACGCTGGTCGCGTTCCTGGCGACCGCGAGCGTGGGCGCGATCTGGTCGAGCGCGGCGCCGGAGTTCGGGGCGCGCAGCGTCGCCGACCGCTTCGGGCAGATCGAGCCGAAGGTGCTGCTGGCGGTGGACGGCTACCGCCACGGCGGCCGCGACTTCGACCGTCGCGCCGTCGTCAGCGAGATCCTCGCCGAGCTGCCGACCGTGCGCCACACGGTGCTCGTGCCCTACCTGGGCGAGAGCCCGCTCGCGGCGGGCGGGACCGGCTCCGCGGGTGGGGGCGAGGTGCCGGCGGCGTGGCCGGGCGGCCTCACGTGGGGCGAGCTGTGCGAGCGCGGCGCGAGCGAGGGCGAGACCGGCGAGCCGACGTACGAGCAGGTGCCCTTCGACCACCCGCTGTGGGTGCTGTACTCCTCGGGCACGACGGGCCTGCCGAAGGCGATCGTGCACGGCCACGGCGGGGTGCTCGTAGAGCAGCTCAAGAAGAGCCACCTGCACCTCGACCTGCACGCGGGCGACCGCATGTTCTGGTTCACCACGACCGGGTGGATGATGTGGAACTTCCTGATCGGCTGTCTCTTCACCGACGCGGCGGTGGTGCTCTACGACGGCAGCCCGGCCCACCCCGACGCGGGCGCGCTGTGGGAGCTGGCGCAGCGCACGGGGATGACGTGCATGGGCGTCAGCGCGGGCCTGCTGGCGGCGTGCGAGAAGGCGGGGGTGCGCCCGGGCGAGCAGTACGACCTGAGCGCGCTGCGGGCGATCGGCTCGACCGGCTCGCCGCTGGCGCCGGAGAGCTTCGCGTGGGTGTACGAGCAGGTCAAGCCGGACGTGTGGCTGTTCTCGACGAGCGGCGGCACGGACGTGTGCACGGCGTTCGTCGGCGGCTGCCCGCTGCTGCCCGTCTACGAAGGGGAGCTGCAGTGCCGCGTGCTGGGGTGCGCGGTGGAGGCGTGGGACGAGCAGGGCCGCAGCCTCACCGACGAGGTGGGGGAGCTGGTGCTGACCGAGCCGCTGCCGTCGATGCCGCTGTTCTTCTGGGGGGACCCTGACGGGGAGCGGCTGCGCGAGAGCTACTTCTCGATGTACCCGGGGGTGTGGCGCCACGGCGACTGGATCAGGCTCACCCCGCGTGGCGGCGCGGTGATCTACGGCCGCTCGGACGCGACAATCAACCGCCAAGGCGTGCGGATGGGAACGAGCGAGATCTACCGCGCGGCGAGCGCGGTGGAGGACGTCGTGGACGCGCTCGTGGTGGACATACCCTCGAAAGTCGAGGCCCACCCGCCGACCGGCGCCGACCCCTCCGACGGCGCCCACACGCATGCCGGCCAACACCCGCCCGCCGGCACCGACGCACAGGCCGGTGTCCAGCCACCGACTGACGCCCCCGCGCCCGAGCTGCAGATGTGGCTGTTCGTGGTGTTGAGCCCCGGGGTGCAGCTGGACGAGGCGCGGGCGCAGGCGATCAAGCGGCGCATCCGCGAGGACTGCTCGCCGCGGCACGTCCCGGACAGGGTGGTGCAGATCGAGGAGGTGCCGCGCACGCTCTCGGGCAAGGCGCTGGAGGTGCCGGTCAAGCGAATCCTGATGGGCGCCGAGCCGGGGGAGACCGTGAGCGTGGACTCGCTCGCGAACCCGGCGGCGCTCGACTACTTCGTGCGCCTCGCGCAGACGCTGCACTGAGCAGGGGCTCCGCGGGGGCGGGGCCGGGGGTGGTCTCCTCGCCTCGCGGCGGCGTGGACGGTCGCGGCGCTCCGAAGATCCGAGGCGCCGCGGGAGGAGTCCGAGCCACGGACGTCGAACAAGGGGGCCGTGAAGCGAACAGCCGCAGCCCCGACGGTCGAGGTGCCCCTCAACGGCAAGGCCGGTGAGAACCAGAGCCTCTCGAAGTACATCCAGACGCGCTTCGAGCAGTGCTCGCGCTCCCAGAAGGACGTGGCGCAGTACATCGTGGACCACCTCGACGAGGCGGCGTTCCAGACCGCGGAGGAGCTCGCGCGGCGCGCGAACACGTCGAGCTCGACGGTAGTGCGCTTCTCCCAGGCGCTGGGGTTCGAGGGCTTCCCGGAGCTGCAGGCCGCCGCGCGCGAGGAGTACCGGCGGGTGCACGCGGGCCCCGCCCAGCCGGCGGGCGGCAGCTCGACGCCGCTGTTCTCGCTCGACCAGACCGAGTTCGAGGCGGCGCTCGCAGCGGACCACCTGAACGTGGAGGAGACCGCGCGCAAGGTCTCCCGGGAGTCGGTGGACGCGCTGATCGACGCGGTGGTGAGCGCCGAGAAAGTGCTCGTGGCGGGCACCGACCAGATGGCGTTCTTCGCGAGCTACCTGCGCCACCTGCTGATGCTGCTCGACCTGCGCGTGGACGTCGTGGCGAGCCCCTCCCAGGAGGCGCTCAGCCGGCTGGGGCGCATCGACGAGGAGACGCTCGTGATCGGGCTCTCCGCGGGCCGCCCGCACCCGCTGGTGGTGCGCGCGATGAAGCTCGCCCGCCACCGCAAGGCGCGCACGGCGGCAGTCACCGACGCGACCCTCTCGGAGGTCGCGAAGCTCGCACAGATCAAGCTGTACTACTCCTCCAACAGCCCCGCGTACGTGCGTTCTCACGCGGCGCTGCTGAGCCTCATCCAGGCGTTGGCCTACGGCGTGTACTCGCGCGACAGCGCCTCCTACGAAGACCGCATCAAGGCGTTCCGGCTGAAGTAGCAAGGGCCAGGCCCTAGACTGCACCCCATGCGCGACGAGGCGACGTTCACGGTCAAGGCCGGGCTGGCGGAGATGCTCAAGGGCGGGGTGATCATGGACGTGGTCACGCCCGAGCAGGCGAAGCTCGCCGAGGACGCCGGCGCCGCGGCGGTGATGGCGCTCGAGCGGGTGCCTGCGGACATCCGCCGCGACGGGGGGGTGGCGCGGATGTCCGACCCCGAGATGATCGCCGGCATCCAGGAGGTGGTGTCGATCCCGGTGATGGCCAAGGCGC
Organism: uncultured Solirubrobacterales bacterium; assembly: GCA_963720795.1. GTDB lineage: Bacteria > Actinomycetota > Thermoleophilia > Solirubrobacterales > Solirubrobacteraceae > Palsa-744. Next base: position 51,965 of record CAVRGU010000011.1, on the reverse strand, counting down.
GCATCGGCCACTTCGTGGAGGCGCAGGTGCTGGAGGCGCTCGACGTGGACTACGTGGACGAGTCGGAGGTGCTGACGCCCGCGGACGAGGCCAACCACATCGACAAGTGGGCGTTCCGGGTGCCGTTCGTGTGCGGCGCGACGAACCTCGGCGAGGCACTGCGCCGGATCGGAGAGGGCGCGGCGATGATCCGCTCCAAGGGCGAGGCGGGCACCGGGGACATCGTCGAGGCGGTGCGCCACATGCGCCTGATCACGGGCGAGTTGCGCCGCCTGGCCGTCCTGCAGGAGAGCGAGCTCGCCACGGCCGCCAAGGCCCACGGCGCGCCGCTCGAGCTCGTGCGCCGCGTCGCCGCGGAGGGGCGCCTGCCGGTCGTGCTGTTCTGCGCGGGCGGCATCGCGACGCCGGCGGACGCCGCGCTGATGATGGCGCTCGGCGCCGAAGGCGTGTTCGTCGGCTCGGGCATCTTCAAGTCCGAGGACCCCCCCGGCCGCGCGCGCGCGATCGTGGAGGCCACCACGCACTGGCAGGACCCCGCGCGCGTGGCGGGCGCCTCGCGCGGCCTCGGCACCGCGATGGCGAGCCTGGAGAGCTCTAAGCTCGACGGTGAGCAACTCCTCGCCCAGCGCGGGTGGTAGCGCCCGGGCGCTCGGAGCGGGTTCAGTGGGAGACGACGACGCGCCGCTGGTGGGGGTGCTCGCGCTGCAGGGCGGCTTCGAGGCGCACGCGCGGGTGCTGCGGCGATCGGGCCCCACCCCCCCGCGCGTGCGCGAGGTGCGGGTGCCAGCCGACCTCGACGGCCTCGACGGCCTCGTGATCCCCGGGGGGGAGTCCACGACGATGACGCTGGGGATCGAGCGCGAGGGCCTCGCCGAGCCGCTGCGCGAGCTTTGCAGCCCGCCGCCTCACGGCCAGGGGGTGCCCGTGCTCGGCTCGTGTGCGGGCCTCATCATGCTCGACCGCGAGCACCTGGGGCTGATGGACCTGCGCGCGCGGCGCAACGCGTTCGGCCGCCAGACCCGCAGCTTCGAGGCGGACGTTTGGATGCGGGGGGTCACGGACTCGCCCGCTCACCCGCTCCCTGGGGTTTTCATCCGCGCTCCGTGGATTGAGGCCCACGGCCCGGGGGTGGAGATCCTCGCGGAAGTGGACGGCCACCCGGTCGCGGCCCGCGAGGGCGAGCGCCTCGCGGTCGCGTTTCACGCGGAGCTCACCTCGGATGACCGCGCTGCACCGGCTGTTTCTGGAGGCGGTCCGTCGTAGACGGGCGCTCCGGCTTCCGCGGGCGCGGGGATCGGAGGCTCTTCGAGCAGGTCGAGCACGCAGGTTGATCGCGTCGCGGATCTCCCCCGCGAGCAGGCCCTCGTCGTCGAGCGCGGCTGGCCTCCTCGAACGGCCACGCGCGGGCACGTGGATGGAGGGACGCAGGTGCGCGGCGCGGCGCCCGAGCGTGCGCAGGAACGCCTCCAGGCGCGCTTTGTCGCGGGCGGAGGCGTAGCGGCGGCGCAGCATCCACGGCCACAGCTCGGGGAGGATCGTGTCGGGGTTGTGGGCGCCCACCTGCTTGAAGTCCTCGCCCTGCCAGCGGCGCATGTAGGTGGCGGCGTCCAGGCGGCACGTGAGGTAGACGCGGGTGCGGGCGGGGGCGTTGCGGAAGCCGAGCTGCGGCTGGGGCTCCACGCGCCACGTCCGGATGCGCCGCGCCCTGTCGGAGCTCGCCGAGGCGCTCGGCGAGGCCGGAGCCGTAGAGGTGGTCGGCCTGGCGCTTGAGCTCGCCCGGCCACATGTGCAGTAGCAGCTCCTGCCCGTCGAAGTCGAGCGCCGCGCGCTGCATCGGTGACCGTGCCGAGCGCGGTGTCCAGGCGCACGTGCGCCAGCCCGATGCGCTCGGGCGCAGGCCGGTGGATTCGCGCAGCAGCGAGCGCAGCCGCCACTTGCGCCGCACGGGGTCCTCGCCGACGCGCCGCAGCGAGCCGAACGGCAGCAGATGCGCGAAGTCCTGGTGGGCGTACGCGAGCATGTCCTGCACGAGCGCGCGCTCGGCGGGGGAGAGCACCGCCGAGCTCGACCAGCCGCCACCACGACTCCAGCAGATCGTGCCAGCGCAGCACGCACGTGCGCCGCTGCGCGAAGCGGGCGCTGCCGAGGTTGAGCTCGCCGACGCGGTGGCCGTTGCGCCGCGCCCACCGGGTGCAGACCTTGCTCTCCAGCAGCACGACGAGCTCGGGGTCGAAGCGCAGTACGCCGTCGAAGCGCTGCCCGCGGCTGGTGTCTCGGACCTCGCCGTCGGGCTCCGCCGCTTCGGTGTCGGGCGTGAGGAACACGCTCACCAGCCGCCCGCGCTTGACCTCCCCGCCGGAGGCGCACTCCTCGGAGGCGTCGACGATGTGCGTCGCCTGCATGTCCACCGTGCAGTCGGGCAGCTCGCTCTGCGAGGGCTCGCCGATCGCGCGCAGCAGCGTCTCGCGGGCGAGCGGCACCAGCCGCAGCACGATCATCGCCGCGCGCGTGAGCTGGTCCTCGTGCGTGCGCCCGAGGTCACGGTAGGGGTCGAAGACGTTCAGATGCGGGTTGGCGGTGGCGCTGTCCACACCACCTCTCCCGGTTCGGTGCGACCACATCGACCCTCACTTTGCCTGCCCTGCCGACCACGACTGTCCTGTACGACCAATCAGTGAACTGTCAAAGACTTTAGCGCACGTTGTCGTTCCTGGCGAGCGGCTCGAGACCGGTGGGCGGAGCGGTCCGTGAGTCAATCGCCGTGAGCGCGCTACGCCGCCGCGAACCGCGCGATCCCGTCCGTGATCCTGTTCGACCGCGCGGCCGTCGCGAGCAGCAGGTCGACGTGGCCGAGCACCTCGGAGATCGTCAGGTACGCCTGGGTGACAGCGACGTTGCCCCACATCTCGTAGGCCAGCTCGTAGGCGGTCCGGGGCCGCTCGGCGATCAGCCCGTGGATCCTCTCGGCGCGCCGCTCGTGCATGCGCAGGCGCTCGTCGATCAGCGCGGCGTGGTCGATGATCGGGGCGCCGTGGCCGCCGAGCACGAGCTCCAGGTCCATCTGCGCGCGTCTTGCGCAGCGAGTCGATGTAGGTGACGAGCGCCTGCGGGCGGGGGCCGTCGTAGTCGCCCTCCGCCTCCAGCGGCCGCGCGATCAGCGGGTTGGAGGAGATGTGCGCGAGCAGGTGGTCGCCGGCGATCAGCGAGCGAGCGCGCTCGTCGTGGAAGACCGTGTCCGAGGGGCTGTGGCCGGGGCGGTGCAGCACGCGCAGCGTGCGGTCGCGCAGCTGCAGCGCCTCCCCCGCGGCGAGCGGGCGATCCACCTCGACGGTGCAGCCCCACGCGCGGAAGCTCGCGGAGACGGCGCGCAGCGCGGTGACGACGTCGGTGGGGACCCCGTGGCGGAGCATGATGCGCGCCGCGAAGCGGTCATCGAGCTCGGCCTCGGTGCGGAAGTCGCGCAGGCGGCGGTCGAGGCCCTGCAGGGCGGCGACCTGCGCGCCGGAGCGCCGCGCGAGGATCGCGGCGAGGCCGAAGTGGTCGATGTGCTGGTGGGTGACGACCAGCAGCTGCAGGTCCTCGATCGCGTGCCCGTGCGTCGGCGAGCGCCTGTTCGAGCTCGTCGAGCGCCTTGGCGGAGTTGGGCCCGGAGTCGACCAGCGTGAGCGGCTCGTCCTCGATCAGGTACGCGTTGACGCGTCCGACCGCGAACGGCGTGGGGATCGCCAGGCGGTGGATGCCCTCCTGCGCGGCGCGCTCCAGGCGCGGCCTCGTCGGCTGCGTCCGCTTGGCTGCTCCGCCGGCGCCGGGACCGCGTCGCGCCGGCGCGCCTCGGGCCGGCTTAGCGTGGACTTGGCTGGCTTGGCCGTAGCTGCGGCCGGCCTGGCGGTGGCTGCTGGCTTCGCGTCGGGCTTGGCCGCTTTGCGAGGGCTCACGAGCGGATCAGCCCCAGCACCTCGTCGCGGCGGCGCTCCATGTCCTCGTGGGAGCGCAGCGACTCCAGGCAGAGGCGCAGCAGCGGCTCGGTGTTGGAGGGGCGCACGTTGAAGTGCCACTCCTCGTAGTCGACCGAGATCCCGTCGAGGTGGCTCTGCTCGGCGTCGGCGTACCGCGCGGCGATCTCCTCCATCTTGCGCCTGCTGGTCGGCCACCTCGGAGTTGATCTCCCCGGAGATGTGGTAGCGCTCGCGGTAGGGCGCGAGCAGCTCGGACATGCGCCGGCCGGTCGCGCGAGAGGTGCTCCAGGATCAGCAGCGCCGGCAGCGTGCCGGAGTCCGCGCAGTAGAAGTCGCGGAAGTAGTAGTGCCCGGAGACCTCGCCGCCGAACAGCGAGCCCTCCGCGCGCATGCGCGTCTTGAAGAAGGCGTGCCCCACGCGGTTAACGTATGGCGTCCCGCCGGCGCGCGCGTGACCGTGTCGGGCACCGCGCGCGAGGCGCGCACGTCGTAGAGGATCGCCTCGTTGGGGTCCCCACTCACCCGCTTTGCGAGCAGCGACTCCGCCAGCAGCGCGGTGAGGAAGTCGCCGTCCACGAACGCGCCCGGTGTCGTCGATGAAGAAGCAGCGGTCGGCGTCCCCGTCCCACGCGATCCCGAGGTCGGCGCCGGTCGCGAGCACCTTGTCGATCGCGAACTGCCGGTTCTCGGGCAGCAGCGGGTTGGGCTCGTGGTCGGGGAAGTTGCCGTCCGGGGTCCAGTAGGTCTCGATCAGCTCCAGTCCCAGCCCCTCCAGCAGCGGGCCGACCATCGGGCCGGCCATCCCGTTGCCGCCGTCCACGACGACCTTCAGCGGCCGAGCCGTCGAGCGGATCGTCTCGGGGTCGATGAAGCGCAGCGCGGCCTCCTGGAACTCGGCGTAGACGTCCACCTCCTCGACCGTGCCCGCGGGAGCGCGGGCGGCGCTTGGCCGCTCGCCGCTGCGCGTCCCCGTCGAGGCCCGCCTCGATCAGCCGGCGGATGTCCTGGATGCCGCTGTCGCCCGACAGCGCCAGCGCCCCCTCGCGCACGAGCTTGCAGCCGGTGTACGCCTTTGGGTTGTGCGAGGCGGTGCACATCAGCCCGCCGTCGAGCGCCGCGCGAGCCGACGAGGTAGTAGAGCATCTCGGTGCCCACCTGCCCGGCGTCGAGCACGTGCACGCCCTCGGCGAGCAGGCCCTCGCTGTAGCGCGCCCGCGAGCTCCGGCGCGGTCAGGCGCATGTCGCGCCCCAGCCCCACGCGCAGCTCGCCCGACGGGCTTGCCCTCCAGCTGCGCGAGCACCCGCGCGAACGCGCGGCCGATCAGCTCGGCGATCTCGCCGTCGAGCTGCTCGCCGTACAGGCCGCGGATGTCGTAGGCCTTGAAGATCTCGGGGGTCAGAGCAGCACCCGCATCCTATGCCTGCGGCCATGCAGCCTGGCGCGTGGGGTGTGAGCTGTGGGCTTGTGCTCGAGCGGCCGACGCGAGGCCCGAAGTATCCTCACTGTCATGTCAGGGCACTCCAAGTGGTCGAGCATCAAGCACAAGAAGGCGATCGTGGACTCCCGCCGGGGGGCGGCGTTCACGAAGCTGGCGCGTGCCGTCACGGTCGCCGCGCGCGAGGGCGGGGGGGACCCGGACTCCAACGCGGCCCTGGAGAACGCGATCCGCAAGGCCAAAGCCGCGTCGATGCCGAAGGACAACATCGAGCGCGCGATCGCCAAGGGCACCGGCGAGGGCGGCGACGGCCGACGCGCTGGAGACCGTGATCTACGAGGGGTACGGCCCCGCTGGCGTGGCGCTGCTGGTCGAGACCGTCACCGACAACCGCAACCGCACCGGGCCCGGACGTGCGCAACCTCTTCACCAAATACGGCGGCTCGCTCGGCGAGCCCGGCTCGGTGGCGTACCTGTTCGAGAAGAAGGGCGTGGTCGTCGTGGACGCCGCGCGCTACACCGAGGACGATCTGCTCGTCGCCGTGGAGGCCGGCGCGGAGGACATCTCCGAGGACGAGGACGTCTTCGAGGTCGTCACCCCGCTCGCGGACTTCACCGCGGTGCGCCGCGCGCTCGAGGAGGCGGGCGTGGAGCTGGAGAGCGCCGAGCTCACCTACCGGCCCTCCAGCCTCGTGCCGATCGAGCACGAGGGCCAGGTCGTGAAGCTGATGAAGCTGATCGACGGCGCTCGAAGAGAACGACGACGTCTCCGCCGTGCACGCCAACTTCGACGTCCCCGCGGAGATGCTCGCGCGCGCGCCGCTGGATAGGTCGACCACGCTGCGCCAACGTCCGCGCGCGATGAGTCTCGGCAGGCGCGCCACGCCTCGCGGCCGGGTAGGAGGCCCGCGCGCTCACCGGCCCCGTTGCGGCACCACACGCGCGGACGATCCCCAATGCCCACCCCGGTCCTGCCACCCGTCGCGATCCTCTGCGGCGGGCGCGGCACACGGCTGCGCGAGCGCACCCGCGAGATCCCCAAGCCGCTCGATCGAGATCGGCGGGCGGCCGATCGTGCAGCACGTGTCGAGCTGTACGCCGCCCAGGGCTTTCGCCGCTTCCTGCTCGCCACCGGCTACCGCGGCGAGCTGATCGAGCGCTTCGCCGCCGCGCTGCCGCTGGCCGGAGGGCGTGCAGGTGCGGTGTGTGGACACCGGCCTCGACACCCCCACGGGCGGACGGATCAAGCTGCTGGAGGCGCTGCTGCGCGGGCGAGCCCACGTTCTGCGCCACCTACGCCGACGGCCTCGCCGACATCGACCTCGCGCGACTGCTGCGCCTTCCACGAGGCCACGGCGCGCTCGCCACGATCACCGTCGTGCGCCCCGAGCTGCCCTTCGGCGTCGCCGAGCTCGACGGCGACGACGGGCGCGTGCTCGGCTTCCGCGAGAAGCCCCGCTCCGAGCACTGGATCAACGGTGGCTTCCTCTGCCTGCGCGCCGGCGCCCTCGACTACCTCGCGCCCGACTCCGTGCTCGAGCGCGAGCCGCTGCAGCGCCTCGCCGCCGCCGGTCGAGCTGCGCGCCTTTCGCCACGAGGGCTTCTGGGAGTGCATGGACACCTACAAGGACGCCGTCGCGCTCAACGACCTGTGGGCCTCGGGCGCGGCGCCGCTGGCGGGGTTTGCGAGCAGGCGTCCGATCCCGGCGCGCCAGAATCACTCGACCTGCATGATCGTCCTCGGCATCGACCCCGGCCTCGCCAACGCCGGCTACGGCGTCGTCGCCCGCCGTGGGCGGCGCCTGGTCGCGCTCGACGGGGGCGTGATCGACACGCCCGCCGGCCTCGCCCTGGAGTCGCGCCTGGCGAGGGTGCACGGGCGCGTGCTGGAGCTGCTCGACGAGCACGCCTGCACCGCGATGGCCCTGGAGCAGCTGTACTTCGGCCAGAACGTGCAGACCGCGTTCGCGGTCGGGCACGCCCGCGGGGCGACGATGCTCGCCGCCGGGCGAGCGCGGGGTGCCGTGCTTCTCCTACACCCCCCAGCGCGTGAAGTCCTCCGTCTGCGGCAACGGCCGCGCGGACAAGGACCAGGTCGCGCGGATGGTGCAGACGCTGCTGCGCCTCCCAGAGCTGCCCACGCCCGACCACGCCTCCGACGCGCTCGCGGTGGCGCTCTGCCACCTGAACGCCGCGCCGCTTGCTCACGCGATGGCCGAGGCCGAGCCGGCGGGGGTGCTGTGATCGTGTCTTCTTTTGCGTGCCCTCTATCGAGCGCCGAGGGGCGCGCATGATCGCGCTGCTGCGAGGCGAGGTCGCGGTGCGCCGCGCAGACCACGTCGTGATCCTCTGCGGCGGGGTCGGCCACCGCGCGGCCGTCTCCGCGGAGACGCTGCGCCACGTGCCCCGCCGTGGGCGGCGAGACGACGCTGCACACCCACCTGATCGTGCGCGACGACGCGCTGCAGCTCTACGGCTTTCACTCCGAGCCCGAGCGCGACCTCTTCCTGATGCTGCTCTCCGTGCAGGCCGTCGGCCCCAAGGTCGCGCTCGCGGTGCTCTCCGCCGGCACCCCCGCGCGAGCTGCTCGCCGCGCTCGCCGCGGGCGACACTGCGCGCCTGCAGGCGGTGCCCGGGATCGGCAAGCGCACCGCAGAGCGGATCATCGTCGAGCTGCGCGAGAAGGTCGGGGTCGTGCGCGGACATCGATGTGGGTGCGAGCGTTGCGACGGCCGGCAGCGCGATCAAAGCCCGCCGCGTGGAGAGCCCGCGCACGCTCGCCCGCGACGGGCTGCTGGAGCTCGGCTACTCCCACGGCGAGGCCGAGGCCCTGCTCGACGAGGCCGACGGGCGAGAGCGCCGAGGAGCTGCTCTCGCAGGCGCTGCGTACGGCGCGGGCGGGGTGAGACGGGAGCGAGGACGAGACCTGATGACACGCATCCAGACCCCCGACCTCGACGAGCACGACGAGCTCGAGGAGGAGCTCGAGCGCTCGCTGCGCCCGCGGCGGCTGCAGCGAGTTCGTCGGGCCAGCGCGCGCTGCGCGAGCAGCTCGCGGTCGCGATCGAGGCCGCCGACCGCGCGCGGGGAGGCGCTCGACCACCTGCTGCTCGCCGGCCCGCCGGGCCTCGGCAAGACCTCGCTCGCGCAGATCGTCGCGGGCGAGCTCGGGGTGCCGTTCGTGCAGACCGCGGGGCCGGCCCTGGAGCGAAAGGGAGACATCGCGGCGTTCCTCACCGCGCTGGAGCCGCGCTCGGTGTTCTTCGTCGACGAGATCCACCGTCTGCCGCGCACGTTGGAGGAGACCTTCTACCCGGCGATGGAGGACCGCCGCCTGCCGATCACCGTCGGGCAGGGCGCCGGGGCGCGCGTGGTGACGCTCGACCTGCCCCCTTTCACGCTCGTCGGCGCAACGACCCGCACGGGGCTGCTCACCACGCCGCTGCGCGACCGCTTCGGCATCCAGGCGCGCCTGGAGCCCTACGCGAGCGAGGAGCTCGTGGCGATCGTGCGGCGCTCCGCCGGGATCCTCGAGATCCCCCTGGAGGCTGGCGGCGCGGAGGCGATCGCGGCGCGCAGCCGCGGCACCCCGCGCGTGGCCAACCGGCTGTTGCGGCGCGTGCGCGACTACGCGGAGGTGCGCATGGCCGGCGTCCTCACCGCCGACGCCGCGCGCGCGGCGCTGGAGCTGCTGGAGGTCGACGAGCGCGGCCTCGACCGCCTGGACCGCGCGATCCTGCGCGCGGTCTGCGAGAAGTTCGACGGTGGCCCCGTCGGCCTCTCAACGCTTGCGGTCGCGGTGGGCGAGGAGCAGGACACGCTGGAGGACGTCTACGAGCCCCACCTGCTGCGCGAGGGCCTGCTCAAGCGCACCCCGCGGGGCCGCGCCGCCACCCCCGCGGCGTTTGCCCACCTCGGCCTGGAGGTCCCCGACGGCCTCGCGCGGGCCGGGCGGGCGAGTGAGCGTGCGGGCACGGCCGAGAGCGTCGGGCCGGCGCTTTTCTAGGCCCGGGTGCGAGCGCCGCACCCCTCACGGCCTCGGTGCCGGTCCCGACCCCCTTCCGCCGCCGCCGGCAGGGCTTCCGGCGGCGCGGCCGGCGCTCCCTCCACGAGCGGAGCCTGTGTGCGGCGCCTACCCTAGTCTTAGAGGCCCCACCCGCTCCTCCCACCGTGCCTATGACACATCCCTTCATCTGCCCCAACTGCGGCCACCGCTACAGCGAGCTGGACCGCAACCTCGGCTTCACCCGCCAGCCGAAGGGCTGCTTGAAGTGCGGCTTCGCGTTCCTCTTCGAACTGCTCGACGACTACTACCCCGCCCCGGACGCGGCGTTCTTCGTCTGCGACCGCGAGGGGCGGGTGATCGGCTGCGGCAAGAACTCCTTCGCCCTCACGGGCCTCGAGGAGGAAGCGGTGATCGGCCGGCCCGTCGCGCAGGCGCTCGGCCTGGAGTTCGCCAACGGGGACGACCCTGTGGGCACGGTGCTCGAGTGGGGGGTGCGCGCGCTGGGCAAGCCGGTGCGCGTCAACGGCGACCGCGACATGCCCGCGACCGCGCACGCGGACATGTTCCCCGCGTACGACGACGAGGGCGGACTGTTGCTCGTGCTCACTCCCGACAGGTAGGCTTCAGTGGTGACCCGCGCGTCTGCAACCCGGCCTCGCGTTCCCACTGGTGGGATCGCCGGGGCACCCTGGAGTCTCCCCCGGGGCGGCTCCACGGGTCTTCCACCTCTCAGGACCGCCCGGCTCCGCTACCGGCGAGGCGGAGCGTCGGCGCAGCTAGCCTCTATCTGAGATGAGCGACCGCCGCCGCAACTCCCTGGTCCTGCTGTTGGTCGCCGCGCTGCTGGCGATCTCGGCGGTCGTGATCGCGACCAAGCCGACCCGCCTGGGCCTCGACCTGAAGGGCGGGGTGTCGCTCGTCTACAAGGGCATCCCGACCGCCCAGTCGAAAGTCGACTCCGAATCGCTCAACCGCACGATCGCCATCATGCGCAAACGCGTGGACCAGCTCGGCGTCGCCCAGCCGGAAATCCAGACCACGGGCCACAACGAAATCGACGTCTCGCTGCCGGCGGTGAGCAGCGCCAAGCGCGCTCAGGAACAGGTCGGCAAGGTCGCGCAGCTGAACTTCTACGACTGGGAGCCGAACGTGATCGGCCCCTCGGGCACGGTGGAACCGAGCAACCGCGCGGCCACCGGCGACGGGAGCGTAGACGGGGCCGGCGGAATCACGTCGGGCATGCTCCAGTACCAGGCGGTCCTGCGCGCCGCCAAACGCCCCGCGATCCTCCGTCCGAACGACACCACCTACCAGCGCGGCTGCACCCCGGCGCAGGTTGACGGCTGCATCTACGGCGGGTGGTACCTGCTCGACACCAAGCACGAAAAGGTGCTGTGCCCCGGCAACAAGCCGGTTTGCGGCCCGGTGGACACCGAAGCCGAGCTCTACGCCGACGGTTACAAACCGCCGGCCGGCACGCACGTGAAGGCCGTGCGCGTGAACCCGGGCACGGTGCTCGTCGAGGCGCACCCCGAAGAATTCAGCGGCAAGGTGCTCAAGCCCGAACCGAACGCCTTCTACGTGCTCAACGACGACCCCGTACTGAACGGCAACGAAATCAACAACCCTCAGCAGGGCTTCCAGAACGAAGGCTCCGGCTCGGGCCTGCCGGACGTGAACTTCGACTTCTCCTCGCACGGGACCAAGGTTTTCGAACGCGTCACCAGGGAAATCGCCGAACGCGGCCAGAACGCCCAGCTGCCGGGCATCACCAAGGCCAACGCAGCAGCAGCACTTCGCGATCGTGCTCGACGAACAGGTGATCACCGCGCCGCAGATCGACTACACGCAGTACCCGAACGGCATCGACGCGAGCAACGGCTCGGAGATCACCGGCGGCTTCACGCTCACCTCCGCGCAGAACCTCGCCGACGAGCTGCAGTCGGGCGCGCTGCCGATCAAGCTGGAACTGATCGCCAAATCGCTGGTCTCCGCGACACTCGGCAAAACAGGCGCTGAGCCAGGGCCTGCTCGCGATGTCTGTGGGCCTGTTGATCGTGTGCGTCTTCCTGCTGACGTTCTACCGCGTGCTGGGGATGGTCGCGATCGGGGGCCTCGCGATCTACAGCATCTACTACTTCGCGCTGATCAAGGCGATCCCGATCGTCATGACGCTGCCCGGCATCGCCGGCCTGATCCTCACGATCGGCATCGCCGCGGACGCCAACATCGTGATCTTCGAGCGCGTCAAGGAGGAGATCCGCGCCGGGCGCTCGATCCCGGCCGGCATCGCCGCCGGCTACAAACGCGGGCTTCGCGGCGATCGTCGACGCCAACGTGGTGACGTTCATGACCGCGTTCATCCTGTTCGCGCTGGCCACCGCCGAAGTGCAGGGCTTCGCGTTCACGCTCGGCATCGGCACGCTGCTGTCGCTGTTCACCGCCGTGCTCGCCACGCAGGCGGCGCTCGGTTCGATGGGCCGCTCGCGCCTGGTCGGCCACCCTGCGATGCTCGGCGCCGCCCGCCGCCGAGCGCGCGCTGCGCTTCGACTTCATGGGCGCCTCGAAGTGGTTCTTCTCGCTGTCGGGCACGATCCTCTTGATCGGGGCGCTGGCGATCGGTGGCAAAGGGTCAACTTCGGCATCGACTTCAACTCCGGCACCCGCATCCAGACGGGCTTCACCCAGCCGGTCTCCCAGGAACAGATCCGCACGGTGCTGCGTGCGGACAAACTACGCCAACGCCCAGATCCAGAAGCTCACCGGCGACAAGAACGTCGGCGGCAGCGGCTACCAGATCTCGCTCAAGCAGCTCAAGCCGACTCAGGTGGCTGTCGGTCGAGGAATCGCTCGACAAGCCTTCAGCCCGCCGCGCGTACGAACTCCGACACCTCGATCGGGCCGACCTTCGGGCAGTCGGTGGCCAACGCGGCGGTGATCGCGATCATCGCCTCGCTGATCGTGATCTCCGTGTACATCGCGCTGCGCTTCGAGTGGAAGTACGCGGTGCCGGTGCTGATCGCGTTGATGCACGACCTGCTGATCACCGCGGGGGTGTACGCGCTCACCGGCCGCGAAGTGACGACCGCGACGGTCGCCGCGCTGCTGACGATCCTCGGGTACTCGCTGTACGACACGATCATCGTGTTCGACCGTGTGCGCGAGAACGTGCCGCGAATGCCGCGCGCGGCGTTCTCGCAGATCGTCAACCGCTCGATGTCGGAGGTGTTGACGCGCTCGCTGGCGACCAGCTTCTGCACGCTGCTGCCGGTGCTAGCGCTGCTGCTGTTCGGCGGGGAAACGCTGAAGAACTTCGCGTTCGCGCTGATGGTGGGGATCGCCTCCGGGGCGTACTCCTCGATCTTCATCGCCTCGCCGGTGCTGACCCACTGGAAGGAACGCGAGGGCTCCTACCGCAACCGCCGCGCGCGTCTGGTGCGCGACCTCGGCGCCGTGCCCCCCTACGCCGACCGCGCTCGACGGCACGCCGATCGACGTGGAGCCGCGCCAAGCAGCGCGAGCGCCGGCGCGGCGCCAGGGCGGCGTTCGGCCTGGTGCCCGCCGCGGAGGAGCCGGGCGAGCAGGTCTCCCAGGAGGAGTTCGAGCAAGATGGTGCGCGACCTCGACATCGAGCGCGACGGCGAGCAGGCTCTCACCGGCCCCGCGGGCGGCCCGCGACGGCGGCGCCGTGGCGCCGGGGCAACGGCCGGCGCGGCCGGGCGGGCAGGCGTCGGGTGCGTCCGCCGGCGCCACCGGCGGGCGCAGGCACCGGCACCGGCTCCGCCCGCCCGGGCGAGCGCGCCCGAAGGCCGCCGCCCGCCGCGGCGCCCGCGGAGCCGAAGCCCGCGGCGGTGCCGCAGGACCCCGGCGGCCGACCTGACCCCGGAGGACCTCGTGCTCAAGGAACAGCCCAAGCGCCCGAAACGCCCGCGCAACAGACGCCACGGGAGGGCACGATGAGCCGCGCCTCCCGCGCGCCCGCGCGCCTGCACCCGCCGGCCCGCCGGGTGGATGGACAGGTAACCCACCGCGCCCACGGACGGAGCCGCTGATGGGACTGCTCGGCTGGGTGATGATGGGCCTTGCGCTGTGGCACTTCACGATCTGGCTGCCCGACCGCTTCTGGGGCGGGATCGTCGGGGCGCTCGATCGGCGCGCTGCTCGGCGCGGTCGTGATCGGCACGTTGATCTACAGCATCAAAGTCTCCGGCCTCGCGATCCCCGGGAAAAAGGCGACCGACATCGCCGTGGTGCTGTACGCGGTGCCGGGCGCGCTGATCGGCATGGCGGCGGTCTACTTCGAGGGCATCCGCCGCGAAGGGCCGGCCGGCCGTCGGCCAGCGTGCCCGCCGAGAGCGTGTTTTTGAAATAGGCGTGCGTCCGGGCGTTCCGGTCTTTTCAAAACACGTTCGAGTTCCGTCCAGACCCACCCGTAGGGTGGGCCGGGATGGTCACCCAGCCCAGCCGCTTCGAGATCGCGCCGTGCCCGCAGCCGCAGGTGCCGCGAACTCGATCGCGCAGCTGGGGGTGAGCGAGGCGCTGGCCCAGGTGCTGGTGCGCCGCGGGCTGGCGGAGCCCGAGCGCGCGCGGGCGTTCCTGGCCGCCGATGAGGAGCACCCGCCCGCCGCGTTCGCGGGCATCGAGGAGGCGCTCGCGACGATCCTCGCCCACGTGCGCGCCGGCGCGCGGATCACCGTGCACGGCGACTACGACGTGGACGGGATCTGCTCGACCGCGGTGCTGGTGCGCGTCGCTGCGGGCAGCTAGGGGCCGACGTGGACTGGTACCTGCCCGACCGCGCCAGCGACGGTTACGGGCTGAACGCGCGCACGTGCAGGCGCCTGGCGGCGCGCGGCACGCGCCTGCTGATCACCGCCGACTGCGGGATCACGGCGGTCGAGGAGGTGGCGCCTCGCGCGGGCGGCTGGGGATGGAGGTCGTGGTCAGCGACCACCACGCCCCGCGCGCCGACGGCGCGCTGCCGCAGGCGCCGACGTGCACCCGGCGGTGTGCGGCTACCCGTGCCCGGACCTGTGCGCGACCGCCGTCGCCTACAAGCTGGCGCTCGGCGCTGTGGGAGGCCGCGGGGTCCCGTGTCCCGGGCGCGATGTCGGCGCGGGGCGGCGGGATTTATCACCCGCACGACGACCTCGACCTCGTGGCGCTCGCGAGATCGCCGACGTGGTGGCGCTGCTGGGCGAGAACCGCGCGCTGGTGCGCGCGGCCTGCGGGCGCTGGCGGCGCACCGCCAAGCCGGGCCTGCGCGCGCTGCTGGCGGTGGCGCGCGCCATCCGCAGGCGCAGCTCGACGAGCGCACCGTGGCGTTCGCGCTGGCGCCGCGGCTGAACGCGGCGGGGCGGATGCACCGCGCCGACGCCGGCCTCGAGCTGGTCCTCACCGAGGACCCCGCGCGCGCGCAGGACGATCGCGGCCGAGCTCGACCGCGCCAACCACGAGCGCCGGCACACCGAGACGCGCATCCTGTTCGACGCCGAGCGCCAGGTGGCGGCGGCGGGAGAGCGCGCCGGGTACGTGCTCGCCGGCGAGGAGTGGCATCCCGGGGTGATCGGGATCGTCGCCTCGCGCCTGGCCGAGCGCCACCACCGCCCGTTCGTGCTGGTCGCGCTGGAGGGCGAGCGGGGCCGCGGGTCGGGCGCGCAGCATCGCGGGCTTCGACCTGCTGGGCGGCCTGGACGCGTGCGCGGGACACCTGGCACGCCACGGCGGCCACCGCGCGGCGGCGGGCCTGGAGATCGAGCGCGGGCGCCTGGAGGAGTTCGGAGCGGCGTTCGCAGCACACGCCGAGCGTGTCCTGAGCGCGGAGCAGCTGGTCGGAGCGAGCGCGTGGACGCCGTCGTGCACGGGGGCGAGCTGGGGATGGCGCTCGCCGAGGAGCTGCGGGCGCTGGCGCCGTTCGGCTGCGCCAACCCGGCGGTGTCGCTGCTCGTGCGGGGCGCGCGCTTCGCCGAGCGCAGCCGATGGGGGAGGGCAGGCACGTGCGCTTCACGGTGCTCGCCGACGGCGCCCGCGCCCGTGCGGTGGCGTTCGGCGCCGGCACCAGCCTGCCGGTGCGCGACGGCGTGCCGGCGGATGCGACGTTCGCGCTGGAGGTCAACGAGTGGCGCGGCGTGAGCGAACCGCGCCTGGTGCTGCGCCACGCGCAACCCGCGCGGTCGAGGAGGTCGAGGTGCCTGCCGAGCCGGAGCTGGTCCTCTTCGCCTGAGGGAGATCGTGACGCTGCGAGGAGCGTGTCTCATCGATGCGGGGGAGGTCTGGAGGGGGGCCTGCCACCCTCCCGCCAAGCTTGTCCTCTTCGCTTGACGCGACTGGTCCCCTACCCTTAAGGGAATGGCCGACAGCCACAGGATCAGCAGAGCCCGGTCAAGGAGCCGGTCCAGCGAGCTGGGCGAGCTCGAGCGGCGCGCCTGCTCGGCGACCTGTTCGCGATCGTCTCCGAGCACGCCGGCGACTCAGCCGTGCACGTCGATCGCGCGCGCGTGGAGGAGGCGTTCGTGTTCGCCTGCGAGCACCACGCCGCGCAGCGGCGCAAGTCGGGCGAGGACTTCATCGTGCACCCGGTCGGGGTCGCGCGAATCTGCGCGGGGATGCGCCTGGACACCGAGACGCTGTGCGCGGCGCTGCTGCACGACACCGTGGAGGACACCTCGGCCTCGATCGAGGAGGTGCGGGAGCGCTTCGGCGAGGAGATCGCCAACGTGGTGGACGGCGTCACGAAGCTGACGGGCATCACCTTCCACTCGCGCGACGAGGCGCAGGCGGAGAACTACCGCAAGATGATGGTGGCGATGGCCACCGACGTGCGGGTCATCCTGATCAAGCTCGCCGACCGCCTGCACAACATGCGCACGATCGAGGCGATGCCCAAGCAGAAGCAGATCGACAAGGCGACGCGAGACCCTGGAGATCTACGCGCCGATCGCGCATCGCCTGGGGATCCACGCGATCAAGTGGGAGCTCGAGGACCTCGCGTTCGCCACGCTGCACCCCCGCAAGTACCAGGAGATCAAGGGCCTCGTCGCCCAGCAGCGCGACGACCGCGAGCGCTACGTCAGCGAGGCCGGCGAGTACCTGACGGGCGAGCTGCGCCAGGTCGGCGATCGAGGCGCAGATCGCCGGGCCGCGCCAAGCACTTCTACTCGATCTACTCGAAGATGACCAAGAAGGGCAAGGAGTTCAACGAGATCTACGACCTCACCGCGATGCGCGTGATCGTGGACTCCGTGAAGGACTGCTACGGCGCCGTGGGGGTGATCCACTCGCTGTGGAAGCCACTGCCGGGCCGCTTCAAGGACTTCATCGCGATGCCCAAGTTCAACATGTACCAGTCGCTGCACACGACCGTGATCGGGCCGGAGGGACGACCGCTGGAGATCCAGATCCGCACCGACGACATGCACGAGATGGCGGAGTTCGGGGTGGCGGCGCACTGGATGTACAAGCAGCGCGGCGAGAAGCCCGGCGCGAGCGCTCCGGCAGGCTCGAGGACGACGCCAAGCTCAAGTGGCTGCGCTCGATGCTCGACTGGCAGCAGGACATGCTCCGACCCACAGGAGTTCATGGAGAGCCTGAAGATCGACCTGTTCGAGGACGAGGTGTACGTGTTCACCCCCAAGGGCGAGGTCAAGTCGCTGGCGGCGGGCGCGACGCCGCTGGACTTCGCCTACGAGGTGCACACCGAGATCGGCCACCGCTGCGTGGGGGCACGCGTGAACGGCAAGATCGTGCCGCTGCACTACGAGCTGCGCAGCGGGGACATCGTCGAGATCCTCACCGCCAAGCGCGAGCGCGGCCCCTCGCGCGACTGGCTGGCGATGGTCAAGACCACGCGCGCGCGCAACAAGATCAGGGCGTGGTTCAAAGCGGAGTCCCGCCAGGACACCGAGCACACCGGGCGCGAGGTGCTCCAGGAGCACCTCAAGCAACAGGGCCTGCCGGCGCAGCGGATCACCGGCTCGGCGCTGCTGGCGGACGTGATCCGCGAGATGGGCTTCCGCAAGGCCGACGACTTCTACATCGCCCTCGGCGCCGCGAAGGTCTCGCCGAAGATCGTGGTCAACAAGGTGATGCAGCGCCTCAAGCGGGGCGAGGCGGCCGACGGCGGCGCCACCGCTGCGAGCGACCTGCTGCGGGTGGGGCGCTCCGCCGGCGCCCGACGCGCTCCTCCGGGCAGTACGGGATCAGAGTGGAGGGCGTCGAGGACGTGATGCTGCGCCTGGCGAAGTGCTGCCGGCCGGTGCCGGGCGACGAGATCGTCGGCTACATCTCGCTCGGCCGCGGCATCACGATCCACCGCGAGGACTGCCCGAACGCCACGGTGCTGCGCAAGAACCCCGAACGCTTCACCGAGGTCTACTGGGAGGGCGAGCAGTCGAGCGGCGTTCGTCGTGGAAATCCAGATCGACGCGTGGGACCGCCACCGGCTGCTGGAGGACCTCTCGCGCGTCTTCTCGGAGTCGGGCGCGAACATCGTCGAAGCGCGCTGCCTCTCGAACCCGCCGATGGTCAAGAACCGCTTCGTGGTCGAGGTCGCCGACACGCACTCGTTGAAGGGCGCGGTCAACCGCCTGCGCAACACCGAGTCGGTGTTCGACGCCTACCGCGTCACGCCAGGGGCGGCGGGCTAGAGGCTGGGGGGGCCCCCAGGCCGCCCCTCCGGCGACAGGGCCGGGCCGGCAGCCGGCCCTCGTGAGGAGAACGTCGGCTTGCTCAGGCGACGACGTTGAGCGCCCTGGGCATGATCGAGTACCGCGCCTCGGCGACCTCGCCTAGGTAGTCGCCGTCTACCTGCAACGGCAGCGGGCGGCCGTCGGCGGTGCGGACGGTCAGCTCGGTGGCCGGGGGCGAGGGCGGCGATCTGGCGGTGGCGGGTGAGGCGCGCGCGGCGGGAGAAGGCGCGCTCAGGCGATGAACGGCATGTCGATCGGCCGCGCGCGGTGCAGCACGCAGGTGGAGAGGGTGCCCGAGTCGAGCTCCGCGTCGTCGGCGATCTCGATCGGGCGGTTGCGGAAGTAGGTGAAGGGGGAGCCGTTCTGGATGATCGCCGTGACGCCCGGGAGGACTCCTCGCCGGCGAGGTCGGCGTCTAGGCGCGGCGGGCGCAGCAGGTAGCGCCGGACGAACGTGGTGACGGCGACCCACGTGAAGAACCACGGGCCCCAGCGCGCCTTCGCCGCGGGCGGGCGTCCACGCGCTGCACGACGGAGGCGTCGAGGCCCAGGCCGGAGGCGAACGTGAAGCAGCGCCCGTTGACGACGCCGAGGTCGACCCGGTGCACGCGCCAGTCGTCGGCCATCGCCAGCAGGTGCTCGGTGGCATCGACCAGCGTCCCCGGGGATGCCGAGCATCTTGCCGAACACGTTGGCCGAGCCGCCCGGCAGGCAGGTGAGCGGGGTGGGGGGCGGTGGAGCCGAGCAGGCCGTTGGCGGCCTCGTTGACGGTGCCGTCCCCGCCGAAGGCGACCACCACGTCGTAGCCCTCGTGGGCGGCCTCGCGGCAGAGCTCGGTGGCGTGGCCGCGGGCCTCGGTGTCCACGGCGTCCACCTCGAAGCGGCCGCGTAGCGCGTGCACGACGAGGTGGCGCAGGCCGTCGGAGACCGTCGAGGCGTAGGGGTTGACGATCGATCAGCATGCGCTTCTTGGGCGGGGCCGCGGCGAGATCGAAGCGCCCTCTCCTGTCCGTCTGCGCTGCGCGTCCGGCGCAGGGCTGCGCCGCGAGGTCGCGCACGACGCTCACCTGCAGGGAGTACCGGGCGCCATCGCGAGGACCCAGCGTCGCCATGAGGCGCTGAGCCATCGCTGCTGCCTACACCATCCGCGCAAGGCTGTTACCGACGGTCTCGTGCGCTTCCGCCGCCCGTCCGATATACTGCCCGCAGCAGTACACATCCAGAGGGGTGGAGGGACTGGCCCGACGAAGCCCCGGCAACCACCGCGTCCCAACGCGGAAGGTGCCAATTCCAGACAGATGTGTGGCGGGCTTCACGCTCTTCGCCACACGGGAAACGGGCGAAGACGAAAGGAGCCAGAGGTGTCTGCCACCAATCTGAAGTGTCGGGAGTGCCGGCGGAGTACCCGCTGGAGGCGCTGTACGTGTGCGAGCGGTGCTTCGGCCCGCTGGAGGTCGCCTACGACCACAGCCGCGTGGCGGAAGGCGGCCTCGACGAGCTGCGCCGCCGCATCCAGGCGGGCCCCCAGAATATCTGGCGCTACGCCGACTTCCTGCCGCTCGCCGGCGGCCCCCCCGGCCCCTCCGGGCGCCTGGCCTCGCGCGCCGGCCTGCCCGCCGGCTGTACCCCGCTGATCCGCGCCGACCGCCTCGCGCACCGCCTCGGCCTAGGCGAGGTGTGGGTCAAGAACGACGCCGCCAACCCCACGCACTCCTTCAAGGACCGCGTCGTCTCCGTCGCCGCCGCGCGCGCACGGGAGCTCGGCTACCAGACGATCGCGTGCGCCTCGACCGGCAACCTCGCCAACTCCGTCGCCGCCCACGGCGCGGCGCTGGGCCTCGACTCCTACGTCTTCATTCCCGCCGACCTGGAGGAGCAGAAGGTGCTCGCCACCGGCGTCTACGGCACCCGTCTGGTGGCGGTGAAGCGGCAACTACGACGACGTCAACCGCCTCTGCACCGAGCTCTCCGCCGAGCGTGAGTGGGCGTTCGTGAACGTCAACCTGCGCCCCTACTACGCCGAGGGCTCCAAGACACTCGCCTACGAGATCGCCGAGCAGCTCGGCTTCGAGCTCCCCGACCGCTGCGTAGTGCCGATCGCCTCCGGCTCCCTGTACACGAAGATCGCCAAGGGCTTCGCCGAGTGGCGCGAGCTCGGCCTCCTCAGCGGTGAGCTCCCGCACGATGAGCGGCGCCCAGGCCGACGGCTGCGCCCCCGTCGCCAACGCGTGGACGCCGGCCAGGAGGTGTGCCGCCCCGTAAAGCCCAACACGATCGCCAAGTCCCTGGCGATCGGCAACCCCGCCGACGGCCCCTACGCCCTGGAGGAGGCCCGCCGCAGCGGCGGCTCGATCGAGGCCGTCAGCGACGAGGAGATCCGCGCAGGCATCGCCCTGCTGGCCCAGACCACCGGCATCTTCACCGAGACCGCCGGCGGCGTCACCACCGCGGTCCTAGCCAAGCTGGCCGAGCGCGGCGAGATCGACCCCTCCGAGCGAGTAGTGCTGGTCATCACCGGCGAGGGCCTGAAGACCCTAGACGCCGTGCGAGGCACCTTCGAGACCCACACGATCGACCCCAACGTGGAGCAGTTCGAGTCCCTAGGTCGATAGCCTTTGCTGGCCGATCTCCGATCGGTCGGCGTCCTCAGTCGCTCGTGTGCCAAGCACGCCACGCTCCTTGCGTCCTGGCCTCGCTCGACTCTCGGCCTCAAGGAGCAGAGCTGACATGGCGCGTGACCGTGAAGATCCCCACCCAGCTACGCGCCGCCGCCGAGGGCGCCAGCGAAGCGCAGCTCGAAGGCGCAACGGTCCAAGAGGTCCTCGAAGCCTCTTCTACCGCTTCAGCGAGCTGCGCGAGCGAATCTCCGACGAAGACGGCACGCCTGCGCCGCTTCGTCAACGTCTACCTAAGCGGCGAGGACATCCGCTTCCTAGACGGCCTCGCAGACCCCGGTAGCAGACGGCGCTGAGCTGACGATCCTCCCCGCAGTAGCCGGAGGCTAGCCAAGGCACGTCGGCGTCGCGTCGGCGTCGGCATCGCCCCGCAGAGGCCGTTGCTGTGGGAGGGAGGTCCCTTAGCGCGCGTGCGCAACGTGAGGGCCCGCTGTGGGAACGGCCGTCGGTAACGAAGACCCGCTGACCCCAATCGTCGAGACCAACCCCGCCGCGCACATCGCCGCAAGCGTCAGCGCCCGCATCCGCGAGGCGTAAGCCACCCCATGTGATGCGTCTGCAGCCAGGTCCGAAACCCACTGGCAGCCGAAGCCGCCGCCATAGCGCAACCAACACACACACCCAGATCATAGTCACCCACTCCCAAACGCCCCCACTGAAAAAGGGAGGGGGTGGGGGCGACGGGGGGAGGGGGAGGCGCCAGCCCTCCCCCTCCCCCGTCAGGAGGAGTCAGGAGTCAAAGCCGGAGATGCGCCCCTCGCCACTCCACGCGGCTCTCAAGCCGCTCGCTAAGCTCCGCCCCGCGCCCCGCAGAAACCGCCCGAGCAGCCCGCTGATCGCTAAGCGCAACCCCATGCAACCGCGCAAAATCAAGCAGCTCCTGCCGCTCCTCGGCCTCCCGAGCAGTACGCAGAAACAACCAGCAAAAGAGCCCAATCGTCAAAATGCTCTCCTCGATCATCATGATCGCCCCAGCAAGGTTCTGGTCAGCAAGCGGCGAGATGATGGTGCAGAGAGTCACGCGCGCAGGTAAAAGGGATAGAAGACGGTGCCAGACCAAAGAAAGATGTTGCCAAGCGCGGTGCCAGCAAGCCGCACAGCGACGATGTAGAGCAGCTTCCCAAGGTTCCCAAACCAAGCCAGGCATCGGCAGCGGCCCAAACAGGCACATCCACATGTTGATCCCAAAGCCAAGGAACATCGTGTGCTCGAGCGCGTGCAGCCCAAGAGTGTTCAAGCGCCGCCCTGGTAGAGCACCGGCAGATGCCACAGGTAGAGGTCAATCGCCCAAAGCGGAAACGCGATCAGCGGGTTGGCAAGCACCCGCAGCCGGTCGAAGAAGCGGATCTTGAGGATCGGAGCAATCAGCGGCGCGGTGAGTCCGAGCACGATCAAAAGCGCCGCGACGTCCCCCAGCAGCAGGTGCTCGATCATGTGCACGAAAGCAGTTCCTGGCTCGCTTCCCCCACGAGGTGAGCGCGGCCCCGATCACGACGAACCCCGCGTAGAAGCAACCCTGGCGCCACCCCGGCACGGGCTGGCCGCCCAACGCAAGCGTGCGCACACGCCGCGCATAGAGCAAGCCGAGCATCATCAGCGGCCCAAGCTGGATGGCGGCCAGCAGCTCGGTGGCAGACGGCAAGCGGAGGCGAGCGGGATCACAACGTCTCAGCCTATACGCGCCCGGCGCGGCAGGTTCAACCGGGACGTGCCTGGAGCAGCCGGTTCACGACCAGGAGCGAGCGTGGTAGCTTTTACGCGTGGCCGTGTTCGCGTGCCTCTACCACTGGTACACCTCCGCGATGTTCGTCGCGCCCGTGCTCGCCGTCGGCGGTTGGGGTTGGTGGAGCACCAAGCGGTCGGCCACCGCCACGACGAGTCAGCAGGCGTAGCGCACCCTCAGGAGCCGCCAGGCGTAGAGCAACGCGGCCACCGACGTGGCGAGGTTGAGGCTCGAGACGCCCGTCGCGCATCGGCAGGCGCACACGCGCGTCGGCGCGGCCCAAGAGCTCCTCGGAGAGCCCCTGGCGCTCGCCGCCGAACGCGAGGATCGCCCGCGCGGGAAGCTGCCCAGGGCGCAGCTCCTCACCCTCGGGGTCGATCGCTACGAGCAAGTCGGTCGGGCAGCCGGTCCTGAGCGACTCCTCACCGACCCGCCGACGGGCAGCGCGAAGTGCAAGCCGGCGCTCGCCGCGCAGTGCCGCGGGGTCCCAGGGGTCGTGGACGCCGGTGGCGAGCACCCCCGCGACGTCAGCGGCAGCCGCGACGCGCACGCAAGCCCCAACGTTCCCGAGGTCGCGGGCTGCCTCCAGCAGCACGATCGGCGCGGTGCGCGCATCGGCGAGCAGCGCGCGACATCGACGCGGCGACGCTGGGCGACGCGCGATCACGCCGGTCGAAGGAGCCTAGCGGGGCAAGGGTCGGCGAACACCTCGGGGGAGACGACCTCGGCGTCGGCGAAGATGCGCTCCGCGACGTCGGGCGCAAGCGCCTGCGCAAGCGTGCACACCTGGTCGGGATCGGTGACGACCACGCGCTGCACCTGGGCGTCGAAGCGCAGCGCATGCTTGAGCGCGTGCAGACCCTCGAGCACCGCCAGCTCGGGGTCGCGGCGGGCGTCGCGGAAGACCCTCCGCAGGGCGGCCGGAGAG
The DNA here is from genome assembly GCA_963720795.1 of uncultured Solirubrobacterales bacterium. GTDB lineage: Bacteria > Actinomycetota > Thermoleophilia > Solirubrobacterales > Solirubrobacteraceae > Palsa-744. The sequence continues at coordinate 28,555 of CAVRGU010000011.1, read as the reverse complement.
GTTCGCGAACGGGCATCGGGCGGGGAGTGCACGCAGCTATCTTCTCAGGGTTCTTCGTGAGCCGACATGGCCGACATGGCGGTGCCAGCGCTCGTCGGGGCCGTCCACGCGGGCTATGCCGCCCTTCGCCTCGCCGCCTGGCTTGAAGGGCAGCGGGGAGGCTGGGCGCTCTCACCGACTGGCAGCGTCGGGATAGGCGGCTTGGGACAGATGTTTCGTCTGCTGACTCAGCGATCATTCATCCAAATGGCGGAGTCGAGGCGGCAGGACATAGAACAGCCGAAAGACGTGATACTCCCATGCACCGGCGATGTCGGTGTCGAGCTCGTGCGCACACCCGCCGATCAGCGCGGCCTGCTCGTCGCGACTATCCGCGACGTCTCCGAGTGGCGCCGCCAGAAGGCTGAGGAGTTCGGCGACGATGCCATAGCTCGGAAAAGGAGTCTGCGAGCCAAACAGGCGCTCCGCAATCTCGCGAATTTCGTCGAGGCGATGCCAGATGAGGACCCCGATCTGAATCTGTACGCCCTGCGTCGTGCAGGCGAGCGCAAAGGGGGGTTGCGGCTTGCGCCCGACAGCGTCCTGCTTCTCTCCCGCTTCGGGCTCGACAGAGGGGCATGGCAATCCACCGAGCCAACCGAGAGCCAGATGCGAAACGTCCTGCGCCGCATTGATGGTGTCGAGGCCCGAGAGAGGCATGCCCGCAAGCTACGCGCCGAGATGGGCTACGGCGACGAGTGACGATGACCTGGGCGATCACGGTCAGCCGGTGTGGCGACGTTCACGGGCGTCTTCTCGGCACGGTAGAGCTCCGGGCATGAGTCAGCGCTACCGCGACGTGCTGGATTACGAGATCGGCGCGCGCATCGTCGTGGAGTTCACGACGCGCGGGCGCGAGGTCGTGGACTATGCGGTGGTCCTCACGGTCGACGACGAGGACGGCGAGGCGGCGACGGTGCGCGTATACGACGGGGCGCACGGCGTCAACGACATGCACCGGCATGACCGCGCCGGCGAGAAGGCACCGGCAGAGACATTCCATGCCGGTACTCTTGGGGAAGGGATGCGGGCCGCGGCCACCGCGATTCGTACCGGCTACAAGGAGATGATCGAGGCATGGCGCGCAACGTGAACCCTGTCGAGTCGCCCACCGCGAAAGCAATGGATCGCGCGATCGACCTGGCGATCGAAGGCAACTCGCCCTATCCCGAGCACGCCGCGTTCGTGGACGCCGACTCGCCTCACGCGGGGCACGAGATTACGCGGGCGCTCGATGAGGGCTATGCCGTTGTGCTCGTATCCGCTGATGGACGCGAGCGAGTCATCACCGCAAGGATGCTCGCCGCGAGCCGTTGAGAGGCATATGAGCAGAGCCAGCGTGGATCGTCTCCGCGTTCGCCAACGGAAAGGACCACACCTTGACTAGGGCTAGCTAGGTCGTGCTACGCTGGCGACGTGGCCCGCGTGGGAATGCACGATGCCAAGACGCACCTCTCCAAACTCGTGGAGCGCGCCGAAGCCGGCGAGGATGTCGTCATCCAGCGCAACGGCAAGCCGGCAGTGCGGCTTGTGCCCGTCGTGGAGGAGCCGCGCTCGCTGGCGTCGGTGCGCGGTGCTTGGCGCGGCCGCGTGCGTATGGCCGAGGACTTCGACGAGCTTCCCGAGGACATCGCCGAGGCATTCGGCGCCCAGTGAGGCTGCTGGCCGATACTCACGCCGCGCTGTGGCTGCTCGACGAAGACAAACGGCTGAGCAGGCGCGCCGACGAGATACTCACCGACGCCACGAGCGAGGTGTTGCTGAGCGCAGCAGTGGTGTGGGAGGTCGCGATCAAGCGATCGCTCGGAAAGCTCGATGCGCCCGACGGGTTCGCGAGGCAACTGTTGGATGGAGGAGCCGTACCCCTGCCCATCAGCATCGACCACGCACGGGCAGTACGCACGCTGCCGTGGCACCACCGCGACCCATTCGACCGCCTACTCGTTGCCCAGGCAACGCTCGAGGACGCGGTTCTCGTATCGAACGATGAGCGACTACGCCGCTACAACGTGCGGGTCGAGTGGTAGCCGGCTCCTCGACGCGCCCGGCAAGATTCGAACTTGCGACCTCTCGCTCCGGAGGCGAGCGCTCTATCCACTGAGCTACGGGCGCAGGGAAGGCCGTCGCAGACGGCGTACTGCACCCGCGAAGCTTAGCGGCAGCAACCGACCCCACCGGGCCCCATGACGGTCCCCAGGCCCCGGTGCGAGGCGGGTGGGCGGGCTTCGGATCGGACGCGCCGCTACCGTTGCCGGCATGGAGATGTCAGTGTTCTTCGCGGGAACCGGAGGCTCGGTGCCGAGCCCACGGCGCGGGCTGCCCGCGGTGCTGGTGCGCCGCGGGGGCGAGCGGCTGCTGTTCGATTGCGGCGAGGGGACGCAGCGCCAGCTGCTGCGCTCGGTGGGGCTGGCGGACGTGGAGTGCGTGTTCATCACGCACTTCCATGCCGACCACTGGCTGGGGCTGCCGGGGATGCTGAAGTCCTTCGCGCTGCGCGACCGCGAGCAGCCGCTGACGGTGTACGGGCCGGCGGGGCTGAACGCAGCTGATGGCCGAACACCCGCTTCATCTACGGCCGACGGCTGCCGTACGAGCTGAGCGTCGTGGAGCTCGAGCCCGGCGCAGGCGGTCGAGCGCGAGGGCTACCGGCGTGGCGGCGGTGCCGGTCAACCACACCCGCGCCGGCGGCGGTGGGGTATGTGATCGTCGAGGACGCCCGCCCGGGGCAGCTCGACCCGGCGCTCGCAGAGCGGCTGGGGGTGCGGCCCGGGCCGGACTTCGGGCGGCTGGTGCGCGGGGAGACGCGTGAACGGGGTGGCCCCCGAGCAGGTGGTGGGCCCCGCGCGCGAGGGCCGCAAGGTGGTGATCTCCGGCGACACCGCCCCGTGCGAGGCGCTGGCGATCGCCGCCCACCAGGCGGATGTGCTGGTGCACGAGGCGACGTTCGTCGAGGAGGAGGCCGAGCGGGCGCGCCAAACCGGCCACAGCACGGCGCGCCAGGCGGCGCGAGCTGGCGCGCGGACGCGGAGGCGAGGATGCTGCTGCTGACCCACCTCTCCACGCGCTACGCCGGCGGCGAGGTGCGCGAGGAGGCGCGCGCGGTGTTCCCCGCCGCCGAGGTGGCGCGGGACTTCGACACGGTCGAGATCCCGTTCCCCGAGCGCGGCCCGGCACGGCTGGTGCGGTGGTCGAACCGCCCGCAGCGCGCGGCCGATCTTCGATCGGCCGCGAGCGAGAGCAGTCGAGCCGGCGCGGAAGGTCCACCGCCGGCCCGTGCGGTGCGTCCTCGATAATGCAATGAGCTTGCCTACTCGCACAGAACCGATGCCCCACCGGGCGCGTACCCAATGAGCGCGCCCGCGCTCGTTCGCGCTCCCGCCCGCTCCCGCAGCGGACTTGCTGCTGCGGGACGTGCACGTGTTGGATCCCGGCGACGCGGCGTGGACGGCCGCTTCGACCTGCTGAGTGCGCGGCGGGGCCATCGCGCAGCTGAGCGCGCCCGGGACGCTCGCCGGCGGACGCTCCCCGCCGGCCCGGCGGCGGGGAAGCTGGAGATCGTCGAGGGCGAGGGCCGCCTGTATGCGCTGCCGGCCTTCTTCGACCCGCACGTGCACCTGCGCAGCCCCGGGCAGGAGCACAAGGAGGACATCGAGAGCGGCACCCGCGCCGCCGCCGCGGGCGGGTTCGGCGCGGTGATCGCGATGCCCAACACCGACCGCCGATCGACTCCCCCGAGCTGCTGCGCGCGGTGCGCGAGACGGCCGCCGCGGCAGGCGCACGTGCCGGTGGGCAACCTCGCGGCGCTCACGCGGGGCCTCGACGGCGAGCGGCTGACGGACGATGGACGCGCTGCGCGAGCAGGGCGCGGCGGCTTCACCGACGACGGGCACCCGGTGGCGAACGCCGGGGTGCTGCGCGAAGCGCTCCAGCGCCAGCGCGAGTGCGGGGGCACGATCGCGCTGCACGAGGAGGACCGCACGCTCTCGCGCGGGGGGGCGATGCACGAGGGGGCGCTCAGCGCGGAAGCTCGGCATCCCCGGCATCCCCTGCGCCAGCGAGGCGAGCATGGTCGCGCGCGACGCGGTGCTCGCCGCGCAGCGAGGGCGCGCGTGTGCACTTCCAGCACCTCAGCTGCACCGCCTCGGTGGAGGCGGTGGCGGCGGCGAAGGCCCGCGGCGCGGCGGGTGAGCGCCGAGGCGACCCCGCATCACCTGCTGCTGACCGAGGAGGCGGTGCGCGGGTGGATGCCTCGGGGACCCCCGCGCGAGAACCCACCCGGACACCGGCGCAGCGACCCACCCGGACACCCGCGCGAAGATGAACCCCCCGCTGGCCACCGAGGCCGACCGCAAGGCGCTGGTGGAGGCGCTGCGAGCGGGCACGATCGACTGCGTCGCCACCGACCACGCACCGCACGCGCACGACGGAGAAGGCGCTGCCGTTCACGCGAGGCCCCGATGGGCACGACGGGCTTGGAGACGGCGTTCGCCGCGCTGTACACGGGGCTGGTGGTGCCCGGGGTGCTCGACCTCGGGGTGCTGCGTCGAGCGGATGACCGCCGGCGCCGCGCTGTTCGGCTGCCCGTCCCGACGATCGCGCCGGGCGGGGAGGCGAACGTCGCGCTGATCGACCTCGACGCCGAGTGGACCGCGGGCGAGCACGGTTGGCAGAGCCGCTCGGAGAACTGCTGCTTCGCCGGGTCGGCGCCTGCGCGGGACGGGTGCTGCTGACGGTGGCCGCGGGCGCGGTGGCATACCGCGCGCGGTGACGGCGCAGGGAGCACGGGCGCGGTCGGGCGGTGTCGAAGACCGTCGGCGGCGGTGGCGCAGGGAGGCCGTCATGAGCCTGCTCTCGCGCGAGCGCGCCGCGCTGGTGGTGGTGGACGTCCAGGAGGCGTTCCGCCGGCTACGCGTCCTTCGACGGCGTCGCGGAGCTCGTGCGCAAAGCTGGTGCAGGGGGCACGCATCATGGGGCTGCCAACCCAGGTGAGCGAGCAGTACCCGAAGGGCCTCGGCCACACCGCGCCGGAGGTCGGCCTAAGGAGGACGAGCCGCGGATCGAGAAGAGCGTCTTCTCGGCCGCGCGCGCGGAGGGCTTCGACCGTTCGGAAATCGGCCAGCACGGGCGACGCAGGCGGTGGTGTGCGGGATCGAGACCCACGTGTGCGTCTCGCAGACCGTCCACGACCTGCTGGAGCGCGGCGTGGAGGTGCACGTGCCCGCGGACGCTGTGGGCTCGCGCCACCAGCTCGACTACGAGCGGGGCCTGGAGCGTATGGAGCGCGCCGGCGCCGTGATCACCACGGTGGAGGCGGCCCTGTTCGAGCTGCTGGAGCGCGCGGGCACGCCGGAGTTCAAGGAAGTGCAGAGGTTGATCCTGTGACCGACCCCCGGCATACGTGCTGCTGGAGGACGGAGCCCGCTTCGACGGCGAGGCGTGCGCGGCGGAGGGCCACACCGTGGGCGAGGTCGTGTTCACGACCGGCATGTCGGGCTACCAGGAGTCGATGAGCGACCCCTCGTTCGCGGGCCAGCTGATCGCGTTCACGTACCCGCACATCGGCAACTACGGCGTGAGCGCCGAGGCGATGGAGTCAGAGCGCCCGTGGGCGCGCGGCGCGATCATGCGCGCGGCGTGCGACCGCGAGGACGCGCCCGGGCGCGGAGGGCGGGTGGTTGCAGTGGCTGGCCGGACTGCGGCGTGCAGGCGATCACCGGCGTGGACACGCGCGCGCTGGTGCGCCACATCCGCGAGGCAGGGGTCGATGCGCGGCGGGATCTTCCCCGCGAGCATCGACCCCCACCGAGGCCCGCGCGCTGATCGAGGCTGAGCCGCCGATGGACGGGCAGGACCTCGCGGCGACGGTGAGCCCCACCGAGGTGAGCCACCACGGCGACGGCGAGGGCCCGCGGATCGCGGTGATCGACACGGGGATCAAGGGCTCGATCGTGCGCAACCTGGTGGCGCGCGGCGCGCGCGTGGCGCTGTACCCGTGCGCGACGCCGCGCGGCGGACCTGCTGGCGCGGCGACGCCGACGCGATCCTGCTCGCCAACGGCCCCGGCGACCCGGCGGCGGTGGAGTACATGACGCGACACCGTCCGCGAGCTGATCGGGCGCAAGCCGGTGTGGGGGATCTGCCTCGGCCACCAGCTGCTGTGCCGGGCGGTGGGCCTGCAGACCTTCAAGCTGCCGTTCGGCCACCGCGGCGCCAACCACCCGGTGAAGGACCTGCAGACCGGGCGCGTGGAGATCACCTCCCAGAACCACGGCTTCGCGGTGGTGGGCCCGAGCGGGAAGGGCACGATCGAGGGCAACAAGCCGGTGCGCTGGCAGACCGACTTCGGCGCGGCGCAGCTCTCGCACGTCAACCTCTACGACCGCACCGTGGAGGGCCTGGAGCTGCTGGACGTGCCGGGCGGCGCGGTGCAGTACCACCCCGAGGCGGGGCCGGGCCCGCACGACAGCGTGTACCTGTTCGACCGCTTCCTGGAGCGCATCGCGGAGGCGACGCGTGACGCGCGCGCAGGGGAAGGGATTTGATGAGGACCCCCAGCAGAGGGGGGGTCCGGGGATGGGGTCGGGTTGCGCTGGGATTCGGGGCCTGTGCGCTGATGCCCCGGCGCGATGACATCCACCGCATCCTGATCCTGGGCTCGGGCCCGATCGTGATCGGGCAGGCCGCGGAGTTCGACTACTCCGGCGTGCAGGCGTGCAAGGTGCTGCGCGAGGAGGGCTATGAGGTCGTGCTCGATGAACTCCAACCCGGCGACGATCATGACCGACCCGGAGCTGGCGGACGCGACGTACATCGAGCCGCTGCTGCCCGGCCCGGCGGCGCAGGTGATCGAGCGCGAGCGCCCCGACGCGCTGCTGCCGACGCTCGGCGGGCAGACGGCCCTGAACCTCGCCAAGGCGCTGCACGACGACGGCACGCTGGAGCGCTACGGGGTGGAGCTGATCGGCGCCAACTACGAGGCGATCGCCTGCGCGGAGGACCGCGAGCTGTTCGGCGCGGCGATGGCCGAGGCGGGCCTGCGGATGCCCGCCAGCGCGATCGCCTCAGGCTGGGACGAGGAGCTCCGCCGTGTGGACGTCAAGCGCGGGCTCGCGCAGGCGCTCGACGCGCTGCCCGACATCGGCCTGCCGTGCATCGTGCGCCCCGCCTACACGCTGGGCGGGCGCGGCGGCGGGATCGCGCGCACGCCGGAGGAGTTCCGCGCGATCGTCGCGCGGGGCCTGGAGGCCTCGCCGATCGGCCAGGTGCTGCTCGACCAGTCGGTGCTCGGGTGGGGCGAGTTCGAGCTGGAGGTGATGCGCGACCGCGCGGACAACGTGGTGATCGTGTGCTCGATCGAGAACGTCGACCCGATGGGCGTGCACACGGGCGACTCGGTGACCGTCGCCCCCCAGCAGACGCTCCCCGACCGCCTCTACCAGCGCCTGCGCGACCAGGCGCTCACGGTGATCCGCGCGGTGGGCGTGGAGACGGGCGGCTCGAACGTGCAGTTCGCGGTCAACCCGCAGACCGAGGAGGTGCTCGTGATCGAGATGAACCCGCGCGTCTCGCGCTCCTCGGCGCTGGCCTCCAAGGCGACCGGCTTCCCGATCGCGAAGATCGCCGCGCGCCTGGCGGTCGGGTACCTGCTGGAGGAGATCCCCAACGACATCACCCGGCTGACCCCCGCGAGCTTCGAGCCGACGATCGACTACGTGGTCGTGAAGTGGCCGCGCTTCGCGTTCGAGAAGTTCCCGGGCGTGGAGTCCACGCTCTACCACGCACATGAAGTCCGTGGGCGAGGCGATGGCGATCGGGCGCACGTTCGGGCAGGCGTTCGCGAAGGCGCTGCGCTCGCGCGAGCTCGACAAGCCGCCGCGCTTCGGGCGCTCCAGACGAGCGAGCTGCTCGAGGGCCTGCTCGTCCGCCGCGCCCGAGCGCTTCGAGGCGATCCTCGAGCTCTTCCGCCGCGGCGTGGAGCTCGAGGCGGTGCACGAGCGCACCGCGATCGACCCGTGGTTCCTGCGCGAGCTGCACGCGCTGGCGCACGACCCCGAGCGCGCCTTCGCGGGCGAGCGCACGTTCAAGGCGGTGGACACGTGCGCGGCGGAGTTCCCCGCGCACCACCCCCTACTACTACTCGGCGTGGGAGCGCCCCGGCGCCGCGAGGGCGCACCCGCCCACGAGGTGCGCCGCGGCGAGCGCCCCTCGGTGGTGATCCTCGGCGCCGGCCCCAACCGCATCGGCCAGGGGATCGAGTTCGACTACTGCTGCGTGCACGCCGCGATGACCGTGCGCGAGTCCGGCCGCGACGCGGTGATGATCAACTGCAACCCCGAGACCGTCTCCACCGACTACGACACCTCCGACCGCCTCTACTTCGAGCCGCTCACGCTGGAGGACGTGCTGGGCGTCGTCGAGGTCGAGCAGCCGGAGGGGGTGATCGTGCAGTTCGGCGGCCAGACCCCGCTGAAGCTCGCCGCCGGCCTCGCCGCCGCCGGCGTGCCGCTGCTCGGCACGAGCGTCGAGGCGATCGACCTCGCCGAGGACCGCGGCCGCTTCGGCGAGCTGCTCGGCCGCCTCGGCTACCAGGCGCCGCCGTACGCCACCGCGCGCTCGGTGGAGGAGGCGCTGCAGAGAGGGGAGGAGGTCGGCTACCCGCTGCTGGTGCGCCCCTCCTACGTGCTGGGGGGTCGCGCGATGGAGATCGTGTACTCGCCGGAGGGCCTCGCCGACTACCTGCGTCGCGAGCTGCCCGCCGAGGAGCGCGACGAGCGCGACCGCGCCGCACCCGCCGGTCGCCGCGCCTGCACGTGCCCCCGCCGCGGGTGCGCCCGACGAACGCGCCCACCCCGCTCCCGGCACGTCGCCCGCCGCCGCCGCCGCACCCTCCGCGACCACGCCGGACGCGACCCACGCTCATCAAAAAAACGGCACGATCTTCTACCTCGACCGCTTCCTGGAGAACGCGATCGAGGTGGACGTCGACGCGCTGTGCGACGGGAAGGAGGCGTGGATCGGGGGCATCATGCAGCACGTCGAGGAGGCCGGCGTGCACTCCGGGGACTCCGCCTGCGTGCTGCCGCCGCACTCGCTGGGGGGCGAGATGCTCGAGCAGATCCGCGCCGCCACGCGCGAGCTCGCGCTGAGCGATCGGCGTCGTCGGCCTGCTCAACGTGCAGTACGCCGTGGTGGACGGGCAGCTGTACGTGCTGGAGGCCAACCCGCGCGCCTCGCGCACCGTGCCGTTCGTCTCCAAGGCCGTCGGCCTGCCGCTGGCGAAGCTCGCGTGCCGCGTGATGCTGGGCGAGCCGATCGCCGCGCTGCGGCCTGCCGCGCGAGCGCGAAGGGCTCGGCTTCGGCGACCACGTGTCGGTCAAGGAGGCGGTGCTGCCGTTCGACCGCTTCGAGGGCGCCGACGCGGTGCTCGGCCCGGAGATGCGCTCCACCGGGGAGGTGATGGGGATCGCGCGCGACTTCCCCACCGCGTTCGCCAAGGCGCAGGCCGCCGCCGGCTGCCCGCTGCCGCTGCACGGCACCGCGTTCATCTCCGTCACCGACGCCGACAAGGCCGGCGCGTTCGCGATCGCCCAGTCGCCTGCACGACGAACGGCTTTCGCATCCTCGCCACGCGCGGCACCGCCGAGGCGATCGCGCGCATGGGGATCCCCGCGCAGGCGCTCAACAAGGTCTCGCGAGGGCTCGCCGCACGTGCTCGACTGGATCGAGCGCGGCGACGTGGACCTCGTCGTCAACACCCCCACGGGCTCGGGCGCGCGCACCGACGGCTGGCAGATCCGCCGCGCCGCGGTCACCCGCGGCGTCCCCTGCCTGACCACGCTCGCCGCCGGCGTGTCCGCCGCGCGCGCGATCTCCTCCGCCCGCCAGCACGGCCCCCCGCCGGTGCTGTGCCTGCAGGAGCTCCACCGCGGGGCGGCCCGGCGGCGGGCGGCTCCTCCGCGGCGTCGGCGGGTGCCGCGCGGCGCAGGCACGGGTCCGAGCGCCCGCGGGGCCGGGGCGGCGTGACGCCGGCCCACGGCCCCCTTCGGCCGGCGCCTGCTGCGCGTCACCGGCAACGAGGCGTGGGCGCCTACCGCGTGCTGCGTGTGGCCGACGTGGACGGGCCTCCGCCTGCCCCGGGTCAGTTCGCGATGGTTGCCGCCGCCGAGCGGTGGGGGGGAGGGACCGACGAGCGTCCCCACCTGCCCCGCGCGTTCTCCTACGCGCGCGTCACCGCGGAGGCGAGGCCCACTTTCTGCTGGAGGACGTCGGCCCCGGCACCCGGCGGCTGTGCGAGTTGCGCGCCGGCGAGCACGGTGTGGCTGCTCGGGCCGCTGGGCGTCGGCTTCACGGCCCCTGCGGAGGGCCGCCGTGCGCTGCTCGTCGGCGGTGGCGCCGGGATCGCGCCGCTGGCGATCTGGCAGGACGCGCTGCTCGCGGCGCCCGCCCTCTCGGCTGACCCCGCGCCCGCGCCCGTGCACGGCGACGCGTCCTCGCCGCCGTCGGCACCGCCGTCGGCGCACCCACCACCGCGCTGCTCGGCTTCCGCGACCGCGCCCACGCGGAGGGTGCCGCGCTGCTGCGCGACGCGCAGGTGGCCACCGACGACGGCTCGGCGGGCCGCCGCGGGCTCGTCACCGAGCTGCTCGCGGCCGAGGTCGCCCGCGACGCGCACGCGATCGTCTACGCGTGCGGGCCCGGCGCCGATGCTCGAGGCCGTGCGCGCGCTGTGCGCCGAGCGCTCGGCTGCCCGCCCAGCTGGCGCTGGAGTCGGGGATGGCGTGCGGCTTCGGCGCCTGCTTCGGCTGCGTCGTCGCCCGCCGCGGCGGTGGTTACCTGCGCGTGTGCGTCGACGGCCCTGTGCTCGACGCCGCGCTGCTGGAGCGCGTGGACGTGCACGCAGGAGCCCCTGCGTGACTCGTTTCTGCGGCTTGCAGCTCGCCCACCCCGTGATCAACGGCTCGGGCACGTTCGACGTGCCCGCCGCGCGGGCGGCCTTCGGCGAGGCGCTCGACCGCCGAGTTTCCCTTCGCGGCGTTCGTGTCCAAGACGATCACGCTCGGCCTCGCGCGCGGCAACCCGCCGCCGCGTCTGTGGGAGGCGCCCGCGGGGCTCGTCAACTCCATCGGCCTGCCCAACCGGGGCCTGGAGGGCTACCTGGAGCGCGACCTCCCCGAGCTGGCGCGGCTTCCGGTGCCGCTGGTCACCAACGTGATGGGCTCCACCGCCGGGGAGCTCGCGACGCTGCTGGAGCGCTGCGAGGAGCGCCCGGAGATCGCCGCGCTGGAGCTCAACGTCTCGTGCCCCAACGTCGCCACCGGCCTCGACATGGGCGCCGACCCTGCGACGCTGGAGCGCGGTCGTGCGGGAGGTACGCCCCCGCACCACCAAGCCGCTGATCGTCAAGCTGACCCCCAACGCCGCTGATGTGGCCGCCTGCGCGCGCGCGGCCGAGGCCGGCGGGGCGGATGCCGTGTCGCTGATCAACACGCTGCGCGCCCTGGCGCTCGCTCCGGGACCGCGCCCGCTCGGCGCGGAGGCTCGCGGGGGCCCATCGGATGGGAACGCGGGCGCCCGCCGGGTGGCCCCGTGAGCGGCGCCGCGCGACCGTGGCTCGGCGGCGGCACCGGCGGGCTCTCCGGCCCGCGATCCGCGCCGTCGCGCTCGCGCAGGTGGCCGCGGTGACTACCGCCGTGGCGATCCCCGTCGTGGGCATGGGCGGGGTGCAGAGCGCCGCCCACGCGCGCGACCTGCTCGACGTGGGCGCCACGCTCGTGGCGGTCGGCACCGAGAGCTTCCGCGACCCCGCAGCCGGCGGGCGGATCGCGCGGGCTCACCCGGACGCCCCGTAGCACTGGCTGCGCGGGCCGCGGACTGGCCGCACAGCGCTAGCTGAACAGCCAGGGTGGCAGGTAAAAACCCCTGCAAACGCGCCGCCGCACCGTCCACCAACCTCCACATACCTCGACCTCGACTTGAGCTTTAGGTGAATTGGGGCCTCGCGCGTGCCCCGTCGCCGCGCGGTGTGTGTAGACTCGCCGCCCATGGCGACGGCGACGGGGATGACGCCCACCAAGCACTCGGCGGCGCCCGAGCGCTCACTCAATCAGCGGATGGACGCCCTCGCCAGAGCCAACCTGATTCGCACCGAACGCGCCCGCCTCAAGCGCGAGCTGAAGGCGGGGCGGTATCACGATCCACACGCTGCTGCGAAACCGCCGGAGTACATCGAGACCGCGAAGGTGTTCGACATGATGCTGGCGGTCCCGAAGTACGGACGCGTCAAGGTCAACAAGATCCTCGCCCACTGCCGCGTCGCCCCCTCCAAGACGATCGGCGGGCTCTCCGACCGCCAGCGCTCGGAGCTGGTCTCGCTGCTGCGCCGCTAGCCGGGCTGCGGCGTGGCGCGTGTGTTCGTCATCACAGGCCCCTCCGGGGTGGGCAAGGGCACGCTGATCCGCGGCCTGATGGAGCGCCTGCCGCAGCTAGAGCTGTCGGTCTCGGCCACCACGCGCCCCGCACGGCCGGGCGAGCGGGAGGGCGTCGACTACCACTTCCTCACGCCCGAGGAGTTCGAGCGGCGCGTGCAGGCCGGGGAGTTCGTCGAGCACGCCGACTACGCCGGCCGTCGCTACGGGACGCTGCGCAGCGAGCTCGACGGGCGCGTGCGCGCGGGCGTGCCGGTCGTCCTCGAGATCGAGGTGCAGGGCGCCCGCCAGGTGCGCGCCGCGCTGCCCGAGGCGCTGCAGGTCTTCATCGCGCCGCCCTCCCTGGACGCGCTGCGCACCCGCCTGATCGGGCGCGGCGCCGACGGCGCCGAGGAGGTCGAGCGGCGCCTGCGCGTGGCGGAGCAGGAGTTGCGTGCGCAATCGGAGTTCGCCCACGTGGTCGTCAACGACCGGCTGGACGACGCGCTGGAGGAGCTCGTGGCGAGTCGTCGCCGCGGCGCTGGACGACTAGGACTGGCCGGGGCCGTGTACGCCGACCCTCTACACTGATTGCTCCAACCACGAAAGGCCGCCCCTGTGATCTCCCCCCGCATCGACCGTCTGCTGGAGAACGTCGACTCCAACTACGCCTCCGTCCTGGTGGCCGCCAAGCGCGCGCGCCAGATCAACAGCTACTACCACAACCTCGGCGAGGGCACCTTCGACGAGTTCCCGCCCCCGATGATCGAGACCACCTCCAAGAACTACCTCACGATCGCCCTGGAGGAGGTAGCGCAGGGAAAGATCAAGTACCACTACCGCTAGGACGCCCGCTGGGACGGCGCCATGCTGCGTCCTCGGTCGCTCGTGTGCTAAGCACACTTCGCTCCCTGCGTCCTTGCCTGGCTTGCCCAGCGAACGTCCTAGGGGCTGAGTTCCGTATTGCGCTTCGCGCAACCTGTCGGCCAGGGCTTGCCGGTTTGAGTCCGGGGCTCTAAAACCCGGGTATGTCCAGAATCCTGCTCGGGGTGAGCGGCGGGATCGCCGCGTACAAGGCGCTCGAGCTCGTGCGCCTGGCGACCGGCGCCGGCCACGCGGTGCGGGTCGTGCAGACGCCCGCCCCCTGCCGCTTCGTGGGCCGCGCCTCCTTCGCGGCGCTGAGCGGCGCGCCGGTGCTCGTGGACGAGTTTGAGCGCGACCCCGCGCGCGGGGCGTTCCCCGGCCAGCAGCTCCCCGCGCACGAGCCGATCGGCCACCTGGAGCTCGTGCGCAACGCCGAGCTCTACCTGATCGCCCCCGCCTCCGCCAACACGATCGCCAAGCTCGCCGGCGGCCTCGCCGACAACCTCCTGACTGCAGCGCCGCGCTCGCCGCCACGTGCCCGCTCGTGGTGGCGCCGGCGATGAACAACCACATGTACGAGCACCCCGCCGTGCGGGCCAACCTCGACACGCTGCGCGCGCGGGGCGTGCACGTGGTCGAGCCCGACCGCGGCCGCCTCGCCTCCGAGGGCGAGGAGGGGGTGGGGCGCCTGCCCGACCCCGCGCGGCTGCTGGAGGTCTGCGAGGCGCTGCTCGCCCGAGCACCGACCCCTGGACCGACTCCGGCGCCGACCGCGGGACGCGCGTGGCGGCGGACTGCGCGTGCTCGTCACCGCCGGCGGCACCCGCGAGCCGATCGACAGCGTGCGCTTCATCGGCAACGGCTCCTCCGGGCGCATGGGGCTCGCGCTCGCCCAGGCCGCCCGCGCGCGCGGGGCCGAGGTGACGGTGATCGCCGCCAACGTCGTCGCTGCCCCGCCCCGCGGGCGTCGCCTGGCGAGAGGTCGCCACGGCCGCCCAGCTCGCGCGAGGCGTGCGAGCGGGAGTTTCCCACTTGCGACGTGCTGCTGATGGCCGCCGCCGTCGCTGACTTCCGCCCCGCCGAGCCCGCGAACGGCAAGCTCAAGAAGGCCGACCGCGAGCATCTGCGTCTGGAGCTCGAAGCGACCCCAGACGTGCTCGCGCACGTTCGCCGCCCGCCGGCGGCCGGGCAGACGCTCGTGGGGTTCGCCGCCGAGCACGGAGCGGGCGCGGTCGACGTACGGGCGGGGCAAGCTGCGGGACAAGGGGCTCGACGCGGTCGTGGTCAACGACATCGCCCGCTCGGACATCGGCATCGGGGCCGACGCACAACGAGGTCACGATCCTCACCGCCGCGGGCGAGGAGCACGTCCCGCGCGCCGCCAAGGAGCGGGTCGCCGAGGCGATCCTCGACGCCGTCGAGCGCCTGCCGGGTCGCGCATGAGGGGCCCCGAACGCCTTCCTACAGTGGAGGGGACTCAATGGACAGCGTCTACGACCTCTACCGCCGCGGCTGCGAGCTGCTCCGCCACGGCGACCACCAGGCCGCGATCGTGCCGCTCACCCGCGCGCGCGAGCAGGAGCCCGACAAGGCCTCGATCCGCGAGGCGCTCGGCCGCGCGCTGTTCCACGCCCAGCGCTACGAGGACGCCGCCGCGGAGTTCCGCGCGGTCGCCGCGCAGGCGCCCACCAACGACTACGCGCTCTTCTGCCTGGGGCGCTCGATGCAGCAGCTCGGCCGCCACGCAGGAGGCGCGCCACCCGCTCGCGCTCGCCTGCTCGCTGCGTCCCGAGCGCCGCGACTACCGTATCTACCGAGACCGTGCGCGCCGTGCCGTGGCACGGCTCCATAGACGCCGATGCTATTCTCGACCCACAGCTTTCGTGCCGGCGTGCGGACGCCGGCTGTCGGACCGAAAGTGGGCGGATCGCCCGCTTTTTTCATTTCTAGGAGGGCGCTCATGTCTACAACGCTGCAGAGGGAGATCGAAGAGCAGCTCGCCGAGTGCGAGCCCGACGTCGAGGTGCTGCTCGCCGAGGTCGTCGGCGGCGGGACCCTGCGCGTCTTCATCGACCACCCCGAGGGCGTCACGCTCGCGCTCTGCGAGCGCGTCGACGGTGGCGCTGGCCCCGCTGCGCGAGCGCTACACGCTGGAGGTCTCCTCGCCCGGGATCGAGCGCCCCCTGACCAAGCCCGAGCACTTCCGCCGCTTCGTCGGCCGCCGCGCGCGGGTACGCACGCGTGGGGACCAGCCCGCGCCTTCCCGCCAGCCCTCTTCGCATGAGCCGCCGCAGCTACACCGGGGAGCTCGTGGGGGCCTCCGACACGGAGATCACGCTCGCCGCCGACGGGGCGCTGGTGAGCATCCCCTACGCGCAGATCCGCCGTTCCAACCTGGTCGAGGAGTAGGAGCCATGTCACGCGAAATCCTCGAAGCGATGCACGCGCTGGCCCGCGAGAAGGGCATCGAGCCTGAGAAGCTGATGGTCGCGCTGGAGGACGCGCTGCTCTCCGCCTACAAGAAGCAGCCCGGCTCGGCCAAGTACGCGCGCGTGGAGATGGACCGCGAAACCGCCGACTTCCGCGTGATCGAACTGATCATCCCCGAGCGCCTGGAGGCGCACCTGATCGTGGAGACGATCGACGAGGGCACCGTCGTCGACCCCGAGACGGGCGAGCTGCGCGAACCGGAGGAGCCGGAAATCGACCCCGCCAAGTTCGAGCAGTACCGCGACCAGATCGGCGAACAGGACGTCACCCCCGACGACTTCGGGCGGATCGCGGCGCAGACCGCCAAGCAGGTGATCCTGCAGCGCATCCGCGAGGCCGAGCGGGACATGATGTTCGAGGAGTACCGCGACCGCGTCGGCGAGCTGATCACCGGCATCGTGCAGCAGTCGGACTCCCGCTACACGCTCGTGCAGCTGCGCGAGCGCGTCGAGGCGCTGCTGCCGAAGTCCGAGCAGGTCGACGGCGAGCGCTACGACCACTCGCAGCGGATCAAGGCCGTCATCAAGGAGGTCTCGCCCTCCACCAAGGGCCCCTCGATCATCGTCTCCCGGCGCGACCCCGAGCTGATCAAGAAGCTGTTCGAGCTGGAGGTCCCCGAGATCGCCGACGGCCTCGTGGAAATCGCCAACGTCGCGCGCGAGCCCGGCTACCGCTCGAAGATCGCGGTGATCTCCCACGCCGACGGCGTGGACCCTGTCGGCGCCTGCGTCGGCCCGCGCGGCTCGCGCGTGCGGATGGTCGTCTCCGAGCTGCGCGGCGAGAAGATCGACATCATCCCCTTCAACGAAGAGCCCGCCCGCTTCGTCGCCAAGGCGCTCTCGCCCGCGCGCGTGCGCGAGGTGCTGGTCGACGACGAGGCCAAGCAGGCGACGGTGATCGTCCCCGACGACCAGCTCTCGCTGGCGATCGGCCGCGAAGGCCAAAACGCGCGGCTGGCCGCCCGCCTGACCGGCTGGCGCGTGGACATCCGCTCGGAGACCGAGTTCGCCGCCGAGGAGGCCGAGCACGGCTACGAGGAGGAGGAAGTCTCCGGCCGCTGCGCCGCGATCCTCTCCAACGGGCGGCGCTGCCCCAACGCGTCGCTGCCCGGCTCGCGCTACTGCGGCCTGGAGGCCCACCAAGCGCTGGCCGCCGTCGCCGGCGACAGAGTCGCCGACCTCAACGGCGACGGTACCGCGTCCGGCGAGGCTCCGCCTCAGCCCGCCACGGAGGCCGCGCCCAGCGACCCGGTCGCCGAGGCCGCGCCCGCGCAGGAGGGGCCTGCGGGTCAGGCCGCGACTGCGGACGCAGCGCAGCCCGCCACCGAAGTCGTTCCCGGAGTCCCGCAGGAGCTACCCACCGCCGAGGTCGAGAGCGCAGGGGGGCAGGCGTCATAGCGGGCCACGTGCCCCGGCGCCGCTGCGTCGGCTGCGGGCGGATCGCGCCGAAGTCCGAGCTCGTGCGGCTCGCCGTCGCGCCGGGACGGACGTCCCCGGCGCGCGGTGGTCGATCCCGCCGGCACGCTCCCCGGTCGCGGCGCCTACCTCTGTCGCGCCAGGCGCCGGGACGACGCCGACGCCAGAGTGCCTGCGGCTCGCCGAGCGCCGCCGGGGCGTCGCCCGTGCGCTGCGCTGCGCGGTGACCCTCGACTCCCGAGCTCGTAGAATCGACCAACAGGGTGGCGCAGCCGGCCGACAGCCGGCGAGCCGAGGCCCTCGCTACTTCAAGATCATGAGCAAGAAGCGCGTACACGAGATCGCCAAGGAGCGGGGCGTCGAGAGCAAGGCGCTGCTCGAGCAGCTGCGGGCCGCCGGCGTCGAGGTCAAGACAGCGTCCTCCTCGGTCGAGGAGTCCCTCGCGCTGCGCGCGCTGGGAGCGGACGGCGCCTCCGCAGCCGCGGCCCCGGTCGCGACAGCTTGGCCGAGCCGCCCGCGGCGAAGCCCCCCGCTCCTGCGTCGGAGCGCCCGGCGCCGACACCTCCGCGACCCCACACCCGCTCGCACCGACCCCCACCCCGGCGCCCGCGCCCGTCGCGCGCGCCGCGCAGCCCGCGGCGGCGCTCACCAATCCCGCTCCGCAGGCGTCGCTCGCGACCGCGCCGCCGGCGACCGGGATCGCCCCGCGCCCGTACCAGTTGCCGCGCCGGCCGACCAGGCCGCCGCACCCCCCGCGGGGGTGGTGCGAGCGCCGGAGCACAGCAGGCCGAGGCGTCGGCACCCCCGCCGAGCGGGTGCGCCCCACGCGCGACTCGCGCACCGGGCGAGCGCGCACCGGCGGGCGCCGGCCAGCCCGGGCGCCGACGCGTGGTGATCGACTCGCAGGCCTCACGCCGCCAGCAGGCCGGCCCCGCCAACCAGCCCCAGCGCCGCCCGCGCCGCGGCCGCCGGCGTCGCGGCACCTACGACGAGACGATCGCCCCGATCGACAACACCGCCGCGATCCGCGACGCCAACCTTGTGCGCATCAACTCCGGCGCGACCGTCAAGGACGTCGCCGAGTACCTCGGCGTGCCGGTGCCCGAAGTGATCAAGAAGCTGATGAGCCTGGGGGAGATGGCGACGCTCACGCAGACGCTCTCCGACGAGGCGATCCAGGTGCTCGCCGAGGAGTTCGGCAAGGAGATCGAGATCGTCCACGCCGCCGACGACGTGGAGCTCGAGCCGGTCTTCGAGGACGCCGAGGAGGACCTCGTCGAGCGCCCGCCGGTGGTGACCGTGATGGGCCACGTCGACCACGGCAAGACCTCGCTGCTGGACGCGATCCGCGAGACCGAGGTCGCCGCAGGGGAGGCCGGCGGCATCACGCAGCACATCGGCGCCTACCAGGTGCAGCCACGCCGGCAAACAGATCACCTTCCTCGACACCCCCGGCCACGAGGCGTTCACGGCGATGCGCGCCCGCGGCGCGCGCGTCACCGACCTCGCAGTGATCGTGGTCGCGGCCGACGACGGCGTCAAGCCGCAGACCGAGGAGGCGATCGACCACGCCCGCGCGGCCGACGTGCCGATCGTGGTGGCGGTCAACAAGGTCGACAAGGAGGGCGCCCAGCCCGAACGGGTGCGCACCGAAATGGCCCAGCACGGACTGCAGCCCTCCGACTGGGGCGGGGAGACCGAGTTCGTGGACGTCTCCGCCAAGACCCGCCAGGGCCTCGACGAGCTGCTCGACACGATCCAGGTCGTCACCGACCTGGAGGAGCTGCGCGCCAACCGCGAGCGCGGAGGCCTCCGGCACGGTGATCGAGTCCAAGCTCGACCCCGGCCGCGGCCCGGTCGTGAGCATCCTGATCCAGCGCGGCACGCTGCACGTCGGCGACGCGCTGGTCGCCGGCGCGCACTTCGGGCGGGTGCGCGCGATGCACGACTTCACCGGGGCGCGCGTCAAACGCGCCGAGCCCGGCGACCCGGTCGAGGTGCTCGGCTTCGACGGCGTCCCCGAGGCGGGCGAGCTCGTGCGGGTGGTCGAGAACGAGCGCCGCGCGCGCCAGCTCGCGGGCGAACGGGCGAACCGCCTGAAGACCGAGGCCCTGGCGCGGCGCTCCGGGCGCAAGCTCTCGCTCGAGGACGTCTTCAAGCTCGCCCGCGAGGGCGCCGTCAAGGAGCTCGGCCTGGTCATCAAGGCCGACGTCGCCGGCTCGCTGGAGGCGATCGAGGACGAGATCGCCAAGCTTCCCCAGGAGGAGGTGAACGTCAACATCATCCACCGCGGCGTCGGCGGCATCAACGAGTCCGACGTGATGCTCGCCGCCGCCTCCGAAGGGCTGATCCTGGCCTTCAACGTGCGCCCCGTCGGCGACGCCCGCCAGCTAGCAGAGCGCGAGGGCGTGGAGATCCGCTCCTACGCGGTCATCTACCGCGCGATCGAGGAGTTGCGCGCCGCGATGCAGGGCCTGCTGGAGCCCGAGGAGGTCGAGAGCACGCTCGGCCAGGCGGAGGTGCGCCAGCTGTTCCGCGCCTCCCGAATCGGCATGATCGCAGGCTCCCACGTCACCGAGGGCAAGGTCACGCGCGGGGCGCGCGTGCGCGTGGTGCGCGAGGGCACCGTCATCCACGACACCACGTGGCAGCCTGCGTCGCTTCAACGAGGACGTGCGCGAGGTCGCCGCCGGGTTCGAGTGCGGGATCGTGCTCGCCAACTTCCAGGACCTGCGCGAGGGCGACGTGCTCGAGACGTACGAGACGCGCCAGGTAGAGCGGGAATTGGCCTGACCTCAGGCCTGCAGACCCGTCGTGTGGGGAGAGTAGGATGACTTCAGGGCCGCATGCGCCGCGTCGATGAGGCGATCAGGCAGGTGATCGGAGAGGCGGTGGCGGGCGAGTTGAAGGACCCCCGAGTGGGATTTGTGACCGTGACCGATGTGAGGACAAGCGCCGACCTCAGCCACGCCCGCGTCTACGTGAGCGTGCTCGGCGACGAGCCGTTGCGCGAGGCCACGTTGGAGGGCCTGCGCAGCGCGCACGGCTACCTGCAGCGCCGCCTCGCTTCCGAGCTGCGACTCAAGCGCACGCCCACGCTGAGCTTCCTCTACGACGACACCACAGATCGCGCGATGCGCGTGGAGGAGCTGTTGGACGAGCCGGGAACCGGCGCCGATGAGTGAGAACGGGGTGGCTGCCGAACGGGACACGGCGGAGACCCGCGCGCTCGTGCTCGAGCGCATCCACGACGACCACAGCTTCGTGCTCGCCACGCACGAAAACATGGACGGCGACGCGATCGGCTCGCTGATCGGGATGCACGGGCTGCTGACCGCGCTCGGCAAGGACTCGCTGATGTTCGTCCCCGCCGGGGAGCTGCCGCTGCCCGTGGAGTACCGCTTCTTTGAGCTCGACCGCGTGATCGAGGCGCCGCCGGCGGACATCGCGCAGCGCACCGTGGTGCTGCTGGACTGCGGCAACATCGATCGCAACTCCGCCGCGGTGCTGCGCGACGGCGCGCACCTGCTGAACATCGACCACCACCACGACAACACCCGCTTCGGCACCCTCGACCACGTGGTGGCGGACGCCTCGTGCACCGCGGAGATCATCTGGGATCTGGCGCACGGACTGGGGGTGGCACCCACGCCGGCGGTCGCGGAGGCGCTGTACGTGGGCCTGGTCACGGACACGGGGCGCTTCATGTACGAGAACACCGGGCCCCGCGCGCACGTGATGGCCGCGGAGCTGATCGAGGCGGGCGTGGACGTGCAGGCGATCTACCGCCGCCTCTACGAGGAGACGCCGTACGCCAAGCTCACCCTGCTGGCTCTGGGGCTCGGACAGGTGCGCCGCTTCGACTCCGGTGAGCTCACGCTGGCGTTCCTGAGCGCCGAGGACTTCCGTCGCGCCGAGGCCGAGGACAGCTACTCGGAGGGCATCGTGGACCACCTGCGCGCCGTGCAGGGCACCAAGGTCGCGGCGCTCGTGCGCGAGCTCACGGCAGAGGAGCGGCGCGGGGAGCGCAAGGTGTCGCTGCGAGCCGTGGACGACGACGTGGACGTCTCGGTGATCGCGCGCGCCCAGGGGGGAGGCGGGCACCGCCGCGCCGCGGGCTTCTCCACCACGCTCGAGCCGGAGGAGCTGATCGAGTTCCTGCGCCGCGAGATCGCCGCGCAGCTGCTGGCCGACCCCGGACGATCGGTCGCGCCGACACCGGCGTGATGCGTGTTTGCAGTTCCATCGACCGGACTGGTCGCCAAGATGTGCGCGATGCCGACAATAAGCCGCTTCTTCGGGCTCACGATCACGATGTATTTCGATGACCACGGGCCTCCCCACTTCCATGCGCGTGCGGCCGGGCACAGCGCCAAGGTCGAGATCGACACGCTGGAAGTGCTGGTCAGCGATCTTCCGCGTCGAGAGCTTCGGCTGGTACTCGCGTGGGCCGAGATGCACGCGGCGGAGCTCGGCGAGAACTGGCGTCGAGCGCGCGAAGGTGCAACACTGAGCGAGATCGAGCCACTGCGATGATCGGTCTCACCCCAGATATAACCCATGCGACCGTTCCGCGCCACGGCGTCTTGCGGCTCACCTTTGCCGATGGCGCAACCGGCGAGGTCTACGTGCTGGATCGCATGCGCGGCCCGATATTTGAGCGCGCCCGGACTCCCGAAGGCTTTGCAGAGGTCGGTGTCGATCCCGAGACGGGGACGGTGTGCTGGCCGGGCGGTGCGGACCTCGCACCAGACACGCTCTACGAGCGCGTGCGCACCGGTGTCTGGCCGGGCGAGAGCCAAGCCGCGTAGATCGCACTGATCCTGCGGTGGACGGTGTCCTGCTGATCGACAAGCCCGTGGGCATGACTTCGCACGACGTGGTCGCCGCGGTGCGCCGCGCGCTGGGCGGTGTGAAGACGGGTCATGCGGGCACGCTCGATCCCTTCGCCAGCGGCCTGTTGCTGGTGCTGGTAGGAAAAGCGACGCGCATCCAGGAGCGGCTGATGGGGCTCCCCAAGCGCTACGAGACCGTGGCGCGGCTCGGCGCCGTGTCGAGCACGGGCGACCCGGAGGGGGAGATCACACAGACCGGCCGGATCCCACCGGACCCGCCGCCTCTGCCAACCGGCGAGGTGCGCCAGCGGCCCCCGATCTACTCCGCGGTGAAGATCGGCGGAGAGCGCGCATACAAGCGGGCGCGGCGTGGCGAGCGCTTCGAGATGCCCGAGCGCCTCGTGACGGTCTACCGCTTCGAGCAGCTCTGGAGGGAGGAGGGGCCCGCAGACCCACGCGCGGGGTACCTGATCGAGTGCTCGGCCGGCACGTACGTGCGCTCGCTGATCGCGGACCTCGGCGACGCCTACTGCGTCGAGCTGCGGCGCACGGCGATCGGCCCGTTCAAGGTCGAGGACGCGGTGGCGCCTCCCCCCCGCGGCGAGTCGTGGCAACAGCCCGCGCCGCTGTCAATCGAGCGCACGTTGGGTCTCCTCGAGTCGGCCCAGGCCCCGGAGTAGGAGCGGCCCCGCGCGAAGCGAGGCCCGCAAGACTGGAGGGCAGTTCGCCAAGGGGCGGCGCTGCAATACCCTTCCCGGCGGTGGAGGTCACCTGGCTACCCGATGTAGAGCGCCGCGAGCGCCAGGTGGCGGTCGGGACCTTCGACGGCGTGCACCTCGGACACCGCGAGGTGATCCGCGGCGCCGACAGCGTGCTCACGTTCGAGCCCCATCCGGTCTCCGTGGTCGCGCCCCAGCACGCGCCGAAGCTACTCACGAAGCTCGACGTTAAGGCCGAGCTGATCGCCGCGCTGGGCGTGCAGGAGTTGATCGTGATCCCCTTCGACGCCGCCTTCGCCGCGCGCAGCGCGCAAGAGTTCATCGACGAGGTGCTGGTCGGCGCGCTGGGGGCAGTGCGGGTGTCGGTTGGCGAGAACTTCCGCTTCGGCAACCGCGCGAAGGGCGACACGGGGCTGCTGGCCGCGGACAGACGCTTTCAGACGACGGTGCACCCGCTGCTTGAGGTCGAAGGGGAGATCGTCTCCTCCAGCCACATCCGCGGCCTCGTGCTCGCCGGCGAGGTCGACCAGGCGACGCGCTTCCTCGGCGCGCCCTTCCAGCTGCGCGGCGAGGTGGTGCGCGGCGACGAACGGGGGCGCACGCTCGACTTCCCGACCGCGAACCTGGTCCCCGAGGAGGAGCTCGTGTGCCCCGGCCACGGCATCTACGCCTGCCTCGCCGCCGGCCACGCGGCCGCGGTCAACGTGGGGGTGCGCCCGACCTTCACCACCGGCCGCGGCGAGCTGATCGAGGCGTACCTGCTCGACTTCGACGGGGACCTGTACGGCAGCGAGCTGCGCATCGACTGGCTGCGCCGCCTGCGTGGCGAGCGGCGCTTCGCCACCCCTGAGGCGCTGATCGAGCAGATGCACGACGACGTCGAGCTGACCCGCCAGGTCGTCGCCGAGCTGTGAGGCGGTCGACAGCCCTTGCGGCACCCGTTACCGTGCGGCATCCTCGGTTGCTCGTGTGCTGGCCGAAACGGGGATGCTCGCCGAAGGCGAGTGTCTCCCGGCTTCGGCACACTTCGCTTCCTGCGTCCTGGCCATGCTTGACCCTCGACCGCCTCAGTGGGGCGCGCTTTGCTAGCGTGTGCGTCCGCCGATGACGATGACCACTGAGAGAAAGCGTGAGCTCGCCGCGAAGTTCGGGGCCAGCGAGCGCGACACCGGAAACACGAAGGTGCAGGTGGCGCTCCTGACCGAGCGCATCAACCACCTCACCGAGCACCTGCGCGAGCAGAAGAAAGACCACCACTCGCGCCGCGGGCTGCTGATGCTGGTGGGTCGCCGCCGGCGCTTCCTGGACTACCTGCAGCGCAGAGACCTCGAGGGTTACCGCGCGCTAATCAAAGAGCTCGGTCTCCGCAAGTAAAGAGGGTCGGATGACCGTCCTCGACCCGGGCACCGAGGTTCCGAGCTTCTCGCTCACCACCGAAAGCGGTGAGCGCTTCACCGAGAAGGACCTGCACGGCGGGACGACCGTGCTGGTCTTCTACCCGTTCGCGTTCAGCCCCGTGTGCACCGACCAGCTGCAGCTGTACGAGCGGGAGCTCGACCAGATCACTGCGGACGGCGCCGCGATCTACGGCGTCTCATGCGACAGCACGTGGGCGCAGAAAGCGTTCCGCGAAAAGCTCGGCGTGAGCATCCCGCAGCTCTCGGACTTCGAGCCCAAGGGCGCGGCCTGCACCGCCTTCGGGGTGCTCCACGACGGCGGCTTCCCCCAGCGCGCGCTGGTGATCGTCGGCCCCGACGGGGTCGTGCGCTGGAGCTACCAGGCCCCCTCGCCCGCCGACCTCCCCGGGGTGCACATGATCCTCGGCGGCTTGAAGAACGTCTGAGAGGGGTGCTGTTCCGGTGGGCACATGTGCCCACCGGCCGGACGGTACATGTACCGTCCGGCGCCGCCGCACATGTGCGGCGGCGGGAGGGCCGCATGCGGCCCTCCCCAACACATCCGCTAAGCTCCGCTGGTTCGGAACAGAGATAAAAGAGACAAGAGCCGCCGACCGACGGGCGGACAGGAAGGTAGTGGATATGAGTAGCGACGCCGTGACGCGGGTCTCCGTGGAGATCGCAGGCAGCGAAATCTCGTTTGAGACCGGCAGGATGGCCAAGCAGGCCTCCGGCGCAGTGGTCGTCCGCCAGGGCGACACGATGGTCCTTGCGACAGCAACCGCGGGCAACCCCCGCGACGTGGACTTTCTCCCGCTCACCGTGGATGTGGAGGAGCGGATGTATGCAGCCGGGAAGATTCCCGGCTCGTTCTTTAAGCGCGAGGGGCGCTCGGGCGAGAAGGCGACGCTGACGGCGCGCATGATTGACCGCCCGCTGCGGCCGCTGTTCCCGAAGGGGTGGAACCGCGAGACCCAGTTGGTCGCGATCCCGCTCTCGGTGGACCACGTGCACCCGTACGACATCCTCGCGATGAACGGCGCCTCTGCGGCGCTGATGATCTCCGAGGTGCCGTTCGCCGGCCCCGTGGGGGCTGTGAGAATCGGCAAGGTCGACGGCAACTTCGTGGTTAACCCGAGCGAGGAGCAGCTGCCCGGCGGCGGCGAGGAGGTCATCTCCGACCTCGACCTCGTGGTCGCCGGCTCGGAGGACGCGATCCTGATGGTGGAGGCGGGTGCGAACGAGATCTCCGAGGCGGAGATCCTCGACGCGCTGGACATCGCACACTCGGAGATCAAGAAGCTGTGCGCGCTGCAGCGCGAGCTCGCCCAACGGGTGGGCCGGGAGAAGGTCGCGGTGCAGCCGCCCGTCGCCGACGAGTCGCTGCTCACGGCGATCCGCGGCTCGCACGGGAGCGCGCTCGACGCAGCCACGCAGGTGGTCGACAAGCTCGAGCGCCAGGAGGCCACGACCGAGGTCGAGCAGGCGATCCTCGAGCACTACGCCCCGGCGGCGCCCGAGGGCGCTGGCGAGGAGGCGCTGGTGGAGGCTCGCGAGCGGCGCGCCGCGGCGCAGCTGGCGTTTGACCGGCTCGAGAAGGCGATAATCCGCGAGCGCATCGCGGTGCACAAGAAGCGCCCCGACGGCCGCGCCGAGGACGAGATCCGCGAGATCTCGATCGAAGTGGGCGTGACGCCGAGAACGCACGGGTCGGCGCTGTTCACCCGCGGGCAGACCCAGGCGCTGAGCGTCGCCGCGCTCGGCACGCTCAAGGAGGAGATGCGCCTCGACACGCTCGGGTTGCAGAGCAAAAAGTACTACTTCCACCACTACAACTTCCCGCCGTTCTCGGTGGGCGAGGCGGGCCGCATGGGCCCCAAGCGCCGCGACATCGGCCACGGCGCGCTCGCCGAGCGGGCGCTCGTACCGATGGTGCCGACGATCGAGGAGTTCCCCTACACGATCCGCGTGGTCTCGGACATCCTCGAGTCCAACGGCTCCTCCTCGATGGCCTCGGTGTGCGGCTCCTCGCTGTCGCTGATGGACGCGGGCGTGCCGCTCAAGCGCCCCGTCGCCGGGATCGCGATGGGTCTGATCAAGGAGGGCGAGCAGTACACAGTGCTGACCGACATCGCTGGCGTCGAGGACCACCTGGGAGACATGGACTTCAAGGTGGCCGGCACCGAGCGGGGCATCACCGCCCTGCAGATGGACATCAAGATCTCGGGCGTCACGTTCGAGATCCTGCGCGACGCCCTCACGCAGGCGCACAAGGCGCGCTCCTACATCCTCGGGCGGATGGCCGAGGTGATCGAGGGCCCGCGCTCGCAGCTCAGCCAGTACGCGCCGCGCATCCAGACGATCCAGATCGACCCCTCGCAGATCGGGCTGCTGATCGGCAAGGGCGGGGAAACGATCCGCGGCCTCTCGGACGAGTTCGAATCCCAGATCGACGTCAACGACGAGGGCCAGGTGCTGATCTACTCGGCCAACGGCGAGCTCGCCGACGAGCTCGCGGAGCGCATCCGGATGATGATGAAGGAGGTCGAGGTCGGCGACGAGTTCGTCGGCAAGGTCGTCAAGACGACCACTTTCGGCGCGTTCGTCGAGCTCGCGAAGGGCACGGACGGCCTGCTGCACATCTCGAACGTCTCCCCGGGCGAGCGCATCGCGAGCGTCGAGGAGGTGCTCAACAAGGGCGACGAGATCAACGTGCGCGTGGTCGAGGTCGACCGCGAGCGCGGGCGCATCGGCCTGCGCCTCGCCGACGACCCGGAGATCGCGGGCAAGTCGGTCGAGGAGCTGGCAACGGTCGGCGCCGGCGGTGGAGGCGGCGGCGGCGGACGCTCGTCGGGTCCCTCGCGCAACGGCCGTGAAGGTCGCGGCGGCGGAGGGGACCGTGACCGCGGTCGCAGCGAGCGCGGAGAGCGTGGGGAGCGCGGCTCCGGCCGTCCCCGTCACGGCTCCGGGCGCGACCGCGACCGGTTCTGAGCCCGCGAGGCGGGGCCGGCCGCAACACGTCACTGTGCGCGGGGTGGCCAGGAGGACCCGGATCACCCCGCCAAGCTCCACGACCCTTGCGCAGCCAACCGCTATGAGTGAGATGTCCCACCGCATCACCACCCTGGACTGCGGCGTCCGGGTGGTGAGCGAACCGATGCCCGCGGTGCGCTCGGTCGCACTCGGGTTCTGGATCGGCGCGGGCTCCGCCCACGAGCGCGAGGAGCAGGCGGGGATCTCGCACCTGCTCGAGCACATGCTGTTCCGCGGCTCCGAGCGCTACGGCTCGGAGGAGATCGACCAGCTGTTCGACGCGATGGGCGCCGAGCTGAACGCGGGCACCGACAAGGAGGCGACGTCGGTGTACACACGCGTGCTCGATCGCCACCTGGAGCGCGCGTTCGACGTGATCGCCGACATGGTGTGGCGCCCCCGCATGGGCGAGCTCGAGGCCGAGCGCGAGGTGGTGCTGGAAGAGATCGCGATGTACGAGGACGACCCGCAGGACCGCGTGTTCGACGTGCTCGGCAAGGCGGTCTTCGGCGAGCACCCGCTGGGACGCCCGGTGATCGGTCGCGCCGACGTGGTGGGAGCGCTCACGCGCGAGCAGCTGCGGGGCTTTCACACCGAGCGCTACGCCCCTACGGACGTGGTGATCTCGGCCGCCGGGTCGGTCGACCACGACGCGTTGGTGGAGATGGCGCGAGCGGCGTGCCCGCAGGCGCCCTCCGCGCAGCCGGACAGTGGAGACGCCCAGGCGGGCGAGCCACGGTTCGAACGGCGGGTGCGGTTCCTGCGCAAGGAGACCGAGCAGTACCACCTGTGCCTGGGAGGCCGCGGGATGGCGCACGACGACAAGCGCCGCTTCGCGCTGCGGGTGCTCGACAACGTGCTCGGCGGCGGCGCGTCCTCGCGGCTCTTTCAGGAGGTGCGCGAGCGCCGCGGTCTGGCGTACTCGGTGTTCTCCTTCTCGAACCTCTACTCCGCCACCGGCGAGGTGGGGCTGTACGTGGGCACCCGCCCGGAGAACCTCGCGGAGGCGCTGAAGGTGATCGCGGCCGAGCTCAAGCGCTTCGTACGCGAACCCGCCGACGCGCAGGAGCTCGAGCGCTCGCGCGAGAACGCCAAGGGCCGCCTCGCGCTCTCGTTGGAGTCCACCGCGGCGCGCATGAACCGGCTGGGGGCGTCCGTGCTGAACGACCTGCCGATCCTCTCGGTGGAGGAGATCATCGCGCGCATCGACGCAGTCACAGCCGACGAGCTGTGCGAGCTCGCGGGGGAGCTGTTCCGCGGGCAGGAGCTGTCGGTCGCGGCGATCGGCCCCGACGAGAGTGCGCTGCTCGGGGCGCTGGCGCCGCTGGAGGCTGTGGCGGCGTGATCCGCGTGGCGGTG